>JADLBH010000022.1 GCA_020847855.1 Fimbriimonadaceae bacterium
GACCGGCCCGAGCGTCGTCTCGCTCTGGTGCTTCAACGCCGACCACTTCACCTGGACGGTCAACTAACCCCCGCCGCCTAGCGGCGAACGACCAAGAAGGCCCCTCGGCAAGCCGGGGGGCCTTCCTCGTAAGGATCTCTAAGTCAACCGCCCCAGGAATCTGTACATCGGTGTCAACATTCATGGAGCGATCCCGTAGTTAGGAGAGTGGCATGACCGAACTTGACCCGTTGCCCCGTACCGAGCAGACCGACGACGAACTCCTGGAGCACTACGCGGACCGGGAGTACGAATGGGGCTTTCACAGCGACGTCGAAGCCGAGTCCTTGCCGCCGGGCCTGAGCGAGGAAGTCGTCAGGCAGATCTCCGCGAAAAAGAACGAGCCGGCATGGATGCTGGAGTGGAGGCTCATGGCCCTGAGGCATCTCGAAACTCAGTCGTATCCGGCGTGGCCGAACGTCAAGTACGCGGTTCCCGACCTTCAACGAATCAGTTACTACTCGGCCCCGAAGAAGAAACCTGTCCTCGACTCGCTCGAGGACGCCGATCCAGAACTGCTTCGCACCTTCGAAAAGCTGGGCATCCCCTTGCGGGAGCAGGAGATCCTCCTCAACGTGAAAGGGGCGGCAGAGTCGCACGCGGCCGGCGTCCCGGTGGGAGGCGTCGCCGTGGATGCCGTCTTCGACTCCGTGAGCGTCGTCACCACGTTCAAGAAGGAGCTCAAGAAAGCGGGGGTGATCTTCTGCTCCATGAGCGAGGCGGTCTTGGAGCACCCTGACCTCGTCCAGAAGTACCTTGGCTCCGTAGTTCCGTACAGCGACAATTTTTACGCGACGTTGAACAGCGCGGTCTTTTCCGACGGTAGCTTTGTGTTCGTGCCCAAAGGTGTGCGGTGCCCGATGGAACTCAGCACCTACTTCAGGATGATTGCGGAGAACACGGGCCAGTTCGAACGGACGCTCATCGTCGCCGAAGAAGGTGCTTACGTAAGCTACTTGGAAGGCTGTACCGCGCCAAAGCGTGACGAGAACCAGCTTCACGCAGCGGTGGTCGAGATCGTCGCCCTCAGCGATGCCACCGTGAAATACTCGACGGTCCAGAACTGGTACCCCGGCGACAAGGAGGGCAAGGGAGGCATCTTCAACTTCGTCACCAAGCGTGGCATCTGCCGCGGCGATCGGGCGAAGATCACTTGGACCCAAGTCGAGACCGGCAGTGCCGTGACGTGGAAGTATCCCAGCGTCATCCTCAAGGGCGACGATTCGGTGGGCGAGTTCTACTCGGTCGCGTTGACCGCGAATAAGCAGCAAGCGGACACCGGTACGAAAATGATCCACATCGGAAAGCGGACTCGCTCGACCATCGTGAGCAAGGGGATCTCCGCAGGCAACGGGCAGAACACCTATCGGGGTCTTGTCAAGATCAACGCAGGGGCGGAGGGTGCCCGCAACTACTCGGTCTGCGACTCGATGCTCATGGGCGACCGCTGCGGGGCCCACACCTTCCCCTATATCGAAGTGAAGAATTCGACCGCGAAGATGGAGCACGAGGCGACGACCTCGAAAATCGGTGAGGACCAGCTCTTCTATCTCGCGCAGCGTGGGATCGGGGAGGAGGACGCGGTGAACATGGTCGTGAGCGGCTTCTGCAAAGACGTTTTTCGCGAGCTCCCGATGGAGTTTGCAGTCGAGGCGCAGAAGCTCTTGGCGGTGAGCCTCGAGCACTCGGTCGGGTAAGCGAACCGCGAACTCTTCCTCGGGCAGGGCCGCGGTATGGTAGGCCCGATGGGAGTGACGAGACGAGAAGCCCTGGCGGGCGGGGTAGCGCTCGCGACGGGGGCTTGGGGAGCCCCTAGCCTCTGGCTACCCTCGCGGCAAGCGGCCCCGGTCGTCGTCGCGAGCGCGAACGGACTCACCTCGAAAAACGGTGGCACGGTCTCCTGCGTCGAGACTGCTTTCAACCTTATGGTCAGCGGTGGGGACGTCCTGGACGCTCTGGTGGAAGGGGTGGCGATCGTCGAGTCCGATCCCGAGGACACCAGCGTGGGATATGGGGGTCTGCCCAATGCCGAAGGGACCGTCCAGCTCGACGCTGCCGTGATGCACGGCACACGGAAGACGGCGGGCGGGGTGGCCTGCCTGGAAGGAGTCCGCACCCCGGCCAAAGTCGCCTCAGCGGTCATGCTGAGCACCGACCACCACCTCTTGGTGGGTGAGGGTGCTCAGAAGTTTGCACGGCAGATGGGCTTCCAGGTCGAAGACGACCTGAACACCGAGCGCTCCCGAAAGGCTTGGCTGGAGTGGAAGCGGCGGTCCGACCCGGAGCATTTCCCAGACCCAAGGAAGCGCGGAGGCACGGAAGTGGCGATGGAGATGGCACGGGAAGGTTGGTTCCCGATCGAGCACGTCTTCGGGACCATTCATGCCAACGCGGTGGGCCCGGACGGCTCGATCGCCGCAGTGACGACGACGAGCGGGCTCGCCTTCAAGATCCCAGGAAGGGTGGGCGACTCCCCGATCCTCGGTGCCGGGCTCTACGCAGACGGGAATGTGGGCGCGGCCGGTTCCACGGGCCGAGGCGAGGCCAATCTCTTCGGGCTTTGCTCTTTCCTCATCGTCGAGGAGATGCGGCGGGGGTCGTCCCCGCTCGATGCTGGCGTGTTCGCACTCCGACGAGTCGCCGAGAAGACGGAGGCGCGGCTCAAGAGGCCCGATGCAAGTTTGGCGTTCGGGCTCCAATTCTATGTCCTGGACAAATCGGGCCGGTTCGCGGGTGTGTCCACGAACCCCGGCTCCTTCGCTGTGTGCGACGAGAGCGGCCCCAGGTTGGCCGCTTTGGAGGTGGTCCGATGATCCTTACGCTGATGGCTTCGGGATTGGGAACCCAGCCCGAGTACGAGCAGATCACCCTTCGTGGTTGGTCTCTCCAAGTGGAGAAGGCACTGATCGCGAAGAGCCAGACGTGGGATCGAGTTCATGACGAGCTCGACGCGCAGCTCTTTCGGATCACGAGAACCGTCCCCGATCCGGCCTTAGGAAAGATCCGTGCGGTCACCGTGTGGGTGCACCTTAAGGCTCCATGGACGCAGTGCATGGCCTACCACCCTGGACGTCCGTTCCTGGTCGAACACGGGATGAACCCAGCCATGGAGAAGGGGATCGAGGTGGGAGATGCCGAGACCTTCCTGGCGTGGACCCTCGATCAACCGTGGATGGTCTTGCACGAGCTTGCCCACGCCTTCCACGACCGTGACCTAAAGGATGGATACGAGAACGCACCGATCAAGTCGGCGCATGCGGCCGCGAAGAAGGCGGGGCTCTATACTCGCGTCATGGGCTGGAAGGGCCCGGAGCGGGATGGCTACGCCGAGACCAACCCCATGGAGTACTTCGCCGAGCTCACCGAGGCTTACTTTGGCCAGAACGACATGTTCCCCTTCGTTCGGGGCGAACTCCTGAAGCACGACCCCGAAGGTCTGCGAGTGATCCACGAATCCTGGTTCGATACGGGGCACGCGAGTAGCCACAAGGTCAGCGCGGCACGGAAACCTGTTCCCAGGGAACCAAACGCAACGCGAGGCGGGTAGATTGCGCTCGGTGATGAAACTTGCCGCACTCCTTCCGCTCGTCGTCGTGACGGCTCTGGCATGGGGGCAACAGGGCCAGGAAGAGAAGCCAGCCGAACCGTCCAAGCAGGACGACGCCTATGCCAAGGCGACGAAGGACTTCGTCGCTCAGAGTGGCGTTTTCAAGGTCTGGACCAAGGGCGAGTCGGTGCTCTACGAGATTCCCAAGGAGATGTTGGGACGGGAGTTCCTCTGGTCGGTCGAGCTTACGAAGTCGCCCGCTGGCAGCTTTAGCGGAACGTCGCTCGGCACGACGATGGTTCGTTGGGAACAGCGTGGTGACAAGGTCCTGCTCCGGTCTGTGAACACCCGTTCGCGGGCGAGCAGCGGAGGGAGCATCGCCATGGGAGTGAACGATTCCAACGTGGATCCGATCATCCGGGCCCTCAAGGTCGAGGCGAGCGGGCCGGACGGCTCGCTCGTCGTGGACGTTTCTCGCCTCCTCAAGGGAGATGTTGCCGAGTTCAACGTCAAAGGAGGATTCGGTGGTGGGAACCTGGACAACGAGAGGAGTTTCGTAGACCGGGTCGTTGCATTCCCCGAGAACGTGAACGCATATGTGGACGTGACCTATTCCGGAGGGGCGGCGCCTGCAGGACGCGCGGGAAGGGGCGGAGGGGGTGCGAGCAGTACCGGCACCGTGCTTCACAGCATGGTGCTCTTGCCCAAAGAGCCGATGCCAGGCAGGCTTTGGGACTCCCGCGTCGGCTATTTCAGCGAGCGGGTGGAAGACTACGGGACGGAATACCACGGGATGAAGGAGTACCGACTGATCGCGCGGTACCGTCTGGAAAAGAAGGATCCCAAGGCGAGTCTCAGCGAGCCGGTCAAGCCGATCGTCTACTACGTGTCCCGAGAAGTTCCTGAAAAGTGGCGCGAGTACGTGAAGAAAGGAATCGAGGACTGGCAGCCCGCTTTTGAAGCGGCGGGGTTCAAGAACGCCATCCTCGCCAAGGATGCGCCCGACGACCCGAACTGGAGCCCAGAGGACGTGCGGTACAGCGTGATCCGCTGGGCCCCGCTCCCGATCGCCAACGCGGTGGGACCTCACGTCCACGACCCTCGCTCCGGCGAGATCCTCAGCGCACACGTCATTATTTGGCACGACATACTCGCCCTCCAATCGGAGTGGTACTTCGCACAGGCCTCGGCCCTGGACAAGCGGGCACAGAAGCTACCGATGCCCGACGACCTCATGGGCGACCTGCTTCGCTTCGTCGTCGCGCACGAAGTCGGCCACACCTTGGGCCTTCCTCACAACGGGAAGTCGAGCGCGATGATCCCGGTGGAGAAATTGCGCGACCCCAAATGGACCGCGGCCAACGGCACATGCACCTCGATCATGGACTACGCCAGGTTCAACTACGTCTCGCAGCCAGGGGACGGTGCGAACCTGATCCCGCTCGTTGGGAAATACGACAAGTTTGCGATCGCTTGGGGATACACCCCGATCCCCAGTTCCAAGTCGCCGTGGGACGAAGTGGCAACCCTGGACGGGTGGGCCGCTCGGCAGGCGGACGACCCCGAGTTGCGCTTCTATGACAACTTCAGTGGATCGGATCCGACCGCTCAAGCAGAGGCACTGGGCGACGACGCCGTCTCCGCTTCGGAGTACGGCACCGCCAATCTGAAGCGATCCATGGGCTTCTTGGAGTCGGCCACGGTCAAGCTCGGTGAGGACTACTCAGAAACCGAAAAGTTCCACTCGGCACTGGCGGGTCAGTTCGGTGACTACATCGGGCACGTGACCGCGGTCGTTGGTGGCGTGGTGCAAACCGATTACCATGGCGGTAGGGGAGGTGCGGTCTATGCCCCGGTAGGGCGTTCCTACCAGGCTCGAGCCGTGGAATGGCTCTGCGACAACGTCCTCGAAACCCCTGACTGGCTCGTGCCTTCCGATCTAATGTGGAAGCTCGGGAACGATGGAGGCGCGGGCATCGTGACCGGCCTTCAACGCCGGGTCATCGCTGGGTTGCTCAACGGTTCGAGGATCAACCGTATGGTGATGAACGCGAGCACGCAGAATGGTCAAGGCTATTCGGTCCAGGAAATGGTCGAGACGCTCCGCGGCGCGGTGTTTGCCGATCTCAAGGAACCGTCCAAACCGTTGAACCCGTTCCGATCCGCGCTACACCAGTCGTACGTCGAGACGCTTGGTGCAAAGCTCACAGCTGCGGACGGGAGCCGGGCCGTGGCCCGCACCGAGCTTGCGGGCGTGGTCGCCCTCATCAAGGCCAGTCTCGGTGCGGTGAGCGATGGCGCGGCACGAAGCCACTACTCGGACCTTGTCGCCTGGGGCGAGTGGGCGCTCGCGAACCCTGAGAAGGCGGCTCCCCCCGCGCCCGCGGCCCAGAATCCCGTCTTCGGCATCGAAGAGGGAGACCTTTCGATTGGGGGTTGCTCGCTGGGCGGGACGGTCCACGGCGGCTCGTAGCCATCCAGCCCGTCCTGCCCAACGATCAGAATCGAAGATTGGGCAGGATGAGCCCCGCGATCGCAAGCCCAAAATACGACGCGAGCGATGCCGAGCCGACATAGTCCTTCGCCATGCGCTGGCCGAAGAACAGCATCAAGAGCGCGAGGCAACAGGCCGCTAATCCGAGCTGAAGGAGCCATAGGCCCTGGCCGAAGACCAGCAATGCGCTTCCGAAGGCGCATAGCAACCCGGCTGTCAATTCGACCAACATGAGCGTGCCCAGCATGGGCCGGACCATACGCTTCATCGGCGTGGCCGAGAAGTGGCCTGTGAGCCACTCCAGGTTCCCGTCAAAGTCGTAGACCTTATCGATACCAGCTTGCAGGAACAGGATCGCAAACCAAATGCCGATCGCGGTCTCAGCGATGAGCAGGGTCGGTAAGTTCATCACTGCCTCCGATCCGTATCCATGGTGACCCTCACTTCACAAGCCGTCCGACATGGATTCGGCTCAAGTGCTCGCCGGACCGATGAATACTGATCTTGTTCGTGCGGAACGCCGACTCGTCACAAGAGTAGATGTCGCAGAACGTATTGGGATTGCGATCCACGAGCGGGAACCACGAA
The DNA here is from genome assembly GCA_020847855.1 of Fimbriimonadaceae bacterium. Taxonomy (GTDB): domain Bacteria; phylum Armatimonadota; class Fimbriimonadia; order Fimbriimonadales; family Fimbriimonadaceae; genus JADLBH01. The sequence goes on from JADLBH010000022.1 coordinate 6,669, forward strand.
GATTGCACCTGCACCATGATCCGGTGACCCTTCTTGAAGGTGTAGAGCACGTCCGGAAGCGCGAACTTCACTTGGCTCGGCTCGCCGGACACAAACGGGGCCGGATTCGAGAAGCTGTTGCGAAACTTCCCTCGCATCACCTCGCCACGAACAAGGATTTGAGCGTTCGAGAGGTCGGCTCCGCCCAGGCCTTGGGTGCCATCCGGCATCACGTCCACGATCTTCACAACGAAGTCGGCGTCCGTCCCTTCCATGCTCGTCCACAGGTCGGCGAGGACGGGCCCTGCCCACGTAACGTCACTTGCGAGTACGGGGGTCTGATAGACGAGCACGTCCTGGCGCTCGTCGGCAAAGCGCTGGTCTGCGATCATGTAGGTCCTTGACCTTCCCCGCAGCGTCCCGCCCTCATATGGGGTCGGTGCTGCGGGGTCGTTGGTGTAGGTGTCCGCCTGGGGCTCGCGCGCAGCGGGGGGAGCCGCCGTCAGCAGCGTCTCCGACGGCCCGAAGAAGTACTCCGTGTCCACGACCCCAGGGGGCGGCCACGCATCGAGCTTGTGCCACGCCTGGGCACCGGGGTCGAAGACGGTGGCCTCGGCCACGTCCGGCTTGCCGTCTCCCCGCAGGAAGGCGTCGAAGAACGGGAACTCGACCTCGTCCTGGAAGAACCGCCCAGTATCGGAGCCGAAGTCAATCTGGCCGAGCGAGCGCCCTGCGCCTGCCCAGCCACCGTGCTGCCACGGTCCCATGCAGATCGCGTTCCACGCGGCCGGGTTTTGGGCCTCGGTCTTGGCGTAGACGTGCAACGGCCCGTAGAGGTCTTCGGCGTCGTACCAGCCACCCACGTTCAGAACGGCACACGTCACCCCCTTCATTCCATTGGGCACGCTGCGCGCCTGCCAAAACTCATCGTAGGTTCCATGGCGCAAGAGGTCGTTCCAGAAGTCGTACGCCCCTCCGAAGAATTCAGGCTTCTGGGTGTTCTTGACGGGCCCAAGGTCGAGGAAGAACTTGTAGGCATCGCCCGCGATGTCGAATCGGAACACGCCACGGCTCTGCTCGACCGGGGGCGGGACGTTGCGCGAGCCAAACCCTGAGAAGAACGAAAAGGAGTCCTGAAGGAAGAACGCTCCGTTGTGATGGTCGTCGTCCCCGAGGAACCATTCGGCGGTGGGTGCCTGTGGCGAGGATGCCCTCAAGGCAGGATGGCTGTCAATCGCGCCGAGTGCCGCATAGCCGCCGGGGTAGCTGATTCCCCAAAGCCCGACCCGGCCGTTGTTCTTGGGAACGTTCTTCACCAAATAGTCAATGGTGTCGTAGGTGTCCGTGCTCTCGTCAATGTCGTGGGGGCCGGTTGGCACCAGCATCTGGGGCCGGACGTTCACAAACTGGCCCTCGCTCCTGCCTCGCCCCCGGACGTCCGAGTAGGCAAAGATATAGCCTGCTTCCACAAACTTTCGCGAGCCGCGGAACCCATTGCGGAACGTGTCGGGCCCGTACGGGCCCGCCCCATAGGGAGTCCGTTCCATGAGGATCGGCATGGGGTCTTGCTTAGCCTTGGGCACGTAGACCGAGACGTAGAGTCGAGTGCCGTCGCGGGCGGGCACCATATACTCGTACTTGTCATACGAGTCCTTCACCGTTTGGCAAGTGGCGATCGCCGCAAGCAGCACGAA
>JADLBH010000023.1 GCA_020847855.1 Fimbriimonadaceae bacterium
CCGGCCGGGGCGACACCGAATCCGGCACCGCCGCCAGCGCCGCCACCGGGCGCCCCGGCGACTTCGGGTACCGAGGCCGAGATCTTCTCACCGCGGATGTAGGCCACCATGGTCACGTTGTACGTACCCGTAAGCTTTGGCGCGGTGCCCTGGATCTGTAGGCCGCTGGCGACCGCGAGGAACTTTGGCATGTACTTCCATGCCCTGACGTTCTCCGTGATCTGGTCGTACGTGCCGCGAACGGTCACTTGGCCGAGGTCGAACACCGCGACCGGGAACCGGATGGCGGGATAGTTGAAATAGGTTTCCACCAACTGGGTCGAAGTGTCCGACGGGAAGGGGACGAGGGGCCCTTGGACCACCATGACCCCGCCCTTCTTGACCTGATAGTTCACGGCCCGCTGGACGTTGTTGCGGAACGACTTCGCGTCGTTCACGAGCTGCCACCGGTTGACGGCGAGATTGATGCCGCCCGTTCCCACGTCCGCGGTGGGGGTCTTCGCCGCGACGATGGACTGCCATTCCCGCGCCATCTGGTTGACGGTCGCGATCGCCTTCTCGACACGTTTGTTCGCATCGCCCTGTTTCCGCGCCTCGGTCTTCAGTTGCTCCGCATAGGCTTTTTGGAGCTTGGCCTCCTGCATGTCGGGAAGGAACGAGCGAAGCCCGACGCCCAAGGCGACGATCATGACGGCGAGGCCGATGATGAGGATGGTGAGTGCGCTGAGTTTCATCGTGGATTCCTCTTACTCGTCGTCCTGCCCGGTGGATCGAACCTGTCCAGTGCCTGCGGGGGTCGAGCTGCCAGGCGTGCTGCCGGCGGCGGCTTGGGGTTGCGCCGCCGCACCTTGGGCGACGAGCGTCGCCCTGGGGTCGGGGACTTGGATGTTACGCTGGAGGGTCACTGCCAGACCGACGAGGGACCAACCCGGCATGGCTCCACGATCGTCCACCTCGGGTCGGCCGAATCCGCCCGAGTCCAGGAACCCTTGCGGCTCTGCGGCCGCACGCGCGATCCGCTCCTCGTGCCGGTCATACGGGTCCGAAGGAAGGTTGCTGTCGCCGGGGCGGATCGGGAGTCCGAGCTGGTCGCTCTCGATGAGGTTCGGAACAAACATCCTGCCTTCCACGAACCCGTTGCGGGACACGTTCACCGCCCCAGGGATTTGAAGCAGAGCCAGCATGATGTCGCTGTACTGCTCCGCCTTTTGGAGCGTGCCCGTGATCTGGACGTTGCACGTGGTGGCGTCCACGGGCCGGGCGGTGATCGAGTTCACTCGGAACCACGAGGGCATGTAGCGGAGCACCTCGTCATAGAGGCCGGGATAGACCGCGCTGTGCTCCTGCATCGCTTTGGCGAGCTTGAGGTTTCGGTCAATATAGACGGACTTCGCCATGACCTCGTCGGCCTTCTGCGAGGTGGCCAGGGCCCGGTCGGCAAGCGGCTTCCAAGCCGCGGCCTCGTCGGTGGCCGCCTTGAGCTGCTGCTTGCCGTAGAGCGTCATTCCGACCGCGGCAGCGATGCCGAGCAGGGCAAGGGCCGCCGACCCGAAGATCGCGGCCTTGTGCTGGCCTTCTTTCGAGATCGAGGTTGGGAGTAGGTTCAGCTTCATGGTTCGGTCTCAGAAAGCGATGTGCAGGGCGTTCCCGATCGCTACGGTGTACTCGGTGTTCACCTCGGGCGAGCCCGCGGTGACCGAGCCCCCGGTCTGCAAGCCGCGGAGCGGGTCGAGGATCGAGGTCGGTAGCCCGAGAGCGTCTTGGAGCAGTCCGTCCAGGCCTTTGAGCTTCGCGCCCCCGCCCGTCACCACGATGAGGTCCACGTCTCCACCCTTGCTCCGGAAGTAGTCTATCGAGCGCCGCACCTCGGCGACGAACTCGTCCACGACCGGGGCGATAGCATGGAAGACCCTCCCGCCACCGTCCCCCGCCGGTGCGGGGGCCACGGGCTCCGGCGGAGCAGGGGCCACGGGCTCGGGGGTAACCGGGGCTACCTCGTCGGGATCGGCAAACGGGTTGTACGGGGCGAACGACTCGCCGCCCTGGTCCTCGAAGGCGGGCGTGAGCGAGGCGGCGCCAGCGGGGATGTGGGCCTCGGCCCGTTTCGTAGCCTCGGCCTCCTCGATCGTGACCCCGAGCGACTCGCTGATCGCGCGGGTCGTCATCTCCCCACCCACGGGGACCGTGCGAGGCATCAGGAGCTTTCCGTCCTTATAGATATTGATCGCGGTGCTCGCATGGCCCACATGGACCACGCACACCGACTTGCCCTCATAGGCGGGCCCGCCCGTGAGAGCGAGCAACCGGGCGATTCCGAGAGGCTCGACGTCAATCGCAGCCGGCTTCTTGCCTGCCTTCTTGATGGTTTGGACGAGCGTGTCCACGGCGGACTGGGGCGCGATCGCCATGACCACGTCCATGTTCTGCGGGTTGTCCGCCGTCACGGAGAACGCCTTGTAGTCGCTGACGACGGTGCTCTCGGCGAACGGGATGTTCCGTGTGATCTCCCAGTCCATGTGCTGCTTGAGCTCGGAGTCCGACATGTTCGGGACTTCGAGGGTGCGCACGAGCACCGCGCCTTGGCCAGCGATGCTGACGACGACGTCGGGCGAACCCGCGCCGGCACTGCCGAAAAGTCCCTTGAGGGCCGCGCCGACCGCGTCCGGGTCGTGGACGCCGACGTGATCCACCGCACCGACGGGAGTCGGGACGGTTCCCAACGCGGTCACCGAAGGTGCCGTGCCTTGCAGCCGCACCTCCGCCACTTTGATGGCCTGACTTCCAATGTCAACCCCGATTGCAGAGCTCAGTTTCTTCGCCATGAGCGAATCTCGATTACACGCCTCCTTGCGCGACTGATCATAGCATTGGAAACTTCCCAATGTCAACCAGCACGAACGAGTCGCACTGGTGAGACGCGACAAGACGGCCCATTGGTTTCTAATTTCGGAAGAAACCGTGCCCGAGGAAAGGCTCGGGCACGGATTTTCTCACTGGGCGGGTCGCTTCGGTGTGAACCTGGGCGCGAGTGTCTGCATAAAGATGTCCGGCACTCCACCGCGGGTGCTCGACCAGAACATCCAGACAAGGCCGGGCCGACGCACCGTGCTCGAGTTGAAGTTCGAGTTCATCGGTTCCATCGCCAGGCTCACCGAGCCCTCCGCCGAAACCTGCTCGATCGGGATCGCCTGCTCGTCCGTCTCCGGCACCATCCCGACCCTGAGGTTCAAGAGGCTGATCCCGCCCGGATTGCCCGAAGCGTCCACGGCGCGGTAGCTGATTCGAACCTGCTGATCCTCGGCACCGCTGAGGAAGTAGACCCTCCCGGTCGCCGGGTCGAGTTGGTAGAAGCGGTCTCCCAACGGGGTTCCGCCCCAAGCCGTGACCGAGAAGGCCATCGGCGAGCCGTCAGGGTTCAGCGCGATCGCCGTCGGCAGTTGAACACCGAAGCGGTAGGTCTTGTAGAACGGGCGCGCCGCGCTGGTGCCGTCGCCCGAGGTCCTCGAGTAGGAGATCAGGAACCGGTCGAACCGGACCAGGTCGGTCGCTTGCGGCCGCAGGTTGTTCTGGTCGCCCCAATAGCTCAGGTCCCCGATCAGGTTCCGAGACGGGTTGCCCGGGAAGACCTGGATGCCGATGAACCGGTCGTCGAACACGTGGGACGTTTGGCGGTAGTTCTGCGCCGTTCCGCCAGCGATCCGCACGATCTGCGGCGTATAGCGGACGAAGAGGCGCTGATCCCTTCCCACGAGGCCTCCGCTCAGCTGCACCGAGCCGGTCTCCAGGTTCAGATAGGCCTTCCCTCCGAACGTCGTGGAGAACGACACGATGCGCCCGCTGGGGTCGTAGTCATAGGTTGAGGCGTTCCCGTCCCACACCGTGACAAGCTGCCCGTTGTTGTCCAAGCGGTACAGGTTCACGAATTGGGTGCCGGTCGGCTCAGTCGCGGTCGGGCCGCCGTCCCACTGCACACCAGGTGCCCAGTAGAGCCCGCTTCCCGAGTCGAAGATGACCTCGTCCGTCCGGTTCGCGAACGAAACGAGCGGGTTCCGGCCGTTGATCGGCATGCCACCGTTCGTGCGAATGCGAGCGAGGAAGACCTCGCTGAACGCACGGCCACGGACCTTGCCGGCAAACGTTACGTCAATCCGCCCCTGGCCGCCATTCTGGAACCGGCGCAGAGTCGCCGAGGGCGCGCCTACTGCCTCGAAGGCGGTGCCCAGTCGCGCGTTGCCGTCGTAGAGCCAGCCCGCATTGGAGTTGTAGACGTACCAGTTCAGCTGACCCAGGGCCCCGCTCGAAGACATCGTGAACGCGGCGACGTCATAGCGGCCCGAGATGCCCGAAGGCACCTGGATCACGCTCGGCCTGCTCTTTCGTGACGTTGGATCGTATGGGGCTGGCACGGTCGCGCCCACAGAGACGCTGCCGTCGGCCGCGACCGTGACCGGAGCCATCATGAGTTGGCTGAGCTCTTGGTTCGAGCCTGCCGGGTCGCGCTTGGTCGCTTCCCCGATCCAAGCGAGGTACATCACGTCCGTGGAAGGCTTGCCTGTGCCCAGCGGCGGGGAGAGCGGGTTCGTCACCCCGGCGGACGGGAACGCGGGCGATCCGTATCGCACGGAAGCCGGGTCCAGGCTCTCGCCATTGGCGATGTCCACCGCGAAGAGGTTGTTGGCCGGTTCTACCGGGAGTGGGCCGGCCGCGTGCCGGAACCATCGGTTTGGCGTGTTGGGAACCCAAGCGTTCAGATCCCCGATCGGGCTTTGGGTGCCGCCAGGGATCACAGCCGCGTCGTTCGTGACCGAACCGAGGTAGATCCGCCATTGGTCTTGGAGCGTTGCGTCCCCTTCGAGCCTGGCCTTCGGGAGCCATGCGGGCACGTTCCCAGCGTCGAGCCGGTTCGAGGCGAAGGCTACGAACACGTTGCCGACACCGTCGCGTGCGCCGGTCGGCTGTTGGTTGGTCCACGTGAAGGGCTCGTTACCGTTGATGATCCCTTCCACCATGGGGGCGGACTTGTCGGTCGGCCGGTTCGTAAGCCGCGCTTCCCGCACGTTGAACTTGAGGTCAATCCCAGGGTCGGAATAGGGCTCGAAGTTGTCGAGGGCCGGGCCGTCCACTCCCTGGTCGTTCGTCAGATCGTTATTCTCGAACGGGAAGATCTTCCTGAGGAACGAGCCGGAGGGTGCGCCGATCGGTGCCGTGACGCCCACCTTCGGGTTGCTGGGAAGGATCACGTTCGGGTCGAACAAGTAACCGCCGACGGTTAGCAGGTTCGCGTTCGGGCGGCTCTTCGGGTTCACATTGAACCTCGTGCCAATCGGATCACCCGGTCGCGGCTTTTGAAGGATGTTCCTGCCCTGCGCGTCGAACCCAGGGCCACCGCCCACGACGAGCGAGGCGGAGTATCGGAAGTCGAGCGAGCTATGAAGGTGGTATCGAGCATCGAGCCAGGCCAGCTCGTGCAGGCCCGGCGAATAGAGCTCGACCGGCCGCACACCCGAGGCGTCGGCAAAGTACTTCGGCATCCGAAGGTTCAACATGTTCACGTTGCCGTCGTTCGAGAGGTCGAACGTCTGGAACATGTTGTCGAAGGCCGGGTTCCGAGGCCCGAACACGCTCGTGGGGTCCCACGGGTTCAAGGGGCCGGAGCCGACCCCGCCGTTATAGCCACCACCGGAAGGAAGCGAGCCAAGGTCCACGGTCGGCGTCTTGACGCTCAAGCGCTCGTCAATCGCGACCTGTGCGCCCAGGCCCCAGTGCCGGTGAGCCTCGTTGTCCAGGCTCTGGTCCCCGCCCGGCTGAGTGTCCACGTAGCAGTAGTGGCTGCCGTAGTAGCCCGCGTTGCTGGGCGGCTGGTAGGTCGGGATCGCGAGCCGCAGGTCGAAGACCGTTCGCACGAGCGTCCGCGGCAACTGGGCATCGTAGCCGTTCCCATTGTTGTAGCCCCGGTAGGTCGCATAGGCCCCAGGAGTGAAGATCGGGTCCGCCAATTCGACCCCTTGAGAGAAGACGGGGTTCTCCACCGCACCGAGGCTGTTCTTGATCGCGGAGACCGCCTCGCGCCCGATGTCCGGATAGTCCAAGCTCCGATTTGGTACGTTGACGGGATAGTCCTCGAACCCTGGGTAGTTCACGCCGTTCGCGCTCAGTGGCTTGTAGACGCCACCCGTGGCCGAACCATCGCGCACCCAAGCGGTGTCGTTCGCACCCACCCTCACCTTGGGCATGCCTCGCCCGAGGAGCAGTTCCATCAGACTGCGGTCATAGACGATGAGTTGCTGGACGCCTTCGGTGCCATGGGCTACCGGGTCTCCCTTCGTGGTGAGTTCCGGACCGACGTTGCCGAACACTTCGCGCGGCGGGCCGCCAGGGCTCTGGTCGGTGCCGATCGCGGCGTCGTCGAAATAGAGGCCAAACCGCGGGTCGGCCAGGTTCACCGGCATCTGCCATCCCGAGCCGATCCCACCGCCGTTGTCAAGCCCGATGCTGGTGCTGACGGCGGCAGCATTGTCGAGGAAGGCAAGCGCCATGGGGTTGGCGACGAAGACGTCCCAAGTGTCGTCGTCCGGGAAAACGGGCGGCTTGGGCAGCGACGTCTCCACGCTGCGCTGTCCCCGCTGACCGGGAACCACGGCGCGGAGGTCCACCTTGACCTTGCCGGGGGTCACGGCATTGGAGCCCGTCGTCATGATCGGGATCCCCACGAGCGTGTAGCGCTCGAGGCTGGGGTTGTTGCTGTAGGACCGGACAGGCACTTGGCGCCGCTGAGAGCCTCGCTTGGGCGAGCTCATCTCGATCTCGATGAAGTAGTTCGCCAACGAGCCGACGAGCCGTGGCATGTCCCAGATCACGACGTACAGGGTCTCGCCGTACTCGAAATGACGGCGCGAGGCGACTCCGTACAGCGGGTTTCCAGGCGTGGTCGCCGCGAGGACGTCCGCTTGGGACAAACCGACGGTGTCCGCAAGTTCGCGCAAGCGGTCGTAGGACTCCGGGTTCAAGAGCCGCACCTTGTCGGGGTCAATGATCGTGTCAAGGTTGCCGCGATCGGGATCGTTCTCGGTACCGATCTCTTGGCCGGGCCGATCGCCGGGCGTGATCGGGTTCGGATTCGTGTCGTTGTTCGAGTTGAACGCATATACGAAGCCGGTTCGGTCGCCCGTGAACATCCAGGAATGGCCCTCGCCGGTCGTCCAGCCGCCGGTGGCAAGGCCGGCTACTTGGTCGGTTCCGTCCAGGCGATAGCCATAGACGCGCCGTGTACCCGCGACGTTAGTCTGGCCCCTGGCATGGAGCCCAGTGATGGTTCCGTTCAAAGAGACCACGAAGACGGTGGGGACGTCGTTGACGAGCGTGCCCGTGTTGTCGAAGGACGTTGTGTAGCTGAACCGAGGGCTACCGCCGACGGCTCCGCTCGTGATCTCGCCCGAGAAGAATCGGACGGCACCGGTCTGTGCGCCGAACGAGGTGAAGTAGCCCGTCGAGTCGCAGACATAGATGAAGTCCTCCGTGTCCGCCGGGTTCACCTGAGCCCTGGGCACGGCGAGCGGCCCTGCGGTGAAGCTACGGAAGTTCCCGACTCCTGAGCCCGTCGCGTTCCAGACCGGAAGCCCGGTGTCAAGGTTCACGGCATGGATCGCGCCGACAGCCGAGGTCTGGTCCACGTTCGCGCAGAAATAGACCATGCCGTTGGCGACGACGGGGGCCGTCGTAACGGGGCCAAGGGGAGTGGAGAGGGCATCGGGGTATTGCCAGACCACGGTCGTAGTCTTGTTCGCGGCACTCCCGGCCGCGTCCAAGGCGTAGATCCGCCCCTCTTGGGTGGGGACGATGATGAGATCTTGGCCGCCCGTGGTGGTGCCAAACGCTACCGAACCCAAGATCGGCCTCATGCCACGCTGCATCGGGAGGCTGGGGTTCGAAGGGTTGTAGTCGTCGGGCCAGGTCCAACGCCGAGGCGTGGTGCCGTCCAGGCGACCCGCCATCTGAATCGCATAGACCTTGCCGTTCTTCGAGCCCACGTAGAAGGTGTCGCTGCCACCTACGGTCGCGACGAGCCCCGAACTCTGGTCGAAGCCCATCGGAGCCTCAGCGATCCGATCCTTGCCGTCTTCCAAGGGGCTGTTGTTCGGATCGGTGGCAGGGATCTCGGCCGGATAGGTCCAGTGCGTGATGGGGGGTGCGCCCGTTGTCGGGTTGCCGTGACCATCAATGCAGTGGATCGAGCCGTTCTCCATGGGTGCGACAAGGACGTCCTGCGGGCCCCAGCCCGCCAGCTGCGCCATGGCGGCGGCAGGAGTCGAGACCGAGGAAAGGTCGGCGTTCCGGACGAAACGGAAGGCGTCCGCGTTCACGGGCTTGCCCTGCTCATTGGCGTCGTTTGTCAAGTTCGTGAGAATGACCCGCAGAGGGACCGCCTCGCTGCTCGCAAAGCCGTTAGTCGGCTGGAACGGCAGGGTGAGCCAACCTGAGCGGCCTGCCGGATCCACGGTCACGGTCCGATCCAGCGTCCCTCCCAGATAGATCTCCACCTGGATCCCGTTCGCGAGACCAGCGCTCTGGCCGCCCGTGGGCACCCACATTTGCACCGTGTAGTCCCCATCGGGAAGGTAGGGCTCGTAGCGAACGTTGCCGTCCGCAGCACCGCCCACCGCGATCGTCTGCAGGAAGGTCGGGCCGATATTGTTCACGTTGCCGGGCTGGGTTATGAAAGTCCCGCCGAACTGGACGGATCCGTTGAGGTCGTCCACTTGGATCCGTTGTTTGGCCCGGCTGATGTCTGGGTTGGACGGAACTGGGCCGAGCACCCAGTCGCGCTTCTCGTTCGCGTACCGTTGTAGCTCGCCGTTGCTTCGGTCGAACGGCCTCCGCACGGGCCAGCTGAAGACCATGTTGCGCCGCCCAACTTGGAGCGGGTCCCCGATGTCCTGTCCGTTGTAGGTGAACGAAGTGATCGTTGCGAAGGGGAACGAGAGTCCGAGGTTCCCCACGAAGGTGTCCTCGTTGCGCGTCGTATAGACCCTGCGCGGGTACTGCGGCGCACCGCCGATCGGGGGCTGCTGAGTAAGTTCTGCCACCACCGGCGTCGCGATGACCTCGGCGGCCCCGGTGTCCGAGAGGGAGACCGCGCGAACGGCGTCCGCATAGACGAGCTCGTTGCCGGGGTTGGCCCCACTGTCGAGGAAGCTACCGTCCGCCGCGCGAGGAGCGGTGTTGTAGAGCGTGACGGTGATGGTCGTGCCGGTCGGCACGTAGGTCCTCGAGGTCGTGTTCCCATTGGCACCGAACCTCACTTCCCCGCCGCCAAAGCTGAACATGTCAATGATCTGCGTATCGTCCCCGCCTTGGATACCGCTGATGCGGAAGACGAAGTACCGCTGCTGGAAGAGGGTCGTGATCCCTGGACCAGGGTCTACGTCGGTTCCTCCGATCGGCAGATTCACGCTTAGTTCATAGTCCCGACCGGTGGCCAGGTTGTCCACGTTCCAAACGTAGGTCGAGGTCGCCCCCGCGGTCGGGTCTGTGCCTGGCGTCTGCGCCACGGTGGTCGCAAAACGGTAGGGCGGGTTGAGTGGGTCCTCTTGGATCGCGTTCACGGCGGTGCTCGTTGCGCCCGCACCGGGCGCGATCCAGTTCCCTGCCGGGATTCCTGCCGCCGTTCCGTCCAGACTGACCTCATCGGTGTCCACGGTCTGGCGCAGCGCGAGGACAGGGTCCCACCACCGCAAGAAGCCACGCCCGACGTCGTTATAGACCGAAGGAGGCGTGCCGAGGATCGTGGAAGGCGACACGGCGGGGAGCCCCGCTCGGGAGTTCGTGCCGTTGGCCACTCGGAACTCCTGGGCGTGCGCCAAGAGGGCCAGCGCAACGCCGAGAGTCGCACCGGTCAGAAGGGTGCGGTTCCTATTCCAGATACTGTTGATGGACGACATGGGTCTCACTCTCTACTGCCTCTCCGCGAACACGGGGCCGATGAGCTCCCGCACGCCCTGCATCGGAGGCAGTTCAAACTTGATGCTGAGGGCGTTGAATCCTAGGTTGGGTCTGGCCAGGCTGTAGCCGGGCTGGTTGCCGGTGCCACCGAAGCCGCCGTCCACGAGGACGACCTCTCCGTTGAAGGTGGCGTTGTCGAAGCGCTTGCCGACGAAACCGTTCACCACGAGCACGTCCCCTGAGTCCAGGCGCCGCGCAAACATGGGTCGCAAACTTGTCGGGTTGTTCCGAAGGTCGGTAAGGTTGTAGGGCCCGGCCGCTCGGGGTCTTCGCATTCCTACGTAGGCCTCGGTCGGGAGCATCCACCGGACGACCCAGTTGCCAGGGTTCGCCGTGTCCTCGACGAGTTCGTAGACCCCCGTGCTCTCGGCCACCATCACACCCAGCACGAGCGTGCCCGCCACGTCCACGTAACGAAGGGTGACGGAACGAAGGCCGACGAGCTTCTGCGCGATCGGAGGCTGATTGCTAGTGGGCAATACGAAGTCGTAGAGGTTCGAGCCGGGCGCGGTCTCGCCCAGGAAGGAGTTCTGCGCGATGCCAGGCTTCATGAACTCGGTGATTAAGATCGAGTTCCGTCCGTCATAGAGGACGATCCCTCCACCGCCGCTGCTGGCGTCCCGGCTTTGGCCGGTCGTGTCGAGGCCAAGGGTGGCGCGGCCCGGCTCGAGGTTCCCAAAGCCCAGTGCGACCACGGTGCGTCGCGTCCCTGCCACGTCAATCGTCGTGCGGGCGATGCTGTTGTAGCTGAACCGCTTGCCGCTCAGTTCCTCGGGCGAGTGCCAATAGAGCACCCCCAGGGCGGTGGAAACGTTCGCCGCGTTCCCTGGTTTGGGATCGGCATACGTGATCACGCCGAGGTTCCGCCGGGTGACAGGATCCAGGGCGAATCGGTCCACCAGTTCCAGAGCCCGGAAGTTGCCCGCGTCCGCGATCAGGTAGTGCGTCCACTTTTCCAGGGGCTGCGCGTTGCTGAACGGGTTGGCCCCTGGCACGCTACTGTCTACGATGGACTCGTAGACGAGCACGTCCTTGGGCAGCTTCAGTTCGAGGGGTTGGCCCGCTGAGCTCCCCGTGGGCCCGCCGATGTCCGTGAACCCGTCGGGCCGGAAGAGGGGGTCCATACGGATCGTCTCGATGCTCCGGAGCTCGCGTCCCGCGCCGTCCACCCGGACGATCCGGTTGTTGCCGCTGTCCACGATCCAGTAGCCGTTCTGCCCAGCGGGATAGATGCGGTTCGGCTCCGAGACCTGCCTCCCGTTTCCGGTGGAGACCGTAGGTGCGTCGGGGCCCGCCTGGAAGGTCTGGTCGGTAGCCCAGAGCGGGTTGCCTGCTGCGTCGAACCTGCCGACGCGCCCCGAGTCCGCGACGAGGAAGTCGGCGCGGTTGAAGACGTGCAAGCCAATGTCGCTCGTTACGGCCAGGCTTCCGTCGCCCACGGCGAGGTTCAGGACGGCGGGCTCGGCGAGCGCGGCTTGCATCACCCGAATCCTGAGGTCGTCGAAGGACTCGATGCCTTGGAACTGGGGCCACTTGATCGAATTGGCCGGGCGGACGTTGAAGATGCCGGGCCCGTTCGTGAGGAACCCGTTGAGCTGGAGCATCCAGGGTCGGCTCGTGTTGGCGCGAAGGAACTCGTCGTTCGGGCTCACGTTCGCGTCCATGCCGAAGATCAGACCGTTCTCCGTGGGTGGGAACGAGCCGTTGAGGACGCTGGGTAGGACGCTGCCGCCCGCGAAGTAGAGCGTGTTGCCCGCGATCGCGGGGGCGGTCCGAGCGTCGAAGCCATTGAACACGGAGTACCAGCGGAGTGGGTTCGTCCGTCCATTGGCGTTGCCCGCGATGGTCCGCCCGTTGTTGGCCAGTGCCTCGGGCTCGATGAGGGCGTCGGTCTGCCCGCTCCGACGAAGGATGAGCGGCATGCTGACGTTCAGGCAGTCGCGCATTCTTGCCCTGTCCACGGTGCAGAGCGTGTCAATCACGACCTTCGATCGGTTCGAGTTCGGCAAAGGCTGGATGACGTATTGGCTCGAATTGAGCGTGCTGAACTGGTCCGGCTGGATCTTGTTCGAGCTGAGCGTGACGTCCGGTTGGAGGATCTGGAAGTCCGCGTTCCGCCCTTCGACTTCAAAGGTGACAGGGCCTGGGTCGGCGTCAAACGCCAAGAGGACCGCAGTGTCCGTCGCGGCGCCAGGGCCGAACGGCAAGAGCTTGATCGCGGTGGCGAGCACGTAGACGGTGTCGCCTCGGACCACGGGCTGCGCAGCGAAGCGCATCTGGCGCAAGGGTCTTCGGAGGAAGCCCAGTCTCTGCACGAGCTCGTCCTCGTCCGTGATCGCCGCTTCCAGCGAGATCCGGTCGTTGACCTGGCTCGAACCGTTGAGGAAGAACGTCAGTGCGTCATAGACGTCGAAACGGGTGAGTACGCGGAACGCTCCGCGGCCTCGATCCTCTTTGAAGTTGAAGAACGAGCCACCCGTTGTGCCGGGTCCGTCGGAGGTCGTGATGTAGACGTTGCCTTTGGGCCCGATCGCCGGGCTGCCGAGGATGCGACGTTGCTGGGCTGGGTCGTCGGGCGTGCTGATGCTTCCGCGGACATAGCTGTCTGGGGCGGGCTGTCCTACGCCCGCGCCAGCGCGGCCCCAGTCGAGGTGGTAGTCCAGGCGCCAGCCGACCGTGTTGTTCGGGTTGCCTCCCGAGCCGTCGAGGTCGAAGCCGCCAGGGTTGCCCACAATCGGCACCCTGAGTTCGCCGTTCGCCGATTGCACCACGGGCGTGCCGATGTACTGTTGCATCTCCGCTTGCGTGAAGGGGTCGCCAGTGAGCGGCTTGAGCATCGTGATCTTGAGGCCGAGCTTGCTCGGCCCTGCCGATAGGAAGATGGGAAGTTGGAGGAAAGAGGCCCGCGTCGTGAGCACGATCTCGTTGGGGCCGTTCATCTGCCGACGGATCGGGGCCTCTCCCCTCGCTCCGACCCAGATGCTCGTGAGCTCTGCGGGTCGCGGCGAGGTGGAGGGGCCGGGGGCGTTCGCCACGTAGACGACCTTGTCGAGGCCGCCGGAGGCGTCTTGGATCGGGATGTATCCCACGGCCGGGGTCGCCGAAGGCGCGTTCATCCGAGCGCTCCCGTAGATCTTCCAGTCCGAAGTGCTGAAGACCCGCTGTCCCTGCGTGGGATCAATCATCCACACGCGGCCCTGGCCATCGGCCGAGCGGTTGTCGGCCACATAGAGGAAGCCTTCGTGGAACGCGGGTGCGAACGGGCCCTCAGAGCCAGGTTGCCGTGCGTCTGGCGGTGTCACCACGGCCACGGGCTGCATGGCGCCAAGCAGGCCGCTCGCCGGATTCACGCTGAGATCGAGGCAATAGGCGTTCCCATTGTCCCCCGTGACCCAAATCTGCTCCACCACGGCAACGTTCCCACGGTCGGGGTTCACCACGAGCGAGTCCGGGACCTCCGCGATCGTCGGCGCCGAGACCGCGCCCGACAGGGGCTGGCTCATCCAAATCAGGTCGGCCTGGGCCCCGATCGGGTTCTGCAGGCCGTCGTCAAGCTCTCCGTTGCCGTCCAAGTCTGTGTCGGGCCTGGCGTCGTACACCATGACGCGCCCGGCCGAGACTGCGATCACCCTCCCTTTGAAGAGGGCGGGGGGCGTCTGGGGGACGTAGCTTCCCGTCAGTTCGCTGAACCGGCGCAGGAGTGGGGCGGCCAGGGTTGTGCCGGTCGAGCCAGAGCGCCGGGCCCCTGCGGCCACTGAGTCGCTGGCGCCGGCGAGGGAGATCGCGTTCACGATGAACTTTGCGGTGGCGACGAACGGGGCATCCCGAACGGGTTCGAGGGCGTTGAAGCCCGTGTTGGGGAGGATCGTTCCGGGGTTGTTCACGTCAAAGCCGCGGTTGGCGACGGCCGACGCACCACGAGTCGTCAGTACCATTTAGCCCGAGCCGAGCCGACCTACGCTCATCGTGCTCCCCGCCGTGCTACCGGCGACGCTCTCCATGCGTAGAGAGTCCGGAGCGATCCAGGCAAGAACGGGATCGAGGCCGCCTTGGCTGGCGGGGTTCACCGGGATCGAAACGAGAGGGGTCGGGAGCGGATAGGCGATGGAACGAACCTCCGACAACGTGAGTGCGTTCGGGCTGTTCAGAACGGGATGGGTGAGGTTGGCGTCCGTCGGCAGGGCCGAGGTCGCGAAGTCGAACGGAAACGGGAGGGGGTTCGCGATATCGAGGGCCACGCCCTCCGCGATCAGATCCACCCAAAGGATGCCGCCTTGGTCCACATAGCTGCGCAGCTTCTCGCGCTCGATGCTGTTGAGCGAGAGCAGCCCGTTGACCGGCATGACGAGAACGTCGAACCGCGTGAGCAAGTCGGCGCTCGCGCTGGAGAGCGGGACCTCCCAATAGGCGGCTGACCGTTTGGTGAGTCGAGTCCCCACGGCCGGGGCACCGCCAGGCCGCCCCGCCCACCGGTTGAACATCGTCTGGGTCATCGTGGTCTGGCCGAGCGGGTTCGTGAAGGTCCAACTCGCCGGGCGCACCGTGACGTCGCGGTCAAGGTTGCCCCACACGTGCGGGGTGCGGTTCGTGGGCCCAAAGATGTCGCGCTGAGTGTCGAGGAGCAGGACGCCCGCCTTCACGTCTACCGTAGCTTTGGCGTAGTTCAACGCCTGCGCGCCAGCCAGCGCGCACAGAGCGGCGAGAACGGTCAGTGTCAATGCTTTCAATGGTTTCACGGGTTCACCTCGCCAAAATAGGCTAGCGTCGGGCTCACGGGCAGCCTCGGCATGGGGGGCAGCGTCCGACCCGCCGCGTCGGTGCGGACCGGGTTCGTGCCGTCATAGGTGGCGGTTGCCAACATCGGGTCGTAGACGATCTTCAGGTTGGAGACCGTACCGACGGTGTTCAGGTCGAGCCCGCCTGCGTGCTGGACCGGGATCCTCTCCCCGGTGCATCCTAGCGCCCTGGGGATCCAACCCCACTTCCGGAGCCATTCCGCTTGCGCGCTCGCGGGCGCGGGCATGTTCTCGCTCACCGCGCCCACGATCGTGATCCTCACGTCGAGCGGCTCGCCATAGAACGGCACGGCAGGCGTCACGCCGAAAATCTGGTAGCGGCGCAGTCGCGCCTCGTCGTCGCTCATCCCGGCATAGGGGCTGGAAGGCGTGCGGTCGAGCCAGCGCTTCCTCGTGTCCTGGTTGTTGTTGTTGAACCAGTGGCCAGGGATCACGAAGAACGAGCCTTCCTCGGCGAACATCGCAGCCTCGATACGGATGTCGAAGGGTGCGATCGCCGTCCGAGCGGCCAAAAAGTTCTTGAGCGGAACGCCACCGACGCTGTTGAGCCGGACGCGCACTTGGGTTCGATCCTGGGACGTGTAGACGACGTCGCCCATCAGCCCGCCCAGATCGCTGAGTTGCCTGCCCGCATAGGTGAACACCGAGGTGACGAGGGGCATCTCGATGGTCTCGAACTTCGGATAGCTGTTGCGACCGGGGTCGCCGAGGCCATAGACCGGGATCGTGGGGTTCGCGGTGAAGTACTGCGAGGCAGCGTTGAACTGAACGATGGACGCGCCGACGGCGACGTTGCGCGGGAAGAGCAGCGAGGAGGGCGAGCCGCCTGCCAGATAGGTGGCCGGGGTCACGTCGGCGGAGACGAAGGTCGGGCCGTTGTCGTCCGCGGCCGCCCGAAGCATCAGGTTGCTGGGCAGGGCCGTACCGGTACCGAACGCCGTGTACCGGTGGGCGAAGGGCTGCCAACTGCTCGGGTTCGCCGCGTTCGCGCCAACGCCTTCGGGGTCGAGCAGGAAGTCGGTCGAAAGCACCGCCTCAGGGGTTTCCACCGAGAGTTCGAGCGGGTTGGGCGTGTCGGGGATCTGATCGTCGTCCTTCTCGTCCACCTTGGTGCCGGGCTCGGGCCCGAAGAGCATCGTCGGGTTCACGACGGCATAGTCCTTGGCCATGAGCATCAAGGCGCTGGCACTGGGCCGTTGGAGCACCGCCCCGGCCTCGGTGACGACGCCCTTCGTGACGGAGCCCTCGACATAGATGGAGCCCAAGCTGACGACGCTGAGCTGGAGGTCGGTCGGGATGACGCCGCGGACGCGGACGTCCCCCTCGAACATCACGACGCCGTTGAAGAGCCTGCCGTTGTTCTGGAAGTCGCTGTCGGGCAGGGCCAGGCCGGGCCTTCCCACCATGGTGGGGTGCTCGACGCTGTTCAGGCTCATCACTTGGAAGACTCCCGATCCCGCGGGGAACTCGACCCGCCGCAACCGGTACCGGATGGCCGTGCTGTTCGTGTTACCGCCCGTCGGGGTCCTCCAGAACGCACTCCTGCTCCGGGTGTCGCGAATGATCGTGAACCCGTCCGCACCCAGCCGCAGATAGGCGGCGAGCGGGATGTAATAGGGCCCGCGCCACCCGGCGCCGCCGGCGTTGTTCGGGTTGAGCCAGTCGTTCGGCAGGGACCGGACCGCGCCCGCGGCCTCGCGCTCGTCCTCGTTGAAGGCGTTGCCCCGCTCGGCGGAGTCGCAATAGACCCCGCGACCGAACCCATACCGGCCGATGTTCGTGAAGTTCACGACCGCGCCGCTGTCCCGTGTGAGGACCTGGTAGCGGTTCAGGCCGCTCTGGGGGTCGGTGTCGAGGATCGAAGGCGGCTCCTTGCGCGGGACGCCGCGGCTATAGCCCAGGTCGTCGGGCTGTGGCCCTCCGTCGCGAAACACGCCGCCTACGGTCGAGTACGCGCCGTTGTCGCTTCCGAGCGGATAGTCCCGCGTACCCAGCGCAAGGTCGTCGCTCAGGACGACCGGGTTGTTCACGGTCGAGGCGCGGGCCCGCTGAGCCCAGTCGCTGCGCCACTCGTCGGCAGTGCGGTCATAGTAGCTTCGGCTCACCCGGACCATGGACTCGCGGTTGGCGGGAACAACCGAGCCCACCACCATCCAGGACTCGCCCAAGTACGTGTTCAGGGAGACGTCGTGCTGGCCGAAGACCTTGAGGTCGGCGTTCGACCAGAGCGAGCCTCCGCCGGGCGACGTGGCCCAGCCGTTGGAGAGCCCACCGTTCGGTTCGGCGAAGACCCGGCCCCAGGCAAGGACGCCAGTCACCGGCAGGGCACCGTCGGGGCCGGCGGCGAAGGGGGCCTGACCGTCCGTATAGGAAACGCCGGATCCTGCCGTGTCGAAGACGGAGCCTGTCGCGCGACTGTTGAGGAATCCTAGCTCGGCCGGGGCCGAGACCTTGAACTTGTTCGTGATATAGCGGCCACTTTCGATGATCCCGATCGAGGCGAACGCGATGAGGACTCGCGAGTTGACGATCAGGTTGTTCAGCTGTTTGAGCCTGCCCAATCCGCCGCCCAGGTCCGCCTGCTTTTGGGCGTAGTTGGCAAAGCCCGTCACGCGGACGCGCTCGGCAAGGAGTTGGGTCGGGTCGCTCGGGTTCAACTGACCGGGGCGGCCGATGGTCTCGATCACGAGCATGCTCCTGGCCTTGCCGCCCTGCCTCATGTTGCCGGTGGGGTTCGCGAAGGCGTCGAAGTCGCTGGGCGCATACCGTACGCGGACGAGGGCGCGGCCCCGCTCGAAGGAGACGCGCGTATAGGGGCCAAGGCCGTCGGGCCCACCAAGGTCTTGGGCGAGGATCGGTGCGGCGGTGTCGCTCGGCAGGCCGAACGGGCTCCCCGGCCTCAGGTAGAGCGCGTCGGGGTCCTTCGTGAATCCGAGGGCATCAATCTGGGGCGGGGTCGGCTCGGGCCGCCAGTCCGCGCCCAGGGTGGAGTGTCGAAGCTGGTAGTGGACGTATTCCGCCCCGGATCTCGCGAGCTCGGTCGCGACGCTCCGATCCCGGCCCCGTCCTGCTTGGCTGATGTTGCGTGCGATGATGCTCGCGAAGGCAAACCCAAGGATCGCGAGCACGCCCAGGAGGACGATGGCGATGACGAGGGTTTGCCCGCCGCGCTTGGCGGGTCGGGCCGGACGGGTCTTCATAGTGCAGTCGCTGGCTCTCATCGGAGGAAGTTCCGAACCTCGGTCGTGCCGCGGACGGTGATCGTCTGGGCGTTGGGCAGACTCGACTGCGGATGGTTCTTGATGGTCAAGTTGATCTCAAGCACCTGGGCCGAGTCGTAGTCGGCGGCGACAACGTCGTTGGGCTCTGTGTATTGGAAGCGATAGGAGACGAAGATGTTCCCTGTCGGCACGTAGCTACCGCCGTTCAGGTAGCCGCTCGGGATCGGCTCGCCGAACTTGGAGTTCAGCTCGAGATAGCCCGCGCGGTACTGCGGCTGAAGGACCGCCTGCACAAAGTTCGTGCCGTCATAGACCATCGGGTCGTAGAGGTTCGGTGCGCCGTTGCCGCTCAGGTTGAGCGCGCTCCAGTCGGGCTCCGGCTGGTCCACGTAGTTGATGAAGTACTGGTTCGGGCCGACGGGCCTCTTGGTGGCACGCGCATAGCGCACGTAGCGACCGTAGTTCGGCCCCGGCTTCTGGTCGGGCCCGATCACGGTTTCCGAGCCAGGGGTCACGAACGCGCGGGCCACGCCGTTGGCCGGGTCGAGCGGGCTTCGCGTGCCGTCGGGCTGGGGCATGATGCGCAGGTCAACGTATCGCTTCACGTACTGGGCGCGGTCCAGGCTCGGCGCGAGGACCGGGAAGTCGGTCCACAGCTTGTTGAAGCGTCGGTTGACCGGCTGGAAGAGGACGTCGTAGAAGTTGCCCGAACCTACGCCCGGATCGTTGCTCGGGGTGTAGTCCAGCGAGGTGTTCGGGTCGTACGGGCTCACCCTGACGCCTGTGCTCAGGTCAATCGGGGAACCGCCGGGGACGGACTGCTGGCCATAGGTGGGCACCCGGTAGTCATACGGGACGTTCTGGTCGGTGCCGACCTCCCGGGACTCGAAGCTCGCCTTGACCTTCCCGGAGCGAGCGCCGGGGGCGACGGGGACGAAATTCGTCCGCCACATCGCCTGGCCGAGCCAGCCGCTTCGAGAATCGGCGAGGTTGGCCGCTTCGGTGAAAGCATAGGGCCGAGGAACCACGTCCCGCGGCAGGGCGCTCACCTCGAGGAACCGCTTGACGTCGAACACCTCCACTCCCTGCGCGAGGTCGTCCGTCATGGTCTGCGGGTCGAAGCCAAAAAGACTGAAATGCTCGACGCCAAGGTTGTCCACCCACGGCCTGCCCACAAGATAGGGAAGCTGGAAAGCGCCGCCCAGTCCCCAGCGAGGCCGGGCCGTGCCCGCGCTCAGGTTCGCCGCCCCCCAGGAACTGGGGTACGTGCTGGGCCAAACCCGCATCAGGAGCGAGGACCACGAGCCGTACTGGGTGACGTAAGTGTCGGGGCCCGCCTTGACCCCGTTCTCGACCTCGGAGCCTGTCCGAAGGGCGGACTCGCCCACGGCGGGCTCGCTCGTCACCCGTGTCGGTTGGAACCGCACCATGGGGACGATCCTCGGGACGTTCCCGTCGTAGTAGACCGCTCGGTTTGTCTTGTTGAAGGCCGCGGCGATCATGTCGTAGCGGCTGACCTCGGTCACGACGGTGGAGGCCCTCAGCCAGTTCTGGATCCTTGCCGCCTTCGCCTGTCCCGCGGCAGTGAGGCCACCGGTGGGGTACGTCGCGTCCACGCCCGGCATCAGGGTGAAGAAGGCAGGGTCGTCCAGATCGTCCGGCTCGTTGTCGCCGTTCGCGTCCTGGAAGTACCTTGTGTCCACCTGGTACCGGCCCGCCCCGGCGTTCCAGATCTTGGGTGTGACCTCGGCGCGGAAGAGGACGTAGAGGTTGTCCCGACCGCCGGACCTCGCTTGCAGAAGGCCGTCGTAGGGGTTGAAATAGAGCCCAGGCTGGTCGGCGTCGCCATCGCCGTTGCGGTCAACGAGCGGCGCGCGCAGACCGACGAACCAGCGCTCGATGGTCGGGCCTTGCACGGAGGGGAGGTTCGCTTGGCCCTTGGGAGCCTTGAGGGTCGGGTCCTCCTTGCCCGTGTCGGGGTTGATGAACGCCCCGCTGGGCCCTCGGTTCGGCTCGCCTTCTGAGACCTTGGCAAGATCGAGCTTGACGTTGGGCAGCAGCACCGGCTCCCAAGTGCCCGCGGCCCGTCCAGGCACGACCACCCAGAGGCTTCCCTTCGCGCCAGAGTTGTCGCGAACTCCGCTGGCGTTGCCCACGTTCCGCTCGAGGAGGCGCACGACAGAGCGCGCCTTCTCCTGGGCGTCGGCGAACCCTTGGGCCGCCCTGGTGAGATTGAAGCCTTGGACGACCGGAAGGAAGATGATCGTCATGAGGATGGCCGTGATGGCCATCACCGTGATCAGCTCTATTAGGCTGAAGCCGCTCTGTCTCGTCGTTCTCATCGCTGCAATCCACCGGGCCGGAACCCTTCGATCTCGGTCCTTCGCCAGTTCCTCATCCACTCCTCAAGGGCGTTGTAGTTCGCCACTTCGTCGGTGCCGAGCAAGAACGTGGACGGGTTCCAAAGGACACGGACCTTCACAGAGGCGCCGCGCACCCTGCGCACCGCATAGTTGTTCGCATAGTCGAAAACGGTGCCGCCTCGGCTCGTAATGTCAAGATAGGCCAGGTCGGCCCCGCGGACGTTCTCGATCCCGGTGACCGGCCACTCTTGCTCGTCGAACGAGCGCGGCCCGGTCGCGGTCGTGTACCAAATCTCTCCGATCAGCACACGCTGACCGAGGTCGTTGAGCGGAAAGTAGATTCGCGACGGGTTGCCCTGCGGCACTCCGCTGGAGTCCGGTGTCCCTCCCACGAGGCACTCTCCAGGGCCGAGGCCGTTGGCCCGGAGGGCGGCGGAAATCCGATAGTTCCGCGCGGCCTTGAACGGCTGGGCAGACCACTCCCCGATGCCCATATAGAGCGCTCGGACGTTCCGTCCTGCGATGTCCGGGACGAGTACCGGTGCGCTCCAAGGGTTGTTCGGGTCTCCGGTCGGATAGACCAGGTTCGCAGAGAGCCCGTTGGCCGGGTTTCCGTCGGCGTCGCGGAACTGAAGGACGCCGTTCGACTTGTCGGTCTGCCAAGCGCTGGTCGGGTACTGCGGGTACCCCGGCGCGTTCGGGTCGTTTTCGGCGTTGCCGAGGATCAGACCACCGCTTTCGAGATCAACGATCACCATGTCCTCCGTCTTGTTGGGCTCGGGCGGAAGGAGGGACGGGGAGGAGATCCCTAGGCCGGGGTTGGGCCTACCATCCTTGCCGAGGCCGCTCCGGGGCTTGATCGAGTTGAGTGTGAGCTTGACGTTGCCTTCGTTGGACCGGGGGACGCGGAACTCGTCGCGCACGATCCGCCAGTCGAGGACGGTGTAGTCAACGTTCGCCTTGAGCGGAACGCGCTGGCCGCGCTCGGTCCGGAACGTCGCCTCGAAAGCGGAGGGGCTCACCAGGAGCGTGCCCATGCAATAGTCCACGCCTGCGCCGCCGGTATTCGCGGCCCCGAGCACCTTGTACTCGTAGGGGTCGCCGGAAAAGGGCGTTGCGAGAGGTAGCTCTCGGAAGACCCTGGAGACGCGGACGGAGCCGAACTCTGCACCCCGGTAGTTCGCGGCGACGAACTGGGAGGCGTTGCCGAACACGTCGGGTTCTGCCACCAATTGTTGGAGCGAGATCACGAGGTAGTTGCCTGCGACTTGGGCGTAGGGCGGGAGCGCGGCGACGTTGATCCGTGCCTGAATGATGACGTCGTACTGCTGGATGTTCCCGGAGTTCGGCTCGAGGTAGGCGAAGCTGAAGGCAATCCGGAAGTCCGAGTTGCGGGCAGGCGCGACCCAAACCTGGTCCTCGCCAGAAAAGTAGGTCGTGTCGGTATTCGCAGCCTCGACGAAGTAGAACTCATAGTCCCGCCACCGACCCGATGGGCTGGGGCGGTTCTCGTTCCGGTCGCCCCATCGGCGCACGAGGTCGTTGCCGTACATGAGGACGACGCCCGGCTCACCGATCCCGGCCGCGGTCTGGAAGTAGTAGGTGGGCGCAAAGCTGAGTTGGAGCAGCCCGCCATAGTCGCTGCCTACCGGGAGACCAGGGATGCGCCTAGGGGAAGGCACGGGCTTGGACTCGCCGATCACTCGCGAGAACAGGTTGGCCCCAGAGACCTTCATCCAGTTCCCGATGCTGGAGCCGCCCACGATCACGTTGCCTTGGGAGTCGAGCCTGCCCGGAGCCGGGTTCGGGTCCTTGTCGGGCAAGAGGTCGCCAGGGCGGCGGTTGGGATTGACGAGGATACGGATGCCGCCTGCCTGGTTCACATAGCTGACCGGCAGGATCATCTCGGCGAGCTCTCCGGGCTGGCCGACGATGCGTTGCAGCTCGGCACTGGCGAGTTGGGCGGCCACAGTGTTGTTCCGGGTCGTCCGCAGGAGCGAGAGGCCGGGCGGGAAGACCTGGACGATCGCCAGGATCCCGACCAGGAAGACGACGATGACGACGAGGATCTCGATCAGCGTCGTTCCCGCGTTCTTCCTTCTGGGGTGTAAGTTTCTCGGTCTCATCCGATGTATCAAGTCGTTGTCGTTGTAGGCGTCTAGGGGGTCGAGCGCCAGGACCGCTCATAGACGGTCTTGGAGTCGAACGGGCGGGCCGCGCCGCCTAGGAACAGGGCGATGTCGCGGTTGGCGGCGGTCGGTACGGTGGCCGATCCCTGATAGTCGCGGAAGTACGTGTTCCAGGTGATCACCGCGTCCTCGGTGGGGTCGGAGTAGCCGAGCTGTCGCGGGTCGTCCTGGGCGTTGCCGCCTTGGTTGATCGCGAAATCGGTCCAGAACCGGGTGTAGTGGAGCTCGGTCCGGGTGCCGCCACCCGCGACCCTGATGTCGGAGACGTCATAGCCGCTGAGCCTGTACCACTGCTGGGCCGCGCTCGGCGCGCACCCGGCGGTCAGGTCTGGGCAGATCCAGCCGTCGGCCGGGCCATAGGCTTGTCGCGCTCCCGCGATGTCGTCGGCGTTCGTGACCCTGCCGTCGCCGTCGAGGTCCTTGATGGGTGCGGTTCCGACCGCCCTCGGGTCCTGGTTCGGGTAGACGGCGTTCGTGATCGCCATGGCGTCGAAGCGGTTGTAGGCCGGCTTGAGGATTGTTAGGGCCTCGATCCGCCGGGGGTAGAGGAAGCCTTTGAGCTTGTCGGCGGGGATGACGTCCGTGCCTCCGGGCGTGTACGTGGTCACGTACCCCAGGAGCGCGGGCGGGTATCCGCCTTGGTCCACCCGGTAAAGCTGGAGCGCCGACCGGATACTGTTCATGTTGGAGATGTCGCCGTTCCGGTAGGCGGCGTCCTTGGCCCGGGCGAAGACCGGGAAGATGATGGCCGCCAGAATCGCGATGATCGCGATCACGACGAGCAGTTCAATGAGCGTGAATGCCTTTTTCAGCATGGCGTAACGTCCCCTTCGGGCTTTGACTCGCCGCCGTGCAGGAATGTTCCCTACAAGGTGGCAAACTGTTCCAAGTATCCCCGGATTGCGACGGTGATCGGTTGTTCGAGGAAGATTGCGGCGATGGCGCCGGCGGCCAGGTACGGCCCGAAAGGGATCGTGGTCAGATCCACCTTGGGGTCTTCCTCGATCCCTTCGTAGTCGTAGGGATCCTCTCCAAACCACCTTTGGTAGAGTTCTGGAAGCGCTTTGTTCCCTCGCGAGCGGTTGATCCCTTCCATCACGAGTCCGATCACGTCAATGCAGAGCAAGTACCCGAGGCCACAACGGAGCAAGGACCCCAGGGATTCCGGCCCTTGTTCTTCCAGCGCCTCCTCCTCGCCAGGCTCCTCGCTCGACTTCCTGCCCAGCGCGATCCCGAGTCCGATCACGGCCCCGACCGTCACCGCGATCCCGAACGACGCGAAGGCAAGCAAAGGGAACAAGACTGCGCCCGTCCCACGCGCGAGCTTGATGTCGCCATGGCCCATCGCGTCCTTGCGGAACAGGAGCCGCCCCAGGAACGCGATCCCCCATAAGACCCCCACGCCGCACAGTGCACCGGCCACCGAGGAGGGCATGCCCCAGGTCCAGGCCTCGGGCCTGCCCTGCAGGATCATGACCAGGTTCATGACCAGGCCGATGACCAGGATCCAGGCGTTGATCTGGTCAGGAATGATGTAGTACGCGAGATCGGTGAAGACAACGGCCACGAGGCAGGCCGACATCAGCATATAAGCGACCGCCCTGACCGGATCGCCATCCGTGTGGCTCCCGCTGAGGTACATCCACCAGATGCCTGCCCAAAGGGATGCGTTGATGAGCTCGACCACCACGTAGCGAACGCTGACCCTCGTGCCGCACTGGCGGCACTTCCCGCCTTGGACCACCCAACTGAGGATCGGCACCAGTTCGAGCCACGAGAGGCGGTTCTTACACGATGGGCAGAAGCTGTGTCGCGGCTCGTTCACGGAGAGCCCGCGCGGGAGCCGATAGATCACGACGTTCAAAAAGCTGCCTATGGCAGCCCCGATCCAAAATCCGATGATCCACGTCCACTCAGGAAACAAGCATCGCCCTCACTGCAATAAGACGGGCTCGAACGCTCGTCCGCACCATATTGTCGGTGGAACGGAACCTAGGTTGAAGGAGGCTCGCGCCCGCTCCAGTCGTGCCTGGCGCGGGCGCGGGCGCGACTCTACTCCATGCCTTCGCCGGACGAGAGGCCCTCGATCACCTTGATCAGAGGCAGGAACATCGCAATCACGATGAAACCGACGATAAAGCCGAGGAAAACGATGAGAACCGGTTCCAGGGCGGCCGTGAGAGAGGCCAGCGTGGCTTCGACTTCGTTCTCGTAAAAGTCGGCGATCTTCTGGAGCATGAAGTCTAAGGAGCCTGACTCCTCGCCGACGCCGATCATGTGGACGACCATCGGCGGGAACATCTTGCTTTCCTCGAGCGGGTCGCCGATTCGGTCGCCTTCGCGGATCCGTGCTCGTGCGTCGAGGACCGCGTCCGCCATGATCGTATTGCCTACCGTGCCGGCGACCGTCTCCATGGCTTGAAGGATCGGGACGCCGGAGGTGAGCAAGGTGCCCATGGTGCGGCTGAACCGCGCCATACAGACCTTGTGGTGCAACTTGCCGAAGACCGGGACATAGAGCTTCATCCGGTCTGCGGCGCGCCTACCGAACTTCGTGGAGACGAAGAGCTTCCAGCCGAAGACGATGACGACGACGCTCACAATGATCACGAGCCACCGCTCTCGAAAGTGGGCCGAGAGGTCAATGAGGAACTTGGTCATCGCTGGGAAGTCGGTGTCCTTCAGGCCGATGTCCTTGAAGAGGGCGGCGAACTGCGGGACGATCCATGTGACGAGGAAGATGACGATGCCGATCGCCGCGATGAGGACGAGGACCGGGTAGGTCAGTGCCGACTTCACCTTCCTGCGCAGGGCAACGTCCGCCTCCAAGAAGCCCGCCAGCCTTTGTAGGGTCTCTTCCAAGACGCCGCCGACCTCACCCGCGCGGATCAGACCGACGAAGAGATTGTTGAACGTTCTCGGGTGGCGCTGCATGGCGCGGCTGAGGCTCTCGCCGCCTTCGACCCGCTCGCCGATGTCGAGCAGGATCTTTTTGAGCTTAGGGTCTTGAGTCTGGCGCGAGAGAACGTCGAGGCAACGAACGAGCGACACGCCCGCGTCCACCATGGTGCTGAACTGCCGACAGAAGACAGCGAGGTTGCCGAGCTTGACCTTTCCGTAGCGGCGCACCGATGCGGCGCCCTTCTTCTTGATCATGGAGACCTCGACGATCTCCAATCCTTGCTCTGCGAACCGGGCTTTCAGGGCGTCTTCGGAGTCCGCTTCGGCGGTTCCTTTCTGCAGGCCGCCGTTCGGATCTTTGAAGGTGTAGCTGTAGACGGGCATGTTCTTTACTCTAAGTGATCGGCAGGCCGAGCCGTTCCCTTAGGACGCAGATTGTACACCAGGAGTTCTGGCCGGTTCGTTGCCGCTCTCTTCGCGGATCGCGAGTTGATGGACTACCGCTTCGTGGGCGGGGCCCCTCCCTGGGCGCCTCCGAGGTTGATCATCTTCTTGAGCTCCTCGACGTTCTGGCATCGGGTCATCGCTTCGTCCAGCGTGATCAAGCCTTTCATATAGAGGTCCCGCAAGCACTGGTCCATGCTCATCATGCCTTGCGCGCCGCTGGTCTGGATCATCGAAGGAATTTGGTGGGTCTTGTTCTCACGGATAAGGTTCCGGATCGCGGGCGAGGCGAGCATGACCTCGTTCGCGGGAACGCGGCCCGGCCCGCTCGCCCTCGGCAAGAGCTGCTGCGCCGCGATCGCGACGATGTTGTTCGAAAGCTGGACCCTGATCTGCTCCTGTTGCCCTGGGGGGAAGACGTCAATCATACGGTCAATGGACTCGGCCGCGTTGTTGGTGTGGAGGGTGGCGAAGACGAGGTGGCCCGTCTCTGCCGCGGTGATCGCCAAAGCGATGGTCTCCGTGTCGCGCATCTCACCCACGAGCAGGACGTCGGGGTCTTCGCGAAGACAGGCGCGGAGCGCGTTGCCAAAGCTCTTGGTGTCGCTTCCCAACTCGCGCTGGTTGATCACGCTGAGCTTGTGGGTGTGGAGGTACTCGATCGGGTCCTCGATCGTGATGATGTGGACCGCGCGGGTGGTGTTGATGTGGTTGATCATCGCCGCCAGCGAGGTGGACTTGCCCGAGCCCGTGGGCCCGGTGACCAGGACAAGGCCGCGGGGCCGCTCCGTCAACTGGTCGAGGATCGGAGGGAGGTTGAGCTCGCGGACGGTCGGGATCCGGTTCGAGATGAGACGGAACGCGGCCGCGACCGCCCCACGGTCGCGGTAGAGGTTCACACGGAAGCGCGCGCGCTTGGGGAGCTGGTACGAGAAGTCGAGCTCCAACGTGGTCTCAAAGCGCTGGATATGCTCGTCCGCGATGATCTCGTAGAGCATGCGCTGCGTCTGTTGCGGTGTGAACTTCTCGTAGTTCAGCTTCTTGAGGGCGCCGTCCTCACGGATGATGGGCTCCGAGGCTGCACAGACGTGGAGATCCGAGCAGTTCCGGTCCACGACGATATGCAAGAGCTCGTCAATGTGAAGGTCTTCCAGCGTCTTGGGTGCGCCCGCGCCGGTGAGTTTGGGCGGCGGCGCCTCGCCCGTAGGCGTGGCTACGTCCTGCGGGACGGCCGGTGCCTCGCCCGTGGGCGTGGCTACGTCCTGAGGAACCGGGGGCGCTGTGTTCGGAGTCGAGTCGTTCATCGTCGTTCTCTCAAGGTCTACGTCCATTGTAGCGGATCGTTCGGGTTAGAAGCCTGCCGTAAAGACCACGCGCATGACCTCGTTCGGGTCGGTCTGCCCTGCGAGGACCTTTTCCAGGCCGTCCTCGCGCAGCTCCTTCATCCCGTTGGCCTTGGCGGCCGCCTTGATGTCTGCGAGCGGAGCGCGTCGGACGACGAGCTCGGCGATCTCCTCGTTCATGACCAAGAGCTCGTGGAACCCGGTTCGGCCCTTGTAGCCCGTCATTCGGTTGGACTCCTTAGGTATCCCTCGGTAGAGCGTGATCTCCTCGTCGGGGTCGGTGACAGGGAACCCGAAGCGGCGCAGGTCAATCGCCTTGACCCCATAAGGCTCCTTGGAGTCTTGGTCAATCTTTCGACCCAGCCGCTGGGCAAGAATCCCGATGACGGTCGCCGAGATGAGATAGGGCTCGACACCCATGTCAATCATACGGATCGTCGCCGAGGGTGCGTCGTTCGTGTGGAGGGTGGAGAGCACAAGGTGGCCGGTGAGCGACGCCTCGATGGCGATTTCCGCCGTCTCCAGGTCGCGCATCTCGCCCACGAGGATGATGTCGGGGTCCTGTCGGAGGAACGCGCGAAGACCGGTGGCGAACGTGAGGCCCGCCTTGCGGTTGACCTGCACCTGGGCGATGCCCCCGAGCTGGTACTCGATCGGATCCTCCACTGTGATGATGTTCACCTCCATCGTGTTGAGCTTGTTCAAGACGGAGTATTGGGTGGTGGTCTTGCCGGACCCGGTCGGCCCGGTGCAGAGGAACATCCCGTTCGGCTGGCTCACGAGTTCCTCGATCCTCGCCTGCACCTGGGCGAGCATGCCGAGCTTCTGAAGCCCGACCATCGCGTTCCCCTTGTCCAGGATTCTCATGACGATCTTCTCGCCAAAGGGTGTGGGGATGCTACTGACGCGCAGGTCGAAGTCCTTGCCCTGGTTCCGAACCTCGATGCGTCCGTCTTGCGGGATGCGTCGTTCGGCGATGTTCATCTCCGCCATGATCTTGAGGCGGCTGATGAGCGGTGCCTGGAGTGATTTCGGCACCGTCATCGCCTCCATGAGGACACCGTCAATTCGGTAGCGGACGCGGACTGCGCGCTCCTGCGGCTCTGCGTGGATGTCGCTCGCCCGGTCATCAATCGCTTTTTGGATCACTGCGTTGGCCAAGCGGATGATCGGGGCTTGCTCGGCCATTTCCTCGTCGCTCTGGCCGCTGTCCACACCTTTGTCGAGGGCGTCCCGACCGACCTGGGCTTGGGCCATCAGGGCTCGCATGTCGGTATTCATCTTGGAGCCGCCCGCTCCTCCTGCATCGGCTTCCGTTGCCTCTTCGGCCCCTCCGCTCGAGCTGGCGTAGTGCTTGCGGATGCAGTCTTCGATCGCTCCTGCGACCGCCATCACGGTGCGAACTTGGCACCCCGAGGCGAGCCTGACATCGTCAATCGCGGCGAGGTTGTTCGTGTTCGCCATGGCGAGCCAGAGCACCGTCCCTTCTTTCTTCACCGGGAGGACGCTGTGCATCTTCACCAAGCGCTCGGGAACCACGTTGATCGCGCTTGGCTCGGGCGGAATCTTGTCCAGATCCACGAAGGGAATGCCCTGCTCGTGGGCGCGACCATGGACCACCTCGCGCTCACCCACGAACCCAAGATCCAGGAGAACCTGGCCCAGGTCGGGGTTCTTCGTCTGTTTTTGAACCTTGAGGGCCTCGTCCAACTGTTCCTTCGTGACGAAGTTCTTCTCGATGAGAAAGTCCGCTAGCGACTTGCGCGTGATGGCCATACCTTGAAACGCTCCCAACCCGATCCGGCACCAGGCGACCCGCCTGAAACGCACAGACTCGGCATTCTAGCCCAATCCTGCCCGCCGCGGGTACGGTCCGGCATTCAAAGTCTGACGCAGTCGGAGGCATGGTTCGTTCGCCCCTGGAGCCGCTTCTTGGGCCGCGCATCTCAGGTATCCCTCTTTCCCCATGCGACGCGCACTCGAGTCCGCCGTGCGGCGCGTCGTCCAATTGACCTTCGGTAACGTCGCCGATCCGCGAGAAATCGCGCTCGACCCACCGAGACAAGCGGAGCACGGCGACCTCGCGACGAACTGGGCCCTGGTCAGCGCAAACTCCTTGGGCAAACCGCCGCTGGAGATCGCGGCGACCCTCGCCCAGGCCCTTGCGTCCAGCCCGGAGTTTGCCTCCGCCGAAGTGGCCGGCCCAGGGTTCGTGAACCTCACCGTCTCGGAGGACGCACTGCGAGGGTTCCGCGCCGAGGCGTTGGGCTCGTCCCGTCTGCGAGTGCACGAGGTCGAGCGGCACTGGTGCAGGCAGAGAGCCCGATCCGACGCCCCGCAGCGGATCAACGTCGAGTTCGTCTCCGTGAACCCGAACGGGCCGGTGACGATTGGCTCCGCTCGAGGCGCGGCCTATGGCTCGTCGCTCTGCAACGTCCTGAAGGCCGTCGGCCACTCGGTCCACCGCGAGTACTACATCAACGACGGTGCGAACAGCGAGCAGATGCGGCTCTTCGCCGAATCCGTGCGAGCGTCGCTCATCGGAAAGCCGCCGCCGGATGGCGGGTACCGCGGGGACTACGTGGACGCCGTGGCGACCGTTCTTGCCGACCTTTGTGCCACGGGGTTCGAGGGCGTCTTGTCCGAGGTCGAGGCTTTGGCCGACGGGGACGGGCCCGGTGCGCTGGTCGCCCGTCGAAGCGCCGCGGCGATGCGCCGTCTAGCCGAATCTGACCTGGAAGTCGCGGCCACCGAGGACATCAAAGTCGTTTGCGAGCACTTGATGGTGAAGGCGCAACGCTCCGACCTGAGCGCTTTCGGGGTGGAGTTCGACACCTGGTTCAGCGAGCAGTCCCTCGTCGAGTCGGGCCAGGTCACGGCTGCCGTTGACCGTTTGGTGGAACGCGGGGTCGCCGATGAAGCGCCTTTCCGAACCGTCCTGCAGATGGCGAAGGGCGGCAAGGTCGCCGAGGTAACCCGCGAGCCACAGGAAACCGTCCCCCCTGGCGCCTCCCCCACGCTTTGGCTCCGTTCCACGAAGCTGGGCGACGATATGGATCGTGTGCTTCGGCGTGCCGATGGCCGCGCAACGTACATCGCGAGCGACGTGGCCTACCACGCCAGCAAGTTCGACCGCCCCCCGAGCGCGGACAAGGTGGTCACAGTGCTAGGGCCCGACCACCACGGGTACATCGCGCGGCTACGGGCTGTCGTCGCAACCCTCGCCCCGGATCCACCGTTTGGTGAGGATCCTGAACCCCTCGCGGGCACGGATGCGGACCTCTACGCCGACCCCGCGGAGCGGGACCAGTGCCGGCATGCGCTGGCATGGGCAAAGGACCGCCTCGAAGTCCTCATCTTCCAGCTCGTCCGCTTCGTCAAGGACGGGAAGCCCGCTCCCATGCGCAAGCGGGACGGGAACGTTTATGCAGTAATTGACCTCTTGCGGGAAGTGGCGGTCGGGGTTGCCCGAAACTTGGGCGACACAAGGGCCGAGGCGGACATTGTCGCGGACCCGACGGCGATGCTCAAGGCAAGGGACGTCGTCCGGTTCTTCTATCTCGCTCGGCACCACGACACGACCTTCGACTTCGACCTGGCCTTGGCCGAGCGCGAGTCCGAGGAGAACCCGGTGTTCTACGTGCAATATGCGTACGCCAGGGTCTGCGGGATCCTGCGCAAGGCGGAAGAGGCGGGCCTCGCTCCCGACCCCACTGCCAGCGCACCGATCGCAGAAAAGGAGCGCGCTTTGCTGCTCCGCGCGCTCGACGTTCCGATCGAAGTGGAGAGGACCGCTGCCGACGGGGCGGTGAACCGACTCGCGACGATCGCCCAGGAGATCGCCCGCGCCTTCCACCCCTTCTACGACAGTTGCCGAGTGATCGAGCCGGCCGAACCCGAGACCTCCCGGTCCCGGCTCGCGACCTGTGAGGCCGTGAGGGTGGCCCTGCTCACCCTCCTCGACCTCCTCGGAGTCTCCGCACCTGAGAAGATGGAGCGGGGAGCCTAGGCCCGTGCCACGTCCCGCGTCCTGCACACGTTCAGTAAAGTAGAGCAATGCTCCTGAAAGTTCTCGGATCCACGCTCATCGGAGCAGCCCTCGGCGGCGGCTATGCGGCGTGGATGGTGAGCATGAAGTCAGGATGACTCAGTTGCAAAGTCCCGGCGGTGCCGGTGGCGATCGGTGCCCTCGTCGGACTCCTGGCCGCCTTGACTTCCAAGCCTTGACGCCGGTCGCGGTCTACGTCCACATCCCCTTCTGCCCAAGCAAGTGCGGGTACTGCGACTTCAACAGCTTCGCGATGCAAGGCGAGATCGTTCCGCGGACGGTCGAGGCAACGGAAAGGAGCATCCGCCGCTCGGTCAGCGCCGGTAGGCCCTGCAAGACCGTGTTCTTTGGGGGAGGCACACCAACGCTCCTGCCTGGCTCAGACCTGGCAAGGTTGCTCCTAGCGGTCTTAGACACTCACCCAACAACCGATGGGCTCGAGGTCACGACCGAATGCAACCCAGGCACCGTGGACGAGGCCAAGCTGAGCGAGCTCCGGGCCGCGGGATTCGAAAGGATCAGCCTCGGTGCCCAGAGCTTTCAAACCCACGACCTGATCCAACTGGGCCGCGTCCACAGCCCGACGCAAACGTTCGAGGCGGTGCGGGCGGCACGAAGGGCCGGGTTTTCAAGGCTCAACCTAGACCTTATCTTCGGCCTGCCGGGTCAGTCCTTGGCGGCATGGAGGCAGAACCTCGTCCAAGCTCTCGAGCTCGAACCCAACCACCTCAGCCTCTACTGCTTGACCATCGAGTCAAACACGAGGTTTTGTCGGTACTGGAATCGTGGGATGCTCGATCTGCCTGACGATGGTGCGCAGGTCGAGATGTACGACGCCGCCGTGGAGGTCTGCGCGGAGGCAGGACTGCGACAATACGAGATCTCCAACTTTGCACGTCCGGGCGAGGAGTGTCGGCACAACCTGGCCTACTGGCGAGGCGAGGAGTACGAAGGATACGGACCGGGCGCGGTGGGTTGCGTCCGAACCTCGGCGGCGGCGTGGCCGCGCAGGCGGACTACTCGCACTAAGCATCCCGCCCGGTTCAGCGATGAGGTCGAAGCCGGGTTGGAGGCCGTATGCGAGGAGGAGGCCCTCGACGAATTGACCGGTTCCTTCGAGCGCGTCATGCTCGGGATCCGGCTCAATGAAGGGATCGTGGCGGACGGCCTTTCCTCAGAGGGTCTCTCCGAAGTGCTCCGTCGAGGCTGGGCTGCCGTGACCGCTGGAAGGGTGGCACTTACTCCGGCGGGCAGGCACTTCTGCAACGAGGTCGCCGCTGCCCTCGCCTAACGCCGGCGACGTCCGCCTAGCAGGCCCATCAGGGCCAGGCCAGCACCGATCAGGGTTCCCGGCTCCGGAACCGGTGCCGTGGAAGCCTTGATATCGTCGAGACCGAACCCTTCCCCGCCGGGCCCCGCGATCGTCGTTCTGGAAACGAAGACGATTCGATCCACGGTGTTCCCCGTCACGACGAAGCCCGTGAATCGGTTGCTGCCATTGGAGATGTTCCTCGTCCCGAGGAGCGTCCCCCCGGAAAAGAGCTGGACGGTCGTTCCTTCGAGCGTGTCCGCGCCCCATGTGCGGAACGAGAGCGCGCCCACCGCTGCCGACAGGTTGAGGGCCACGTCAATCCTGGTCTCGCCGGGTCCACCGCCGTTCACGAACATGGAGGCATGGGCGGTCCCGTTGTTGTCGGAGGTGGCGAGGAGCGGCACGTCCACCAAGTTTCGGAAGCTGATCCCCGTCCCAACCTGGGCCAAGGTGCCACCAGTGATGGAGACCGGAGCGGCGACGAAGCTCTGATCGGCCCCGAAGCCCGAGAAGCTCTCTGTCCACGAGAGCGGATCCACGAGGTTCGAGGCCCAGCTCGCTTCGTTGCCATACCAGGCGACTTGTGCCGTCGCACCTACGGCGAAAGCGGAGATGAGTGCTGTGAGCGCTAGGCGGTTCGTCATTGGACGTGTCCCGCTCTCCCCGTTGGTCGAATGTTTGGGAGAACGGAGCGGCGCTTTCCCGTACGAACTACCAGGATTCACGGGTTCGGCCAGACTCTGCCATGCCATGGAAGCTCTGGACGCTCGACGTCGCACGTGAACAATCACCAAGCTTCGACCTACTGGCCCGCGCGGGCATCGCCTCCCAAAACGGTGGCTACAATGCCCTCGGGCTCTACCTTGAGCACCGATTCGCCTATCCCGGAGTGGAGTGGGCCCATGGGGAGGGCTGCCTGCAACCTGCAACGGTCAGGAGGCTCATCGAGGAGTTCCCGAGCCTCGAAGTCGTCCCTTTCCTCAATCTCTTGGGGCACATGGAAGGGTTTCTCTACTGCGAGGAAGGCCAGGCGATGGCGGAAGAGCCGATGCGCGGGATGCAAGGCAACATGGGGAGTGAGGGGTTCCAAGAGCTTTGCTCCTCGATCGTAAGGGGCGCGCTGGAGTCCTTCGCCGCCGAGGTCGTCCATCTCGGCGGCGACGAGGCGGGCCAACTCGGTCGTCACCCCGATTCGGTGCGCAGGGCCGAAGGCGCGAAGGGCGATGCGAAAGCCTGGCTGTACGGTCAGCACTTTGCGCCTTACTGTCAACAAGTCCTCGCCGCGGGGCGCCGGCCCGCGCTCTGGGCCGATATGATCCTCGAGCATCCCGAGGCAGCGGACGCGATCCCGAAGCAGACGCTGCTCTTTGATTGGCAGTACCGCACTGGCTGCGAGGAAACGACGAGGCGACTGCAAGACATGGGGTTCGAGGTCGTCTGCTGTCCGACAATACACGCATACGACGCAGCCTGGACTCATTTGACGGAGTCCGAGGCGAACGTTCGAACCGTCGCAAGGGACGCCGCGAGGGTGGGGGCGGCAGGGCTCTGCCTCACGACTTGGGAAGCCGGGCTCTTCGGCAACTACGCGACGGTGTTTCCCTCGGTAGAGTGGGCGGGCAGGGTTTTCGACGACCCTGAGCTGGACGAGTCCATGGTCGAGGCGTATGGCGATGGCTCCGCGTGGGCCCACGAGATGGGAGTTGTGTTGAACCAGTCAGGCGGGCTTTTCTCGTTCGATGGCCACCGTAGCCGCCTGAAGTGTCGGCTTCTCCTCTTTGGGAACCCATTCCTGCTATGGAGGCACCACCGCGCCGAGCTTTGCGGCGAGCCCGGAACCAGGGCTCTGCAAACCCTGGAACGCGCGAAGGAGGCGGCGGCGAACCCTGCGCAGCTGGGCGTGGTCTCCTTCGTCCGTGCCGCGATCGAGTTCACTCGCGTCACCGAGGTTGCCCGCAACGAGTACCGCGCGGGCAACACGGAGCAGTGCGTCGCAGCACTCGCAACGCTCAGGAGGCTCTTTGACGACTTGGCCGCGCTCGCAAGGCACAATGCCCTGGAGTCAGGCGGAAGCTTGGCCGATGTTGAGCGGTGCGTCGCGGCGAAACGCCACGTCGAGACCGCGATCCTCCGGGTTCGAGCCTACGGTCAGCGCGAGCTGGGGTACCTGCCAGCCTTCGAAGTGCTGACCGATCCCCGCTTCGTCCCCCACGACCAGGGGTGCTGGTGGATCGTGAACCGCTGGGGCCTCGACTAGCCCCTCAGTGCGTCCACATCTATGTCCGAGCTGTGACCAGGGAAGAGCCTCGCGTCAGGATCAATCACGGTTTTGGCCACGCAGACTGCGGTCGCGGCCTCCCCGGCACCCGTTGCGATAAGCTTGAGCTTGCCTTCCCTCGTGCAGACGTCGCCCGCCGCGAAGACTCCGGTTAGGTTCGTCCGCTGGAGATGGTCCACGACGATCTGGTTCTTCTCGATCTCGAGTCCCCAGTCGCGGATCGGGCCCAGGTTCGACTTGAATCCGATGTTCACCACGATCGCGTCGCAGGCGATCTCGTCTTCAGGCCCTCCCTGATGATCCTTGACCCGCACCCCGGTCACAACATCGTCCCCCAAGACCGACACCACCGATTTCCAAAGCACGAGCTCGATCCCGAGGTCCCTCGCTTGCCTCACCGTCTCCTCGTGGGCCCGGAACTCGTCTCTCCGATGCAATAGGCGCACCTGGCTCGCGATCCCATGCAAGTGAATCGCCCAGTCGAAGGCCGAGTCCCCGCCTCCCACTACCAGGACGTCCCTCTCGCGGAGCGCCTCCGTGTCCTGGACGCCATACTGAAGGCCCCGGCCCTCCATTTCGGCCTCGTTTCCCGCCCCGAGCTTCGTGGGAGAGAACGCGCCAGCGCCCGCAGAGAGGATCACGGTCTTCGTCGGCAACGCAAGGCCCGAGTCCGTCCCGATCATCCAGCCCTCGCCCTCCCTTCTTAGGGAGCTCGCGGTCTCGCGAGTTACGACTTCGGCGCCGAACTGTAGCCCTTGTGCGACGAAGCCGGCTGCAAGCTCCTTTGCACGCACTTTGGGAAAGCCCGCGACGTCGTAGACGTACTTCTCAGGATAGAGCGCGACGAGTTGCCCTCCGAGTTGAGGCAGGGAGTCCACGATCCTGCACGTCATCCCGCGGATTCCCGCATAGAACGCCGCGAAGAGGCCCACTGGCCCACCTCCGACAACGGTGACGTCTACGACTCCCACGCGCCGATACTACGATACACCGCGCCTTCGACCGGGCCCGAGGGTACTCTCGAACGGATGCGCGCGTATGACGTCGTAGTTGTCGGCGCAGGCCACGCGGGCATCGAGGCAGCGGCCGCAGCCGCGCGCTTAGGAGCCCGAACCCTTTGCGTTACACTTCGGCTGGAGAACATCGGGCATCTGCCCTGTAACTGCTCCATTGGGGGTCCGGGCAAGGGCCAGATCGTTCGCGAGGTGGATGCCCTGGGCGGAGTCATGGCCCTCGCGGCCGACCACACTACGACGCACACTCGGCGGGTCGGAACCGGAAAAGGCCCTGCGAACCAAACGATCCGCGCTCAGGTCTGCAAGGTCGCCTACCCGCTTTGGGTCCGTTCGTTCTTGGAGAGAATCCCAGGGCTCGAGGTGCGGCAAGGCGAAGCGAGCAGCGTGCTCCTCGATCATGGACGAGTCGCTGGCATCGTGCTCGACGGAGAGCGCATTGCAGCACGCGCGGTCGTCTTGACCACGGGCACGTTTCTCAATGGCGTTTGTCACGAAGGCGCGAACTCGGTGAGCGCCGCCAGGCACGGGGACGCACCCTGTACCGACTTGGCAAGCTGGCTCGTCTCCGAAGGCTTCCGACTTCGTCGGTTCAAGACGGGCACGACCCCTCGGATCCACCGCGACTCCGTCCACTGGGACGAAATCGAGGAGCTGCCTTCCGAGCCCGAGGCGGGCCCGATCAGCTTCCTTCTCGACGCCTTGCCCGAAAGCGTCGGGAACCTCCCTGCCTATAGAACTCACACGAACGAGGCGACCCATGCGATCCTTCGGTCGAACCTTTCCGCGAGCGCAATGTTCTCCGGACGGATCGAGGGCACTGGGCCACGCTTCTGCCCCAGCGTCGAGGACAAGGTCGTGAGGTTTGCGAGCAAGGCCTCCCACCCGGTCTTCTTGGAACTCGAGGAGATGAACGGGCCCAGCGTCTATGTCCAAGGCTTCAGCACCTCGATGCCCGCCGAGGTCCAACTGGAGGCCCTGCAGACGATCCCTGGGCTCGCTCGGGCCGAAGTGCTCCGCTATGGATATGCCGTCGAGTACGACTCGCTCGACCCGCTCCATCTCGACCCGTGCCTCATGGCAAAGGACGTGCCCGGCCTCTACTTCGCAGGTCAGTTGAACGGCACGAGCGGATACGAGGAGGCTGCGGGCCAAGGGCTTCTCGCGGGTGCGAACGCTGCACTGGCCAGCCTTGGCAAAGGCAGTTTCGAGCTCAGCCGAAGCAGTTCTTACATCGGGGTTATGGTGGACGACCTCGTCACCAAGGGCGCCGAGGACCCTTATCGGATGCTCACCGGGCGCGCCGAGCACCGACTCGTCCTCCGCCACGACAATGCGGACCAGCGGCTCACCCCCATCGCCATCGAGCTCGGGTTGGTGTGCGGGGCGAGGAAGGCGAGACTGGAGGAGAAGGTTCGGAAGCTCGCCAAGGCCAAGGAATGGGCCCTGAACACGCACCTCCTCGAGTCCACCGCGGAATCGGAGGTCCCAGCCTCCCTCTCAGTAACGGGCCGTGCCGCAGTTTGGT
Organism: Fimbriimonadaceae bacterium; assembly: GCA_020847855.1. Taxonomy (GTDB): domain Bacteria; phylum Armatimonadota; class Fimbriimonadia; order Fimbriimonadales; family Fimbriimonadaceae; genus JADLBH01. The sequence continues at coordinate 37,436 of JADLBH010000023.1, forward strand.
CGCTCCTGCGCAGGCCCGGCGTCGGCCCCGCCGAGATCGCGTCCGTGGCCGAAAGGCTAGGCTGGGCCCAGGCGGTGCCGTGGAGCGATCCGGTATGGAACCTCCTGGAGGTGGAGGCGAAGTTCGAAGGCTACTTGCAACGCGAGGAGCGGGAGATCGCGAAGCTAGCCCGCCTGGAAACGATGAGGATCCCAGGGACGCTCGACTATGCGCGCATCGGCGGGCTCAGCCACGAATCGAGGGAAAAGCTGGCAGAGGTCCGCCCCACCTCGGTGGGCCAAGCCGGAAGGATCCCCGGTATGCGGCCCACGGACATCGCCTTGCTCGTGGGGCACGTCAGGCTTATGGGTTAGATCCGGACGAAGTTCCGGTCGGCATCCCCGCCACGACGCACATAGGCACACTCCAGCTCGCAGCCCTCCGGGCTTCCGAACGCCGCCACGAGCGCGTCCTTTGCGACCTCCAAGCTGGTCGCAAAGCCGGTCAGCTTCTTGACCACTTCCACGGAGTCGGCTTCCGACGCTGCGATCGCGACCGGGAACGGGCAGCTCGCGAAGTCGCCGTCGAAATCGAGGACGAAGGCCCGATCCTGCTCTGGCGCTGGCCCACACTCGACGAGCACGGCCTTGGCGATGAACGGGGCCGAGGAGAAGTCCGCGAAAGCGCGCTTGATCGGCGTGCTTACCGTCGTGGCGACCCGCTGGACGGTCACGTCCGCTTCCGCTCGCTGGAACCCTTCGCGGTGTGCGAACTCGATGCACGCCGTGCGGAGCGCCTCGATGTCCGACTGTAGCCCTAGAGCTCCCAGGGCGAGCCGGTCGTACACTTCGAAGAGCTTGTTCCCATGCCGTCCATAGGTCGCCATCAGGACGCCCTCCGGACACGAGACTGCGGCAACCGGCAAGGCGGGGGCAAGGCGCGACTCGATGAACTGGATTCGGTGACCGACGCTCTCTTGCCAATCGTAGGGGGTCAGCATCGCTCCCCGATAGTATGCCCGGTCACAGGCCTCGCCATCGCGGCGTGTTCTCGGTGCCCGTCTTCCCTTTTAGGAGCGTCTCCACCGTTGTGCCCGGCAACGTCTCGACGATCTGCTCCTTCTTCCAGACTGTGAAGTAACCCAGGCCGCCCCTCCCCAGGCTCGACGGCATCGCGACCCGATATCGAGCGGAAGCGTCCAGCGCGGCACCGGCGACCGTGACCTCCTTGACCCTGGAGCCGGCCACGCCGCGTGGCGAGCAAGTCACCGTGATGCCCGATACCTGTAAGAAGCCAGGGTTGGGGGAAGGAAGCAGGGACACCGACCTCTCTAGAGCCGATCGAACCTGGGCCCCGGTAAGCTCCACGACCACGACTTGGTCCGAGGGGAACTGGAGCATCTTCGAGAGGTCGCCCGATTTGAAGTCCGACTTGATGACCCCGGCGGGCAGGAACGCGATCTCCGCCTTGGTGGCGGCTCGAATCACGTCGGCAGCGGCTTGGGCCGGGCCGAACGACTCCGTGTCAGGACCCGCGACGGCGACCTGGGCCAAGGCCAGGAGAGCCATCACGGGCAAGAGAAAGTTCCGGGCGTTCACGAGTCCCAACTCTTTTGACTCTTGCGCGACGCGTACGATTCGTCCGCGACCTAAGAATCAGGTCCTTTAGAAGTCGGTCTCCAAGCCCATGGAGCGGGCGGAGCCCGCAACGATTCGTGCCGCCATCTCCTCGTCCTCGGTGTTGAGGTCCTTCATCTTCAAGCGGGCGATCTCGAGGGCCTTTGCCTTCGTGAGCTTGCCTGCGACCTCCTTGCCAGGGTTGCTCGAACCCTTCTCCAGGCTGATCGCCTTCTTGATCAGGTCGGTCATGAGAGGCTGCTTGATCACGAACGTGAACGACCGGTCCTCGAAGACCGTGATCTCGACCGGGAGCGTGTAGCCCATCTGGGGCATGGAGAGCTCATTGAACTTCTTGAGGAACTCCATCATGTTGATCCCTGCCTGTCCTAGGGCCGGTCCGACGGGAGGGGCGGGCGTGCCTTTGCCTGCCGGAATGTTGAGCTTGATAACGGATGCGACCTTTTTTGCCATGTTCTCGCCTCGCGCGGGATTCGTTCGGCATAGGCGAGGGAGTGGGAAGCGTCACCCCGTATGCCGCGGAGAGTTATACCGCCGTCCGTTCTTCCGACGGGCCCGTTCGGCCCGGCAGGGATCGCTCGAATCGGCCTGTGCCAGAATCCTCACGATGCCCATCGTTGAGCTCCGTATCCCCCAGATCGGGGAAGGATTGCAGGAGGCCCGGATCGTAGGGTTCCTCAAAAAGCCTGGAGATCCCGTCAAGCGGGACGAGCCGATCTACCAGATGGAGACCGACAAGGCGGTCATGGACGTGGAGTCCCCGTTCGACGGCACGATGGTGAGCTGGGTGGCCGAGCCCGACCAGGTGCTGAAGATCGGCACGGTGGTGGGCACGCTCGATTCCACCGCTGCCGCAGAAGCTCCCCCGGCTGTTCAGGCCACCGAGCCTGAACCCGAGGAGGCGGGCACGGTCACCCTCAAGGTGCCCCAACTCGGCGAGGGCCTCCAAGAGGCGAGGATCGTAGCCCTCCTCAAGCAGCCGGGCGAGGCCGTTCGGCGCGACGAGCCGATCTACCAGATGGAGACCGACAAGGCCGTCATGGACGTCGAATCGCCCTTCGACGGGGTGCTTCTCCGGTGGAGCGTGGAAGCGGATCAGATCGTCGCGATCGGGGCCGAGGTCGCCGTTATGGGGGGCGTCCAGGGGGTCGGCGCGGAGCCGATGGCAGGGGCTGGAACGGCCGTTGGTGTTACTGAACCACCGAGGAAGGCTGCTCCACCCAGTGTCACCGGGATTGGAGCGAACCGGCGCACCGACGTCCCCCCAAAGACAAGGGCCTTCGCCAAGGAGCATGGGCTGTCCAACGAACAGATCGAGGAGATTCCGGCGGCGGGAGTGAAGCTGATGCCTGCGGACGTCGAGGCGTACTTGCGCGGCGGAAGACCCAGCGAGACATCGAAGCGAGGCGAGGGCTATGTCGAGCACCCGGTCGGCACGAAGCAGCGCGTCTTGGCCTCTCGGCTCGTGAGAGGCAGCCAGCTCGTCGTGCCCGGCATGATGAGCGTCTCGTGCGACTGGGGGCCCATCGAGAACGTTCGGGCAAGGCTCAAGGCGGAAGGCGGCGAGTTCCAGCCGAGCACCTTCACGATGTTCGCCTACTGCCTGGCCAAGGCTGCCGCGAACCATCCCATCGTCCGGAGCACGCTCGTTGGCGACGCTATGTTACGAACCTATGACCACTTGCAGTTGGGGATCGCCGTGAGCCTGCCGGGAGACGAGCTCGTGGTCGCGGTCGTTCGGGATGCCAGCAAGCTCTCTTGGCGAGAGTTCGCCGAGCAAGCCCGAGAGCGGATCCGAGTCGCGCGCGAAGGCAAGGATCAAGCCGACGAATCGGTCACGCTCAGCGTGACAAACATGCAGGCGTTCGGCATCCGCGAGGCCATGGCGGTGGTGGTGCCGCCAGGCGTCGCCACGATCTTCCTGGGTGAGGCTCACTGGGCGTTCGGCAGCGATCCCGGTGACCCTTCCCCGCGCCGATCCGCGAACGTCGGGATCACGATTGACCATCGCGTGATCAATGGGGTCGGCGGGGCCGAGTACCTCCTGGCAGTCCGTTCGCTCGTCGAGAACGCTGCCGAGGTACTGCAGTGAGCGGTCATCCGCGAATAGGTGTGATCATGGGCCTGGGCCGGGCCCACGCCGGCAACGACGGGGAGCGGTGCTACGTGGGCCGACCGTACATGGACGGGGTGCTGCAGGCAGGTGGGCTCCCCATGGGAATCTCTCCAGGCAGCCCACCCGCCGAAGTCTACAGAGCTGTGGACGGACTCATGCTCATTGGCGGGCCGGACATTGACCCTGCCCACTACGGACAGTCGCGCCACGAGAGGACCGAGGTCGTACCCGCCGACCGTTGGCAGATCGAGAGCACAATCCTGGGCCAGCGCCCGAGCGGGATGCCCGTCCTCGGGGTTTGCTATGGTTGCCAGGCGTTGGCCGTCGTGGCGGGAGGAACCTTGGACCAGCACTTACCCGATTCGGTCGGCGACGATCGGCACTCCAAGGGTGCCTTGGAGACGATCACCATCGAGCCGGGCAGCCTCCTCCACCAATTGGTGGAGACAGGCGAGGTCGAAGGCAAGAGCTTCCACCACCAGGCCGTCCGGGATCCAGGGAGAGGGATGCGGGTCGTTGCACGGAGCGGCGACGTGGTGGAAGCGATCGAAGGTGACGGCTGGGTGCTCGGCCTTCAGTGGCACCTGGAGCGGACGCCGGAGAGCCCGGCGACCAAGCGAATCTTTCGAGGCTTCGTCCAAGCGTGTCAAAGCTATCGAGAGGGAGCAGAGTCGTGCGGTACTTGGTGAACGGCGTGGAGACCGATCTCGCGGCCCCCGTGGGTTCGGTGGTCAACTTGGGGGACCGCCTGAGCGTTCCCACGAGCACGGGCCGAGCATCCGCGCTGGCTCTGCGCCAAGCGGACGCCGTCCTCGTCTCCTTCCAAGGGCGGACCTTCCGGGTCGAACGGCCGGGCCGTGCCAGGGCGAAGGGGAATGCGGGGAGCGACGGCCATGTCCGCGCCAGCATGCCAGGAACCGTCTCTGAAGTATTGGTCGAGGCAGGGGACGCCGTGGCCGCCGGGAACCGAGTTGCCGTGCTCGAGGCGATGAAGACGCTCCAGCCGCTCCTGGCTACCGCGCATGGCACGGTCACCGAGGTTTGTGTCGCACCGGGGGATCAAGTCACAGAGGACCAGATTCTCGTTCGGATTGAGGCTGATGGTGGAAAAGTCTAGAAGAATCTTGCTCAACTTCCATGATTGTGAGGTATCATGGGGACTGCAGCCACGACTGGCAGTAGCTGGGCTGCAGCGACGGATCGTCAGGTCACGAACCTGTCGGACGAACAAGAGGGACATCCTGTCGAAGGATGAAAGTGATGGCCTCGCTCCGGAACGGCGCGGGGCCTTTTTTTCGTCGGGAGGGCGACGTGAAGGTTAGGATCGTCGAGGTCGGGCCCAGGGACGGTCTCCAGAACGAGGCGACGCCCGTCTCGACCCAGTCAAAGGCCGCCTTCGTCGCATCCCTGGCCGCGGCGGGTCTTCACGAGATTGAGGCGACGAGCTTTGTCTCGCCCAAGTGGGTTCCTCAACTTGGCGACGCGGAGGAGCTGTGGCCCCGGTTGCCGACAGGACCCTTATACAGTGCTCTGGTCCCCAACCTGCGCGGCCTCGAACGGGCGGTCGGCCTTGGCGTTCGGCGGATCGCGCTCTTCACCGCTTCGAGCGACCTGTTCACAAAGCGGAACATCAACATGACCGTGGAAGAGTCCCTCGCGGTCGCAGGCGAGGTGATCCGCGCCTTTCGTAAGTCCGTCCCGGAGGGCTTCGTCCGAACCTACGTGAGCACCGCCTTCGAGTGTCCCTATGCAGGCCGCATGGCTCCCTCGGTCACGGCGGGCGTCGCTGGGCGCTTGCACGACCTCGGCGCGGACGAGGTGGCGATGGGGGACACGATCGGGGTGGCGAGCCCCTCCGAGGTCCGATCCCTCGCCTCTACCCTGGAGGTACCGCTCTCCAAGACCGCGTGGCACTTTCACGATACGCGGGGGACGGCGATCGCAAATGTGGCCGCCTGCCTGGAACTGGGCTACTCCTCGTTCGACTCGAGCGCAGGGGGCCTGGGCGGGTGCCCCTATGCCAAAGGCGCGGGTGGAAACCTCGCCACCGAGGACCTCGTCTACTTTTGTTCCCGCGAGGGTTTCGAAACCGGCGTTGATCTGCCAAGCCTCGCGCGGGCTAGTCTCCCGGTGCTGGAGGCCGTTGGCCGGTCCCCGTTTGCGCGGGCCCAACTGGCAGTGCTGGCGGCTTCGTAAGTCGAGACCAGACCCCGAACCCCGCCAGAAAGACCGCGATCGCGCCCACGAAGGCCGTCATCGCCTTTTCTTGTGGGGCGAGCCGGAACTCTCCTCGGTTGACGAGGATCACAGTGAGCCCGATGGGGACGAGCGCGGGCAACATGCCAAGACCGATCGGGAGCATCACGAGGATCAGGTATCCGACGAGCGCGACAACCAGCCAACGGGCGGTCTCGCGGGCCCGCATCTCGAAGCGATAGAGGGCGACGAAGAACATCGCGGAGAAGAAGACGTCGGCTGGACCGACGTAGGCGAACGGTTCGATCTTCGGCTCCTTCGGCGCTCGCCCTGGAGCCGCCTCCCTCGCCATCGGCACTTCGAGCGCCACGGAGCTCAAGATCTCGGGGTTCTGCGACATCACTTTCGCCACGGGCCCGCTCGGGTGAAAGACGAAGAAGACATCCAAACCGGCCAAGAACAGTGCGACGGGGAGGAGCAGATTCCTCTCCTTGATGAGCGACGCGACCAGGGCACCCAGGCCCGTACACCATGCAACGAGCCCAAACTGGCCGAAGGACTGCACGATCAGGCCCAGGACACCCTCGCCCAAAGGAGTCCGGGCGAGCAGCAACGCACCGCCCTGGAGGACGATCCCGCCCACGATGAACGCGACGGCGTGGGTCCGGGTCCAAGGATGTGAGCCCGCCCAGAAAACCGCGAGCACGGGGAGCCCGACGAACGCTACGACGGAGAGCACATCGAGGAACGGCGCCGCCGCGGCAGGAAACTCAAGAAGTCCAAGGGCGATCCGAAGGGCGAACAGCACCCCGGTCAGAAGGAAGTACCCGGCAAGCCCGTTAGAGCGCAAGCGCCTTCCTCTCGGTGCGGCCGTCCAAGGAGAGGAGACGCCGGTAGGCGTCGAGCATGCGGTCCGCCATCGCGCTCGTGGTCATGGTCTCCGCGTGAGCCTTCGCCCTGCCACCCATCCGGCCTCGGAGATCTCGGTCCCGAACGAGCGTGGTGATTCGATCCGCCATGCGGAGCGCGTCGTTCTCGACAATGAAGCCCGTCTCACCTTCGAGAACCGCCGCGCTCGCGCCCCCTCCTCCCACGACCACCGTTGGCAGGCGGTAGCTCATCGCCTCCGCGACCACAAGGCCCTGGGTCTCCGTCATTGAGCCGAACGTGAAAACGTCGGCCGCGGCATAGAACTGATCCACCTCGGAACGAGGGACACCGCCCCAAAAACGTACTCGATCCCCGATCTGGAGGGCCCGTGCCATCGCAGTGTAGTGGTTCCGTGCGGGGCCATCGCCCACGAGCCAGAGTCGAAAGTCAGGATGATCGGCCACCACCTCTGCGGTCGCTCGGAGGACGACCTCGATGTTCTTCTCGATGGCGATCCGACCGCAATAGAGGCCGACGCAGTGGTTCTCACCGACCCCAAGCTCGCGGCGGGCGGCTTGACGTTCGATCGCCTTGGGCAAAGGGATCCCGGTGGGAACGATCTCGGCCGGGGTGTGGACGGAGTGCCTGCGCAACCATCGGAGCGTCGGTTGGCTAGGACATGCCACGAGTCCCACGCTGTTGTAATAGAAGTGGGTGTGCTTTGCGACCTTGTAACGGACATAGGGGCGGGGGAAGAACGGGACATAGTGCGCGTACTTGTCGTACCGGGTGTGGTAGGTGGAGACGACGGGCAAGTCGAGGGTCTGGGCCCAGCGTAGGCCGACCATGCCTACCGTGAACGGCGTGTGGGTGTGGACCAGGTCGAAGTTGCGCTGCTCGAACTCGCGGAACCAAGCATAGAACGGCGGCACCGCCAGGGGGTAGTCGCCTGTCCAAGGCGACCTCACCGAAAGGAAGCGGCGAAAGTTCGGATCAGGGTCGCTGTGCCCCCGGAACCGGCTCGTGTACACCGTGACGGAATGGCCGCGGTCACGGAGGGAGCCGATCAGTGAGTCAATGCTGACGCTGACGCCATTGAGCACGGGCAGGACGGAATCGGAGAAAACGGCGATGCTGAGCGGCCGTGAGGGAAGGCTCAATCCTCGGGCACCCGGCCATGCCGGTCAACGAACGAGACGATATGGCTCAACCGGAACCTGCGCTGGCCACCTTTGGTCCGAACGTGGTCGAGCCAGCCTCGGTTCGTGTACCGTCGGATCGTGGCCGGGCACACCCCGAGCAACCGGCTTGCGTCCTCCAGGTTGATTTCCGGGTCCACTAGCTTGCGGATGAGTTCTGCGCGCGACTCTTTGAAGCCATCCTGGTAGTAGTGTCCCGTCACCTCGTCAGAGAAGAATCGGCCCAGGAACTCGATGTTGCGGGGGAGTTTCTCGAGCATCTGTTGGAGGTCGGAGTCCACGAACGCGCGCCCTGCCGTGCCTCGGGCACGACGGGGTCTCGGCGCCTGTAGCGCCGTCTTACGGAACTTTGTCTTTGCGCCCTGCTTGGTTGTTCTCTTCCGCTTCTCCTTGAGCGGTTCGATCGGTGCCACGCCTTCCGGGTTGGTGTCAAGGAACGCGTTCTCGATATAAGCCAGCGGGTCGAAGTCTTGACGATCGGTCATGCACGCCCCGTTGCACTATACATCCTTTCTCCACAGGACTAGACAACGAGCATCGCGTCGCCGAAGCTGAGGAAGCGATATTCCGCCAAGACGGCCTGGCGATAGGCCTCGATGAGCGGCTCGACACCCACGAAGGCGGCGACCATCGCAAGCATCGTCGTCCGGGGCATGTGAAAGTTGGTGAGAAGGCCGTCCACGACCTGGAACGAACAGCCCGGTTCGATCAAGAGCTTGCTCTCGCCCGGCCCTGCCTGGATGCGGCGGGGGCCGAGGGAAGCCGACTCCAAGGTTCGACAGGAGCTCGTGCCCACCGCGATGATGTGCCCAGCGCAGTGCTGGACGGCCCGGACTGTCCCCTCGGGCACCTCGTACTGTTCCCCGTGCATCACATGGTCGGCGAGGGACTCCGACGAGATCGGCCGGAAGGTGTCCAGGCCGATCGCGAGGGAGACGTTGGCTCGCTCGATGCCGCGCTCTCGGAGGCCCTCCAGAGATTCCTCGTCGAAATGAAGGCCGGCGGTCGGTGCTGCCGCGCTCCCTGGCACTTTGCCGTAGACGGTCTGGTACCGCTCCTCGTCCAGTAGCTTGTCGTGGACATAGGGAGGCAGGGGGATCTCGCCCGCAGTGGCAAGTCCCTCTTGGGCGGCTTGGGCATCTAGCCAACGAAACCTCCTCCGCCCAGCGCCGAGGTCCTCGAGGACCTCCACTTCCCATCGGCCCTCCAGGTTCACCCGGTCGCCGGGCCTCAGCCGCTTCGCAGGCCGGCACAGCGCGATCCCTTCGCCATCGCTCGATGCGGTGACGAGCATCTCCACCGGACCGCCCGAGGATCGCTTCCCGACGAGCCTTCTCGCCGAGACCCTGGACTCGTTGGTGACGAGCAAGTCTCCCGGCTCCAGGATCTCTCGGAGGTCGCGAAAGTACGCGTGACGGATCGCTCCGCTATGGCGATCGAGGCAGAGGAGGCGCGAGTCGGACCTTCGTTCGAGGGGCCGTTGCGCGATGAGGCGCTCGGGGAGGTCGTAGTGGAGATCGGCGGCTCGGAGGCTCACGAGATTCTTGCCAGCACCTGGCCCAACGACGAAACGTAGGTATCGGTGGTCGGCGAGCCTCGGTCAATCAGGTACGCACGCATCCCCAAGTCCTTCGCCCCGCGTAGATCGGCGACCGCGTCGTCGCCCACGTGACACGCCTCCGCGGGATCCACAGCCAGGGCGCCTAGAGCAGCCATGAAGATGCCAGGGTGTGGTTTCTCGACTCCCAACGGCCCGCTCGCCGCGATCGCATCGAACCAACCGTCGAGCCCGAAGGCCCGAAGTATAGGAAAGATCGAGGCGTCCCAGTTGCTCACGATCCCCAGCTTCAATCCAGCGGATCGGAACTCCTCCAACGCCGGGAGCACGTCCTCGAACTGGCGAAGGATCCCGGACGCAGGGTCGGTGACCCGTGCGGTGGAGTCTTGAACCACCTTCCGTCCCAGTGCTCCCGGCCAGCCGCAACTTGTGGCCCAGTGCTCACCCGTCTCGAACCAGAACTCGAAATACGCAGCCTCGTCCCCGCCAGTGTCCGCGACGGCGCGAAGGTCCTTGCGAGCGCGCACCGTCTCGAGGGCGAGTGCTCGCTCCGGATCGCCTGCCTCGAGGCCACGGTCGCGAGCGCATTCGACCCACAAGCCGAACGGGTCCCAGTTGTCCTCGAGCAAGGTGTCGCCGACATCGAGGGTCAACGCCTTGACCTTCATGGTCGGCTCCTCAAGAACCAAAGGACCAGGGAGAGGACCGCGCTCACGACGAGCGATGTCACCACGGGGAAGTACACGTAGACACCAGGCCGCTCGATCACGATGTCGCCCGGCAGTCGCGCGGGCTGAAGCCCCGGAGCGAACGACGCGACCGCCCACAAAAGGCCGCCCAGGACCGCGATACCGAGCCCGACTGCGACCAAGGTCTTTCCCAACTCAGGGGACACGGCCCATTTTCGCCCGAACCGGGGGCGCACCCAGGGACGTCGGAAGGAGTGATGTGCCTGCTCGCTGCACTCGTGCTCGGTGTCACTACGCAGAACGGGGAATTCGCACTAACGCCCAAGCCGAAATACGAGGATTGGGCCTACCGCATGCACCGGCTCGTGCTCCACATTCCCAAACTCAAGACCGAGTTCGCCATGCGGGCCCGGCAAAAGGTGATCTCGATTGACAAGGACGGCAAGTTCGCGATGCTCTTCGAGACTCGGAGGTCGGTCGTCTTCCAGAAGGGAGAGGCGAAGGACACTCCCTTTAGCAAGAACCGCACACTGCTCTACGACCCCACAGGTTGGCAACAGCCCAGCTTCCTGCCCGGCGAGACCGGGACGACCCACATCAGCCTGCTCGTGGCGTTCCGCGCCCCTATGGAGCCAGTGCGCATCGGCAAGAGCTGGTCCTACTCCCGGATCGGTGAGCCTGGGATCACCGTAAAGTTCACCCTGCTCGGGCCCGAGAGGCTCGGGGCCTCCGATTGCCTCAAAGTCGAATCCGACTCCCGGCTGATCGGTACGGAGCGCCCGGCCCAGGCGAAGGGCTACTTTTGGATTCATCAAGACTCCGGGATGATCGTGATGTCCTCGCACAAGATCACGAACCTCTATTTCGCCGGGCGACAGATCGAGGCGATGCTGGTCTACGAACCCACTGACCCAGCCCTCTTCGAGCGCGACGGCTAGACTCGTGCGATGAAGCTCTTGCTCTCCCTCGCCGTGGCGGCCCTCACCCTGCCCGCGCTCGCTCAAGACACCTTCACGCTCAAGCGCGTCGTCGCCGCAGGCGAGAGCACGAAGTACAAGCTCCAAGTGGACACGACGTTCGGCGGAATGGCCGTCGTTTTCACGGCGGCGCTCCAGGAGAGCATCGTCTCGGTCGCTGCCGATGGCACGGTGGTTTCCAAGACGACGCAGTCCAACGTCGTTCTCAAGGTGAACGGATCGGAGATGGACGCCGGTGCCGAGGACGAGACGGATACCACCACTACGGACGCCCGCGGGCGCATCGTCCTCATCGAGGGAAGCATGGTGGACGAGGCTTCCTACCGGGTCGCGATCCTGAACGCCATCCTTTGGCCGGAGACGCCGGTCATGGTCGGCTCGAAGTGGTCGCTCGACCTGGCCGCATCGGAGAAGCAAGGGACTCCTGCGTCCAAGTCCGAGTTCGAGATTCTGGGAATGGAAGCCATGAAGGGGGTCGAGGCGGTGAAGATCCGATTCTCGACCCACGAGGCCACCGGCGAGACCCCTGCCTCCTCGACGGGAACCTACTGGGTGGAGAAGGCGACGGGCAAGATACTTCGAACCGAGGCGGAATGGAAGAACGCCCCAGTCTCCGGACAAATCATTGACGCGAAGGTCGTGATCGAGCTCGCGAGCTAGGCCCGCCCCGGATCTCGAAGCACCTTCGGCAACGGGCCTCATAGCTCTCGGTCGCACCTACAAGGACGATGGGATCGTCCCAATGCGCGGGCCTCCCGTCCACCGTGCGGTACGTGTGGCTCGCAGCTTGGCCGCATTTCATGCAGATCGCGCGTAGCTTGACCACCTCGTCGGCTACCGCCAAGAGCTCCGGCATCGGGCCGAACGGGCGACGCCGGAAGTCCTGGTCGAGTCCGGCCACGACGACCTGCCTGCCGGAGTCGGCAAGGTCCACGCACAGATCCACCAGCGTGGAGTCGAAGAACTGTGCCTCTTCGATGCAAATCACGTCCGTGTCGTCCTCGATGGCCGCCCGGAGGTCCTCGACCCCCGTGACTGGAACCGCGTCGTGCCTCACGCCCATGTGACTGACGACCTTGGCCTCGTCAAACCGCCGGTCAATCTCGGGCTTGAAGACCTGGACCTTGAGCTTCGCGTAAAGGGCGCGGCGAGCGCGCCGGATGAGCTCTTCGCTCTTCCCTGCGTACATCGAGCCGCAAACCACGGTGAGGCACCCGTTCTCCGCCGCCCTCTTCCGCGCGGGCCTAGCCTTCATCCGGGCTCTCCATGTCGGCCTCGTAGATCTCCTCCATCTCGTCCGCGAAGTCCTCGTCCATCGCCTTTCCCACCTCGCGAAGCGCGGCCCTGGTCTTGGTGGAAGTTCCGGGGTCCTCCATGGTCTCAAACCGGGCTGCAAGCTCGTCGAGCCGATCGTCCTCGGTTCTCCCGCGGCGGAACCGGCTGACGAGCCGTGCGACCTTAGGGGAGCCGCAGTGGGGACAAGCCTCGTCGTCAGGCTCCATCACCATGCCGATCAACAAGGAGCACCGGCGGCCACAGTCCTCGCAACGGTACTCGAACACCGGCATCGTTTCAAGGCTACCCGTGCGCCCTGGATCGTTGGACCGATTCCAGGGACTAGGGCCAGGCGCACTGCGGATTCTCCGCCCGACGGTAAGATCGGTTCGTGCGTAGAGAGCCCGTTTCTTAGGCTCCGCACACGCGAGACGCGCCTTGGCGGTGCCAGGGCAACGGGGCCAAGTTTTGAGAAGAAGGAACAACCGACAACCCGCCCGCTCAGTGCCGACGGACGGCGGGCCGGGCAAGATCGAGATCATCGTGAACTGTGCGAGCCGGGAGACCCGGATCGCCGTGCTGGAGGACCGCCTCCTCATGGAGTACCGGGTCGAGCGTGAAGAGCGGGTCGTCGGCTCGATCTTCAAGGGCATCGTCCAGAACGTACTGCCGGGGATGGACGCTGCCTTCGTGGACATCGGCCTAGAGCGGAACGCCTTCCTCTATGTCGCCGACATCCTTCCCGAGGAGACCGGCGACACGAGCCCGGCAAGCATCCGTCGCAGCGAACTGAGGCGACGCAGGATCAAGGAGCTCATCAAGCCGGGCCAAGAGCTGATGGTCCAGGTCACCAAGGGCGCTCGAGGCACCAAGGGTGCTCGGGTCACGACCCGGATCTCACTGCCGGGGCGTTACGCGGTCTTGATGCCCGAGGGCAACCACGTGGGCGTGAGCCGGAAGATCGAGGACCGTCGCGAGCGCGAGCGGCTCCGCAAGATCGCGGAGAATATCGCGCCCGACGGCTTCGGGATGATCTTTCGGACGGAGTGCGAGGGTAGGAACGAGGCGGAGCTTCGGGCCGATATCGCCTTCCTCCAACAACTCTGGAGCCAGGTGCTGGAGTCGGCGAAGCGGCTACGCGCCCCGGCGGTGGTGCATCGTGACCAAACCCTGCTCTATCGAACCATCCGGGACGTCTTCGGCGATGAGATTGACCGCCTCGTGATTGACGATCCAGAGGAGTACGAGAAGGTCGGCCTTGTCGCACAGATCGTGGCTCCCTCACTCAAGGATCGAATCTATCTCTACGATCGCACGGAGCCTATCTTCGACCATTTCGGCATCGAGCACGACCTGGACCGGCTGCTCGACCGGACGGTACCTCTCAAGGGCGGCGGTTCCCTCGTGATTGACGAGACCGAGGCCCTGATCGCGATTGACGTGAACACCGGCAAACAGGTCGGCTCCACCTCGCTGGGGGACACGATCCTCAAGGCCAATCTCGAAGCCGCCGAAGAGGCGAGCCGACAGCTCCGCCTGCGGGACATGGGCGGGATCATCGTGATTGACTTCATAGACATGGACGAGGAGGCGGACAAGAAGAAGGTTCACGACCACTTCGAGCGCTGTCTCGGTCGTGACCGTGCCCGCACTCGCGTCGGCAAGATCTCCTCGCTCGGCCTCGTGGAGATCACGCGAAAGCGCACCGGCGAGAGTGTGACCGAGGCGATCACCTCCCTGTGCCCGTTGTGCGACGGTCGGGGACGGATCGCGTCCGCGGACACGATCGGCCAATGGATCGAGCGCGAGGTCCGGCGCCGCCTCGCAGAGCAGGGGGACGCGTTCTTCATCGAGTGCCACCCCGCCGTCGTCGAGAGCCTCATCGGCTCGGACGGGAGCGCGGTCGAGGAACTCGAGCACGACCTTCGCCGAGGGATCTTCATGCGGGCGAACTTCGACTTCGACTTCGAGGACTTCGAGATCGAGTCCGGGATGATCTCCGAGTTCGAGAGGGAGCACCTCGCATTTCGTCGGGCGCAGGTCCTGGAGTGCAACGTTCGGCGAAGCCTCTTGGATGGGAACGAGAAGGCGGTCGGGTGGACGGACGGCGGCTATTATGTCGAGCTTCTGGACGGGTTCGACTTGGTGGGCCACCGCGCCAAGGTCGTCCTCCGGGACATTCGGCGCGCGTTCGCGGTCGCAGACGTGATCCTCCCCGGCAAAGGCTAGCGAAAAAACGGTCCTGGGAGCCCTCCAGCATTGGGCTCGGAGTGCCGTAGTGATCCATGGCAACTCGACCTTGAGCAGAAACTCGGCACGACGGGGGCGACCCCGATCACGCAAAGCCACGGGTCTCGCAGGAGACAGCCGGGCCGCCTGGCACCAAGGGCAAGGCAGGTCGAAAGCATGAAGATCTCATTGGAACAACTGGAGAAGGTCGCCGAATCCGGCGGCCGGATCACCCCTCGCGAGAGCGAAGTGGACACGGCGTTCATCCGGCTCACGGACGCGGACCTCATTCGGAACGTCACGGCCCTGGTCGTGGCGATGCCCGACCGCGAGGAAATGATCGCCGACCTGCAAGCACGAATCGAGGCGGGCACCTATCACCCTGCCGCCGAGGAGATCGTGGACGCGATGCTCCGACGCGCCAGGGCGGACAGCCTCCGCTAGCTTTCCGCCACCGGGGGCGAGACGGGCTCGGGGTTACGGTGGAAGCGCCGATAGATCCCCGCCTTCGGCATTACGATCGTGATCGGTCTGCCGTGCGGGCAAAGATAGGGGTTGGTCGTCCGACCCAAGTCGCTCAGAAGCTGCACCATCTCGGCATAGGCGAGGCGATCGTTCGCCTTGATCGCCATCTTGCAGGAGGCGAGGATGAAGACATCGTCCCGAGCCTGGCGCAGGGGGCCCTTGTCCCCCTCCTCCACCGCGTCCGCGATGTCCTGAAGCAGCTCCATCGGCCGTGCACCGCGCCACAAGGCAGGCACAGCGCGCACCAAGAACGATTCCCCTCCGAAGGGCTCGATCTCGAACCCGATCGCCCTCAGGTCGTCCAACCGCTCCAAGAACAAGCCCGCCGCTCGCTTCTCCAGGTGCAGGGTCTCGGGCTCGAGGAGCTTCTGGGTCTCCACCGCCCCCGACCCGCGGGTCTCGAGCAGACGCTCGTAGAGGATGCGCTCATGGGCCACGTGCTGGTCAATGAGGAGCAACCCCTGCCAGTTCTCCGCCAGGATGAACGTGTCCTCCATCTGCCCGATCACACGAAGGCCGTGAAGGAACTCGGGGAGGCTGGGATCCGGCTCGTGGGCGGGCAGCGGATGTGCGCCTTCCTCGAGCGGGGCCTGAGCGTAGACCGCGGCGCGGAGGGCTCCCGGCCCCGTGGGGGTGGGAGCCGGAAGGTGCCAAGCCTCCGATCCCGGAAGGGAACGTGCGGACGCTAGCGCACGGTCGGCGAGCTCGACCGCCTCGACGCGCGGCACCATGCCCTGGGCCAGCAAAGCCTCGGAGACGGCTCGCCGCACCGCGTCGAAGACGCCCCGCTCGTTCTGAAACTTCACCTCGCTCTTCGTGGGCGAGACGTTCACGTCCACGGTCGAAGGGTCGAGCCGTACGTCGAGGAGCACGAGCGGGTATCGGCGCTCGGGTGTGAGGGAACGGTACGCCGTGTCGAGGGCCGCGGTGAGGAGCCGGGATCGAACGGGGCGGCCGTTCACGGAGAACCACTGGAGCGATCGCGTCGGTTTCGTGAAATGGGGAGGGCTCACCAGGCCGATCACTCGCGCGCTCCCGTTGTAACCGTCCACGGGTACGAGGCCCCTCGCCGCGTCCTGGCCCGCCGTTCCCGCGGCGGCGTCCTCGACCGAGCCCGTCCCCGGTGCGAAGAGCACTTCCGCGCCCCCGTGTGCGACGCGGAACCGAACCTCCGGCCTGGCGATGGCGAGGCGGGCCACCGCCTCGACCGCATTGTTGAGCTCGGTAGCATCGGATTTGAGGAACTTGAGTCGGGCCGGCGTGTTGAAGAAAAGGTCAGCAACCTCGACCTTGGTCCCCGCAGGCCCCGCGGCGGGGCCTGCGGACTGGGTTTCCCCTGCCTCGCCCTCGACCCGCCATCGGGCTGTCCCCGGCTCCGCGCTCTCGATCGCCCAACGGCTCACCGAGGCGATGGAGGGCAAGGCCTCTCCGCGGAAGCCATAGGTCGCGACCCTGCCGAGATCGGAGACGGACCGGATCTTGGACGTCGCGTGACGCCCCAGTGCCGCTTCCAGGGACGCGCGGCTCATCCCATGGCCGTCGTCCTCCACCGAGACCAGGCTCCGGCCGAAGTCCTCGAGCAGGACGGTGACCGCGCGGGCGCCGGCGTCCAGTGCGTTCTCGACGAGTTCCTTGACGACCGCGGCCGGCCTCTCCACTACCTCTCCCGCCGCGATCTGGTTTACCGTGTGAGGGTCTAGAAGACGGATCGGCTCACGGTGGGACGGGCCCTGGCCTAGTGATTCTTCCGGGGTGGGCTCGTGGGGCATGTGCATCGCGGTTCACGCCTCCGACAATGATACTGGCTAAGGGGCGGGCGTGCCCCGGCACGCCCAGGGCACAGAATGTTCGCGTTCATCGGAATCATCGTGGGCGTCGCGGCGACGATGGTCGGCTATGTGATGCACGGTGGAAACATCGGTATCTTGATCCAGCCGACCGAGGCGATCATCCTGCTCGGCGCAGCGTTCGGCATCTTCCTCGGATCGAACGGTCTGCCCATGGTGCAAAAGGCGATCAAGGCCGTGACCGGGGTCCTCAAGCCGCCCGCGACGAAAGCGCAGTACCTAGACCTGCTCAAGCTGATGTATCAGCTCTTCACGCTTGCGCGCAAGGAAGGCCTTCTGGGCTTGGAGAAGCACGTCGAAAACCCGGAGGAGAGCGAGCTCATGAAGAGGAGCCCCGCCTTTCTCGCCAACCACCACGCCCTCCACTTCTTCTGCGACACCATGAAGGTCGTGCTCACCGGCGCGGTGAGCCATTACGATTTGAGCGACCTGATGGAGCTCGACCTCGAGACCGCCCACGCCGAAGAGCACGGGCCCGTCGAGGCGATCCAGAACGTCGCGGACGCGATGCCCGCGGTCGGTATCGTCGCCGCCGTCCTTGGGATCATCATCACGATGCAGAAGATCGGCGGCGACCCGTCCGCGGTCGGGCACTCGGTCGCGGTGGCACTCGTCGGCACGTTCGCCGGAATCTTCCTCGGGTACATCGTCTTCGCCCCCCTGGCCAAGGCGATTGACAACAAGAACAAGGCGAACGCGAGCTATATGAGCTGTATCCGCTACGCCCTTCTGAGCTTCGCCCGAGGTGAGTCCCCGATCACGTGCGTCGAGTTCGCTCGGAGGAGCATCGAGCCTTCCGTACGCCCCGGTTTCGTCGAGATGGAGACCGTGGTGAAGGAAAAGGAGGCGGCCTAGGCCTTGGCAGACGGGCCTATCGTCGTCGTCAAGCGAAAGGGCAGGCAGGCCCATGGCCATCACGGCGGGGCCTGGAAGGTCGCATACGCCGACTTCGTCACCGCGATGATGGCGTTCTTCATGGTGATGTGGATCATGGGGATGTCCCAGGAGGAGCGCGACATCATCCAGGGGTACTTCAACGATCCGCTCGGCTTCACGTCCTCCCCGCCGAAGGCGAAGATGAACATCCTCCCCGACTCGGGGCCCACCCGCTCCAAGGGTGCGGGAAAAGGGACGGAGCAGCAGCAAGAGGCGGACGCGGCCGAGATCGAGCGGGCTGCCTCGGAGGTGCGCACGGAGGTGCGCGAGGACCCTGCCTTGGCAGGGATGCAGGCCGAAGGCTCGCTGGATGTCGCCGTGACCGCCGAGGGGCTGCGGATCAGCCTGAGCGAGAGCGAGTCGAACAGCGAGCTCTTCTTCAAGCTGGGGAGCGCGGAGATCCAGCCCGCGGCTCGAAAGGTGCTCGGCAAGCTGGGCCCCGTGCTGGCCAAGCTCGGTCGCCCGATCATGGTGGACGGGCACACGGACTCCCGCCCGCTAAACCTGGGCGGCTACGACAACTTCGACCTCAGCCACGACCGGGCGAACGCGGTCCGGCACGTGCTCCTCCAGGGCGGTGTGGCCGACCGCCAAGTGACAGCGGTGAGGGGGTTTGCCTCCCGGCGCCCACGCGTGCCCGAAGATCCCGAGTCCTTCGCGAACCGAAGGGTCGAGATCCTCCTCCCGTTCCAGGACTTCCAAGAGCCCGTCGCCCGTCCCCAAGGGGGCCCGCTCGGCGAGGAGATCGAGGGGGTCTTCCGGTTCCCAGGCCAAGAGTAGGCGCCCCGAGCGGCGAAACGCCCTCACCGCACGTCGTTAGAGCGTGGTGCACACGGAGGTGGACCTATGGCCATGATGAGCAGCGAGCTCTACCAACTCAATATTGCCAAGATCGTGGTGATTGACGTCACGGACGACTACCGGCTCCTGATGGATCCGCCGTTGCCGAACGACTGGTACCCGGTGCTCAAAGAGCTCTGCGTACCCGCCTATGACCTGGAGCGCTGGCTCCACGAGGGCACGCTGGTCGAGGGGTATCTCTACGACTGGCACAGTGGGCCGAGCGACGAGGACGGGCCCTATTACGTGGGCGTCGTGGATCAAGGCCTGGCCCGCGAGCCCGGCCCTCATTGAGCGGGCGCCGGATCCTGGGGATTGACCCCGGCTTGGGGCGGACCGGCTGGGCCGTCGTGCTTCGGAAGGGATCCGAGGTCACGCCGATCGCGTTTGGCCTGATTGAGACCCGGCCCGGGCCTATCGGTGCCCGGCTCAGCACGATCGGGGACCAGATCCAGGGCGTGTGCCGGGAGCACGAGCCCGATGGGGCGGTCTTCGAGCGGCTCTTCTTCACCAAGAACCAGACCACGGGTCTCGATGTCGCCAAAGCGGCGGGCGTTGCCCTGGCTCGCGTCTACGAGGCCGGGATCGAGGCCGTCGAGCTGACGCCATCGCAAGTGAAGCAGGCCGTGACCGGGAACGGCCGGGCGACGAAGGCCCAGGTCGCGTTCATGGTGACGCGGCTCTTGGGTCTGGCCGAGCCTCCCCGCCCCGATGACGTCGCGGACGCACTCGCGATCGCGCTCGCCGAGGCCCTCTACCAGCGCCGCTAGGCGGGCCAGGCGAGCCGCTCGCGAACCTCGGAGGCGCCGAACAACCCCGGCTGTAGGATCGGGACGTCCAGCGCGAGGAACGAGGCAAGGGCCTCTCCCTCCGGGACCGCGAACGGGTGCGCGCCGAGTGCCACGAGAGCCGCCTCGCCGCCGCCTCCCAGGCCCGGATGAACCCCTACCACCGCCAGCCTCCGGCGCAATGCGTCCAACGCCCCGGCCCACGTGCCTCCCGCCCCGCGGCGGGGCTGCACCGCGATCGCGCGCCGACCCAGGGCATAGATGAGGGCGTTCCGCTCCATCGCTTGGCCCGCCGAGAAAGGGGCGCCGGGAGAGCACGCACTGAGCTGGACGATGCCCTCCCTCGGGAGGGCGTGATCCAGGCCGCACGGCAAGACCTCCAAGACCCGGCCCGCGCCCCCGGCCTCGAGGGCCGCACGAGCCGCCGCCCGATCCACCCCGTGGCACCCGCCGCTCACGATCGA
Source organism: Fimbriimonadaceae bacterium (assembly GCA_020847855.1). Lineage (GTDB taxonomy): Bacteria > Armatimonadota > Fimbriimonadia > Fimbriimonadales > Fimbriimonadaceae > JADLBH01. Next base: position 57,561 of record JADLBH010000023.1, read on the forward strand.
GGCCCCTGCCTGCAGGAGCCCTCGCGCCAGGGACTCCGTGAAGCTGCGAGCCTCCCATCCGGGCTGCCTGCTGCCGACCACCCCCACGATCGGGCCAGCGGGAATCTCGCCACGGCTCCAAAGAGCCGGGGGAGCGAAGCTGCCCAGGGCCGCCCGCCAACCACATGGGTACTCCGGGCATGCGGCGGTGAGCACGAGCCTCGACTCGACGTACCTCGCACCCGCCTCAGCCACCCCTGGCTCGGCGAGCACGTCTGCCTCATCGGCGAGGCCGGCCGCTCGCAACACCCGCGGGGCGAGGCCCAGGGAAGGGGCCGCCGAGCACAAGACCGAGACCACCCGCGGCCATTTTCTCCTGACCGGCTGCCACGGGCGATCCACCCCCCGAAGATACAGGGCCGCGAGGCAGGCGCGCACCGTGAGCAACTCTCCCCGCTCCATGCCGGGGAGTGTACCGCCGCAGTAGAATCCTCCTTCTCGCGCCATGCTCAAGCATCCAAGGCTTACGTTCGATCGCGTCCGCCAGTTTCTCAAGGACGATCTGATCGCCCGGATCGTCGTACACGAGGCCCCTATGGCGGCCGAGCTGGACACCGGCGAGGGCTTCGTCGCGGTCGAGCCGGGGCACAAGTGGGGGCCAGCGTACGCAGAAGGCCGATACCGGGTGCGCGTCAAGATCCCCAAGGATTGGGCGGGATGGGAGTGCGGACTGTGCCACGGCCCCGCGACCGTCTGGGGCACGACGGAGACCCCTTGCGAGGCCACGGTATTCCAGGACGGTCACGCCCTCGGTGGGCTCGACTTTGCCCATCCCTACCTCCGCCTCGTCGAGAAGGCGGCGGGTGGAGAGAGGTTCCGCCTGGAGCTCCAGACCTATGCTCGCAACGCGGAGACGACGGTCCACGGCCGCGAAATGCCGCGAACCCTGCTCCCGCAAGAGTTCCTCGGCTTCCGCCTGCTTGCCGTGGATACAGAGATCCTTGCGCTTGCCTACGACGTTTCCTTCGGGATCAGCCTCGTCGAGGCCCTCGGCATGGAGGACCCGACGGGCGCGCCGATCCTGCGCGCCCTCAACGATGTGGCGAACCAGTTCCGCACGGACCGGCGGAACAACGTGGGACGCTGCCGAAGGATCCTGCGAGATGCGCTCGAGTCCGGGGCGGCAAGGCTCGGTCACGAGGTCACCGCCCTAGGCCACGCCCACCTCGACACGGCCTGGCTCTGGCCCCTCTCGGTCACCCGCCTCAAGATGGCACACACCGCGGCGGTGCAGCTCTCCCTGATAGACCGCTATCCCGATCATGTCTTCGTCCACTCCCAGGCGAGCCAGTACGAATGGCTGGAAGAGGAGCACCCGGCCCTCTTCGAACGGGTGAGGAAGGCGGCCCGGCGAGGGCAATGGGAGCCGCTCGGCTCGATGTGGGTGGAGGCGGACTGCAACCTACCCAGCGGCGAGTCGCTCGTCCGCCAGTTCCTCTATGGCAAACGGTACTTCCGCGAGCGGTTCGGCCTCGACACCAAGGACATGTGGCTCCCCGACGTGTTCGGGTACTCGGCCGCGCTGCCTCAGATTCTGCGGAAGTTCGGTATTCAGTCCTTTGTCACACAGAAGCTCAGTTGGAACCAGTTCAACAAGATCCCCCACCACACCTTTTGGTGGAAAGGGATTGACGGGAGCGCGGTCTGGGCCCACTTCCCCCCTGCCGACACATACACCGGGGACGGGACTCCCAAGCAGATCCTGGAAGGAGTGCGCAAGTACAAGGACCACGCAAGGAGCGACCGCTCGCTCTACGTCTTCGGCTTTGGGGACGGGGGCGGCGGGCCCACCGAGGGGCAGATCGAGTCCATCCGTCGAACCCGTGGCGCCCCTGGAATGCCAGCCATCCCCGCCAAACGATCGGCGGCACAGTTCTTCCGAGACTCCTTGGAGCAAGGGGCCGACCTGTGCGTTTGGAGCGGCGAGCTCTACTTCGAGCTTCATCGGGGCACGTATACGAGCCAAGCCGCGAACAAGGCGGCGAACCGGTACTGTGAGATGCTTCTCCGAGACGCCGAGGCTCTCGCGTGCCTTGCCCACGGCACCGGGAGCACCTACCCGAAGGAGGCCCTGGAAGCAGCGTGGAAGACCGTGCTGCTCAACCAGTTCCACGACATCATCCCTGGATCCTCGGTCAAGGAGGTCTATTCCGACAGTGCCCAGGACTACGCCGAGGTCAAGAAGACGGGCGAGGGGATCGTACGCGACTGCCTTCAGAGCCTGGGAGCCAAAGTGGGGACGGACTGGGCGGGGCGCCCGTACGCGCTCTTCCAGAACTCCGGGGTCGCAGGGCAGTGCCGAGTCCCGTGGGAGCACGAGGAGGCTCCCGCGTCGGTGGTTTGCGGGGCCGAGCGATCGCCCGTGCAGTGGATCGAGGACCACGACGGGCGGGGGCTCGTCTTTGCGATGCCCGAGGCCGCGCTGGGGGCGGTTGCGGTCGCCGACCTCAGTTCCGAGCTCCCGAGCCTGCTCCCTCGCCTTGTTGGAAGCCCAAGGCGCCTGGAGAACGAGGAATGGGCGGTTCGGTTCGATGGAAACGGCCATATCACGAGCATCACGTCCTTGGACGACGACCCGATCGAGTTCGTCCGCCCCGGCTCGCTCGCGAACGTCTTCCAACTCTTCGAGGACAAGCCGCTCTTCTGGGACGCATGGGACATTGACCTCTTTTCTCTGGAGACCGGGCGCGACATGCTTCGTACGGAGAGCTTCGAACTGGTGGAAAAGGGCCCGGCCCGGGTCGCGGTGGAGCTCGTGAAGCGGATCGGCGAAAGCACGTTGCGACAGCGGATCAGCCTTGGGCCCACCCCCGGCATCCGCTTCGACACGTGGGTGGACTGGCGCGAGAGCGAGAAAATGCTCAAGGTGAAGTTCCCCATGAACATCAACACCCTGCGGGCGACGTGCGAGATCCAGTTTGGCCACGTCGAGCGACCCACGCACCGAAACACCTCCTGGGACATGGCTCAGTTCGAGGTCTGCGCCCAGAAGTGGGTGGATATGAGCGAGGGGGGCCATGGGATCGCGCTGCTCAACGACGGAAAGTACGGGCACGACTTCCTGGACGGCGACTTGCGCCTCACGCTCTTGCGCAGCCCCAAGGCTCCCGACCCCGATTGCGACATGGGCCTGCATCGGTTCACGTACTGCTTGCTCCCTCACTACGGGGGGCTCCAGCAGAGCGATGTCGTGGCCTCCTCCTATGCCCTGAACGCCCGTCCCTGGGCAGAGCCGCTCGGCAGGCACGCCGGAGAGGCCGTCACCTTGCCCAAACTGGTCTCGAGCAGCGACCGGAGCCTCGTGGTTGATACCTTGAAGCTCTCCGAGGACCGCCGCTCGCTCATCGTCCGGCTCTATGAGTGCCACAACGCGCGAGGTACCGCCGCCGTGCGGTGCGCCCTCCCGATCAGCAAGGCCTTCGTCACCGACCTTGAGGAGAACCCGCTGCGGCCGCTCGATTTGAGCGAGGGAACGATCTACGTTCCCTTCCGCCCCTTCGAGATCGTGACCCTTTCCCTGGAGATGTGACCGTCCGTGGTAGAACCGTCGCATGGGCGAGAACATGGAGAAGTTCCGACATTTGGACGGGAGCGAGGCGGTCGTCGAGCTTCCTTATGTCCAGATCGTCTTCCAGCACGGGAACCCGGCCGAGGTCGGGCCGAACGGCTGCCGGATCGAGGACGTCATTGACATCCTGGTGAACAAGCTCTTGGACTTTCAGGGACGGGATCTGGCCTGCGAGGAGAACGCTACCGCGCTCTACCACCTCGAGATGGCGCGGGAGGCCCTCGTACTTCGGCGAAGGCGCCGGGAGCAGCAAGGCCTGCTGGGCGTGAAGGGCTCTCACACGGCGAGCTAGCCCAGGAGCCGATAGCCCACGCCACGGACCGTCACGAGCCGGCTCGGGCTCGACGGGTCCTTTTCGATCAACTTCCGCAGCCAGCGGACGTGAACGTCCACTGTCCGGTCGGTCACGTAGGTGTCGCTGCCCCACACCCGATCCAGGATCTGTTCACGGCGGAAGACTTGGCCAGGGTGCGAGGCGAGGAAGTGTAGAAGGGCGAACTCCTTGGGGGCGAGCTTGAGGGTTCGCCCATCCAGTTCGGCGGTATGGCTCCGCGGGTCTATCCTCAGGTTTCCCAGCAGCAGGGGCTGATCTGTGCGGAAGCCGCGGGTGCGCTGCAGCACCTTCGCGACGCGTATCGCCAATTCTTGCAGCGAGAACGGCTTCACGACATAGTCGTCCCCCCCGGCCTCGAGCCCTGCGATCCTGTCCTCGTCGCTCGACCGGGCGCTCAGGAAGATGACCGGGGTCTCGGAGTCTCGCCTCACCGCCCTGCATAGGTCCAGGCCCGACCGCTGGGGGAGCATCACGTCCACGACCATGAGGTCGGGCCGCAGCTTGCGGAACAGCCGGATGCCGTCTTCCGCCGTCGTCGCCGTGAAGACCGAGTAGCCCTCCTTCTGGAGCCTTCCTTCCACCGCCTCCAGGATCCCAGGCTCGTCGTCCACGACGACCACGGTCATTGGGCGACGATGATCTCTACGTTGGCCCGAGGCACAGTAACCTCACGGCCATCCTCGAGTTTTGCTCGAAGCACGCGAACCTCGGCTCCGGAATCCACCTTGACCAGGGTCGAAGGAAGGTCGGTGACAGTGCCCAATAGACCGAAGTAAGGCTCGCGAATGACCCGGACCGAGACCCCCACATCGAGGGTGCCGCCGCTCGCGCCCTCGGCGGCAACTTCGCCAGCATTCTCGGCGAGGGGGACAATGACCTCGGGCCGGATCACACCCGCTCGGATCTGGGTCGCACCGTTGATGCTCGCCGCCTTGCCCTCCAGCTTCGTGAGGAGCTCGAAGGTGCGCCCTGCCATATTGAGGACCCCGAATCCTTCCGTACACACGAGCGAGAGCGGGATCTGCTCCTGGCCCGTGATCGCGACCCCAATGTCGTAGCCGAGGAACTTGGTCAGGTCTGCGTCCTTGACGGCACCGACCACGATCCCGGCCGCCCCGCGCTCCGCGGCGAGCTCGATCGCCTCATAGGTTACGCCGGATCCTCCGACCAGAATCTTTCCCGCATCGTCCTCCCGGACGTCCGAGGCCTGTAAGACCTGGTCGGTGCCGGTCACGGCGACCCGGATCGTGCCGTGTCGCTCGCCTCCCACGCCGAAGATTCCCTGCACCATCGCGCCCCGCGTCTCGACCACCGCGCCCTCTCCTGGCTGAACTTCGCTGATTCGCCCGGCAATATAGGCTCCCACCTCGACGGGCACCGAGGGCTCGCGCACCAAGACGTGCCCGGTGACATCGCTCACCGACTCGATCACGCCTCCGACGTCCGACAACGCCTGGCTCTTGAAGAGCTTGCCAAATATGCCCTTGGTCTCGGCCACGAGCTGTCCCGGCTCGACCTGGTCCCCGACCTGGACCACCATACAGGCCCCGACCTCCCTGGGCTCGACGCCGAGCTTCTCGTTGAGCCGGATCGTCTGCAAAGGGCCGGGGAGCATGGCCCTGGCGACCACTTGGGTCGGTCCCACGGTGTCCCCGACCTGCACGAGGACTTCACCTTGGATCGGCAAGCGCCTCCGACGGTGGACAACGATGTCGCGGGTGACAGTCAGGCCAGGCGTGTATGCGCTTCCCATGGTGTGCTCAGGGGCCCGGATGCGGGTCGGTGCGAGTATAGCATGGGCTCTGACGGCAGGTCTTCACCCTCGGCGCGGTGTATCCTGCCCGTCGTGAAGGCAGTCGCCAAGCTCCGTCCTGGGCCAGGGCTGGAAATGACCGAGGCCGAGGAGCGCGATCCCAGGCCAGGGGAAGTCAAGCTCAAGGTAGAGCGAGCCTCGATCTGCGGCACCGACCTCCACATCTTCCAATGGGACCCCTGGGCGGCGAGCCGGATTGTCCCGCCCAGGGTGATCGGGCACGAGATCTGCGGCCGGATCACCCAGATCGGAGCAGGGGTCACGGGCCGGGAGATCGGGCAGTTGGTCTGCACCGAGTCTCACATCGTGGACCCCGAGGACCCCGACCTCCAGCAGGGCCTCGGCCACGTCGCCCGCTCCACGCGAATCCTGGGGGTGGATGTGGACGGCGGCTTTGCGGAGTCCCTCGTGATCCCGGCCACGAACGCAAGGCCGGTCCCGCCGGGGGTTCCCCCCGAGATCGCGAGCATGATGGACGCGCTGGGCAACGCGGTACACACCGTGATGGCGGGGCCCGTCGGAGGGCTGACCGTCTTGATCACGGGCCTGGGCCCAATCGGCCTTTTCGCCATGAAAGTCTGTGAGGCTCTGGGTGCCTCCTGCATCATCGGGACGGAGGTGAGCCCCTATCGCCGCGCACTCGCGGAGAGAATGGGAGCCTCCGCAGTGATTGACCCTAGCTCGACCGATGCCCTGTGCGCGGTGCTCAAGGTCGCTCCGGGCGGTGTGGACGCCGTACTGGAGATGAGCGGGCACCCTTCTGCCCTAGAACTTGCGATCAGCGCCGTGAATCCAGGCGGGCGCATCAGTCTGCTCGGGGTCTCCAGTCAGAACCGGGTCGAGGTCGAGACCAACGAGATCGTTTTCAAGGGCGTGACGGTGCAAGGCATCGTGGGCCGGCGCCTCTGGGAAACTTGGGAGCAGATGGAGCACCTCTTCACCCACCTGAACCTGGATGTCTCCAGCATCGTCACCCACTCGATGCCCTTCACCGAGTTCAACGAAGCGATGAGTGTCCTTGCCTCTGGAGAGGCGGGAAAGATCGTGCTCGAGTTCTAGTAGGCGCAAACATGGACGTTTCGGCGCCCAAACCCCTTTCTTTCGCCGGGTTCCGGAACCTTTGGCTTGGTCAGACCACGTCGCAACTGGGAGACGCGATCTACGCCCTCGTCTTCGTCTTCATGGCGAACAAGGTGACGGGAAGGGCGGACGTCGTCGGCGTCGTCGCCGCTTTGACGGCCCTACCGTTCCTCGTCTTCGGACCTCATGCCGGGGTCGTTGCGGACAGGAGGGATCGTCAGCGGCTCATGCTCACCGCTGACCTTGCCAGCGCGGGACTGTTGTTCGCCTTCGCAGTCTATGTTTGGCTTCAGCCTCGGCCGTCGGTCTTCGTCATCGGTGCGGCCGGGTTCCTCCTCTCTACGGTGAACGTGTTTTTCCTGCCGGCACGCTCGGCGGCGATCCCCCGACTCGTACCTCCCGAGGCTCTGCAAGCCGCCCTGGCGTTCTCCACCGCCACGATGAGCCTCATCCAGAGTGCGGGGATCGCGTTCGGGGCCATCGTGCTAGGCCCGATCGAGAGAGCTAACCCAGGAATCTTCTTCGTCTCCGCCGTGCTCTTGAACGCGCTCACGTTCTTGGTGAGCGCGTTCTTCGTCGCGAAGGTTCCTGCCGTCCCACCGGCCGAGAGGGACACGCATTCTTCCGCCCGCCAGGATGTGGCCGAGGGCATCCGGCTCATCCTGCGAGAGCCCCTCCTTCGGATCACCCTGCCGGTGAGCCTCCTCATCAATCTTGCGATCTCCGGCTTCTTCGTCGTCTACGTTCGGACGAACGACGTTTGGTTCGGTGGGAGTTTCGCCACGATCAGTTGGCTCGAGTTCGGGTTCGTCTTCAGCATGTTGCTCGGTTCGATCCTCGCAGGCAGGCTGAACGTGCGCAGGCCAGGAGTCGCCTTCACCCTCGCTATGGCCGGGGTCGGCCTTTGCGTGGCAGCGATGGGGTTTGCCACGAACTTCTGGGCCTATCTCGCCCTGAACGTAGTGTGCGGGATCGCCCTGCCTTTCGGCACCCTGCCCTTGATGACCTATATCGGTACCGCCATCCCAGACGAGTACCGTGGGCGCGTCAGCTCGGTGTCCTCGATGCTCTCCGCAGGGGTGCAACCGGTGGGGATGGCGGTCTCTGGCGTCTTGCTCCAGAGCCTAGGGCTGGTGCGCCTCTACTTCGTGATGGGAGGCGGGATGACCCTTGCCGCCCTCTTGGGCCTCGGGGACAGAGGATATCGCGCGGCGAGGGTTCCTCAGGCCTCGAACGAGCGGAGCGAGGAATAGACCCGCTGAATGGAGTCGGCGACCTCGTCGAAGCGTCGGCTCAGGCGAGAAAAAGTCGGGGCCATGTCGGAGTACGGGCGATGGTCGAACAAGGACGCGATGTAGTACGACTCCTTCCCGAGCCGGCGGTAGACGGTCGCTCCACCACCCAACACCCTTGGGTTCGCACCGCTCCAGAACAGAACATAGTCACCGATCTTCACCCTTGCCTCACGCTCGGCATCGAACGACTGGGCGCGCAGGTTCACCTCGCTCCATTCGATCAGCTCGACGACGCTGGAAACCGGATGTCCGTCCGGGGACCGGAGCGCGAGTCGCGAATCCACGCGCAAAGAGTCCACGAGGAGCATGAGAACGTAGTCCTCTACGTCCTCCGTGACCGTGCCGCTCAGGCTCGCGAACGCATCCTGGAGCAACTCACGGAAGAGCGCTTTGATTCTCGAGTCGTCAGGTCTAGGTAGTTGCGGCATCGGCCTACTTCTCAGTGGACAGTCTCAGACACTTCGAAGGTTCCAGAAAACCCGCAACCGTGCCGCCCGCACAACTGCCTGACTCCCGGCTTCCCGGCATAATAGGAGGTGAAGTGCACCCTCCTGCCGACCCGTATGCGAGGGAGTCGAGGCGTTCCGCATGGTGGATCGTCGTTGGTGTCTTGATCCTCGCCGTCGTCCTGGCCCTGGGATTGGGCGGTGGAGGCCCGCTCGCGCACTTCGGCACCAGCCCAGGCGACTTCGCACGGACGGGCACGCACTCGCCTGGCGAAACGCTCCGCACAACGTCCGACGCCCCGCCACCCGTGCTCCGAACCGACGGCGCAACCGGCACGGCCCTGGAGGACCGGCAGAAAACGATGCCCGCCGACGTACGGGCCTGGCTCGAGCACTTAGAACGAACGGAGCGTCGGCGCGTCTCGCTCGCCACCGACCAACTTTCGGCAGCCATGGTCTCCCTGGCGACGCTCCAGGGCCTTGGCGGAGCGGAGAAAGTGCTCCAAGACTTGCTCACCGAGGATCCGACCGGGTCTGGACCAGAGCCCCCGACCGCAGGGGTCGCGGAGGACGCGGCCCAAGGCGAGAAGGACTGGCGCGCCCTTCGATCCGAGTTCGACACCCTTCCGCCTCCAGCTGAGTGCGTCCCCATCCGGAACGCCTATGTCCGGGCACTCTCCGAGACCGCCGCCATGATCGCGGAGATTCGCGGGGCGATCTCTGCCTCCGCGAGCGATCCGACCGCCGCCATCGCCGCCCTCAACAAGCTCAAGGGAACCAGTTCGGGAAGGATTGACGTTGCGGCGGGAGAGGCCGACCGCGGGGTAGGAGAGGTCTGCGAGCGCTACTCGACGCCAAGATGGTTCTCCGTCAACAAGGACGTCGGCGGCGGTGCGCTCTCGAAGCTGAGCGGACTCTAGAACAAGCTGGGGACGATGAGCTCGCGGGCGTTCGCGATCGCACTCGCCCCGATTTCCTCGCCTCCGACGAGGCGGGCGATCTCCGCGACCCGCTCCTCGCCTCGGAGCTCGGTGATTACCGTCGTCGTTCGCCCCTGCGCGACGTGCTTGCTCACGGAAAGGTGAGTGTCCGCCCTGCCCGCGATCTGGGCGAGATGACTGATCGCCAGGATCTGCCGATCCTTCGCCATCGCTTGTAGCGCCGCCCCAGTACTCACGGCCGCACGCCCGCTCAGACCACTGTCAATCTCGTCGAACACCATGGTCGGGACTCCGGCCCGGCCCGCGCTGACCGCCTTCACGGCCAACATGAGTCGGGAGGCTTCGCCCCCGCTCGCCACGCGCGCCATCGGCTGCTCGGCCTCGCCAGGATTGGCGCAAAAGAAGAACTGGACGGAATCCGCACCGGTCGCGGACGACTGCGTAGGCTCGATACGGACTTCAAACCTGGCCTCGGACATGGCCAGGTCTCTGACCATGTCCGTGACCATCTTGGAGAAGCATGCGGCGCCGCGGGACCTTGCCGCAGTGAGGGCCGCGCACGAAGTCTGTAAGCGCTCCTCGGCGGCGATCAGGTCTCCCTCTAAGCCTGCCGCGTTCTCTTCTGCGCCTTCCAGAACGGCGAGCTCGGCCCTCATCTCTTCGTGGCGCCGGATGACCCCGTCCTCGTCCGTACCAAACTTGCGGCACAGATGCAGGACTGCTTCGAGCCGCTCTGCCATCGCTTCCAATGCGTGCGGATCGGCCTCGATGGAGTTGCGCTCCGCCCGTAGCGTTGCCACCGCTTGGCGCACAGATTCTTCCGCGTCGGCGAGCTGGGTCACGGCGGTTTCGAGCCCCGATGCGTCACCACACCGGGCCTCGAGCCGCTTCGACTCGCGTGCGAGAAGATCCATCGCCGAGCCCTCTTGGTCCGAGAGGGATTCGATCGCGCCCGATATCGCCTCGAAGAGCACACTTGCGTTCTGACCCCGGTGCAGGCTCGCCTTGAGGGACGCCGCCTCGCCCGGACTCGGCGAGACCGCCGTGATCTCCTCGACTTGGAACCTGAGGAGGGAGATCGTCCTCTCCCGTTCCACAGCCCCGAGTTGGAGCGACTCGAGCTTGCGCCTCAGGGCGTCGTACTCGCTCCAGGCCACCGAGACGTCCCCGCGGAGCTGCGGTTCCCCGAGCCAGTCGTCAAAGAACTCGATCTGGCGGGAAGGATCCAACAGAGCTTGGTGTTGGTGCTGGCCGTGGAGGTCCACCATCTCCGCTCCGACCGCCTTCAAGGCCATGAGAGTGGTCGGTCTGCCATTGGCCCTGGCCGAGGAACGGCCATCGGCCGAGATCTCGCGAGCCAGGACGAGCCTGCCCTCCTCCAGCTCGATTCCATGTTCGGCACAGGCCGCGGCAGCCCGTGGGCATTGGCTAAGGTCAGCTACGAGGGCGACGGTAGCCTTCGGGGCTCCAGTACGGACCAGCCCACTGTCCGCCCTTGCGCCCAGAGCCAGGGCCAACGCGTCGGCCACGAGCGACTTCCCCGCACCGGTCTCACCGGTGAGCACGGTAAAGCCCGGACCCAACTCGATCGAGGCGTGCTCGATCACCGCCAGCCCCTCGACAACCAACTCTCGAAGCATTGCTCAACCCTTAGGACGTTTCCAGTGCGCCCTTGAGCGCGGCACGGAACTTCCGACCCTTGGCACCGGGTCGGTTCCCCATAATCTTGCCATGTCCACCGCCCTCCCCGTCGCCGCCGAAGGCGTCCGTTGGAACCTGACCTCGCTTTTCGGCGGAACCGAGGATCCGAAGCTCGAACTTACATGGAAGGAGTGCAACGCTCGCGCGGAGGCCTTTGCGCAGAACTACCGTGGCAAGGTCGAGCCGGGCACGCTGTCGGCGCACGAGCTCCTGGCCGCTTTCCAGGAGTACGAGGCACTGAGCTCGGAGGCAAGCAAGCCGGTCCACTATGCAAACCTACGGTTCGCCGCCGATACCTCCGACGCCTCGTTGGGCGCGTTCCTTCAGGCCCAGATGGAACGGGCCAGCCGATTGCGGGTCAAGCTCATTTTCTTCGGTCTGGAGCTCATGAGCGCGCCCGAAGCCTGGGCTAGCGACATGCTGGCAGACCCCGTGCTCGAGAACTATCGCCACTTCTTGGGCGAGGTTCGCAAGGCTGCCCCCCACCGGCTCACCGAGCCAGAGGAGACCTTGCTCGAGCTCACGGCCAACACGGGCTGCCGCGCATGGGTCCGTCTCCACGACGAACTGACCAGCAATCACGTGTACCGATATTGGGCCCCTGGTGCGAGCGAGGCCGCGGAGATGGCCCAGGAGGAGATCCTTGACAAGCTACGCGACCCGGACCGGGAGGTCCGCACCGCCGCGGCCAACGCATTCAGCCAGGGTCTCGAGGAGCTTCAGCGCCCGGCCGTATTCCTCTATAACACCCTGCTCGCCGACAAGGCCCTCGACGACGAGCTTCGCAAGTATTCGCAGCCCGAGGACTCCCGCCACCTGGAGAACGAGTTGGACGTCGCCACCGTGGACACGGTGATGCAGCTCTGCAAGGAGCGGTCCGACCTGGTTGAGCGTTACTACTTGGCCAAGCAGGGCCTCTTAGGTCTACCTGAGCTTACGCACGTGGACCGGTACGCGCCCTTGGCCGACTCCAAGCGCAAGGTCGGATGGGACGAGGCCAAGCAGATCGTCCTCGACTCCTTCCATGCCTTCAGCCCGAAGATGGCCGCGGTCGCGCAGGAGTTCTTCTCGAACGATTGGATTGACGCCGAGCCGCGGCCCGGAAAATCGGGGGGTGCGTTCTGCAACTACAACACCCCGGACACCCATCCCGTGCTCTTCCAGACATATCTAGGTAGCTCGGACGATGTGATGACCCTCGCTCACGAGATGGGGCACGGGATTCACGGAGCCTTGAGTCGGTCCCAGTCCCCGCTGAACTTCAACGGCACGCTGCCTTTGGCCGAGCTCGCCTCGATCTTTGGTGAGATGCTGGTCTTCGAGCGGCTGGTCGGGGAAGCCGACGACGAGGAGCGACTCGCACTCTATGCCTCTAAGATCGAAGGGATCTTTGCCTCGGTCCACCGGCAGGCGGCGATGTTCCGATTCGAGCAGCGGTGCCATCGTGCCCGCCGGGAGACCGGGGAGCTCGCCGCGGAGGAGCTCGGCGACATCTGGCAGGAGGAGATCCAATCCATGTTCGGCCAGGGGCTCAAGCTGGGAGAGCAGCACCGTGTCTGGTGGGAGTATGTGGGCCACTTCGTTTTCGCCCCGTTCTACGTCTATGCCTACTCCTTCGGGGAGCTTCTCACATTGGGGGTCTACGACCTCGCCAGGCAGGAGGGCCCGTCCTTTGCAGACAAGTACGTGGGCATACTCGAGCTCGGCGGAAAGGAGACGCCGCAAGAACTCATGGCACGGCTCGGCGTGGACTTGCGCTCGCGCGAGTTCTGGCAGGGCGGGTTCCGCGCGATCGAGGCCATGGTAGCGGAGTTTGAGCGGCTTGCCAGCGTAGTTCGTCCGTCTTGATAGACGTGCGTCGCCGCACCAAGATCGTCGCTACGCTCGGGCCCGCGGTCGCCTCGGGCGAAAAGGTTCAGGCGCTTGCCGATGCCGGCATGGACGTCGCGCGGATCAATTGTAGCCATGGGGACTGGGTGCAGCGAAGGCAGCAGATCGCCTGGGTGCGCGAATCGGACCAAGGTTCGGCACCGGTTGCGGTGCTGGCGGATCTGCAAGGGCCGAAGTTCCGCCTCGGCGAGATCGAAGGCGGGGTTCGATCGCTCGAAGTTGGCGAGATCGTCACGATCGGCCCGGAAGGAACCCTCCCGCTGAAGTCTGGCCCCGAGTGGGACGCAATGAAGGCACCCGCCAAGGTGCTCATCGGGGACGGCGACGTTCAACTGCGGCTCCTCGACAAGTCGGGGGACTCGCGCAGGGCCAAGGTCATCGCCGGCGGGGAGGTCAAGACGAGGCAAGGTCTCACCGTCGCAGGTGCGAGCTTCCAGGTGCCCGCACTCACGGAGAAGGACCTCGTGGACGTTGAGGAGGCGGTGCGATACGGGGTTGACTTCATCGCGCTCTCCTACCTGCGCCACGGGGAGGACATGCAGAAGCTCCGCGCCCTGGTCTCGAAGCTTGACCCCACCATTCGGTTAGTCGCAAAGATCGAGACTAAGGAAGCGCTCAAGAACCTTGACTCGATCGTAGCGGCTTCCGACGCCGTGATGGTCGCTCGCGGCGACCTAGGGCTGCAGCTAGAGATCGAGCAGGTGCCGCTCGCCCAGAAGCGGATCATCCGGGCCTGCAACATCGCGGGCAAGCCGGTGATCACCGCCACACAGATGCTGGAAAGCATGGTCAAGGCGGCGCGACCCACGCGGGCAGAAGCCTCGGACGTCGCGAACGCGATCCTGGACGGCTCGGACGCCGTGATGCTGAGCGGGGAGACCGCCACGGGCGCCTTCCCGATCGAGACCGTTCAGATGATGTCCAGGATCGCCAAGGAGGCAGAGAGCGCGCTCAAGCCCAGGGAGAAACTCGCCCAGCGACTGGACAAGTCGGCCCGCCTCGAACCTACGGAGGCGGTCGCCCTCGCCGCGGTCACCCTGGCGACTTCGCTCAAGGTCAAAGCGATCTTGGCGATGACTGCCAGCGGCTTGACCGCCTCACTGCTCGCAAAGTACCGACCCCGCGTTCCGATCCTTGCCGCGACATGGAGCCATCGCACTCAGGCCCAAATGGGGGTCACGTGGGGGATCACTGCCGTCACGATGCCCCCGACGAGCGACACGGACGAGGCCGTACGGTTCCTCATAGACGCTTTCGTCCAGCGGAAGTGGTTGTCAAGGGGCGACCGGGTCGTCGTGACTTCCGGTTACCCACCCGGCGAACCGGGCAAGACCAACCTGGTCCTGGTTCGGGACGTCTGAACCGCGGGCTTGCGCCCAGCCGTCCTAAAGGAGGATGCGCTTCTCTCGGCCGCGACTTCTCCTGCTCGGCGTCGCAGTGGGAATTGGGCTCTTCGCCTCACGCGAGGGCTGGGTGCGTGCCTCCGAGGCGAGGAACCGGGAAGCGGAAGCGCGAAAGGAACTGGCGGCGGCGGAAAGCGAACGACAGAGCGTGGCTCGAAGAATCGCCTCGGCAGAGAGCCCGGTCGGACAAGAGGAGAACGCGCGGGCACGGGGCTTCCGTCGCCCTGAGGAACGTCCGGTGGATGCCCGGTGACGAGCCTTGCCCTTCTCGCAATCACCGTCGCGCAACCCACGATCGAGCTTCGACTCAGCCCCGGCACCGTCCATAGGTACACCCTCGCACGGCACTATGCGACTCTCGACGGCACCGAGTCCACCGAGTTCCGCGAGTCCGTGGAATACGTTGTGGGCAAGGCCGATCCGTCCGCCGTGGTCATGCGCAGGCGGCTGGACAACCTCATCGTGGACGGTCGTGCGATGCCACTCCCAGGCGAGCGGGGTTGGACGGAGACGAGCTTCGGGCTCGGCAGCGACGGTACGGTCTGGGATCGTAAGACGACGGCCGAAGAGGCTCCCACCCTACTTCGCCAACTCCGGCCTCTCGAAGTGCGGCTGAGGGGTGGCGCGACCACCCCCGGCTCTCGTTGGACGGTTCGTGAGGGTGCCGATCCGGCAGGATCCTTCGTCCCCGCCGCTTGGACCTACCGCGTCGAGAATTCGTCCGCCCAAGAGATCGTCCTGCGATTTCAGTTTGCCGAAGAGGGGGGCGACCCCCTCTCTGGAGAAGGAACGGTCCGGCTCGATCCCGTGACCGGGTGGCCTATCCGCCAAGAGATCATGCTCCAGCCCACGATCCAACCTGGCGACGAAGAGCGCCTACCTTGCGCGTTGAAGCTCACTTTGGTGCGCCGCTAGTCCACCGTGCTACTCTAGCCTGGCGATGATCGCGCAGGCCCATGGAGCCACCCTCTCCGGAATCGAGGCGTCCCTCGTCGTTGCCGAAGTGGACCTGCAAGGCGGCCCGAGCAAGTTCATCACCGTGGGACTTCCCGACAAAGCCGTCCAAGAGAGCCAGGAGCGGGTCCAAGCCGCCATCGAGAACTCGGGTCTCGACTTCCCACGCACCCGCATCGTCTGCAACCTTGCACCTGCGGACGTTCGCAAGGAGGGGCCCTTGCTCGACCTCGCCATCGCGGTCGCCGTGCTGGCCGTCCTGAACCAAGTTCCCCCATCCGCGCTCCAAGACACCCTCATTGCAGGCGAGCTCGGGTTGGACGGGCAGCTCCGCCCGATCCACGGGGCTGTGAACGTCTCCCTGCTCGCCCGAGCCCGAGGATTCAGGAGGCTGATCCTTCCCCTCGAAAACGCCTACGAGGCCGCGATCTCGCCCGACCTAGAGGTCTACGGCACCAATACCCTCTTGGAGGTCGTGGAACTTCTGAACGGCTCCATGGAGGCTCAGCCCATACAGCTGGCAGAGTCCTCGCGGCGGGATCCGAGCTACGGAGTGGACTATTCGGACATCAAAGGTCAGCGTCCGGCGCTCCGGGCCCTCGAAATCGCGGCTGCGGGCGGGCATAACGTGCTCATGACGGGCCCGCCCGGTTCCGGCAAGACCATGTTGGCCCGGCGCCTGCCCACGATCCTCCCCGTGCTCGCCCTGGAGGAGGCGATCGAGGTGACCCGGGTCCATAGCGTGTCGCCGACCGGGGTGCGCGCCGACGGACTCGTGTGGGAGCGGCCCTTCCGATCCCCCCACCACACAACGAGCTATTCGGCGTTGATTGGCGGCGGGACGACGCCCAGGCCGGGCGAGGTGAGCCTGGCACACCTGGGAGTCCTCTTCCTCGACGAGATGCCCGAGTTCGCGGGCAACGTGCTCGAAGCGCTCCGCCAACCTTTGGAGGACGGCGTTGTGAGCGTCTCTCGCGTTCACTCCTCGGTGGACTTCCCGGCTCGGACGATCGTGGTCGGTGCCATGAACCCTTGTCCGTGCGGGTTCAAGGGCTATCCGGAGGCGAAGTGCATCGGTTCGCACCTTTGCGATCGGTATGGCGGGAGAATCAGCGGCCCACTGCTCGACCGGATTGACCTGCACGTCACCGTGCCCAGGCTCAAGCCCGAGGAGCTCGTCGCCCAGCCGGACGGTGAGCCCTCCGCCGTCATCCGGGAACGGGTGGAGGCGGCGAGAGCCATGCAAACGGCCCGCTATGGGGGGCCGATCACGAACGCAAGGGCAAACCCTGGGCAGCTTCGAGCGGCCGTGAAGCTGGGGCCGGAAGCCGAGTCCTTCATGCATCAGGCGGCGACACGGCTGAACATCTCGGGCAGGGCCTACGACCGCATCCTCAAGCTCGCGAGGACGATCGCGGACTTGGGAAGCGAGGCCGACGTCGGCAAGGCCCACCTCGCCGAGGCCGTCCAGTACCGGCCCACCTCGAAGTAGGCCCTCACACCCGAGCCCGTGCCCTGGACGTCCTGTCCCCTAGGGCGGTACCATCCGACTCGTTGACCCAATGGTGAGGGGATTCCTTGTTCGTTGCTTGGCCGCAGCTGTGGTTCTGGCCGCCGGAGCGATCCACGCGCATGCCGCGCAGTCGCTCGACCGAGTGTTGCTCGTTCCGTTGGACGACCGACCTGCGGCGTGGCAGTTCGCCCAGATGATCGGTGACATCGCAGACGTTGAAGTCGAGACCCCACCGCTCGAGTTGCTCGGGCACTTCACCTATCCCGGGCGGGCCGATGACATCCTCGATTGGCTCGGTGAGCACCTCGGCGAATATGACGCCGCGATCCTGAGCACAGACATGCTCGCCTATGGCGGGCTCATCGCCTCCAGGACCGACCGGACGAGCCAGCGATTGGCCGAGGCACGGCTCAAGAAGGTGGCCCAGGTGCTCGAGCAGCACAAGGGCACGAAGATCTATGCCTTCTCGACCCTGACACGGCTCGCGCCCACCGCGGTCAAAGAGAACTCGAAATGGAGGCTGCACCTGGCCCGGTTCGTCGCCATGCGAACCCAGTACCACACGACCGGCGACAAATCGCTCCTACCGAAGCTCTCCAACCTGCGCTCCTTGATCCCGCCGCAGGAGGTCGTTCGGTACGACGCGATCCGGGCTCGAAACCACGCGATCCAACTGCAAATCCTCGACATGGTCGAGAAGAGCGACCTCGGCTTCCTGGTCTTTGGCCAAGACGACGCCCAACTCGTCGGCCCGCACGTCTCCGAGATCCAAGCCCTGAAGCGCAAGATCGAGCGGGACGACACCGGGCCCGAGGCACAGTTCGCCTCAGGAATTGACCAGATCGCCAACCTGCTCCTGAGTAGGAGCCTGATGGACAGCCTCGCCTGGACGCCCAAGGTGCGGGTGGTCTTTGCCGACGAGCAAGGGAAACTGAAGGTGGCGTTCTATGAAGCGGAGCCCGTGGACAAGAGCCTGATGGATCAGATCGTGGGCTCGGGAGCGCGGCAAAGCACCGACCCCAACGACTTCGACTACACCCTCTATGTCAACACCCCCGACCCGCGCGAGTTCGCGCTGGACGCCTTTTTGCGCTCGCTCCAGTCGGAGGTGGACCAAGGGATGCCGATCGCGGTCGCGGACGTCAACCTAGGGAACTCGGGCACCGCCGATTCACGGGTCTTCGAAGCGCTGATGCAAGGCGGGAGGTCGTCCCGCCTGCTCGCCTATGCCGGGTGGAACACGGCGGGCAACACGATGGGAACGACGGTCCCCGCCGCCAACGTCTATCTGGCCTCCAGGCGCGCCCTGGTGGACCCGTTGCACCGCGAGACCGCCCTCCGGAAGTTCATCCTCCACCGTTTGGTGAACGATTACGAGTACCACCGTTTCGTCCGGCCCCAGGCATATTCGCTCATAGACTCTATGCCCGACGCCACCCGTGAGGAGGCCCATGGGGACGACTTGGCGAAGGTGGACGACCTCGTCCGAGAGGAGATGTCTCGCCGACTCCAATTGCGCTTCGACCAACAGCTGAAGGGCTCCAAGTTTTTCGCCGGGAACCAGGAGTACGAGGTGGTCGGCCTGCGGAACGTGGACATCCGGCTTCCCTGGCCCAGGGCGTATGAGGTGCTCCTCAAGTTCGGTCTGGAGATCGAGCCGGTCCACGGGAGAACGGGCCCTTGATCGCCCAGCTTCGGGGCGAGGTGTGGGAGGCTGGGGCGAACTGGGTCGTGCTCGGCTGCGGCGGCGTGGGGTACGACGTACACGTCCCACCCTCCGTCGCGATTCAGATTCGGCCCGGTGATCGGCTGAATCTCTCTGTGCGGATGATCGTTCGCGAGGACGACTGGAGCCTCTACGGGTTCGAGTCGGCCGGTGAGCGCCACGCCTTCGACCTCTTGCGCGAAATCAAGGGTTGCGGCCCCAAGACTTGCCTCGCCTTGATCGGGCACCTGGGCTCGCACGGTGTCGCGCGCGCGATCTCGATGCAGGACACGCGCACGCTCGCCGGGGCACAAGGTGTCGGGCCCCGGCTTGCAGAACGGATCTGTGCCGAGCTCAAGGACAAGGCCGGCGAGCTTGGGGCGGGCGCCGTGCTCGGTAGGCCGGTCGGCACCGAGGGCGGTGAGGTCGTCTCCGCGCTCGTGGCCCTCGGGTACCGTCGGCAAGAGGCGGAGGTGGCGGAGAGGGCCAGCGGCGAAGGGACCTTGGAAGAGCGGGTGAAGGCAGCCCTCCGCTCGTTGCAGAAATGAGAAAGAACGAGACGGTTGCCGCCGAAGCCCTGTCCTCCGAGGTCGCCGTCGAAGCGAAGCTCAGGCCCCAACGACTCGAGGAGTTCATCGGCCAGCACACCCTCAAGGAAAACCTCTCGGTGTTCCTTCGGGCTGCCATGATGCGGGAAGAGCAGCTCGACCATGTCCTGCTCTATGGCCCTCCCGGCCTAGGCAAGACCACCCTTGCCCACATCATCGCGCAAGAGCTCTCAGTGCCGATCAACACCACGAGCGGCCCGGCCATCGAACGTGCGGGCGACCTTGTCGGAATCCTCACCAACCTTGAGCCCGGATCGGTTCTGTTCATTGACGAGTGTCACCGATTGAGCCGGACCGTCGAGGAAATCCTCTATCCTGCGCTTGAGGATCGGAAGGTAGACATCATGCTGGGAAACGGCCCAGCGGCACGCTCGATCCGGCTCGATGTCGCCCCCTTCACCGTGATCGGTGCGACGACTCGGCAGGGGATGCTCACAGGACCGCTGCGCGACAGGTTCGGAATCCTCTTCAACCTGGAGTTCTATGATCGCGACTCCCTCTCGGCAATCGTCCACCGGGCGGCGAGGATCCTCGATGTCGAGATCGAGCCCGAGGCGGCGACCGAGATCGCCGAGCGCGCCAGAGGCACGCCTCGGATCGCAAACCGGGTTTTGCGGCGAGTGCGCGACTTCGCGACGGTGCAATCCTCGACCAAGGTGACTCCTGAGATCGTGCACCACGCCTTAGAAGCCCTGGGGATTGACGATGCCGGGCTGGACCGTCTCGATCTCGCCTTGCTTCGGGCGATCGTGGAGAAGTACGACGGCGGGCCTGTCGGGCTCGATACGCTCGCCGCCTCGACTGGTGAGGATGCAGGCACCCTGGAAGACGTGTGCGAACCTTACTTGCTTCAGCAAGGATTGATCCAGCGCACGCCCCGAGGGCGCATCGCTACCGCCGGGACATACCGCCACCTCGGCCTCACCCCACCCAAGCGCGACGGTGGGGGATTGTTCTCGGACTGAGTGGAGCCGGCCTGTAAGCCGGATTCTGTCTTTGTGCGGCCATCTCTCTGATGCGGCCTACCCGGAGGCTCTCCGGGCCGGGTCATAGCCTCCCTATTCGGCCTTGCTTTCGGTGGGGTTTGCCTAGCCGTCCGGTCACCCAGGACGCTGGTGCGCTCTTACCGCACCGTTTCACCCTTGCCCTTGCGGGCGGTTTGCTTTCTGTTGCACTTTCCGTCGGGTCGCCCCGCCCTGGGTTGCCCCAGGCACCGTGCCCTATAAAGTCCGGACTTTCCTCCCCGGCTTGCGCCGAGGCGGCCGCCCAGCCAGCTCCGGGTTCGACTTTACCCGGCCAGGCGCCTCAGACTTCCGCCTCGACGCCGAGCAGCCGTAGCAGCTTTTGCACACGAGCCTTCCCGTACACGGGCACGATCGTCTGGTTCGACTTGGTGTACGGCTTGCCAGCGCTGACACCGTGCTTGGTGAGGCGCTGGAGCAAGTCGGAGAGATTCTCGACGCCGTCCACGGGGATCCGAGCCTCCCACCCCTTCTTGTAAGCCCGATCGCT
Organism: Fimbriimonadaceae bacterium; assembly: GCA_020847855.1. Taxonomy (GTDB): domain Bacteria; phylum Armatimonadota; class Fimbriimonadia; order Fimbriimonadales; family Fimbriimonadaceae; genus JADLBH01. The sequence continues at coordinate 78,363 of JADLBH010000023.1, forward strand.
CTTGCGACGAGCAACGTCCGGCACGCGCAACGTCACGCGGTAGCCGTACTCGCGGGCGAGGACTCGATCCATAGCATCTACTACGATACCGCCCTTGTTGGTTTTGCTCGCAGGGAACCTGAGCGGGATCACTGCGTTAGAAGTTGCCGCGAGGTGCCTCGCCGCAGTCGCAGTCCTCGCCGGGACGTGCTCCGCAAACGCTTGTCTTTGGGACACCGACACCCTAGGTGAAGAGGCGCGAGGTCTGCCCACGCTGCTGAACGCGATCGTCGGTCGAGTCGAGGTGAACCCGCCCCTCTATTACGAGATGCGGCTCAAGAAGGCGACACAGCGGTTCCTTGCCGGGGATCCCAATCTCGGGATCTTCGACGATTGCGCCGTGGCCTGTGACCGCTTGGGGCGAGGTGAACTGGCCCTCCGATGGCTCGAAGCGAAGGAGGACGCACTCCGACGGCGGGGTGGGAAGGAGGAAGGCGACGACTGGTATCGGCTCTATGCCAACCGGGGAACGGTCCGAGCCCACAACTGGGCGCGGAAACCGAACGAGGGCGACACGACGCTGCTCCGCCAAGGGATCGCCGACCTGGAACGCTGCTTGGAGATCAACCCGGATGGCCCCTTCGGCCGGGAACGAGCGCAGGTCTCCATCCTTCGCTCGATGCTGGCCGATGCGGAAAGCAAGGGCGAGTACGAGATCCGGGAAACCCTCGGTGAGGGACTCACGTTCGGCAGGAGGAATCCGAAGACGATCGAGGCACTCGTCGGTATCGTGTCGCTGGGTTCGGGACCGGAGAACCCTGACCTCGTCACTTTGCTCGCAATGGCAACGAGCCACACCGACGGCAACCTTCGCGCCATCGCCCGGTTTCGCTTCGACGACCTTGTACGTTCCGGGAAGACCGCCCGCATTTCGCGCTATTGGGAGGCGAACGCATACACCAAAGCAGGGGTCAGCCGGCCTGAGTCGCTTCGCAGTTCCTACCTCGACCTGAAGCGGAACGCCGAAGGGTTTCGCCGTCACCGCGAGAAGTTCATGCTTGCCAGGCTGCGACAAGGGAGGCACCCTGACTGGGACGAATCGGTCTGGGACGGCTATGTCCCCACCCCTCGCGCCGATCCGGACTCGACGCTGGGAGTCTTCCCTTGGGTGTACCGCGTGATTTCGCCGACCCGATCCAGTTTCCAATTCTTCGGGTGGTTGATCGCACTCGCCGGGTTGTTGTTCCTCCTCGTGCGCGGTCTTGCGCAGCGGCGCGCCCTCCGATCGAGGGACTAGTCGGCTCCGACGAGTCCCGCACACTGCGCGAACCCCGGCGGTACCCTCGCCCCGATGCCGATCTTCCGGCTGTACGACACGCTGAGCCGGAAGGTGAGACCGCTCGAACCCCTCGAGCCAGATCACTTGCGCTTTTACACGTGCGGCCCGACGGTCTATAGCTACGCGCACATCGGGAACTTCCGGTCGTTCGTCGCGGCCGACTTGGTGGTCCGCACGGCCAAAGCCCTTGGATGGAGAGTGAGTTGGATCACGAACATCACCGACGTCGGGCACTTGAGCGAGGACGACGTGGCCGACGCGGGGGGCGAGGACCGTATGGAAAAGGCCCTTCGGAGCAAGGAGGGCGAGCACTTTGCCAATGTCTGGGACCTTGCGGAGCACTATGCCCTTGCCTACTTGGAGGACTGGCGGGCCCTGAACCTCAGCGAGCCCCTCGTGCGACCAAGGGCGACACAGCACGTGCGAGAGCAGATCGTCATGACCCAGGCGTTGATCGAGAAGGGCAACGCCTATGAAACACCCACCGGCGTTTACTTCGATGTGGACTCCTTCCCGGACTACGGCAAATTGAGCGGGAACACCCGCGGCAAACTGCTGGACGCAGTGCGCGACGTCGTACAGGACGAGAACAAGCGTCAGCAGGCCGACTTCGCCCTCTGGAAGAAGGACGACAAGCACCTGATGCAGTGGTTCTCGCCGTGGGGCTGGGGCTTTCCTGGCTGGCACATCGAGTGCTCGGCGATGGCCCGTGCCTACCTCGGCGACGTGATTGACCTGCACAGCGGGGGCGAGGACAACGCCTTCCCCCACCACGAGTGTGAGATCGCACAGACCGAGGCCTATACCGGCAGGCCCTTCTCCCGCCACTGGATGCACGTCCGCCACCTCCAGGTCGAAGGAGAGAAGATGGCGAAGAGCGCGGGCAACTTCTTCACGATCCGCGACCTGGTCGCCCAAGGACACGATCCTCTGGCCGTGCGCTATGCGCTGATCAGCACCCCCTACGGACGGCCCTTCAACTTCACGATGCAACTCCTGCGGGACGCGGCGGCGAACGTCGGGCGGTTTCGCGAGTGCGAGCGACGGATCAGGGCCGCAGGCGTAGACCCACTCGCTTTCGTCGAGGAGTCCGGTGCGGACGAGTTGGGCAGGGAACTGGCCGAGGACTACGCAGAGTGCCTCGCGGCCATGTGCGACGATCTGAACACCTCGGTGGCCCTGGCCAAGGCGGTGGAAGGGGCAAAGGCGATCCTCCGCGTTCCGTCGCTGGACGAGGCGAATGCAAGGTCGGCCGCATGGTTCCTCCGGAAGGTGAACGAACTTCTCGGCATCGTGCGAAACGACGCGCCGCTCGATCCTGTGCCGGACACGGGCTCGCGTGAGATCGAAGGCAGGCCGATCGAGGAATGGGTGGCGGAGCGGACGGCCGCCAAGGCCTCCAGGGACTTCGATCTCGCGGACTCGATCCGGGCCAAGCTGGCGGAGGCGGGGATCGAGCTTCGCGACACTCCCGCGGGCACCGAGTGGTCGGCGCTAGGATGAGTCGCTCCGTTTCCTGGTATTTATACTAGTTTTGCCCCCCCCCCGAAAGACTTGACACCAACGGGGCCCACAAGGTATCTGTGGCCCCATGAGGCGCCCTTCGCAGGGCACGGGAAAGACCAGCAAGCCGGCGACGATCGTGTTTGCAGCGGCTTTCGCCACCATGGCGGCCGGATTCTTGGCCTATCAGGTGGGTCTCGCTGCTAGCCCGCCGGCGACCCCGCTCGCGGTGCCTCCTCCAGGGTTGCAGTTGCCTGTCGTCGGCAGCACGGTCTCGGCTCCGCCCAAGACGAGGCGCCTGCTCGTCCTGCCCTCTTGCGACTCGTGCACTCTCCGAGCCTTGCCGCCTGACGTCGTCAAGCTCAGCGCGAGCGACCCCGAGACCCTGATCCTGGAGCCTGAGGGCCACCCGCGCAAGGAACTCCTGGCGGCGCGCGCCCGAGTCCTGACCGGGGACAAGGCTCTCTCGCTCGGTGCGTGGGCGTCCGACGGGCCGGTGGTCCTCTCCCTTGGAGACGGTGCGCGCGTCGTTGCGGTGGAGACCGATCCGGCACGGATCGCCGCGGTGATCGAAAGGGAACTTGGCGAGCGCACCCCGGCGTCGAACCCCAGGGAGGAGGAAAGATGAGAAGGGCGATTTCGCTGGTCGA
>JADLBH010000024.1 GCA_020847855.1 Fimbriimonadaceae bacterium
GAGAAGGAGCGGCTGAAGGCCGAGCGGGCGGCAAGGAAGAAGGAAGGGCGGTAAGGCCGCCCCGGGCGCTGGCCCCGCCTTAAGGCCAGCTTGCACAGAGCCGATCGAGGGAAGGGCTTGATTGACCGAAATTGGACATATGCTCGACGAAGTGACCGTCGTTCTGGAACCGGCCGAGGAAGGAGGGTTCACGGCTTTCGTTCCCGAAGTCCCGGGTGCTGTCTCGGAAGGCGAGACGGAAGAAGAGGCGATCGCGAACGTGCTCAACGCCCTCGACGAGCTGCTCGCGTACCGCCGCGAGCTCGCTGCCGAGCCTGAGCGAGACGGCGCACTGGTGCGCCATGACCGCCGAAGCGCGTAGGGGCGCTTAGAACGGGCTCGGGATCTTTAGGTCCACGCAGATTCGCCGCACCGTGCCCCGCTTCAGCACTTGAAGGCGCGGGGCTGCGGCGCTTCGCCCAGACCCCTTGTGCCGCCAAATCTCGTGCCGGGCCTGGCGCTGGTGTAGGGGCTGCGGGCACTGGCCAGATCGCCCCCCCCTCTATATTGTCAGTAGATTTCGCGGGTGGCGAATCAGCCCAGAAGCGGGCTTTGCACAGGTAGAGCCCGGTCGAGCGGTCGAGGTAGTAGCCGCTTCGGGCGCTGTAGCCCCAGGGGTCTTGCTGGAGCGTCCCCGCCCGGCTCCCGGCGCCGTAGGGCTTGTTCCAGCAGTGCTCAAGCACCGCCCCCGAGCCCGAGACCTTCTGGGCCAAGCTCCCCTGCCAGTCGAACAGGTAGTGGAGGCTCGATCCCCCCTCCTGCCGCGAGACCAGCCCCTCGGGGCCGAACACGTTGACCGCCGCGATGTTGCCGGACGTGTCTGGCTCGACGACGGGGTTGCCGCCGTCGTAGAGGAAGTACCGCCGCACCCCCGAGACCTGCCGCCAGGCCCGCAGCCCGTCGGCCCGGTACTTGGCGGTGAAGGCGGACCCGTAGCCGACCAGCCGCTCTTCGCGGTCGTACGAAGCCACGTTGGACTTGTAGGTGGTGGGTGCGCCGTTCCCGTCGTAGGCCATGGTGCTGGCGGCCCACTGGTTGTCCGCGTTGTAGCTGCGGACGAAGTTGGTGAAGGTCGTCAGGTTCCAAGCCGGGTCGGCGGCATAGTTGTCGGTGTAGGGAGTGCCGCCCCGGTAGTTCTGCTCGCGGGTGAGGGGTATCTTGCTCTCGCGTGACCTGGCAAGAGTTCAAGGTGAAGTGGCGAGCTGCCTCTGGAAACGAGCGCCAGACCGCCCAAGAGCACTTCGTTGACCTCTGCCGGGCCCTCGGCCACCCGACCCCCAACGACCCCGAGTCTCAAGGGACCGGCTTCGCGTTTGAGAAAGGCGTTGCCAAGGCAGGAGGCGGAGATGGATGGGCCGACGTCTGGAAGCGGCACTTCTTCGGCTGGGAGTACAAGGGCAAGCACAAGGACCTCGACAAGGCATACGGCCAGCTCCTCCGCTACCGGGACAACCTAGAGAACCCGCCGCTGCTCGTCGTGAGCGACATCGAGCGCATCGTCGTCCGGACGAACTTCACGAACACCCCAACCCAGGTCCACACCATCCCGCTTGAAGAGACAGACTCAAAGGTTGCGCAACGGGTGCTACGGGCCGTATTCTTCAACCCCGAGAGCCTCAAGCCGCGAGAGACTCGAGACTCCATCACCCAGGCGGCTGCCCGCCAAATGGCCGAGATCGTCCACCGGAACCGCAATACGCCGATCCCGCTGGGCGAGCTCTCGCGGTTCATTGACCGGTGCGTCTTCTGCTTTTACGCCGAAGACGTCGAGCTCCTGCCCAAGGGTGTATTCGAGCAACTCATCATGAGCTGCCAAGTTGATCCCAAGCGGTTCCGCGACCGTTGCCGCGAGTTCTTCAAGACGATGTCGAAAGGAGGTGACTACGGCAGCGAACGGATCCGGTGGTTCAACGGGAACCTGTTCCAAGAAGACGACGTCCCCGAGATGGACATCCATGACCTCACGCTGCTCGCGCGGGCGGCCCAGCACGACTGGCGGAGCATTGACCCCCAAATCTTCGGCGGCCTCTACCAGCAAGTGCTGGAGGCGACGGACCAGCGGGCGGAGCTAGGCGCCCACTACACCAAAGAAGCCGACATCCGCGTCTTGGTCGAGCCCGTGTTAATGGCTCCCTTCCGGGCCGCGTGGTCTGGCATTCAAGGCGAGCTCGCGGAGTTCCTTGGCCCAAACCGGCTCACTCTGTTCCCCGCGGATCACACCTGGCACCCGGTCGAAGTTTCGGCCGAAGAGCGTCAGCATATCGAAGCAAGGCTCCGTGAGTTCCGCGACCGCCTAGCCGGCGTCCGCGTGCTCGACCCGGCATGCGGGAGCGGAAACTTCCTCTATGTTGCCCTCCGTCTCCTCAAGGACCTGGAGAAGGAAGTCCGCAACTGGGCCGCGCGCTTCGGCATCTACGACCTCGGCGGCCCCGAAGTGACCCCACGGCAACTATACGGGATCGAGAAGAGCGAGTATGCCTGGCAGCTCGCCCAGCTGACCGTCTGGATCGCCTACCTGCAGTGGCGGGTCGAGAACGGAGAGACCGACGTCCCCGAGCCCGTGCTTCAAACGCAAGACACGTTCACGCTGGGCGACGCGATCGTGGGGGCCGGGCCGGAGTGGTTCGAGAGCGAGCACAGCAGGAAGCCGCCCGCGACCGCGTTCCTGAGCAAGAAGGACGCGGACGGGGCCTGGGCAGACCCCGCCCAGATGCCCGGTCTGACGGAGCCGGTGTGGCCAGAAGCCGACGTAGTGGTCGGCAATCCGCCCTTCATCGGCAGCAAGTACCTGAGGCGGGAGCTTGGGGACGCTTACGTCAACGCCATGTTCCGCATCTATTCCGGGAGGGTGGCGCGGGAGAGCGATCTGGTCTGCTACTGGTTTGAGAAGGCTCGGGAAGCGGTGGCCGCAGGACGCGCTCAGCGCGTCGGGCTGCTCGCGACGCAGGGGATTCGCGGCGGCGCGAACCGCGAGGTGCTCAAGCGGGTCATCGAGACCGGCGGCATCTTTTTCGCGGAGAGCGACCGACCTTGGTGGGAGCCTTCGAAGCCGCCTGCGCCGGAGCCGGGGAGAAAGAAGATCAAGCAACTGCGCAAGGCCGCCGTCCAGATTAGCATGGTCGGCTTCGACGACGGAAGCCAGACAGAGCGCGTGCTCGACGGGAAACCGGTCGCCGAGATCCACTCCGACCTCACGAGCGGCGCCGACCTCACCTCGGCGGGACGGCTGCACGAGAACGAGGGCGTTTGCTTCATGGGTACGACCAAGGGGGGGGCGTTCGACATCCCGTTCGAGGCCCCAGGCACGCTCCTGGGCGGCGAGGCGGCCGCGCTCGCCATGCTGCAAGCCCCGAACCCGCACGGGCGGCCCAACTCCGACGTACTCGTCCCCTGGGTGAACGGCAGCGACCTCACCGGCAGGGGCCGGCACATGTGGGTTGTGGACTTCGGCGTGGCTATGCCGCGCGAGGAGGCGGCGAAGTACGAGGCGCCGTTCGAGTACCTGAAGGCGGCAGTGGAGCCGGTCCGGGCCAAGTCGAGGAGCACGATTGAGGAATGGTGGCTACACGAGCGTCGCCGAGGAGAGATGCGCTCGGCCCTTGCGCCGCTGGGCCGGTACCTGGTGACGGTCCGGGTCGCGAAGCACCGTATCTTTTCGTGGATCAGCGAGCCGATCCAACCGGACAGCTCGGTATTTGTCTTCGCCCGGGAGGACGACTACTTCTTCGGGGTCCTGCAAAGCTCGTTCCACCGCCTCTGGGCGCTCGCGACAGGCACCCAGCTTAGGGAGAAGGCATCCGGGTTCCGTTACACGCCTGAGACCTGCTTCGACCCGTTCCCCTTCCCGCCGCCCGGCTCCCACGACTCGGCGATTACCGAAGCCACCAAGTCGCTCCACGACCTCCGGGATGCCTGGCTCAACCCGCCCGAGTGGATGTCCGAGAGCACCGTCGAGTTCCCCGCGAGCGAGGGCGGCCCCTGGCAGCGCCACCTCGTCCCCGGCTCGGTAGGCGCGGCGGGAGTCGGGACGGCCCGGTACACGTTCGCGGTCGCGAAGATGCCAGGCCTGGTCAAGAATCGGACCTTGACGGAGCTCTACAATCAGTTCCCAACCTGGCTCGAGGACACACACGCCGAGCTCGACGAGGCCGTTGCCGACGCCTACGGCTACAAGGGCAACCTAGAGCCCGAAGCGGTCAACGCTTTTCTCTTGGCGTTGAACCTCGAACGTGGGCAAAGTGAGCACTGAGCGCGACTCGTGCCGGGCCCCGTCGCCTCTAGTGCCCGCTGAACTTGGTCGCTAGGGTCGGGTCGAGCTTGATGCCGGGCCCCATGGTCGTGCTGATCGTAAGGCTGCGCAGGTACCGGCCTTTGGAGGAGCTCGGTTTGGCGCGGATCACGGCGTCGAGCGCGGACTTGATGTTCTCGCCCAGCTGGTCCTCGGTAAAGTTCGCCTTCCCCACCGGAAGGTGGATCACCCCCGCCTTGTCAATCCTGTACTCGATACGGGTCGCGGCCTTGATCTCCTTGACGGTCTGCCCGATCGAGTCGGTCACGGTGCCGTTCTTCTTGTTCGGGGTCTTGGTTCCCAAGAATCGGCCCACCTTCCCGATCTGCGGGGCCATGTCGTTGGTCGCAAGCATGACGTCGAAGTCCTTCCAGCCTTCTTGGATCTTCTTGATCAGGTCTTCCTCGCCCACGATGTCTGCACCGGCGGCTGTGGCCTCGGCAGCGAGGTCGCCCTTGGCGAGCACGGCGACGCGCTGGTTCTTGCCGGTCCCGTGGGGGAGGTTGGTCGTGCCTCGCACGTTCTGGTCGCTCTTCTTGGCGTCAATCCCGAGCCGGATCGCCAGGTCCACGGTCTCGGCGAACTTCGTGCTCGCCGTCTGCTTCACCAAGGCAAGGGCCTCGGTCACATCATAGAGCTTTTCGCTGTCCACCATCTCGGCGAGCTTGGAGTATCGGGACGAGGTCTTGTTCTTCTTTTTAACTTTGCGCATGAGGTTCACCCCCGTGGTGTTGGGCCTGCGCAGGCCTCCCACGGACGCATGAGGATAGCAGGTCTCGCAGGGTCACCCAGGGCGGTCGGCCCAGGCTGTCCGACTATCGGCTTGAGCCCTCTCCTGGGCTTTGGTACGATGCCTGACCGGAGTTTGAAGGATGCAGAAAACCTATGGCATTTTGGGGTCGGGCATGCAGGGCACTGCGGCCGCATATGACCTTGTGCAGTTCGCCAACCCTCTTGCAGTCGTGATGGGCGACGTGGATCTCGCCCAGGCCCAGTCGGCCGCAGACCGGGTGAACCGCTTGACCGGCTCGACCCTTTGCACCGCGCAGCGCGTTGACGCCATGGACGAAGCGAGTCTCAAGCCATTCCTCGAAGGCGTGGACGCGATCCTGAGCTGCGTCCCCTATTGGATGCACCCGCAGATTGCCAAGGTCGCGATCGAGGCCAAGGCCGACATGGTGGACTTGGGCGGGAACACCGAGGTCACGATGCAGACCCTAGCCTTGGACGAGCAGGCCAAGGCCGCCGAGGTCACACTCGTACCCGATGCCGGTCTCGCCCCAGGCCTGGTCAACAACCTGGGCTTGTACATGGTCGAGTCTATGGACAAGTGCGACTCGGTCAAGCTCTACTGCGGAGTCCTCCCTCAGAACCCCAAGCCTCCCTTCAACTACAAGTTGACCTTCAACATGGAGGGTCTGGTGACCGAGTACGACTACAGTGCGGTGGTGGTGCGCGACGGCCAAGTGGCGACGGTGCCGACCTTGACCGAGGTCGAGCCGCTCGAAGTGAGGCAGCTGGGTCAGATGGAGGCGTTCGTCACCAGCGGGGGCACGAGCACGGCCCCGCACACGCTCGCCGGGACGGTCACGAACTACGAGTACAAGACGATTCGGTTTCCCGGCCACGCGGCCCTCATGAAGATCTTCAAGGACTTCGGCTTCTGGAACGAGGCCGAGGTGGACGTAAAGGGTACGAAGGTCGTGCCGAAGGACGTTTTCAACGCAGTCTTTGGGCCGAAGCTCGCCGAGTTCGTGGACGAGGACCAGTGCGCCGTGCGCGGCGTGGGGGTCGGGACGCGGGACGGCAAGCCCGTCCGCATCCAGATTGACATCTTCGACAAACAGGATCCAGTGACGGGCTTTACATCTATGGAGCGGCTCACGGGCTTCTCTGCCGCAATCGTCACCCGAGAGGTTGCCGAAGGGCGGGTCGGGCCGGGCGCCGTCCGCTATGAGAACGCGATGACCGGTAAGGCCTTCCTCGAGGAGCTCAAGAAGAGGGGCGTCTCGATCGAGATCCAGGAAGGCTAGCGTCGTACTGGGTCTGGGGTGACCCCCTCGATAAACTCGAGGATCTCCCGGCCCATGCCCCCGGTGCGCTCGAGCATCTGAGCGACCCCTTCGGGCGTCTCCAGTTCGCTCTGAAAGACAGGCTGGCCGTCGCGGCACGCCCAGCCGACCTGGCGGGCGGGCACGCCCATCACGAGCGCGTTCTCCGGCACGTCCTTGGTGACGACCGCTCCCGCTGCCACCATGCATCGGGGCCCCAAGGTGACCCCGCAAACGATGGTGGCGTTCGCCCCGATCGAGGCGCCGTGACGGACGAGCGTGCGGTGATAGTGCTCGCTCGTCGCCCTGGGAAACTCACAACGGGGGATCAGGACGTTCGTGAAGACCATGCTTGGGCCACAGAAGACGAAATCCTCCAGTTCGACCCCCTCATAGAGGCTCACGTTGTTTTGAATCTTGCAACGGTCGCCGATCAGGACGTTCGGCATGACGACGACGTTCTGGCCGAGCACGCAGTCCTCACCGATCCGGGCGCCCTTGCAAACATGGCTGAAGTGCCACACCTTGGTCCGGGCCCCGATCTCGGCACCTTCGTCAATGATCGCGGTCTCGTGGGCGAAGTAGTCTGACATGGCGGATGGCCAGTTTACGCGAGTGGGCAGGCTTGCTCCAGCACCTTGACGACCTCGAGCCCCGAGCGCCCGTCGGAGATGGGCCGGGCACCGGTCGCGCAAGCGTCGAGGAAGGCTTCCATCTCGGTACGCAGCGGCTGGCCTTGGCCTTCAAACACGACCTGCGAACCTTCGTCCCTATTCGTGAGGTCTGGTCTCACGCCCTTGTCATGGAACGTAACCGTTTGGTTGGGCTCGTCGTAGACCAGCATGCCCTTCTCGCCCACCACGGTGAGCCGGCGGCGCATGGAGGGCCAGAGCCAAGAGTTGTGGACGTGCCCCACGGTTCCGCTGGGAAAGCGCAGGTGGAGCATGCTGTCGTCGTCAATGCCCGGTGTGAGGATGCTTTGGCCAAAGTACTCGACACTCTCCGGGGCCTCGCCGGCAAGGTGGAGGCAGACCGCGACATCGTGGACGCCCAGGCTCCAGAGCACGTTCTCGACCTTCCGCGCCCGACCGAGGTTGAGCCGCTCGTGATGAAGCGAGTACACGCGCCCCAGTCTTCCTTCGCTAAGGTAGTGCTTGATGAACGTGATGGCCGGCTGGAAGATGAGGAGGTGGCCGACCATGAGCACGCAGTCTTGGGCCTCGGCCAGCTGAACAAGGTCGTCCGCATCCACCGAGCTGAGCGTCATCGGCTTTTCGATGAAGGTGTGCAGCCCGTTTCCTAAGGCCTCCTTCGCCACCAAATGGTGGACTGGGGCCGGGGCCGCGATCGCAACGCCGTGCAAGTCGCGGTTCAGAAGCTCGTGAACGTCGGAGAAGACTGGGACCTCGGGATACGTCTCGGTGACGCTCTGTCGAGCAGACTCACCGAGCTCGGCGACGCCGGCCAGGACCCCCATCTCGTACAGGGTTCGAACGATGTTCTTTCCCCATGATCCCGCCCCAACGACCCCGATTCGCTTTGCCATGCCCCAGTCTGGCACTAGATGTCTGCGACGATCGAGCCATGGAGTACATTGGGCCATGACTCGCCGCTTGATCCTCGCTCTTTCCCTGGTGCCTGGGGTCGCTCTCGCCCAAACCAAGGTGATGTGCCTCGGGGACTCCCTCACGCTGGGGGCTGGGTTCGGGGTCCAAGGCGGTGGCTACCGGCTCTTCTTGAAGCAGATGAGCGAACAAAAGGGGCTCGCGATTGACCTCGTGGGGAGCTCGACGGAGTATGCAGGGGCACTCACGGACCGGGAGCACGACGGGCACGGAGGATGGACGACGGAAGACCTCGTGAACGGACGGGCGCAGGGCAGCGCTGGCCTCTGGGTCAAGACCTTTCGGCCCGACGTGATCCTCCTCATGATCGGGAGGAACGACCCCAACCCGCTCGACATCCAGGTCGTTTATGCCAACTACATGGCTTTGCTGGGGGCGATCTTTGCCGCACACCCGCCCGCCGAGGTGCTCTTTGCCAACGTTCTCTACCGTCGCCAACCCGACACTTTTGACCTACAAAAGTGCGCGATCGCGGATGCGGCGATCCTCCAAGCCACCTACGTGTCCCAGTTGGCGGGCCACAACGTCAAGTATCTGGACGCGATGCGGGTGATCGGGACGAACCCGGCCTACTTCTCCGACGATGTCCACCTCAGCGACCAAGGCTATCGCACGCTCGCCGCACTCTGGTTTAATCGGCTCTGGTCCAAGCCAGTGCAACCCATCGGCCCCGGTACGCACATCTATCCCTAGAGGCGGGTGACGTTGGGCGCAAGTGTCCCATGGAGCGCGTTGCGCGTGTCGAAGACCAGCCGAGACCGAGCCGCGACCTCCTCGTAGTCCACGTTGCTGTGGTCGGTCGCGATGATCACGAGGTCTTGTGCCGCAAGGGTCGGTGCGTCGAGATCCACGCTCTCCAGCCTCAGGCCGTGCTCCGAAAAGCTGGGAACGTAGGGGTCGTGGTAAGAAACCTCCGCGCCACCCTCCACAAGGAGCCTCATCACTTCGATCGCCGGGGACTCGCGCCAATCGTCAATGTCCTTCTTGTAGGCGGCGCCGAGTACGAGCACCTTGGCCCGTGAGAGCGCAACCCCGGCGTCGTTGAGGAGCCGCGCAGCCTTGCTCACGACGAACTCCGGCATGCGCCGGTTGATCTCGCCCGCCAGCGAGATGAAGCGGGTGTTGAAGTTCAACTCCTTCGCCTTCCACTCGAGGTAGTGCGGGTCGAGGGGTATGCAATGGCCGCCGACCCCTGGGCCAGGATAGAACGGCATGATGCCAAACGGCTTGGTGAAGGCAGCATCCAGCACCTCCCACACATCGAGACCCATCCGGTCGCACAAGAGGGTGAGCTCGTTGACCAGCGCGATGTTCACGGCGCGAAACGTGTTCTCAAACACTTTGGTCAGCTCCGCGGCCTTCGCGCTCGAAACGGGCACGACGTTCTGGATCGTCTGCCGGTAGAACTCTTCGGCGACCTCGAGGGAACGGGGGCCGACGCCGCCCACGACCTTGTGCGTGTTCTTGGTCGTGTACCTCTTGTTGCCAGGATCCACTCGCTCAGGAGAGTGGCAGAGAAAGAAGTCCTCGTCCACGGTGAGTCCGCTCTCCTGAAGGATGGGCAGCATGACCTCCTCGCAGGTACCAGGGTAGGTCGTAGATTCCAAGCTGATCAGCTGCCCTGGCCTGAGCCTCCGCGCCGCCTCGATCGTGACGTTGGACACATAGGTGAGGTTGGGGGCAAGGTTCTTGTTCAAAGGCGTGGGGACGCAGAGCACGATGACGTCGCACTCGGCGAGCTCTTCAAAATCGCTTGTGGCCCGGAGCCGCCCGCTCGTGACCGCGTCGGTGAGCTCCTCGTCCACGACGTCGTCAATGTAGTTCGTACCTCGATTCACCTTGTCCGCTCGGGCAGGGTTCATCTCGAAGCCGACCACGCGAAAGCCGACCTTGGCTTTCTCCACGGCGAACGGGAGGCCGACGTAGCCAAGCCCGATGACGCCAACGACGGCCGTCTTCTCTCGGATCTTGGTGCGCAGAGACTCGACGTGCAGGTTGGAAGCGGAGGACGTGGCCATGCTACTCTTCGGGCTTTCGAGGTTACCTTCCAGCCTGGGGTGGACCTGAGGGGCCGCTTGGGGACATACTCGGCACTGTGCGCAAGTTCTGTAGCCTAGTCTTCCTCGCACCGGCGTGCGCCCTAGCGCAGTTGGGAGGGGCGGGCCAGTATCCCCAGTTCCGTAGCATGAGCGGACTGCCAGGTTCTGGGTTCGGGGTCTCATCGAAGGGCCAAGTTTCCGTTTGGGGCGCGATGTCGCTCAGTTCCCCGATCGGATACTCCCTTTCGGACTGGGAGGTCGTGCTCGCGATCGGAAACCTCAGCGCGAACCGAACGCCAGCGTTCCCCAAGGGGAACGAGAAGGCGCTGCGAGGCAACGGGACGGGGACGATCCTGCTGGGGGTGCCGCTCGGGAACTATGGCTCTGCGACCGTCAGCCACATGATCCTGAGCAACAAGGGCGATTTCGCGACGAACCTCGTGTGGTCGCCCCCGCGCCAGCGCGGCCCGGTCCGCCTCGCGCTCGGTGTCCAGGACATCTCGGGCCAAGGGGGCACCCAGGGCGAGGGAGCGAACGGACAAGATCCCGGCGAAAGCCGATCGTACTTCGTCGCGGCAACTTGGAACCCAAGTGCACGAACCCATGTAAGCCTTGGTCTGGGGGACACTCGGTTCCGCGGCGGCTTTGTGAGTGCGAGCCAAACGATTGGCGACCGTACCAAGGCGGTTCTTGAGCACGACGGATACAACTGGAACGTCGGGCTAGCCTTCGACGTCCCTTTCGCGGTGGGCCATCGCGACTCTGGCGTCACGATGACCCTGGGACTCTTTCGCGGCGAGTTCGCGTACTGGTCGGCGGCGGTCCGCTTCTAGCATCAGCGCGCTACGGCGTCACGATCCAGTTGACGCGATCGTGATCCACGCACCAGTTGGCGACGGCGACGGGGCCGGTTTGCACGATTCTGTACCGGGCACGTATCCCGCCCGAGCCGCTCGTGTACCTAGCGACCGCCCCTGTGCCCAACAGCTCGACGGTCTGGTAGGTCGTCGTGAGCGGGTCCGTTCGGACATCTACCGGGTCGAAGGCGTCCGCCACCCAGTCGAACATGTCCAAGGTCTGGCTGTAGTTCCCGACCGTGCCCATCTTGAACCGGACGGCGAGCCGAATCCCCGAGAATGAGGGCACTGGGTTCACAGCTTCCACCTCGACCGTGACCGGGGCTACGAGCGTGTTCGGGACGATGAACTTGCAGACGCGGAGCGCGACATCGTCCTCTGACGCGAGACTGGAAACATCGCCGGACTCGATTCGCCCGAATCTAACGGTGAGAACGGTAGGCGGCACGACTTGCTCAGGCGGGGCCAGAGGCAGTCGCCACATCCCCCGGCCAAAGGTAGCGGCCTGGAGGTAGCCCGTTCCTGGAACGGCCACGAGACGACTCACCTCCACATTCGGCAGCCCGAGTGGCGCACTGATATCGGTCCAAGTGCTTCCGCCATCCGTGGTGCGGAACGCTCCCACGTCGGTGCCCACGAACCAGGTCCCCTGTGGATCCGCGGGGTGCCTCGCGAGGCAGTTCGCGGGCACGTCCGGCATTCCCGATCCGATGCTCCCGACGTTCGTCCACTGAGGGGTTGCGGCGGTCGTGTCCGCGCAGCGCCACACCTTGCCCGTCCCCGTCCCAGAGAGCACGACGAGGACTTCGTTCTTGTTCGTCGGACTCACGCTGATCCATGTCACCGCACGATTGGGGATCCCCCCGCCCTGGCCCACCCGGTCAAGGCTCGCCCAGTTAGCGCCAAAGTTCCGGCTCACATAGACCTTCCCGGTCGAGGTGCCCACGTAGATCGTGTTTGAATCCCCTGCAGCGGTATCCAGGCTTAGGTTTGTCGTGCCGAAGTTGAAGTTGCCTAGTTTGAGCACCCATGAGTTCGTCGTCCGGTCGTACCGGTTCATGTAATTGGTGTTGGCGTACAAGTAGCGCGAGTTCGTCCTGTCGAGCCAGAGCATCCCGATGAACGGTGTACTGTGACCGCTCCAGCTCGGGGTGATGCTATAGGACGTGGCGTAGGCGTTGTCCGTCCGGCGGATGTTCTGCCCTTGGTAGGAATCGTATCGGGTCGAAGTCTGCACAGGGTCAATCGCACACCCTGCCCCGTCGCCCGCCCCAGGGTTGTCCCAGTTCAAGAGATCGCCACGGGCATGCGGCGAGGCGTTGTCCTGCGTCCCTCCCAAGAGGGTGCTGGAGTCGGTCGGGTGGACAGCCATCGTGTAGAACTGGGTGATCCCCAAGTTGCGGTTCAGGTTGGACCAGGTGATCGTGTCGGCCGTCGGGTTGAAGGTGGCGATGTAGCATCCGCCATCGTTCCCGACCAACACCTCGTTGAGGTTCGACCCGTTCACGACGGCGCAGTGCTGGTCGTTGTGCGTGATCGCGGATGAGTTATAGGTCGCAGTCCAGTTCGCCCCGCCCATGTTCCGCCAAGTGGCCCCGCCATCGCGGCTCATCGCAAGGTCTATCAGCCCGACATAGACCACGTCGTGATTCCCCTGCCCATCGGCAAAGTAAGAGGTGAGGATGTGCCAGTCGTACCAGGATTGGCTCCAGTTATAGCCGCCGGGGAAGTTTGTGGTGGTATTGATCCAGGTGCTTCCACCGCTCGTCGTCTTGAAGATCTTTTGCCCTGCACCGTCTAAGAGATAGGCGACCTGCGGATCCAGCTTGGAGCAAGCAATATCCAGCGTTCCTGTTCCCAGCCCGGGCACCGTGACCGACGTCCAAGTCGCCCCAAAGTCGAGGGAACGCCGCACCCCCCCACCTTGACTCACGGCCCAAATTTGCCGGTTGCCGCCGACGGGCAGGCCCAGTTCCAGGTTGTCCCAGTTCGCGTTCACGTTGATCGAAACGGTCCACGTCAGGCCACCATCGGTGGACCGATAGACGCGGCCACCGCCGTTGAGGCCGCAAGAAGCCACGAGCATCTGAGGGTTGTCCGGGTTGATCACGATCGCGCTCACGGGCGAATTGTTGAAGACGGTCGCGCCCAGCCTGGTCCAAGTCGTGCCACCGTCCGTAGTCTTCATGATGCCCATCGCGGTCCCGGAGAACCCTTGATAGTCCCCGGTGCCGACGTAGATGACGCTCGCATTGAAGGGCTCGATCGCGATCGAGCTTACGTGGAGCATCGGCCAATTGTCGGTGAGCGGAGTCCAGTTCTGGCCCTTGTCTGTGGATCTCCAGAGCCCTCCTTGAGCCCCGCCAAGAAAGATCGTGTTAGGGTCTGTTGGGTGGTACGCCAGGGCACCTACGCGCCCATTGATCGCCCGTTGGCCATAGTACGTCCGGTATGGGATGTCGAGGTTCGTCGGGCCGATGAACTCCCACCCGGTTGCTTGGAGGCCAGGCTCGTTGAGGCGCGAAGCCCGCTCCTCGATCACCCTCCGGTCACCGGTAAAGTCAATCTGGTCGCCGGGGTATGCACGCACCCGGAGGTGCTGGATATAGGCTTCCAAGAAGTCGAGCCCAGGAATCTCATCCTCGGGCTCCTCGCCCATCGCCTCATAGTGGAGGAGGTATGCCTTTCGATAGCTCTCCGCGAACTCCTCCGCTCGGCTCAGCGAACCCGTCGTCACGTCTTCGCGGGGGGCGTCTGGAGGCAAGCTCTTGGCAACGTCTACACTCGGTCTTCGCTTCCAAGCCTGGAGGACCTGGGAAGGGGACAAGCCGGGCCCGAGCTCGATAACCCAGAAACCCTCTCTGTCCTTGGACAGAACCTTCCCATAGCCGTTGGCGAGGGAAGCGGCGACCGTGAAGCGATCCGTACCCGTTCGCAGTTTCGCTGCGAGCCTGGAAGGGACATGGAGCCCGACGGCCTGAGACGAAGCAATTGTGCCCAATGCGAGGGCGGCGGTGAGGAGGGTGCGACGGTGGAACATGACCATGTGCGGAGCGTGGACTCGATTTCATTGTACGGGAAACGAAGCCTGTACTTTCCCCGCACAGCAATCCTCGTGCCGATTGATCTGTGTTGCGAATAACAGGAAGAAGGCCCCCCGGCTTGCCGGGGGGCCTTTTTGGTCGTTCGCCGCTAGGCGGCGGGGGTTAGTTGACCGTCCAGGTGAAGTGGTCGGCGTTGAAGCACCAGAGCGAGACGACGCTCGGGCCGGTCTGCCGGACCAGGTACTCGGCCTGGAGGGCTCC
>JADLBH010000025.1 GCA_020847855.1 Fimbriimonadaceae bacterium
ACGCCCTGAGCGCGGACCGGATCGAGGTCGGGGGAGGCGTGTTCCTGCAGTCGATGGCCGGGGGCACACGGTTCGAGGCGGCAGGGGAGGTGCGGCTCCTCGGGGCCAAGATCGGGGGGCAGCTGAGTTGCACTGGCGGGTCGTTCCAGAACGCGACCGGCGACGCCCTGAGCGCGGACCGGATCGAGGTCGGGGGAGGCGTGTTCCTGCAGTCGGTGGACGGGGGCCCTCGGTTCGAGGCGGCAGGAACAGTGCGGCTCCTCGGGGCCAAGATCGGGGGGGGACTGAGCTGCGTCGGCGGGTCGTTCCAGAACGCGACCGGCTTTGCCCTGACCGCGGACGGGATCGAGGTCGGGGGCGCGGTCTTGGTGCGCCGCGGGTTCGGAGCGTTTCCGTCCTTTGGCGGAAACGTCTCGCTCGTGGCGGCGGAGATCGGGAGCCCTTTCCAGTGGCACGACGTCCGAGGCGTACACGGTGTGGACCTGCGCCACGCGACAGCGACGACCCTCGATTTGGGCGAGATCCACTACCCCGAGAAGTGGCAGCTGAACGGGTTCCGTTACCAGGGACTCGCCAAACCGGACCAGGCGCCCAAGGCGGAGATGCTCACCCTGCTGCGCGAGTGCGACAAACAACAGTACTTCCCCCAGCCCTACCGCCACCTCTTCCGGACCCTGCGCGACGCGGGCCACGCGAGGGAGGCGACCGAGGTCGCGGTGGCGATGCGCAAAGAGGCCTTCCACCACGAGCGCAAGGAGCTGACGGCTACCAAGCCCCGACTGTGGCGGCAGCGCATCGGGCTCAGCAAGGCCTGGCAAAGGGTCTCGTGGCTGATCGGCTATGGCTATCGGCCCTGGCGGGCGATCGCGATCGCTGGTGCGCTGTGGGCGGTCGGGACCGTCCTGTACACGTTCGCCGCGTTCGGCCCGTTCTCCGAGGTGATGGGGCCGGTCGAGGGGGACTTGCTCGCGGCGGTGCAGGCGAACCCCGGCCATGATTGGCGGGAGGGCGGCCCTCCGTTCGTCACGGGGCTCTATGCGCTGGACCGGTTCATGCCGGTGGTGGACCTGGGGCAGGCGAGCTTCTTCCGCCCTCGACCCTCGTCATGGTTCGGTTGGGTGCTCGTGGTGTACGACTGGGTGCTAATCGTGGGCGGGTGGGTGCTCAGCCTCCTCTTCGCGGGGGCGGTCTCGGGCCTGATGCGGCGGATTGACAGCGATTCCTAGTCGGCGGGGCGCTAGCCGGTCCAGTGCATCTCCAGGTCGCCGTGGAGGGCCTGTATGTAGTTCAGCTGGGCCGCGTGGTACATGGTGTGGAGCGCGAGGAACGAGGCGACCTCGTAGGGGGAGCTCGGCCCGCGCGGGGTGGTGAGCTCGGCGAGCGCCCCCTCCCTACCCCTCGCCTCGACCGCCGCGATCACGGCCTCGCAGGATTCCCGAAGCTCACGGGCGCACGGTTCCTTCGCGCACATCTCAGGCGGCGCGACGACCCAGCCGTCGAACTCGAGCGCGGCCTCCTCGCCCGCGATGCGACGGGCCATCGCCCGGTTCACCAGGGCGACCTCGTAGGTGAAGTCGTAGGCCGATCGCGACTTGCCTTGCCGAAACGCGAGCTGTTCGTCCGACATCGCGGCAAGGTCGTCCAGATAGCGCGCCATCGCGCCCTTCATAAGCTCGATCGCGCGGTCATAATGTTGTAGGTCTCGCATGGAATCCTCTGTTCAGGGAGCCAGGTTTGCGCGGTTCGCGCTGGCGATACCCTACCTCTTGCTGGCCGCGGGGTGCGCGTTCTACGAGCCGCCCCAGACGGTCTACACCGCCCGGCCCGATGAAGTCTTGGCCCAATCCGCCGAGCAGGCGAGCGCTGACGGGACCACGGCCCCGCCTCGCGAGGGCACGCCAAGGCCGGGCTTGGAGGGCCGCCCTGGTACGGTGCCCAACACCCCAGGGCTAGCCGAACCCGCACCGACGACGGCCAACCCAGGAACCCCGGCACCGCAGATGCCGCAGTTCGAGCCCGTCGAGCCCGCGATCTTGCAAGACCGCCTCGCCGCCATCGCCGAAGCCCTCGCGAAGTACACCTCGCAGCACGACGGCAAGCTTCCGGAGTTTACGAGCGGGGGATCGTTCCGCAGCGCGGTCGTGGCTCTGATGCAGGATGCTTCGGCGTGGCCCGCGGGCACGATGATCGTGCCTCGGGCGATCTCGGGGATGAAGCTCGACCAAATCCCGAACCGGTCGGAGACTCCCCTGCTCGTGGCAGGCCCCCTAGGAACGGACGGACGGCGCTACGGCATCTTTGCCGACCTCACGGTGAAAGTAGTGCCCGAGCAGGAGCCGGTCGCCCCACCCAGGCAGCCCTCGGAAGTCCCGCCGACCGGGGTGGACTTCTAGACTTGAAGGTACTCGTCCTCGGCGGCACTCGATTCGTCGGGCGGGCGATGGTCGAGGCGCTGCTCGGTGCTGGCCACGAGGTCGCGCTGTTCCATCGGGGCCAGAGCGGGCCAGGGCTGTTCCCAGAGTGCGAGCACATCCTCGGCGACCGGCGGGAATCGCTGGGCAAGCTGGCGGACCGGTCATGGGACGCGGTCTTCGACGTTTGCGCCTACATCCCGCGGGAAGCCCGCATGGCGGGCGAAGCGCTGGCGGCGGGCTCGAGCTGGTGCCTCCTCGTCTCAACGATCTCAGTCTATGATAACACCGGCGGACCCGGGCCAAACGAGTCGGCGGCGGTCCTGTCGCTTGACGACCCGGCGACCGAGACCGTGGACGCGGAGACCTACGGCGGGCTGAAGGCGCTGGTGGAAGCGGAGGCGCACGAGGCGTGGGGCGATCGGCTTGCCGTGGTGCGTCCGGGGATCGTCGCAGGACCGAACGACCCGACAGACCGGTTCACCTATTGGGCGACGCGATCCGGGCCGACGCGGGTGCCGCCCAGGCTCGAGCAGCCGGTCCAGGCGATTGATGCCCGCGACCTTGCGCGGCTGTGCCTCCTGCTTGCCGAGGGGCGGATTTCGGGGACTTTCAACGCCTGCGGGGAGCAGACCACACTCGGAGGGATGCTCGCGTCGTGTGGGGTCGAACCGGTCGAGGACGCAGCGGCATGGGAGCTTGGCCTGCCGCTGGTATTGCCCGCGGACGGTTCGAGCGACTTCCTGTTCCGTTGCCCGTCCGACAGGGCCCGGGCGCACGGACTGGCCAACCGCCCGCTCGCCGAGACCGCGGCCGATACCAGGGCTTGGTGGGAATCGCAGGGCCGCCCTCCGCTAAAGACCGAGCCCGCCTAGGGTCCGGCCGCCAGGAGGTCGGCCCGCCTCGCCTGCCAAATGCCTCGGCCGAACGTCCCGACCGAGACGACGTTGCTCCCGGAGATCACTTGAATGTCGTTGACCACGGTCGTCGGCAGGTTCTTGCGTACGGACTTATAGGTTACGCCCGAATCCTGGGTCACATAGACTCCGAGATCGTTCGCGACCCACCACTCCTTTACCGACTTTGGCCAGAACTTGAGCGCGTTGACAGGGAGTTTCGGCAGGTCGCCGGTGACGTCTACCCATTTCCGTTGGGCCTCGGCTTTCGTGACATCGTCGCACACGAAGATCCGCTTGGTTACGCGGTCGCGGTCTTGTCCCCCGAGAGCGACAAGCACCCGCTTGTGGTTGAGGGGATCCACCGCGATCGAGGTGACAGGCAGGCCCGCCGCGTTATCAATCGCCGGCGCCCCTTTGTCAATCCGCACCTGGGCTCCGTCGAGGTTCGGGAAGTCGCCCAGTTTGAACTTGGTGAGCCAGACCTGGCCGTCGAAGGCCCCGCTGTACACGAAGTAGCTGGGGATACGATCGTTCGTGGGCGAAGTGGCAAGGCACACGACCCTGCCCATCGAGACTGCGCCAGGCACGACCGCCCACGCCGCGGTGCTGAACCGGAAGTAGCGCAAGCGTTCGAACGCCGTGTAGACAATGCCGGACGACCACGAGTCGAACAGGATGGGCGGGAAGATTACGGAGCTGTCCCCTTCGCGCGGGCATGGCGATTCAAGGCGCGGGTTCTCCTTCCAGTCGTCCGAGGTGTAGAAGAAGCTGAGGCTGCGCCCAGGCAGCGCATATCCCGCGGCCGCTTGGCGCTTCGTGTCGTGCTTGCTGATGTCTACCCACCCTCCGTCCCCTAGCGAGCATGGGTTCGACCAGTTCTTGTTGGCACCGAACGAGGCGCCGAGCGCGAATGGAGTGCAGTTGTCTTGCGCCCCACCCAGCAGCTTGCCGTGGTCGGCTCCGCCCACGGCGATGTGATAGAACTGGGTCAACCCGAGCTTCGGGTCGTTCTCGCGCGTCATGTAGTTCTCGATGGTGGGCCGGAATCGGTTGTCGAACGTGACGCGGTAGATCCCGCCGTCCGACCCGATGTAGGCGACGTTCGTCGCGGTCGGGCTGAACGTAGCGGCTTGGAAGTCGCGGTGGATCACGCTCGCCGGGGTGTCGTCGCCGCTGAACTCCTTCCATTTGCTGGCCGCTTGGTCTTCCAGGACAAAGACCTGGACGCCGCCGGCGATCACGATGTCGAGGTCCTTGCCGTCGTCGGCTTTGACCGAGCCGACGGCGAGCAGCCAGTTGTAGTAGTGCTGGTTCCAGGCTTCGGGCCCGATGTCGCCCGTGACTTCGGTCCAGCCGGCCTTGGTCTTGCCAGCCTCGTCGCTGCGCCAGATCTTCTTGTCTCGAAAGGACATGAGGTAGACGGTGTCAGGCTTGGTTGGGGAAGCCTCGACGAGGTAGGCGTGGGTCCCGCCTGCCGCTGTGGCGGGGGTCGCGAGCTTTTGCCAGGTCTTCCCGTCGTCCCGCGAGCGTCGCAGGTCGCTGGAGTTGAGGGAAGTCGCGTAGTAGTACCGTCGGCCGGTTGCGGCGCTGAGCGCCCCCGTGGCCAGGTCGAAGAAGTTCTCCTCGTCGGCGACCGCGCGCTTCCACGCTGTCCCGTCGTAGCGCCAGAGCCCGTTGGGGTTCTTGCCGCTAGCGAGCGCGTTGCCGTGGCATACGGCGGCGAGGGCCCCTTCGGCGTCTTGCAAGGGCGCGATGGCGTTGACATGGCCTCCGTGCCGGATCGTCTCGCCCGCCGCGGTCAAAGTACCGAACTCGGCGTTCCCGGTTTGCGCCCAAGTCCCCGCAGTCTTGTCGAAGATGTAGACCCCGGACGTACCGAACGTGTTTCCTGGGATGAAGAACGGTCCGATACTCTGGGCGTTGTGCGCATCGCCCGTCCCAAGGTAAAGGCGGTTGCCTTTGCCTGCCAGCGAACCCACCATAAGCATGGGGAAGAGCTGGTCTGCGAAGGGGGTCCAGACCGTGTTTTGCGTGCCGCGCCAAACGCCGCCAAACGACCCTCCGAGATAGACGGTCGGGTTCGCCCCTGGCTCGACGGAGATTCCGTTGACCCGGCCCGAGATCGGCTTCGTGCCGTAATAGTTCGCGCTCGGGACGTTGAGGTTTTTCGGGCCTGCGTAGACCCAAGCGTCGGCTTGGGGCTGCGCCACGAACGAGCCTGCCCGCGGCGGCGACTCGGCCCTCCACGCGTCCAGGATCTGGCCGTAGTCTACGACGCCGCGCTTGTCACCCCGGAGCGACAGCCAGTACTGAAGCCCGTCTTGCGCGGTGGGGCCGGCATGGACAGTCGGCGAGGGAGCAACCGTCGGGGCACGCGGGACGGCGAGCCACACAGCGCCCGCCAGAGCGACCGCTGCGCCAAGGGCTATCCACTTGGTGTTCCTCACTTACTTCCTCCTGCGAACGACGAGGAGCAGAAGTGCCCCGAGCGAGGCAAGCAATGCGGGCTCGGGTGCGGCGAGGCCGCTGAAGCCGGAGCCGCCGATACCGTTGAATACGCCGATCTGCGCGGGCATATGGAGCGTCCCTTGGATTGTCGCGCTGTAGAGGGAGTTGGAGCCCGCGATCACGCTCCCCGGGCCGCCGGTCGCGATGTAGACCGTGCCGTCGTCGGCTTGGGCCATGCCTCCTACCTCGCCTACGGCGCCCGGCCATAGGTCGGCTTGGACCACGGTCCCGCTTCCCGCATCCACGTGCTGAACCCTCCCGGATTCCCGGTCGAGGCCGAACAGCACCTCGGCGTCGGTCGTGCCGAGGGTCCAGCCGTTGATGTCGTAGTCGCCCGAGAGTGTCCTTTTGTCGGACACTGCGCCGGTTCGCACGTCGAGCTTGAACATCCCAGGGTCGCCGGCATCGAGCAGGCCGGAGCACCAATATTCGTAGCTGTTGGGTGCGGTCGGGGCCATTGCGCCCTCGAACACGAACGTCCCGGCATCGAGGCCAAGGGGCCGGATCTCCGTCGCGCCCGCCGTCTCAGGGTTGATTTTGTAGGTCTTCGCGGCGGTCCCGGTCGAAAAGCCGTACAGGAACCCGTCGGGGCCCATCTGGATGTCCGCCATGAACGGGATCCGCGTCGCGCCGATGCGGGTGACAGCAGCATTCGAGGGGTCAATCCTGTAGAGGTCGCCGTTATCCCACAAGATCCCATAGAGGTGTTGAGAAGCTGCGGCCAACGGGATCGCGAGCAGCGTTGCTGCGGCTCCTAGGCGAAGCACTTTTCGGGAGGCGAGTCGGTAACGCATCGTCCTGCCTTCTAACAGATCCTACCACGCTAGTAGTGTTACTGCTATCGAATGTGGATTTCTTAGCCAGTGTTTCGTTTTCGACTACTTGGCAGGAGAAGCCCAGCACTTGCGCATCAAGATGCCGATCACGATGGTCATCAGGCTGCCCTTGGGCACGTGCTCTGCGTTCGTCAGCATGACTACGGCGAGCGAACCGGAGACGCAGAACCAAATCAGATCCCGTAGCTTGGCGGGAGACTGTCTAGCTGACGATCCCCAGCGGCTTCGCCGTCTTCCACCCGCCACGGGTGAAGTCGGGCACGTCCACGCTGCGACCCCGCGAGGCCACAGAGACCTCGCTCAGGGTGCCGACCGAGGTCCATGCGGCCCCATCGTAGACGCTCTGGTCGAGTGGCAAGCCCTCGCGCAGGCACTGCACCGCGCGCCACCACATGACGAAGTCCATGCCACCGTGCCCGGAGCCCTTGGCGAGCTCGCCGACCTTGGCCCAAAGCGGGTGCTCGTAGCGCTCGTAGAACGCTTTGAGCTCATCGCCTTCCTGCCACTGGTCGGTCGAGGGCGAGCGGCCCTCGATGACGCACCGGTTCGGGAAGCCGCCCCAGACTCCCTTGGTGCCTTGGAGCAGATTGAGGCGGTTATAGGGCCGCGGGAGCTGCTCGTCCCACTGCACCATGAGCGTGCGCCCTCGGACGGTGCGGACGATGGTCGTATTGATGTCGCCGCAGACGAAGGGCTTTTGGTTCCACTTGTGCTCCGGCGGAAAGTGCTCCTTAGCATAGGCTGCCCGTGCCCGACTGTTCGAGCTCACCGAGGAGAGGAAGTCGAAGCGGTCGCCCCGGTTGATGTCCATGTATTGAGCGACCGGACCGAGGCCGTGGGTCGGGTAGAGGTTGCCGTTTCGCTTCTGGTAGTGGACCGTGCGCCAGGAGCCGGTGCCTCGCTCGACCTCGTTCATCTGGCCCCGCAGGTCGTGGATGTAGGCTCCTTCCCCGTGGAGGATCTCGCCGAAGACGCCGTGGGCCACCATATTGAGCACGAGCAACTCCTCGCGCCCGTAGCAGACGTTCTCCAGCATCATGCATTGCTTTTGCGTCCGTTCCGCGGTGTCCACGATGTCCCAGCACTGGTCGGTCGTCATCGCCATCGGGACTTCGACGAAGGCGTGCTTGCCCGCCTTCATGGCGGCAATCGCCATGCGAGAGTGCTCCTCCCAGGGCGTGGCGATCACGACCGCGTCCAAGTCGTCGCGGTCCAGCATCTTCAGGAAGTGGTCCTTGCCTTGGGTGAAGATCTCGGGGCTGGGTCTTCCCGCGTCCGTACACTGTTTGGCGGCGCGGGCAGCCCAGTCCGGATAGAGGTCACAGATCGCCTTGATCTCCACGCCGTCGAGCTTGAGGAGGTCGCCCACGTGCCCGCTTCCCCGAGCCCCGACGCCGATCATGCCGAACCGAACTTTGCTCATGGGGGCGGTCGCGAAGGCATCGAGCGACTTTGCGCCCCGTGGTCGGGCCCGCTCTTGGGGCAAGGCGGCGGCTGCAATCGGCAGGGAGAGAGAGATGCCTGCGCTCGCTGCGCGGCCCAAGAACTGTCTGCGATCCATATCTGAGGACATCACACCATGTTAGCCGAGAAGGGCATCGGCTTCGCTTGCATAGGTTTGGAAGGGGTCGGGCATTTCGAGGTACCGGCCCCGGTCGAGCGTCACCCCGGACCAATCGAAGAGGTATGCCGACCGCCCCTCGCCCTTGACTACGGATCGAACGAGCTTGCTCCGTCCCAGGGCGCGCGTGTCGTTGGGCGGATCCACCTGGGCCAAGGCGATGTTCGCCTCGCTCACGATCCTTCGGCAATCTATGGCGTGGAAGAGGGACTTCGCTGGGTCAATGTTGTGATACTCCAGGTCCACGGAGTGCAGGGCGGGATCGTCCCAGCCCACCCCCGCATCCTCCCGATAGGCCTCGAGGACGTGCAACTTTGCCACCCAGTCGAGCCTATCGCCGAGCTGGAGGGGATCGGCCGAGAGTTGGTCCAGCACGGACTCCCACTCCGTCAAGATCCAGTCGGTCTCCTCCGACTCCCCTCGAAAGCCGAGCGCCAAGCTCAAGAACTCGCGTTGGTAGTCCACGGCACCGATGCTCGTCCCGTCGGCCAGGCACACCGGCCATCGGTACGAACGGTCTCGGCTCACCTGTCGGAGGGCGACGAGAGGCCGGTCCAGGATCAGCCTCTCGGGGATTCTCCCTTCCTCTGCGAGGCGGAGCACGAGCGAGGTCGTGCCCACCTTGAGCGCCATCGCATACTCCGACTGGTTGGCCTCGCCGAAGAGCAGGTGAAACCGGTTCATCCCGTCGTGCGAGTAGAAGTGCTCCCACTTCGGGTTGATCAGGGCCCGGTTGAACCGAACCCGACTCGCAACGGTCTTCAGGATGTGGTCCGCTCGCTGGCTGAGTTGGAACTCGACCGAATCGTCCGGAAGCGCGTGATAGATTTGACTGACCCAGATGTAATCAATCGGGTTTGCGGAAACCGCTCCGAGGTTGGGCCTTCCCGTGGCCGCGAGGATGTGCCCACCGACCCTGCCTGTCCCAGCGAAGATCTGGCGCGTCACGAGAAAGCCGATCACGCCAGGGGTCCGGGCTGAGATGAAGTCCTCGTCCATCTTGACGAGGTAGTTCTCGTGACAGCCGAACGTGTGTCCCCCAAAGTGGTCGATGCTGTTGTTGTACACGTCCACCACGTCCCGAACGCCGAGGTCTTGCAAGGAACGTACGATCAGCCTTTGCCCGGCGCGATCTTGGGCGACCAAGTCGCGCAAGGATCGGCACTCCGCCGTGGCGTACTCGAGGTGGCTCCCCACGGCGTCAATGTACAAACGCCCCCCGTTCATCAAGAAGCCGCCGGACTCGGCAGGCTCAAAGACCTCGTCTCGAGCGAGCAGGTCTATCGCCCCTAGCTTCAGGTCGTGGAAGACGTGGTCCTTGATCGCTTCCACGGCGCCCTCTGGTGCGCCATAGCCCGGCTGGACCAGGGTGCCGAACTCGGTCTCGATGCCTATGATGCGGTCTGCGGCGCCTCGCGCCATGCCTCATTCTAGTATGGACCGAGTCCCTAACGCTGGCCTGCTTGCACCCTTGCACCAGTACACTAGGCTCACGAGTGAGCGAACTCAGCCCACGCAAGAAAAGAATCCTCGAGGCGGTGGTCGTCGAGTACGTCCAGGCGGGCGAGCCTGTCGCCAGCGACGTGGTCGTGAGGAAGTACGAGCTCGGGGTCCGCGGGGCGACGGTGCGGAGCGAGATGGCCGAGATCACTGAGCTTGGCCTTCTGGAGAAGCCGTACTCGAGCGCCGGTCGGATCCCAAGCGACAAGGGATACCGCTACTATGTGGACCAGCTGATCGTGACGAGGCCGCCGACCCACCCCGAGAAGCGGAAGATCGGGGAGGCCACGAGCGAGGAGGACACGCTCAACAACTTCTTGGCGAGCACGGCCCGCGCCCTCGCCCATATTACACACCTGCTCTCGGTCGCCACCGTGAACCGGAACCGCGAAGCCCGAGTCCGCCACCTGTTGATCACGGGCTTGAGCCCTGGTCGGTGCCTGCTCGTGATGGTGATGGAGAACGGCCATGTAGAGAACCGCATGGTCGAGACCCCGGTCGAGACCGACCTCACCCACATTGCGGCCGTGAACGAGGCGCTCGCCAGGGCGTGCAAGGACCGTTCGCTTCGCGAGCTCGCTGTTCTCTCGGTGCCTAAGGGCTTGGACAAGCTCGCGACCGCGGTCGCATCGGCGACGATCGGGGCCGTGAAGGCCGCAGCCAAAGAACTCCAACAAGGAAAACTGGTGGCCGAAGGACACGAGTTCGTCCTGGCTCAGCCCGAGTTCATTCGTGAGGAAGAGGCTGCCCGCGAAGTCCTTGACGGGATTGAGGACGAGAATGCGATCCGGGCCTCCCTCGGTCGGACCGGCATCTCGATCGGCTCGGAGAACCCTGACAAGCGCTTTCGGCGGCTGACTGTGATCCAAGCGCCTTTCAAGGTGGGCGGCCAGGACACCGGAGTGCTGGCCCTGATCGGCCCCACCCGGCTCGAGTACGACCGCGCCATCTCGCTCCTCGATTTCACGGCCAAGGCCCTGGGCGCGGCCCTGGACGACCTCACCGCTTAGGAGGCGTCGAAGAGCGAGGTGGCAAGCCCGGTGTTCACCTTCACGTTCTGGTAGGCGGTCGAGCCTGCGAACTTTCCTTCGGCGTTGTTCACGGACACCTTTCGCGGAACATAGATCCCGCCAACCGCCTGGAGATCGGAGTACGTGAACGTGGCCATCAAGTAGCCGCCAAGTTGGGAGTACCACTCGCGCTTGGGGGTGTACTTCCGTTGAGGATCCACCCAGACGCGGTTGCGGCTCGTATCGTCGAGCGAGGGAAGGTACGTAAGGTCGAAGACGAGACACCCTTTTAGGTCGCCGCGCGACTCGGTCCTGACGAACTTTGCTTGGAACAGTCCCTTGAACAGCGATGGCGTCAAGAGACCGAAGTCCAGCGGGGTCTGGCGCTTTCCGGGCGCCTTGCTCAAGTCCTCCCGCTGCCGGAGCCCCGTCCTGGGAACGGAAACGAGCCTCTTCGTCCCGTTCACGATGTAGAAGATCTTTGTATCGTCCACGACCGACTCCATCCGCAGCATCATCGGCTCTTTGAGCCAAACATTGGACGAGGAGAACCGGTAGGAGACCGAGAAGTCCTGGTTGATCTTCTTCAGCTCGGACTGCTTGGCGCTGAGGACCTTGGCGGTGAAACTGAGGTCGCGGAGCCCTGGCTGCACATAGTCGGTGATCGAGGGTTCGGCCGCGGGCGCGACCATAGCGGCGAGAGCGAGAACCGGTCCCATATGTAGTGGAGACGTTTCAGATTGCCCGGTGGCACGCCGGGCCCAGGCCATCACGGGCGGCCCCTGCTGTCACAATAGGGACCGTGAACCTGGACCGGCTCGAAGCCCTGATGGGATCCAAGGCGTCCCGCCAGGAGCGGCAGGCACGACTTCGGCCGATGGGGTCCGTCGAGGTGGTCACGGTCGCGTTCGAGGTCTGTCAACAGAGCGCGATCGTCGCGTTCAAAGCGAGCGCCGGGCCCGTCATCGCCGCGCTTGCCACGTTGCTCTTCGTCGTTGAGGTGGCGGTACCGGTCGCCTTGTTCACGCCTCGCAACCGACCCGTGGATCCCTTCGCCCCCCTGCTCGCGGTGGGCGCGGCGGGGATCGTGTGCGTGGTCATCGCCGCCTGGGTCTACTCTTCCGTCATGGACACGGTCCTGCCGATCGCGGCGCGACACCTGACCGGCGAGGCGCCCCCTGCCAAGAGAGGCTCGTTCGGCACGGCCCTGCTCGGGTCGTCGCTCCTGCTCGGCCCGTTCTTTGGCGGCCTGTTCTTGATCTTCTTGAGCGACATCGCCTTCGTCGGCAAGCAGGGGGTCCAAGCCTCGATCGGGGTCTATGGCTTCTTGCTGATCGCTTTCGGTGGGCTTGCTTGGCTGTTCGGATTGCAGGCGCTGAGCCTTTCCCCCGTGGCCGCGCTCGTGGAAGGGGCCGGGCCCTTCCGCTCCCTCGTGAGGGGCTTTGCCCTAGGGAAGCGAACTCGTGGAAACACCGGGAGCCCCATGACCTTGATGGGCGTGTTCCTCCTGGTGCTCGCCATCACGGGTCTCTCCGGCGCCCTCCTACTCTATGCCCTCATCCCAGGAGAAGCCCTTGCCGCCACCCCCTTGGGATCGAAGGGCTCGGAGCTTCTCACCTTGTCGGTAAGCCTCCTTCCCTTCCTCGCCGCAACCATGGCGGTGCCCCCGCTGTGGGCGAGTTGTGCCGTGGTGACCTACTTTTCTCGCCGAATCGCGGTGGAAGGCTACGACATCGAGGTCGTCGCACGCGAAATGGGGATGCTCCATGACAAGGGCTAGCCTCGCGCTTCTGTTCTCGCTAGCCGCGGCCCAGTTGGCTTGTGCGCAGCACGATCCCCCCGAGGAGCTGGTGCCGGGGACCACGCCCTACAAACAGATGGCGGCCGCTCGCGACAGCCTCCGCCAACCGCCTCCGGGTCCGGACTCGAAAAAGAAGGCGCAAGAGATCCTGAGCGCCAGCAAGTATCGTGACCCGGGCGCGGTGGAGCCCAGGGAGCTGCTCAAGTCCACGAGGGGCGGGGCCCAGGGGTTCTTCGAGAGGCTCGGGAACGCGATCGGCCGGCTCATCGGCTCCCTTTTCACAACGAGCGGGCCTGGAGGTGTCCTGCCGGTGCCACCTTGGGCCTGGATGGGCATCGTCGCCATAATGGTCGCTGGCTTTGTCATCGCTTGGCTTCTCGATCGCAAGGGCAAAGCCCGCCTTGCCGCCGACCTCGTCGAGTCGGGGGAGGAGGGCCTCACTGCGGACGAATGGCTCGACCGGGCCGATATCCTCGAGGGCCAAGGGTTCCACCGAGACGCTTTTCGGTGCCTTTACGTCGCCTTGCTCGTGAGGCTCTCCGAGTTCGACATCGCCCCGTTCCGCAGGTACGAGACGAATTGGGAGCACGTACGGAGGGCCGAGCAGAGCTCTCGCTTCCCCAAGATGCTGGACCTCCGAGGCACCACGCGGCACTTTGACGAGTACTGGTACGGGCGCAAGCCCATCAACAAGGATGAGGTCGCGGTCCTCCGAAACCTCTACATCCGGGCTTATCGGACCTTGGAGGGGAGGGCGGTGTGAAGGGCCGGACGCCCTTCCTAGTGTGGCTCGTCGTGGCAGGACTGGCGCTGGTGGCGGCTTCGGTATGGGAGTTCCAAGCCGAGTTCGAGTCACGACCCGTGACCTCGAACCCCGGCCCCAGCGGCACCGAGGGCCTTGCCCAGTTGCTTCGGCAGAGCGGCTTCCCGGTGCGGATTGAACGTTCTGCCCGCTACAAGGCGAGGCGTGGCGAGGTGGTGGTCGCGATCGCCCCGACCTATAGCAACCCCATGGCCGAGTTCTTCCAAGCGGTGGAGGAGGGCCAAGGCACGAACGATCCGGACCCTGAACCGTCCAGACTCTTACAAACCTTGGCGCGAGCGGCCAACGGAGGGGCGACCGTGGTCTACGCCGAGGTCCCAGAGAGCTTGGACGACGCCTACGACTCTGTGAGCACCGCCAATGTCGAGTCCAAGTTCCCGCAGGAGCGAGAGTTCAAAGTGTCCATGAGCAAGGATGCGGACGACCCTGACGAGAGCTGGGTGGCGAACTCACAACCCTACGACTGGTTCAACCACGATAGGGTCGGCTGGTGGGTGCAAGTCCGTATCATGGGCAAGGGCCGCGCCGTGATTGTCGCGGACGGGCTCTCCGCGACGAACCGCTATCTGGATGCCTCGGACAACGCGGACTACTGGGTCACGATGCTCGCCACCCTGGGTGGACGCGAGAACGGTGTCCTCTTTGTGGACGCCCTGGGCGGCGACGAGAGCACTCCTTCCCTGCTCGCCTCCCTGGGACCGTGGGCGGTGGCCGCGCAGTGGCACGCGCTGTTTGTCTTCGTCTTGGGAGTGTGGTGGCTCGGCCAGCGCTTCGGGTCGCTGCTGCCGAGCGTGGTGCGGGACGTCACTTCGAGGGCGACCACGGAGGCACTGGCGACCGTCCTAGCCGCGGGCCGGCAGTACGGCACCGCCGCGCGGATCATCGCGAACAACCGCCTGATCGCGATCCGCAGGGCCCAAGGGTTACCGCCCTCGACGACCCCGCAGCACGTCCTGGCCACAGCCCCCACTTCGGTGGCGGAGCCGCTGGCCCAGGCCCTCGCCCTCCCTGACCGTGCCAAGGCTGCGGCGGCTCTGAGCCTCGTGAAGCAGTTCGACGAGGCCATTGTCGCGACCAATGTTCTGCGTTTCAGGCAGTAGAATCTACCCATGGTTGCAAGATGGGCCTCAATCGTGCTAGCGCCCCTTTGCGTGTGCGCGACCGCGCAGAGCCCGGCTCCGAGCGTGGACATGGGCAAGGCACGTTCGGCCTACGAGGCGGCGATGGCGGCCAAGCCCAGCCAGAAGGTCTGTGATGCCTGCATTTGGTGGCACAAGGTGGAGGCGGCGCTCAATCTTGCGAACAGCTTTATGTACTCCCCCGACCTTGCGCCCAAGGACAAGTATCCAGCCGCCCTCCGGCTCTATCGCGCCGCGCTCAAGCTCGACCCTTCGCTCCGCGAGGCCGAGGTCGGAGCCGAGACCATCGTCTCCATTTATAAGGGCATGGGCCGCGAAGTTCCGGAGTAGGCAGGCTTGACAGACCAGCGCGACCCGACGACCTCGGCCCAGATCGAAAGGTTCTCCCGATACCTGGCGCTCGCGGCGGTGTTTCTCGCGGGACTTCCCACGCTCGTCGGGCTCATCTCGACACCCCCTGGCTCGACCTACCTCGGGCACCAGCTCAACCTGGACGACCAGATGGTCTACGCCGCATGGATGCACCAGGCGATGTCGGGCCGTGTCCTGTTCGAGAACCTCTTCACCACCGACGCCCAGCCCTCCCTCACTTTCCACCTCTTGTTTCTGCTCATGGGTTGGCTGGCGAAGGTGATCGGCATCGTAGGCTCGATGATCCTGACGAGGCTTGTGCTGACCTATGGGTTCGTCCGACTCTTCGGCAAGTTCCTCGTGGAGCTCGGGCTCCCGGTCTTCACGGCCAAGTTCGCGATCACGATGGCTTGCTTCGGGGGAGGGGTGGGCTATCTCATGTGGGAGCGCTTTGGCGAGGCGGCACGGCATGCGCCTGCTTGGCTGGCAGCGATCACCGGCGGGCGCGCCCCAATTGACGTGTGGCAGCCCGAGGCCTTCGTCTATCCCTCGATGCTCACGAACGCGCTCTTCATGGCATCGCTTTGCTTGATCGTGGTCGTGCTCCGGCAGGTATGGCGGGCCCGCGAGTCGTGGTCGGCGGTGCCGCTGGGGGCGATCGCCTACTGCGCCCTCATGAACATCCACAGCTACGATGCGCTGTTGTTGTTCATGGTGGTGGCGGTGTGGCTTGCGGGACTCCTCGCCGCCAAGCAGGCGACGCTTGCTTGGTTTGCGCGGATCGCGGTGATCGGACTGGGGGCCGTTCCGGCTGCGGGCTGGTTTCTTTACGTGTTGGCCCGCGACCCCGTCTTCCAGGCGCGAGCGGCCACTCCGACCTTCTCGCCCAGCTTCGCGCAGGTCGCGCTGGGCCTGCTCCCCTCCATCGTCCTAGCGGTCGTGAGCCTCTTAGTCACCAAGACTGGCAAGGGACGGATCGCGGGAGTGATCAGCGTGGTTCTGATGGTGGTCCTCTGGGTCGCGCTTCCTGGCGGGACCGAGGCGATGCAGCTCGATCCTGTGACCTGGGCCGTCTTCTTCGCGGCGGTGGTGGGAACGGTCGTGCTCGCCGTCGGGCAAGACCCCGCGAAGACGATGCTGCTCTCGTGGGCCCTGGTGGCAATGGTGGCTCTCTACTTCCCCGCCATGTTCCAGCGGAAGCTCTCCATGGGCCTCATCGTGCCCTGGGCGACCTTGGCCGCGTTCGGACTGGCCTCGGTCATCGAGCGCGTGGATCGTAGCGCACGGAACATGGTGGCCGCGCTCGGTCTCGTCGTGGCCTGCGCCTCTTCCATCCTTTGGCTCCAGCGCGAGATCTCCTTCCTTCGCGACGACGTGTCGAGAACGTCGGTACACTCGGTGTACTACTCGCGGGATGCCACGCGCATCCTCGCCAGGCTCTCCGCTGTCCCTGGAAGAAAGGTGGTGCTCGCGATGCCGGGGGTCGCCAACGCCGACGGCCCTGCGGACTTTGGACGGCCCATCATCACGGATCTGAACCCAGTGCTCTCCGGGATGGCGGGGGCGACCACCTTCGCGGGCCACTGGAGCGAGACCCCTCACTACTCAAAGCGAAGGAACCGTTTGACCGCCTTCTTCCTCGCGCAAACCCCGGTCCAGGACCAAGAGGCGCTCCTTGCCGAGACTGGCGCCGACTACATCGTGCAGCCCAACCCGGATGCATTCCGGAGCGTGGAGAGCAAGGATGGGGCGAGCCTGCTCGCCGATCTCAGCCGGTTCGGCACCAAGGTCTACGATGGGAGCCAGCTGTGGCTCATCCAAGTCCGGCAGCCGCCGACCCCGGCTCGGCAGGCGGAGTGACGGCCGGGGGTTCGGCCGAGCCGCCAACGGGCACGGGTGCCTTCACCGCGGGCTTGGCGGGCTTGCGCGCGCTGGAGTTCCTTCGAATGATCGTCGGCCCTCCGGAATAGATGGACTCGAACGTCTGCACGCGACTCTTGCCGGCGGGGTCGGTCACTGTGCGGGTCGTGACTGCCTTGGAGCCGGAGCCTCCTCGATCCTCGACTCGAGACGTGCCTGGGGCCAAGCCCTTGTCCTCGACGTACTTGACGCCTCGCGACCAACTCGAGACCGTGCTCTGTGAGATCTCGACCTTCGGCTTCGCCGCCTTGGTCCCCAGAACCGTGAACGTAATCTTCCCCTTGGCGACCGAGGCGCAGAGGGCGATGGGGAAATCGTACGGGTTCTTGAGCGCGAGGTCAGGAAGTGGGAAGCTCACGGCAGCATCGCGGCCACGCGGGACGTAGGGTACAGGGAGCGAGTGCGGCGAGCGCGAGGCGATGTCGAGTCCTCCGAGCAGAGCTGCGTTGAAAAGGGTCGTGCTCACTTGGCAGATCCCACCGCCGACATCTACATCGTGGCGGCCCGCGACGTAAACGCCCGCGACCTGGTAGCCCTTCTCCTGAGTCCTGCGTCCCAAGAGCCCGTTGAAGCTGAACGTCTCCCCCGGCATGAGGACCGTCCCGTCAATCCTCGCTGCCGCTACCCGAATGTTTCCCGCTCGGGGGCGGTTGCCTTCCGAGAAGCTTGTCGTGAACGTCCCGATCGCACCGTCAATCTTGGCGAGGTCCTCGGGAGTGACGGCCGTGGCCGCGGGGACAAGCGGGAGGCGTGCAGGCTGGTCGGCGAGCAAGGCTTCGGAGACCGAGGCGAGCATGCCGTCCACGTCCAGCTCGAGCCCGGCGTCCTCGAACGTTCGCTCGATCTGGCCGCGCACGAGGCGGACCCGTGCGGGCTTTTTCCTTCCCAAGGCGGCACGCACCGAACTCGCCAAAGGCTCAAGCTTGCCTCTCTCGATTCTCAGCACGGGAAGGATCGTGTTGGCCTCGGGCTTCTCGGCATCCAAGCGCTCGCGGAGCACGCCCAGCACACCTTGAAACGGAACCCGGGCCAGGGTGCCCTCGCGATCCAAGGAAAGTCCGAGCTCGGCGACCGAGCGCACCGAGCCAAAGGGCTTGCCATCGTGCTCGAACGTGATCTTTCGTTGGGCAAAGTCCGCCCACTTCTTCTCCAGAAGGCTCTCAACCTCGGCACGGTTGCTCCCCCCGGCGTCCATGCCCCAGACCAGCGTCCCGACCGGGGCCACCGGCTCGAAGCGGGCCGAGAACACCCCGCTGAAAACGAGCAGGGCCGCGCCCCCGGACCCCATTGCCATCCAGACCCGTGAGCGCGCAGCCTCCTTCCGGGGCTTCTGCTTCGCTTTCATTCCGTTGCTCAAGGGGTTAGACGGTGCCGGGTTCCCGTTTGGCGTCCGAGACCCAGGAATGGATTCCGGTATTCTGGCTTCCATGCCTGGGCTCGTATGGTTCAACGGTTGCACCACTCCGCTCGAAGACGCGCAAGTGCCCGCGGCGGACCATGCCCACCTCTATGGGGACGGGCTGTTCGAAGGGATCCGGATCTATGGCCGCAAGGTCTTCAAGCTCGACGAGCACCTAGACCGGCTCTACCACGGCTGCCGGGCCCTGAAGATCGGGATGGAGCTCGACCAAGCCAAGCTCCGGGCGATCGTTCTCGACACCTGCCGCAAAGCGGACATCTCCGATGGCTACATTCGCCTCAACGTGACCAGGGGCACGGGCCTCGGGCTCGATCCGCGGGCCGTGAAGACCCAGGCCAACGTCATGGTCATGGTCAGTTCCCTCGCGCTCTATGCGCCCGAGATGTACGAGACGGGTCTCCAGGTCGTGACGACGGCCTGGCGGGTCATCCCTCCCGACTCGCTCGACCCTCGGATCAAGTGCATTGGACGCTATGCGTCCAACATCCAAGCCAAGCACGAGGCGAACCGGGCGGGCGCGGGCGAAGGCTTGATGCTCAACGCCCAGGGCCACATCGCCGAATGTACGGGCGACAACCTGTTCCTCGTTCGCGGCGGCGTGGTCTCGACCCCCCACCCGTCGTGCGGCATCCTGCAAGGGATCACGCGCGACACGATCATGGCCCTGCTCCGAGCCGAGGGAGTGGAAGTCGTCGAGACATGGCTTACCACCTACGACGTGTATCGGGCCGAGGAGGCCTTCCTCACCGGCACCGCGGCGGAGGTGATCCCGATGGTGGGCCTGGACGGTCAACCTATCGGCGATGGAAAGCCCGGCCCCATGACCAAGCGTGCGATCCAGCTCTTCCGCGGCCACATTGGTTCCGGCGTTCCCTTCGACGCGTGAGAATCTGGCTCACCGACGAGCTTGGAACCCGGCCCGCCGACCTGGCGGGCTTGGCTCGCAAGACGGGCAGCACGAGGCTGGATCCGCTTCTGCTCGCGCTCGTGCGCAAGCCGACCCCTGGGGCGCCTTGCCCCGCCTGCGGCTGGACCCGCGAGCAGTATCGCAGCACGGGCCTCCTGGGTTGCCCACTCTGCTACGAGGTCTTTGCGGTCGGCGCCCCGGCTGAACCGCTTCCGCCCTCGGGCACGTCTTCTGAGGGTGGGATCGGGTAGGGTGACCTTCGTGCTGAAGCGATTTGTCCATCTTCTAGCTACGATTTGTGTGCCTGCCGCTTTGTTCGTCGCATCGGGTTGTGGCGGATCGGGCGGTGGGGTCGTGGTCGGCAAGAACCCGTTCGTGATCTTCGTGAACGCGTCCTCCAATGCCGGGACCCTCCTTTTCTCGTTGAATGACGAGCCCAAGGGCGGCAACCTTGCCCCGCTCAAGTCCTCGGCCCCTGTCCAGGTCGAGTTCATCAGCAACGAGGACGGCGGCTACGATGTCGCGGTCGAGGCGACCGACCGCAGCGACATCTTCGACTCGCAGGTCAACACCTTCGACCGGGACAGTTCGACCGTGGTGGCGGCGTTCGGTCTCAAGGCCTTCGGCGCCGAGGACGAAAAGCGGCTCCGCCTCGCGATCCTCTCCGTGGACAGGACCGCGCCGACCGGCAACCGAGCCCGGTTCATCGTGCTCCACGGTTACAACCTCATGGCAGGTTTCGACACCCCAGCTATCAACTTCCTCAGTGCCGACCCGACCGATCCGGACAACCTGGACAACCCGCAGTTCTCGCTCACCGACATCGAATACGGCACGGTTCGCGCCATCGAGGTGGACGTGGACCCGAACCCGGCCAACCACCTGGTCTGGGTCGTCCGGAGGGCGGACGCGGAGGCAAGGCTGAGCACACCGGTCGCCCCCAACCCAGCGATCAAGGCCGGAGGGATCTATCTCGTGATCGTGAGCGGGCTGGAAGACGCCGACGCCGACACGCGCGACGCCACAGTGACCTTCGTTCCCATCCCGCCGAACGAGTAGCCCACCCGCCAAGATACCGGGGTATGATCCTTGACACTGCGCCCCCATGGGCGCAGTGTCTTTTCCGATGCCGCCTAGCCCCCGCGACGAGTCCCAAGCCGAGAAGCGGTGGCTACAGGCCCTCGCCAGAGGGGACGAACGCGCCCTCGCCGCGATCTATGAGATCTACGGGGAGAAGATCTATCGGTATGCATACCGGATGCTGGGAAACCGCAGCGACGCCGAGGACGCGACCGCCGAGACCTTCCTGCGAGTCCTGCGCAAGGCGGGCGAGCTCAGGGCGGACGGGGCCTTCAAGACCTGGCTGTTCCGGATCACTCGGAACCTCTGCATTGACAAGATGCGGCAGCACCGCCTGCTCGAACTTCCTGGCGATGCGCACTATAATGGGACTGAGGAGCGGGCCGCGCTCAAGGTGACCGTCCACCAAGCCTTGGACGAGTTGCCTATCGAGTACCGGGAGCCGCTCATCCTGTGCGACCTGGAGGACGTCTCTGCCAAGGAGGCTGCGGCCACCCTGGAGATCAGCGTCCCGGCACTCAAGTCGCGGCTGTACCGCGGACGGAGGGCGCTCCGGGAGCGACTGGGCGGGTCAATGGAGAAACTATCATGAACGAAACCTTGGAGCGACTACTCGATCTTTATGCCGGGGAGGAGCTGGACGAGGAGGCCCGCGAAGGCTTCTTGCGCGCCATCCGGGAGGACCCGAGTCTCCTGGGTCGGGCGAAGGACCTGTGCCGAGTCGTCGAGATCCTGCACTCCGACCCGGGCCCCGAGTTCACGGAAGAGACCAGTACGAGAATCCTTCTTCAGATGCAGCTGCGGGGTGCGACCCTCGGCCCTGCCCGTCCGTCCCCAGAATACCAATGGCCGCTCCCACTATAACCAGACCGACAATGAACCTCTCCTGCGACAAGAAGGCATTCCAAGCCGCCCTGAACATCGCCTCCGCCGCGACGAGCCAGCGGACCGCCCACGTGTACCACCAGTCCATCAGAATCGTCGCCGAGGACGCCAAGCTCACCCTGACCGGCAATGACGGTGAGATGTGGGCGACCGCCTCGTGCCCGGCCGAGGTCGGGGATCCGGGCGAAATCTGTGTGCAGCAACGGCTCCTGGCGGAGATCGTCGGAGTCTTGCCCGAGGGAACGCTCGAACTCGAGCTCCGAGGCACTCAACTTTGGCTCCGGCTCGGCCACGGAGAGTGGCTGCTCACGACCTTCCCGGCGGACGAGTTCCCGCCCGAGCAAACCGTGTCCGAAGGCGCCTCGCTCACCCTGCCCATGGGCGAACTGAACGCGGCCGTCGAGAGCGTGATCTATGCTGTCTCCGACGACTCCAGTCGGCAGCACCTTACGGGAGTTCTCTTCCAGTACGACGGTAACGAGCTCTCCCTCGTAGCCACCGACACCCACAGGCTCGCGGTGAAGCGCCTGCGGCGCGAAGGGATCGGCAACAACGTGGACGCCATCGTCCCCGCCAAGGCGCTCCGCGCGATCAAGCAACTACCCGTGGACGCCGAGACCGAAATCGTGCTCAGGCTCGATTCTGAGCGGCTGAGCGTGGACGTTGGCTCGGCCAGGGTCGTGACCCAGCTCCTCAGCGGCCAATATCCAAGCTGGGAGCGCGTCGTGCCGCGAGAGTTCACCCGGCAGTGGACCGTGGATCGCAACGAGCTACTCGACAACGTCCGCCGAGTCCTGGTCATCGGGAAGGACAACGCAAACCGGATTCGCTTCAGCGGCAAGGACGACCGTGTGATGATCAGTGCCCGGAGCGAGGATCGTGGAGAAGCCAACCAAGAGATCCCCGCGATCAGCCGGAACGGGGACGTTGAGATCGCCTTCAACGGCCGCTACATCGTAGACGCGCTCATGGCGATGCCGGGCGACGGAGTCGTAGCGGAGCTCACCGAGCCTTCCCGGCCCGCGGTCATTCGCCCCGCGGAAGGCGGCGAGGACCGCTTCTGCGTGGTGATGCCCATGGCACTGAGCTAGCCCCGGTCTGCCTTCTCGATCTTGCGCAGTGCGTTGCACTGCCCCAGGTGGTAGGCGGCGTGGATCGCGATCTTCATGAGCGTGTCGAGGGACTTTTCCTCAAGGGAGTCCACCTGCAAAAGGGCTAATTGGTAGGCGGCCCGGAGCCCTTCAACGAACTCTCGTCGGTCGGAAGGCCACTCGCCGGGCCGAGCTGCGCGGAAGTCCTCGCGGCACACTTGCCTCCAATCCTGAAGCGGCCCCAGCCCGAGGCTCCCGAGCCACAGTCGTTGCCAACGGCATGCATGGGCGAGGTTGGTCGCGAGGGAGTACGGCACGCCTGGAACCTGACGGAGCGCCGCATCTTCCCTTACACGTA
The DNA here is from genome assembly GCA_020847855.1 of Fimbriimonadaceae bacterium. Lineage (GTDB taxonomy): Bacteria > Armatimonadota > Fimbriimonadia > Fimbriimonadales > Fimbriimonadaceae > JADLBH01. Next base: position 22,561 of record JADLBH010000025.1, read on the forward strand.
GTGCGCCGGAAGGGGTGGGGATGTCCCAACCCTCCAAGATCTGCTGAAGCATTCGGGCGACCGGGTGCATGGTTTCAGCCTACCGTCCTGGGCACACTAAACCCCAGGAACCAGGAGCCGTCAGAACCCAGTACCCTGAGGCAAGGACATGACACTTACCGCGCTCACCACCCTCATCGCCGCCGTCACGACCACCGGTCTCGGCCTCGTCGCTAACCTACAAGAGAAGGTGCCGGGCACACCGGGCGCGAAGGCTGGGATCGCCAGGAAGGCAGGCAAACACGCACTGATGGGCCGGTTTTCGGAGGAGATCGGGCTCACCGATGGCCAGAAGGCGCAAATCCAGGCTCTCCGAGAGAAAGCCAGGGCCGAGATGCAAGGCCTCGGATCCCAAGGCAGCCCGGATGCGAGGCGCGCAGCTTGGAAGGAGATGCGCTCCCAGTATCGTGAGCAGTTCCAGAACATCTTGAGCCCGGATCAGAAGGCCAAGCTCGAAGCGCTCAAGGCAGAGACCAAGGCAAAGATGGCCGAGCGAAGGGCTGCATTCGAGAAGGAGCTCGGGCTCACCGAACTCCAGAAGGCCGAGATCGCACGGCTCAAGGCTGAGATGAAGTCGAAGGTGACGGAGTTCAAGTCCAAGGGCACGCTCGACCGGAAGGCGATCCGGGCCGAGATGCAGAGTTTCCGAGCCAAGCTGGACTCCGTGCTCACCGCCGAGCAAAGGGCGAAGATCGCGGAGGCGCGAAAGTCTAAACACGGGAAGCGGTCTCGAAAAAGCTCCGCCCACGGCACCTCCCGACCGGTCAGCGTTTAGCCTGCCGTGCAGTGCGGCGAGTAGCGGCCCCTCTGGGGCCGCACTCATTTACCCTCGTTGCTGAAGGAGGACTCGGACGGCGTCCGCCTGCTCTGGCGTGTCCACCGCGACCGGTGTCGCCTCGCCCTTGCTCATCCTGATCCGAACCCCGTGCTCGAGGAAGCGCAACTGCTCGAGGGATTCCGCGATCTCGAGCGGGGTCTGGCTCCATGTGGCGAAGGCTTGGAGGGCCTCGCGACGGTAGGCATAGAGGCCAACGTGCTTTTTCAGAGGTTCGACCCTAGGGTTCCGCGCGAACGGTACCGGATAGCGACTGAAATAGAGCGCAAAGCCATCGAGGCCGGTCACAACCTTGACCACGTTAGGATCATCTTCCTCGCCTTCGCCTATCTCGCCATAGACCGAGCCCATCGCGATGGAAGCGTCCTCGAGCAACGGGTGGGCGCAAGCGGCGATGCTCGCCGGTGCGACCAGGGGCTCGTCGCCCTGGACGTTGACGTACACGTCCGCCACGACGGTTTCTGCCACCTCTGCGATCCGGTCCGTCCCGGTTGGGCACTCATGCGAGGTGAGCACCGCCTCGATCCCCATGGATCCACAAGCCTCCCTGATTTCCATGTCAGGCGTGGCTACGATTACGGTGTCGGCGACGCCCGAAGCCTCGGCGGCTTCAGCAACCCAGGCGACCATGGGCTTGCCGCAGAGATCGGCGAGCGGTTTTCCAGGGAAGCGGGTGCTCCCCATTCGGGCAGGTATCACGATGGCGCACCTCACGGGCGCAGGATACTTCCCTACGCCGCGGGCTCAGGGACGGCGGCGGGGTCGTCTTGCTCCTGAATCTTGAAGACTGCGGCCGCCACTAACGCGCCGACGAGCGGACTGACGATATAGACCCAAAGATCCCTCCAGGAGGCACCGAGGTCGGTGCCGGTCAGAGTCAGCCCCAGGCCGACCGCAGGGTTGAACGAGCCGCCCGAGTAGGGGCCCGCGGCATAGGCCCCGGCCAAGACGGTGAACCCGATTGCCAGACCGTACATCCAGTTCCCCGAGGTCTTCTTGCTACAGGCAACGTTGAGCACCACGATCACGAGGGCGAACGTGAAGAGCGCCTCGACCCAGGCCGCAGAGGTCAGCTTGACGCCTGGCCCTGGGGCGAGCCCGACCCCGTGCCCGACCAAGGAGTAGCCTGCGTAGCTCCCGACGCACCCGCCAACAAGCTGCGCGAAGACATAGGGGACGAAATCTTTGCCAGGGAGCTTCCCTGCCACGACAGCAGCCAGGGACACCGCCGGGTTATAGTGCCCGCCGCTCACGTGGCCACCCATGTACACCATCACCATCAAGATGCACCCGATCGCCACCGGTGCCATTGTCCCGGCACCGTTCACCGAGAGAACGATGGTCATGACGAGGAACATCGTCCCAATGAATTCGGTCAGAAGCTTCTTCATCCAAGCACCCTATCTCCGAGGACGCTCATGACGGCACAATGGGAGCGACCCGTTGGAAACTACGCGATTTGCCCCGAGCCCGACCGGCTACCTTCACCTTGGCCACGCCTTCGCCGCTTGGGTAGCGCGACAATTGGGGCACCGCATGCTCGTGAGGATCGAGGACATTGACGGCACACGCTCCAGTGAGGCGTTCACGCAGGCGATCCTGGAGGATCTAGCTTGGCTGGAGATCGCATGGGACGGCGAGGTCGTGCGGCAGAGCGAGCGGATGGAGGCATACCGATCAGCGGTCGAGAGCCTGCAGTCCCAGAGTCTTCTCTACCCGTGCTTCTGCACGCGCAAGGAGATTCATGCATCGGTCGAGGCCCCTCACGGCCCTGCCGGATCCATCTACCCAGGCACATGCCGGGAGCGCACCCCTGCCGAACGAAACCGCCTTGTACGCGAAGGGAAGCCCTACGCCCTACGGCTCGATGTCGGGGCTTGCAAGTTGCCCCCCCTCTTCTGGGAGGACTGGAACGGGAAGCGACACACCACGGAGCCGTACCGGTTCGGCGATTTCGTCGTGGCCCGCAAAGAGACCCGGACCAGTTATCACCTCGCGGTCGTGGTGGACGACTCCTGGCAGGGCGTGAGCCTGGTCACGCGGGGTAAGGACCTAGAGGAGGCCACCCACGCGCAGTCCGTCCTCCAGCACGTTCTCGGGATCGCTCCGCCTCGCTATCTCCACCATCACCTCGTGACGGACAAAGAGGGGAGGCGGCTAACCAAGCGGGATGGCGATACGGCGATCCGGCTCCTGCGCGAGCGAGGCTGGAGCCCCGAGCGGGTCTGGGCCGCGGTCGAGCGAGGTCTGGGTCGTCCTAGGCGGAGTGTAACGGGAACCTAGCGCACAGATCCTTGACCTTGGCACGGACGCTTTGCAGGGCGATATCGTCCTCTCTTCCTTTCAGCGCTTCCGAGACCCATGCAGCGATCAGCGCCATTTCTTGCTCTTGCATGCCGCGGGTGGTCACGGCAGGGGTGCCGAGCCGAATGCCCGAGGTTACGAAGGGCTTTTCCGGATCGTTGGGGATCGCGTTCCGGTTCGTCGTGATGTGAACGCTGTCGAGGACGGTCTGGGCGAGCTTGCCGGTCACGCCATAGGACCTCAGGTCCACGAGCATGAGGTGCGAGTCCGTCCCCCCAGAGACGATGCGGAAGCCCCGCTCTGTCAATGCCGCCGCGAGCGCCTGCGCGTTCTTTTTGACTTGGGCCGCATAGAGCTTGAACTCAGGCATGAGAGCCTCGTGGAACGCCACCGCCTTGGCCGCGATCGCATGCATGAGGGGCCCTCCTTGCAAGCCAGGAAAGACGGACATTCGGAGCGGCTTGTCCAGTTCCTCGTCATCGTAGAGGAGGATGCCGCCCCTGGGCCCGCGAAGCGACTTGTGGGTCGTGGACGTGATGACCTGGGCGTGCCCCACGGGCGAAGGGTAGACGCCACCCGCGATCAGCCCCGCGTAGTGGGCCATGTCGCACATGTGGAGGGCCCCGCACTCGTCAGCGACCCTGCGAATGAAGGCGAAGTCGAACTCGCGAGAGTAGGCGCTGGCACCGCTCAGTAGGATCTTGGGCCTGGCCTCGTTGGCGAGCTTGCGCATCCCATCATAGTCAATCGTCTCGTCCTCCTTGAGCCCGTAGCTGACGATGTCGTACATCTGGCCGCTGAAGGCGACCGGCGACCCGTGGGTGAGGTGTCCGCCGTCGGCAAGACTCAGCCCCATGAGCCGGTCCCCTGGCTTGAGGAGGGCATGGTAGACCGCCATGTTCGCCTGTGCCCCGCTGTGCGGCTGGACGTTGGCAAACCGAGTCCCGAAGAGTCGGCAAGCGCGCTCGATGGCGAGCTCTTCGACCCTGTCCGCGTTCTCGCAACCCCCGTAGTACCGCTTCCCGGGATAGCCTTCCGCATACTTGTCGGTCAAAACCGACCCCATCGCCTCGCGCACGGCCGAGCTGGCGACGTTCTCGCTGGCGATCAGTTCCAAGCCTTGCTCTTGGCGTGCGGTCTCCGCCTGGAGGGCGGCGGCGACCTCAGGGTCCACCTGGGCGAGCGCGGTTTGTCGGTCTGCGCGTGTTGCGAGCGGCATCGCACTAGTCTACCGAGGGTCGGCCACGGGTAGAGTCCCGGACATGAGGTCGAGCCTTCTCTTCCTTCTCTTCGCCGCCGTCGGATGCACCTCGGGATCGAGCCCCACCTCCGGCACAGACGCCCCCGAGAAGACGCTCCGCATCGCCGTGATTCCCAAAGGCACGACGCATGAGTTCTGGAAGACGGTCCATGCCGGGGCCGCCGAAGGCGCGAAGAACGCAGGAGTGGAAATCATCTGGAAAGGCCCGATCAAAGAGGACGACCGAGAAAGCCAGATCAAGACCGTGGAGGACTTTATCGCCCAGAAGGTGGACGGCATCGCTCTGGCCCCGCTCGACGACACGGCTCTGCGGCAGCCCGTCCTCGAGGCGCAGGACGCCGGAATCCCGGTTTTGATCTTCGACTCCGCCCTCAAGCACGACGACATTGTGAGCTTCGTCGCCACCGACAACCACGCAGGCGGCATGATTGCGGGCGAGGAGATGGCAAGGTTACTGGGTGGCAAGGGCAAGGTGATCCTCCTTCGCTACCAGGAGGGTTCGGCCAGCACGACGGAGCGCGAGGAAGGATTCTTGCACGCCATGAAGGAGGCAGGGATGGAAGTGCTCGTTTCGAACCGGTATGGCGGGGCCACGGTCGAGTCAGCCCAGACCGAGGCGGAGAACCTGATCACGCGCTTCCGCCAAGGTTCCGACACCCTCGCCGCACAAGGCATCTTCTGCCCGAACGAATCCACGACGTTTGGGATGCTCAGCGCGTTGCGCGGTGCCGGTCTCGCTGGTAAGGTGGCCCTGATCGGCTTCGACGCCTCGCCCAAGCTGGTCGAGGCTCTGAAATCGGGCGAGGTGAACGGGCTGGTCGTCCAGCGGCCGTTCGAGATGGGCAGGCTCGCGGTGGAAAGCCTGGCCGCCAAGCTCCGCGGGGAGTCGCCGGAGGCGCGGATAGATACCGGGGCGACCCTTGTCACTGGCGAAAACATGAAAGAGCACACCGAACTCCTCGATCCGCCCAAACTGTGAGCCAGGGTCGCGGTCTCGCCTTCCTCGGCCTCGCGTGGGCAACGATCTTCGTTGCCTTCGCCACGGCGACCGGTTGGGACCGTTTTGCCTCGCCCGACAGTCTACAGAACCTGTTACGCCAAGCGACCATCGTCTCCATGGCCTCGATCGGCGCGACGTTCGTTATCGTTCGGGGTGCGATTGACCTGAGCGTGGGCTCGTCCGTTGCCCTCGTGACGGTGGTCACGGCGGCGGTGCTGCGCGATGGGGGCCATCCGGTGCTCGCGGCCGTTTCAGGCGTCGCCACTGCCGTCATGGTCGGTGGCCTCAACGGGGGACTGGTACGCGCCCAGCGGATCAGCCCGTTCATTGCAACTTTGGGGACGCTCTTGGTCGTCCGCGGGCTTGCAAAGGGCCTGGCCCAGGATCAGAAGATTGACGCCCCGCTGAGCATGCTGCGCTGGCTCACGGCGAAAGTGCCCGCAGGCTCGTCCTGGATGCTGGTCCCGCCTGGGGTCTGGATCACCCTCGCATCGGCCGTGCTCGCGGCCGTCGTCCTGAAGCGCAGCGTGTTCGGCCGGAATATCGTCGCGAGCGGATCGAACGAGACCGCGGCTCACATGGCGGGGATTGCCACGGGTGCAAGCATGGTCGGTGCGTTCTTGGTAGGAGGGCTTGCGGCCGGCATGGCGGGGCTCTTGCAGTTCTCTCGCCTGACGGTGGGAGATCCCACCGTCGCGGTCGGTCTCGAACTGGACGTGATCGCTGCCGTAGTGATCGGCGGGGCCTCTCTCTCAGGAGGACGAGGATCGGTCGCCGGCAGCCTGCTCGGCGCGCTCGTCATGGCCACAATCCGCGCGGGGTGCTCCCAATGGGGCCTGCCGAATTGGGTGCAAGAGATCACGACGGGCGCGATCATTGTCCTGGCGGTCGCCCTGGACCGGGTTCGCGCCCGCGAGCCCGTACAGATATAATCCCGGCATGGCGGGCGGTCTCCTCGACGAAGCGGCAGGGATCGAGCGTCCCGCCGCATCGTGGAGACCCACGCCCCACGCTTCAGAAAGGATGGGAACCGCCTATACCGAGGCCGTTTGGCAACGTGCCATCGCCTGGTTCTTCTGGGTCTCAGGAATGACGTACCTCTTCCTGATCGCCCGCCCGACCGCGCTTTCCGGGTATGCCGGAGCCCCGGAGGCGGCGATGATGGCGCACATCAAGGCGCTCATGATGGCGGGGGCTGGGCAGGTCGCGCTCCTCCTGCTCTATGGGAGGCTCCGCGACAACATTGACATCGGGCCAGGGATCGTGCGGGTTCAAGCGAGGGTTCCCGACCCTCACGCGTGCCGGTGCCGACTCCGCGTCCTGAAGGACGGGGTCGTTACTGGGATGGACGAAGGCTTCCTCTGGCTCGACGACGGAACCCTGTACTTCAAAGGGCTTCAGACCGCCTTCCGCCTCAACCCCGACGACCTCCTCCCGGTCTCCAAGTGGAATAAGAACGACCGGATCCTGGCCGACCCCACGATTGCCACCGATCTGACGAGGCTCGCACTGGCCGAACCCGGTCGCCAGCTCGAGGTCCACTACGTAGAGCCGTTCGACGACCATGAGGCACGACGCCGGATCTCTGACTTCCGCCGGGCCCTGCATGCGTGGCTTCGCGAACCCGTGCCGTCCTCCTTGGAGTCCTTGCTCCCTCCCCGGGGAGTACACCCGAGCCTTCTCGCGGTCGGGCTCTTCCGCTACGAGGCTGTTTTCGCGGGCGGGCTCATGATCGCAACCAGCATCGTGACGTTCCTGATCACCCCGCAAGGCCCGAGCCTCAACCCCGGAATGGCCGCCCTGAGCGCGATCGTGGACATCGCTTCGGTGGTCCTCGTTGCCATCGGGATCAAGCTGGCCTGGTCCCAGTGGCGCGCGAACGTGGTGCGCTCCAGGATCGCCCAGCAAGAGGCCCAGTCCGGGTTTTTCCTTTGAACCCTTGAAGGGCATTGCGACACTCATGGACGAGCCGACCATGACCCAAGCCCAAATTCATGCCGCTGCCCACGGGGACCGTGAGGCGGCAGCCCACTTGGTCCGCCAGCACTACGCGGACGTGTTCCGCTTCTGTGCCCGCAGGATCGGTCACGACCTCGCGGCCGACGCGGCCCAGGAGACATTTCTGACGATGACAAGGAGCCTGGCGAGATTTGAAGGCAGATCCGATCTGCGCACGTGGCTCCTCGGTATCGCCTACCGTCACTGCCAATCCCTTGCCCGGAAGGCGCGCAGGGAGCCTTCCCCGATAGACGCCTCGCTCGGCCGGGAGCCCATGGCTGGATCGTCGTGCCCGATCGAGGCGACCGCGGTCCGCGACGCCCTGGGCAAGCTCTCGGCGGAGCATCGCGAGGTCGTCCTCCTTCACGAGGTGGACGGCCTGACGTACTCGGAGATCGCGCAGACCCTCGGTATTCCAGTAGGGACGGTGAAGAGCCGCCTCTACCACGCCCTAGCGGCCATGCGCCGCACGTTGGAGGCCTAAAGATGAACGCACGCGAAGACATCAAAGCGTATTTGGACGGAGAACTGACGCCCGACCAGGCGGCAGTCGTAGAGAGACTTCTGGCGAGTGACAGCGACGCCCAGGCCGAGGCTCAGAAGTTCCGCGAGATCGGAGAAAGCCTCCGATCCTTGGCGCGAGGATCCGCGGCCCGCGGCTTGGAAGAGACCATCGCACGGGTCACAAAGCCCAAGCGGGTTCTCTGGCCCGTTGCCGGTGCGGTCGCGGCGGTGGCCCTGCTCGGAATCCTCGGGCCGAAGCTCACCGGCCAACCCGAGTTCTTTGGAGAGTCGGGCGGATCGCTCAGCGTGAGCCGTATATTCTCTAAGGAGAGTTCCGCGGAACCCTCGATGGCTGACAAAATCACGGCTCAGAGCGTGTTGGAACGCGCCGGATCGGTTGAAACCAAGTCGCGCTCCCCGTTGCCGAGCAACGCCAACTCGGACAAAGAAAGGGCGGAGCTGAGGTCCAGCGTCACCGGTAACGGGAGACCCGACGAGCCTCCCCCGATCCTGGGCGGGCAAAGGGACATCATCCGGAACGCCGACCTCGCGGTGAACGTGAAGGACGCCCCGAGCGCGCTCGCGGAGCTGCTCCGCTCGACCGAGGCACTGGGTGGATACTTCGAGAACTCGAACTTGGTAGTGGACCAAGAGCGCCCGGTCGCCACCGCGACGCTCCGAATCCCGAGCGAGCGCTTCGAGGCGGCCGTCAGCATGATCCGCGGCCTGGGATCGATCCTCCGCGTGAACATCGCGGGTCAGGACGTGACCGCCCAGATCGTGGACTACGGGGCCAGGGCAAGGGTCCTCGCCAACGAGGAGCAGTCGCTCATCTCCATGCTGCGAAGCGCGCGCAGCACCGGCGCGATCCTGGAGATCCGGCAACGGCTCGCCCAGGTCCGCGCTCAACTCGAGAGCTATAACGATCAGCTCAAGACGCTCCAAGAGCTCTCCTCGCTCAGCACGATCTCGGTCGAGCTGAGGCAAGACCTCAAGGCCGGGGACGGGATGGACCCGGAAGACTGGTTCGGCAAGACCATGGCGGTCGCGGTGAGCGCACTTGCCTCGGTGGCGAAGGTGGTCGTACAGGGCTTGGTCTACGTCGTGATCCTTTCCCCGATCTGGTTGCCCGTGGCCCTGATCGGCCGCTGGTACGCAAGGCGCCAGCCGAAGCCCTAATGCCCCTCGTGGCGGGCGTGCCATACTTCTTGGCTCGCCCGCCCGTGGCGCCCGTAGGGTCGCCGCGAAGCGAAACCAGAGGAACGGCTAGAACAGCATGGCGACTTATCGAGGAAGAAAATCAGACATCAGCCGCAAGGTCGGCTTCAACATTTGGGGGCACGCGAAGTGCCCGAGCACCAAGCGCCCCTATCCGCCCGGACAGCACGGCCCCAACCAGCGCGACCCGCGACGGTCGGAATACGCCGAGCAGCTCCTGGCCAAGCAGGTCGTACGCAGGTACTACGGCATGCTCGAGAAGCAGTTCTCGCGGACCTTCACGAAGGCCGCCCGCATGCACGGCAACACGGGCTTGAACTTTCTCCGGCTCTTGGAGCTTCGACTCCAGACCCAGGTATACCGCCTCGGTTACGCTCGCACCATTGATCAGGCGCGGCAGCTCGTGGGCCACGGTCACGTCACGGTGAACGGCAAGAAGGTGGACATCCCCAGCTATACGTGCAAGGTCGGTGACGTGATCGCCTTGCGTGAGAAGGGGGCGAGCAAGGACATCGCGAAGCGGAACAACTACGAAGGTGCCCCCGTGCCGGTTTACCTTGAGCCCGATGTGGCCAGCATGAGCGGCAAGATCGTAGCCCTGCCAGAGCGGGAGGACTTCCCCAAGTTCTTCCAAGAGCAGAGCGTCGTCGAGTTCTACGCCCGCTAGGCCAGCGTCGCCTGTTTCATCTCCCGGACATAACGGGCAAGGGTCTCGCGCCCTTGCCCGTTTTTCCATTCGCGGCAGACCAAGTCTACGATCGGTGATCCCACTATCGCACCGTCGGCAAAGGAAACGACTTCGCGGACGTGCGACGGGTTGCTCACCCCGAAGCCGACATAGACCGGCTTCGGGGTCTCCCGGCGGAGCCTGGCAACTAGGCCTTGCGCATCCGACGAGATCTCCATGCCCGAACCCGTGACGCCCGTCCTGGAGAGGGCGTACACGAAGCCGAGGCTCGCCTCTGCTACCGTACGTAACCGTTCGTCCGTACATGTCGGCGCGGCGATGAAGACGGTGTCAAGTCCCGCCTCCAGGCTGAGCCGACGCCACTCCCCCGCCTCGTCCGGGAGGAGGTCGCAGACGATGCTCCCGGAAATGGCTGCTGAAGCGGCGTCCTGCGCGAGTCTTTCCAGACCGTAGGCGAGCATAGGGTTCAGGTACCCCATCATTAGGATGGGGACGCGGTCGAATCCTCGGACGGCCCGGAGCACGTCGGTAAGCCTCGTGCCCGCTCCGAGCGACCGGTTTGAGGCGGCCTGGATCGTCGGCCCGTCTGCAATGGGGTCACTGAAGGGGATGCCGAGCTCGATCACGTCGGCACCGGCGTCGGCCAGGGTTTCCATGATCGCGGGTAGCTCTTCCAGGGAGGGGTCGCCTGCGGTGACAAAGGCGACGAGGGCCTTCGCCCCCTCGTCTCGCGCCTGATTCGCCCAGTCCGCGAGCCGTGCCACGAACTAGCAGCCCACGCCGGCCATTTCCAGGCTCGACTTGAGGTCGCTGTAGAGCGATCCATAGATGGCCCTTCGCTCCGCCTTGGAGAGCCCCTTCGTCTCCTGGACGATCTGGAAGAACAAGGAGCGGATCCCCAGAATCGCCTTCTTGGCGTCCTCGCTCGGCCTGCGGTCGGGGAGAAACGGCTCGTCCATCTCCTTGGCGGTGTCGTCCACGATGCCTTGGGCGCTCGCAAGGGTCTTCCAGATTTCCGCCTGGTCCGCACCGGGCCCGAGTTTGGTCCTTCCCAGGAGCTGAGCGGAGACCTCCTCCACGTCGGCAGGGATCCCTGCGTACACCGGGTTCCACATCGTGCCCCCGCCGGAGAACGCGAACCCAAGGTCAGTGGTGAGCACGTAGTACCGCTCCGTAAGCGGCCGGAGCCTCTTGACAACGCCCGCGTGCTTGGGTGCGTGCTTCGCCACCCAATCGTCGTTCAGGGAGCGCAAGGCTGCCCCATAGGAGACCTCTGCGTCGCACATCGCGGCGGTCGAGCTGCCGTGCTTCGTGCTGAATGCGTCCACGAACTTGGCGCGGCCCATGGTTTCGACCTGTGCCGGGGCCAAGCCTAGCCAATCGTGTTGGGCCTGTGCCGCGCAGAGTCCGGGCAAGAGGGCAAGAACGACCAAGGCTCTCATCGCCCGGCACCGGTCTTCGCCTTCTCCTCGGTCTTGGGCTTTTCTGCAGCCCTCTTCTTTCGTTCCTCTTCCTCCTTCTTGCTGAACTCCGCCTCCTGCGCCTGATACTCGGCATCGGAGATCGGCTCCAAGCTTTCGTCCATGGTCTGGGTGAAGGTGCTGTGGAACTTCATCCCGTCCTGGTCCACGACCGACACGATCTCGGACTTGATGAGCCTGCCGTTCTTGGGGTCGAACCACGCCGTCATCTTCGTCTTGCCCGAGGTGCCGCTGGGGACGTCAATCACGACCTTCGCGGTCTCCACCCCCGCGACCTTCTCCATTTTCTCCAGCTTGGCTTTTGCGGGTACGTCCTGCGGGAACGGCTTGTACTCCCAAGTCGAGCCCACCGAGACGGGTTTTTCCGGAAAGAGCCCGTTCAGGGTGTTCGTCAACGGGTCTTGGACGGCGTCTTGGCGCAGGAACTTACGGCGGGGGTCCACCTGGTATTGCTGGAACTCGATGCCCTTGGCGAGGTACTGGGCGGCGTCCGACTTGCCAAAGCCCTGCCCGGTCGCGCTCAGAGGCTTGTTCCAGGACTTCACGGTGATCTTCTTCGGCCCAGCTTCCGACACTGTCACGGTCATGGTGCCAGTGACGTCCATCGAGCTGGGCGCCAAGAGGTGCTTGGGCCAGGTCTTGGGATCCTTGACCCCGGAAGGGTCGCTCTTGGCGGCGAGGACGTATTTGTAGTTCACGGTCGTGCCCGCAGGGTCGCTATACCGGAAGGTGTACGAGCCCGATTGGCATCCAGCAAGAAGGATCGTGAGCGCACAGAGGAAGGGCGTGGGCCGCATCGCCCTTCATTATAGGCTTGCTTGGCTCAGGTGCCCGAGGTCAAAGCGTCTCGGAGCTCCTCCGCCTGCGCTACTGGGACCATGGCGACCACGGTGTCCCCGCCGGCGAAGACGGTCTCGCCGCTCACGGTCATGCCCGTCCCATCTCGCGAGAGCCAGACCAGGAACGTGTCCGTGGGGAGACTGATCTCCCGCACGGCCTTGCCCACGAAGGGCGAACGATGACTCAACACGGCCTCGACGACCTCGACGTGACCTTGGTGCAGGGCGCCGACGGGCACGACGTCGTCGGTCTCCAACTGCTGATCTATGAGGTTGAAGATCAAACGGGTCGCGCTCACGGTGTCGTCAATCCCAAGGTCCTTGAAGACGCTTTCGTGCTCCGGGTCGTTGACTCGGGCTACGACTCGTTCCACGTTCCATTTTCCCTTCGCGAGTTGGCTGACGACGAGATTGTCCTCGTCCTCCCCAGTGGCCGCGACCACGACGTCCGCCCTTCCAAACCCGGCCAACTTCTGAACGTGGAGCTCGCAACCGTCACCGGAGAGGATGTACTGATCCCCGATCGTCTCGGACAACTTCACCGCCTGCCTGGGATCCTTCTCCAGCAGTAGCACCTCGTGCCCTCGCGCGATCAGGCGCTTCGTGAGTTGAAACCCGACATTCCCACCTCCCACCACGATCACATACATGGCTAGATCCTCAACTCCTCGACAAGGACGTTGTACTCGTTGATCGGGCGGAACGGGGCGTCCACGAGGTGGTCAATGCAGAGCCCTGCGATCAAGGCGCTCGCATTGATGCAGTAGAGCCCCATCTCGCGGTAGGCCTCGGCGCGGACCGGGTCGGCCACTTTCACCATCACTTTGCTGACTCGGAAGCGTTTCTTGACGACCTGGGCCGCCATAAGGTTCGTGTTGTCCCCTCGGGTCATGGCGAGGAACGCGTCGCACTGGGCGACCCCTGCCTTCTCGAGGACGTCCATGTCCAGCCCGTTGCCGATGACGATCTCGGCCTCTGGCTTCTTGCCCAATCGCCGAAGTGCGTCGGGCGATCTCTCGATCACTGTGACCTCGTGGCCACGCGAGGCCAACATAAGGGTCAGGGCTGCCCCGCTCCTGCCACATCCCAAGACGACGACTTTCATCGCGCCGCCGAGGATACCATCGCCTCCTCGATGTCCCGTGCCACTTCGATCCGCTCCAGGCGGGCCCCTCCGACGCCGTTCAGGTAGAAGCTCGCCGTGCCCAGACCGGCCCATTGGCCGATCCTTGCGGTGAGGATGTTCCATCCGCGCTCGGCGATCAATCGGCTGAGCCGATAGGGCATTCCCCTTCCTCGTTGGGTCCTCAGCTCCAGGATCGCGGGGTCGCCTTCGGTGAAGGTGTAGCGAAGGATCGGCTCGCGAACGCTGGGATCCTTGCCTCGCGAGCGCAAGAGGTCCTCGACTTGCACCGCCCCGCCCAACACCTCGGTGAGGGCGGCCCGGAGCTGATGAACGGTCGCGCTGGGCACGGGCCTTCCGCCGAAGCTCAGGGTGAAGCGATCCAATAGGATCTTCGGGTCGCCGTCCTTCGTAGCTGCACGGATGTCGTGGAGGCTCACGTCGAAGGCGTAAAAGACCCCCAAGATCCGGCTGAGGTGCCCCGGTTCGTCCTGGGCGGCCACCGTGACCTGACTCACTTGGACGTCGTGAAAGTGGACGCACTCGATCACCGGGCTCCCCTCGGCGGCGGCGAGGACCATCTCGAAGTCCTGGCGAGCTTGGGCGGCACTGGTGGAGACCACATACTGGGCGGGCATCGAGTCCACGAAGCGGACGATCTCCTCCTCCGGAGCGTCCGTAGTCCCTACGCGGGAGGCGAGCCTTGCCCTTGCATCCTGTACCGAGAGGGCCTGGGTGCGCTCGCCCTGCACCAGGTCGAGGGTCCGCCGATAGAGGTCTAGAACGAAGTTCTCCTGCACCGGGGTCCAGATCCCTTCTCCTACGGCGCTCACATCGGCCCAAGTGAGCAGGGATAGGTTGGCAAGCCGGAGCGGCGTTTTGACTAGGTCGGCGAACGACTGTACGGTCTCGGGCCGCGCTACGTCGCGAGTCCTGACCACCTCCGACATGGAGAGGTGCTCCCGCACGAGCCAAGAAACGAGTTCGCTGGTCTCGGGGAGAAGGTCGAGCCGTTCGCAAACTTCGATCGCGATCCGTTCGCCGACGAGGCTGTGGGGCTCGTTCGGATACAGTTTGCCGACATCGTGCAAGAGTGCCGCGACCACGAGCGGCCGCCTGTCCGAGACCTCCGAGGCGACGTTGGCCAGGAACCCGACCCCCGGAACGTTGTCGAGGTTTTCAACGACCCGGAGGGTGTGCTCGAAGACGGTGAAGCTGTGGCTCGCATCCCCCGGATACAGGGTTCGGCAGGCTGTCAGTTCCGGCAGGAGTTCCTGCAAGAGGCCGCAACGGTCCCACGCGCGGAGGACCGGCGCACCGCCGTCCAGCGAGCGCATCACTTCCCGCCCGCTCACGGTCGGGCGGAGGGCGGCCTTGATCCGGGGGACACCGATGCCCAGTCGAACCGCCAATGCGACCCCGACGGCGGCCGAGCCTAGCGTAGCCTCGCGGTCGAACCTGACCGCACCGCGGTGGGCCTCTACGCCGTGCGCTAGCTCGAAGCCCGCATAACGGAGCTCTTCCACGGTCTTCTCGAAGTGCTCGGCGAGCACCGACATCGCTCCCGCGACCTGCGAACCGAGCTCTGCTGAGCTCACACCCAGCCGATCCGCTACCGACGCCCGCCTGCTGTCGTCCATAACGTCCATACACCGCCCTGCCTCCATGTGCAACAGGTTCCGAACGCGGACGAGGAAGTCGTACGCGACCGGGATTGGTGCCTTGCGCTGGCCCAGCGCGATCCTGATCCATTGAGCGGCCTGAAACGAGCGTAGTCCCCCTGCCCCTTCCTTGAGGTCGGGCCGGACGAAGTACGGGGTGCCATGCGTCTTGGACTCCTGCGCCTTGCGCTCGTCCAACTTCTTCAGGACAAACTCAGCCACGGGGATGCTCGCTAGAAGCTGGTCGTGGAGCCCTTGCCACCGGACGCCGGAGCCAGCGAGCGGCCTTGCGTCCATAAGAGTGGAGATCGAGGTCGAGTCGAGCCCCGCGACATCGTTCTCCGTCACCATCTGGTACCCGATGCGGAGCCCTAGGGCCTCGACCGCTCCTACCAAGGCTCGGAACAGCGACTTCACCGCCGGACTGGTGTGCGCCAGCTGCTTTTGCTCCGGTATGACCACGAGGTCCACGTCGGACCAAGGGGACAGCTCACGGCGGCCATAGCCACCGGTGGCGGCGAGGCCCACGTCGGCGAGCACCGGGTGCTCTCCCACCTCGGTTCGGTATGCCTCCAAGATCGCAGCGTCCACGAAGTCCGTGTGGGCGGAGCACCATGCGAGGCCCTGCGGGTTCCGGCGCAGTTCGTCGAGATACTCGGTGCGCTCTTTCTTCGGATTCATCGAGTCAGGTAGTAGTTTGGTTCCTTCAAGAACTGCCTGTAGAGGACTTCCGTAAGATTCGTATCAGCGACAACGAGGAACGGGGTGAGCCCGACGGTTGCGCTGAGCGCCACGACCGCCAGGGCTCCGCCGAACGTCTTCATGACGATGGGAAGGACGGCGATCGCCCGATACCCGCTGAGGAATCCCAAGACGGGAGCGACGAACGCCACGAGGGAGACTTCGAAGAACAGGGCCTGCTGGATCGCCTCGGGATTCAACCCGGCAGACGAAACCCAAGGCGCGAGCGCGGATCCAGCGGCCGTCCACGTCACCATCGCGAGGGGGAACGTCGCCGAGACCAACACTGCGAGCGCCCAGAGCGACGATCTCAGCGCGAACGTCGGAACCACCGGGGTGCCATGCTTCACCCGCTCGGGGGTCACGCCAAAGCTGGAGACCACCAGGGCGGCCCACAAGGCCGGAAACGGGAGCCCGCAGGCGGCATAGACACCGACCCCGAGCACCACGGCCAAGAACCCGAGGATGGGCACGGGCGGAGGGCGGCTCGGTTCGAATCGCCCGAGGATGATTCCCGCACCCAAGAAGAGCACACCCATCAGTCCCACGGTCGCGAGGCCGGTGGGAAGGGCGACGACCAGCACCGAGAGCAAGGTGAACCAGGTGAAGTCCTCCCTCGCTTTCAAGGGATTCACGAACACGTGCCATGCGTCGTTCTCGGCGAAGGACGTCGCAGCCCAAACCGCGTCCTCGCCTCGGCCCGAGGCGCTCAGGCGGTCGAAGAGTTCCCCACGCCATCTCGCGATCTCTCGGGGCTCGTTCCCGGTCCTCACGGGCACGCGGTCAATCATCGCGGCCCCTTCTGCGGCCCCTGCCGAGGTTCTGGCGCCGCCTCGGAGCAACACCCCGTTTCTAAGCTGGGTTATGCTCGCCTGTGGATCGTCCTGTGCCAGGGGCGCGATCGCAAGGCCGGTACGACCGATGAGGATCGGTAGGGCCTCGCTCCGGTAGCTCTTGGCTAACGCATAGTGCCAGGCCATCACGCGGCCGCTCTCGTTCTTGAGCCCTTGCAGAAGCGGCCGGAGCCGATCCGTCTCAAAGTCGTCCCAGCGGAGTCGGTTCCCCGCTCGCCTCCAAGCGTCGAGGACCTGGGCGTCCACCTTGCCTGACTCCCGCCATCGGAACGCGGCCTCGGCCTGGGGCCACATGGCGTTGTTCGGGTCTTGGAGGCCCGCCCCGGCCGCGAGGTTGGCGAGCACGGCGGACTTTTCGGGCCCGATCTTCCGTCCCGTGAGCTCGTACTCGGCCCCGACCTGGAGCCAGAGCGCGGTCTCTGCCAAGGTCTTGGGAGGTTCAAGCTCGGGGATGTTCTGAAAGAGTGCCGGCGTGGTGTCGAGGAATCGGAGGTAGGCGCTCCGTTCAAGGGAGCCCAGAACCATCGGGCGGGTGACAGGGTGAATCGCAAGCACTACCAACGAGCCCGCAAGCGCGCCGAGGGCGGCGCGCCGGATCGCCGTCACCGATGGATCGTGAACCCAGAATCAGGGATCACAGGAAGCTCGACGCGACGGGCCTCGCGTCCTTCGAGGACGGCGGGCTTGGGGTCAGGTCGGAACGCGAGGACCTGGATCAAGGCCAGGGCCGCGATACCGGCCAGGGCCGCGCCCACGAACGCCGGGCTCCAATACGCGAGCGTTCGGGCACCTCGATCCAGCCGCACTCGCCGCAAGAGCTTCTCGTCGAAGTCGTGCGAGGCGTCAATGTTGGAAGCGGACGCACGGAGCACGGCTCGCACCTGCAGGTCCGCCGCCTCGTCGGCCGCACATTCCGGGCACGCCAGCCAATGCTCCTGGAGCCAAGCCTCCTCAAAGGCGCTGAGCGAGGAGATCGCCCGCTTTTGGCGCAGGCGGCGACACTTGTGGCACGGGTCGTTGAGTATCACGACTCCTTCGTCGCCTCCACCCAGAGGGCCCTGAACCGCTCGCGGGCGGCGTGCAACCGGGATCGAACTGTACCGACCGGCACGTTCATCGCGCTCGCGACCTCCTCATAGCTCATCTGTTCCATCTCGCGGAGCACCAGAGTGAGGCGGAGGCACGGCGTGAGCTGCTCCAAGAGCCGCTCCACGACGACGC
Organism: Fimbriimonadaceae bacterium; assembly: GCA_020847855.1. GTDB lineage: Bacteria > Armatimonadota > Fimbriimonadia > Fimbriimonadales > Fimbriimonadaceae > JADLBH01. The sequence goes on from JADLBH010000025.1 coordinate 40,328, forward strand.
GGGTCTCCACGCCCGGCCCTCCCGACGGCTCGGCTCCGTCCACGATGCCGGGCTCGGGCCGCCTCGAACGGAGCCGATCCATGCAAAGGCGGACACAAATCTTATAGAGGTAGCTGGCAAAGGCCCGGTCGTCCCGCAAGCGGTGAATCTCGCGGAAAGCCTTGATGAAGGCGTCCTGAGCGACGTCCTCAGCCTCGTGGGAGTCTCGCAGGGCGTTCGCTGCGACACGGATGATCCTTCGGCGGTGCCGGCCGATGATCGCGGTCATCGCCTCTTCGTCCCCTTCGCGAAGGCGCGCAACGAGCCTGAGCTCGGCCGAGCGCGCTTCCGCGGCTGTGGTCGCGGTCTGGAAACTAGCCATCGCCTCTGGGCCCATTGTACTACAGACGCATGCGCGAAGTCGCGAGTTCGCACGGTAACTTGGGGCGAATGCTCCCTGGCCCCTATGTTCCGGCAAAGTTGCCGGCCCCTGCGGTCGAGGCACCCATCCGGCAGCAAGCCAAGCTCGACGAGACCCTCACCGTCGAGTACATGGAGGCTGCATTCGACTCGGCCGCGAACGTATGGACCTTCAGCGGCGGGGTCAAGGCCAAGTACGGCCCGACCGTGCTGACCGCTCCCCGACTCGTGATTGACATGACGAACGGCAAGGGGACATCGGAGGGTGGGGTCGAAGTGACCGATCCCGAGGGCTCGTTGCACTGCGAGGTCTTCGAGTTCCGCTGGCGCGAGAAGACCGGGCACGCCACGGGCGCGACGATCCAGATTGATCAGAACCGCTTTCTGGCGCGGGAGGTGAGCGTCGAACCGGGCTTGTGGGAGCTCCAGGACGTGAGGGCCGCCTTCACCCGCACCGGAGAGTCCAACGTGTGGCTCCAGGCATCGAGCGTGACGATCCGACCAGGGATAGACGGGGTCGCCCGGCACGTGTACCTGGAGGCGTTAGGAAAGAAGATCGGGCCGATCCCTCGCGTGGCCTTCCAGCTCCGGAAGCGCATCAAGGGGCTCGGCCTCCCGTCCATCACGAACCGGCGCGGCGTCGGCGTCGGCGTCACATGGGACGCTGGAATCCCCCTGGGCGACCATGGCGTGGCGAACGTGTTTTGGGAGACGTTCCCGCGACAGTCCCCAGGTTATGGCCTCGGCCTCGCCTTCAGCCCGCTCGATCCCGGCACCCCGAACCCGATTAGTCCAACCAGCGACTTGGGAGAGCGCTTTTCCGAAGGCTGGTTCGACAGCGTCACGGTCGCCCGGCCCGAGGACGAGGAGCGGGATCTGCGTAACCCACGGCTGAGCTATGGCGTCGGATCGTTCTGGAACCGAGGCACCGTGGCTCGGAGCCCGGACGCCACCGATGTCAGCAAGCGGATTGACCTCGTCTATGAGATCGGGGGGAACGCAGGAGGGTTCGGGTATGTCGCCCGAACCGCCCTCCAGAGCGTCCGGCCTGACTCCGCGACCCCCTTTCGCGAGAGGGCCTTGGTCGGCGGCACGCTCTCACTCCCCCCCCTTAGCTTCGGCGACGACTTGGCGGTGCGCTCGCGGGTGGATCTGTTCGGCACCGGGAGCCGGTTCGGCGCCTTTGGCTTCGCACGGGCGGAGGCAGGCCTGGTGTACTGCCCGAACCGTGATTTCGCGATGGGAGCGGCCTATGTGGCTGGTGGCGAGGCGGGGAGGGCCGACTTCGGCTATGACCGGCTGGGCTCGAAGTCCGCAGTCCATCTCCGGGCCGACTACAGCCGAGGGCCCTACACGTTCCGGTACCTCGCCAAGTACGACACGGCGACCCGGCTCTGGTACGACCGTGAGTTCGAGCTTGCGATCGTGGCCGGGCCCTTCGAGCCGTTCCTCCAAGTGCGCCAGTTCCCGAGCGAGACGAGGCTGGGGGTCCGGTTCCGGATTGACGGCCTGCGCGACCGGATCCAGCAGCGCAAGCAGGACCGCTAGCCAGGCACTACAGAGCGCTGAGGCGTCCCGTGCTGGCGCACCGAGCCAGGTAACTTCCCTACCGATGCCGACCCGCTTGGATGCCCGTGCGTGCCGCGACTTTGGGCTTTCGTCCAGGCTGGAATGGATCCTCACGAACGGGATCGGCGGCTATGCGATGGGGACTGCGTGCGGAGCGAACACCCGCAGGTACCACGGCCTCCTCGTTGCCTCTCTGGACAGCCTCTCGGCGCGCATGGTGCTCCTTGCCAACCTTGAGGCGCACGTCACGGTGAACGGCGAATCGTTCGGGCTGAGCACCAACCAGTACGTCGGGGCGATTCACCCCAAGGGCTACTCTCGGCTGGAGTCGTTCCGGGCTGGTGACTCCGTGGAATGGGTCTATGCGATCGGCTCCGAGAGGATCGTGAAGCGGCTCCGGCTGCACCCAGGCCACAACGGTTGCACGGTCGAGTACCGGAACGAAGGGAACGAGGCCATCGCGCTGACCCTCCGGCCGCTCGTCTGCCACAAGTTCTATCACGAGAACTTCCGACTCACGGACTTCTACCCGCAGTTCCTGGTCTTCCCAGAGGGAAAGACCATCCTGAGTCATAGGGACGTGAGCCTGACCCTCGAGCACCCTGGTGCCGACCGCACGCCCACGACGGGATGGTACTACCGATTCGAATATGGCCGGGAGGCAGAACGTGGCCTCGACGCCATTGACGACCTCTACTGCCCCTGCGAGCTTCGCTACGTCCTCGGAGCCGGCGAGACGGCGACCCTCGTCGCCTTTGAGGGCGAGAGTCCCGGATCGCCGGGGGAAGATGGGGAGATCCTGGCCGTGGACGGGCCGGTCGAGCACGAGTTGGAGCGCGCGGCCGAAATGTTCCTTGTGAGGGTGGGAGACGAGCCTGGGATCCTTGCTGGCTTCCCATGGTTCACCGAGTGGGGCCGGGACACCGCGATCTCCCTTCCGGGCCTTTGTCTCTGCACGGGCAAGTACGAAACAGCCCGAGGCATCCTGCGAAGGTTGGGCCGCGCGATGAAGGACGGACTCGTGCCAAACCGTTTCCCGGACAAGTCCGCACAACCCGAGTACCACACCGCCGACGCGACCCTCTGGTTCGCCAACTCGATATGGCACACCATATCGGCAGACTGGGACGAACTCTTTGCCCGAGAGGCCCTGGGCTGGCTACGCGAGGTCGTGCGGCACCACACCGCAGGCACCCAGTTTGGCATCAAGGCCGACCCAGAGGACGGACTGCTCAGCCAGGGTGCGCCGGGCTACCAGTTGACATGGATGGACGCCAAGGTCGGCGACCGGGTCGTCACCCCTCGGCACGGCAAGCCAGTCGAGATCAATGGTCTCTGGATCAACGCGCTCCGAGTGACGGCCAAGATCGCCGGCCGGTTGGGTGAGGGCGACGATGGCTGCGCCGCTCTCGCTGACCGAGCCTCCGCCTCGTTCGAAGAGAAGTTCTGGAACGAACGAATCGGCCACTACCTCGATACGGTCGAGCCAGACGATGCCAGCCTGCGGCCCAATCAGGTTCTCGCCTTGGCGCTCCCGTTCGGGCCGAGCCACTCCGGGCACGCGGTGCGAGCCCTCGAGCGCGTGCGCAACGAGCTGCTCACCCCCAACGGGCTTCGAACCCTCGCCCCTGGCTCCCCAGGCTATCACGGACGCTATGAGGGCCCCCTGGCGGAGCGGGACGCCGCCTATCACCAAGGCACGGCCTGGCCCTGGCTGCTCGGCCCTTATATCTCGGCGACGCTTCGGCACCGGGGGGCGATCGAGGAGTGCGAGCGGTTGCTCGGCAGGATCAAAGTGTGGCTCTCGGAGTATGGCCTCGGAGGGATCGCCGAGGTCTATGATGGGGATACGCCGCAGTTCGCGAACGGTTGCCCTTGGCAAGCGTGGAGCGTCGCGGAGGTCCTTCGGGCCTTGCACGAGGTGAGGGGAGCGAAGCGGTAGTCCGGCGGGTGCGATCTGCCCCACCGGTGCGTCATCATGTAGGAACCACCCGTCGCATGCCCCGACCCTTCGTCCACTTGCACAACCACACCGAGTACAGCCTCCTTGACGGGGCGACCCGCATCTCGGACGTGGTGCCGCTCGCCAAGCAGTTCGACATGCCTGCCGTAGCCATCACGGACCACGGCGTGATGTTCGGCTGCATGGAGTTTGCCCTGGAGTGCGAGCGTCATGGGGTGAAGCCGATCCTGGGAATGGAGGCCTATGTCTCGCCCAAAGGGATCGGGGACCGCTCGACCCGGGAGGAGAAGAGCACCTACCACCTGTTGCTCCTGGCGAGGAACGAGGAAGGGTATCGAAACCTGTGCCGGCTCCATTCGATCGCCGCTCTCGAAGGCTTCTATCACAAGCCCCGCATTGACCACGACCTGCTGAGGAACCACTCCAAGGGGCTCATCGGTTCCACGACCTGCATAGGTTCCGAGGTGAACCAGGCCCTGCTCCAAGACGACTACGACGGAGCCCTCGCGATCGCCCGAATGTACAAGGAGATGTTCGAGGAGGGCGCGTACTTCGTCGAACTGCAAGACCACGGGATAGACAAGCAGCGAAAGATGAACCAAGGCCTGGTTCGGATCGCGAAGGAACTCGATCTTCCCCTCGTCGCGACGAACGACAGCCACTTCCTCTGCAAGGAAGGGGCCGAGGCCCACGACGTGTTGCTCTGCGTGGGCCTAGGCAAGCTCACCTCGGACGCCGACCGGCTCCGGTTCACTCGGAACGAGTACTTCAAGTCGTCCGACGAGATGGCGGAGCTGTTCCCAGACCATCCCGAGGCGATCGAGAACTCTCTGAGGATCGCGAACATGGTGGACTTCCAACTGAAAGGCTCGCGCAACGTCATGCCCGAGCCCGAGATGCCGGAAGGTGCCGATGCGGCCGGGTATCTGCGGGAGTTGGCGCGGAAAGGCCTGCGCGACCGCCTCCCGCGCTGTGAGGACAGTGCCCACGAGCGCTTGGAGTACGAGCTTGGCGTAATCGGTCAGACCGGGTTTGAGAACTACTTCCTTCTCGTGAGGGAGTTTGCCGAGTTCAGTCGCAAGCAGGGCATACAGTTCGGCGTACGAGGTTCGGCCGCAGGATCCTTGGTCTCTTATGCGTTAGGCATTACGGACATCGACCCGCTGGAGTACGATCTAACCTTCGAGCGGTTCTTGAATCCTGAGCGTATTTCCATGCCTGATGTGGACATGGACTTCGAGGACGCCCGTCGAGACGAGGTGATCCGTTGGGTCACGGAAAAGTATGGCAAGGATCGCGTAGCGCAAATCGTTACCTTCGGTACTTTGGGCGCGAAAGCGGCAATTCGGGACACCGCCCGCGTCTTGGGTAAACCGCCGATCGAGGCGGACAGGATTTGCAAGCTCATCCCAACGGCCCCAGGAATGACGATCGAACTCGCGCTCGCGGAGTTCCCTGACCTGAGGGAGCTTCTCGCCAAGGATGCGGAGGCGAGAAGGATCGTCGAGACGGCCAAGTCCATCGAGGGTCTGTCGAGGCACAGCGGGGTTCACGCCGCAGGGGTCGTGATCTCCGGTCAGCCCCTAAGCGAGCTCGTTCCCCTATACCGGTCCACCGATGGCATGCCGGTTACCGCTTATGACATGGGCATGCTCGAGAAGCTCGGGCTGCTCAAGATGGACTTCCTTGGGCTTAGTAACCTTACAGTCTTGTCCAAGGCCATGGAGCTGGTTTCTGCCACGCGGGGTCAACCTTTTACCGTGGCCGACATACCGCTCGATGACGAAGCCTCCTATGCGATGCTAGGGAGGGGGGATACTACGGGTGTTTTCCAACTCGAGTCCGGCGGAATGCGCCAGGCGATCGCCGCGGTCAAGCCACAGAACATTCGAGAACTGGCCGCCCTCATCGCCCTCTTCCGGCCAGGCCCGATCGCCCATATCGGCAGGTTCGCCTCCAACAAATTCGGCCGTACCGAGATCGAGCTCCTGCACCCTTTGATGGAGCCGATCCTTCGCGAGACGTTCGGCATCATCGTTTACCAGGACCAGGTGCTCAAACTGGTGCAGGCCCTAGCCGGATTCTCGCTCGGCAAAGCCGACATTCTCCGCAAGGCGATGGGTAAGAAGGACGCGTCCGTGATGTCCTCCATGCATCGCGAGTTCTTGGAGGGGTGTGCCGGTCGCTCCATCGAGGCCACCACCGCCGAGGCCGTTTGGAACTTGCTTCTTCCCTTCGCGGGTTACGCCTTTAACAAGGCCCACGCGGTCTGCTATGCCATGCTCGCCTACCAGACCGCCTACCTGAAGGCGAACTTTCCTGTCGAGTATATGGCGGCCCTCCTCACGGTGTTCCAGGTGAAGGAGGACCGAATCGGGGTGCTCGTCGAGGAGGCAAGGAGGATGGGCATCCCCGTGCTTCCGCCCGACGTGAACGCTTCGGGCGTGAGCTTCCAATTGGAAGACTCCGAGGGGGCGGTCGCCATCCGATTTGGACTAGCCGCCATCAAGGGAATCGGATTCGGGCTTGTCTCTAAGATCATTGAAGAGAGATCGAACGGAAGCTATGACCATATCTTCGAGTTCGCGGAGAGAACTCGTGAGTTCGGCCTGAGCCGTACGGCCTTAGAGGCGCTAGTGAAGGGGGGCGCGCTAGACCTGATCGTTCCGAACCGCCGGACGGCGATGGATAGCGCTGAAGCGGCTCTTGTCTATGCGGACGCCACCAGACGGCGTCGGCTCGGTGGTCAGGACTCCCTCTTTGGGGAGTCGTCAGAACTGGCGGTGAGCTACCCGGACATCCCCCCCTCAGACCCTTACACCCGCGCCGAGACCCTCGCGATCGAGAAGGAGGTGCTCGGCATCTATGTTTCGGACCATCCGTTGCGAGGATACGACCGCATTCTGCGAGAGGAGGCGACGGTGACGGCCGCTCAGATCCCCGATCTCGACGATCGTGCCCGAGTGGTCATGGCGGGTGTCATCGCGAACATTCGAGAGATCACGGTCAAGAAGACAGGCGAGAAGATGGCCTCGCTTATGTTGGAAGATTTTACCGGGCAGGCCCCGTTCATCGTTTTCGCTAAGACGTATCAGAAGTTTAGCGGACTGCTCCAGCGCGATCGTCTCGTCAGGATTTCCGGCAATGTGAGCCATCGTGAGCGCAACGGAGAGAAGTCCATCGAGGTGGCCGCCTTCGAGGTCTCGGCCCTGCAGGAGCCCAGCCCGACCGAGCTCGACGCCGAGCCCGGCCCTGGCAAGGTGGTCGTCACGCTTCGCTCGGCCACCAAGCCCGAGCTCACGCAGCTCCGCGAGGCCCTTTCGAAGCATCCGGGCAGCTTCGCGGTCGAGCTTCGGTTCGAAGGGGAGAGGAGCCGGGTCGTCCAGCCGCTCGATCGCGTCGAGGCAGGGGAGGCCCTGCATCACGCGATCGTCGGCGCCGTCCCTTCGGCCACCGTCGAAGTCGTCGAGAACATGCTTCAGCGGATGGGCCCGTCCGCCGAAACTCCCGTCGCGGCAGGACGTCTGTAACCTAGCGGTGACGGTCCTTGCAGCCCTCTCGTTCGGCCTTGCGTCGCTCGCGGCGGATCGCGACCCATTCGATCTCTACCTGTGCGACATCAACATCCTGCAGGACAAGGCAATTCAAGCTGAGATCAAGGTGGACGAGGCACAGCGAGCCAAGCTGAACGAGCACGCCGCCTGGTTCGATAAAGAAGCCAAGCGCATCGAGCTCGAAGCTGCGCCCGACAGTAGGGTCGAGGTCTTGCTCAAGGCCCGTGCGGTGTTCAAGTCGAGGGTCTTGGACAGCTTGACGGACCCCCAAGTGAAGCGGCTCGCCCAACTCAGCCTCCAAGCGATGCAGATCGTTGCCGTCCTCGACCTGGAGGTCGGTAAGAAGCTCGGCTTCACCGAGACGCAGCAGAGGACGCTGTTCGACGCATGGAGGAAGACCGGGAGCGCGGTCGCAGGCGCCTTGGCAAAGGTTCGCCAGCCGATCGTGGACAAGTACCGGGCGAAGAAGGCCGACTCCGACGGCGAGCGCAAGGCGCTCCAGGCCGAGATGAACAAGGAGATCGCAGAGGCGGACAAGTCCGTGGATGCTGAGATCCAGGGCTACAAGAAGGACTTTGAGGCGGTGGTCTCCAAGACCCTTACGGAAGGGCAGAAGAAGGAACTGGAGCGCCTTAAGGGTCCGCCGATGGCGAAGCCTAAGTCCGGCGATACCTAAGCGAGTACAAGACCGGGCCCAACGCCCAGACGGTCAGCAAGGCAAGCTGGATCCAGAAGGACGCGCCTGCCAGGGTCGCGACGAGCCCGACGAGCGCCACCGCGACCATGAACTTCGCGGCCCAGCGATGGGTGCCGTCCCACGCCTGGTCGCTACCCAGCGTCCAGGGTGTCCGGATACCCATCAAGCTGTTTCGGCGAATCTTTCCCATCATCCGTCCAACGAAGGCGAAGAGCAGGAACATGGCGGCCATGATCCCTTGGGCCACCATGTCGCGACCGAGGGCAGCCTCCACCATGAGCCATTCGAGCCAGGCGAAGAACGCGATGAAGGCTACGATCGTCTGCCCGAAGGCGACAGCGAAGGGAGCGACCCGCCGGGCTTGACTCGGGAGCGCCGCTAGGCCCGCGATGAGGACCAAGAGGAAGATCTGTACGATCGGGGCGAACCACAACAGGAAGGCCTTGCCAGCCCAGCCATCGGGCTTTCCCGCGACTCCCCAGTGGACAGGCACCACATCCGGCAATGCGGAATACCTCGCCAAGCCGAAGAGGAAGGTCGCGAGGATGATGAGAAGGCAATAGACGATGTGTCTGCGCTTCATTCTCGTTCTCCCACAAATCCGCCCGGGGACCAAGCCACCGACTCCCTTCGCGGCACCCGAGTCCACGTCCACAACAGACTCACGAGCGCCAGACTTCCCACCGCCTCGATCCTTCCTACCCTGGTATACGAGTGTCGGGTCGCGCCAGGTTGCGCGGCGGTCCTAGAACTCTCTAGGCCGACCGGCCCGAGGCGGCTGACGATTGGCAGTCTCGGCGGTATATTGCTAACCAATCCAGCTGGCATTTCGAGCACCTGCTGGTACTTCAAGGAGACAAACAGAATGACCATCCAACCCCTTCATGATCGGATCGTTGTCACCCCTGCCGAACAGGAGGAGCGCACGGCAGGCGGGATCATCCTGCCAGACACCGCGAAAGAGAAGCCACTGCGCGGGGAGGTCCTCGCGGTCGGCCCTGGCAAGACGCTGGAGAACGGTACCGTGGCCAAGATTGACGTCAAGCCCGGCGACACCGTGCTTTATGGCAAGTACGCGGGCACCGAGGTCACCGTCGAAGGTGTGGACTACGTGATCCTTCGGTCCGACGACGTGCTCGGCGTTCTCACCGGGGGCGGCGCCAAGGCGTCCAAACCGGCCAAGAAGGTAGCCGTAGGGGCGAAGAAGTAATGGCGGCCAAGAACCTTGCCTTCAGGAACGACGCCCGGAAGCGGCTGGAAGCGGGCGTGGACAAGCTGGCCAATGCGGTGAAGGTCACCCTCGGGCCGAGGGGCCGCTACGTCGTGCTCGAGAAGAAGTTCGGCTCGCCGCAGATCATCAACGACGGCGTGACCATCGCCAAGGAGATCGAGGTCGAGGAACGGTTCGAGAACATGGGCGCGCAACTCATCCGCGAGGTGAGTAGCAAGACCAACGACATCGCCGGGGACGGGACGACCACTGCGACCGTTCTCGCCCAAGCCATCTATAAGGAAGGGGCGAGGAACGTGGCCGCGGGCAGCAACCCGATGCAGATCAAGAAGGGCATCGAGCAGGCTGTGGACTACATCGTCGCAAACCTCGACAAGGCAAGCACCCCGGTCAAGGGTCTGAACGGCATGACCGAGGTGGCTACCATCAGTGCCAAGGATCCTGTCATCGGTGGCTTGGTCGCCGAGATCATCAACACCGTCGGCAAGGACGGCGTGACCACGGTCGAGGAGTCCAAGACCGCGGAGACCACGTTCGAGATCGTAGACGGCCTCCAGTTCGACAAGGGTTACCTCTCCCCCTACTTCGTGACGGACCCGCACCGGATGGAGGCAGTCTTCGAAAACCCGCTCATCCTCTTCCACGAAAAGAAGATCAGCAGCGTGCAAGACATCGTGCCGCTGCTCGAGAAGGTGCTCCGCTTGGGCAAGCCGCTCATCATCGTGGCCGAGGACCTCGAGAACGAGTGCCTGGCGACCTTGGTGCTGAACCGGCTCCGAGCCAACCTGCCCGTGGCCGCCGTCAAGGCTCCCGGCTTTGGCGATCGGCGCAAAGCGATGCTCGAGGACATGGCAATCCTCACCGGTGGCCAGTTCGTGAGCGACGACCTGGGTATGAAGCTGGAGAACGTGACCCCCGACATGCTCGGGAGCGCGAAGAAGGTCGTCATTACCAAGGACACAACCACGATCGTGGGTGGCGGAGGCAAGAAGTCCGAGATCGAAGGCCGCAAGAGCCAGATCCAACGCCAGATCGAGACGACCGACAGCAACTACGACAAGGAGAAGCTCCAGGAGCGGTTCGCGAAGCTGAGCGGCGGCGTAGCGGTCATCATGGTCGGCGCAGCCACCGAGACGGCCCTCAAGGAGCGAAAGGCCCGCATCGAGGACGCCCTCGCCGCGACCCGAGCCGCACTCGAAGAAGGGATCGTGGCCGGAGGCGGCACCGCCCTCATCAAGGCGGCCCAGGGCATTGAGAAGATCAAAGCCGAGGACGACGCCGAGATCGGGATCAAGATCGTCGCCAAGGCGATCGAGGCTCCTCTCCGCACAATCTCGGAGAACGCAGGCGCGGAAGGGTCCGTCGTCGTGGACAAGGTTCGCGAAGGCAAGCTCGGATTCAACGCGGCGACCCTCCAATACGAGGACCTCATGAAGGCCGGAATCGTGGATCCGAAGAAGGTTGTCCGAACTTGCCTTCAGAACGCCGCGTCCATCTCGGCCCTGCTGCTGACGACCGAGGCCGCAGTCGCCGAGGCGCCGCAAGAAGAGGACGAAGGACACCACCACCACGACCACTAGGCGCAACGCTTGCGCCCACCACGGCTCTCCTTTCCCTTTGCAGGGGAGGGGAGCCTTCTCTTTTTCCGTTGCCGACTAAGCCATACTCACCCTTCCGATGCAGCGGAACCGCATGGAGGCCTTTAGCGACGGGGTCTTCGCCATTGCCATCACCATCCTTGTTCTGGAGCTCAAGGTGCCCCACGAGGTCGGCTGGCCCGCGCTCGCTGGTCTCAAGAACGTGTTCCTCAGCTATGTCATGAGCTTCTTGTTCATCGGGCTCTACTGGAACAACCACCACCACCTGGTGCACACAGTGGACCGAGTGACAGGGCGGATCCTCTGGGCGAACCTCCATATGCTCTTTTGGATCTCGCTGATCCCGTTCGTCACCGCTTGGATGGGTGAGAACGACTTTGCCAACGTACCTACCGCGTTGTATGGGGTTGTGATGCTGTTCAGCGGTACAGCATATAAAATCTTGCAGACCGCGATCATTCGCGAGCACGGAGATACGCACAAACTAGCGGTCGCGATCGGGAAGGACTTCAAACTCCTGGCTTCTTTGACGATCTACGCGATGGCGATCCCGACGAGCCTTTTTTCTCCTTGGCTCGCTTTCATGCTCTATGGAGTAGTCGCATTGATCTGGTTCATCCCGGATCGCCGCATCGCTTCCCAATTCAGGCCTCCCGAGGTATAATGCAGCTGTGATCGCGCACCTCGTCGCCCTCATGGTGACGGACACGCTGACAGAGCGGGTCAAGTCGGTGATGCCGACGGCCGCGGAGGAGCGATGGCTCGAGATCGGCTGGCGCACCGATATCCGCAAGGCGAGGATCGAAGCCCAAGAGGCGGGCAAGCCGCTCTTCTTTTGGGTTATGAACGGACACCCCATGGGATGTACGTGAAACAACGGACTTTGGGACCGTGCGTTCCTCTTTAGCGACCCAGAAATCGCACAACGGCTGAGAAAGGAGTTCGTGCCGGTCGTCGCAAACACGCACGAGGTTCAGAACGGTCAGTCGCCGGAGCGGGCCTGGTTCTTGTCTGCGGCGACCCAGGTCAAACCAGACATCGCGTCCGGGATCACCGCGCAAGGAAAGTACGTCCTAGGCGCTGAAGGTAGCGCCTATGGGTTCAACAACAACCGGAGCACCGAGCGGTTGGGCAACATGCTCGACGAAGCTCTGAAGAAGTTCCGTGCGAGCCCACCGGCCCGAACGGATATTCCCCCCTCCCATGGTCATCCTACCGGCCTCGAATGGCCCAAGGACGTGAGCGTCGTGCGCACGTTCACCCGGGTTCGGCCGCTGCCCGAGGGTTGCGACCCCATGAACGAAAACGTTGCACGAGACCACCTTTGGATCCTTCCTCAGGAAGCCGCCACCCTTGCAAAGCACGAGTTTCCAGACAGCCTTGCCACCCGAATCTGCCGGTTCTCACTCGTGGACAATGTGCGCGGGGAGCCGGATCATTGGAAGCCCGAAGAAATCGAAATGAGCGCGTTTTGGCCCTCGGGCGATGGTGAGTTCACGGGGATCTTCTCGATGAAGACCAAGGACGGCTCGCGCGGGATCCAGGGCACGTTGGCGATCGAAGCCTCGCTCCAAGACGGGAAGCTTGCAAGGTTCCAAGCCTACGGCAGCGCCGCGGCTTGGGGTCGAAGCACCTACACACCAGGCGAGCCACCGGGCCGCTTCCCCCTCGTGTTCGCGTTCGTCCTCGCGGACGACGAGATAGCTCGGCAAGTGGCGCCGCAAGCGGTCTTCTATGGCAAGGAGTACCTGGGGCGCTAGTCGCCCGACTTGGCCATATGGACGACCCGTTGAGGGAAAGGGAACGTGATCCCCTCTTCCTGGAACTTGTCGTGCAGCCTCCTCACCATGGAACTGCGAGCTGCGTAGAAGTCAGCCTGGCTCGCGATTGGGATCACGATCCTCAGATCCACGGCGCTCTCCCCGAGGCCTCGCCAGCGCACGCTGGGGGGTCTGGCATTCTCGTTCCCACCGAATTCGAGTGCCACAAGCCGAGCGACATCCAAGGCGGTGGACTCAACCCTCGATAGGTCGGAGCCGTACGCGACCCGAAAGTCCAAGGCGACCTCCGACTCGGGACTGGGCCGGCTCATGTTCGTGACCACCATCCCCGCCATCTTGCCATTGGGCACCACGAGCAGGGTCTGATCCAGAAGCCGAAGTTGCGTGTTCCGCCATCCGATCGACTCGATGTTTCCCTCCTGACCGGTTTCGAGTCGGACGAAGTCGCCTATGCGCAAACTCGCGTCCCAGGTCATTAGGATCCCCGAAAAGACGGCGGAGAGGCTCTCCTGCAGCGCAAGACCGAGCACGACGCCGCCGATCGCCCCCCCTGCTAGCAAGGGTCCAGGGTTCATTCCTAACACCCCGAGGGTCGCGAGCAGTCCGACCACGATGACCCCCGAAACCCCGAGCTTGCGCAAGACGAGCGCACGGTTCCGCGCCGCAGGGTCCATCTCGGGAAAGCCTCGCTTCACCACGCCGTAGCCCGCGTGAACCCCGCGAACCATCGCCACGGTCATCGCTAGCACGAAAACGATCGCCGTGGCCTTGTCCACAGACCGCGCCCATTCGGCCTCGAGCCAGCGTTGTGCAGAGAGGCGCAAGCCGAGGAGGACAGGAATCCAGAACAGGAGAGCCCGTGCAGGGCTCGACACGGCGGCGTCCAGCGGGGTTTGGGCGGGGCGCCGCCGGAACGCCCTGGCCACGCCATAAAGGGCAAGCCCCAGGGCGATGGCCACCCACGGTAGCCACGGCCAATCGCGCAACGCGCGAACGGCCTCGCTGTCCCAGGGCATAGCGAGAGTGAGGCTACCCGGTCTGTGAGACCTTCAGGTCGAGGACGTTCCACCAGGTCTGGGCACCGGAGACCCCTGAGGTCTGCTCGGTGGTGAGCTTGAGCTCGACGCGACCGTCGTTTCGGATGTAATCGCCAGAGTTCCCCACGTCGGTGACCTGGAAGCGGCGCCGCAGCGCGTCCATCCGGTAGGCGCGAACCTGCACGAACTGGTCGTCCGACCACCTCCGGAAGGACACCCGAAGGAGGGCGCCACCTGCCGACATCTGACCCACCGCCTCGAAACCCAGCGTCGCGATGTTGGGCGTTGTGGTCTTGAACATGGCGATGACACCGGTCTTTCCCGGCACGGCGGGCACAGGGGCCAGCTTGAGCAGGTGCTGGTCGTCTTGGACGGCGTGCCGGGCGCCCCCGGAAGCGATCCGACCGTCGGAAGCCACGACCGTCCGCAACGCGGTTCCCATAAGGTCAATCGCGAGCAACCGTCCCTGATAGTCCACGATCCAAGCCTCGCCCGAGCTGTCCACATCGAGCGAAGAAATGTTCCCGAGCGAGGCGCCGAGTTCGAGCTCCTGGGTGTGCTCGCGGATGTCAATCCCGTTCCACCGGCCCGTGCGGGAGTCGAACGCGAACTTGCACGACCAAAACCGTCCCGAGACGAAGTCACCGTAGAAGTACCGGCCGAAGAACGGCCTCCCCAACTTGAGACCACGGTACACGTGACCTCCCGTGATCGAGGAACCCTGGGAGTGGTCGTAGACGAGCGCCGGACGCGTGTCGGGCATGAACGCCGTGGGGCCTGGGGCATAGAACATGTTTCCTTCTCGGCGAGCCCATCCGAAGTTGTGCCCGCTTTGCCCTCTTGGCACATAGTTCACCTCCTCCCAAGTGTCCTGCCCGACGTCCGCGATCACCATTGCACCGTTGCCGAGCAGCCTTAGGTCGTCGAAGCTGAACTTCCAGGGGTTGCGCAGCCCAAAGTCGAAGACCTCGGGGAGGGCAGTGATGGGCTCACCGTCCAGAAACGGGTTCGTGGGCGGTATCGCATAGTTCCGCAAGGGATCGCTCGGGAACCCGTCCGTACGGGGGTCAATCCGTAGCATCTTTCCCAAAAGCGACTGAGGGTTCTGTGAATAGTTCGAAGGGTCGCCTGCGCTACCACCGTCCCCGGTCGGCAGGTAAAGGTACCCATCAGGACCGAAGGCGATGGTGCCCGCGTTGTGGTTGAAGAACGGGCGCACAGTGCGTAGGATGTTCCGGCGACTGCCGGGCAAGGCGAGCGTCGGGTCGTTGGGGTTGCGCTGGTATCGGGCGAGCTGCATGAGCGAACCTGGAGCGGAAAAGTTCACATAGAAGTAGCGGGTTTGGGCGTAGTCGGGCGGGAAGGTGAGCCCGAGCAGCCCGCGCTCGCCCCCCACCGTGACCACCGAGCTAAGGTCGAGGAACGGTCGGCTCAGGAGCACGTTCCCTTCGAGGACCAGGATCTTGCCGCCTTGCTGCACCACGAACCTTCGCGTGGACGAGGTCGGATCTTGGATCACGGCGATCGGGGACTCAAGCCCGGTCAGGACTTCGCGAGCGCGTAGCCCGGACTGTGCCGAAGCAAAGCCGGCGAAAAGCGCGACCACGAGAAACGTAGGGGCGAAGCGCGTGCGCATACACCCCAGACGTTCCACATCCCGACGATTGCTCGGTCGCCAGGCGACGAAGCTCTCGAATCTGAGATCCGGAACCTAGTCCACCGACACCGATGCGGCTTCGACGCTGAGACGCAGCGAAGAAGCGAGCAAGATGCCGTTGTACGCCATGGAGACCCGGCACTGCACGTTGCCCCCTGCGTCCACGAACTTCGTTCCATCGAGCCCAGTGGCGGATAGGGTTCCCAGTGCAGCGCCCCAGTTTCCCGTCGCAACGGACTCGAAGAGACCTGTGTTCCAGTTGCGGCACTCCAGCGTCACTGGGACGACGAGGGCCTGGCTGACCTTGCCGGTTACAGAAACCCCGACAAGGGTACGAGAGGCTCGGTTCGTTCGAGCATCGAAGTCAACGCCTGCACGGAGTGGAGACGTGGAGGCGAGGCGGAGGGCCTGGACGTCGAACGTCTTGCCGTCCGAAAGGAGTAAGGATCGAACCTGGCCACCGAGATAAGGGCCCTGGACGGCACGTGCGTCGGTAAGCCACGTCGTCTCTTGCCGGACGATACGGTTCACGGTCCCAGCGTAGTCAATCAGGAACATCTCCCCGGCACCGTCCACCCCGAAGGACGAAACGTTCGCAAACCCGACGCCTCCGAAGTCGGCGGTGTGGTCTCGAACGTCCATCACTGTTGCCTCGCCGGTAACCGGGTCCAGGCTCAGCCCGAGCGACCAAGCCCTACCGGCAATATAGTCGGCGAAGAAGTAGCGACCAAAGTACTCAGGCCCAAGCTGGAGGCCCCGATACACGCCACCGCCGGTCACGGACTGGCCCAGCGTTCTCGGGTACTCGTGGATCGGGGGGGTGTGGGGCCCATAGGCGAGCGCGGTCCCGGCGTTGTGTACGAAGGTGCCTTCGAATCGCCGCCAACCGTAGTTCCGCGCACCACTGCCCGCAGGCTCATAGTCCACCTCCTCGCGGGTGTTTTGGCCGACGTCCGCGAGCACCATCGCACCCGTGCCCAGCTTTGTCGGGTCGTCGAACGCGAACTTCCAGGGATTACGGAGCCCGAATGCCCAGATTTCTTCGAGGGCAGGTACGGGCGGGTTGTTGACGGGTCGGAACGGGTTGCTCGGAGGGATCCTGTAGTTCCTCTCAGGGTCGGTCGGGAAGTCGTCGCCCGTGGGGTCGAGCCGGAGCATCTTGCCCAAGATCTGGGTCGGTGTCTGGGCTCGGTTTCCCGGATCGCCGCTACTACCGCCGTCGCCGGTCGGGAGATAGAGGTATCCGTCCGGCCCGAACCGGATGCAGCCTGCGTTGTGGTTCGAGAACGGCCTCAAAGTGCGGAAGATGTTGAGTCGTGTAACGGGATCAACCGTCAAGGCGTCGCCTAGCCGCGTGTAGCGGGCGAGCTGCATGAAGACGCCGGTCGTCGTGAAGTGGAAATAGATGTGCCCGGAGGTTGCGTGATCCGGGGCGAAGGCCATGCCCAGGAGTCCGCGCTCGTTGCCGATGAGCACCGGCAGGGTGATGAGCGGCGTGGGTAGGAGCACCCCGTCCTGCACGACCCTTACGGCGCCCGACTGGTTGAGGACAAACTGGACGTTGGGCCTTAGCGGGTCTTGAACGATCTCCACAGGGCGGTCGAAGCCCGAAACGACGGGAACAATGCTGAGCGGCTGCGCGAGCAGGGCTCGCGCAGAGAGGGTGAGTGCAAGCAAGGGCAGATAGCGTTTCATGGAGTCACCAGGCGCACTCAGGGGTGCGCTTGCACAGACTTTAGCGAGACAGGCCCAAGTGTTGCCACGGCTCGGGCTGAGAATCCAGTAATTCTTGCAGGGTCCGGCGATGGGTGTGGATTGGCTGCCGGACTAGGATTCGAACCTAGACGTGCGGCACCAAAAACCGCTGTCCTACCATTAGACGATCCGGCAGACCGCGCAGGGATCGTACCCTGCGCCCGCGAACGGTCGTGGAACGTGGCCCGGTAAGATCAACGTCGTGCCCCAAAGACCTTTCGAGGAGAGCATCGTCACCAAGTTCGAAGGGAGGATGGACTACGCGGGCTATCTTTACCTCGACCGCCTTTTCGACTGCCAGCACCCGCTCTCCGACCCGCCGCACCACGACGAACAGCTCTTCATCATCCAGCACCAAACGAGCGAGCTCTGGATGGCTCTCGTGGTCCATGAGCTGAGAGCGGCGATCCGTTGGATTCAAGGGGACCGCCTCGATCCTTGCTTCAAAATCCTGGCGCGGGTGAAGCACGTCCAGCGAATGCTCTTCGAGCAGTGGAGCGTTCTTGAGACCCTCACTCCCACCGAGTACTTGGAGTTTCGGCACGTCCTCGGCAACGCAAGCGGCTTCCAGTCCTACAAGTACAGGCTCGTAGAGTTCCTTCTCGGCAACAAGGATCGAGACGCGGTCGCGGTCTTCCGGCACCGACCGGAGATTCAGGCGGAGGTCCGATCCGCACTGGAGGCCCCTTCCATCTATGACGAGTTCCTGCTCCACTTGCGACGGAGGGGCCACGCCATACCCCCCGAGATCGCCGAGCGAGACTTCTCGGAGCCACGCGAGAGCAACGAGGATGTTGTTAAGGTATTTGCTGAAATCTATACAAATCCGCACCGTTCATGGGACGCGTACGAGATGGCAGAGAAGCTCGTGGACGTGGAGGAGCAGTTCCTTCTCTGGCGGTTTCGGCACATGAAGACCGTGGAGAGGGTCATCGGCTGGAAGAAGGGTACGGGCGGGAGCAGCGGTGTGCCTTTCCTTCGGCGGGCCGTGGACCAAAGGCTGTTCCCAGAGTTGTGGGACGTACGCACGGTTCTTGGCAAGTGAGCACGGAAGCTCTCAGATCATGGAGTGAGGCCTTCCTCGCCAAGGAGGTTCGGCCCCGGTTCTCGCGAGCCTTGGCGGCAGAGAAAGCCCGCGGCGAGGTCTACCTTGCGAACCATTCCCTCGGGCGGATGCCGGATGCCGCAGCGAGCCTCGTGGCCGAAGGGCTCGATGCTTGGCTCGACCCGGAATCCGCGTGGGACGCATGGGCTACTGCCTCGGAAAGGTTTCGGAGCCTCACAGCACGGCTCCTCGGAAGGGCCGACGCTCACGCAGTCGTGCCCAAGACCTCTGCGGGCCAGGGGCTGCGCGCCGTTCTGAACTCCTTCGGCGACGAGGGGCCCGTGCGCGTGGTGACAACGACGGAGGAGTTCGACAGCATAGACTTCGTTCTGCGAAGGTATCGCGACATGGGCCGGGCGATCGTGGACTGGGTCGAGCCGACCGCGGCCGAGGGTGCGCTCCCCTTGCTCGAAACCCAGCCGATCTGCGAACGGATCTCCCAGGGCACCGACCTCGTCGTGCTCTCCCATGTGTACTTCCAAACCGGTCAGATCCTCCCCGGCCTCGAAGAGATCGTGACGCAGGCGCACGAGCGTGGTGCCCTGATTCTGCTAGATATGTACCATTCCTATGGCGTATTGCCTGTATCTTTCGACGACACAAAGGTAGACTTTGCCATTGGCGGCTCGTACAAGTACCTCCGCGGCGGGCCCGGCGCCTGTTGGCTCGCCCTGGGCAAAGAGGTGCTCGCCAGCCGTCGCACGACCCTCGATACCGGCTGGTTCGCGCGGGAGGACGTGATGGGCTTTACCCGCGGCGACGAGCAAAGGGCCGCGACCGGTGGCGACTCATGGCTCGAATCTACGCCGCCCGTTCTCACCCCGTTTCTGGCCCTCCCTGGACTGGAGCTGGTCCTAGAGCTCGGCGTCCCCGCGATTCGGTCCCATAGCCTCGGGATCTTGGATCGGTGGCGAGCGGCCTTGGAAGGGAGGGGCGTGCCGATCCACCGGCCCAAGGAGCCGAGCGCGTGGGGAGCCTTCGCAGTCGTGACCACCGACGAACGGCTCCATGCCCCCGCCCTTCGTGCCCTTGGCGTCATCACAGACAGCCGCGGTGGGTTCCTTCGCTTCTGCCCGGACATCCTCACGAGCGAAGACGACCTCGAGACCGCGGCCTCCCGCGTCGGTACGCTTCGGGCCTGACGTCCCCAGCGACCACACGAGACGCGCACAATCCACTCTTCGCGATGCAGTTCACAAAGTATCCGCACCCGGCCAACTTCGCCTTTGTTGACTCCTTCGACGAGTCCACCGGGATCGCTCGAGTGGCACAGCAAGAGGTGAGGATCGAGGTGCGCTCCTTCGCCGGGGGCGTTTCTCATGTCCGAGTCGTCGCGCCGGAGATCTGGACCGAGCACCCACACTTGGCGGCACTCACCGAGCCGCGCCCGGCAAGCTCTGCGCTCCTGGGTGTGGAGCAAGGTTTCGACCTCGTCGTTCGCAACGAGTCTGGCGAAGAGGTCTTGCGCTCCAGGCCCGGGCAAGGGTTGGGGCTCCAAGGCGAGGCGAGCGTCTTTCAGTTCGAGGTTCCCGAGAACGCGCGGTTCTACGGGATGGGGGAGAAGCTCTTTGGCAGGATCGAGCTCTCGGGCATTCGGACTTGGTTCTGGAACACCGACGTTTGGAGCGACTTCCATTGGGCGCAATGGAACGAGCACCCCAGCGACCCGCCCTACTGCTCCGTGCCCTACGTCGCCTGCGACCTCGGAGGCCAGTGGGTCGGCTTGCTCATGCACAACCCTGGCCCGGTCTTCGTAGAGACGCCGGGGCGAGACGACTCTCGGGTGTTCGTCGAGTGGCAACGTACCTCGCGCGACCTGACGATGGGCTCAAAGCTCGGCGAGCCCAACCTTTGGTTTGTGACCGATCGCAGTCTCGCGGGCCTTACTCGCAAGTTGCAGACCCTGGTCGGCGTCGTCCCGGTGCCCCCTCTTTGGTCGCTCGGCTTCCACCAGTCGCGCTGGGGCTATGGTGGCGCCAAGGACCTGGCCGAACTCGACCGCAAGCTGAAGCAGTATGCAATCCCGTGCGACGGTCTCTGGCTCGACCTGGACTACATGCGCGGTTTCCGCATCTTTACGGTAGATCAGGACCAGTTCCCGGACGGGGTCCTTCCGGTCGCCGAGGAAGTCGCACAAAACGGGAGGCGCATCGTGCCCATCCTCGATCCCGGTGTGAAGCGCGAACCGGGCTTGAGCCTGTTCGAGGAGGGCTCGTCCGGCGGGATGTTCTGCCAGAACGAGGCGGGCGAGCCGTTCGTGGGTCTCGTGTGGCCGGGGGAGACCGTCTTCCCTGACTTCACCATGCCCAAGGTTCGGGAATGGTGGGCGGCGCACGTACGTGATCTCATGGATCAAGGATTCGGTGCCTGCTGGGTGGATATGAACGACCCATCCACGGGGCCAGTCGAGCCGGACGGCATGCTCTTTCGCCAGGGGACCGAGCCGCATGCGTTGCACCGGAACCAGTACTCGCTCGGGATGCAGATGGCGACCGTGGACGGCATGACCCAAGCTCGGCCCGAGGAACGACCGTTTCTGCTCTCTCGAAGTGGCTGCACAGGGAGCTCCCGCTACGCCGCGATCTGGACAGGGGACAACGTCTCCAACGAGTGGTACTTGCGCTCGGCGATTCCGACCCTCTTAGGGATGTCGCTGAGCGGCCTACCCTTCTGCGGACCCGATATCGGCGGGTTTGGCGGGGACGCCGACGAGGAGACGATGGTGCGCTGGTTCCAAGCCGCGTTCCTCTTTCCCTTCTTCCGGAACCACACCACGGCCGACAGCCGCAACGAGGAGCCATGGGCATACCGTGCCCCGGTGCGAAAGTTGCTCGCGCACTTCGTGCGGCTTCGCTATCGCATGATGCCCTACTTGTACAACCTCTTCGTCCAGCACGCGACGACGGGCGACGCGATCCTTCGCCCGCTCTGCTATGAGTTCGATTCCGGGGATCTCGCGGAAGTCTGCGACCAGTTCATGGTGGGGCCGTCGGTGCTCCAAGCCCCGGTGCTGACGCTGGGCGAGCACTCTCGGCCACTCGTCCTCCCAGGGGACGCCTCATGGATGTGCCTGCGGACGGGCCACTGGCGCGAGCCTGGGGTTCACACGGTCCGCACGTCCTTGGCGACCACTCCGGCCTACTTGCGGCAAGGAGCCGTGCTCCCCCTGACCGTCCAGGAGCCGCGAACGGTCAGGGGCGACCACAGCGATGTGGCCTTCCTCCTCGCCGCGCCTCCGGGCTGGAAGGGCGAGACCGCGTACGAGTATGTGGTGGACGATGGTCTCAGCCGCGACCACGATGGGGCACAGCAAAGCAAGGTGCTCGTGAGGGCGGAAGGGGACGGCAAGCTGGTTCACGTGCGGTTCACGCAGACTGCCGATGGCTTCGGGCCGGTGCGATGTCGGGCTTGGCTGCCCCTAGGGGTCGTCGGGGCCGGGCTCACCGAAGGCGAGGAGACGACGGTCCGGCTCACCGGCTCAGGCTTCCGCGTCCAAGCCCTGTCGTGAATTTTTCATCCACCTCGCGAAAGTGCTCGTGTATACTGTGAATACGTATTCCCTACGAAGAGAATGCGCATTTCGCCGAGGAGTGTGGACGAACATTGAGGCCCACGCAGGAAGACATCGCCCGACTGGCACAAGTGAGCCAAGCCACCGTTTCGCGCGTCCTGAGCGGTGACGAGAGGGTCGTCCCGGAGATTCGCGCCAAGGTGGAGCGGGCCGTCGAGGAGGCGAAGTACCGTCCGGACGCCCGGGCCCGCTCCCTGAGGAACCGCACGACCGGGATGATCGGCCTCGCGATCCGGCGACCGCCGGGCGGATTGAGCGGCGACCCGTTCTATACAAGTCTCATCTCGGAGATCCTCGACAATCTGGCCGGAACCGGCTACCGGCTCGCCTTGCACACCGTGCCAGCGCAGGAGCCGCACTGGCCCGTCTACGACGAGTTGCTGCGGAGCCGCACAGTGGACGGGCTCGTCCTGGTCGAATCTGAGGCGGACGACGAGCGCCTCCGCAACCTCCATGAGGACCACTTCCCCTTCGTTCTCATTGGCAACCCGTTGGGGATGGAGGTGGCCAGCGTGGATAACGATAACGTGAAGGCTGGTTTCCTAGCCACATCCCACCTCATCGAAAACGGCTTTCAGAAGGTCGCGATGCTTGCCGGCCGTCGCGGTATCACCGTGAGCGACGACCGGATCGAGGGATACCTTCAGGCCATCGGGCAAAGCGGAATGCCGCCCAACATTTGGCACTCTGACTTTGGCCCACAGGCGGCGTACGAAGTCTCCTTCGAGGCCCTCTCCCATGGCGATCTCGTGGATGGGATCGTCGTGCTCGACGACTTCCTTGCCTTGGGAGTGGTGAACGCCGCGCGTGCGCTCGGCCGCACGATCCCCCACGACCTCGGGTTGGTCAGCTTCAACGACACGCCGCTCTGTAGCGTGCTCGCGGGCGGCCTCACCTCGGTGAGCCTCAACATGCCGGAACTGATCCGGTCGGCGATCGGCACCTTGCTCCCCGCCGCGCGTCGGCAAGAAGCCCCCGCGCCTGGTCGCGTGATCGTCCCGGCCCACCTCGTCGCGCGCGGGTCCTCGGTCAGAGGAGGTCAGGCATGACGATCCTGGCCCTCCTCGCCGCATCGGTCCTCCAAGCCGCCAAGGTCGAGGTCGCCTTCACCTACGAATCGGCGAGCGCCAAGACCGTCCACCTCGCCGGGAGCTTCAACAATTGGAGCACGACCGAGACGCCTATGGAACGGCGACCAGGGACGAACACCTGGAGCCGCACCCTCTCCCTTCCCACCGGGAAGTATTGGTACAAGTTCGTCCTGGACGGCGCCACGTGGGTGACGGACCCGCGGGCCCAGCGGCAGGAGGACGACGGGAACGGGAACACGAATTCTGTGGTTCTCGCCCTTCCACCAGGCTATGAGACCCCCGCCGCGAGGAACGACGGTGCCACCACCCAGGGAGCGATTCGGCACGAGTTTACGACCCGGTATGCGAACCTGGATGGGGGCGAGGCCTCGCTCAAGATCGAGGCACGGGCGGGCGATCTCGAGTCCGTCACCCTCGTCCTCGACGGTAAGGAAGTGCCTATGCGCATCGCCGGTGCGGACGACTTCACCGAGTGGTACTCCGCCACGTTCCCCGTGAAGCCGGGCGCACGCTCCAACTACTACTTCAAGATCGTGGACGGGCCAGCCTGGACGCTCGGAGAGTCCGGCTTGAAGCGCGGGGCCACGCCAGGAGACAACTACTCCGTAGTGTGGGAGCCAAGCCTGTTCCCTTCCACGCCGAACTGGGTGCAGGACTCCGTCTTCTATCAGATCTTCCCTGACCGATTTGCGAACGGCGACACGTCGAATGATCCCGAAGGCACGGTCGCATGGGACGCATCCCCCACGTGGTTCAATTGGTTTGGTGGGGACTTGGCGGGGGTGCGCCAGCACCTCGGGTATCTCACCAGCCTCGGCGTGAGCGGGGTCTATTTCAACCCGATCTTCGAAGGACCGAGCAACCACCGGTACGAGACGACCGACTACGACGCGGTGGACCATCGCCTGGGGACCAACGCAGAGTTCCGCACCCTCGTCCGCGACCTCCATCGAAAGCGGGTGAAGGTGGTCCTGGACGGAGTGTTCAACCATACGTCGGTCGCCTACCCTGCGTTTGCCGATCTGCTGGCCCGCCAGCAGGAGAGCCCGTTCCGAGACTGGTACGAAGTGACCTCCTTTCCGGTCAGCGTCCGCGACCAGCCGCCGTATAAGGCTTGGTTCGGATTCAAGTCCATGCCGGAACTGAACTTCGACAACCCCAAAGTCCGCAAGGCTGTGCTGGATGTCGTGGACTTCTGGGACAACGAGGCGGCGATAGACGGTTGGCGGCTGGACGTGGCCAACGAGGTGCCCCACGAATTCTGGAGGGAGTTCCGCAGCCGGGTGAAGTCGCACTCCCAGGACCGGTGGATCGTCGGCGAGATTTGGGGGGACGGGACGCCTTGGCTTGGCGGCGACCAGTTCGACTCCGTCATGAATTACCGGTTCCGTGAGGCCGTCCTTGGCTTCGCAGCGCGGGGCTCGCTCACCCCCAGCGCCTTCATGGCGAGGCTGCTCTCCGTTTGGAACGCCCACCCGCCGCAAATCTCCCGAAACATGATGAACCTGCTCGGTTCCCATGACACTCCCCGGCTCCTTCACGAGTGCGGCGAGGACGCGAGAAAGGCAAGGTTCGCGGCCATGCTCCAGTTCGCGTGGCCGGGCGCGCCGAGCATCTACTATGGTGACGAGATCGGGATGTCGGGCGGCCCAGACCCCGAGAACCGACGCGGCATGGAATGGGACCTCGCGACGGACGAAAATCCCTTCCTCTCGCTCTATCGGCGGCTGATCGTTGCGCGGAAGTCCTCCCTCGCCCTGCGGAGGGGCGCTCCCGTGCTCGTCTCGACCGACGACGAGCTAGGAACCATCGTCTTTCGCCGCAGCTACCAAGGCGAGACTGTGGTGGTGCTCGTCAACGCCTCGGAGGCACCGAGGGCCATGCGGGCCTCGGGCCTGGGCGAAGGACCGCTTGTTGATCTTTTCGGAACGGCATCGCCGGAACTCGCCGGCACCCAGGTTCGCGCTACCGTCCCGCCGCTCTCAGTGTGCGTCTTGAGCACGAAGGCGCGTTCGACCCTCCGCGGCCCATCGGGCCGCTCCGACCAGGGCGGTGCGCCCTTCCCAACCGAAAAGGAATGAATATGTCCAGAAAGACCCGTGAGGGCTTCACCCTCATCGAGCTGCTCGTCGTGATCGCGATCATCGCGATCCTGGCGGCAATCCTCTTCCCTGTT
Organism: Fimbriimonadaceae bacterium; assembly: GCA_020847855.1. GTDB lineage: Bacteria > Armatimonadota > Fimbriimonadia > Fimbriimonadales > Fimbriimonadaceae > JADLBH01. Next base: position 65,512 of record JADLBH010000025.1, read on the forward strand.
TTCGCCCAGGCGAAGCTGGCCGCTAAGAAGGCCGTCGCCTTGAACAACATCAAGCAGCTCGCGCTTGCCCACCAGATGTACCAAGGCGACAACGACGACTATTACGTGCCTCGCGTGCGTGCGGGCTATGGTCCGAGCCAAGGGGGGGGCGATCCCTATGAGAACATGACCTGGGACCTCCTGATCCAGCCCTATACGAAGAACTATCAGATCATCGTCTCGACCGAGGATCCGAAGCCCAAGTATGCGACCCCGTTCGGCAATGTACGTCGCGGCTTCGCCGTCGCTGGCAACGTCCACACCGCATGGCAGTGGCGCAACGGCTATAAGGGCAAGTTCGCGACGGCGTGGAAGGGCGCGCTGAGCACCTCCTCGATCCCTTCCCCGGCCAGCACGGTCTCGATGGGCGAGCAGCGAATGCCGCTCCTTTCGGGCAACCCCTGGACGAGCGGCGACTGGTACATCGGGGTCTACATCGAGAACACCCGGCGGGACGACCTCCCCGCAGGCGACCCGCGAGCCCCCTATGGCAACATCTCGAACGTCTATTCCGGAGGTTCGGTGTGGTCTTTCGCCGATGGCCATGTGAAGTTCCAAAAGGTGAGCGGCCACGCCGGTGACGGGATGCTCCACGGCACCGTCTTCAACGGGTACGAGGAGAAGGCCGGGGCATGGGTCACTGGGAACGGCGTGCCGTTCTGGGACAAGGGCATTGCCTGTATGGACTCGCTCTTCCAAGCGGGTACTGCGGACTGCAAGCTTCCGGACGGTTCCTAGTGAGGCACGAACTGCCTCGCTGGGCGATCTTCGGCGCAGTGGCCCTTGGCCTGGCTGTTCTCGCGGGAGCCTTCTTCTTCTCCGGCGGAGGAGGTGGGATGTCTGCCGAGCGTCAAAAAATCGAGCAGCAGCACGCCGAGATCGTGAAGGATCGGTACGAGTCGAACTTTGGAGCGACTCCCGATGGCGCAGGCGACCCGTCGAAGAACCCCGAGGAACGAGCGAGGGAGCAGTACGGAGGCGAGTAGCTCCTCCTTCCGCGCGTCACTGGGTGCTCTCATCGAGCCCCGCTCGGGTTAGACTGCACCCTGTGACGCGAGAGCCTTCCTTGGGAGTGGGCAAGTGAGACCGGGCCAACGGGCCTTCGGGCACCTCGCCTTGTGCCTGCTCGCAGGCGTGCTCGCTCCGCTCTCACGGAGCCAGGCGACGGTGAGCGTCTGGGGCGTGAGACCGGGGCCCGACGCGAAGGGCACCGAGGCCTTAGTCCGGGAGTTCGAGCGGCGAAATCCCGACCTCCGTGTGCGCACGATGAGCATGGGTGCGGGCGAGATGAGCCCGCAGAAGCTCATGACCAGCATCGTTGGCCGTGTTCCGCCCGATGTGATCTTCCAAGATCGGTTCACACTGAGCGACTGGGCGAGCCGGGGAGCCTTCCTGCCCCTCGACCGCTTTCTCGCCCAAGAGACGGGGCCCGACGCAGTCAAGCCAGCGGACTACTACCCTGCCGCTTGGTCGGAGGCCGTCTATGACGGCAAGGTCTATGGCATCCCCTATGGAGCCGACGACCGGATCCTCTACTACAACCGAAGAATCTTCCGAGCCAAGGCCGAGCAACTGCGCTCCGCGGGCCTCGACCCGGAACGCGCGCCGCGGTCGTGGAGCGAGCTGCTCCGATACAGCAAGGTTTTGACCGAGTTCGGACCGAACGGGGAGCTCAAGGTCGCCGGATTCATCCCGAACTGGGGCAACTCGTGGCTCTATCTCTATGCCTTCCAGATGGAAGCGGACTTCATGTCGCCGGACGGCCGGACCTGCACCCTGGACAGCCCCCGTGCGGAACGTGCCCTTCAGTTCATGGTGGACGGCTACAAGATCCTCGGGGGCTACAACGCCGCGCAAAAGTTCCAGAGCGGGTTCCAGGGCCAAGAGAACGACGCCTTCTATATCGGCAAGGTCGCAATGAAGATAGACGGCGACTGGGTGCTCAACCCGATGGGGCGCTATGCCCCGAACCTCGACTTTGGGGTCGCGCCGCCGCCCTCGCCCGATGAGCGCCTTGCCGGGAAAGGGATCTTCGCGGGGATGTCGCCCTACGCGACCTGGATCGGCGGATTCAGCTATGCAATTCCCAAAGGCGCAAAGAACCCGGGCGGCGCTTGGCGGTTCATCCGGTTCGCGACGAGCCTCGAAGGGCGCGAGATCGAGAACCGGGCCCAGAGGGACTTCGAGCGGTTGCGAGGGAGGGAGTTCGTACCTCGTAACCAAGCCCATATTCAGGCCAACGAAGAGTTGGTGCGCGAGTTCACTCCGGCCAACCCCCACCTCGCGGCGGCGCAGAAAATGCACGTGGAGATGGCGCGCTACGGTCGGATCCGTCCCGCCACCGTGGTCGCCCAAGTGCTTTGGGACGAGCACGTGAAGGCCATTGAGAAGGCCTGCCGGGGCGAGGCGACCCCGAAGGAGGCACTGCTCGCGGGTCAGGCCGTCGTGCAACGGGAGCTCGACCAGCACTTTCGGTACTACTCGCGCCCCAAGACCGACTTCCGCGGCCCGGTCGCGATCAGCGTTGCGATCTTCCTCCTCGGGCTGGGAGCCTTCTGGATCCATCTCCGGCGTCAACCCTTGGGGCGGCTGGGGCGGCACGAGGCGCTCTGGGGCTACCTCCTCGTCAGCCCTTGGCTCATCGGGTTCTTGGTCTTCCTTCTCGGTCCGATGATCGCCTCGTTGGCGTTCAGCTTCACGCAGTACAACGTTCTCAACGAGCCTCGCTGGATGGGGTTCGAGAACTATCAGGCGCTTGCCACCACGGAGCGCGAGAACGTCCTCAAGGCGTTTGGCAACGTCTTCTATCTCGCAGGCATCGGTGTCCCGCTCGGCATCCTCTCTGGCCTCACCATCGCTTTGCTCTTGAACCGGGAGATCTTCGGGGTTCGTGCCTATCGGACCTTGTTCTACCTCCCTTCCATCGTGCCTGCGGTGGCGACCGCGGTGCTTTGGGGCTGGATCCTTGTCTCGGACCCGAGCAAGGGTCTGGTGAACGCGCTTTGGTCCAAGACGCTCGAACCTTGGCTGGGGGCGGCCCTTCCGGGCTGGCTCAGTGTGGCCGACTGGGCGAAGCCCTCGATCGTGCTCATGGGGCTTTGGGGTGCGGGCGGGGGAATGATCCTATGGCTCGCAGGGCTAAAGGGCGTGCCGAGAAGCCTCTACGAGGCGGCGGATCTCGACGGGGCCTCGCCTTGGCGGTCGTTCTGGAGCGTGACCCTGCCGTGGATCTCTCCCCTCGTGTTCTTCAACGTGGTGACCGGCCTGATCGGGGCCATCCAGGAGTTCGACCGCGTCTATGTCCTCAAGGGGAGCGGGGGAACGATCGGACCGTCCGACTCGCTCTTGACCCCGGTGGCCCACCTCTTCGTGAACGGCTTTAGCTACTTCAAAATGGGGTTCGCCTCGGCCCTCGCTTGGCTTGTCTTCGCGGTCGTACTCGTCCTCACCGGGATCCAGTTCTGGGTCTCCAAGACGTGGGTTCACTACGAGGCGGACCGGTGATCCAGGTGCCCATCGTTTGGCCCGTGGCCGCGCCCATCGTTTGGGCGGCTTGGGTCTTCGGTGTCATCGCCGTGATCCTGGCACTCCGTGTTTGGCTCGACCTCCCCTCGAACCGAGTGGCGGGTCTTCGCTCTTCGGCGCTGTGGACCGCCGTGTGCTTGGGCTGCGTTTGGCTCCGGCGCTACGATCCGACTCCGGTGAGCTGGCTGCGGGGCAGCCTGCCTCTCGGATGGGGGGCGATCCTGGTTCTTGGTTTGGCCGCGTGGGCGGGGTGGGCGAGCATGCGGCGCGTGGGCAAGAACTCGCGGCTACAAATAGTTTTTGGTCGTTTCCTTGTACATATCTCTTTGATACTGGGGAGCATCGTATTCGCGATCCCGTTCGCTTGGCTGCTCGTGACCAGTTTCAAGGAGGACGTGGACATGGCTTCCCCCCATGGCATCGTCTGGATCCCCAAGGTTACAAAGACGGTCCCCTACGTGAGCCCAGAGAACCCGCTGTATCGCGCGGTGTACCAAGGCCAGAGCGTGGAGGCGAACCGAGCTTTCGTGATGCCGGATGGCCGGTGGCAGATGGCGGTGGAGCGGCCGCTCGGCTTAGCGGGCTTTACTTTTGAGGTTCGTAAGAATGAAGTTGTACAGATCCCACGAAACGCTCCTCTCGTCACGACCACCGTCCAGGGGCGAAGAGCGCAGGGGAAGGTCGTGCAGGAACGCGAGAACGGGGCTCGTGTCGTAGAGTTGGACACCCCACCCGAGCTCGCAGGCAAGAGGCTCGAACTCCCCCCGAACGAGCTCCGCCCTGTCCGTGAGTTCGGTTTGCGGTGGCAGAACTACCCGGAAGCCCTGGACTATCTCCCTCCCGAGGCCAACCGCGGACTGACTTACCTGCGCAACTCGACCCTGCTCGTCGTGCTCAACGTCCTGGGAACGCTGCTGTCCTGCTCCCTCGTGGCCTATGCGTTTGCCCGCCTACGGTTTCCAGGGAGGAACGCGCTCTTTGCGATCCTGCTCGCAACGATGATGCTCCCTGGTGCCGTCACGCTTCTGCCTCAGTTCCTCATCTTCCGGGAGCTGGGCTGGGTGGACACCCTCTATCCACTTTGGGTGCCTGCGCTCTTTGCGGGCGCGTTCAACGTCTTCCTCCTGCGGCAGTTCTTCCGCCAGATCCCACTCGAACTCGAAGACGCCGCCAAGATTGATGGCTGCGACTACCTCAAGGCGTTCTGGAAGGTGATGCTGCCCCAGGTGCGGCCCGCGCTCGCGGTGATCGCGGTGTGGACGTTCATCGGTGCCTGGAACAACTTCATGGGGCCCCTCATCTACATCAACTCGCCCGAGCACCTGCCCATCGCCTACGCTCTCCAGCTCTTCAACGGCGAGAGGAGCGGGGAGCCGGGGCTCCTCATGGCCTTCGCGAGCCTTTCCATGTTGCCCGTCGTCCTCGTCTTTGTCTTTGCCCAGCGGTACTTCATCGAGGGCGTGACCCTGAGCGGCATGGGCGGGCGCTGACTATTTTCCTGGGATTCCCGGCTCGGTGAGCTTCGCTGGATCCAGAACTTCCGCCAGGGTCGCTTCATCCAAGAGTCCGAGCTCGCGGACGACGGAGGGGATCGGCTTTCCCTCTTTGAGGGACTGCTTCACCACGGCCGCAGCCTGCTGGTAGCCGATGTAGACGTTCAACGCCGTGGCCAGGGAGGGCGACGTCTCGGCGTACTGCCTGCAGCGATCCTCGTTCGCAGTGATCCCCGCCACGCAGTTGTCGGTAAACGTGGCCAATGTGTTCCTGAGCAGCATCAACGAGAACTGGGCCGAGAACGCCATGCCCGGCATCATCACGTTCAACTCCAATTGACCCGCGCGAACGCAATCATCCAGGGTCGAGCACTGGCCCAGCACCTGGAAGAGGACGATGTTCATGTTCTCGGCCATGCTCGGGTTCACCTTCCCTGGCATGATCGAGGAACCAGGCTGCACCGCGGGCAAGGTGATCTCGGCCAGGCCGGTGAGGGGGCCAGAGCAAAGCAGCCGCAGGTCGTTGGTCACCCTGGTTAGTTCGTTGCAGAAAATCCGAAGCGCCGCGGCGAGGCCTGCCATGCACAGTTGGGACTGCATGGCCTCGCGGAGGTCTCTTGCGGGCCGGTAGGGCAGGCCGGTCCATTCGGCTACCTTCGCGACGACCCTTGCCGCATATTCTGGGTGGGTGTTGAGCCCGGTCCCTGCCGCAGAGCCACCGATGCCCAGTTCCTCGAGTTCGACCGCCGCATGGTCGAGCCATCTCCGGGATCTCCGGATCGCGCCCGCGTAGGCCGCGAACTCCTGGCCCAGGCGGATGGGGACCGCGTCTTGCAGGTGGGTGCGTCCACTCTTCAGAACGCTATCAAACTCCGCACCCTTGGCCGCCAGGGCGTCACCGAGCCGATCCACCTCGGGCGAGAGTTCCGCCAGCATGGCTCGGGACATCATCCGCATCGCGGTGGGGAACGTGTCGTTCGTAGACTGCCCGTAGTTCACGTGGTCGTTCGGGCTCACTCGCTTGTATTCGCCGCGGCGTCCCCCCAGTCTTTCCTCGGCAAGGTTGGCGAGCACTTCGTTCACGTTCATGTTGAAGGAGGTTCCCGCACCCATATGGAAGACGTCCACGGGGAACTGGTCTCGGTGCTGCCCTGCCAGCACCTCGTCGGCGGCGGCCGAGATCGCTCGAGCGACGTCAGGATCGAGCAGGCCCAGCCCGCCGTTCACTTCGGCACAAGCCTTTTTGAGCAGGACGTAGGCCTCGATCATGCGGGGGTGCTCGGTCATCCCGCTCAAAGCGAAGAGGTTCCGGCTTCGCTCGGCCTGGCTTCCCCAAAGTGCGTCGGCGGGGACATTGACCGCGCCCATGGAGTCGTTTTCAGTTCGGTAGGACATCGCTCCCAGTCTATCCCGGCCAAGATCGCTCCCAGGGCCGGCCTGGTATCCCCGCGAGGTTTGTGCCGACCCTGTCACATCCTCTGGGAGTCCGAGCCCGCCTCAGAAGGAAAACAGAACCCATGGCACCCGCCCAGTGCGGCCGTGCCGAATTAGGGGAGACCATAGAATGTATATCCTGAACTGGGACCACGAATCCAGGCTTCTGGAGGCCAATCTGGCCGGCATTGTAACGGAAGGCGAGGCCGATGCCTTTCTCGACGACCTACGCATCCTCCTTTGCGAGGCTGCCCACACCGAGTTCGCGTTCGTCCTGGATGCGGGGCGGGCCCGACAGTCCGGTGCGGTAGCGACCTCGCTGGAGGACGCGCGGACCATGGCGATCTTCGCGGGGGCGACTCGGCTCCGATGCATCTTGAATGACGAGGAAGAATTCTTCCAGCAAGTCGAGCAGAGGCTCGAGCCCGTCCTGGTCGGCACGGAAGTGTACGAACTGCGGGCGGCCTAGAGACTGCGGTTCGAGAGGGTTCTCGCGCGAAAGCCAAGGAGCCCGGCCCCAATGCAAAGCGGGGTCGGGCTCGCTTCGTTGCCTAGCTTGCCGCGCGCTTCTCGTCCTCGGTGAGCAGGATCGGCTCGCGGCCCTCGGTGATGAGCCCCTTCGGGAGCACGACCTTCTTGATCTTTTCGTTGCTCGGCACTTCGTACATCACTTCCAGCATCGAGCTTTCCAAGATCGAGCGCAGGGCGCGCGCGCCGGTCTTTCGCTTGATCGCCTCCTCGGCGATCTCTCGGAGCACCTCGGGCTCACAGTCCAGCTCCACTCCGTCCAGCTCGAAGAACCGTTTGTACTGCTTTATCACCGCGTTCTTGGGCTCGGTGAGGATCTGCACCAAGGCTTCCACGTCGAGCTCGTCCAGAGCCGTCACTACCGGCAAGCGGCCGATGAACTCCGGGATCAGACCATACTTGCGCAGGTCCTCCGGTTCGACATGGGAGAGGATCTCCTTGTTCCTTTCGGCCTTGCCTTGCGGGTCGGATCGGAAACCCATGACGTTCTCGCGCTGGCGGCGCAGGATGATCTCCTCGAGCCCGTCGAACGCGCCTCCGCAAATGAAGAGGACGTTCTTGGTGTCAATCTGGAGATACTCCTGCTGTGGGTGCTTGCGACCGCCCTGCGGAGGAACGTTGGCGACCGTACCCTCGATAATCTTGAGTAGGGCTTGCTGTACGCCCTCGCCGCTCACGTCCCTGGTGATGGAAGGGTTGTCGCTCTTGCGGCTGATCTTGTCAATCTCGTCCACATAGATGATGCCGCGCTCGCAGAGCGCCTTGGCGTTGCGGGGATCCATCTGCTCGGCGGCCTGGAAGAGCTTGAGCAGGATGTTCTCCACGTCCTCCCCCACATAGCCCGCCTCGGTGAGCGCGGTCGCATCGGCGACCGTGAACGGGACTTGGAGCATCCGGGCGAGGGTTTGGGCGAGCAGGGTCTTGCCAGAACCCGTGGGCCCCACCATGAGGATGTTCGACTTTTGGAGCTCGACGTCCCCTCCGCCTGACTCCTGAATGCGCTTATAGTGGTTGTAGACCGCGACGCTCAGGGATCGCTTTGTGCGGTCTTGTCCGATGACATAGTCGTCCAAAAATGCGACGATCTCCTTCGGGCGGGCCACTTTGGGCTGTTTGGGCGCGGGTGCGGACTTGGTCGTGGGCGACGAGCCGGACGGTCGCTGGGGCTGGGCGCGCGGGACTCGCTCGCCGTCCCCTTGCAGGATCCCGTTGCAGAGCTCGACGCAGTCCGCGCAGACGGCACCGCTCAGGCCGGAGATCAACTTCGTGACTTGATCCTTCGCCCTGCCGCACAGGCAACACCGGTCTCTACTCTCATCCATCTTAGCCATTGACTTCGCTCTCTATTGACTCTATCGGGCCCCTGGTTCGAGGACTTTGTCCACCAGTCCGTAGGCCACCGATTCCTCGGCAGACATCCAGCGGTCTCGATCCATGTCCTGAGCCACGGTCGCCTCGTCCTTCTCTGCCGCCTCGGCCAGGATCTTGGTCAGTGTGGACATGTACCTCTCCGCTTCTTGGATGGCGATCTTCATGTCAGCGAGCTGGCCCTGTGTGCCCCCGCTGACCTGATGGATCATCACCCTGGAGTTGGAGAGTGCAAAACGCTTGCCCTTCGCGCCTCCGGCCAAAAGTACAGCACCCATACTGGCTGCCTGGCCGACGCAGATCGTCGCGACGTCCGGCTTGATCATCTTCATGGTGTCGAAGATGGCCAGACCTGCGCTCACCACGCCCCCTGGACTGTGGATGTAGAAATCAATGTCCTTGTCAGGATCCTCCTTCTCCAGGAACAAGAACTGCGCGATCAAGAGGTTCGCGACATAGTCGTCCACCGCAGTCCCCAAGAACACGATCCGATCCTTGAGCAGCCTGCTCCAAATGTCATAGCT
>JADLBH010000026.1 GCA_020847855.1 Fimbriimonadaceae bacterium
GCGTTTCACCGGTGCCGACCAGCCGGTCTGGCACTCGGTACTTACCGACGTTCGTCACGCTACGCAAGTGCTTGTAGTTCTGCGGCCTCCGGTAGACCGCCCGGGCACCCGGCCCCTTCGGCCCGCCCGCCGAGGCCCGCGCCCCGAGTACGCTCCCGGCAGCGTACCCCGTGCCGGTGCCCGAGATGCCGAAGCCGCGCTCGACCGGGTTCGACTCGTCCACCCGCACCGGGGACTGGAACCGCGCGAGCACCTCTTGCTGCCGCCCGTTGAGCTCCTTGCCCCGGAGCGCGGCGTAGGCGTCGGCCACCGGCCCCGCCATCGTGCGCCAGAGACCGTTGACGAACCCGGCCTCGAAGCCGGCGATGGCGTCGCCGATGTGGACGGGCCGGTATGCGTTGAGGCCCGGGTTGCGCGAGAGCCACTGCCCTGTCTTCGAGTCGTAGTAGCCGCTGGCCGTCAGCTGGAGCCCAGCGGGCGAGGCCGCGGTCCGCAGCTGTTCGTCCGACAGCACTCCGTATTGACCGAACGCGCCGATGGAGTCGGACGGCTTCCGGGCGGCCCCGTTGCTCGTCTGGAACTCGCCTACCGCACCGCCGATCGAATCGTAGACCGTGACGAGCCAAGGCTGGGTCCCGAGCTTGTCCTGCCGATGCGTCGGGTGCCCAAAGGGGTCGAAGCACTGAGAGTCGTAGCCCCAGTTCGTCGCATTCGAGCCTGGCGTGTGCTGGAACGCAAGCCCGAACGGCCCTTGCTGGTAGACGTACTTGACCGTTGTTGCCCCGGCTCCGATCTTTTCTAGTTGGACAAGGGGCTGGTCGCCGTCGTACAGGTAGATGGCGTTGTTCGACCCTTCGGTACGGGACGCCCGCTTGCCGTCGGCCCGCCAGACGCTCGTGACAAAGTTCGGCGTGCCGGGGATCGGGGCGGAGACGACGCGGTTTTCCCGGTCGTAAGCGAACGCGCCGCCTTGGTAGGTGGTCGCACTGCCTTCGGCGTCGTAGGAGTAGCCGGAGTTCGTGACCTGGTTGTTCGCGTTGTAGCTATAGAAGACGCCGCGAGCCTGTGTATGGGAGCCAGCGGCGTCGGTCGTGAACGGCAGGCTGAAGGGCTTAGCTCCCGTGCGAGACTCTTGCGTCATCTCCGACCGGGCGTCCCAGGCGCCTGACCACGAGCCAGAGGTGGCGACAACCGCGCCGACGGCTGGCGAGGTAATCGTCATCGCGACCGGATTGTCGAGCCCGTCGTAGCCGATGGCGGAGTACGTCGAGCGCGTGACCGTCCCGTTTCGGTCCGTGTTCTGATGCGAGGTCACACGGCCGAGGTGGTCGTAGGTGAGCCGAGTCCGGAAGACTCCTGTCTTGCTCTCGTAGAGCGAATCGTCTTCGTAGAAAATGTAGTCGGCTGCCGCTACGGTCCACGTCCCGTCAATCCGGGTGGTCCTCCCCGCATCGTCGTAGAAGTAGAGCATCCCCTCGATGCCGTAGCTAACGTCAAAGTTGACGCGGTTGCGGGAGCCGTCGGGGTTGTACTGGTACGAGACCGTCCGGGGAGCCCCGCCGAGGATGTTGTACTTGTAGACGACGCTCGTCGTGTTGTCGAGGTCGTCATAGGTGTAGTCGGTCACTCCGCTCTGGTCCGTCATCCGAATGAGGCGTTTGAACCCGTCGTACTCGTAGGTGACGTCTTGGGAGCTTGTACCGACTTGGAGGATTCGCCAGAGGCTTTCGTCGGCGGAGTTCCGGGCGTAGTCGGTCACGCGTCCGAGGGCGTCTGTCCTACGCCCTGGGTTCCCGTTGTTGTCGAAGTTCTGCAGAACCGCCGACGCGCCGAGCGGGAACGTCATCCCGGTCATGTTTCCCAAAGCGTCGTAGGAGGCCGACATCAGGTTGTTGTTGCCGTCACGGGTGCCTGCGACCCGATAGAGCGAGTCGCGTAGGATCGTCGAGCCGAGGACGTCTCCACTCAGACCAGCGTTCTCACCTTCCTTGCCGTTGGAGATGTTGACAGTCTTCACCGTCTGGCCGGTCTCGGCGATCTCGCGGACCCGGAAGAGAGGCCCGCCTGCGTAGCGGTAGTCATACGCGGTGACGGCCCGCTGGCTGAGCGGGTTCGGCGGGTGCGTGGCCGTGATGACCTGGTCCGCGCTGTTGTAGGCGAAGTTCGTCGTGTACGCGACGAGCGGCAGACCTGTGTTCGTTGGGTCTGAGCGTCGGTACGTCGAGTGCGACACCACATTCCCGTTCTCTGCGTAGGACATTTGCTCGTAGTGCCCCAAAGGATCGGTGACACGCGTAGGCTCTCCTAGGTTCTCGGGTTGGCCGTCGGTGTAGCTCCAATCATAGGTGACTTGGCTTCCCGAGGCGTTCAGCACCTTGACGAAGTCGAGGTTGCCGATCCCGGTGTAGCCGTACTCGTGGGTCGTGACCAGGGTCGGGTCGTTGCTGGTGCCTGGCCGCGGCTCGCGGACCCGAAGCAGGCGACCGTTCGAGTCGTAGTCGAACTCCGTAGCCGACTTGGCCGCAGGGCCGTTCGTCTGCCGCACCCTGATGAGCTTGCCCGCCGGATTGTTGGCGGTGTTGTAGGTGAATGTGGTCACGAGGCTGCCGCTTCCCGCCGCCGTGGGCTCCGTGAAGGTCTTGACCAGCCCCAGATACGGCAAGTAAGTAAGGGTGCAAGTCGTACCGTTGCGGTTCGTCGTCCGTGTCGGGCTGAACGGGTTCGTCGCGTCCTCATAGAGGACCGACGAGGATCGGCCTAGACTGTCAACGACTCCAGTGTCTAGCCCGCGGACATTGAACTTCTGAGTCCAGACGAGGTCTACCGTCCCGATGACGCGCTTTGCGGTCACCGTCGTCTGGCCCACGCCGTAGGCGAAAGAACGCTCGTTGCCGTTCCCATCTACGACCTTGGTCGTCTTCATCAGGAACGCGTCACTCGTCAGAGTGCTGCTGCTATCGAGGTTGCCATCGGGTGACAGGACGTTTACGCTCTTTAGGAAGGGCCTGCCCGAGATCAGCTCGTACTGGTATCCCCAGCGCTTCGTGGGCTGAGGTACGGAGGTAAGATCTACGACCGAAACCTCGGAGACGAGGCTGAATGGTCCCAGCGGGGCGTGACCCAGCTCGACTTTGCGCCCATAGGCGTCGGACACCCGGTCTAGGAGAGCTCCCGCGTAGACCATCGTGAGGAGCGCTAGCGGTGATGCCTCATCGTTCACCACCGAAGTCACGCGGTTGGCGTTCGAAGCGTCACGGATTATGGAGATGTATCTGCCGTGCTCGTTCGTGATCTTTGTCAGCACGTACAAGTTGGGGTCTGCGCTCGTCGGAAGGAACTGCCACTGGGTCTCGTCTCGGAAGCGGCAGGTCAGGCTGCTCCACTTTCCGGTCTGTGCCGAGGGGACGCCACTCCATGTGTACGGTGAACCGGCAACCCGAGTGAAGCCGCCGGTTGGCAACCCACCACTCAGCGTCGGAGCCAGCGTTTCGACTGCGCCACTTGGGTGAGTCATCCGCAGGTAACCCCAGCTACTGGGCGTCTGAGCAACGATAGGGAAGTCGTAGTTATCAAACCAGCCTTCGCTGAGGCCGGGCGTCGAGGAGCCGGAAACGCCCCGCAGGCTCCGGTAGTAGCGGCGGTAGGTCGCCAACGGGCCGACTGGGTTCTTGGAAACCAAGTCGGGATGCGGCGATTGTACGCTCGACCCATCCGCCAGGTCAACTGAGAGTGCGCTGCTAGGACCAGACTCCGCCGCGCCGAAAACCAAGGACGCGCGCTGCGACTCGGCCCAACCTGGCACGGGGGCGGGCTCGCTCGGTGGCTGGTTGGGGTTGGCGACATTGGACGCAGAGAATGTCGCGCTCTTTCCGGTTCCAGAGTCGTCGAACCGGACTTCGAATCCGGTGGCGATCAGCTGCCCAGCTGGCACAGCGGTGGTAGGCACGAAGATGCGGAAGCTACCTTGGCCCGCGTCCAACCCAACGATCCATTGGTTCGGAGTGGTGCTGGTTGCTTGCGTGGCCGAGTTCTTGCGAATCTCCCATACAAGGCCCGCAACGGGCACGTCTGAACCAGCGACTGGCAAAGAGTTCCACTGCCCTGCGACGAGCGCTGGCGGCATCGTTGCGACGGCCATGGCGTGGAACATCGCACTTGCGGACGCCGCGGTGACAGTGACAAGCCATACGAGCGTGGCTTTGGAGACCGTGGCAAATCGCATCACTTTGCTCCTCGCATGGATTGTACATGATGAATTCGCGCTGCGTTCCACGACTTCGCGTCCGTCATCGAACCGGCCGGGGTGCTCCGGCTTTGTGTCCGAGCCCATCCCAGGGCCTGCCCGGCTGCGCCCGGTAACCTTGGGGCACCGATGGCTACCGCGCTTGCCCCGATCCCCATCCTCGACACCCGGCCCGAGACCGAGAGCATCTGGCCCGAGCTCACCGCCGCAGTCGAGGACGTGTTCCGCTCCGGGCAGTTCATCATGGGCCCGAACGTCACCGGGTTCGAGAGGGAGGTCGCCGAGTACCTTGGAGTCAAGCACGCAGTCGGCGTCAACTCGGGCACGGACGCGCTGATCCTAGGCGTGCACGCGCTGGGGCTCAAGCCAGGCGACGAGGTCATCACCACGCCGTTCACGTTCTTCGCGACCACCGAGTGCGTCAGCCATTTCCACGCGACGCCGGTCTTTGTGGACATTGACCCGGCCACGTTCAACTTCCGCGTCGAGGACATCGAGGCGGCGATCACCCCGCGGACCAAGGGCATCATCCCGGTCCACCTCTTCGGCCACGCGGTGGACATGGACCCACTCATGGAGCTCGCCCGGTCCCGCGGGCTATGGGTGCTCGAGGACGTCGCCCAGGCGTTCGGCGCGGACTACAAGGGCCGCAAGACCGGCTCGATCGGCCACGCGGGGGCGTTCAGCTTCTTCCCGACCAAGAACCTCGGTGCTTTCGGGGACGGCGGGCTGTTCGTTACGGAGGACGACGAGGCGGCCGACCTCGTGCGGATGCTTCGCGTTCACGGCGCGAAGAAGAAGTACAACAACGAGATGGTGGGCGTGAACTCGCGCCTCGACGCTCTCCAGGCCGCCATCCTGCGGTGCAAGCTGCCGCACATTGACGAGTGGAACGCAGGCCGGCGCGAGGCTGCGCGGCGGTACGGCTCGCTGCTGGGCGGGGTCCCCGGGCTGACGCTGCCCAGCGAGGCTGCCTACGCCCACCACGTGTACCACCAGTACACCGTGCGGATAGGGGGGGGGCGGCGCGACGCCGTCCAAGCCAAGCTCGCCGAGGCAGGGGTCGGAACTATGGTGTATTACGAGAAGCCGCTGCACAAGCTGCCGGTCTACCGCGAGATGAAGGTCTCGATGCCCGCGAGCGAACAGATGGCGGCCGAGGTGCTCAGCCTGCCGGTCTGGCCCAAGATCGGCGAGGACACCCAGGCCCGCGTGGCCGAGGCGCTCCGGGCGGCGCTGGGGTAGGGGCGGCAGTGCGCGCTCGCGCATCGCTCGCGGGGTACCGTAGCCGCGTGGGTCGCAACGCGCTCTACTATGGCGACTGCTACGACGTGCTGCGGGCGCATGTGCCGGATGGGTCGGTGGACCTCGTCTACCTCGACCCGCCGTTCAACTCGAACCGCGACTACAACGTGCTGTTCAAGGAGCAGACCGGAGCCCCCGCCGAGGCCCAGGTCAAGGCGTTCACCGACACCTGGAAGTGGTCGCCCGACCTCTACGCCGAGTGGGACCAGTTCGTGGAGACCTGCCCGAACCAGCCGCTCGTCGCGCTCATGCAGAGCTTCATCCAGTATCTCAAGCGCAACGACGTCACCGCCTACCTCGCCCGCATGGCACCGCGCCTGTACGAGCTGCACCGCGCCTGTACGAGCTGCACCGCGTCCTCAAGCCCACCGGCTCGCTCTACCTCCACTGCGACCCCGCCGCCAGCCACTACCTCAAGATCATTCTTGACTTGATCTTCGGGCCGGGACAGTTTTCGAATGAGATTGATTGGTTGCGAACTGTGCCGAAAAGCGACTGGAAGCAAGGAGCCACCAACTGGCCGCGCGTTCACGATGTGATCCTCCTCTATCACAAAGAAGGAACGGGCAAACCATTGTTTAAACAAGAGCTTACGGACTACACGGTGGAATACGTCGAGTCTTCCTATCCCTTCGTAGAGGAGGGCACGGGCAGAAAATTTGGTGCCCACAGTCTTACTGCGCCAGGGGCGGGAATGCGCGGCCATCCCCAGTTTGAGTTCCTGGGAGTTACGCGATATTGGCGTTACAACAAGGAGAAGATGGAGAGCCTTCTGGCCGCAGGTCGGATTATCCAGACCAAAGAAGGGAACGTTCCGAGGTACAAGCGGTATTTGGATGAGGTCGAGGGCGTACCCGTTGGCGACATCTGGTCTGATATCTCGATGGTTCAAGCTGCGAGCAAGGAACGCCTCGGCTACCCCACCCAAAAGCCCGTCGCCCTCCTCAAGCGCATCCTCGAAGCTTCCTCCAACCCCGGCGACGTCGTGCTCGACCCTTTCTGCGGATGCGGCACCACCATCATGGCCGCGCAAGAACTCGGGCGGAAATGGATCGGGATTGACATCACTGCCACCGCGACCTCCCTGATCGAAGCCCGCCTCTTCGACACCTTCGGCATCCACAACGGCCTCAAGGGCGACTACGCAATCCTCGGCCTACCCACTACCGAAGCTGAAGCGATCGAGCTCGCCAGTCGTGACAAGCATGAGTTCCAGAAGTGGGCCATCTCGCTGGTCCCTCGCGCTATGCCTTGGCAAGAGAAGAAGGGGGCGGACGGCGGGGTGGACGGGTTTGTGCGCTTTAGATTCTCTACGTTCACCAAGGGCACCGAACTTGTGATCATCTCGGTCAAGGGGGGGCAGGGACTCAAGATGGACGACATCAAGAATCTGGAGGCGACGATGGCGGCAAACGGCGCCAAGCTCGGCTTCCTCATCACGCTCGTCCCGCCGACGAGGGGAATCCTAAGCTGGGCGCAGAAGGCGGGGCTCGTCAAGAGCCCGGAAGGCGGCCCCGCGATCCCCGCGCTGCAGTGCCGGACGGTCGCCCAGCTGCTGCGCGGCGAAGCCTTCGCCTTCCCCTGGAACTCCACGATCCACGGCATCCCGAAAGCAGGCGAGGGCCAAGGCAGCCTCGCGTTGGACGGTTTCTGACCGGTCGGGTTCGGCGTGCTTTCAACAGTGCTCTCAGGTCGCTACCGGGACGATCGGGGCGGAGCGGGCGCGCTCCGTGCTGCAACGCGCTCTGCGGAGCCGAGCCTGGGGGGGGCTGCCTCGCGAGCCGTGCCCTAGATCTCACTTCAGGGCGGCGGCGACTCGCGAGTTCCCCTTCTTCAGCGCGAGGTCGCGCAGGGTCATCCCTTGCGAGTCCTTCGAGCCCGGGTCGGCCCCTGCCTCGATCAGGATCTTTGCCGTCTTGACATTCTCCGGCCCGTTCCGCAGGGCGCAGACGTGTAGCGGGGTCCAGTCGTAGGAGCGCGAGCTTGCGCCCTGGCGCGCGTTCGGCTTGGCCCCTTTGCGCAGCATGTGGCGGACCATCTCGGCCTCGCCCCAGTAGCAGGCCCGGTGGAAGGGCGTCGTATACCAAGACGTGTCCCCGTGCGCCTCGCTCATCGGGTCCGCGCCGCCGTCGAGCAGCACGGCCACCGTCCGCCGGAGCAGGTTGGCGTACTGGGGCGCAGACTTTCCGGCCGATGGATCAAGGCCTTGCCTCTCAGCCGCCGTCGCATGTACGACGCGTAGCGTATAGTCCCCGCCGGTGACCAGCGAGCTCCAAAGCGGGGTGGCCGCCACGGTGTTCGGCTCGCGGACGTTCGGGTCGGCGCCCAGGTCGAGCAGCAGCTTGACGAGCCCTGGGTTCTGGCTCCTGGCGACGTAGTTGAGCGGGACGAGCCCTTTCGTCTTGCTCCGGTCGAAGTCCACGCCTTTGGCCACGAGCATCTTCACGATCTCGGTAGCCGGTCCGGGCTTCTCGAATGATCGGAACGAGGAGGCCAAGTCGTTGATCGCTTCTGAACGCTGGGCCAGGCTCGGAGCCTCCCCGCGGCGGCCCTCCAAATGGGCGCGGACTTCGGAG
This sequence comes from Fimbriimonadaceae bacterium, assembly GCA_020847855.1. GTDB lineage: Bacteria > Armatimonadota > Fimbriimonadia > Fimbriimonadales > Fimbriimonadaceae > JADLBH01. The sequence continues at coordinate 8,125 of JADLBH010000026.1, forward strand.
ACGTTCAAGCGCAAGAGTGCTTTGGTAAACGGTGTAGGATTGACCTGAGCGAGGACGATCCATGTCACGCAAAGCGTGAGCGTGGATGCCAGGCAGCGTCGCAATCGGGCTCGGCTCAACCTGGCTCCCCCACGGGCTGGCGCTCGATCAGCGATTTAGATAGGTACAGGTTGACTGGCGTGGCGCATGCGCCGCCGGAAGCGACCCGCACCTTGAGCGGCTTGGTCTGGCCATGGCCGACGGCGATCCTGCCCCCGGCCCTCGCCTGTAACAGGTCCACCAGCTCGCGCCTCGCTGGGTTGCCGGAGGGCGGGTCCAGGGCGGGCACGGCACGCTTGTCTCCGGCGACCGGGTCGGGCAATGCGACCTCTGCCGCCCCGAAGAACTTGCTCACGTTCCGGGCGACCATCGCAAGGTACGCGTAGCCTGTCTCGGTGTTGGTCGTGCTCGTGTTCTTCAAGCTCCCAATGTACTCTAGGTTAGCCCCGTAGCAGCCTTTGTTCAGCAGGTCGTATTGGTGGCCCGGGCCGCTCAGGGCGCCGAACCCCCGGCCGGGCGGGATCAAGGGCACCGTGTCGTGCTCGACGCACTCGCCATCTTCCATCAGGCCAGCCTGGACAGGATCCTGCGGCTCAAGAGGATTGCATTGGAATTCTGCGAAGGCGCCCGGCAGCTCTACCGCGATGCTGCTCTTGGGCCACCAGCCCCGGACGTGCGGGTGCGTCGGGTGGGGTAAGGGCGGGTTGTCGTCCCACAGCCCGATGTTGCTCGCGATCGGGGTGGCATAAGTCCGGAACCAAAGCGTCGCGCCCGGTCTCTTGCTGGTAGGCCTCGATGCTCTTGGGCATGGATTCATGGATCACGCAACGCATGTTGGACGCGCGAGCAGCAGGCAGCGTTTCACTGCCGTGGGTGCAAGGCGTCGTCTTCGCACGATCACCCTGCCCCGGCGGTCTCGAAGCGGGCAGAATAGCCGAATGGAGACCGTGGCCGCGCAGGCAAGGCCCGAGATCGCCGAGCTCTTACACCGATACTGGGGCTTCGAGAGCCTGCGCCCGCTCCAGGGCGAGGTCGTGGAAGCGGCCCAGGCGGGCAAGGACGCACTCGTGGTCTTGCCCACCGGCGGGGGCAAGAGCCTTTGCTTCCAGCTCCCCGCCCTCCTCTCCGACCGCCTCACCGTCGTCGTCTCGCCGCTCATCTCGCTGATGAAGGACCAAGTGGACTCCCTGCTCCTGCTTGGCTATCCCGCCGGGGCACTGAACAGTGGCCTCACGGCGGCAGAACAGCGCGAGGTCATCGAGCGGGTTCGCTCCGGCCAGCTGAAGCTGCTCTACCTCAGCCCCGAGCGGCTCGTCAGCGAGACCACGGCCCGGCTGCTCGAACGGGCGAGCGAGGGGCGCGGCGTCGGCCATATCGCCATAGACGAGGCCCACTGCATCAGCCATTGGGGCCACGATTTCCGGCCCGAGTACCGCCAGCTCCAGTCGCTCCGTTGTTGGTTCCCGCACGCGTCGGTCCACGGGTTCACCGCCACGGCGACGCCCCGGGTCCAAGACGACATCGCCGGCCAGCTCGGCCTGCGCGACGCCCAGCGCTTCATCGGCACCTTCGACCGCCCGAACCTGACCTATCGGGTCGTGCCCAAGATTGACGCGTATGCCACGATCGCCGAAGCGGTGCGACGCCACCAGGCCGACGCTGTGATCGTCTACTGCATCAGCCGCAAGGACACGGAGCAGGTGGCGAGCCGACTCCAGTCAAGAGGCTTCGACACACGGGCCTACCATGCGGGCTTGAGCGACTCTGAGCGCCGTGAAGTCAGCGAAGCCTTCGCACGGGAGAGCCTCGGGGTGGTGGTGGCGACCGTCGCCTTCGGAATGGGGATTGACCGGGCCAACGTGCGTTGCGTGATCCATGAATCCATGCCCAAGAGCATCGAGGCCTACCAGCAAGAGACCGGGCGTGCAGGACGGGACGGGCTCCCGAGCGAGTGCCTCATGCTCTACAGCAACGCCGACCTGATGCGCTGGAGGCGGGTGATGGGCGACGGGCACCCGGACCAGGTGAAGCACCAGTACGCGCTGCTCGAAGAGGTGCGGCGCTTCGCCACCGGGACCCGCTGCCGCCACGCCTACCTGAGCGCATACTTCGGCCAGGAGCTCCCCCCGCGTTGCGAGGCGTGCGACGTGTGTCTCGACGGCCAGCCGATCGTTCCCGGCTCGACGAGGATCGCGCAGAAGATCGTGGCAACCGTGCGGGAGGTCGCGCAAGGAGGGCCAAGAGGCGTCGCGCACTTATCGGCCGTGCTGGTCGGGGCTGACTCGAAGGCGGTCCGCAACGCGGGCCACGACCGACTTCGCGGCTACGGCAGTCTAACGGGGGAGCACAAAGAGAAGATCCAAGCATGGATCCACCAATTGGTGGACCAAGGGTTCCTCGCAGTGGCGGGAGACCAGTATCGAGTGGTGCTCCCTACGGCCGAGGGCATCGCCTTACTGCGGGCGGACGCGCACGTCGAGCTCCGAGAGGTCGCCGCGGTGGCATTGCGGCCAGGAAAGCGTCGGGCCGATCGCTCGGGCCCTCGGGACGCCGACACCCTCTTACAGGCTCTTCGTGCCGAGCGGATCCGTATCGCGGATGAGCGGAAAGTTGCAGCCTACATGGTATTGCACGACTCGACTCTCTCCGCGATCGCCGACCGGTGCCCACGTGACCTGGCCGAGCTAGCTCGAATCCCTGGGATCGGGGAACGAAAGCTAGCTGACCTCGGTGACCGGATCCTCGCCGTCGTGGCGAGCCGTTCCGGCGACCTTCGTTCCCGCGCCGCGCAGGCGGCTCCATTGTTCGCAGCGTCGGAGCCTATCGAGAGTGTCGCTCACGCCCTCAGAGTCGTTCCATCCACAGCCGTGGGCTACCTTGTGGACTGGATCAAAGAGGCTTCTCCTTCGAGTGTCTCGCCGTGGGTGGACGCCGCGACGTATGCAAGAGTCCTCGACACGGCGGAGCGCGTCGGCGGCCGACTGCTCAAGCCGATCAAGGAGGAGTTGGACGACGTGCCCTACGACACGATCCGTATCGTCTTGGCCCATGCCACCAAGTTAGGCAGGCTTGCCGTAACCGTAGCACCCGAGCACGAATCCTAGCCTGGCGATCCGCTAGGCTCAGACTCAGCAGGGCCGCACGGACTATGCTCCCCGTGATGGCGATCGAGGCACCCGATGCCCGTGCGGTGCTGGAGCGGGCGTACGCACACGCTCGGGCACTCGGCCTCGCCACGTGGGATCCGTTCGATGTAAAAGGGAGCCCCCTCTCGCTCTGGACGTATCGGAGCCGGATCGGCCTGCCAGCACGGAAGCTCCTCCACGGGCTCGACCTTGCCGCCCCCAAGCTCCTTCGCCGAGCGTTGCGCCTTCGGCCCGTCCCTTCTGCGGGCGGGGTTGCGCGCTGGCTCCAGGCGTCGCTGGCGATGGCACGTCTGCGACGCCAAGAAGGATCATCCGACGCTACCGAACTCACAGAAGCACGAGCGGCCATGCAGTGGCTCGAAGCGGACGCCAGGACAGGTCCCGAAGGAACGGGGTGGGGTCTCCCATTCGACTGGCAAGCCTTTGTCGTCGTCCCGGCGAACTCTCCGATCGGGCATACGACGATGAGTGTGCTCAACGCGCTCCTCGATTCGCAGGTAGCCGGGCTGAACCCTGACCCGTCTCTGGTTCGAGGAGGTGGGGACTTTCTCGCCCACGGTCTGAACCAAACGGTGAGGGTGTCAGGATCGGTCGCGCTCAGCTATACCTCGCTCGACAAGAGCCAGGTCATCAATACGAACGCGGAGATCGCCGCCGTGCTTCAGCGGTTGGGCCGCCCGGAGGACCAAGCCTTGGTCGCGCGCCTTGTGAGCTTTGTCCTGGAGTGCCAGAACCCGGATGGCAGTTGGTACTACTCCGCTCCCGACGCAGGGGAAGGGAGACAGGTCGTGGACCACTACCACACGGGAATGATCTTGACCGCGCTCATGGAACTCGCCCCTGCCCACCCGGCCGTGGCTCCGTCCCTGGCGCACGGTTTGCGCTTCCACCTCGAGAACCACTTCGAGCCGAGCGGGTGCCCGAAGATGCGGCCTCACACTCGCTGGCCGGTGGACGCTTATAGCGCGGGCGAGAGCGTCCTTGCCTTGTTGAGGGCAGCCGAATGCGACGATATCGAAGCAGGGCTGCAGGGCGAAGCACGAGAGTTCTGTGGGCGCCTCGTCGGGTTCGTCGCTCGTGAGATGGCGTATCCCGGCGGAGGGTTCTTCTATCGGCAATGGCCTTTGGCAACCATGAGGCTCGACTCGCTTCGCTGGGCCAACGCCCTGCTCTGCCAAGGTCTCGCGGAGTTTTGCCTTGTCGAAGCCTGAAGGGTCGCTTTCCGGCAAGTCGCTCGCCTCCGCGGCGGCACGTCTCGCGGCCGGGACCGTGCTCGGACAAGTTGCCGTGGTCCTCGCCTCGCCCTTCGTCACCCGTGCGTTCCGCAAAGAGGACATTGCCACCGCGCTCACGCTTTCCATGGTGGTGACGTGGCTCGCTCCAGTCGCTGGGCTCCGCTTCGATGCCGCGGTGCAGTCCCCTGCCTCGGAGGAGGACGCGGACAATCTCGTGAGGGCCGGGCTCGCTTCCTGCGTCATCCTCAGCTTCGTCGTGCTGGGCCTCACGATTGCATTCGGACCTATGGTGGCCGCGCACTTGAAAAACGCGCAACTCGCGACGGTGCTCCCCGTGATCGCGGTCACGATCCTAGGTCAGGGCGCCTTCCAATCGTTGAACGCCCATGCCCTTCGCCACCGGCACTACGCTGCGACGGCTCGAACCAAGGTCGTGCAAGGCTGGGGGACCGCCCTCACTCAAGTCCTCACCGGCCTTGCCCGATGGGGGACGGTTGGATTGGTCACGGCAGACGTTCTGGGCCGGATACTTGGCACCTGGACGATGGCGGCAGTCTCGCTGCAGGCTCGGCCGTCCTTGCGTGACCGGTGGAACATTGCTGCAGTTCGCCGGGTTGCGCGTATCTATCGAGACTTTCCGGTCTATAACGTGCCAGCCACCCTGCTTCACGCTGGAATCGCGACCGCCCCGCTCTTGCTGAACAACATCTACGGCCCCGTGGTCTTCGCATCCTTCGCGATCGGCGTAAGGATGGTTTGGGCACCCGTCTCCTTGCTCGGTCAGTCTCTCGCTCAGGCCGTCACGGGGGAGGCGGGCAAGGTTGCTCGCGAGGATGCTTCGCGCCTACGGTCGGCGGTAATGCGTACGATGACGCGGCTCGCCGTGGTCGGCCTTGTTCCCTTTGGCCTTCTTGGCCTAGCCGGGCCGACGATCGTGCCCCTCGTTTTTGGGTCGAAGTGGGCTTTGGCGGGCTCGCTGGTCCAGATTCAGAGCTTCGCTTGGCTGACCATGTTCGTGGTGGGGCCGGTGCTGCCGCTCCTCGCGATCGTGCAACGGGTGCGGATCCAGCTTTGGCTCGACGCACTCGGACTCGGGCTGGTTTGCGGTGCAATGGCGGCGGGAGCCTACTTCTCTTGGCCGATCGAGCGCACGGTCCTCGCGATGTCGGGGGCGACCGCGCTGACCTACGTTGCCCTCGGGCTTGCGGTGGTCGCGGCAACGAGCGGGCCAAGGAGCTCTGCATAGAGCTCTAGCAGCACCGGTGCCTGAGTGTCCCAATGGAACCGTTCGCGCACCGCTTGCTGGCCGAGCATCCCCATTTCTTGGGCCCGGATTGGATCGTCCACCAAGGCCCGGACGGCGGCTGCGATGGAATCGGGATCGTTGGGGTCGGCGTGGATACCACATCCAACTTCGCCGACGATTTGTCGCCAGTACGGAAAGTCGCTTGCGATTACCGGAAGGCCCGCGGCCATGTACTCGAACAGCTTGTTGGGCTGGGATTCGACGTGGTTGCGCAAGGGGAGGAACACGACGATCCCAGCCCGCGCGCGAGACATCGCCAGGGCGACTTCTGCACGACCGATCTGTCCCAGGGTCTCCACTTGGCTCCATCCCGGAAGGGCAGAGAGGCGTTCCCGCAGCGCGGGAGGACTAAAACTCCCGGCAAGCAAAAGCCTCGCACCGCCGGTCTTGGGCATCGCCTCCACCATTTGGTGGCATCCGCGGGCCTCGGAGATGCCACCTACGAACACGACCGCCCGCTCCCGTTCGGCGAAGGGCCCGCCTGCAACGGAATCGAGCTCCCCCAGCTTTGGATAGTTCTGCACCAGCACCGTCCTCGGGTTACAGAACGCCCGCGCGATCTTCGGGGTCGCGGCGACGATCCCATCGAGATAGCGGTCTGCTTTTCGCTCGGCACGGCGCACCTGGGACGCCATCGCCGGGCGGAGCCATACGGGCAGATACGCCCGGTCCAACCTGGACTCGGCGTGGGACTCGTGTACGTCGTACAGCACCTTCTTACCGCTGCGCCGCAGTGCGAGGCCGACCCGGATCAACTCGGGGTCGTGGAACTGGTACAGGTCTGCATCCAGCCGCTTCGCCTCGCGCAGGCACCGGGCCGCCCCGCCGAACATCCTGGCGAGCCGAGTGGTCGGCTTCACGATCGGTACGATGTGGATCCCAGGGAAGGCCTCTCCGGGCGCGGCAGGAACCACCAGGGATACCCTGTACCCGGCCGCGGCGACTGATGCGCACTCCTTGTACACGATCCGAACATCGGAGGGTCCATGAACGGTCGTTAGGTGGCAGACGTGGCTCATACGGGCTGTGCCAAGACTTGGGGCTCGCGAGCCTGGGCTTGGCGATCCGTGCTCGGCATGAGGTAGAGCAGGATCAAGGTAGCCAAGACTCCATGGCTCAGCATCGCGGTGTCTATCGCGGTGTCCGACCACTTCATCCCCAGGAACGCGGCCATAAAGGCAGGCACGAGGAAGCCCCTGTTCGCGGCGAGGCTGTCCATGATCCGGAACACGATCCCCGCTACCACGCTGGCGATCGGGATCCCAAGGAGGCCGAAGTCGCCAAAGGCCGAGGCCCAGATGTTCGCGTTGGAGTTCGTCTCGTCGCTTCCGAAGTAGGCCTCGCCGATGAGCCTGGGGGTCGCCAGTTCGTAAGTCCGCCCCACGAAGGGTTGGAGAATGCCGTCACCCAGCAAGGTGGGTTGGTGGCTACTGAAGTACTCAAAGTAATAGGAGGAAAGCAGTCCCTTGACCTGAAACAAGCGCCACGTGGTGAGCGTCGGGATGTGGAAAAGCCGAGTGGCCGTGAACGAGAAGTAGGCAGCGACGACGAGCATCACGCACAACGCGGGCATGAGAATCCCAAACCTTCCGCGGTAGCGGTTCAACAAGGGGAGCATCGCGACCAGGAAGAAGGGGATGAGAGCGGAAGTCTTGCTTCCTTCCAGGGAAAACACGACGAGGCCCGCGAAGACCGAGGCCCCAATGAGCCACCCCGAGCGCAACACGATGCCGAGGGCGAAGGCATAGGGCTGGAACGCGCTCGCCACGTTGCCCTTGAGATAGTTCGCAAAGGACTGTTGTGCCACGATCTCGCGCGCTGCGCGCCGGCGTGCATAGATGTCGGTCAGCCCAAGGTCGAGCCGGAAGCCACCGTAGTACCACACTGCCAAGGTCATGCCAATAAGCACCGCAGTCATCGCATTGCCAAAGGAGAGCGGGGGCCAGTCGGGTCGTGGAATCCGCACGAGCGGCAGGACGGTGGCGATGGCGAGCCCAAAGAAGCTCAGAAGAACCAGGGACGTGAAGACCGCGATCTGGTTCGGATCGGTGTCCAAGACGCGGTACGGCAAGAACATGGTCGGTACGATCACGGTGCAATAGAGGATCCAGTACGCGATCTGCGAGGGACGCTCGACCGCGATCGGGAGCCAAAGTGCGGGCAGGATCGCACAGACGAACGAGAACGCCGTCCAGCCGAGCCCAGGATCCACGTAGCGCAACCCGAGAAATCCGAAGACTTCCGAGTCCATCGCGGCATGGCTGAGCATAAGGGCTGCCGTCAGGCACGCGCACAGGGCAACGACCGCGACCCTGGAAAGCGCACTGCGTCGAGCCATGCCCGGAGCAAGGTTACCAGTCCTCACCCCCAACCCACGATGGCCATAATGACCCCGAATGTCGAAGGTACTGACCGTCGTAGGCGCGAGGCCACAGTTCATCAAGGCGTCACCGGTCAGCAAGGCGCTCCGGCGCCGCGGGTGCGAGGAGTATCTCGTACACACTGGGCAGCACTACGACGAGGCGATGTCCGAAAGGTTCTTTCGTGAGTTGGGGCTCGACGAGCCCCAAGTGAACCTCCAGGTCGGTTCTTCTTCACACGGTGCGCAGACCGGGGCAATGATGGCCGGACTCGAGCCCATCGTTTCCCAACAGAGGCCGGACTGGCTGCTCGTCTATGGCGACACGAACTCCACCCTTGCGGGAGCGTTGGTCGCCGCGAAGCTGCACGTGCCGGTCGCCCACGTGGAGGCGGGGCTGCGCTCATTCAATCGTGCCATGCCCGAGGAGATCAACCGTTTGGTTACAGACCATCTCTCCACGTTGCTCTTCGCCCCTACGACGACCGCAGTCGCGAATCTTGCCGCGGAGGGGATTCAAGGAGACAAGGTGCGGCTCGTGGGAGACGTGATGTTCGACGCCGCGCTTTCGGCGCCACTCGGTGGGGCTGCTGCACTCCTCGACCAGTTGGGTGTGACCAGGAAGGGGTTTTGCTTGGCGACCGTCCACCGGGCAGAGAACACCGATGTCCCTGGGCGCCTCGAAGCCATCATGGGTGGATTGAGCGCGGTCGCCGGGCAGATGCCCGTCGTCCTTCCCTGCCATCCGCGCACGCGGCCCTTGATCGGGCAAGTGCCAGGTGTCTCGGTCATAGACCCTCTGGGGTATGTCGAGACCGCTTGCCTCCTGGAGTCGGCCTTGGTGGTCGCCACCGATTCCGGGGGCCTGCAGAAGGAGGCTTACTTCCATGGGACTCCGTGCGTCACACTTCGCGACGAGACGGAGTGGGTCGAGCTCGTTGAGCTTGGCTGGAACGTGCTCTCGCCCCCCGTGAGCGCCGCTGCCGTGGGGACTGCCGTCCTGGCAGCTGTCGGACGGGTCGGGCGCGAGGGCGCACCCTATGGCAACGGGGAGGCGGCGGTAAGGATCGCCGAGGCTCTGGCTTGAGGGTCTGGATCGTCAACCAATATGCGGTAGCCAAGGACCAACCGGGAGGGGCGAGGCCGTTCTCGCTCGCACGCGAACTGGCCCTGCGCGGCCACGAGGTCACCGTGGTGGCCGCGAGCTTCAATCACTGGACCCGCTGCGAGACCCGCCTGCGGGCCGGCGAGGACGAGAGGCTCGAGGAATGCGACGGCGTGAAGTTTCTCTGGCTGCGGGTGCCCGCCTATCCTGGCTCGACGGTTCGCCGTTTCCTCAGCATGGCCGCCTTCGCCAAGGCTGTCTACTTTAGCCCCACCCTGCGGGCCATGCCTCCGCCCCATGCGATCCTCGGAAGCAACCCTCACCTTTTTGGTGCGCTGGCTGCCGAAAGGCTCGCGAACGACCTGGGAGCCACGTTCGCCTTCGAGCTACGCGACATCTGGCCGCAAAGCCTAGTGGACTACGGCAGGATGTCAGAGGGCCATCTGGCGATTCGGCTCTTGCGGCGGATCGAGCGGCACCTTTACCTTAAGGCGGCCGCGATCGCGACGCTGCTGCCCGCATCCAAGCAGTACTTGGTGGATCACGGGGCCGATCCGAGCGAGATTGTTTGGATTCCGAACGGGGTCTATCTGCCTGACCTGCCCGAGGTCTCCCCTGCGCCAGGCAACCGGCCCTTCGTGATCGCATTCGTGGGGATTCACGGTGTGGCGAACGGGTTAGGCACCGTCCTCGACTCCGCGAAGATCCTCCAAGATCGAGGCGAGGGCGGGGCTGTCCTTTTCCGCTTCGTCGGGGACGGCGGTGAGAAGCAGGCTTTGGTAGAGCGGGCTCGAGCCGAAGGGCTGTCGAACGTCGAGTTTCTCGATCCGGTGCCCAAGGGCGACGTGCCTGGGGTCATTGCCCAGGCGGACGCCGGGCTCATGATCCTCAAGACTTCGCCGGTGTTTCGCTGGGGAGTGAGCCCGAACAAGCTGTTCGATTACTTTGGGGCGGGGCGGCCGGTCCTTTTCAGCGTCGAAGCGGGCAACAACCCGGTGGAGGAGGCGGGCTGCGGCGTCACGGTGCGCCCGGACGATGCGGAGGCACTTGCTGCGGGCGCGCTGGAGCTCGCTCGGAGCGACCCTGGGCGGCTATGCGAGATGGGGCTTGCCGGGCGTGCCTACGTCGAAGCCCATCACGACCTCGCAAAACTAGGGGGTACCCTCGAACGCATGCTCGTGAACGCGGTGTCGCGAGTACAGGATGCGCAGTGAGGCCCGACGCCCAGTTCCTCGACGCCCTTCCCCAACTCACGTTCTATCGAGGCAGGGTTGCGCTCTATGCGATCCTCAAGGCCCTGGGCGTGGGGAAAGGTGACGAGGTGGTCACGCAGGCCTTTACGTGCTCGGCGGTTCCGGAGGCCATCCTTGCCACCGGCGCGACCCCCGTGTGGGCTGACACCGAGCCTGGAGGCGTCAACGCATCGGTTGCGACCTTCGAGGCCGCACTGACCCCCCGGTGCAAGGCGATGGTCGTCCAGCACACCTTTGGCATCCCCACCGATATGCGGGACGTCTGGCCCCTGGCCGAAAAGCACAACCTGCCCGTAATCGAAGACTGCTGCCACACGCTCGCATCCGGGATCGGTGAGGCCAAGGTGGGCACGTGGGGCGTCGGGAGCTTCACGTCCTACGAGTGGGGAAAGCCGGTCGTGTGCGGACTGGGAGGCAGTGCGATCCTTCAGGACGCAAAGCTTCGCGCCGAGGTGAGCCGTATTTGGCACTCCCTACCCGAACCCGGGAGCCTCCGCATGATGAAGGTGGACGTCCAATACGCCGCGTTCCAAGCGATGTACCGGCCCAAGAACTACTGGCGCATCCGTAGGGCCTTCCGCAAACTTGCCTCCACGGGGCTTGCCGAAGGCAACTATGCGCCCGTCGGAGAGGATGCGCCAGGCTTCGCCTGCCGAATGACCCAGCCCATGCGCGAAAGGCTCAAGGGCATCCTCTCCGGATTGGACGCGATCATCGAGCACCAGCTCTGGGCGGGGAGACTCTACCAAGGGCGGATCCACTCGGAGAACTTGACCGCGGTGCGCGTGCCAGCCGGGTCCGATGTCGTCTATGCCCGGTACCCGCTCATTGCATCGAACAAGCAGGCCCTCCTCGAGGCAGCGATGGAGGCTGGGATCGAGGTCGCGGACTGGTACACGTCACCGATCCAGCCCTTGGGATCGAGCGACTGGCCCAAGGTTGGTTACCGAGCCGGGAGCTGCCCTCATGCGGAATCGCTCGCTGAGAGCCTAGTTTCCTTGCCGACCAACCAAAAGGTTACAGAGTCGGACGTGGAACGGACGGTCGAACTGATGAACGGCTTCTAGCTCCCGCAGAGCCGGCGATACGTGTCCACGACCTTGCGGACATAGTTCTGGGTCTCGCGGTAGGGTGGCACTCCGCCATGTCGGCTCACGGCCCCGGGCCCGGCGTTGTACGCGGCCAAGGCGAGCACGAGCGACTCGAACGAGTCCTCGGTACGAGCACCATACTTGTCCAAGTGGCCCCGGAGGAGCTTGATCGTTCCATAGAGGTTCTGCTCGGTGTCGTAGGCGTTGCTCACTCCGAGCTCCCGAGCCGTTCCTGGCATGAGCTGCCCAAGGCCCATCGCTCCCGCACTGCTCCGCGAGCCTGGGTTGAATCCGCTCTCGCAGAGCACGAGGGCCATGATCAACCGAGCGTCCACGCCGAAATGATCGCTGTAGCCGAGGATCCCGGTCGCGATCCTGTCGGACTGTGCCTGGCTCAGCCTGCGGTTCTGGCCACGAATAAAGCTGGAGTATGTGGACACCGTGCGCTGGTCGAGGGTTCCAGGGCCTTGCAGACCCGGTAGGTTCCCTGGAACTGCGGGCGGGCGGCCCCGTTTGCGCGAAGTGGCGCTCGAACCGGCCCTCGGCTTAGGCCGGTTCTTCGCTTCCCAGGCTGCGACGTGAGACTCCGTCGCCGCCCCGATCAGTTCGGCCTCCAGGGCACTGTTCTCACCGGTGCGCGTGACTTTCATGAGCAGCCGGGCTGAGACGTTGGAAACGAGCCATTCCGGTGCATTGGGACACTGGACGAAGAGCTGCTCGCCACCATCCCGCTCCAGGATTAGAAGCTTCCGGTCGCCCGACTTCACCACACCCCGGACCAAGGCACCGACCTCGATCACCCTGGTGCCTACGAACGCTTCGAGCGCGGCTCGATCCGCTTGTCGCGAGACCCCGTTCGCCTTGCGCAGCTGCAAGTACTCCTCGAATGTCTGTGCCTGGGCGCATACAGCCGTCGCCAGTAACAGGATCGGGAGGGAGAGACGTAGCCGCATCGCTAGAAAATGGCGGACAGATCGGGATTCGAACCCGAGAGGGGGATTTGGTCCCCCTACCCACTTAGCAGGCGGGCGCTTTCGACCACTCAGCCATCTGTCCGGTGCGCCCACATTATGGAATGATCGGCTCCCGCCTGTCCAGCCCCCAGGCCTGGAGACCGTGCGCCCTACCTCGATGCGACCGCGAGCTTCTCGAAGAGCCGTGCTTCCAACGCCTTTCGGACAGGCTCGATGGTGATCTCCTCCAGTACGTCGGCGGCAAAGGCATAGACGAGCACCGCCTCTGCCCGGTTGCGGGGCATCCCGCGTGACCTGAGGTAGAAGAGGGGAAGGTCCTCAAGTTGGCCCACGGTGGCCCCGTGGGTGCATTTCACATCGTCGGCGAAGATCTCGAGCTGGGGCTTGGAGTCCACGACGGCGCCAGGGGCGAGCAAGAGAGCCTGGTTCGTCTGCTTCGCGTCGGTCTTCTGGGCGTCTTGGTGGACAAAGATCTTGCCGTTGAAGACGACGTGGGCTCGGTCGTCGGCGATTTGCTTATAGATCTCGAAGCTCTCCCCGCTGGGGAAGGCGTGATCGAGTCGCGTATGGTTGTCCATGTGTTGGTCGCCGTTTGCCACGACGACGCCATCGAGCCGCGTCCGGGTCCCCGCGCCGCCGATCCAAATGCCTTGGTCCACGCGGGCGAGCCTGCCACCGAAGCAAACGTTGAACGACGTATAGGTGCTGCCGCTCTCCTGGGCCGTCTGCCAGTTCGCGATGTGCAGGGCACCCGCGTCCTCGTCTTGGAGCCTGACGTGCTCTACGTCGGCGCCCGTGCGTACTACAACCTCGGTGACCGGAACGGTGAGCGAAGGCCCGTTACCACGCGTTACATACGTCTCCACAAGCTTGCACCGTGACCCTGCCTCGGCGACGATGAGGATGCGAGGTACCACCAGGGAAGGTTCCGGCCCACCATGGGAAACGTGAACGATCTCGATGAGCGGATCGACTTTTGCGCCCTCTGCTACGTAGACGACTAGCCCGTCCTCGAAGAGGGTGTCGTTCAATGCGGCAAAGGTGTGCTCGTCCGGCACGATCTGGCGGTCGAACGTCTGGGTGGGCTTCGGCCCGGTCCTTCCGAGCGTTGAGCGGAGAACGGCGTCGTTGCCAGAATGGATCTCGTCCCGGATCGAGGCGATCCGGAGACCGCCGGGCAACGGGCCAGGATTGCTCAGGTTTCGATCCAGACGGCCGTTCACCATCACGATGCGTACAGCCCCACTATCGAACTCCGGCAAAGGCTCCTCGAAGAGAGCGGGGCCTGGCTCGGCAGGCGACCAGTCCGTTTCGGCTACTTCGCGCAAGGGCGTGTACTTCCAGTCCTCGTGCCGCGGAGTGGGAATGCCGAGGCGGCCATGCACCTCCCGCCCCGAAGCACGAAGCTCGTTCAGCCAAGCCGGCTCGTTCGCCGAAGGCTCTTGGTTTCCGAGCGTAGTGTCCCCGTACCGCTTCCGATCGTGGCTCACCCGCGAGCCCTCCGGGCTGAGGGTGCTGCTCAAGCCTGCGAACCTGCCGCGACCTCGGCCTCGAGCCAGCCGTAGCCTTGGTTCTCCAGTTCCAAGGCGAGTTCCCGGCCTCCGCTGCGGACGATGCGGCCATTCATCAGCACGTGCACGAAGTCGGGCACGATGAAGTTGAGCAGCCTCTGGTAGTGGGTAACGATAACAAAAGCCCGGTCGGGCGTGCGCAGTGCGTTCACACCGTTCGCCACGACTTGGAGGGCGTCAATGTCGAGCCCGGAGTCGGTCTCGTCCAGGACGCAGAGCCTTGGCTCGAGCACCGCCATTTGGAAGATCTCGTTCCTTTTCTTCTCCCCGCCGCTGAAGCCCTCATTCACGGAGCGTTGGAGCATATCGTCGGAGAGCCCGAGAAGCTTGACCTTTTCGCGCATCATCTTGAGGAACTCGGCAGAACCCATCTCCGGTTCTCCTCTCGCTTCGCGCAGGGCGTTGACAGAGGCGCGCAGGAAATATGTGTTACTGACGCCTGGTATTTCTACCGGGTACTGGAAGGCAAGGAAAACTCCCTTGTGCGCCCGCTCTTCGGGATCAAGCTCGACAAGGGACTCGCCATCGAGCAGCACGTCGCCCTGGGTGACCTCGTAAGTCTCCCTCCCGGCGATGACGTTCGCTAGGGTGCTCTTGCCACTCCCGTTCGGTCCCATAATCGCATGAACCTCGCCAGCCTGGGCCCGTAGGTTCAGTCCCTTCAGGATCTCTCGGCCGTCCTCGGTGACGGAGGCGTGCAGATCGCGGATCTCAAGCATCGGTGGCCCAGTCTACGCGCAGGACAAAGCCCATCTTCCCAATCTTGGGCCTCAATCCTCACAGCTTTGTACAGATTTGGGCGCACGGCCCTGATTTGGGGATTGAACCTAGCACCAGGTAACCTTGCCAAGCGATGAAAGCGGTGTTCGGCGTTGATGTCTCGGGCCACTTCGAGCCTGCCATCGAGGTGTTCCAGCGGCTCGAGTTCCCTGTGGTCGCGCTCCGCCTCATCCATTGCATCGAGCCCTTGATGCCGGACGGTGGCTACCCGGGAACCCAGAGCGTCGGGCCACTCGTGGAGGTCATGGCAGAGCTCGAGCGCTTGGGGAACAAACACTTGGAGGAGGTTGCACAACGAGTGCAGCCCTGGGCGCCCGACGTCGTCACCAAGCTGGTCCTGGGCAAGACCGCCCCGACCTTGATCCGGGAGGCGGAGGCCATCGCCGCCGACCTTTGCGGAATCGGGAGCGAGAGGAAAGGCCCGATCGGATCATTCTTTTTGGGGAGCGTTTCCCGCGGCCTCGTGCTGGACTCCCCAGTCTCGGTCTTGGTTGGGAAACAGGCGATCGCCCACGATGGGAAGTTGCGGGTCGCCCTGAGCACCGATCTTTCCGGCGTTGCTCGCGAGGCTCTGGCCAAGTTCGCGCGGTTCAACCCTCGCGGTGTGGGAAGCGCGGTCGTCGTCCATGCGCGCGATCATAGCGACGACGAAGCTGCCGTCCGTACCGAGATGGAAGAGTTGGCCAAAGTTGTCGCCGGTACTTTTACCTGTGAGACCACGACCGTGAGCGAGATCGGCAGGCCGAACGAGGTCATCAACGAGGTGATGCAAGGCTGCGACCTCCTGGTCATGGGTGCCCGAGGACACGGGTTCCTTGAAAGCTGGGCGCTCGGAAGCACCGCTGCCCACCAAGTGGTGAGAGAACCCTGGAACGTGCTGGTCTTGAGGCCCTAGTCCGAGCGAAGCCAGGCGCACTTGAGATAAAGGGCCTCGGGAAAGTGGATGGGCGCGGGATGGTCAACGTCCTGGATCGTCGTCCGTTCCAGATAGAGCCGCCGTCGCCGGTCACCTGCGGCAAGCCGACAGGTCTCCACCGTCTCGTGCAGCGACAGCTGGTACGAGCAGTTGCAGACAATGAGCCTGCCCCCAGGGTTGAGCTTGGGGAGTGAGGAGTGTACGAGCTTCCATATGGCCCACTTCAGAGAGTCTCGCCGCGCGCTCGTCTTGGCGATCGCAGGCGGGTCGAGGACGATCCAATCGAACCCGCCTTCTTCTGCCCCCAGAAGCCAGTCGAAGGCGTTCGCCTCGATGGTCTCGGCCCTCAGGCCGTTGGTGGCCAGGTTCTTCCGAGCCAGATCGAGAGCCTCGGGAAGGATGTCGAGCGCGGTCACACGAGCCCCGGACCGCGCCGCTTGCATGGCAAACCCGCCGGTATAGCAGAAGGCGTCTAGAACCCGCTGCTTGGGCCGGACCATCGCGCCAAAGAGGTTCCTCGTCCGCCGCTGATCGAGGTAGTGCCCGGTCTTGAGCCCGCCCAGTAGGGGCACACTGTAGCCAAGCCCATCTTCGATGATCTCGGCATACTCGGGCGGGTTACCGTGCAGAATGCCGGAGTACGGCTCGAGCCCTTCTTCCTGTCTGCCCGCCATCTCGCTCCGCTCCACCACGCTTTCGGCCTCGAAGACC
This sequence comes from Fimbriimonadaceae bacterium, assembly GCA_020847855.1. Classification (GTDB taxonomy): domain Bacteria; phylum Armatimonadota; class Fimbriimonadia; order Fimbriimonadales; family Fimbriimonadaceae; genus JADLBH01. The sequence continues at coordinate 24,611 of JADLBH010000026.1, forward strand.
TCGATGAGAGGGTTCAGCCATATGCTCTTGAGGCGCTCTTGGCCTAGGGATCGGACCTGGACGACAAGGTTGGGCCCGTAGCGATCCACGATGAGGCCGGGCAAACCATCCGCCTCGCTATAGACCACGCGACAGGCCTCTGCACCGAGCCCGAGCTCGCTCCGTAGATCCTTGGCTCTTTGGAGGCGGCAAGCGAACCAGTCGGAATCAATGGTCTCGTCCTCCAGGCTCAAGACCCGAAACCGGAAGCGGCTCTGCGAATTGAACGTGCCCACGGCAAGGAAACCCCCTTTTGCCGAGACCAGGCTCGCGATGTCTCCGTCTTCTACCCCGTGTGCTTGGCACTCGCCGCGCTGGACCCACGGATATCCGCGCAGGACCTTCCGCTCCTTTCCTTCTTTGAGCCTGACGACGCCGGGCATGCCTAGGACAGTCTAGCCGCGATGAGACGATCTGGTCGCCATGTGCGTTCCAGACTTATGGAGCCCACGCCATGACCAAGCTTGCACTCACGGTCGGTGCCGTCATCGTCGCGCTGGTCGCGGTGGGTGCCTCGCTTCGCACCCATGCTCCTACGCAGAACCCACAGACTGGAGGAAATGGTTTGACGCAGACGAGCCCCAAACGACCCGACAAGGTCGTGAAGACCGAAGAGGAATGGAAGAAGATCCTGACCCCCGAACAGTACAGCATCCTCCGGGGTCACGGGACCGAGCGCCCGTTCTGTGGCATCAACCTTGAGGACAAAGGGGCGGGGTTCTACCACTGCGTAGGCTGCGACCTCCCACTCTTCAAGGCGGCTAGGAAGTTCGACTCGGGGACGGGTTGGTCGAGCTATACGGAGCCTGCCAGCGAGGACGCGGTGTGGTACGTCACCGATACCAGCTACGGAATGGTTCGCACCGAAGTGCGGTGCGCGCGGTGCGACGGCCACTTGGGGCACGTCTTCGACGACGGACCCCCGCCGAAACGTCAGCGGTTCTGCATCAACGGCACGGTTCTCAAGTTCGTCCCTGAGAAGTAGCTCAGAACGACGGTGGGCGCCGGTACGGGTCGCGCATCCCTTCCGCCTCGGTGATCTGGCTGGCGAAGCTTCGGAACAGCGACCAGTATCGCTCGTCCTTGTCCAGGCCCTCCCAGAAGTGCGTGCTGCGCTCGGTGAGGACAACGTACCGGCCGAACATATAGCTAGCGACAATGGGGGAGAGGAGCTTGGAGTTCGTCATGAGCGCGACCTCCTCCATGAACCCTGCGAAGTTTCGGCGCGCCTGGATCGGTAGCTTTGCCAGTTCGGGCGAGTCGTCGTGGAGCAACGCAAGGATCTGCTGGAACTCGGGCGATTCTAAGAACCTGCGCCGCATGAGCACGAACGTCTCGGCGCGGTGCTGACGGTTGCGACGCCGGGCCTCGACAGCGGTGCTGACCAGGGTGACGAGGGCAACGATCCCGGCAAGGACGATGCTGACATCCTTGATCAGTGACAGAGTCTCCGGAGACACGCTTCAACGGTACCGCGCCCTCGACGGGTTACTGGGTGTATGCTACGTCCATGTCGGTACGCGGTCACTTGATCCCTCTTTTCGTGCTGCTTGCGGCGATCGCCACTTGCCAAACGGTGAAGGACTCGTATGACAAGTACGAGTATATGGTGCCCGCCCGCGACGGCACTCGACTCTACGTCTCGGTCTACGTGCCCAAGGCTAAGC
>JADLBH010000027.1 GCA_020847855.1 Fimbriimonadaceae bacterium
CCATTCACCAGGACTTCAATTCAATGCTTTGCCGAAGCTAACATCTCCTCTTAATCTACTGGCATTGGGCAGGCGTCAGCCCCTATACATCGGTTTTCACCTTAGCAGAGACCTGTGTTTTTGGTAAACAGTCGCCTGGGCTGCTTTGCTGCGGCCACTTGCGGGGCGTCCCTTATTCCAAAGTTACGGGACCCTTTTGCCTAGTTCATTAACGAGAGTTCTCTCGAACGCCTTAGTCTCCTCGACTCACCTACCTGTGTCGGTTTGCAGTACGGTCGGACATAGCTGAAGCTTAGGAGTTTTTCTCGGCCCGGATCCACCCTGACGGCTCTGCCCCGAAGGGCGCGGCCCAGAACAACCAACGGTCTGTCCAGAGTGTCACCAAGCGTCATCCATCGCACTATGCCCGGGGCAGGAATCTCGACCTGCTGTCCATCGGCTACGCCTTCTGGCCTGGCCTTAGGTCCGCCTAACCTCCGTCTGACGAACATCGCCGGAGAAACCTTAGGTTTTCGGCGCACAGGATTCTCACCTGTGTTATCGCTACTCATCCCTGCATTCTCACTTGGACACGCTCCACGTGTGCTTACGCTCACGCTTCACAGCTGCGTTCAACGCTCCCCTACCGATCACCGCTCTTGCGGGATCCCGTAGCTTCGGGTGGCGGCTTGAGCCCCCATACATTTTCCGCGCAAAGTCACATTCGGCCAGTAAGCTGTTACGCACTTTTTAAAGGATGGCTGCTTCCAAGCCAACCTCCTGGCTGTTTCTGCGACTTTACATCGTTTCACACTTAGCCGCCCATTAGGGCCCTTAGCTGACGGTCTGGGCTGTTTCCCTTTTGACCACGGACCTTATGGCTCGCAGTCTCACTGCTGTCCTAATCGTATGGTATTCGGAGTTTGATTGGGTTCGGTAAGCGGGTAAGCCCCCTAGCCCATTCAGTGCTCTACCCCCACACGACAACGAACAACGCTGCACCTCAATGCATTTCGGGGAGAACCAGCTATCTCTGCGTTCGATTGGCATTTCACCGGACTAACCACAGCTCATCCCGAGACTTTTCAACGTCAATGAGTTCGGCCCTCCATGTCGTGTCACCGACACTTCAGCCTGGCCATGGCTAGATCACGCAGTTTCGGGTCTGCAGACAATGACTTGACGCCCTGTTCGGACTCGGTTTCCCTCCGGCTGCGCGGCTGAACCGCTTAACCTTGCCAATGCCTACAACTCGCAGGGTCATTCTGCAAAAGGCACGCCGTCACGCTTGACGGGATTGCTCCCGACATGGCGCTCCGACTGTTTGCGGGTGATACGATTTCAGGTTCTATTTCACTCCCCTCCCGGGGTTCTTTTCACCTTTCCCTCACGGTACTGGATGCACTATCGGTGACAGTCTGTACTTAGCCTTACCCGGTGGTCCGGGCAGATTCACGCGGATTTCCTCGTGATCCGCGCTACTCGGGTACATCCTGAATCCGGGTCGGTTGTCAAGTACGGGGCCGTCACCCTCTGTGGCGGAGCTTTCCAACTCTCTTCCTTTAACCGATCACCGCGTCTTCGTTTCCAAGCCCCTTGAACACGGCACGTAGCCATGCTCAAAGGCGCTTGGTGGATGCCCCACGACCCCAGCCGGCAAGCCGACTGGTTTAGGCTGGTCCGCTTTCGCTCGCCGCTACTTACGGAGTCACTTCGTTTTCTCTTCCACGGGTTACTGAGATGTTTCAGTTCACCCGGTGCCCTCCTCACGCCCTATGTGTTCAGGCGTGGGTGACGGAGCGTTACCTCCGCCGGGTTTCCCCATTCGGAAATCCTTGGATCATCGCTTTCGTGCAGCTCCCCAAGGCGTTTCGCCGCTTGCGCGTCCTTCATCGGCATACTGTCCCTAGGCATTCGTCGTACACCCTTAGTAGCTTATACTTAGATTCTCTAAAGCGCTCTAACTCGGTGCTTTTGACGCACATCCAACTTCCCTATTCGGCTTTCAAAGAGCTCCCGGCCTGATCCGGCCAGACCCGCCCTGCTCAAAGCGAGGCGGACTGGGACTATACCACGATCGGGCCCTCCCGTCAAGAAATTGGGGCCAGGCGGGAAGAAATGGGACTCGCGGCCCATGAGAATCCGTCTGGCACGCTTCGACTGAGCCTAGCCGCCGTAGGAATGGTTCAGCGTCCAGAGCCAGCTCTCGCCATAAGAACTGCTCTGCACGTCAATCCGTGGCTGGTCATAGTTCGCCGCGATCTTCCGCCGAACGATCCAGACCGCGTCCCTCGTCTCGCCAGGGTTTAGCGTGCCGAGGCTCTGAGGGTTCGTGCCAGAGACGATGTCCCAGAACCCCTTGAATTCTGCCGTTACCCCAAAGGCGGGGAGATCCCCGTCGTTCCGGACGGTCGCGCGAACCTCGAACGGGGCGAAGGCGCTCATCGCGATCCCGGTCTGCCAGGTTGCCGTCATCACGGGCCCGGAGGCCTCCGTAAAGCCTTCCTCCGTCGCCAAGGCGAACCGCTCCGAGGCTACGGCCGGGTCGAAGACGCCGTTCGTGAGCACCTTCAGCGCGTAAGAGCCCGCAGAGGAAACCGAGAGTTGCTCGACGTTGTCCACCAAGGAGGCGCTGGACGCCTGCACCCCGCCATCCGTCGTCCGGTATGCCTCTAGGTTCAGATTGCTGAAGTTCCGCACGATCGTGGGATAGGTCGAGCCGTTGAACGCGACATGACGGTTCCATGTAAGCGTGGCCTTGTCGTTCGCGTTCAGCGTGCCCTTGAAGAGCTTGAAGGTCCTGCCGCCACCTGGAGGGGCGGGCAGGTCCCGCTCGAAGACGTCGCTCGCGTGCAACTGGGCGAGCCCGAGGTCAATGTATCCCCAGCCGTACCTCCGATCCCAGAAAGAGCCGCTGACCAAGCTGTCGTCCCCGGTCGAGGAGGTTCCCTTCGAGTCCATCGCCTGTGCGGTATTGATGAGGACGGCCTTCCCCGCGAGCCGACTTGGCGTGCCCGCGGCGGCGAGCAGAATGATCGAGCCCCCCGCGTGTGGCGCGGCGTAGCTCGTCCCGCTGCCGGTTCCCCCGAAGCCCCCACTGGGGAGGGCGGAGTTGATGTTCGATCCTGGGGCCGCGATATCGGGCTTCTTGCGCCCGCCGACCGTAGGTCCGGTGCTGGAGTAGGAAGCGATCCGATCGTTCGACCGGTTCGTTGTGTTGAAGTCGTCCATCGCGGCCACCGCCAGGATGTTGTACGCCGGGGCCGGGTGGGTGATCGTTGGGGCACCGGAGCTGAACCCGCCGTTCCCGGTGGACTTGCTCACCATCACCCCAAAGGTGTCGGCGACCCCGTCGAAAAACTTGTCAATCGGGGCATAGTCGGTCCCGTTCGCCGTCCCGTTGCCGAAGCTGTAGTTGACGTTTTCCGCTCGCTCCGTAACCCCGGTCATCAAGAAGTTCATCCCGGACATGGAGGTCGAGTCGCCACCTGCCAGCGCCATGCTGATCGTGTCCACGCCATGGGCCACGCCCCTGTACGTCGTGTTGACGGAGCACGTCATGCCGCACACCGCGGTCCCGTGGGAGCCAGTATCCCCCGTACCCATGTTGCTCTCGAAGCGCTTCCCGGCGAAGGCCGAGTGGCTCTGGGTCACTCCGGTATCGAGGATTCCCGCGTCGTGGGGACCGCCGGTCACCCCTGCGCTCCAGAAGGCGTTCGCGTTCACAGAAGGCACGGAGACGTCGAGCTCGGGCTGCCCCGGCTGATCCAACGCGATCAGAGCGATCTTGAGATCCTTGGCGAGGCGTGGAACGGAGCTGGCAGGAACCGTCCCGAACACGGTGCTGACCGCGATCGTTTCGCCCCTCACCACGCCACCGAGGGATCTCATGACCCCTTTCACCTGGGCGAAGTCGAAGACGGCCGACGACTGGGCGATCCCTACCGCCTCGTTCACCATCGCGTCCTGGAGCTGCTCCCAGCGCGCTGCATAGGCTCGGAGTCCCACTGCGTCCGCGGCGAACTTTCCTTGCTCGATCGCACTCCGTTCGGCGTCTCGGCTCAAGATGGGCATCGCCCGCGAGACCTGGGCGTGGTTGCGCATGCTCTCCGCGAGCGCGTCCAGGAAGGGGCGGTGTCGCGGCGCGACGGCGTCCATCGCCTCGGCCATGTGCTGGCGGGAGAGGAATACGATTACCGGCACCTCCTTGGCACCGGAGGCGAGCGCCGATTTCAGGGCGGGGTCTATCGTCCCGGCTATGGCGACCGAGGCACCGAGCGAGGCGAGAGACAGCACCGAGGCGACGCGGCTAAGGTTGCAGGCACGCATGTCCTTACCGTAGCACGAAAGTACCGGCTTCGAGTCACGTATTTTTACAAGGATTGTCTACCGGCGCACAAACTCGACCGTTGTGCCGCCCGTGTGGGCAAGGAGCTTCTTGTTCTCGTGGTCGTAGTTCATGATCGGGTAGGCGGCGGGGCTACCGTCCTTCGGCGCGTCGAAACGGATCTCCGATCCCAGCACCGTGAACTTCCCGTGCGCCTCCGAGCCGGAGACACGCGCAACATAGGTTCCATCGTCTCGGAGCTCGATCACCGCCTCCGCTGACGCCTTCACCGCGGCCTCGAGCTGCGGGAGCATCTTCTTCGCCTCCTTGTCCCCCTTCGCCGCCATCTCGCGGACCGATTTCAGCCCTTTCTCGATCTCTTCCTTCTGGCTCGCGCTCAGGATCATCTCGTAGTTGCCCGCAACCTCGGATGCAGCCACCGGCTTGGGCGCGGCAGGCTTCACGCTGATGACGGGCTTCTCTTCTTGCGCAGCCGTGGGCGTGTCGCTCGGGACCGTCGTCGCGACCGAGTCGTCGGGCTCCGGTGCGTCCCGGACCGTGCTTTGCTCCGGCTCGCACGCCAACGTCAACGCGGCAAGCAGCGCGACCCACCAGAGATTTCTCAACCTGCCACCGTCCCAGACCGAATTGTGAGGCCGGCGTCGCGCCAGTCCGCGAGAAACCGCTCTAGGCCCAGATCGGTGAGCGGGTGCTTGACCATCTGCTCAAACACGTTGAAGGGCAAGGTCGCCACGTGGGCTCCAGCGGCGATCGCCTGCACCATGTGCTGTTGGTGCCTCACACTCGCGACGAGGACTTCGCTCGCATAGCCGTAGGCCTCGATCATTTCCACGGTCGCAGCCACTGCCTCCATGCCGTCCCCTCCAATGTCGTCCACCCGGCCCACGAAGTTGCTGATATAGGTCGCTCCCGCCTTCGCGGCGAGCAGGGCCTGGGTGACCGAGAACACGAGGGTCACGTTCGTGCGGATTCCCCGGTCGGAGAGCGTCGAGACCAAGCGAACTCCGTCCCGGATCATCGGCACCTTGATCACGATCTGTTCGTGCCAACTCGCGATCTCCATTGCCTCGCGCAACATCTCGTCATAGTCCGTCGCGACGACTTCCGCACTGATCGCACCACCTGGCAGCGCGGCGCAGATCTCCAGGACAGTGTCACGGAAGCCCTTCCCTGCCTTCGCGATGAGCGTTGGATTCGTCGTGACCCCGTCGAGAATCCCCAGTTCGGCGGCTTTCTGGACTTGCCCGACTTCGCCGGTATCGAGGAAGAGTTTCATCACGAAGACTTTACTCGGCTCACGGCGGATCCTCAGGATTTCGTGCCCCCAAGACCGGGCCCACCGATATCTCACGGCCAGCTCCAAGAATGGTTCCCGGTACGCTGGAGCCATGCACGCTCTGACCGACACCATCGTCGCCCCGATCACGGCGGTCGGCGGCGCGGTGGCCGTCCTTCGTCTCTCCGGCTCCAATGCCTGGAGGATCGCGCAAGCCGTTTCCGGCGCAACCCCGATCCCTGGTGGGGCTCGGTACGTCCGCTATCGGCATGGCGACGACGGGATCGCAACGCTCTTCGCGAAGGGCCGAAGCTACACGGGTGAGGAAGTAGCCGAGATCTCCTGCCATGGCTCTGCGGTCTCGGTGAGGACTCTGGTCGAGTCGTGCATCGGTGCGGGGGCTCGCCCGGCGATGCCTGGCGAGTTCACCCTCCGGGCCTTCATGAACGGCCGTCTCGACCTGACCCAGGCCGAAGGCGTCCGAGATACAGTGGAGGCGCTCACCGGCGCACAATTGCGACAAGCCAGCCTCCTGCGCTCGGGCGCACTCCTTCGCGAAATCCGAGCCTTGCGCGAGCGCCTGATCGGCTCGATCGCATCCATCGAGGCATCCGTGGACTTTAGCGACGAGGTCGGCGAACTGGACAGAGAGGCGCTCGCAACTCAGGTCGCGGTAGTGGAAAGCGAGGTGGCCTCCCTGCTCGGCTCGGCCGCGGGCGCCCGACTGGTGAGGGAGGGCCTGACGGTTGCGATCATCGGCAGGCCCAATGCGGGCAAGTCTTCGCTCTTCAACCGAGTCTTGCGGAGCGACCGCGCCATCGTGACCGCTCAGCCCGGCACCACGCGCGACACCCTGCGCGAGACCATCGAGCACGAGGGTATGGCGGTCACGCTCCTAGACACCGCGGGACTCCGGCCCGCGAGTGACGAGGTGGAACGCATCGGCGTCGCCAGGTCCATGGAATCCGCCCAAGGGGCCGATGTCGTGTGGCACGTGTTTGACGCGACCCAGGGACCGGATGGCGGCGATGGGGACCTAGCGACGCAACGTCCCACGATCCTCGTCGCGAACAAGTCCGATTTGCTGGCTGACGGTGTCCGGAGCAAAGCGGGAATTCCCGTCTCCGCCCTCACCGGAGACGGGATTCCTGCCCTTCTCAGGGCCACGGTGGGCACGGTGGAGTCTGGCCCGGGACTCGTGAACTCACGCCATCGACCCCTGCTCGAGGAGGCTGCGCTCGCCCTGCGAGACGCCTCGCAAGGCATCGCCGATGGCGTGCCGGACGACCTCGCGGCCGTCTGCCTCCACTCGGCCGTCCGATGCCTTGGTGAGATCACCGGCGAGGCCGCATCCCCAGACATCCTTCAGAGGGTCTTCCAGGACTTCTGCATCGGGAAGTGACGAACGGTCCCGACCGAGGCCCCAATCCGGGAACGATGGAACATCGCGTCGCGTTACTACTGTATCAGTCAATTCACTTGACTCTCTAAGGCTCATATGCGATTCGACAAGCTCACCACCAAAGCTCAAGAGGCGTTCCAGGCGGCTCAGCAGAAGACGACCGAGATGCAACAGCAGGCCGTGGACGTGGAGCACCTGCTTTGGGCGATGCTCCAGGATCAGGGCGGTGTCGTGCGCGCCGTTCTGGCGAAGCTCGACGTGCCGGTAGGGACCGTCTCCTCCGAACTGGAGGCGGAGATTCAGCGGGCACCCAAGGTCTCCAACGCGGCGCAGTACGGCGCTTCCCTCTCCAACCGCATTCAGACCGTCCTGGACGCTGCGTTCCGGTATGCGGATCAACTGGGTGACTCGTACGTCTCCACCGAGCACTTCCTCCTCGGAGCCGCCGAGGACAAGGGCCCCTCGGGCCGGGCCTTGAACCAGGCCGGGGCGAACGTCGCCCGACTCCTCCCTGCCATCGAGACGATCCGAGCGGGTCGCAAGGTGGACGACGCAGGCGCCGAGGCCAAGTTCCAAGCCCTCGAGAAGTACGGCATTGATTTAACTGCGCGGGCCCGCACGGGCAAGCTCGATCCCGTGATCGGTCGCGACGAAGAGGTTCGGCGGGTGATCCAGGTCTTGAGTCGGCGCACGAAGAACAACCCTGTCCTCATCGGCGAGCCGGGAGTCGGCAAGACCGCGGTCGTGGAAGGGCTTGCCCAAAGAATCGTGGCGAAGGACGTCCCGGAAGGGCTCAGGGACAAGTCGGTGATCGCCTTGGACTTGGGTGCACTCGTCGCAGGGGCAAAGTTTCGAGGCGAGTTCGAGGAGCGGCTCAAGGCCGTACTGGAGGAAATCGCGCGGAGCGAAGGGCGAATCGTGCTCTTCATTGACGAGCTTCACACCCTCGTCGGGGCAGGGCGTGCAGAGGGCTCGATAGATGCCGCCAACATGCTCAAGCCGATGCTCGCCCGCGGCGAGCTTCGGTGCATCGGCGCAACCACGCTCGACGAATACCGCCAGTATGTGGAAAAGGACAAGGCCCTCGAGCGGCGCTTCCAGACCGTGCTCGTGGAGGCCCCAAGCGTCGAGGACACGGTCTCCATCCTCCGAGGATTGAAGGAGCGATATGAGATCCATCACGGGGTTCGGATCACCGACTCCGCCATCGTCGCGGCGGCGACGCTCAGCGACCGGTACATCACGGCCCGCAACCTGCCGGACAAAGCAATTGACCTGGTGGACGAGGCCGCGAGCCGCCTCAAGATGGAGATTGACAGCGTTCCTACTGTGCTCGACACCGCGCAGCGCCAGCTGAGACAACTAGAGATTGACCGCGAGGCGCTCCGCCGGGAGGAGGACGCAGAGAGCAAGACCCGCCTCGAAGAGACGGAGCGCAAAATCGCGGAGGCAGCGGAGGAGGTGGACGCCCTCCGCGCCCGATGGCAAGGCGAGAAGGAGCGGATCGAAGCCCTGCGAGCCGACAAAGAGGAACTAGAGGCCCTCCGGGCCGAGCTTGCCGCAGCGGAGCGAGACGACGACTACTCGCTGGCCTCAGAGATCCAATATGGCCGGATCCCCGTCGTGGAGAGACGGATCGCCGAACAGACCCAAGAGATGGAGGGCCAGAGCGGGGGCAGGATGCTCCGGGAGGAGGTCGGCTATGAGGACGTGGCCGAGGTCGTGAGCCGCTGGACCGGCATCCCGGTCCACCGCTTGGCGGACACAGAGACCCAAAGGCTCCTCAAGCTGGAGAACCGGCTCCGCCAGAGGGTCGTGGGCCAGGACGAGGCGCTCACCAAGCTCGCGGACGCAATCCGCCGTTCCCGCGCTGGACTCGGCGACCCGAACCGCCCAGTCGGCTCCTTCCTCTTCCTCGGGCCCACCGGCGTGGGAAAGACGGAGACGGTGCGCGCCCTCGCCGAGTGCCTCTTCGACGACGAGCGCTCCATGGTCCGGATTGACATGAGCGAGTATGGGGAGCGGCACACGGTGGCTCGGCTCATCGGCGCGCCTCCCGGCTATGTCGGGTTCGAGGAAGGCGGCCAACTCACCGAGGCCGTGCGGCGCAGGCCCTACTCGGTCGTGCTTCTCGACGAGATCGAAAAGGCACACGTGGAGGTCTTCAACGTGCTTCTCCAACTCTTGGACGACGGTCGTCTCACCGATGGGCACGGCCGAACCGTGGACTTCAAGAACACGGTCGTCGTGATGACGAGCAACATCGGGACGCAGTTCTATTCCGATGGGAGCGGGTTCGGTTCAGACTATGAGCAGATCAAGCCCAAAGTGCTCGGCGAGTTGAAGAACTGGTTCAGGCCCGAGTTTCTGAACCGCCTGGACGACATCGTGGTCTTCCGGCAGCTCGGTCCCGACCAAGTTCGGGAGATCGTCCGAATCCAGTCTCTGAAAGTTGCCGAAAGGCTCGCGGCCCAGAGGATCGAGGTCACATTCACGGAGGAGGCTCTGGCCGAGCTCGCCGCGATCGGATTCGATCCGGAGTATGGAGCGCGACCCATCAAGCGACTGATCCAGGACCGCGTGGTGAACCCCCTCGCTCGCAAGATTCTCTCGGGCGAGATCAAGGAGGGGCAACGGATCGAGGTCGCGCTGGAGGAGGGCGAGATCTCGATCCATCCCGTGAAGGCGGTCGAGGCAGGCTAGCGGTGAGGAAGGTTGGCTACCAACCAGCCGTGCTCCCGCAGCCACGCCTTGTCCATTTGCCACTCGGGCCACCATCGGTGGACGAGCGCCCAGAACCGTGAGGAGTGATCCCCCTGTTTCAGGTGGGCGAGCTCATGGATCACTACGTAGCGGCGCACCCGCTCCGGGGCCATGCCGAGACGCCAGTTCAGGCACACACGCCCGCCAGACGAGCACGATCCCCATCGTGTCCTCATCGCCCGGAGCGCGACCACGGTGGGCTGGAGTCCTGTTCGATCCGCCTCCGAAGCGACCAGATTCTTGAGGGCGCTCGCACACTCCTTCCTGAGGCCCGCGATGTCGCCGTCGAAGGGCGACCTCTCTCCCTCGAGCATGCGATAGCCGCGCCATGACTCCAGCGTTGCCCGTCGGGCTACCGCCACGTTCGCGTGGCGATCCACCCAAGGCCGGTTCGACTCTAGGAAGCCTAGTGCAAGGCCTAAGCCGACCCGGCTCGGCACGACCAGGTGGACGCCCAGGTCGTCCGCGACGACGCGAATCCTTCGTGCCCGTGGCGATCGGCGGACATCGGCGATCCCCGAGCTCACCCATCCTTGGAACCACGATGGCAGGTCTGACTTGGATCTCAAGTAGGCCATCCTACAAGGAGAAGACGCCCAAGACCAGGGCCCTGGGCGTCCATTGCGAGCCAAAGCGCGACTAGGGTTTGATGATGTCCCAGGTCCCCATGTCCACTCGACAGCCCCAGTTGCTGATCGAGGTCGGGCCGATCGCCTTGTAGGTGACTTGTGCCCGCACCACGTTCGTCCCCGATTCCACATACTGGCCGGGGTTCGAGGGCACGTTCACCGAGATCGTCGTGTCCGTGGTCGGGGCGTTCCTCGTGTCGAGAAGAACGTACTGGCCTGAGACGAAGTTGAAGAGCTCCACGGTCTGCTGCAACCCGACCGAGGTCGCCATGGATTCGAGGTTGAACGACATGGAGTTGATGACGTTCGTGCTGGCGAAGCCTTCTGTGACGAGCTGGATCGGGGCCTCGTTCTGGTTGATGACGATGCCCTTGTTCCCTTGTAGCCGATTATCGTCACTGAAGTGCAGGCTCCCGACGTTCCCGCCCACGTGCTGTCCCCGGAACCATTGATAGGTGACCGGGCGGATCGTCTCCAGCGTGCCGGACTGCCCGATGGCCGCGGTCAGCAAGAAGTTCGCCTCGTTGGGTGTGCCGTTGAACCAGTCCTGCTCCGTCTCGTCATAGATGCCGTTCGGCGCTGGATTGTAATCGAACCAGAAGAGGTCTTGCGAGGTTCCGATCAGGGGCTCGCCGTCCCCGCTGAAGATGGGGCTCATCTCTCCTTCGAGGAACGTGCCCTCGCCGAGCACGTGGTACTCGCGCCATTGCTGGGCGAAGTAGCACTGGTTGGCAGGCACGCGCATGTTGATCCGGTTGTCAGAATAGAGCGGCAATGTGAACTTGTAGGCCCCTGGCGATGGGAACTGGCTGGTGTTGATCCCGATCCCGTAGTCCCAAAGCTCGAGGTCAAAGGCGGAGACCCCGGCTCCCCGGCCCGCGGTGAAGTTCTGCCACGTGCGCAGCCTCAACATGACGGTTCCAGAGTTCCGCAAAGTGTTCACTCCTAGGGTCAGCGTGCGCCACTTCTGGTTGTTTCCGGCACTGATGATGAAGACATCGTCCAGCGCGCTCGCCATCTCGGGCGTGTAGAAGTAGTTGCTCCCCCGATCGTTGTTGTAGATGATCGTGTCTTGAGGCACCAAGTAGTCGAAGAGACCGGTCTTCTTCGGCGGTACGGGCTGCGACACGTCCCTGGCCGTGATCTTCTCGATCACGATCGGGATCTCGAATCCCCCGACGTGTTGCCATTCGCCGTTCGGGCCGCGATGTTTGCCATACACAACCTCGGCAGTGCCGTAAACGGTCTGAGCCAACCCGGTGCCTGCGAGGCACAAGACGGCAAACGAGCACAAGAATTGCTTCATGATTCCTCCAACCTCCCCGACAAAGGGTACACCAGCCAAGCGCGACTGAGATACCAGTTTTGCCGGTTCGTTGACGTTCAGACCCTCAGAAGGCGCTCAAAGTTCCGTCCTGTTCGAACTCGAAGGTCGCCACGACCGGGGTGTGATCGCTGGGACGCTCCCATGTCCGAGGATCGAGCGCCACTTCGCATCCCGTGCAGGAATCCACCAAGCCGGGCGAGGCGTAGATGTGGTCAATCCTCCAACCGAGGTTGCGCTGGAACCCGTTGGGGATCATGTACTCCCAGAAGGTGTAGTGGCCGTCCCCTTGCGTGAACCTTCGGAAGCAGTCTGTCCAGCCCAGCTCGGTGATCGCGGCGAGGCGCGATTTCTCTTCTGGGTGAAAGCCGACGGACCCCACATGGCGGTCGGGCTCATAGACATCGTCCTCGGTGGGGGCGATATTGATGTCGCCGAGCCACACGACGCGATCCTGGGGGCTATACCGCTCCCCCAGCGCCTTCTAGAACCGGTCCAGCCATGCGAGCGTGTAGGCGAACTTGTCGGGGCCCACCTTGGTGCCGTTCGGGACGTAGGTGTTCACGATGGCGACGCCGTCCACGACACAGTGCAGCACGCGCTTGTCGTCGAGCATTCCTTCGCCCGGTAACCCGGCTTCCACGGCCTCGATCGGCTGCCTCGCCAGCACCGCAACCCCGTGATACGACTTCTGCCCGTAGATCGCGCAGTAGTATCCCAGGGCTTCCAGCGGTTCGCGAGGGAACGAGCCGTCCTCCACTTTGATCTCCTGCAACGCGACCACGTCCGGGGCCGCCTCGGCGAGCCATCGCTCGAGCACGGGCATTCGCGCCCGGATCGAGTTCACGTTGAAGGTGGCGATTCGCATGCCCGAAGATTACCGTCGGCATGTTGCCCACACCCAGGCGCGAGTCAAGGCACATCGCCAGAAGTGGGCGGTACGCTTTGGATATGGACAGAGTGAACGCCGAGGGGATCCGTAGAAAGGATCTGCTCTGGGCGCTCCGCTCCCGGCGTATCGTCCTCTTGGCCCGGCGACGCTCGGAGTGTCTGCTGTGCCGCGGTCACCCCGTGGACGAGTCCGGGTTGTGTACGGTCTGCGCCTCTCAGGCGACCGAGCAAGAGGCCGAGCTCATCGAGCGGTGGAGGGCGGGCCAGGAGCCTTAGATGCAGGGTGCCTGGTGGCTGCTGACCTTCGCTCTCGCCTTCGTCCTCGTCTTGGCGTGGCGCTGGGCCAAGGGAAGTCGTGAGCACGGCTATCTGGCCGTGTCAGAGTACTGGGTCTATGCGAAAGGAGCCTCGATGCCTCGGATCGAACGGATCATGGAGTCCATGGTCAAGTCGAACCCGCTCAGCAAGCCCCACCGGCCCGCGATCACGACCCGCGAGGGGGTCCTCTTCTCCGATCTTCGGCTCCGCATGACCTCGGCCCGTCGGCAGGCGAACCCGCACGCCTTTAGGCCCGACCTCTTTGAGCCGGACGCGGTCCCGAGCGGCGAGATCCTGGCCCTTCTAGCCCGATCCGATACCTTTATGCGCCTTCGATACTTGAGCGAGTCCCGGCTCGCGGACACGAGGCATCTCCAGTTCATGCCCCACCTTGCGGCGGCGGTGTGCAGGCTAGTGGACGGCACAATCGTGTATGACCCGGTCAGCCAGGCCTTTTACACTCCGGAGGCCTTCGACAAGCTCTTGGGCATGCAGGAGGGCGCGGAACGGCCCGAGGTCCATCTTAGAACCCTGAAGAAGGAAGGGCCGGACGGGGTGTGGTACGAGAGCCGTGGGCTTCGGAAGCTGGGGTGCAAGGAGCTACGGAGCGACTTCCAAGACACGGACAGCGACGTGATCGTGGATCACCTTCTGTGGGAGGTCTGCCTCCGCCTCTTTCAGGAGCCGGGATCGCTCGGCCCCTTCGAGATCGAAGCCTTCGGAGGGAGGTTCGTCGCCGATATCGAGCGGCAACGAGGGGAGACGAACCTCCTACGGTTGGGCCGGGTCCGCGATCCTCGTTAGACCCCGACCGGCAGGAAAACTTCCTGCTCGATCGTGCGGTCGCCAATCTGGGTCGTAAGGACGATCCTCCCGGTTCCTAGCTCGCCACGGGGCACCACGATCTCGAACGGAACCTTCGCCACGCCTCGGCTGTGATAGATCGTGTACTTGGATTCCTGTCCCTTCGTGACCGTCCAGGTCTCAGGACCCTGGATCCGGAGCACGCCGTCAATTCGGTTGCGGCCGTTGGACCGCACCACGATCTTGCCGCGAACGACCTGGGCACCGTCGCTGAACGGCAGCACCTTGGGCATGTCCGGCTCTAGATCCACGAGTTGTGCGACCCGGATGCTGGTCCGCAACACCGTGACTTCCCCGCCGGGCCGTGCCAATTCCAGCCTGAGGACCCGGTAGCCAGGCTCGGAGTCCTTGCGGACAGGGGACGCATAGTCGTAGACGGCCCCATTGTTTCGCCCCCAGCCTGGAAACGGGCCTTCGGTGACGGACATCACTCCGGCATTGTCCCCTTCGAGAGAGGCCGTGACCTTCTCGAAGACGACGTCCTCGCTGTCCCTCGACAGGAGGAAGCGGGCTTTGAAGTCGTCCTCCCGTGCGACGCTCCGGCTGGCCAGGTTGGGCTTCCACGAGAAGCCCGGAGGGAGCCCGATTCCCGCCTCGGTCTCCAACCGCACGATCGCCACGGGGCGAGGCAGATAGGCCGCGCCCATGTCGTTACCGGTCGGAATCGCGTCGATCCGGACGCCGATCCGGTCCCCTGCCTTGGGTGCGAGGTCGCGCCGAGGCTGGAACGCGAGCTCGATGCAGCCTGCGCCCACTGCGGCCCGTACGCTCTCGGCCGGGACGTCGGCGGGAAGCCACACCGGCCCGGCAGGATCGGTTGCGTCCAGGCTTCGGTACGAGACCTCGGGGCCCGCGCTCCCACGCCGGACGCGGAGTTCCAGGTTGTCGTCGCCTACGAGCCAGCCGTCGCCCTGCACGTCCAAGCTTACGACCAAGTCGCTCCCATCGGGGGCGCAGAGCCCGAAAAAGAGCTTGTCAGGCTCCCACTGCATGTAGGTCTGTGCGGAGCCGTTGTCGTAAAGCAGGTCCCATTCCGATGGATCCACTCGACCGTCAATGCGCGGAGTCAGCGCGATTCGAACGGGGTGGACGGGCACGAAGGCCCCGAGCGGACGGGGATCCTGCACGGCCATGGCCATGAGGGCGACCCAATTGGCTGGCATATCCTAAGGACAAGCCAGCCGAGGAAAACGATTCTGGACTAGGCCCCGTCTTCGGGCGCGGCTCCCGACACCGGCTCGTCTTCCACCGCTTCCGCTGTTTCTTCTGGGGCTTCCGGTTGTTCGGCGGCCGGGGCGGCCACGGCCGGCTCCTCACCCTTTTGGGCCCTGGCGAGCCTCTCGGCCTCGGCTTCTGCGGCCTCGACCTCGGGATCGAAGACCTGGACAAGAACCTTGATCTCGACCTTCGGGTGGACATCAATCTCCACCGTGTGGGTTCCCAGTCGCTTGAGGGGGTGGTTCAGAAGGATCGCCTTCTTCTCGAGCTTGACCCCGAGATCGCTCTCGATCTGGTCCACGATGTTTTGGTCCGTAACCGCGCCGAAGAGCTTGCCTGTCTCCTTCCCTACTTTGCTCTCATAGCGGATCAGCTTTCCGTCCAGCTTCTCCTTGACCTTCTCGGCCGCCGCCTCGGTACTGGCGAGGGAGGCTTCCAACTTTGCCATCCGGCGAGCGACCACCTCGAGCTGGGTCTTGTCCGCAGGCACGGCCATGCGGCGCGGGAAGAGGAAGTTTCTGGCGTAGCCAGGCTTCACGTTGACCACTTGGCCTTCCTTGCCCAGCTTGGGCACCGACTGTTTGAGAACGATCCTCATCGTGCTTCTTCCCTTACTTGCGTATCGTGACCCCGAGCGAGGGGGAGTTGCGCTCGAAAACCCGGTCTAGGCCGAACCAACCCGTCACGCTCCTTCCCAGGTCAATCCCGAGCCGCGCATCGAACCTCGGGTCGTTGAGGCCGAACACATCGGCACGCAACCCGACCCTCGGCGCGAGTGCGTAATCTACCCCAATGCCAGGCTTGCTCGCGTAGACTCCGTACCGAAGGTCCGTCCGAGAGCCGAACGAGCGTACGAACTGTAAGTTCACCTTGTTCGACTCGAAGGCGTCGTAAAGTCCCAGGCTCAACCGCTCCTGCCCGATCGGGATCGTTGCGTTGAGATCGGTCCTCAGCCGCCCTGGGCGGGTCTCGCCCATCACCGTCGCCTCAATCTGGACGCCGCTCGAGAAACCCTTGCCGCGCTCCGTGATGTCGTCCACGGTCTTGTTGAACTTCTTGATCAAGGAGTCCACCTCGTCGGCGAGGGAGTTCGCCTTCTTCATGAGGAGCGTGGCCTCTTCCGAGACCTTGACCCCGTTCTTGGCCATGAGTTCTGCGTCCGCCGCGACACGGGTGCCCGAAGCGGAGATCACCTTCACGTTCTCCAGGGTCTCGTCAATGCTCGCCCGCATCTTCGGGTCGTTTGCCATGGCCCTCAGGTCGCCGACCAGGCCCCGCCCGTCGTTCACGGCGGCTTGCAGCGAGTCCATCAGGGCGGTCGTCTTGCCTTGCAGCTCGCCGGACGCGACGAGCTTGCGGACCTCAGTGCTCACCGCCTGGAGGTTGGCCAGGCTCGCCGACGCGGATCGGAGCGACTGCTCCATCACCGACTGGTTGCGTGCGAGGAGCGTGTCCACCCGCCCGGCGACGCCGCCGAAGCGGGCTGTCGTGCGGTCGAGCGAGCCGATCAGTTGCTTGACCCCTTGCTTGAGCTCTTCGTCCTCGACGGTCTGGCGCACGGCCACGAGGGTCCGGTTCATCTCATCGAGGGTCGAGTCGAGGTTCAGGCCCATGGATTCGAGCGGCGAGGCGAGCGCACCGCGGATCACGCTACCGGGCATGAGCCGGCCGCTGGCCGCGGTCCCGTGGAGCAGCACCCGGGTGTCCCCGATAGCGAGTAGCGAGGCGGGCACTACGGCCACGGAGTCTCTAGGCAGGGCGGTCCCCGCCTCGATGGAGAGGGCAAGCCGGGCCCTGCCCTCTGGGGTCAGGTTGACCTTTTCGACCTGGCCCACCTGGACTCCTGCAAGCATCACCGGCGAGCCGACCGCCACCCCGCCCGCGTCGTCGAACTCGGCGAAGTAGGCGTCGGTCTTCGGGGCGAACAGGCCTGCCTGGAGCACGTTGAGCGCGGCCAGACCGAGCACGCCGAAGAGCACAACGAACGCCCCGACTTTGGCCGCCGACGTCATGACGGTGATTCTAGCAGGAACACAAACGCATCAGCACTGGTCTCGGAAACGAAACGCGGAGCGATTCTCAAAATGGAACTTGCGGATTGGTTGAATGCCCCCGTCTCGAAGCCTTCTGAATTCGGTCGTCCGCTTCCGCCCAAGGCCAGCTAGGGTCAATGAGGGAGGCTAGTTGACCAAGACGTTCGATCGGGCCGGCTACGTTGTGCAGGATCGGCGGAGGATTGGGCTCCGTACAGACGCGCGCATGCGGCAACCCGTGGGCATTCCCTCCCGCGAAGAATCCGCTGGTGATTCCAACAGGCCGACAGACCCCCCCCAAGTGAGTCTAGATGGAGTTCCAGGGCACTCTGGGGCCCCTTGGTCCGTCTAACGGAATAGTTGAGCACAGGGCCAAGCCCGTCCGACAATTGACGGAGGCGAGTCCAGGTTCGACCGAGAAACGAGGAAAAGACAACGTATGTGGCAACGCTTCACAGAAAGGGCACGCAAGGTCGTGTACTACGCCCAAGAGGAGGCACAGAAGTTTGGTGAGGGCTATGTCAGCACCGAGCATCTCCTGCTGGGCCTGGTGCGGGAGACCGATAGCGTCGCCTCCCGGGTGCTCGAGCGCCTGGGGGTAAGCCTGGGCCGAATCCGGTCGGAGGTGGAGAAGCAGCTGCCTCGAGGCGACCAACGCCCGGGCCACGAAGTTGCGCTGACACCCCGAGCGAAGCGGGTCATTGACCTTGCCTATGACGAGGCAAGGAACCTCAACAACAATTACATCGGAACCGAGCACGTCTTGCTCGGTCTGATCCGAGAGGGCGACGGCCTTGCCGGCCGGGTCCTCGCCAAGCTCGGCGTGGAGCTGGAACGCTCCCGCCGAGAGGTGATGGCGCTCCAGGACAACGAGACGCAAACCCGCCCCGGTGGAAGGAGCGGTTCGAGCAGCTCGAACAAGACGCAAACGCTCGACGAGTTTGGCCGCGACCTCACAGAGCTAGCCCGAGAGGGAAAGCTCGACCCGGTCGTCGGCAGGCACCAAGAGATCGAGCGGGTCATGCAGATCCTGAGCCGCCGCACCAAGAACAATCCGTGTCTCATCGGCGAGCCCGGTGTCGGAAAGACGGCCATCGCAGAAGGATTGGCCCTCCGCATCGTGAGCGGCGACATCCCCGACCTGCTGAAGGACAAGCGGTTGGTCGCGCTCGACCTCGCCAGCCTCGTCGCTGGTACCAAGTACCGAGGCGAGTTTGAGGAGCGGATGAAGAAGGTCATGGAGGAGGTGCGCCGGGCCGAGGGCCAGGTCATCCTCTTCATTGACGAACTCCACACCCTGGTGGGCGCCGGCGCCGCCGAGGGCGCCATTGACGCGAGCAACATCATGAAGCCCGCCCTCTCGCGTGGCGAGTTGCAGTGCATCGGCGCCACCACCCAGGACGAGTTTCGCAAGTACATCGAGCGCGACGCCGCCCTCGAGCGCCGTTTCCAAGCCGTCAAGGTGCGAGAGCCGAACGAGGAAGAGGCCATCGAGATCCTCAAGGGCCTTCGCGAGCGCTATGAGGCCCACCACGACGTCAAGATCACCGACGAGGCCATCGTGGCGGGAGTCGAGCTCAGCCAAAGGTATATCACGGATCGGACGCTGCCCGACAAGGCGATTGACCTGATTGACGAGGCCGCGTCGCGCCTCCGCCTCCAGCTTTCCCTGCCACCGGCCGAGATCCGTGAGGACAAGGCCAGGCTGAGCCGGATGAGGTCAGAACTCGACCACCTCCGCCGCCACGACCCCGATGGAGAAGAGTTCCGCAGGCTCGAACAGGATATTGACAACCTTGACTCCACCCTCGCCGATCGCGAGGACGAGTGGCAGGCCCAGCCCAAGCCGGAGGCCGTGATCGGCGAGCCGGAAGTGGCCCAGATCGTCCAGAGCTGGACCGGGATCCCGGTCATGCGCCTGGTCGAGTCCGAGTCCCAGAAGCTGCTCAAGATGGAGGACGACCTCCACGAGCGGATCATCGGCCAGCACGACGCCGTCGTCGGTGTCGCCAGGGCGATCCGCCGCTCACGGAGCGGCCTCAAGGATCCCAAGCGGCCGATCGCCAGCTTCATGTTCCTAGGCCCCACAGGAGTTGGCAAGACCGAACTCGCCAAGGCCTTGGCCGAGTACCTCTATCAGAAGGACTCCTCCATGGTCCGCATAGACATGTCGGAGTACATGGAGCGGTTCTCGGTGAGCCGACTCGTCGGCGCGCCTCCAGGCTACGTCGGATATGACGAGGGCGGTCAGCTCACCGAGCAGGTTCGTAGGAACCCCTACAGCGTCGTGCTCCTCGACGAGATCGAGAAGGCGCACCCCGACGTCTTCAACATTCTCCTGCAGGTGATGGAAGACGGCCAACTCACTGATTCGCAGGGACGGACCGTGGACTTCCGAAACGTGATCCTCATCATGACGAGCAACGTCGGCGTCCGGCCGATCGAGCTCGACAAGGGCCTCGGGTTCAGGAACATCGAGGTGGACGTCAACGACCCCAAGATGTACGAGTCCATGAAGGCGAAGATGCTCGAGGAGCTGAAGAAGGGCTTCCGACCCGAGTTCTTGAACCGCGTGGACGAGGTCATCGTGTTCCACCACCTGACCAAGGAGGAGATCCTGCAGATCGCGGACCTCTACCTGGCACGTGTCAACCGCCAGGCCAAAGAACTGGGAATCTCCCTCGACCTCAGCGAGGAGGTGAAGTCTTTGCTCGTGGAGAAGGGCTACGACCCGAACCTCGGGGCCAGGCCGCTCAGGCGGGCCGTCCAGCGCTACATCGAGGACCCGCTCAGCGAAGAGCTACTCAACGAGAACTTCGCCGAAGGCGACCACATCGTGGCCGAGCTGGGCGAGAATGAGACTGTGGTCTTCCGCAAGAAGAAGGCTCGCGAGCTCGCAGGTTCGAAGAACTAGCGTCCTCTCGGCTCGATCCCAGGTGCATGACTCATGCGCTTGGGATCCCTCGTTCATGAGGGGCCTCGATTGATGATGAAGACCAAGGATCCACGGTCTCGCGCATCGCCTTTGATGGGAGGATGGATTGCCTGCCTGCGCCGCTCTCCGCCCCGAGGCTCCGACAACGGGCATCCGGCCGCCGAGGGCGCGATCGACTACCTCAACCACCGCGTCGCCTTCACCGTGAACCACGCCGAAAAGGTCGTCCTTGCCCAGGGCCTGAGCGCCGACCTCTGAGCAGGCAGGCAGCGTATCCACGGAGGCCAGGACGCGTGAAGTCTGGCTCGAAGCGAACCGTTTGCGATACACAGGCGTATACTATGATTACTATGCTCACCATCGGGCATCGGGCATTGGCCGGTGTGTGCATTTCCCTCGGGCTGTGCCTTCCCGCTGAAGCAGGCCACTACGTAGTCTCGTACTCGGGCGGAAGTGTGACTACCACGGGGACCAACCCGATTTGCGGCCGTACTCTTTCGTACTCGACGAATCCGCAGACGGGTTGGTACGGCGGCTCGGGAACTGCGGGCGTTTGCATAGATCCACCTCCCGTTCCTGGATCCGGAACCGTCGTGTGCCAAGGCGTCGTGACAATGACCTTCACGTGGATCAAGGACGCTCCCGAAGATCTGGAGGAACCGCCCGGCAGCGTGATTGTCAAGAAAACAAGCACTGCAAGTTGGGCGGGCGACGGCGGAACAGCCGCGAACGGCCTCGGCGATCCCGCGCTTCCTTTAAGCGGGTTCACCCAGACGTCTACCGGCGTGAAATGGGTCGCCATCAATGAGCCCGGGCTTGTTTTCTCGCTCACGATCGATCCGGCTGCGTCCTGTACGTTTGAACTCGGCGGTTCGTCCGGGATGAACTCGGGTAGTGCGGGAGTCAGCGTCAAGGCCGAAAGTTTCCCGATCCGAATCCAGTTCGCGGGCACGACAGAGATGAACGGGCCCTCAATCCTGATCGGCCAAAGGCTTGTGTCTACGGTCGTGGGCATTCCCGGCGAGGTGCTGGACGACGACCCGAGCATCGAGCCCAACGACTCGTACACCTGGGAAGAACCGCCGGGCAGGCCGTTCCTCGACTACAGACCAGACCTCATGCCTACGACATTCCAGGCTTGGGTCGACCCTGGCGCTCCGAGCATGGAAGCGTACTTTTCAAGTGCTCTCGATCCTGACAAGAAAGTCCAAGACTCCGTACAGTACACGGTTCGTTGCGTCGTGCAGCTTCCCAAGTTTGGTCTCACGCTACACCCGAAACGGGAGGTCAAGGTCCACCGTCCGATCTATGAATACTCGACAGGTAACGGCGGCGGTGAACCAAGAATCGGCAGCATGTACCTGCTGCGGCGGTTACCCAACAATTTGTACGTCGTTGACGAGACCAACCCGGAATGGTTCAAGCTCTGGGGCCAGCCGCCACCGGTTCCGCACCTGCCCGGCTATAAGGTTGGGGCGGCGGTGAGGCTCCAGGTGCTCGAGCCGACAGGGTTCGGGCCCGAGGTTGGGCAGTGGAACTACACCCAGAAGGGATGGCTAAAGTTCCATCTCAAAGATGCTGCCGGGAACAGCTTTCACAACACGGACTGGGGCATCGAGGGCCTGGACGGCTCGTTCCCTTACCCACAGGACGGCGGCCCGTGGCCGGCCGGGGCGACTCACCGAATGTGGGTCGACTCCCCTGGCGTCAACGTTGCGCCGAGCCCATACGAGTGGTGGGACATGCGTGACCGGTTCTGGCTGTACGTGTTCTACAAGCCTCCTGGCTCGGACTCGCGGTGGGTGCCGATCGTGGTCCACCCGTGGCTCTGCGGAGGGCTGGCCGTGAAAGGGGCGAGCAGTTGGACCGCCTCGAACCAGGACAGCGCCTTCCTGGCCAAGGGCCACTACCCGTGGCCGCTCCCCATGTGGAACCGGTTCCTCGACGGAACTCAGATTACGTCCGGAGCCCCACCGCCGTAAGCGATGTCGCCCGACAAAACCGACATAGAACGAACAATGCAGAACAAGGTAACATTATGAAACTCTCAAGAATCAATTCACCGATGCGCAAAATCGTCGCCGTCCTCATCGCGGCCGCCCCGATCTTTTGCCTCGCCGAACGGATCCCTGGCCCCGGGTGCCTCAAGATGCTGGCGGGCGAAACGGACGGCCTGCGCGTCAGCCGCCTCGAGGATCGGCCTAACGTGCCCGTCGCGATAAAGACCTCGGGAGCGACACCGAGCGACCCTAGGTTCCTCCTCCCGGATCCGGAGGCGATCTGGACGGAGGAACACCTGACCCCGTTCCTTCGCTCGCTCGCAGGCATGCCGCACGACCTGGCCCTCCGGAACTGCACGGAGTTCCGGATCCTCCATCGCGGGATGCCGATGGGTGACGTTGACCTGAGAGTCGTCGAACTGCTCGTTGAGCTCGACCGTGAGCAGGAGGCGCTTCTAGAGCTCGAACAGAGTGAAGGGCTGGCGATCCGAGAGCCTCACTTTGTCAGGAATGTGGATCTATGGGCATACCTATTGGGCAGGGCGGGGCGCGTGTATACGAAGGCGTTTCGCTCGGATCAGGATCCACGGAACCAGTACCCCGGCAACAAGGTCAACGGGTCGAGGTTTCGACCGTACATTCCCGGTTTCGTGCCCTCCGCTCCAGAATCAGTGGCGTTCGGAGCCTACTATTTGACGAGCAGTACGACCTTCACGGGCCCGACGCGTCTACGGATCTTGCGCCGTGCCCACGAGGCGCTACCGGACGAGCCCAACGTCAAGAGGGCGCTTGCAGAGGAAGAGTGGCGGACCGCCAAAGACTACGAGAAGGCCCTTCGGCTCATCCGCGAAGTGATCGCCGTAGCCGACCCCGGGATCAGGGGAGACCTGATCGGGGAGGAAGGTCGCTATGACGCGGCGCTCCGCTACCGGCGCGAGCACGGCGGCGGTTGAGCGGCCCGTTAGTGGGTACGTAGCCATTCGCTGAGCTGCTGTTCGGTCGCTTCCCAACGGTCGAGGTGCCTGCCCGGCCGTCCTTGGAGCGAGCCCTTGATCCCAAAGCTCCTAAGGACGTCGCCGTCTTGACGGATACCTTCCACAATGATGCGGTAATAGAGTCTGTGCCCGTACTCGTTAGGGAATCTCCCAGCAAACTTCTGTTGCATCGCTGCTGATATCGCTGGATACAGAATCATCGCCTTTGGCCCGTCCTTGGTTTTCGTAACGAAGAAGTTATGGTTTACTTCGCGGCCGACAACTTTGTAATACTGTGTACATTGCAAGCTAACCCCTTCGCCCACCCCTCCATCCAATGCCACTCGTCGGGCCCGCGTCGCACTCAGCATCGGGGGCCAGCAGTATTCGCGCATGACCTTAGCGAACTGCGCCTCCGATATACCGTAAACTTCGAGCTCGTTTGGATACGAATAGTACAGGAGGGTACCCACATCGTGGGTCTCGTAGGCGACCGAGATGCGATTCGCGGCGGAGACGACGGACTCGTTCCGCCAGTACAAAAGCCAGGCCTGCCATCCGCACCATGAGAGGACGAAACAGCCTCCCGCAAGGGTGAGGATGCCCCGTGGGGTACGGGGCAGTCGGAGCGCCAAGCGAGGCAAAGTCGTCGCCTAGCCGCCCCCTCCGGGTGGTTGAGGCGGTTCGCACCTGCTTCCTGCACCGCAAACTACGTTGAGGCAAGGGTTCGTCGTTCCGCTCGAAACCTCACGGTAGAGCCACTTGTTGGGGAAGGTGTCGCAGAGTTGCCGCTGAACCTTGTTGCAGTTGTCTCCCGACTCGTAGCACGACCAATCCGTCCAAGGATAGCCTTGTCCACCCGTGGATTCATCTTCGAGCCCGCACGCTGGTGCATCGGCCCCCACCCTCGTCGCTAGCATTGCGACAGTTGCAAGAAGTATGAAGACTGCGACCAGCCCACGACCCATTGCAGCCTTCGCACTTCCGTTTACGTTCTTCGGCATTTGCTCGATCATGTTATCTGTACTCCTTGGGCGTTTATGCCCGGTCAGTGTCGGACTCAATTCATTCAGAAGTTCCAAAAACCCTCGGGATCGGACATCGGAACTTGCCGGCTCCTCATCTTGATGGAACCGTTCAGCCGTAAGCCGACTGCCCGCACCGGACCGTCCACAGGCTCGTAGACGTTCAGGCTCCGGTCGTTACAGTGGTAGTCCGCAAAGAGCATTGCCTCGCCTTGGTACTTGTTCACGTAGAACTCCCACCAGTCGTCCGTGTGCAGCCACTCGATGTAGTCGGTCTTGCGCTGGAGGTAGTCGGGCGCCCCGGTCGAAACCTGGGGCTGGCAACAGCAAGGGCTGCGCCAGACCGTTTTCGGGGCGATCGAGAAACACGCGTCCGAAACCGAGACGTCCGGCGGCAGGCCCATGTCCACGGCACGGCCGAACTCCACCTTGTTGTCGTTCGCCTCCCGATAGAGAGAAACGCCCAAGTAGATCTGCCTCAAGTTGTTCCTCGTCGCAGCCTCCTTACCCGCCATGCGCGCCTTCGAAACCACAGGGGCGAGCGTAGCCATCAAAATCGCCAAGATCGCGGCGCAGACCACGACCTCGATCAAGGACATAGCCCTAGCGCGTTTCAATCGAAAACACCCCGAGCACTGATGACGCGGCCGTGGCGATCCAGCCTCAGAATGGAAGGTACGTCGTACAACCCCGGCGGTCCATACTGGCGTCTACTATCAATCACAACCCAGGTTCTTTCCTTTCTGGCGCTGACGAGCCTCCTGAGCCGATCCTTGCTCGAGCTGTCCGCCGTGAGGAAGATCGCGTCGCCGGACACCTGGGGAAACTTCGTCACGCCGTGGCGATCCATGCTACACGAATTGCACCCCGAGAGGACTACGACCGACGCGCCTTGCAATTCGCGCAAGGGCGTCCCGGGCATGTCCGTCATCGGCAAGGTAAGCGAAACGCCGACAAGAGACTCGGAAGAAGCCAGCAACGACTTAACGTTCCGGGACGCACTTACGACACTACGGATCGCTGCCGTCCCAAGGAGCATGAGTACCGCGAGCAGTGCGATCCCCGTCGCGGCCTGGAAGGGGCCCAGCTCCGGGCTCCGGGCTCCGAAGTGCACATAGCACAAAGTGTACATAACGCTTTGGGCCCTGTAGGTCTTTCGCTCCAACACTGGTGGGCGATCCGGGAACTCGAACGTGCGAGAAACACTGGGGACGGTGCCGAGGCAAGCACCGTTCGCAGCAGAAGCTGCGATGCCGCGTCTCGCCTTGTAGGCCCATTGAGGGCAGACACCAAGCCCTGCTCGGCGACTCCGCCGAGAACAGAGGGCACCGAGCCAGACCCTTGGGGAGAAGGCGTCGCGCCGTGTTCACAAAGTCTACCCCAACTGCGCTCTGATCGGAAGCGTCCGAACCCGTTCCCAAGTACGCTTCTCCCACCTGTCATGCGAAATCTCGCCCGATCCCTTTGTGCGGCCGCCCTCGTTGCCGCCGTCTCTCCCGCCGCGCTCGCACAACGAACGCTCATGCGAGCCGAGTTCGGTCGGAAGGTTGATCCAGTTCGAACGATGCAAGTACGGTTCCTGGGCAGGCAGGGCTCGTCCCTCAAGGCGATACCGGCCTCCTCATGGGTGCCCTACCAACCCCCGAGCGCGAGAACATTGGACAATCCGGTCGTAGCAGTGGACCACTTGGAGTTCATTTTTTGGAACCAACTGAGAGATCATTACGGACGAGAACCCCGCCTATTCCGTAACTTGCGGCATCGGTAGAGGGCGGTACTACTTTGGCCAGGATTACCAGAATCCCTATTGTCTCGATGATCTCAAGTGTGGTTCGGGCACCGAGGGCACCCGAACCGACCGCATCGGCTTTGCGTTCAACTGGAACCCACCTATCCAACTTCCGTGCTACGTCGCTGTGTTCACGACCGAGAACTTCGTGATTGATGGCGGGGGCGATCCCAACGATCCACAGGCGTTACAGTACTTTAATGGCGTCGTTTATGACTTTGGAGTGCTGGGAGCACGCGGAGATTACTACTTGGCAGACGTGGACCTCTCGCAGACGGCGCAGTACCACTAGATGCCTGCAGATGGTTCCGGGAGTTCTGTAACGGTGCGCGCAAGCGTCTACAATCCCGTAACCGGCGATCTGACCCTGGCGGATCACGCGTGTCAGATGATGTTATGGTTTACAAAACCCGGTAACCCTTCGTACCTTCGTGGACGATACCAATGGGACGACGACCAGCCTACGGACGGCACATGGGATCCAAGCGGGGGGACGACTATCTCTTTGCCAGTACATGCCCCATTCTCGCCCCGAACGAGATCCTTGGACCCACCCTTGCTTTCCTCAATTCTTCTGCCAACACATATACGGAAATCGCTCCCACGAGCTTCCGAACGATCTACGGAAGGCTCGACTCTGGCTGGCACGGGAGCTTGGCGGAAATTGACTTGGATGTTCTCCGGCACTGCCGTTTTCTCGTGCCCAACTCGACGGCTTTACCGATTGAAATCGAAGTGACGGGGCAAACGAGCATCGCGGTGCCGACCCGCGTGAAGGCCCGTTTGCTAGGACGAGTTCTCAACCTTGGCGGATACCGGCATGCCGTCCTACAGTACAACTTTTCCAGCGGTGCCTACGAGGACTACGCGCTCGGGAACGCGACCACGGAGTTCTCAAGCGTTGTTTCCGACTCTATCTTGTCCGGTAACCATGCTGCCAAGGTAAGCCAGTCAGGAGAACTGCGTGCCCGGTACCGACTATGGAAAGTCAACCCTTCCGCCGTGGCGAGGTACTGCTACGAGGCGGATCAGTTCATCTGGTTCGTTCGGTGATCATCGGGGGTCTAGCCACGGGCGGCGACTCATAATCTGGTTTGGTGCACGAAAGGATGGGTGTGACGCCGCCCGTTCGTCCGGCCAACTTCCTATGCCAAGGGTTTTGGTATGGCAAGGAGGTTTCAGGGACTTGCCGATTCGTTGCGAGCCCGCTCTCACCCCACCCGACGAGGGTGGACACACATAGACCGCCGTATTTTGACGAGCGTTCCCGTACTCCTACAACCTATGCGTCTCACCGCACTGACCTGCCTTCTCGCCTTGACCGGTCTAGCCTCGGCCGCGAACCTGGACTCCCTCAACCGATCCCATGCCCACGGCTCGGCCCGCCTGGCCATGTCCGGCACGGGCTTTGGTAGCGGAGGGGCGAACTCCTGGGTCTCGATCGGCGGCACCCCGGCGATCCTCTCCTCCTGGTCCGACACTCGTATCGTCGCCTACGTACCCGAAGGCATGCCTTTGGGCGCGACCGAGGTCCGGGTCCTCGTAGCAGGCAGCCCGACCAACCCCCTCCCCCTCAAGATAGGGCCGCGAGTCCGGTCAGGTGGCAGGGTTCCCTGGCGGTTCGAGCTCGACGACGACTACCTCACCGCCCCGCCCTACGTCGGTCCGGACGGTACCGTGTACGCCAAGGGCATCCACGGCCACACGTACGCGATCGCTGCCGACGGCGGGCTCAAGTGGCTCTACCTGGACGGGCTCACCGACATGGGCCAGGTCTCCGTGACGATGAACGGCGACATCCTGATCGGCGGTGCGAACAACGTTGCCCGGCTCAACCCGCAAGGGCAGCCCGTCTGGTGGGCGGGCGGGCTGGGTGTCCAGTTCCTCTGCGGCCCGAACGAGGGGCCCGACGGCAAGATCTACGGGGCCTCGAACGAGTTCTACGGCGGGATCGGCGCCTTCGAGATCAGTGCCTCGGGGCAACTCCTCCGAACCCACCCCATGCACGGCCGCTCGACGGGTTCGTCCTACACCTACCCCGTCGCGTTCACCGCCGAAGGTTGGCACGTTTACGATGCCAGGCCGCGGTTCGGGGGCGGCACGCAGACCGTGTATGCGTTCCACTACGGCGGAGGGTTGCGATGGTCGAGGAGCGGGCAGGTGCCGCTGGCCCTCCCAGGAGGCCGAATCTACGTCCAGGTCGCGGGCGGCGAAAACAACTATGGCGCCTACGACAGCGATGGCAGCTTGGCCTGGGCCCACTCCTACAACAACTTCGGTGTGCCCGGCTTCCACCCGACCGTGGGCCCGGATGGCTCGGTCTACCAGGTCACGGGCGGCTCGTGGCTCGTGCGGTTCGGGCTCGACGGCCAGGTCGTCTGGATCCGAAAGTACCCGTTCACCACGCTCCAACACGGCTGCGTCACCCCGGACGGGGCGATCGTGGTCTTCAACCAGACGTTCAACCTGACCGACCCTCGCCGCGTGCGGGCGATAGACCAGGCTGGGAACGCCCTCTGGCAGGTGGACCTCCCCTTCGAGGGCGGTCAGGCCGTGGCCCCCTTCCAGCCCTTCGGCCTCTCGCCGGACAGTCGGCGGGCTTATCTGGGCACCACCTCCGTCTCGCCGAGCGGCGACCCGCGGGCCTACCTTTGCGCCTTCGACCTCCAGGCGGGCGGGCCGATCTCCTTCTCCAAGTAGCCCTGAGGGCAAAAAAAAGCCGACCCTCCCTCCGCCTGCGGCGTGCAGGGGAGGAAGGGTCGAGCGAACTCTAGTCGGAGACGCTGGTGATCGTGCCGGCGCCGACCGTGCGGCCACCCTCGCGGATCGCGAACTTGGAGCCCTGCTCCATAGCGATCGGCTGGATCAGCTCGACGTTCATCGTGATGTTTTCGCCCGGCATGACCATCTGGACGCCTTCCGGAAGGTTGAGAGTCCCTGTCACGTCCGTCGTGCGGAAGTAGAACTGGGGCCGGTAGCCCGTGGTGAACGGCGTGTGCCGCCCGCCCTCCTCCTTGGAGAGCACGTAGACCTCAGAGACGAACTTCGTGTGAGGCTTGATCGAGCCGGGCTTGGCGATGACCATGCCGCGCTCGATGTCCTTCCGCTCCACGCCGCGCAGCAGCAGGCCGACGTTGTCGCCAGCCTGGGCCTGGTCCAGCAGCTTGCGGAACATCTCGACCCCGGTGCACACCGTCTTCCGGCTTTGCGGGGTGAGACCGATGATCTCGACCTCCTCGTTCACCTTGAGCAGTCCGCGCTCGCAGCGGCCCGTGGCGACCGTGCCGCGACCCGTGATCGTGAACACGTCCTCCACCGCCATCAGGAACGGCTTGTCCACGTCGCGCTCGGGCGTCGGGATATAGCTGTCCACAGCGGCCATCAGGTCCAGGATGGACTTGACGTTCGGGTCCGAGTCGTCCACCGTGCCCGCCTCCACCTGGTCGAGCGCCTTGCGGGCCGAGCCCTTGATGATCGGGGTGTTGTCCCCGTCGAAGCCATAGGTGCTCAGCAGCTCCCGGACCTCCATCTCCACCAGCTCGATCAGCTCGGCGTCGTCCACCTGGTCGGTCTTGTTGATATAGACCACGATGTAGGGCACGCCCACCTGCCGGGCGAGCAGGATGTGCTCGCGCGTCTGCTGCATCGGCCCGTCCGTCCCGGCCACCACGAGGATCGCACCGTCCATTTGGGCCGCGCCGGTGATCATGTTTTTGATGAAGTCGGCGTGGCCAGGGCAGTCCACGTGGGCGTAGTGCCGGTTGTCGGTCTCGTACTCCTGGTGCGAGATGTTGATGGTGATGCCGCGGGCCTTCTCCTCGGGCGCCGAGTCAATCTCGTCGTACTTGGCGGCCTTGGCCAGCCCCTTGGTCTGCAGCACGCCGGTGATCGCAGCGGTCAGGGTCGTCTTCCCGTGGTCCACGTGCCCGATCGTCCCGATGTTGACGTGCGGCTTCGTCCTTTCGAATTTAGCTCTTGCCATTGCTTCTTGTCCTGTCAGTCTCTCTTCCGGTTTTTTCCGCACGAGGCAGAGCCACCAAGGTCAGTTGATCCTAGGCCGGATTCGAAGGCGCGGCGAGCCTGGGCCCAGCCGCGAACGACCGCCCATTTTGGCAGGTCTTCGCCCCACGGTCAAGAAGGACTAGGGCTAAGGTGGAACCATGGAACCCGCCACCGCCCACGGCGCGACCGCCGCACAAACCTTGACCTGGGCCGGGCGAGCCGGACATAATAAGCAAGATCGCCCCGAAGACCGGAGGCGGACGAGTCGCCGGGACGGGGCTGAGAGGCACCTTTGATCGCCATCCTCGCCCTCCTCCACAGCCTCCAAGCCGCCCCGTTCCAGCACGCGGACGTCACCGTCGCCGACCTCCTCGCCGAGCTCTCCCGCGAGACGGGCCATCGCTACGCCGCCTCCCCCGAGATCGCCGACGAGCGCCTCGTCGTCTACGCCCGCCCCGACTCCGCCGCGAGGTTGCCGGGAATGCTCGCACGCCTGCTCGACTGCTCCTGGGAAGACGCGGGCGGAACCAGGCTGCTCGTCAGCCGACGCGACTGGGTTTGGGACTACGACGCCTCGCTCGCCAAGGCCGAGGAGAGCTTCCGGTCCGTCCTCGCGCAGGCCAAAGCCATGCCCGCCCCGACCGGCGACTTCGAAGCCGACCAGAAGAAGTCCATCCTAAGGGAACCCCGCCGCGATCCCAAGTTGCCCTACAACACCTTGACCCAGCCCTGGCAGGTCGCCTTCGCCCAGAGCACCTCCGAGGAGGCCCTCGAACGATTGCTCCGAGGAGACACGATCGTCGCCGCCACCCACTGGACCCCCCGCGACGTCACCTTGCCAGGCGATGCCTCCTGGTACAGCGATGCGGACGAGCCCGTGCCGTTCGCCGTCGTCCTGAGCTACTCCGAGGGGTCGCTCCGCTCGCTCCGCATGTATGGAGAGGCCGGGAGCAACTCCCAGTCCCACAGCATCCAAGTAGGCCCGCACCCCTTCTCGCACGACGCCAGTCCGTTCCCCTTCCGTAAACCGGAACCCGCCTGGAACCACGACTCCGACCCCGGGGCCCGCAGCTTCCGAGAGCCCACGGTCGAGGCAGGTGAGACGCTCGCCCAGGCCCTCCGCAAGATCGCCCAGGAAGAGCCGCTCAGCTGCCTCGCCCTCAGCAACCCCTTCCCAGTAAGGTTCAAGGGACCGATCCATGACTACTTCCAGCAGGAAGGCTTCCTCCTCGTCCGGGGGCGCTACTTCCACCGGGCCCGCGATCTTTGGCAGGCCAAGGCGAACTTCGCCGCCCGCGAGTCCTGGCCCGTCCTCCGCGACCCCCAGCAGATCCTCGACCGCGAGGTGCGCCACCCGGTCAGCCGTGCCATACCGGAAGCCGCCAACCTGGCCGTCCAGGACTCGAGCATCTACGCCGACCCCCGCTCCCTCGTCTTCCGCTTGTGGAACGCTGTCGGCCCGAGCGACCGCCAGCGGCTCCTCGAGTCCGGCATCCCCTTCGCCGATCTCCCCGAGCAAGCCCGCTTCGCCGTCCGTGGCGCGTTCGTCCGCCAGTTCGAGTACGAGGGGACCCTCCACAGCCTCCGCGCCCTCTCCGCGCTCGGCCAGGCCGGGTGCCGCATCACCCTCGAATGCAGCGTCACCGAACGGATCCACTACTCCCTCACGCGCAACTCGGGCGGTTCGAGCGGATGGCCGCCCAGCCAGAGCCTCGTCCAGGAGCACCCCGAAGCCCCCGCCTCGCGCTTGGTCACCCTGGCCGCCACCGTCACTGCCAGCAACATCGAGGCCCCCCACGCCTCCCCCGAGCTGTGGCTGAGCCAGGTCGTCGCCTCGGGCACGGTCCGCTCCCTTGCCCAGGACGCCCGCGACCCGATCCTTCACCCCGAGTTCCCAGTCGGCGATCGCTAGCGGAACGAACTTCCTGAGTATCGCCCATAGATCGGCGACGATGCCCGCTGCATGATCCGGGCCGGGCGACCCGCGGGGGGCTCGGACCGGCCCTTCGGGCAACGACGGCTGCACGGGAGCCTTCCGCACCCGCCGAGCTCCCTTCGGCCGAACCGGCGAGGGGAAGGGTTTTCAACGCAGCACCACGATTTCGGCACATCGCAGAGCTCTGTGGTTTAGTATGGAATCAGGATGCGATTCTCGGTTCCGTACTTCACAGTCGCGGCTTCCGCCGCCTTAGCCGGGAGGGCTGGCGCGCAGGGCACGCAGATCGCGCAACGGTTCGGAGGTGGCGGGCCCATGCCCAACTGCTTCGGCGGAACGAACCTCGAGGTCCGGTTCGAAGCGTGGGACAACCTGGGAAGGGTCTACGAAGACTTTGACGACGCCAAGCTCCATGGCGTCTATGACGGGAACAAGGACGCTGAACCGACGACGAACTGGGTGAGGCCGCTGTGACCAGGGGCAAGACGGTGCTGTTCTGCGGCGCGGGCTTGGTCACTCTGGGCGTTGCGGGGGCGGTGTTCCTTTCCGGGCTGCGTCCCACTG
Source organism: Fimbriimonadaceae bacterium (assembly GCA_020847855.1). GTDB lineage: Bacteria > Armatimonadota > Fimbriimonadia > Fimbriimonadales > Fimbriimonadaceae > JADLBH01. The sequence goes on from JADLBH010000027.1 coordinate 32,271, forward strand.
CCTTGACCATGAGCCCCGAGGACGGCTGGGCACTGGCGCAGAGGATCTTCGCCGCGATCGGGCAGGACCTGACCACCGAGGATCCGCTCACACTCGATCGGGACGGCCTGTGGGGCGTGCGAGCGACCGTCAGCGGCTCGGGCACTTACCTGGTGGGGGGCAACCCGAAGAACGCCAACGTCTCCGTGAGTGGGGGCCGGGAGTACGATTTGAGGAAGTCGGGCGAGCGGCGGGCCGAGTACCGCTTCACGAGCGCCGAGGAGGCCGGGCGCTATTGCGACGAGATCGCCGCCGCCGCCTTCGGGGGGACCGAGTTCCGGCGGACGCGGCTGGAGTTCTTGCCCCGCGACGAGCGGGACGGGAGGGGCTGGCTGGTGCGCATGGCGAGCGCGACGGCGCTCTACCACCGGGTCCATCGTGGCTACACGAGCGTCTCCGGCGCAGACGGCTTGAGCCTCCAGGTGGACGCGGCCACCGGTGCGATCGAGTACGCCTACTGGCAGCCCGACCCCTTCGCTACGAGCGGCAGCGCGACGCCGACAGTGTCCGAGCAGGAGGCGCGGCGGCTCGCCGAGGAGTTTGTCCAGGACTACCTTCACCCCGAGGAGATCCGCGGTTTTCCGGCCCGGCTCGGGTGGGCGGCGCAGTACGACCCCGTGACCCGCGAGACCCTGCCCAGCTATGTCCTGGCCTGGCACTTCACCCACCCGGACTATGCCGACCGCATGATGGACTGGCCAGCCTTCCAGGACTCGCACGACCAGTGGCACGTGGGCAGTGTGCGGGTCTCGGCGACGGGCTCTGGGAAGGTCTGGTAGGCGACAGGTCGGCGCCCGGTCCAGTAGAATGTCGGCATGTCATTGCTCGCCTCGCTCGCCTTTTTGCTCGCCCAGCAGGGCTCGCCGCCGCCGGAGGGCGCGGTGGTGCTCTTCGACGGGAAGGACGCCTCGGCCTGGCTCCACCGTGGCACGGGGGGGGCCTGCCAGTGGGACGTCGTGGACGGTTGCCTCGTCGTGAAGGCGGGGACGCCCGACATCGTGACGAAGCAGGTCTTCGGCGACTACCGCCTCCACCTCGAGTTCTGGCTTCCGCTGATGAAGGACGCCGAGGGCCAGGCGCGGGCGAACAGCGGGGTCTATCAGCACGGCCGCTATGAGATCCAGATCCTGGACAGTTGGGAGAACCCGACCTATGCGAAGGGGGGGTGCGGGGCGATCTATGACCAGAAGGACCCGGACCGCGACGCGATCCGCCCGCCCGAGAAGTGGAACACCTACGACATCGAGTTCCGCGCCCCGCGCTTCGGCGAGGGGGGGAGGATGACGGCCAAGCCGCGGGTCACGGTGGTGCACAACGGGGTGAGGATCCATGACGACGTGGAGATCGAGAAGCCCTCGACGGCGGCGGCGCTGGACGACGGCCCCCAGCCCGCGATGGGCCCGATCCTGCTTCAAAACCACGGGAACCCGGTCCGTTTCCGGAACATCTGGGTGCTGCCGCTCGACCCCCGCTAGCTCGGACGGAGGGGGGCAAAAAAAAAACCCTCCCTTGAGCTCCAGGGGAGGGGTAACGGTTGGGGGAAAGATCGGTTCTAGCGTCCGGCTTGTGCCTTTGCGACGACTTCCTCGGCGATGTTGCGTGGGACCTCCTCATAGTGGGAGGGGGTGACGTTGGGGGTGGCTCGGCCCTGGGTGAGCGAGCGGAGGGTGGTGACGTATCCGAACATCTCGGCGAGGGGGACGTGGGCGGAGACGACGGTGACCCCCCCCTGGGCGGCGTCCATCTTCTCGATGCGCCCTCGTCGCCCGTTCAGGTCTCCGACGACGTCGCCGACGTTGGCCTCGGGGGTGGTGACCTCGACGTGCATGATGGGCTCCTTAAGGACGGGGCTCGCCTTCTTCATGACCTCTCGGAAGCCGATGCTTCCCGCCTGCTTGAAGGCGTTCTCGTTGGAGTCCACGTCGTGGTAGGAGCCGTCCACGACGCTGACCTTGACGTCCACGACGGGGTATCCGGCGATGACCCCTGCGAGCATGGCCTCTCGAACCCCCTTCTCGATTGCGGGGATGTACTCCTTGGGGATGGAGCCTCCGACGATCTTGTTCTCGAAGACGAACCCTTTGCCGACCTCGAGGGGCTCGATGGTGAGCTCGCAGACTCCGTACTGGCCCGAGCCGCCGGTCTGCCGGACGAACCTCCCCTCGGCCTTGGCGTTGCCTTGAACGGTCTCTCGGTAGGCGACCTGGGGCTTGCCCTGGTTGGCCTGAACCCCGAACTCACGGTTGAGCCGGTCTACGATGATCTCGAGGTGGAGCTCGCCCATGCCGCTGATGATGGTCTGGCCGCTCTCCTGGTCGGTGTGGACTCGGAAGGTGGGATCCTCCTCGGCGAGTCGCTGCAAGCTGGTGCCGAGCTTCTCTTGGTCGGCCCTGCTCTTGGGCTCGATGGCGATTTGGATGACGGGCTCGGGGAACTTGATGCTTTCGAGCGCGATGGGTGCGTTCGTTGCGCAGAGGGAGTAACCCGTCTTGACATCGTTGAGGCCGATGATCCCGGCGATCTCGCCCGCACTGACCTCCTCGATCTCTTCTCGCTTGTTGGCGTGCATCTCGAGGATTCTGCCGACGCGCTCGCTGCGGTTGCGGATCTCGTTGGTGCTGGGGTCGCGGTAGCAGACCGCGACCTGGCTTCCCTTCTTGAGGACCCCGCTATAGACTCGGACGTAGGTGAGGCGCCCGACGAACTTGTCGGACATGATCTTGAAGGCGAGGCCTGCGAAGGGCTCCTCGTCTGCGGGTTTGCGCTCGAGCGGGGTCTCGTGGCTGGGGTCCACGCCTGCGACTGCGCCGACATCGAGGGGCGAGGGGAGGAACTCGACGACGGCGTCCACGAGGGCTTGGACCCCCTTGTTCTTGAAGCTGGACCCGCAGAGGACGGGGACGACCTTGCCGGCGATGGTTCCCGCGCGGAGGGCGTTCTTGATGTCTGCGATGGGGATGTCGGATCCTTCGAGGAATCGCTCCATGATGGAGTCGTCGAACTCGCTGATGGACTCGAGGAGGGTCTCGCGGTACTTGTCGGCCTCTTCCTTGAGCTCGGCTGGGATGTCCTTGACGTCGAAGGTCTTGCCGTCGTCGGAGGTGTAGACGGTGGCCTTCATGGTGACGAGGTCGACATATCCCTGGAAGTTGGACTCTGCGCCGATGGGGATGGTGATGGGCGCGCCGTTGGCGCCGAGGCGGGTGCGGATCTTGTCGAGGACGCTGTAGAAGTCGGCCCCGAGGCGGTCCATCTTGTTGATGTAGGCGATTCTTGGGACTCCGTACTTGTTGGCCTGTCTCCAGACGGTCTCGGACTGGGGCTGGACGCCTCCGACGGCGCAGTAGACGGCGACGAGGCCGTCGAGGACTCGGAGGGATCGCTCGACCTCGACGGTGAAGTCCACGTGCCCTGGGGTGTCAATGATGTTGATCTTGTGCTCGGGCTTGTCGCCTTGGCTGCCGCTCCAGAAGCAGCTGGTGGCGGCGGAGGTGATGGTGATGCCTCGTTCCTGCTCCTGCTCCATCCAGTCCATGGTCGCCGCTCCCTCGTGCACCTCGCCCATTTTGTGGGTCTTGCCGGTGTAGTAGAGGATCCGCTCGGTGGTGGTGGTCTTGCCTGCGTCAATGTGGGCGGCAATACCGATGTTTCGGATCAGTTCGAGTGGGTGGCTTCGGGGCATGGCGGTCTCGCGGAGGTGGTGTGCTTGGGGTTGGCCGTCGTTGCGGGCTACGCCGTTCGACCGGAGGGATTGTAGACTCGTGTGCAGGTTCTATCCTAGGACGGGCCCAGGTTGGAGAAGAGGGCTGGGTGGGCCGTTTGCCCGGTTCCCTGGGTTGATGAGTCTGGCTTTGGGCTCGATTGCAGGGCATGACAAAGGCCCGAGCCCGGAGCAAGCTCCGGGCGGGCCTGTCCTCTCCTCTCGGCATTTGCCGGGGCGGGAAAGTCGTGGTCTGTGGGCTAGTCCTTCATGGTGAAGTCCATGCCGAAGTAGTCGGTTTTGAGCGCGAAAAGGGCGTTCGCTACGGGTCCGGAGGGTTTGACCCTGACCCTCCATGTGGCGACGCCTCCGCTGGAGACGTGATCTGATGCGCCGTGGGAGAAGGATCGCACCAAGTTCGCTGTGCCGAGGCCGGTGGACTGGACGTTTTCGAACTGCCCCGTAGTGGTGTTCAGCGCGTCGAGTTCGAACCGGAAGGCGCCGGCGGAGTCCATCCTGCAGTCGTAGCTGATGCGGGTCTTGTCGACCTCCGCCACCGCGATGTGCGACGGCAGGGTTGCCTTGAACTCAATATTGATCGGGTCCACGATCTGGTTGGGGATCAAGAACTTTTGCACGTCGTAGGTGTCGCCATCCCTCCGCGTGAGGCTCGCGTCGTTGCCCTGGATCAGCTTTCCGAGCTTCACGGTGGGCGTGGGCTTCATGAAGAACTGGTGCATCACGGCGCCTCGAATGTCGGTGTATCCCCCCGAGCCGATTTGGCTTGCGCTCCCGTCCGTCGGGTTTAGGGAGAAGAGCTCGTCGCGAATCCCTCGGATCGCGTTGCCGAAGGCATAAAGCTCCTGTATGGACGCGGCCGCGCCCAGTGCCGGGTTCACGTCGGTCGTCGCACCCGTGAGTCGGTTCACCGTGCGAAGGCCCCCGACTCCAGTCGCTTCGACGTCCCAAGCAAACATTCGGTCGTCAAAGGTGATCATCAAGCCCTGGATCTTCGAGCTGCCCATGAGACCGACAAAGACCGGCTGGCCCACGGCAGGGATGCGCCAAAGCTCGTCCGCTGCGGCGGAACCGCTGTCTACGACGGCCCATATCTCTTCTCGCGCGTCCGAACACGTGGCCCGCACGTCGGACTTGCCTCCAAAGTCGTAAAGGGTGCCCACGGATACGCTCCCGTTGGTTGGATCAATCTTGAAGAGGCGACCGGTCGGGCCGATGGTGTAGATGCTGCCGTGCCAGCAGAAGAGGTTGTTGAGACTTGTCTGCCCGGTCGGGCCGATGGACACTCCTGAACCGGTGACATTGTTGATTCGGAAGAACTCGCCATTGAAGTTCACACCGAAGACGTTGGCCTGGCCAAAGCCAAGGGACGAGATCGCGGCCATCGCCGCAGTGAGCGCAAGTTTGTGAAGTCGCGTCATGGACAAGGACACTTTATGCCCTCGGGTCAGGGTTCTAACCCTTACGTTGGTTAGGGCCCGGCCCTAACTTTCGTTAGGGGTGCCTGGAGGTCGCCATTGGGTGGGCCCTGCCTATCCGGGTACGCGCGCCTCTCCTGCGGTAGGGGTGAGTCGTACTCCCGACGAAGCACCGTAAACCGATCGAGCGCGGCCCGCAATTTGGTAGGTCCAAGCTTCGAGCCGTCGTTCCCTACGCCTTCCTCCGTCGCAACCAGAACACAGCGGACGTACCCACAAACAGGCCAGCTAGGACAACAGCCACGGCGACCGGGGGGTTCGCTTGCCTCGCTTCGGGCCTGATTCGGTCTGGTCCTATCGCGGCATCGGAACCAGCCTTGTTTTCGACCGCGCCGAAGAGGACGGTGCCAGTTTCAGTGTCAACCGCCAAGTTCCAATTCTCACCCGTCATGAGCCACGCTTGGCGAATCTCTAACCTGGAAAAGTTCTTTGCTTCGGGCGACGTCCATGCGGTTTCCTTCGGGAGAGCGTGAACCAAGGTCGCGTGATCGCGTACCACTCCATCCCCGGGCCAGCGGAAGGAAGCCATCCCGCGGGCGCCTAACCGCGACTGAACTCGGCCGGATTCTCTCTCGACGGTCTTCCGGGCGATCGCCAAGGCACTGTCCAACGGAAGCGGCCGGAGCGGATCTGCGCGGTACGAGCGGTTCAGGACTAACATCAATTGCACGAGCCTCCCAGATCCTTGGTCCAGCCCGGCTTCCATCACATTTCCGCCAATCGTGCGCGTGCCAAGTCGGGATTCAGCCAGTCGGCATGCTACGATCTCCGCCGTTCCCTTGGTGTCAGCGCTGGGTGACTCCTCGAAGTCCCACGAGTCAAGTTCCAAACCCAAGCCCGTGCCCATCGCCCGCAATCGGGCCTCACGTGCACCTGGTGATGTGGAAAACGCTTCCGCCTCCGTATCGCTATGGTCGAGCTGCGCGTCCGAGTCCAGAAAGAGCACGGGTCGTTTCCCTGGCCAGTCCACCTCGACGAGGAGGCCGTCTTGGGTCGCGGAAAAGCCGTTACCCTGGCCACGCAATTCGATGGAGAATCTGGCCGCGTCTAAGTCGGGCCTCAGCACCCTCAGTGCGACTTCCAGGGCGTCTCGTGCACCTTGCTCAGTCTGACCGTAAGTCACACTTGACAAGCAGCTCGCGCTAAGAAACACGACTACCTGACCGACGCACTTGATCCTACTTGTTAGCATACGCGTTACCGAAACCAGTCGTTGGGATATGGGAGAAAGTCATTGCCGGTATACACCTTTGTCAATCTTGTGAACCTATCACCGTAGATAGGTAGCTCCGAAAACGAGTTGAGTACATTATCGCCGTAGGGATTTCCATCGAAGTTCGTATAGACGCTAGGTTGATTCAGTAAGTGCTGCTGGGAGGCTAGAGCGAAGAGCTGTAGACAGGCCTTGTGGACCGTCTGACCCCCAGTAAGCGAAGTGATCAGCCAATCAGCGAGCCGGGAGCCGTCACCAATGAAGAGTTGGCCATATGCGGCGACGACGGCCTTGTCCCGAATCGTGAAGGGGTCGTAATTTGTGCCATGTGGTTCAATCGCCGTCAGGAAGGCACTCGAACTCCCCATCTTGCATCCTAGCAGCAGAGCGAGCTCAACCGGTTCGTTCCCCGTATCGTTGAACGGGGGCCAACCAAACCCGTTCGCTTCCGCCCGCCAGAAGTCGTAGGAGACATCTCCAGTGCCAATGCTGCTCCACACGAGGTCGCCCTGGCCGGGGCTGCATTGGTGCGCGTTGGGCCCTGCGTGTGTCCATACAACCCAGAATGAAGCGCGCGCGATGCGTGCCGCGGCGATCGTTGTCGGCCAACTATCGGATAAGTAGGACCGTTGCAAGTTGAGCCCCGAGACAATTCCGTCGGCAGTGCTCGCCAGATCTCCGCCATAGGTCTCTACAAACTCTGGCAAGTCATGCAACTTGGCCCCGTTCTTGACCACCGAGCTTTCGGCCGCTTCGTAGAAGTTCCCGTGGCTGTCCTTCGCCTTGAACCTCACCTCGACGCTGGTCCCTGGAGGAAAGTGAGTGGAGTCGAAAGTCAGGCTAAGGCCCTTCGAGGTCGAGGACGGCTCTCCCGCGAGCTTGAGCCAATGCATGAGGTTTTGTCCGTTGAGGTTGAGCCAAGCTTCGACCAACTCGTTCGCCTCTCCCGCGATCAGCCCTGGGCAGACCGCCTCCCCGCTCGCACGGCAGTCCGTGCCAGAGAAGTAGAAGGGCATCGGGTCGCTCTGGCCGGTCGTCCCGTTCTGGCTCGGAACCCAGGCGCCTGGGCCCGAGACCTGGGCGCTAGCCCCTACCGCCACGAGCCAAAGAAGCGCCGATGCGCCGATGCGCCGATGCGCCGATGGACGGCATGGTAATTTGAACGTTACCCGCGCTTGGGCACTGTGTCAAGAGCTCGCTCGGTTCTTTCATACAACGCGCCACTCGTCCTCCCTACTAGTGTAACGTACGCGGGGCGCACCAGCATTCCCTCTCCGCCCCGGACACCGTTCGGCGCTTAAGGGCATGGGAGTCAACTCTTTGTGCTGAAGTGGGGGGGCCTGCGGCTGGCAGAGGAATCTGGCGCTGCTCGCGTCGGAAGCTGGGCGGCTGTCAGCCTTTCGTCAAGAAGTAGACGACGACGACGAGAGCTGAACCCACTGCGACGAACCCGATGAGACCGGTCCAGGACCCTGGCTTCATTGAGCCCGCGGCTTCTTGCACGAGGTTTCGTGAGTCTCCTCGTTCTCCCCGGCTGTCCATCACCTGAAGCACTTCCCCCGAGCAGGCGTCCACTCGAACCTCCCACTCACGGTCGTACACCGTGTAGACCAGGGGCACGGCGCCGCTGTCCAGCAAGGACAGCGCACGCGCAGAAATCCAACTCTCCCCGGCACTCCAGTCTAACATGTTCATATACTGCGGGCCTTGCCAGTGAGGCTCGCGCAACGATCCGGCAGCTGCCAAGGCGGCTGCGATCGCCTCATCGGCAGAGACTGGCTTGCCCGCGGGTGGCTCAAAACTGTACCTCGTGAGCTGGCTGATCTCCGATACGAGACCGGTCTTCGCGTCGAGCCTGACCGAGGTGTGGTTGACAGACCTCGAAGGGTAGCCGTGTGCGATCGGCTCAAGCTTGACGAACACATTGCGGCTCGTCACCAATCCCTCGGCGTCGGGCTCAGGCACCTCGGCCTCAGTGACTTGGTCGTGGGACGGCGCACCGACGAGCCTCGCCACCTCTCGCACGCGCTCGAACGCCTCCGTGGTGGAGCGGTACCAGGGACGGAACGGCGGGATCTCGATGAAGTTGAGCAGGTTTCCGGGGTATTTCCCGTTCGCGCCACCGATGCTAAGCCCGAGCAAGGCTCCGTCTCGGTCTGAGACAGAGACGCTAACCGTAAGGCCATCACGATAGAGGTCGCAGCTCCAGTACCCAGGCCTTCGGTTCCTCGGGTGAGGATTATACGTCGGAGCGACGGGCGCGCTGAGTCCGCTCTCGTCGGGGAACACCGCGATTGCGAACTCGATCGCTATTCGCTCGACGTCAGGGGAGGAGTGGATCTGAGCCTGTGCTCCCACAACCAAGAGGGCTGCCGTGAGCACGGCTGTGGGCCTCGTGACAGTCATCCTTGCACCACCCTGAACCACGTCAGCGGACTGGGCAAGGGCACATTCTCGGGCGCGTACACGCCGCGTAGCTTCGTACGGAAGTCGCCCCAGATCGGCATGTGGCCTTCGAGTAGCGGAGACCAAGGGGGCCTCGCCGAAGGTGGTGCCGACTCAAAGTCACCGTTAACAACGATGAATCTACGCGCCTCAAACAAAGTCTTTCCCCAGTACAGTTGCTGATGGTACATGGCGGACAGGTCGGCAAACTGTGAAAGCCGTACCAGTTGGTTGAAGCCCGTTATCGCCTGGTCCTCCATCCAGCCTCCATAGTTGTTTGCATACGGCAGGTTGAAGACGTTGAAACTCATGTCCGTCGCCGCGGAGCAGGCATGGATGAACGCAAATGCGATGGGCGGCTGCCCGGTCGAGTTGAACGGTGGCAGACCCGTCCCCATTTGGATCGAGCGATATGCCTGTACGTCGGCAGGAACGATCGTGTCGGCAAACTGGCCGGGGGCGTCGTCGTCGAAGCTGGGGGAAGCATTTCCATGCCCGCCGAAGTACTCGACGGATGCACCTTGCATCTCGGAAAGAAACTGGAGCTTGGGCCAGCCGTCCTGGGAGTGCGTGTGCGTCCGATACCCCATGATTGCCATCCATGACATCACGATGGGGGCGGAGGCAGGGTTGAGTTTCTCGTCCATCACGTCGTACTGCTTTGCCATGTTCTTGATCGGTACGGTGACCTCGCTCGCGTGCTCGGTCGGGTCGCCGAATTCCGTCACTTCGAGCCGAACCGTACAGTGGGTCTGGGAGGCACCCCAGTGTGTCGAGTCGAACATCACGTGGGCCTGCCACTGCGAATGGAGTTCGCCAGGCGTATAGGGGAACGTCTTGGAGTACACTAGCTCCCCGTTCAGTTTGACCTTGAAAGTCTCAAGACCCTCGGACGGACTGCTCAACCAGGCACGGGCACTCGCACGCGCATTCGTAGAGGTGAAGTAGAGCGGAGGCGGAGTGTCCGCTGGAATCACGAGGTGAACGCTAGCAGGGCACACGGCGGCAAGTACGCCGACAAGAACCGAAGCACCGATGCGCCGATGCACCGATGCACCGATGTGCCGATGTGCCGATGCGCCGATGCACCGATGCGCCGATGGACGGCATGGTAGTTTGAACGTTACCCGCGCTTGGGCACTGTGTCAAGAGCCCGCTCGGTTATTTCTTACATTGCGGCACTCCCCCACCTTGCGACAGGACGAGAAGGGCCCAAGGGCGGGCCGGCAGAGCAAGCTCAGACCAGGGGCGGCCATCCTCGGTGCAACCTGGCCCAAGCCGACGTGCCGCAGCCTGGGTCTGCCGTTCCGGGACAGCGGGTGCCACGTTCGGTCCACATTGCGACCGCTAGGATCCGAAGACGTCCGCGTGCAAGACATCGCCGGTCGAGGCTCGCACGATCACCCACGCCTTGCGAGGCACCCCAGGTTCGAGACAGGGGGCAAGGTGCACCTTGTAGGCTGGGAATGCCGGTATCGTCTCACTGGGCCGCCCATGCTCACGCTGGTATGCCGTGAACCACTCCCGGTCAGGCACGGACCATCCTCGCTCGATACTGACCGGTTCGCGCCATTCTCGCGGGTAGGTCTCCTCGTCAAATACGGCCAGTAGAGTGGCAACGGCCTGTCGCGCCCGTTGCTCTCCAACGTCAACTTCTTCCTGCACGAAGACGACGTGATCCGTGATCCCGAAGTACAGCACAGCACCGTCGTAAAGATCAATGCCGAAGCCCATCCTGTTGCCGCCTTGGAAGCAGGCAGGGTCGGCTGTACGGCGAAACGTAACGCTCGCTGTACCGTACGATTCCATTCGATCGCCTGTACCGCGCTTTTCGGGCGTGACCCTCACCTCGTCTATCTTCCAGCCAGACCCCTGCCCGATCCGTTCCGCGAGATCTGTCGCCCGCTCACGAATCTGCTGGTCCGTGGTGAGCTGGAGCCTTACTTCGCGAACGTTGTAGCGTGCATGAGTCTCGCGACGTACGGACTGGTAGCTCCGTACTAGCAGGTCGCGCAAACGCACGGTGCCGGAGTGCCCATCGGCAAAGTGGACTGTACGTTGGTCTGATCCTTCGCCGCTCAGTCGAGCTATGTCCGAAGCCGGGGAGTTCGGGCACGAGATCGCGGACTCAAATCGGTGGATTGCTTGCAGCAATTGTCCGGTGTTGTCCTGCTCAGTTCCTGCGCAAAGGAAACCTGATGTGAGAAGGGTTATTGCAACGATCATGAATTGTCCTTCCATTCAGTATGCACGTTGTGAGTGCCGTCAAACAGCCACTTGATGCGCGCTAACTCGTCACCGGTGAATTCAACCGCCAAATCCAACTCCCCGTATTGGTCTACAAGACGATACGGCGCCGGGCCCTCAATCCACTCCTCCTCAGCCGCTTTGCGGACGGTCATACCTGCAAGACTCCTGGTCATGATGCCATCGAAGAACGCGAACGCTTGGGCATCTGTCGGCTTGATCTTGAACGAGACGACGACCCGGTTCGTCTGGCACGGCGACTCGCTCAGGTAAGCAAGTGCGAAGACCTCGTTCTGCTTGCTGACCTCGCATCCGGCAATGTAGTCGAAGTACAGTGGAGGCGGCGGTGGTAGGGTAGCGGCCACGCCTGAAGCTACGATGTGCTGGACTGCGTTCTGCGACGCCTGGAAACCGGCGGGCTTGGGGGCGTCAGGCGGTTAGCCGAAGTACTGGAGGGAACAGGGCTCGTTGTTCGCAGCTGCATTGGCACCACTGTCGCGGCCGATCTGGTACCCCGTCTCCGCCGCAGCGCCGGTGACGCCGAGCTGCAGCGGCCCGTTGAAGGTACAGCACTGTGCCTTGAGCCACACGCCTGGCACAGTCTCCGGCGCACCGCCAGGAGGTTGGCGCAGGATGCCGACCTTGGCCCAGAAGACGCCAGGGCCCTCTGCACGGCCGGTCGCAGTCTGGTTGAACTGGCCTGCAACGATAATAGGCGCGTCGGCAGGGATCCCCCCCGGCTGTGACAGCGGAGATCAGGACAGGGCGATTTCCAGGATCTCGCCGTTCGAGGCACGCACGATCACGTAGCTCGGCTCGTCCCAGCCGGGCCACCACGGGCTGTTCGAGAACGACACTTTGTACGCAGGCACGACCGCTTGAAAGTCGGGCTCCCGGCCGTGCCTGGCCACATAGTCGGCGATCCACTGCTTGCCGGCGCTGCTCCAGCCGAATACGACGGCGGAGACCCGTCGCCACTCCGCCGGGAACGCGGAAGGATCCTCCGCGTCAATCTGGGCGAAGACAGCCGCTGCAGCGGACCTCGCCCCGGCTTCGCCGACCGTATCCCCTTCCTCGAGGAACCGGAGGTGGTCCACAAGGCCGTAATAGAGCACGGCGCCGTCCCACCGGTCGTATGCCACCGTCCATCGGTTGCGGCCCCTGAAGGTAGGGCGGTCGCCGATCTTCCGGCCCTGGACGTGGGCGGTGCCCCAGGACTTCATGCGATTAGGCTTGTCAGGGTCTGGGGTCTCCGGCTCGAGACGAACCTCCTCTATCTCGAACTCGCGGTCGAGGCCCAGGTCGGCGAGAAGCCGCTGGGCCTTTGCCCTCGCTTCGTCCTCCGTGTTCATAGAGAGCGCGACGTCCCGCCGAAAGCCGAGCGAGCGTTCGGCTCCCCGCCCGTCGTTGCGAAAACTGGTCACGCGACCATCCCGAGTGCGCACATCGACGTGAAGCGAGTTGACGATTCGGAACTCCACGTCGCCTAAAGCTGGGGCGGGCCCGAGTTTCAGCTCGCTTGCGTCGAATTGAGCCCCGATTTGCTGAAGAAACTCGACGGCAGTTGCACGCGGGTCTGCCTGTTGCCCAGGTTGTGCGATCAGCGTAGAATTAAGCAGTAGGATCAGTGTGCTAAAGTTCACGTATTGCGTTTCCAGTCCGTGTGGACGTAGTTCGTTCCGTCGTAAAGCCACCTGGGCCGAGCGTGCTCGTCTCCAGCTATGTACATGGCGTCATCAAACTCTAAGTCGTAGTCATCCTTCATCGTCGAGGCGTCCCACGCTTCTTTGGCGGCTCTGCCCACCGTTTTCCCGTCGAAGACCCGCTCAACAATGTCGAAGTACAGGCTCAGCATTTCCGCGTTCTTCAGCGTCACCTTGAACGCAACCACGCACCGATTCGCCGTACCGGTAGCCTCGCTGAGGTAGGCGTCCGGGACCGCTGCATTGTTGTTCTCGGCGACCCGGCACGAGGCGAGGAACGCGAAGTACAAGGGGAACGGCCCGCCCGGCACTGCGCCTGAGACCACTGTGTCGTTGACCGCGGTCGGCGCCGCGGGCGCCCAGACGACGCCTGGCGTGCCGTGCGCCAAGATCAGATGGCTGGTGGCGGGCGGCATGTCCGCCGTCACCGTGTTCGCTGACCACGAATTGTTGAAGATGTTCTTCGTGACGGTGTGGTTCCAGAGTTCGAACCCAAGCGCCGCGCCCGAACCGCCGGCGACCAACGCCAGCTGCTTGTGCTGGATCAACACCGCCGCGTTGTATACCGACCTGGTGGTAAGCAAAATCGGCTGGATTGACGTGGTCTGGCCGTTGTGCCAGACAGTGGCGTAGAGCCAGAACTCGACGTCCTCGCCGTGTTCCCAGTGCGTCGAGTCGAACTTGCAGGCCAGTACGGCCTCGGGCACAACCGCATAAGGAGGCGGCTCTTGCGGCAAAGGGAAAACCTCTCGGTCAAGCTCGTCGAGCGGTTGCGAAGGGGAACTGGACTCGACCCAGACCTCCACAAGGCTCGTCTCCGTCGCGGGACTGATTTCGACTTCGACCCTCACCTCATTGTAGGTGCCGCTAAGGATGGACGGCAGCTGTACGCTCTTCACGACGACGGCCTGGCTCAGGCTAAAGAAAAGCGCGAGAAGCGCCGATGCGCCGATGCGCCGATGGACGGCATGGTAACTGCTACCTTACCCTCGCTTGGGCATTTCGTCAAGACCGTGCTCGGCTCTTTCGCTTGGGCGGTGATCACCCTTACGGCGGCAGGGCGAGAGGCCTCCAGGGTCGGGCAGGCACGGCAAGCTCAGACCAGCGGCGGCCACTCCCGGTGCAACCTTGCCCAAGGCGCCCCGCCGCAAGCGAAACTGACTTAGAACCGATAGTGCGCGAAGGCCTTGTTTGCGTCGGCCATGCGGTGGGTGTCTTCCTTCTTCTTCACAGCCCGACCCGTGTTGTTGTAGGCGTCCACGAACTCGCGCGTGAGGCGGTCCACCATGCCCTTGTCGCTGTGCTTGCGAGCCTCGCCGACGAGCCAGCGCAGCGCGAGCGTGCGCCTGCGGATCGGCCGAACCTCCATCGGAACCTGGTAGTTCTGCCCGCCGACACGCCGAGGACGAACCTCCATGGTCGGCATGATGTTCGCGAGGGCCTTCTCGAAGACTTCGATCTGGCTCGCCTCACACTTCTCAGCCGCGCGGTCGAGCGCGGTGTAGACGATCTTTTCCGCAGTGGACTTCTTACCGTCCAGCATGAGACGGTTGATGAACCTCTGCAGGAGCTCGCTCCCGTAGACGGGGTCGGGAAGGACGGTTCGGGGCGGGACGGGTCCGTTTCTTGGCATGATCGGGTTCTACTTAGCCTGCCGAGGCCTTCGGCCTCTTGGCGCCGTACTTGCTTCGGCTCTTTTGGCGATTGCTTACCCCGGCGGTCTGTTGAGTGCCGCGAACGATGTGGTACCGCACGCCGGGGAGGTCCTTGACGCGGCCGCCTCGGACGAGTACGACCGAGTGCTCTTGCAGGTTGTGGCCGACGCCAGGGATATACGCCGTGACCTCGAAGCCGTTCGTAAGTCGCACACGGGCGACCTTGCGCAAGGCAGAGTTCGGCTTCTTCGGGGTGACGGTTCGCACCACGGTACAGACGCCGCGGCGGAACGGGTTCCGCTTGAGCGCGGGCGACTTGGATTTCGCCTTCGCACTGAAGCGGCCCTTTCGTACAAGCTGGTTTACGGTCGGCATGGGTTCCTCGTTCGTCTTAACAGGGCGGATTCTGGCAACAAAAAAGCCCCGGTGGACATCCGTGGGGAGGCATCCGCGTGGCTCTTCGTCAGATTCTCTCGTTTCGATTCGCCAATGGGATCGCTCCTCCGGACTCGGACCAAGCGCTCACACGCCGGGCCACGAAGGCATAGTATGGCTCAGACGGATGCCGGTGTCAAGGTCCCACCGGGTACAGGCAAGCTTCGACTTCGCGCGACCGGAGGCCTATGCCGCGCGTCCAGAATAGGCATATGGCGGAAGGCGAACTTCGCGAGGTGCGGCAAGAGAAGCTGAGAAGACTCCGGGAACTAGGCTTCGACCCATACGCGGTCGAGCGGTTCCCCGACCCAGGCTCGGTCGCAGCCCTCCTTGAAGGCTTCGAGGAGGGCCAGCCCGCCCGCCTCGCCGGGCGCCTCGTCTCGGTTCGCGAGATGGGCAAGGCCGCGTTTGCCCATGTCAGTGACGGCGAAGCTCGGATCCAGGGCTACTTCCGCAAAGACGACCTGGGAGAGCCGGCCTGGGAGGCCTTCCAGCTGCTGGACATCGGTGACCACGTCGGGATCGTCGGAGAGACCATGGTCACGAAAACCGGTGAGCGCTCGATCCGGGTCACCGAGATCACGCCGCTCAGCAAGGCACTGGAGACCCTGCCCCTGGGCAAGGAGAAGGATGGCCACGCGTGGTATGGCTTGGAGGACGTCGAGACCCGATATCGGCACCGCCACCTCGACCTCGTCTGCAACCCGGAGGCGCGCGAGAAGCTCGTCGCACGCTCGAGGATCGTGGCCGAGGTGCGCCGGTTCTTCGATGGGAGGGGATTCCTCGAGGTGGAGACCCCGATCCTCCAAAACGAGGCGGGGGGGGCAGCGGCGCGCACGTTCAACACGCAGTACAACGCCTATGACGTAGAGGTCAAGCTAAGGATCTCGCTGGAGCTCTATCTCAAGCGGCTGATCTGCGGCGATCTTCGCAAGGTTTATGAGATCGGACGGGTCTTCCGCAACGAGGGGGTGAGCAGCCGCCACAACCCCGAGTTCACCCTCCTCGAATGGTACGAGGCTTACGCGAACCTGGAGGACGTAATGGCGACGGTCGAGGAGCTTTTCCGGCACGTCGCAGCCGGGGTGTTCGGCACGACGGTCGTTGCGCCAGTCTCCGGCGGACCCGAGCTTGACTTTGCCCGACCGTGGATGCGGGTGGACCTGCTCGAAGAGATCGAAAAGGCCACGGGCCTCACCGCGGAGGACCTTTCGAGCCTGGAGGCGGCCCTGTCTGCCCTCGGATCGCGAGCCGTCGTCAATCCGGTGACCGGCAAGCGCATCGTCGCCGACGACGAGGCGCACCTCGGCGGATTGATCGAGAAGCTGCTGGAAGTCTTCGTCGAGCCGAGCCTGCAAGCACCGACTTTCGTGGTCGGTTATCCCATCGAGACTTCCCCACTCGCCAAGAAGGATCCCCATCGGCCAGGCTTTACCCGCCGGTTCGAGGGCTACGTTCTGGGCCGCGAGGTATGCAACGCCTTCAGTGAGATCAACGACCCGCAAGACCAGCGCGAGCGCTTTGAGGCGCAAGCCGGCGAGCGGGAGAGGGGGGACGACGAGGCCCACCCAATGGACGAGGAGTTCCTCTACGCGCTGGAATGCGGTATGCCGCCCACCGGAGGCTGCGGGATCGGGATTGACCGCATGGTCATGCTCCTCACCGGGGCCGATCACCTGCGCGAGATCGTCCTCTTCCCCATGATGAGGCCGCAGTAAAAAGATAAGACCCCCGCTTTTTGAGGCGGGGGCCGGTTTGTCACCAGAGAGGCAGGTTCATCGCGAGCCTGGCCCTGGGGACCCGGGTGCTAAAACCCAGTTCCTCCCTGGCGGTGTTGATTACTGTGATCCATCTTGTGGCACCACCTCCTTGCGTTTCAATAGTCACCGGCTTGCGCCGGTGCCACCCTATCAGACGCTGGCGACCGCACGGAAGTTTCAGCGGTCAGGGCCCGTGACTTCGATCACTTCGTAGTTTTGGGTCCCGTTCGGGGTGACGACCTGCACCTTGTCCCCGGCCCGCTTGCCCATGAGGGCCGACCCCAGGGGTGAAGCGACCGAGATCCGATCCGCGAGTGGGTCAGACTCGAACGCACCCACCAGCTCGATGGTGAGCTTGTCCCCCCACTCCAGGTCCTTGATCGTCACCTTGGAGCCTAAGTGGGCCCCGCCGTCCCCGCTCGGAGCCTCCATCACCCTGGCGATCTGAAGCACCTTCTCCAGTTCGGCAATCCGGCTCTCCAGTCGCTTCTGGTTCAGCTTGGCCTCATGGTACATCGCGTTCTCGCGCAAGTCACCGTGCGACTTCGCCTCCTTGATGTTCGCGGCGATCCGCGAGCGTTCCTCGCCTTTGAGCTGCTTCAGCTCGAGGGTCAGCTTCTCAAAGCCCTCTCGCGAAAGGATCACTTCCTGGGACATGGGAAGTGCGATTGTAGCACGGGGTCTGGTTTACTCTTGCACCCATGCGCCTGAGCGTCGTGATCGTGAGCTATAACACGAGGGAGCTGCTCGAGCGGTGCCTGGCGAGCTTGGACGAGGCGGACGAGGTCATCGTCGTGGACAATGCCTCCGGGGATGCAAGCGCGGACATGGTCGAAGCAGAGTTCCCCACCGTGAAGCTGATCCGGAACCCAGAAAACCGTGGCTTCGGGCGGGCGAACAACCAAGGGCTCCGTGCCGCCAGCCATGAAGCCGTGCTCTTGCTGAACTGCGACGCCTACGCGACGCCCGGCGCGGTCGCGACCCTGCAGGCCGCCCTGGACGAGACTGGCGTGATCGCTTGCGGTGGCTTGCTCTTCACTCCGCCCCACGAGCCGAACGTCCAGCCGTCGGCCTGCTCGGCTCTCACGCTGTGGGCCGTGTTCTGTGAGCAGAGCGGACTGGAGAAGGCCTTCCCAGGTTCTCCGTGGCTCAGTCCCTATTGGCAGAGTCGGAGGCTTCTCGCCCAAGGATCGGGCCCGTTCGAGGTCGAGCAGGTCATGGGGGCGTGCCTCGCATTTCGGCCCGTCGAGCGGTTCGATGAAAGGTACTTTCTGTATTGCGAGGACACAGACTTGTGCCGCCGCCTCCGGCGCCACGGGAAGATCCTCTATGTGCCTCAGGCCAAGTTTGGCCACGAGCTGGGAGCGAGCAGTTCGGCAGACCGCTGGCGCTCCGTGGCCCGTTACAACCGCGGGAAGGAGCTCTACTTCCGCATCCACTCCGGCCCGGTCGCACAAGTCGCGTGCCTCGTGCTCAATCGTACCGGCGCGCTCCTTCGCCTCCTCGCACACTCGGCGATGGCGGCCATCGGGCGTGGGAACCCGGGGCTATGGTGGCAGGTGCTCACGGCCCCGCTCCCCGGGCCGCCCGAGGGCTAGAAGGAGCCTCGATAGGCGTCCAGCACCTTGGGCACGTCCCCGTCCGCCTTGACCAACCCGTCTTTCAACCAAACGCAGCGGCCAGCAACCTTCTCGATCGCATCGAGATCGTGACTGACGAAGAGGATCGTGCCCCCCTCCTCGCGGAACTGCTCGATCCGAGCGTAGCACTTCGCCTCGAACTCCGCATCCCCGACAGCGAGGACCTCGTCCACCACAAGGATCTCTGCATCCACGTGTACCGCGACCGAGAACCCAAGCCGAGCGAGCATGCCGCTCGAATAGGTCCGTACCGGTGCGTCGGCAAACTTCTCTATACCGGAGAACTCAAGGATCGCGGGTGTCCTTGCCAGCGCCTCGGCTCGGCTCAGGCCAAGGATCATCGCATTGAACATCACGTTCTCCCTCCCACTCAGATCCGGATGGAACCCCGCGCCCAGCTCCAGGAGGGGGGCGAGACGCCCGTGGACCGCCACGTTCCCTTCTGAAGGCAAATAAACCTTGGCAAGGATCGAGAGCAGTGTGCTCTTCCCTGCCCCGTTACGGCCTACCACGGCCAGACACTCCCCTTGAGGCACCGTGAGGCTCACACCCCGCAGAACCTCGACCCTCTCGATGTGGCGCTTCCTCCACCAAAGTGCGGCCGTCTTGATCGAGCCCTCTCCGGAGAGGGAGATCGTGAACGACTTCCTAAGCCCGCTGATCTCGATCGCTGCGCTCACGGCCTTTCCACGAACCTCCACTTCATCCGGTTGAAGAGGCTGAGCCCGAGCCACAGAATGAGCATCGAAGCCACCGCGGCCCATGCGAAGTAGCCCCAGTCGAACGGGATCGGAGGAACCTTCCCCTCCGCTCCTCCCACGTCCACCGGCCCCGCCTTGACCAAGGTGCGCCGAAAGGCGGTCGTGATCGAGACCAGCGGGTTCAAGTGATAGAGCGAGAAGCCGATCCCACGATAGGCGGCAGGGAGACCGTGCCACACGTTCTCCACAAAGTACATCACTGGGGTCAGGAAGAATCCGATATAGAGCACGACACCCACCACGTACTTCACGTCCTCATAGAACACATTGAGGGCGGAAACGATGAGGGAAACCCCGGTCGCGAAGACGAGCGTGATCAAGACCAGGGGAGGGAGAAACGCCACGCGCCAGGTGAACGGGCTATCACCGAACCCCGTGACGGCCCAGAGCACAAAAAGATACGCGAAGAACACCCCGATCGCCAAGAGAAAGTGGACGAAGTTCGCGAGCACGCTCGCAAGAGGGAGCACCTCGCGGGGGAAATAGACCTTCTTCACCATCGGCATCGCCGCCAGTACGGACTGCGCGGAGTCCAAGATCGAAAGGTTCACAAACATGTAAGGCAGATAGGCTGCAAGGACGTGCGCGCTGTACCCTTCCGATTGATTTCGCAGAAAGACCTTGAACACCATCGTCATGACCAAGATCGTGACGAGAGGGTTGAGGAGCGACCAGATGAAGCCGAGGGCACTGTTCTTGTAACGGATGCGCAACTCGCGCTCGGTCATGGCCCAAAGCAGTTCCCGGAACCGCCAAAGCTCGCGGAGGTTCTCGAGGAGCCCTGGCAATGCGGGGCTCTTCAAGCGTGCCGGATCTCTCCGGGAGCCAGTTCCCCGGTGACCATGTAGTAGACCCTTTCCATAATGTTGAGGGCATGGTCGGCGATCCGCTCGACATGGTGGACCGCGAGGAGCACCCAGCCCGCCGACACGACCTTGTCGTGGCTCTCCAGCATCGTCTCAAAGGTTTGGGAGCGCAGGGTGCGGTAAAGCTCGTCCACCCGCTCCTCGAGCCGGTACACCGACTCGATCCCGGTAGCATCCTTGTTCGTGAAGCCATGGATGGACTCACGCAACATCTGGCGGGCGACGTTCGCCATGAGCGGCACGTCCACGAAGTCTGCCGTACCCATCTCGGCATCGAGCTTCATCGCGATCTTAGCGATGTCCACGGCGAGGTCGGCGATGCGCTCGATGTCCGTGGCGATGCGGATGATCGTGCCAATCTCGCGAAGGTCGCTCGCCATGGGTTGCTGGAGGGCGAGCAGCCGCAGGCACCGGGTCTCGACCTCCATTTCCTTGCGGTCCACCTCGTCGTCCATGTCGAGGACTTGGCGGGCCTCGTCTGCGTCTACGAGCCGGAGTGCGTCCACCGCCTGCGTGACCATCTCCTCGGCCCTGCTCGCCATTCCCACGACATCGGCCTCGAGCACGTCCATTTCCCGCTCGATCAAAGGCCGGTGGCCGACGGGCGGGGTCTGATCGTCCGGTGTGGGCTCAGGTTCGTTGTTCAATTTGGTCTCATCCCAGGTTTTCGGTGCCGTTCCTCAAGTTTGGGACGTGGCAAGCGGCCACGTGGTCTCCTTCACGGTACCAAGGAGGCTCGGTGGTCGCACAGACGCCTACGGCCGACTGGCACCGTCCTTCGTATCGGCACCCTTGCCAACGTGTCACAGGGTCGGGTGGTTCCCCGATCGCGGGCGGCGGGAGCTTCCCGAGCTTGGTGAGGCTCGGGGTCGAGTCCACCAGCATCCGCGTGTACGGGTGAAGTGGCCTCTCGAAAGTATCCTCGGGGGTGCCGACCTCGACGACCCTGCCAAGGTACATCACGATGATTCGGTCCGCGAGGAACCGCACGGTTCCGAGGTCGTGGGAAATGTAGAGGAAGGAAGCGCTCCCGCTCTGCTTGAGGTTCCGCAGGAGGTTGAGGATTTGAGCCTGGACGCTAAGATCGAGCGCTGCCGTCGGCTCGTCGCAGATCACGAGAGGAGGCCAGAGCGCAAGGGCTCGCGCGATCGCCGCGCGCTGTCGCTGCCCACCGCTCAACTGGTGCGGATATCGGCTTGCGAAGGAGGGGTCGAGGCCGACTTGGTTCAGCAACCCGTCCACATCGAGCGCGACCCGCTTCGTCCGGGCAGGTTCGCTGATCGTCCTTCCCAGCGTCCACCTAGGGTCGAGGCTCGCATACGGGTCTTGCCAGACCATCCCGACCTCTTCGGCCTGCCCCGCGCGCAGACCCGTCACTTCCCGGCCACAGACTCGGATCGAGCCCTCGGCCAGCGGCTGAAGCCCCAGGATCGCCCGTGCCAGGGTCGTCTTCCCGCAACCCGACTCCCCGACGATCGCCAGGGTCTCCTTCTCCCCCAAGTCCAACGAGACCCCGTCCAAGGCCCTCACCGCGCCACGCTGGGTCGAGAACTCCACGACCGCGTCGCGAACCTCTACCAAACTCACTCCCCACCCCCATATCGGCCCTGGCTCCAACTGAGCCTTTGGCTGAGCTTCTCCAGGAAGTCGGTGTCGTCCACGCACACCAGTCGCACGACGCGATCCGAGCGTGAGACCCGGACATAGTCGCCGCTGAGTAGGTGAAGGTGCTGCAGCCCGTCGCAAGACAGCACGGTGTCGCCCATCGTCTCCACTTGAATCTCCACGACCGACGACGCGCTCAACACGAGGGGTCGCGAAGAGAGTGTGTGGGGCATGATCGCGGTGACGACAAGCGCCTCAATGCTGGGTTCGAGGATCGGCCCTCCCGCCGAAAGCGAGTACGCGGTGGAGCCGGTAGGGGTCGCAATGAGGACGCCATCCGCCGGGTAGGTCGCCAGGTGCCGCGAGTTCACCGTCACCTCGAAGCTGAGCATCCGGCTCGTCACGGCCCGCTGCACGGCGCTTTCATTGAGAGAGTGGAGCGTGGCGACGATCTTGCCCTCGCGAATGAGTTCGGCCCTCACCATCATCCGCTCCTCGATCGAGGAAGTGCCGTCCACGAAGGAGCTCAGTGCCGCTCCCAGCTCGCTGGGCCGGACTTGGGTGACAAACCCGAACCTTCCGAAATGGACACCGAGGACGGCGGGGCCGTGCGGGCTCGCGATGTGCGCGGCACGAAGCAGGGTACCGTCCCCCCCGAACGAGACCACGATGTCGCCCTCTCCCAGGTCGAACTCGGCGATAGGATTGACCCCGAGGCGGGTCGCGGTCTCCCGATCGGCACTGACCTCGATGCCGTGGCGAAGAAGCCACGCGGCGGCTTGCCGCGCGGCTTCGATCGCGTCTTCCCGGTAGACGTTAACGACGAGGTGAGACCGCAAGCATCATCCTTGGCTAGCTTTGAGTCGTTTCAGGTTCGCGGCGGCAGCCTGGTGGTTCGGGTCAATCGCGAGTCCCTTCTGTAGGACCTGGATCGCCTCCGCCACGCGGTTGAGCCGTTCGAGAGCCAGCGCACGGTTATTGTACGCCGTAACGAACTTGGAGTCGCTTGCGATCGCCTTGCGGAAGGTGGCTTCGGCCCCCTTGTTGTCGCCTTGCCTCAGCTGCCACATCCCCATTCCATTGAGCGCGTTGGCGTTGTTGGGTTGAGCTTTGGCGACAGTGGCGAAGTGGTAGCGTGAGGAGTCGAACTCGCCGCGCGCCCAGAGCGCGTTGGCCAGCATCAGCCGGGCCGTGTGCTGGCTGCCATCGGTGTGAAGGATGCGCTTGTACTGCTCGATTGCACCGTCCATGTCGCCCGAACGAGCAAGGCTCGCGGCGTAGTTGTACATGGCCTCGATGCTCGATGTGCCCGTGGCCAGCTTGCGGAAGATCGCCATCGCCTCCTCGTCGCGACCGGTGGCGGCGTAGTCGAGGGCGAGGTTCTTCTGCGCGTCCAGATCGTTCGGAGCGATCTCCAGGCACTTCTTGTACGCTTCGATGGCTTCTCCGCGATTACCGGCCTTGTCCTTGGCGACACCTTGGTTGAACCAATAGGCGAGGGCGTTCCTCGTCGTGGCCTCGGAATTCGCGGTGAGCGCGAGGGCCTCGTCAATCTTGCCCTCACGGATATAGATCTCGGCGAGACCTGCCTTCAGGTCCGGGTCGTTCTCCCCTAGGTTCACCGCCCTGGCGATGTACTTCTTCGCCGCGGGTACGTCCGAGGCGCGGAGTGCGGCGATCGCCGCGTTCCGCGCAAAGTCCTTGGACTGCGGCCGCGCGTCACTGGCCTTGCCGTAGTGTTGCGCCGCACCCGCGAGGTCGTTCAGGCCCTCGAGGGCCCTTCCCAGGTTGTTCTCTGCGAACGGCTCGCCCGGAGAGATCCGGATCGCCGCCATGGCCTCGTCGCGGGCAAGGCGATACTCGCCCTGCATCAGATAGAGCGAGCTCAGGTTGTAAGCAGCGTCGAAGAGGTTCGGCTGTGCGGCCCGCAGGTGCTTGGTCACCGTGATCGCCTCCGCGATGTTCGGTGGGTCGGTCATGGAATAGCAATATGCGAGGTTGTTCATGACCGAGGCATCGGTAGGATCCAGGGAATGAGCCTTGGCCAAGGTGGCAGCCGCCTCGGCGTACTTCTCTGCGCGAAGCTGGCGGTAGCCGACCCAGGCGAGGGCCGCAGCGTCCGTCATCCCACCTCGGTCCATCTGCAAGTACATTGCCTCGGCCTCAGCGTCCATCCCACGAGCGATATAGGCGCTGGCGAGGGTGCCCATCACTGCCTCCTGACCAGGCTTGAGCTTGTTGCTCGTCTCCAGGGCGCGAACGGCTGTCGCCATGTCCTTCGCCTTGTAGCTCGATTGGCCGTACATGGCCCAAATCGTCGCATCCTCCGGAAGAGCCTCGGTCAAGGCGCCGTAGATCTCGGCCGCCTCAGCCCATTGTTCGAGCCGGGAGTGCGCCACCCCCAAGTTCGCCAAGACGCCAAGGTCCTGGGGCCGCACCGAGTTCGCTTGGTGCAGCGGGGTCAGTGAGGCCTGCGACCGGTTGTCCATCAAGCGCAGATAGCCGAGCCATGCATTGGCGTCAAAGTCCTCTTTGCGCTCGGCGACCAGGGCCTCAAACTTGGGGATCGCGGCTTGCGCGTTGTTGTCGGCCTGATATTGCTTGGCGGCGTCGGCCACCTTCTTGAGAAAGCCTCGCGGGGCGGTGGGCGCTTTCGGCTCAGTCTGGGAATAACCGACCACGGAAAGTGCCAGAACCACGGCCAACAGACCGGCTTTGTTCTTCCATCGAATCATCTTTAGTTGCACCTCGAATCAAATCAGCCCGAAAGGAACGGGCAAAGCATGGGCGCACAAGGAGCCCAAGCCATTGTAGCAGACGTTAGTCCAGATTTATGGCAGGAAAAATGCCGGGATTGTTCCTTCATAGGCGGTTCGAAGGGGCTCGACCGGAGAATCGAGCAGCGTTTCGCCGTCCCGAACCACCTCGAGCCGCGAACCGGACGTCTCGGTCGCACCGATCGCCGCTGCGCCCACTCCCGCCCTGTGAGCGATCTCGCTGACCTGGGCCGGGTCTGCCGTCTGGACCACCACGAGCCCAGGAAACTCGCCGAAGAGGACGGACTCGGCGCAATACGCACCGGGAGCGCAGTCCAGCACGATTCGGGCACCTACCATGTTCCCGATCGCGCACTCGGCGAGCGCGACCACGAGCCCACCATCGGACACGTCCTTGGACGCCATGAGGCAGCGCGCCTCGGCCATTTCCACCAGGGCCGTGACGAGCCTCCGCTCCGCGTCCCATTGGGTCGGGCACGGTCTCCCGCCCGGCTTGGCCAGGATCGCTTCCACGTACCGGCTCGCGCCCAACCCCTGGCCCTCGTCCTCGGGCCAAGTTCCCAGGAGCATCAAGGATGCGTCCTGCGCCGCCCAAGACGAGCCCACCGCCTCCGCGGGGTTCTGGAGGACCCCCACGATCCCGATCATGGGGGTGGGCCGAATCGCGCCCTCCTCGGTCTCGTTGTAGAAGCTCACGTTGCCCGAAACGACCGGCGTGCCCAGTGCCTCCGCCGCATCCGCAACGCCTCGGACGGACCGTTCGAAGGCCCAGTACACCTCCGGGTCGCGGGGGTCGCCATAGTTCAGCCCATCCGTGGCGGCAAGGGGCCGCGCCCCGGTGCAGGCGACGTTCCTCACTGCTTCTGCTACTGCCAAGGTCCCGCCCACATAGGGGTCGGCCGCGACCCAGCGACTGTTCCCATCGAGGGAGATCGCCAACCCCAGCCCAGTGCCGCGAGGTGCGACCACGGCCGCCTCGGCCGCCCCGGACGCGGCAATCGTCTGCGCCATCACCTGTCGGTCGTACTGCTCGTAGACCCAGCGCTTCGAGCCGACGCCAGGGTTCATGAGGAGCAGCGCGAGGGCCTCCTCCGCGCTCGGGCCCGTTCCGATCGGGGGACGCCAAGCCGCCGAGGCCGCGAACCATTCCGGTTCCTTCGCCCTTCTCGGCGCGAGCGGGCAGTCCTCGGCCAGCGGCAAGGGATCGAGGTCAGCCTCCAGACGCCCGTGTCGAAAGATCCGCACTCGGCCTGTGTCCGTGACCTCGCCCACGACTTCTGCACAGGCGCCCCACTTCCGGAACAAAGAGAGAACCTCGCCCTCGCGGCCCCTGTGTGCGACCGCGAGCATCCGTTCCTGGCTCTCGCTGAGCATGGCTTCATAGGCGGTCGTGTCCTGGTCGCGGAACGGCACCTTGTCCAGGTCCACGTCCATCCCGACCCCGCCTTTCGCCGCCATTTCGGTCGTGGAGCAAGTGAGCCCCGCCGCACCCATGTCTTGGATGCTCTGCACCGCCCCGGTCGCGAGGGCTTCGAGGGTCGCCTCGATGAGCTGCTTCCCCGCGAACGGGTCGCCGATCTGTACGTTGGGCCGCCGTTGCTCCGAATCCTCGTCCAGGACGTCGCTTGCGAAGGTCGCGCCGTGGATGCCGTCCTTGCCGGTCGCGGAGCCCAGGTAGAGGACCGGGTTGCCCACGCCGCTCGCCGCGGCCGTCGCGACGGAGTCCAGACGCACGACCCCGACGCACATCGCGTTCACGAGGGGGTTCCCGCTATAGCACGGGTGAAAGTCCACCTCGCCCCCCACCGTGGGGATCCCGATGCAGTTCCCATACCCGCCGATCGCTTCGACGACGTGCTCGACGAGGTGGCGGTTTCGCTCGCTCTCCAGAGCGCCTTGGAGCGGACCGAACCGCAACGAGTTGAGCAGGGCGACGGGTCGGGCACCCATGCTCAAGATGTCCCGAATGATCCCTCCCACCCCGGTCGCTGCGCCCTGGTACGGCTCTACGGCGGATGGATGGTTGTGGGACTCGACCTTGAGCACGACCCCCCAGCCGTCGCCGATGTCCACCACTCCGGCGTTCTCCAAGCCCTCACCTTCCAAAGCCTTGCGATACTCTCCAAAGTAGGAGAGCACGTTGCGCGAGCTCTTGTACGAACAGTGCTCGCTCCACATGACCGCGTACATCCCGAGCTCGACCAGGTTCGGCTCACGGCCAAGCCCTTGGACGATCAACGAGTATTCTTCGTCTGTGAGACCCATCGCCCGGTGCGGTGCCTCGGCGGTCGGCGGCATGCTGGCCAGTATAGCGACGGTGGGCCTGGCGCTCGGGGCCCTCGGATGCACGAACACCCGCCCCTTTCTGGGCGAATGGCAAGGCAGCCGCATCCTCCCGGCTTTGCCCGGCGAGGACCCGTACCTCCGGGAGACGTTGGCGAAGGTCGTGCTCAGCGTGAGAAAGGACGGGACGTTCCAATTACGAGAGGAGGGTTTCCAGAAGGAGGGCACCTGGGCACCGAGCGCAGCCGGGCTGACGCTTCAGATTCGGAGCACGCTCAACCGTCCGCTCGAACCGGAAGCTCCCATGGGAGGAACCCGAACCCTCACCCTGAACGGGCCCGGACTGAGGTTGGAGCGCCCTGGGCACGAGCCCGTGGACCTATCACGCTCAAAACCTCACGCTTCGAACTCCCGTATGCCATAGTCGCACCATGATCTGGATCATCCTGATCGTCCTCGCCGTCATCCTGTTCGCTTTCATCGGGATGTACAACTCCTTGGTCTCGCTGCGACAGCGAACGATGGCCGCTTGGGGCCAGATTGACGTTCAACTCAAGCGACGCTACGACCTGATCCCGAACCTCGTCGAGACAGCGAAGGGCTTCATGGCCCACGAGCAAGACACGCTGGAGGGCGTGATCAAGGCACGGAACATGGCGATGGAGGCCGATGGGGTCGCCAACCAGGCCGCCGCGGAGAACGTTCTCACCAAGGCGATCGGCGGGTTCTTCGCCCTGGCAGAGAGCTATCCGCAACTGAAGTCAGACACCCTCATGCTCAACCTGCAGGAGGAACTGTCCGGGACGGAGACCAAGATCTCCATGTCGCGGCAGTACTACAACGACACGGTCACGGAGTACAACACGAAGCTCGAGGTGTTCCCATCCAGCATCATCGCCGGCATGGGTGGCTTCAAGCCGCGAGACCTCTTCGAGATTGACGATCCCGTCAAACGGGAAGCGGTAAAGGTCAGCTTCGACAAGTGAGAATCCTAGACCGGCACCTACCCGGCGGGCCGGTCGTCAGACTCTGATTCCGCCGGGTAGAGCCCCTCGGGCCCCCACGGCGCGTGCTCAGGCGGCTGGACGGAGGTCTTCCCCACCAGGATCGTGTCCTTCCACGATCCTCAGACAGGGCCTCGCCGCGATCTGGAGGGGTGTCTCCTCCACTCGCAACGCGGTGACCATCCACAGGGCATAGGCTCCCCCTGCGACGGTCAAGTATCCGACCGCCACCAACACCCAAAGCACGTGTACGTACAGTGTTGGCGAGAACGCTTACGCCACTGAGTGCGAGAATTGCCGGTTTTTCGAGGTGGAGTCCACTCGCCTCCAGGCGGAAGGCGGGTTCCCGAACCGCTTCGTGAATACGCGGCTGAAGTGGGAAGGGCTGCTGAAGCCCGTCTCGGCCGAAACCTCAGAGACGCTCGCCTCGGTCAGCTGGAGCAGCTCGCGGGCCTTTTCGAGCCGTACGGAAAGGAGGTACTTGTGGAAGGCAACCCCCATGTCCCGCTTGAACAAAAATCGGAAGTGAGAGGCACTGTAGCCCACCTCCGCCGCGACCTGGCCCTCCGAGAGCTTGGTCGCATACCGCCGATTTACGATCGCAAGGGCCTGGGCGCAGGCTCCATCCATCGCGGAGCTCGCGAGGGGAAGGGACGGTGAGGCAAGCCGCGAGGCGTGCGAGACGGACGCACCCGCGATCTCGTCCCTCCCCTCGGCAGCGATCAACTCGCGCGCAGCCTCGAGCTGGGCCATGTGATAGCTCCGAGCCCCGCCCAACTCCAGCATCGCGGCACAGATGACGCCCAGGAAGGTCAGCCCTAGGCTCCTGGCCTCGTCATCGCTCTCCGCCGCAAAAACGGAACGCCGAAGCTGCTCCAAAGCCTCATCGAACCGAAGCCGATCCCCCGTTCGCAGGATCGGCCCGATGTCCTTCAATGGAACCGTGGCCGAAGTGGAGTGGAAAGGACAACCCTCGGCCGAGGCGAATTGAGCACGGACGTTGGCAAGGAGAAGGCTGGTCTTGACCTCCAACATTCCGATCGTGACGCTGGTGGGCCCGAGCCCGCCTGGGATCTCGAAGCTGATCCTGTCTTGTCGCAGATCCTTGCCCTGGTGCCCCAGCGCCCCAATGGTCTCTACCCACGACCCGTCACCGTTGAACCGAGTCACCGGAAGGGGCACGTTTGGATCGTCCCAGTGGATCCCCGAGAGCAGCGGGGTGCTCCAGACCGTCTTGGCACCGTTCTTTATCGAGACCACGGCGGCGGCCGTTCCCCTGGGAAGCCCCTCGCCAAGCCCGAAAGCCCCCTCGATCTCCAGGAGGCACAGTCGCCCCTCGCACGCCGGTAGCTCGAGCTCCAGGCGTCGGACACAGTGCCTTGGATCACAGCCGAGCCAGGCTCCACCTTGAGGGAGGTCCAGCCCGACTTGAACCCGGTTCATCGGCCTACTGGCTGACCTCGACGGTCGTGTGGGGCAGGTGGCCGAAGAGCGACTCCCGCAGGCCGCTTACCCGTGGACTGATCAGCTCGGCGTCCCTTTGGAAGTAGATCGGTACCCAAACCGCTTCTTGGAGAGCGATGTCCTCGGCCTGCGCGTAGAGCGGAAGGCGCTGGTTCATGTCCATCGTGGAGTCGGCTTGGCGGCAAAGGGCGTCGAAGGCGGGGCTGTTCATCCCCATCTTGTTCTCGGGGCCGTAGGTCGCCAGCATGTGGCTGAGGAAGTTCTGTGGATCGAGATAGTCCGCGGCCCAGCGCATGTGGCAAAAGGGTAGTCGCTTCGCGTTGTACTCGGTGAGGTAGGCCCCCCATTCGCGGGCCTGTTGCTTGGCCTCGACGCCCAGATTCGCCTTGAGCTGGCTCACGACCGCCTCGGCGACAATCTTGATGTCCGGGCGGTCCTCGCGGTAGAAGATGTTGAGCGGCGGGAGCCCCTTGCCTCCCGGATATCCGGCCTCGGCGAGCAGTGCCTTCGCCTTGGCGGGGTCATAGGGCAGCACCTTGGCGTCCTTGCGATCGCCCCCCGGCACCCCCGGCGGGACGATGCTGTTCGCGATGGTGTTCACCCCGCCCAAGAGCTCCTCGACGATGAACCCCTTGTTGATCGCCATCGCGAAGGCTTGCCGCACCCGCCTGTCGGCAAAGGGAGGGTACTGGAGCCGGTTCATGGCGACGTACCAGATCGCAGGCCGCTGGAAGAAGTTCAGCTGCTCCTTGTACGTCGGATCCTGCTGAAGGCTAGCGATGTCTTGTCGCTCGAGCTGGACCAGGTCCACCTCCCCGGCCTTGAACTTGTTCAACCGAGTGACGGCGTCGAGGATGACCGGTCGCTCCATGCGAGCGATCTTGGGGGCACCCCCGTGGTAGTCCGCGTTCGCATCGAGGACGACGAGTTGCTGGGGCTTGATTTCGGCGACCTTGAACGGGCCTGTCCCCACCATCTGCCCGACCTCCGTCATCGCCGATTCCGGAGGAACGTCCCCCTTGGGCAGCACGCTCCCCGCGATATAGGTCAGTTTCCCGAGGAAGTAGGGCGTGGGTTGCTTGAGGGAGATCTCGACGTGCGTTGGGTCTATCACCTTGATGCCGGAGACCGAGTCCGCCTTCCCTGCAACCCGCTCGTTCACCCCGACGATGTCGCCGAAGTAGGCGTCGGCGACCGGAGAGGCGAGCTTCGGGTTCGTGCAGCGGTCGAAGCTCCACTTCACATCCTCCGCGGTCACCTCGCGGCCGTTGTGGAACTTCGCGCCCTGGCGTAGGGTGAACGTATAGACCTTGCCGTCCTCGCTGACCTGCCACGATTCCGCGACGAGTCCGACCGGCACGTTCTCCGGCCCCCAGCCCACGAGGCCCTCATAGACCTGCTGCAAGAGGTCTATCGTGTCCCCGTCCTGCACCAGGTGGGGATCCATCGTTGTCGGGCTCGTAACGATCGGGTACCGAAAGACGTTGGTACCCGACCTCTCCCGAGCGGACTTCACCTTGTCCGAAAACCCACCCGAGCCACAACCAGCCAGGACGAGCGCCAACGCGGAGAACAACAGAGCTGCGCGCACCATGCCCTCAGTGTAACCTCACGACGCTCTGGAATGTTGGGGCCAAGTGGAAGCTGGAACCCCCGCATTTCTGCGGGGTCTAGATGAAATCGTTCTCATCCGCGCCCTAGTTGGCGCGACCTGTGCTAAACTGGATTTGTCTAGGTGGATCGCTCGTGATCTCCTGACGATGCATTCGTTCGAGAGTTGACCTAATGAAACGTACGCTTACCTTGATGCTCGCCACCTTCCTAGGTGCGACTGCCTTCGGCCAGACGTTCACCGTAGCGACCTTTGCCGATCCTTCGTCCTCCTCTGCGACCCCGTTGTTCTTCTTCGATACCGTGAACAACACCCTCCAGGGCTCTTGGACCCAGCCTGGCCTCACGCTGAACCACCCCGGTTTCACCGGCGGCGGCTCGAGCTCGAACGTCACCTTCACCACCTCGCTCATCAGCCTCTCCAACCTTGGAGGAGGGCTGTACAGCATGGGTGCAGGGACGGTGAACTTCCTGGACTCGTCCAGTGCCCAGCTCTTCACGATCACGTTCAACGGCGGGCTCTTCATTGACCCGTTCTCCGCGGGCAGCAGCGAGGTCGTGGGCGACGTCGTGAGCTTCGCTGGACCCAACGTCCCGTCTGGGCTCACCCAAGAGTCGTTCGCGTTCTCCTTGGCAAACCCCGAGGCTGTACAGGGGGGTAGGAACTACACCGCCTCCTTCACCTCCTCGGCCGTGCCAGAGCCTGGAACGATGATCGCACTCGGTGCGGGCCTTGCCGCCCTCGCTGCGCGACGCCGAGCCCGAAAGTCGTAAAAGTCGGATCGTCACGTCTCCAAGCCGCGCCTCCCAGGGACAAATCCTGGGGGGCGCCTTCTTTAGCCGACGTTGAAGTACTTCGCCTCGGGGTGGTGGACGATGATCGCGCTCGTGGACTGCTCGGGCTCGAGCATGAACTCCTCGCTTAGGTTCACGCCGATGGAGCCTCCGTCCAAGAGCTCCATGAGCGCGGTCTGATCCTCAAGGTTCGGGCACGCTGGGTATCCGAACGAATAGCGCGAGCCGTGATACTTCGCGCTGAAGAGGAGCTTCATGGTCTCAGGCTCCTGATCCGCGATCCCCAGTTCCTGGCGGACCTGGCGGTGCCAGTACTCTGCGAGGGCCTCCGCGCACTCGACTCCCATGCCGTGAGTGAAGAGGTACTCCTGATAGTCGCCGCACTCGAACTGCGTCCGCTCGAGCCGAGTGACCTCGCTCCCCATGGTAACGAGCTGAAACCCCACCACGTCCATGGTTCCGCTTCCGACCGGATGGAAGAAGTCGGCCAAGCAGAGCCGCTTCCCGGCGGACTGGCGTGGGAACCGAAACCGGTGCCGCTCCGTCCGCTGATCCTCGTCGAAGACGACGAGGTCGTTCCCCTCGCTCTGGGCCCAGAAATAGCCACGGACGGCGGCGGGGCGAAGCACCTTGGCCAACTCCCGGCACTTGCGGTCGAAGACTGGGTCAACGTTCTCGGCAAGCCAGACGTCGAACTCCGGGTTCGACATGCCCTCGGGCCTGCGGTACTGCCATTGGCCCCGATACAGACCGATCTTGTTGACGTACCGATAAATCTCAAAGATGTCGAACTTGGTCTCCTTTCTTGCGCCATAGAAGGGGAGCAGAGGGGGGGTCGCGGGCAGGATCTCGCTTTTCGTCCCTGTGAACACATAGAGGTCTTGGTCCACGATCCCGACCCGGTGCGAGCTGACCCTTTGGGGAGCCTCGGCCACCGGCGTCGCCACCTCCCCGCTCGTCAGCCTCCCCATAAGTTCCAAGCCCTCGAACGCATCCTGGGCATAGTAGAGCGGCCC
Organism: Fimbriimonadaceae bacterium; assembly: GCA_020847855.1. Classification (GTDB taxonomy): domain Bacteria; phylum Armatimonadota; class Fimbriimonadia; order Fimbriimonadales; family Fimbriimonadaceae; genus JADLBH01. Next base: position 64,786 of record JADLBH010000027.1, read on the forward strand.
CCCATAGACCGAACGAAGATCCTGCTCCACATAGCCCCGCGTGAGCGCCGCACCACCAAGGAGCACGGGAACGTTCCCCAGCCCCGCCCCCTCCATCTCGATCAGGTTGTCCCGCATCACGATCGTGCTCTTCACAAGAAGGCCGCTCATCCCGATCACGTCCACTTGATTGGCGCTCGCCTCTTTCAGGATCGTCTGGATCGGCTGTTTGATCCCAATGTTCACGACGCGATAACCGTTGTTGGAAAGAATGATGTCCACCAGGTTCTTTCCAATATCGTGTACGTCCCCAGCGACGGTGGCGAGCAGGATCGAGCCCTTCTCGGCGCCTTCCACCTTCTCCATCCTGGGTTCGAGGTACGCGACAGCCTGCTTCATCACCTGGGCGCTTTGAAGCACGAACGGGAGCTGCAGCTTCCCTGCCCCGAAGAGCTCCCCCACCGTCTTCATCCCTTCCAAGAGGATCTCATTGACGATCGCCAGGGGTTCATAGTCTTGTAGCGCCTCTTCTAGACAGGCTTCCAGGCCCTTCTTCTTCCCTTGAACGATGTGGTTCTGGAGTCGCTGCTCCACCGAGCCCGCTTCCTCGTCTTCCGCCTTCGCTTCCGAGACCGCACCTTCGAACCGTGCCATGAGCTCGACCAGAGGGTCGTACGTACACACCTCGGTCTCGTCGGTCATGGCACCCAATGTACCGAAGCTGGTCTGGCCGGCTAAGGGCCTTGGAGGATGCGGCAAACGGTCCACGTCGCCAAAGAGCGGTTCAGCGTGTAGAAGTGGATGCCCGGAGCCCCGCTGGCGAGCAGTTCGCGACACTGCCGGACCGCCCACGCGATGCCGAGATGCTGCACCGCGTCCTCATCGTCCCATCGTTCCAGCTCGTCCCGGAGCGTAGGGGGGACGCTCGCCCCGCACATTTGGACGAACCGGTCGAGCTGGGCTAGCTTCGTCACCGGCATGATCCCCGGCACAATGGGAACCTCGATGCCTGCCTTCCGCGCCCGCTCGACGAAGTCGTGGTACTTCGCGTTGTCGAAGAAGAGCTGGGTGATCAAGAAGTCCACGCCTGCATCCACCTTGACCTTGAGACGCGCCATGTCCTCATCGGCGCTTGGGCTCTCGATGTGGGTCTCCGGATAGCAAGCGGCACCGATGCACAGGGGCCATCCCCCGCGGAGGAACGCGACTAGCTCGTCAGCATAGGAAAAGTCGCCTGCCGGAGCAGCACCTCCCGAGGGAGCGTCGCCACGGAGGGCGAGGACGTTCTCAATCCCGGCCCGCTGCATCTTCTCGACGCTCGCCGCGATCTCCGGCTTTGAGTGCCCCCTGCAAGTCATGTGGACCACGGCCTCGACGCCGATCCGCTCGCGAACGGTCTGGGCAATCTCCACGGTGTCGCTTCGCGTCCCCCCTCCCGCTCCATAGGTCACGCTCACAAAGGCAGGATCCAGCTCGGCCAAGTGCCCGATCGTCCGCAAGAGGCGCTCCCGCCCCTTTGGCGTGCTTGGGGGGAAGAACTCGAAGGAAAAGGCAGGTTTCGGGCCGTGTAAGGCGTCCAAGATCCGCATGGAGACTCGCAAAGTCTACAAGAGCGCCTCAGGGTACGGCCGGGCCGAGCGGCATAATGCTCTTGTGGCGTCGCGCTTCCTTGAGGCACTGGGGGAACGTGTCCTCGTCTTTGACGGGGCGATTGGAACGCAAATCCAAAACGGCGGACTCATGCCCTGCGATTACGACCTGGCCTCGGTCCCCCCTCCGAGCCCAGCATGGGCAGAGGCCGCCGAAAGAACCACGGCGGAGGCCATGGAGGGCTGTCCGGAAGTACTGTGCGTCACTAGACCGGACTTTGTCAAGAACCTCCACATGCGGTACCTCGATGCCGGTTCGGACATCGTGGAGACGAACTCCTTCGGCTCGACGTCCGTCGTCCTAGCCGAGTACGCCATCCCCGGCCTCGTTCGCGACTGTTGCCTGGCCGCGGCACGTTGCGCCCGCGCGGCGGTCGAGGAATCAGGGAAAGAGGCGTTCGTGGCCGGTGCCATGGGCCCTGGCACAAGGCTGATGAGCCTCGGTCAACTCGGCTGGGACGACGCGGTGGAAACTTATACCGAGGGCTTTTCAGCGCTGCTGGAAGGGGGCGCCGACTTTCTCCTTCTCGAAACCATGCAGGACCTCCTCCTCGTGAAGGCCGGGATCGCCGCAGCCATGGACGCCCGCGCGAGGACCGGCATCGAGGCCCCGATCGTCGTTCAGGTGACCGTAGAGCAAACCGGGACGCTCTTAGTCGGAACCGAACTGGGAGCAGCGCTCAACCTGCTGGAGTGTTTCCCTGCCGTGGTCGCGGTCGGCATGAACTGCGCTCCCGGGCCCGCCGAGATGGCGGGCCACGTCCGCTTCTTAGGGGCCCATTCGACGCGCCCCCTCAGCGTTCAGCCAAACGCGGGCTTGCCCCGGATGGAGAAAGGGCGGGCGGTCTACGATCTCGACCCGCAGTCCTTTGCCCAGCACCATGCACGCTTCGTCACCGAGTGCGGGGCCGCGCTGGTGGGGGGTTGCTGCGGTACAGGCCCCGAGCACATCGCTGCCCTGGTGGGCACGGTCGCGGGCGAGACTCCCAGCCCCGAGGCCCACTGGGTGCGATCGAGAAGGGTGTTCGCTGGCTTCGATTTTCGTCATCACGCAGAAGAGCAGGACGCCGCGCTCGCCCTCACCGGGTGCTCCAGCCTTTACAGTTTCGTGCCTTACGAACAGGACAACAGCCTTCTGATCATCGGCGAGAAGACGAACGCGAACGGGTCCAAGGCCTTTCGAGAGATGCTCGTCGCCGAGAATTGGGACGGGCTTGTCGAGCTGGCACGCGAGCAAGAGGCGGAGGGCTCGCACATGCTGGATCTCTGTGCCGCCTATGTAGGCAGGGACGAGGCCCGCGACCTCGCGATCCTCGCCGAGCGGCTCAACCTCCACGTCACCGTGCCGATCATGGTGGATACGACCCAGGCCGACGCCCTGGACGCCGCGCTGAAGCGGATCGCTGGCAAGTGCATCGTGAACTCGATCAACTTCGAGGATGGCGAGGGGAAGCCGCGAGCCTTCTTGGAGGCCTGCCGCCGATACGGCGCCGGGGTGGTCGCTCTCACCATAGACGAGTCGGGCATGGCTCTGGAAGCGGCCCATAAGGTCGAGATCGCAGACCGGCTCCTGAGGCTCACCCGCGAATACGGTCTCCCCGACCACGACGTTTTCCTGGACACGCTCACGCTCACGCTCGGCTCCGGCGACGAGGCCTCGCGCAAGACCGCCATCGCCACCCTCGACGCGATCCGGGGGATCAAGCGGAGGCACCCACGGGTCAACACCGTGCTCGGCGTCTCCAACGTCAGCTTCGGCCTCAAGCCCGCCGCGCGGGCATTGTTGAACTCCGTCTTCCTCCGGCACGCCCTCAACGCAGGTCTCACTGCGGCCATCATCCATGCCTCCAAAATTCGCCGCGAGGCGGACATCCCCGCCGACCTGTGGGAGATCGCCAGCGACCTGGTCTTCGACCGTCGCCGGTTCGAGCAGGCGGTCTAAACGAACGAGCCCCGGCACTGGTGCCGGGGCTCGACTCGGTTCAGCAAGGGTGCGCTAGTGGTTCATCGCCTTGGAGGCAGCGTCCATGAACTTCTGCTTCCACTGCTCCGTGAAACCGATGATCACGTCGCTCACCATGCCTTCCTTGTCCACGAAGAAGAAAGTCGGGATGCCCTTGATGTTCAAGGACTTGGCGAAGTCATCGTTGCCATAGGTGAACAAGTAGCCGTAGCCGTGCTCGGTCTTGTACTGCTTGGCGTTGTCCGGTCCGG
>JADLBH010000028.1 GCA_020847855.1 Fimbriimonadaceae bacterium
CGCGTCGTTGCGGTGGAGACCGATCCGGCACGGATCGCCGCGGTGATCGAAAGGGAACTTGGCGAGCGCACCCCGGCGTCGAACCCCAGGGAGGAGGAAAGATGAGAAGGGCGATTTCGCTGGTCGAGGTGCTCGTCGTCGTCGGGATACTAGCCGTGCTTGCGGGGCTGCTCTTCCCTGTGTTCAAGCATGCGAAACGAAGTGCGCAGATCGCCGACGAGGCGAATCGGCTTCACCAACTCCATCTCGCGCTCTCGCTCTACCGAACCAACCACGATGGCGACGGTGTGTTCGGAGACATCTACACTATGGGCTTGCCAGACGTAGACATGCTATCGAAGCTGGCGATCGCTGAAGAGCCCCCGTTTCGACCGATCTCCATCTTCGCCTCGGCCTGCGGCGTCCATCCCCACATTGGAGACGTCTACGGTGGCGTTGAATACATGCCGAACCCATCGCCAGAGTGGGCCGATTCTGCACGTGTGTTCCGTGACAGCTTGATCTTGTACTGCGACATCACGTGCAACGACGCTGACGTCCTTCCCCAGAACCCCCTGCAGACCAAGTTCGCGATCGGTGTCTTCCTGTCAGGAAGCATCGCACGGGTCCGCAAGCAGGGAGACCACTCCGACCCGGCATGGTGGGTTCCGCCCCCAAGCCCATGACAGACCTCGATTCGAGGAGAAACTTTCACAATGATCTCAAGCCATCCTTCACTTCAAGTCCTGGGACGACTTGCCGCGGTTGCCGTCAGCTTCTCGCTTTATGTTGCGGGGCACGCCGACCAATGGTGCGTAGTCTGCTCCGTGAGGCCCGCCTGCACGATACAAGGGCCGGCCTCAAATTCAACGTGGGTTTGGTGCGGCTCGTACGAAGTGGACACGCCCACCGAGTGTTGGGACTACTATCAGCGTCCGCGCTCGTGCATACAGCCTCCGAACACGTTCATGGACGAATGGAAGGCAGAGAAGCACCTAGCCTCTGCATGCACTACAAGCACGTGCAAGTGACGAGAGTGAAGGAGCGGTGGTAATGCGCCGAGTTCCTTGGCCCTGGGTCGTCAGCTTTGTCGTCGCCTTCGCTGTTCTGGGGGTGGTGCTCAGACCGAGGGCGACGCTTGAGTCCGTGGGCAGGCGGGCAATAGACTGCACGATCAGTGGCGACCCTGACTGCCTTTTCGCCCTCACCACCGACGAAGAACGAGCAGCCTATGGCTTGACTCCCCGCAAGCTGGAAGGGTTGTGGGCAACGATGATCAAGCCGCACCTCCGCGTCGTCAAGCGTGGCGAATACTCGCGCATGGGCTCGCCGAGAGTTTCAGGCAATCTCGGCCTCCGCCAGGAGGTCCTGCTGGACTCGGGCCGACGGACCAGTCTCAGTTCGTACGTCCAAATGACCGACTCTGGCCCAAAGTGCCCCAACCTTGTCACTTCCTTGTGGCTTGCCTCGGTGGATCTGCGACGGAACGGCGTTGGATTTCTTCGGGGAGCAGAGCGGATCCAATGGTTGCGTGACATGGCGATCAAGGACAAGGCGGCAATGGAGCACCTCGGATTGCCTGGGTTCTACGAAAGCTCGGAGCGCGGGCTTGTTCTATGGGACACCTGGATCCAGGAGTGCGACTCCCGGATTGAACGATTGCAGGCGAGTGCCAGGGCGAACCACAAATGAGGCGAGCCTTTACCCTCATCGAAGTGCTCGTGGTCGTCGGGATCCTAGCCGTGCTTGCGGGACTGCTCTTCCCCGTTTTCAAGCACGCGAAACGAAGCGCGCAGGTCACGGCAGCCGTCGAGAATCTCCGCCAGCACCAAATCGCCGCCAGTCTATACAGGTCCCTCGAAGGTCGCGACGGCGAATACGGTCGAGCCAGCGACATGGGATTGCCGCCCCCGACGCTAGCATTCCCTGCGCTCGGGCTCCCACTCTCCGCAGCGACGAGCCCTTGTACACCGGAGCTCATCGGCACGCGCGACCCCTACAACGTAGCATGGTGGCCCTCGGAAGACGAAATGTTTCGTGAGCAGTGCCTCGAGTATCGAGAAAGAATGATCCTTGTGAGCGACATGTCTTGCAACGACGCCGGTGTCCTGCCACGAAACCAGTACCAGACCCGCCTCGGGCTCGCGGTTGATCTGACAGGCTCGCTGATTCGACGGAGGGCCACAGGCAACCACGAATATGCAAAGTGGTGGATCGAGCCGTGAGCGCACCGATCGTCAAGCTCACCCCATTACCCACGACCAAGCCCCTAACTAAGAAGATGAATGCACAGAAACGATCCATAAACATATTAGCATTGCGCGTTGGCACTGCACTGTCAGCGACAATGTTGCTCAGTGCCGCCTCGGATAGTCAGACGTACACTTGGTGCATAACGTGTTACCAAGAAGTGGCATGCGAGATCCTCGGTCCCTACTACTCCTCCCAGTATGTGTCCTGTGGGTCAAGACGAATTGAGTATTCTCCGCCCAAACCCGACGATTGCGAGCTCTGGACGCGAAAGCAGCGATCCTGTCTACAGCCGTACAAGGCCGTTTGGTGGGAGAACTAAATGGAGCTCAAAGAGGACTATACGTGCTATGAGTCAGGCGGCTGCCTCCCGAACTAAGCGCCTTACAGTTCTCGGCACTGTGGCGATTGCCTTGATCGTTACTGTGATCCTCCTTTGGCCGAAGGAGCCGCGCTATCCTCCGATCGTGCAAGCCGGGCTACGGTTGATCGAGTGCGAGCACCAGGCGGACGCGGACTGTACGTACGAGTACATCACGGACGACGAGAGGCGACTTTATGGACTTACGCGGGAGTCGTGGAGGTGGTTCATCCAGGATTACGGTCGCGACATCCGTTGGGCCAAGACGGTGAGCGGTGGCAAAGTGCAGTTCTACGGAAGCGAGGCCAACGGAATCGTCCGAGTCTCGCGCCCTAGTATTGACGGGTATGGGAAGCTCGGAGCGAGCGGGGTCGCTATGGCTAGGACCGACAAGGGGTATCAGGCACCTCGATATGCAACGTCCCTGATCATTGGGATTCCCACCTACAAGGGACGCACGCGGGATATCGAACAGTCCGAGTGGCGTGCGGCAAAGCTGGAGGCCTTCGAGCGAGACGGGGCTCTACTGGCAGCGCACGGTTTCAAGGGGTATCCCATCGAAGGCGAGTTCCTCACGTGGGACGATCATGTCGCCAGATTGAGAGGCCTGCTCAACCTCGGACCATTGCATATGGATCGGTAGCCGGAGCAGCGCATCCGCGCATGATTCGAACTCGAGTACAACCTTTTGCGTGATACTTCATCACGGGGCGTGTTACGAGGTAACGCATCTCGACGCATACCGCCTCAGATTCTGGCAACTTTGGGCCACATGGTTGCGAACGTTCCGTTTTTGGAGCAACTCAACCTTGCCCCCTTGTTGACGTTCGCTGTCAGCTGGCCGAGGCGGGGATCGAGCTTCGCGACACGCCCGCTGGAACCGAGTGGTCGGTGCTAGGGTGACTCGCTCCGTTACCTGGTATTTATACTAGTTTTTGCCCCCTTCGTGAACTGAAGAGGCGACCAGCGACGCTCGTTGGGCGTAGCCTAAAAGTATGGAGAGGCGCGTCACGCTTTCCACAGGTATCGGGGCAACGTTCGCCCTTGGTGCGATCGCCTTTGCAATGAGCCAATCGTTCGACACGCCGGTTGCGCCAGCGCACACGTATCGAACGGACATCCCGCTCCCGCAGGTGGGAAGTACCATGCTTGTGCCCCAGGGGACTATGTTCGTCCTAGCGCTTCCGTCCTGCGGCTCCTGCTCGCTCCGAGCTCTCGATCCATCCATGGTCTCCACAGTGTCCAAGCTTGCAGAGTTCTTGTTGCTCCAGCCTGAACCTAAATCTGCCCGCCGCTCCAGGGCGTGAAGGCGAGCGTACGCATGGGGAGCGAAGCGGCGCGCTACGGCCCTTGGACTTCGCTCGGGCCCGTCCTCGTCTCCCTGAACGACGACGGCACGGTGACGTCCGTCTCCGCCGACCCGACCACGGTCGCGCTGGCGCTCGAGGCACTACCGTGAAGAAGGGCTTCACGCTCGTTGAGGTACTCGTCTCCGTCGGCATCGTTGCCATCTTGATCGGTCTCCTGACTCCCGTGTTCAAGCACGCCAAGCGTAGCGGTCAGATCGCGAGCACTTCCTCGAAGCTCCACAACATCCACCTCGCCACGGTGCTCTACAGGCAGAAGTATGACGGCGACGGCGTGTACGGCCACATTTATGCCATGGGCTTGCCCGATGCCGAGATGCTCTCCGCAACGCTCTACGACAATCGGCACACTGACTTCCACCCGCTCGAGATGCACTACTCGTCTTGCGGTTTCCATCCGGGTGATGACGGCTTTATGTCTTGGTTCCCCTCAACCGACGACAAGTTCTGAACCCTTCCCGTCCTTGACCTTGCTGACCAGATGCCATTGGCGGTAGATCTAAACTGTAACGATGCCGACGTCGCAGTTCACGGCCGCTGGCAGGCGAAGTTCGGGGTAGCGGTCACCCTCGGCGGATGGATCGTCAGGAAGCGCAAGGCCGGAAGGGTGGACGATCCTTACTGGTGGCAGTAGTGCCGATGGATCCGGAAACGCCGAGAGTTGCTGGTTGACAGGAACGAACAACGGAACAAAGTAGAAAGTCATATGATAACGACGAACGAGAAGCGACGAACTCCAGGCATTCGGACCGGCGGTGCTAGCGCGGCACTCGCGCTCGGTATCGTTACCGCACTCCTTGCGATGGTGCCACGGAACTCCAATGCCACATGGTGTCAACAGTGCCCCCTACGGCCGGCCTGTGAAGTCAAGGGTCCGCTTCAGACGCAGACCTGGACATGGTGTGGAGCCGAGGATCTTGTGACAAAGTGCCGGGACTACTACAAGCGGCCCAGGTCGTGTATCCAGCCTCCGAACACAACCATGGACGAAGGAAAGTTCGAGGAGATCCTTGCCGGATCTTGCACGACCGGAGCCTGCTTCTGAGGGCCTGGAGGCAACCGTGAAGCGCAAGGATTGGATCGCGATCGGCACGGCCACAGTGGTAGTGGTGGCCGCTGTGTGGCTCCTCCGGCGGCCTCTCACGTTCGAGCAGGCGGGGACCCGCTTGGTGGACTGCGCGATCGCAGGCGACGCGGGCTGCCTCTATGCTTACACGAGCCCATGGGAGCGCGAAGCGCTCGAGCTTGACGCCGGAAAGATGAGGTCGTTCGTCGAGGGCTGGTACCTGCCCAAGTTCCGGGCCAAAGCCGAGGGCGCCGCCCAATTCGCCGGTAACCCGGCCAACGTGAGTGAACTGAGCGTCAGCCGTACCGTGTCGCTCAAGAGCGGGGCAGAGGCGACCGTGGACATGCAGATCGCAAAGGAGGATAGTGGCTACTTCTCTCCCTACTTAGTCGCACAACTGTGGCTCACCGCGGTTCTCTACACTGCTCGCGCCGAAGGCAAGGACGTGCGTGGGCCCGCCAGGCAAGCCTTGCTCGCCGAGGCGGCACGGACCGAGGGTCCGAGGATCGAGGCGCTCGGCATCAAGGGCTTGATCATGGATCGAGCCACCGGGTTCCAAACCTGGGCGGAGTTGGCCAGTCGCTTCGATAGCCGGGCATCCACTCTGCGCGAGAGGCTGGCAGAGGCGAGCAGCCTGAATCGCTCCGGTGGAGCTCCCAAGGCACAAGATCGGTAGCCCGGAGTCGAGAGGGTGCCCCCCCCCCGAGCGCGTCCCAGTTCGCTGGCCTAGACTCGTCTTCCTAGCTCGAAGATCGCGATCGGTTGCGAGGGGTCACGTTCCAGCGCATTGCGGAACGCCTCGATCGCGCCCGTTTCGTCGTCTCCGCGACGGAGTACCACGCCCAACAGGGCCCACGCCTCAGCGTACGAGTCCCTCGTTCGGACCGCGTCGCGCAGCGCGCTCCCCGCCTCCTCGAGCCGCCCTAGCTCCATGAGCGCGCGGGCGTGCCGCACGGCCATGTCTGGATAATCTGGGGCGAGGGCCCGTGCTTCACGGGACGCCTGCTCGGCCAAGACGAAGTCGTGGTCTCTCATCGCACGCTCGGCAAGGTCCACGGCGCTCTCTAGCTCGGAGAACGGCACGGGCTGCACGGAAGCGAACCGGCGGCTCGCCGCCTCCCAGTCCCCCGAGTCGGCCGCCTCGACCCCGGCATGAAACTCCGCCGTCTCCAACCGACGATCCTTGGAGGCCGCCTCTACGGCCTCGATCAGCCCCTCGGTCGTTCGCCCTTGCATGATCCAAACCGCGCCTTGCACCAGGGCGGCGTGAGCGTAGTCCGGATTGATCCGAAGCGCGGTCTCGACCTCGACCTGGGCGTTGCCGACCTCGCCGACCTCGAGGTGAGCGAGGGCGAGCAGCACGTGTAGGTCTGCAAACTTGGGCCGCACCGAGACCGCATTGCCGAGCAACTCGATGGCCCCCGTGGGGTCGCCGGCTTCCAAGGCAGATCGGCCCAACTTGCCCAGAGCACCGGCTAGGAAGCTGCGCGAACGATTGCGGAGCGCGGGCTCGGTCACCCTGGAGACCACGGATCGGAACTGTGCGACCGCCTCTTCCAGATCCCCGCGCTCGAACGCACGCACTCCTGCGTCGTATTCCGCGTCTTGCCCGAAGGCAAACCAATGTCCAAGGCTCATGGGGAATGAGGATAAGGGAGCGGGGCGGTTACCCGTAGGACCCTAGGCTGAGTCGGCCGTCCCTGGCCATCGCCCGCCATTCCATTGGCACCCTTACGGACGGAGCAGGCGAGCCGAAAGCACCCAGCCCTAGACCTCAAAGGAATATCCGTCATATCCGGCGACCGCATCAAACTTCCCGAGCGCCTCGACCATCTCCTCATAGGTGGCCTTTCCGTTGTGGCTGTGGTGCGTGCTCACCACTCGGGTGTCGTCACGGACCGTCCCCATCTTGCGAAGTCGGTCTACGACCTCCTCGAACTCCTGGATGTCGAGATGGCCGTTGTAGGGCGTGATTTCAAACCCTTCCGTGCATTCGAGGACAAGGGCATCGAGAGAAGCCCCAGACAGAAACTCCCACGTTGGCTCGTCCCATATCCCGGTGTCTGTGGCATAGAGCAAGGACTTGCCATCGCTCTCGATCAAGAGGTTCTGAGTGTCCTCGTCCGGCGATCCGTGCCTCGCCTTCACGGGGGTCACCGTGTAGCCGCAAAGCTGGAAAGGGACGAAACTCTTCGTCGTCACGACCTCGAAGGGCCAGTCGGGATAGCGCGCCCGGACTCGGGCCGAGACGATGTTGTTCCCATAGATGACAAAGCCAGGCTCCTCGCCGTCCGTGAACGGATACAAGGCGTACTGCAACTCCTCGATCGCGAAGTGGTCGGCGTCGGCATGGGTGTAGACGACCGCGCACCAGTCGCTCGCAGAGATCCCATCGCGGAGCAGTTGGGCCCAAGTATCGGGCCCGAAGTCGAGTTGCAGTTGACCGTCCACGATGGCCGAGCAACGGGTCCGTACCTCACGGCCTCCGTACTTTCGAGCGTGCGCACTCACCCTTGTGTCGCCGAACATCGCCGGCACACCCTCGGCCCCCCCGGTCCCCAAGAGGTGGATCCTCATCCGTACTTGGTTAGAACTCCTTCAAACGCCAGGCGACCACACCACTGGGTAGTTTGGGGTGATAGTAGGTGGACTTTTGCGGCATCACCTCGCCGTTCAGCGCGACGACTTTCATGTCCTCAACGCTGGGCGGGGCCATCAGAAACGCTGCCGGCGCGCCAGACTCGACCGCATCGAGCGCTTCTTGGTCCACCCTCGTGTACCCAAAGAAATCGTGCCCGGTCAGGCCAAGCCGGTCGGCAAATATGGGCCCATGGAGTATCGAGACGTCCAGGCGCCTCAGTCGGTCGCTCCCTTCCATGCCTTGGGCCAGGCCACCGATGTCGCACACGGTGGCGAGGAACCCATTGCCCCCCGGCAAGGCGACGCCGAAGACCCCTGGCCCGGTGAGTCGCGCAGGAATCTCCGCGTTGGGTACGTCCTCGATCGCGAACGCATCGGCGAGGGCGGAGCGCATCGCATCGGCGCTCATCCCGAGCTGCTTCAGGATTCGATGGGTGGGGAGCAGGACGAGGCCAGGATCGTCCATGCTCGTCATCGCCATCATCATAAAGTCCTCCGCCACAGGAGCGGCCGACGCAGGGAACATCCCTCGAAAGTTGAGAGCGGTCTCGTAGCGGTGGTGGCCGTCCGCGATCCAAACCCGCCGGGCGGACATGGCCGCGAGCAACGCTTGCACGCTCGCTTCGTCCTCGATGGCGTCCAGGACGTTCATCGTTCCGTCAAACTCGGTCCGGACCTCCCCGATCCTCGTCGCGGGGGCTGACCTGACCATTTGGTGCACTTGGGCCCCTTCGTCCTCGTACAAGCCAAGAATGCTTTCCAAGTGCGACCGGGTCGCCTCGAGCAGGCGGAGCCGGTCCTCCTTGTGCTTGGGGAAGGTCTGCTCGTGAGGCAGGACGCTCCCTTGCGAATAAGGCTCGACCTTGATGAGGGCGATCACCGCAGTGCGGACGGCCTGAGCGGTGGAGTTCGGGACCGTGAAGGTCTGGGTCAGGCGGTACAGGCTGGGCTTGGCGTCCGGCGCGAGGACGCCCTCCCGGACCCACTCTTCGAGCCTGGCCGCGCTCCGAGCGTACTTGATCATCCGCGACCGATCGTCGGGCTGTGCCTCGGGCAGGGTGAGCAGAACGTAGTTGTGAAGATCCTCGGCCGCGAGACGCTCTCGCATCTCGGGACTCACCACGTCGTACGGCGGTGCGACGAGGTTGGCAAGATCGCCCGCTCTTGCGGTGTACCGAAGCCCTCGGAACGCTCGCATGTCGGCCATAGGGGTTTCGAGTCTACCGAGGCGGTCCTGGGCTTGGTAGACTGGTCCCGTGCTCGGGGAAAGTCTGGCTGACTCTTGGCGGAGTTTGGTCGAGGCTCGTTTAGAAGCCCTCCTTCCCCACCCTGGCCCTGCGCCGGAGCGACTCGTCGAAGCCATGCGGTACGCGGTCGTCGGCGGGGGCAAACGGATACGCCCGCTCCTCGCGATGGCATCTTCGCTCGCAGTCGGCGGTAAGCCCGAGGACGCCTTGGACGTCGGGTGCGCGTGCGAGTTCGTGCATTGTTTCTCGCTGATCCATGACGACCTCCCCGCGATTGACAACGACGATCTCCGCCGGGGCCAACCCACGGTACACCGCAAGTTCGACGAGGCCACCGCGGTCCTTGCCGGGGACGCCCTCTTCGCCCTTGGGTTCGAGACCGTCGTCCGCGCTGCGCTTCCGACCGGCGTCCGCCTGGCTTGCTTGGAGCAGCTCGTCGCTGCGGTCGGCAGCTCCGGTCTTGTCGGTGGAGAGACGATGGACGTCCACGCGAAGGGCAGGGCCCTGGGCCTGGAGCACGTGGAGCAGATGCACGCGATGAAGACCGGGGCCCTCTTTTCCGCGTGCTGCGCGATGGGCGCCGCGTCCGGGGGAGCAGGATCGGATCTCGTTGCACGTTTGGCGAATGCGGGGGCATCGGTAGGTCTTGCGTTTCAGATCGCGGACGACTGCCTCGATGCAACAAGCTCGGTGTCGGCCCTGGGCAAGCCGGTCCGTCGCGATCAACAGGCCGATCGGGCCACTTATCCCGCGGTGCTGGGCCTAGAGGGGGCCAAGGCGGAGGCGGAACGATTGATCACGGAGACCCTCCCCGTCCTCGGTAGCCTTCCAGGGGAGGCGGCACCGCTCCAGGCCCTTGCCCAGGCCTGCGCCATGCGGGGGTCGTGAGTGAGCTTCCGTGACATCGCGCCGTTCTATGACGACTTGATGTCGAACATTCCCTACGGCACGTGGATCGAGTACTTGCACCTCGTGCATGCCTACGCGGGAGACCACCCACGCTCGATTCTGGACGTCTGCTGCGGTACCGGGACGATGGCCGTAACCCTCCAAGCGGAAGGCTACGATGTCGTTGGCTTCGACAAGAGCGAGAGCATGATCGAGGTTGCCCGGACGAAGCCTGGCCCAACGTTCCACGTTGCCGACGCTATCGACTTCGAACTGGGACGAACGTTCGACGCCGCCTATTCGTTCTTCGACAGCCTGAACTACATCGTCACTCTCGAGGGCCTCCGGTCCGCCGTTCACCAAGTCGGCACCCATCTCAAGAGCGACGACACGTTCTTGTTCGATCTGAACACCGCCTACGCATTCGAGCACCGAATGTTCGACCAGCGCGAGCGCTCGCGCAAGGCCAAGGTTACTTACGACTGGAAGGGCGAGTACGACCCGGATACGCGGCTGATCCACGTCTACATGGACTTCCAGTTCGGCGAGAAGGACTACCGCGAGGTACACGTCCAGCGCGCCCATTCGTCAGAAGAGGTGGTCGCGGCGATGGCGAGTGCCGGCTTTTCGCAGATCGAGGTCTTCGATGGGTTCACCTTGAACCCACCGACCAAGAAGAGCGATCGCCTCCACTACCTCGGGCGCAAGGGATAGACTCCGATCATGGTCTTGCTCGCTCTCGGTGCCGCGCTGCTCTCGTCCACGAGGCTGGAAGAGGTCACGCTCGGCAACTGTTTCGACACCTTCCTGGATGCCGAGTCGCCGAACGACAACTTTGGGCGCGACGCGGCGCTCGTGGGCGGTCCGAGAACGGCCGTCTTGATCCGGTTTCCGGGCATCGGCTCACGACTTCGCCCTGGCAAGCGAGTCTCTCAGGCGAGGCTCGAGCTACGCACGATCTCGAGCGGCCCGGTTCGGTTGCGCTCCGTCGGCATCGTCTTGAAGCCTTGGGGCGAAGGCATCGGCCGCCGAATCCTCCCCTTGGGGACGAAGAAGGACGCGGTCTGGGAGGCGACATGGAACCACGCACGAAGCGGTAGCGGAGGGGAGAAATGGTCGGCAGGCGGGGCTGCGGGCGAGGCCGATGCCCGGCCACTCCCAAATGTGAGCTTGGTGCAAGCGGCTGACGTGGCCGTGGTCACCGGACTGGAGTCGGCGGTGCAGTCGGCCCTCAGGAACCCGGACGGAGACTACGGCCTCAGGCTCGAGTTCGACTCCGATTCCACATTCATGTCCTCGGAGCTACCCGAGTTCGCGCCCAAGCTCGTGGTCCAGCAATCGGACGAGCCTTCGGACGAAGGATTCGTGATCGGGCCGATCGTTTCCGGCCCTGGCGGATTCACCGCCACTGTGACCAACCGGGGAACGAGCGCCGAGGCAAATCTCGAAGCGGTGTGGTCGTATCGTTACGAGGTCGTGGCCAGGGAGGCCCTGGCTGCACCGCTCGCCCCTGGAGCCTCGAACACACTGTCGGCGGAGCTCGCCTTGCCCCAGGTCTTGTCCCCAGCCGCGACACAACCCATCGTGCTCGAGATCCGATCCGGTTCAAGGGTGCTCGCGACCGCGACCACATACGGAGGAGCCTTGCCGGTGGGGTTCTCAGCCGAACAGGTGGCCGACGGCACCGCGGGCAGGGTCGTTCGATTGCTCAACGAGGAAGCGATGCCCTTGAGCCGGTACACGTTCGCCCCCAGCGGTGCTCCAGCACGGTTCCGCGTGGTGAGTTCGGAGTCGGGCCCGACCGGGTCGCTTTGGGACCAGGCTTCCCAAGCTGTTCGTAGCCATCTTCCTCGTGAGAGGTTCCTCCTGCCAGGGGCAAAGCCGCTGGACGGCTCGTTCGGATGGGTGGCGGACACACGCGACGACGTGTTCCTCCCACCTACTCGCTGGCTCCCGGCGTACCGTTGGACGGTTCGAACCGAGAGCGATCCCGCAACGCCCGAGCGCGGATGGCTCAGTGCCGGCGAGGTGCTCTACCTGCGAGGCCAGGCGGGAATCGTACAGACCGCCCCTGGAGCGGCGGCCGTTCGGTGTGTCGGTCTGGATGGGAAGGGGATCCCCGGCGCCTCCGTTCAGGTCTATCGGGTAGCTCCTGAGGGTGAGCGAACGCTCTTCACCACCGCCCAAACCTCCAACGAAGGAGTGCTCCGGCTCAGCTCCCTACCCGAGATCGAGGGCAGCCTAGCGGACTTCTCGCTCGACGTCAGCAAGGGTGCCGCCAAGGCGACCGTCACCATCGCCGGGTGGCAGTTCTTGGTGGAGTCGGCACGCTCGCAAGGGAGCACGGCAGTCGTGGACGTCGGCGTGATGTTGAGCGATCCTGGCATTGCCGAGCGCACCGACCTCGCCTCGTTCAAGCCGGTCGAGACGAGCGACGGACGGCTTCCCGCCGCCACCGCGTCGGCAGTGGACGGGAAGAACGAGACGGCCGTTGATCTCGCGGCCGGTCAGTGGGTCGAAATTGACCTTGGTCGAGACCGCTTGCTGGGAGGTATTGAGCTCGTGACCAAGGATTCGGCGTGGTTGAGCTTCTCAGCGGAAACCTTCCAGACCGGGGCCTCCGCTGGATCGCCGTGGATCCGGGATGGGGCGGGGGATCGCCGGGCACTGGTCGAGTCAGGCTTTGCCAAGGCGGTCTACACCGCGAGCACAACTTCCGCGCGGCGACTCCGGATCACGAACACGGGCACGCAGACCGTCGTGATCGCCGAGATCCGGGTCTTCGCCGCGAGCGGCTAGCGGCACCACGCGGCAAGGAATCGGGCCCGCGCGTCTTCGGCCCGTCGCCGGGCGTCTGGCCCCGCCGCATTGATGTGCCCGAGCTTCCGGCCGGGCCTCATCTCCCGCTTGCCGTACCAGTGGAAGAAGACTCCCGGATCACCCTCCAAGGCTGCCCTTCTCCCGAGTCGCCAATCCCTTGCGCCCTCGATCCCGAGGAGGTTCGCCATCGCCGCCTCGCCGCCGCAGAACTCGGGCAAGGAGAGACCCAAGACAGAGCGAACGTGCGCCTCGAACTGGCTCGGCCCGCCCCAATCGAGGGTGAAATGTCCCGTGTTGTGCGGCCGCGGCGCGATCTCGTTCACTAAGATTTCGCCGGAAGGGGTCTCGAAAAGTTCCACCCCCGCCAACCCGGTCAAGGCTACTGCACCGACCGCCGCCCTCGCCAATTGCAAGGCCTGGGGGTAGGCAGGGATCGTCCAAACGAGGTCGCAGGCTCGAAGGGTCTGGAGCGTCTCGACCGTTGGGAACGTGGCACTGCCACTCGATCCGACCGCCACCATCACAGCGAGCTCGCGCTGGAAGGGCACGAGCGCTTCAGCGAGAACCCCGCCCTGCGGGAGCCACCTCGCTACCAGCGATTTGGCGTCATCGAAGTTCTCGCCTCGGCGCAGGAACGCTGTGCCATTTCCGTCATAGCCCCCAAAACGCCTCTTCAACACCAGTTCTTCACCCAAGATGCCGGCCAGCGAGTCCAGGTCCTCGGGCGATTGGACAGGACAGAACGCAGGCTGGGGCACCCCGTGCCGAGCGAGGGCCTGACGCTGGAGTAGCTTGTCCTGCACCGTCGCGAGCGGCTCGCATCCCGGAACAACGCACGTCTCATCGCGACCCGCCGCCCGGATCGCCGCTTGCAAGGCCCCAGCGGGAACAAACTCGTTCTCGAGGGTCACGACATCGCACTGACGGACCACTTCCGCCAACGCGACCGGGTCATCGAGGCTTCCTGGAATCGTCGAGCAAACGTCACTGGCGGGACATTCTGCAGCCGGATCGAGCGCGAGGCACCGGGCACCCATCCGATGTGCCGCCAGTGCACTCATTCGAGCCAACTGGCCCCCACCGAGGATTCCGAGGTCGAACGTCATCCGCCCTCCTGGATCGAGATCACTTGCTCGGGCTCGTGGGGCAAGGTCTGTGCGCCGGGGAGGTCTCGATCCCGAATGACACCGATCAGTTCGAACTGAGCCCGGTGGATGCGGGCCAAGGACGCCTGGTCCGCCACAAACTTGAGGATCGGATCGAGGGGAGTACTGTCTGGCATCGTGACGTTCAAGCTGACCTGCGTTTGGCCCCGTGAGAGCAACGGTAGGCCGAGGGCGCGCACTCCGATCATCCTCTCATCCCCTTCCGCCCGCATGTTACGGATTCGCTGAGCGATCTGCCTCGATATCGCAAGATCGTCGCTCCCCAGGTTGACGTTCATCGCGACCAGGAAATCGCGCCATCCCCACACCGTCGCTCCCAGCCGAGGGTGGGCGACGACCGGCCCGAAGTCCGGGTCCAGGGCACGGGTGAGCAACCCTCCAAACCCACCTCGACGGAGTTCCGGGAGGGCCGCCTCGTGCCGACCGCGCTCGCTCCGCTCATAGAGGAACACCGGCACGCCGAACTCCTCGGCAAACATGGCCGCGCCCTGCTCGATCCACGCCTTGAGGGAAGCCTCGTCCTTCACGGGACCCAGCGGGACGAAGGGGCAGACGTCCAAGCCACCGATCCTGGGGTGTACCCCGGTGTGGCGGGTGAGGTCCACCGAATCGAGGACGGCACGGGCGAGGGCCATGAGTGCGGCTTGGACACTCGCCGGGTCACCGGAGAACGCGGTCACGGTCCGGTTGTGGTCGAGGTCGCCTGCGCAAAAGTGAACTTGGACGTCAAATGCGCCCAGAACCTCAGCCGCTTCGCGCACGAGGGAGGATTGGCGTGCAAAGGACCAGTTAGGGACGGAGAGGACGCGGTCTACCAAACGGGTTCACATCGCGGCGATGTTATAGCCGTTGTCCACGAAGATCACCTGACCGGAGACCCCCTTGCTCAGGTTGCTCACCAGATAAGCGGTCGTTGCGGCCACTTCCGCTTGGCCGAACGTGCCCTTGAGCGGTGCCTTCTGATGGACGTAGTCAATCATCTCGATCAGGCCACCGACGCCTCGTGCCGAGACCGTATTGATCGGGCCAGGGCTCACGGTGTTCACGCGGATACCTCTGTGGCCAAGGTCGCACGCGAGATATCGGACGCAAGCCTCCAGTGCCGCCTTGGCAACCCCCATGACGTTGTAGCCCACCACCGCGCGCGTACTGCCCAAATAGGACATCGCCACTACGCTCCCGCCATCTGCGATCACAGGCTCCATATGGCGGCAGAGAGCCACGAGCGAAAAGGCGGAGACATCGAGGGCGAGGCCGAAGTCCTCGCGCGAAGTCTGGACGAACGGGTTCGACAGAGACTCCTTGGAAGCGAAGGCGGCACTGTGGACCAGGAAGTCAACTTCCCCATAGATCCCCTTGGCCTCGGCCGCCAGGGCTGCGATCTCGTCGTCTTGGGCGAAGTCCACGGCGTGGGAACGCATCCGTGGAAAATCGGCGACCAAGGCGTCCACCCGTTCCCGCATTCGCGCGTTTTGGGCACCGACCCCGACCATCGCCCCCATTTCGTGCAGCACCCTAGCCACCGACCAGCCGATGCTCTTGTCGTTCGTGACGTTCAGAACGAGTCCTTTCTTGCCCTCGAGAAGCATGGGGCAATTATGGCGGCACAAAAAAAGTGGTGCCTCATCGAGGCACCAAACCCTTTCTCGCTTCTGGCTTGTCGTCAGTTACGACGCGGGCTGATCTGATGCCAGCCTTGCTCTAAATCCTCGGCGGGCCGGTGCTCGGACTGGAGACCGGGCCCCCTACTCCGAGACGCGAAACTGCACTTTGTCGTAAACTATGGTGGAGATCCATGCCTGAGCGAGTCACCGAGATTGCACCGACCGCGCCGCTCGACCCGATCCGACGTTCCTTGATCGAGAACGAGGTGATCGAGCAGATTCGCACCGTGTACGACCCGGAGATTCCCGTCAACGTCTTCGACCTCGGCCTCATTTACGGCGTCGAAGTCCAGGCGGATGGCTCAGTGGACATCAAGATGACCCTGACGAGCCCCGCCTGCCCGGTTGCAGGCATCCTCCCAGGCGAGGTGCAGGACGCCGCGAGCAAAGCCCCCGGCGTCAAGGAGGCGAGAGTGGAACTGGTTTGGGAGCCTCCCTTCACGATTGACCGCATCCCCGACCATATCCGACTGGAGTTGGGCCTGCTTTGAAGCCGGAGTCCCCGACGATGCACGCCGCAGAGAGTGGTCCAAGGAAGCGATGAAGCTCAGTGCCCAAGAGGAATATGGCCTCCGGTGCCTCATCACCCTCGCGAGCAAGGGTCGAGGCGCCTCCATGACCATTCCCGAGATCGGGGAGATCGAAGGTCTGAGCACCTCTCACGTGGCCAAGCTCATGGGCATACTTCGCCGGGCGGGGGTCGTGACCAGCCTTCGGGGTCAGGCCGGTGGATACCAACTTGCCCTCGAACCGGGCGAGATCAGGATCGCGCCCGTCCTCTCGGACCTGGGCGGCAGGCTGTACACGGACGGCCATTGCGACCATTTCAGCCGAAACGTCGAGGACTGCGTACACGGCTCGGAGTGTACGATTCGGGTCTTGTGGGCCACGATCCAAGGGGCCGTGGACGCTGTCCTCACCCCGCTGACCCTTGCGGACTTGCTCCCTGGCGCCAGAACGAGCACCGTAGAGATTTACGACAGCGTGCCGGTGGAAGCGGGGCACTGTGGCTGACTTCCCTCTCGAGATCGAAGCGGCCGCGGCGGCGATCTTGCGCTCGATGCTCGAACGAAAGGGCTCGGCGGGCCAGTTCGTGCGCATCGGAGTGAAGGGTGGTGGATGTACCGGGCTAGAATACGTCGTCGCCCTCGACGACCGTGACCGCGACGGGGATCTTTGCCTCTGGCTCGAGGGCGTGAAAGTCGTTTGCGACCCCAAGTCGTCGGAGTTTCTCGCCGGAAGCGTGCTACGGGCCTCGGGCAACCTCATTGGCGGCGGCCTCAAGTTCGACAACCCGAACGCGGCCCGGAGCTGTGGCTGCGGATCGAGCTTCACCCCTCGGGAGAGGTAGCATCCCCACCGTGGAAGTCGCACGGGCCGGGAAAGACTCGGCTGCCCTGGTTTTCCACCAAATGGCGGAGATCCATCGCGAAGCGATCTCCGAAGGGTTCCTCAGTAGCCTGGGCGAGCGGTTTCTCACGGGGCTCTACCGCCACCTTTCCGGGATGGAGGAGGCTTTTGCCTTCGTGGCCGAGGAGGAGGGCAGGGTCCTTGGCTTCATCGTCGGCGCGCTCGATACCGGAAGCGTGTACCGGTCCTATGCGCGGATGGGCGGTCTCACGGCGATCCTGAACCTCGCTCCGAAGCTGCTCTCGCCCCGGAGGATCGCTCGGGTCATGGAGACCGTGCTGTACCCCGGTCGTAAGCGGGACGACGGCCTGCCGGAGCCCGAGATCTTGAACTTTTGTGTGCGTTCCGACCAGCAGGGCAAGGGCGTCGGGGGTGCCCTCTTCCACACGCTTTGCACAGAGTTCGCACGGCGCGGGGTCGGCGAGATCAGGATCGTCACCGGCGAAGGTCAGGTTTCCGCCCAGCGCTTCTACGAGGCGAAAGGCGCCGTTTTCGCGATGAAGACGGAAGTCCACCACGGCACGGCAAGTCGGGTCTATACGTACCAGATCACCCGAGACGCCTGACCCCGACGGCGGTATTCTGCGAGGATCGAGATGCCAGTACCCGTCGCTACCCGCGCTGTGCCGTTCTTCGACTATCAGGCGTTCTACACCCGGCAGGCGGAGATGTTCGACCGAGCCATGAAGGGAGTGCTCACGCGAGGCGCGTTCATCCTTCAACAGGAGGTTCGCGACTTCGAGGCGGCCCTCGCCGACTACCTCGGTGTGCGACACGCGATCGGCGTTGCGAACTGCACGGATGCGCTCATCATCGGCCTGCGTGTCGCCGGTATCGGGCCGGGGGACGAGGTCATCTTCCCGTCCCACACTTTTGTGGCCTCGCCGAGCAGCATCCATTGGGTGGGAGCGCGGCCGATCCCGGTGGACATGGGTGAAGACGGCCTTATTGATCCCAGCGCCATCGAGGCCGCCATCACGCCCAAGACGAAAGCGGTGATGCCCGTCAGCCTCAACGGACGGACGTGCAAGTTCGACGCAATCCAGGAGGTTTGCGACCGTCACGGCCTCGTCATCGTCGAGGATTCGGCGCAAGCCCTGGGCTCCCGGTTCCAGGGTAAGGCGGCCGGAACCTTCGGGGCGATCGGAACCTTCAGCTTCTACCCGGCCAAGATCTTGGGTTGCTTTGGGGATGGCGGCGCAATCGTCACCGACGACGACGACCTCGCCCACCAAGCAAGGCTGTACCGAGACCATGGGCGCGACGAGGCCACCGGCCAGGTCGTCCAATGGGGCCTCAATAGCCGCCTGGACAATCTCCAAGCCGCAGTGCTCCTCGCGCAGTTCGAGCACTACCCCGAAACCATCGCCCGGCGGCGCGAGATCGCCTCGATGTATCACGAAGGCCTCGGCGGCCTTCCCCAACTCAAGCTGCCTCCCGCGCCGGGTGCCGACCCAGACCACTTTGACACCTATCAAAACTATGAACTCTGCGCCGATCGCCGTACCGAGTTGGCGAGCCATCTGCGGGAACAAGGCATCGGCACCTTGATCCAGTGGGGTGGGAAGGCCTGCCACCAGCATGAGGCTCTTGGACTGCCGAGCTCCCCGTTGCCGAGAACCGAGGAGTTCTTCCAGCGGTGCCTCATGCTCCCGGTGAACCTCTTTGTCACGAACGACGACGTAGCCTACGTCATTGATCATATCCGTGGGTTCTACGACAACTGAACCAGCCTCCCTCGCTTGGCGGATTCGCCGCCACGTGGTGGAGATGACCCACTTGGGCAAGAGCAGCCATGTCGCGGCGGGCCTCTCCATGGCCGATATCGTCGCGACCCTCTATGCACGCGTGCTCCGGGTTCGGCCCGAGGAGCCCGAATGGCCGGGCCGCGACCGCTTCATTCTCAGCAAGGGCCATGCGGGTGCCTGCGTCTATGCCGCCCTTGCCGAGTGCGGGTTCTTCCCCATCGAGTGGCTTCGGACCCATTATCAGGACGGGAGCCTGCTCAGCGGGCACGTCTCGCACAAGGGCATTCCGGGAGTCGAGCTTTCGACGGGCTCCCTGGGGCACGGCCTGGGCGTGGGGGCGGGCATGGCCCTGAGCGCCAAACTCGATAGCGAGGATTGGCGCGTCTTCGTTCTCATGAGCGACGGTGAGTGCGACGAGGGCTCGAACTGGGAGGCGATCCTCTTCGCGGCCCACCACGGACTCGACAACCTGGTCGCAATCGTGGACTACAACAAGATTCAGTCGCTCAAGCCCGTCCCGGAGACGCTCGGTCTGGAACCTTTCGCTGAGAAGTGGACCTCGTTCGGCTGGATCGTCTGCGAGTGTGACGGGCACGATGTCGCCGCCCTGGAGAAAGCACTCCACCCTGCCGGAAACGGAAGGCCGACCGTGGTGATCGCCCACACGACGAAGGGCAAGGGGATCAGCTTCATGGAGAACTCGGTGCTCTGGCACTATCGAACCCCGCAAGGAGAGGAATATGAGGCGGCGATCGCCGAACTGGAGGGCTCCCGCCCGTGAGGGACGCGTTCGTTACACGGCTCCTCGAGGAAGCCAGGCACGATCGCAACGTGATGTTGATCACGGGGGACCTCGGGTTCGGAGTGCTGACCAAGTTCGAGGCGGAACTGCCTCGCCAGTACCTCAATGCAGGAGTGGCGGAGCAGAACATGACGATGCTGGCGACCGGGCTCGCCATGGAAGGGCGCGTCGTCTTCACCTACTCGATCGCGAACTTTCCGATCCTTCGATGCCTCGAAATGATCCGTAACGACGCCTGCTATCACGGGGCGAACGTCAAGGTGGTGAGCATCGGAGGCGGCTTCAGCTATGGGGCACTCGGGATCAGTCACCACGCGACCGAGGACCTGGCGATTATGCGATCGCTTCCCGAGATCACCGTGCTAGCACCCTGTGATCTTTGGGAGGCGGCTGAGGCGACGAGCGCCTTGATCCGCACTCCCGGCACCGCCTACCTGCGCCTCGACAAGTCGCACGCTCCCGCCATGCGGTTGGATGAGACACCTTTCCGCATTGGCGAGGCACGGATCCTGCGAGAAGGGAGCGACGTCGCGCTCCTTGCTTGCGGCGGGGTGATGTCCGAGGTGCTTTCCGCCGCAGAGTCGCTCTCGAGCGAGGGTATCGAGGCCAGGGTCGTTTCCCACCATACGGTCAAGCCCATAGACCGTGAGTCCATCCTTGCTTGCGCGCGCGAGACCGGGGGGATCGTCACCGTGGAGGAGCACACCCTCGATGGCGGCCTGGGCTCGGCGGTCGCCGAGGTCCTCGCCGACTCGTGCGCGTGGCCGCGAGGGTTTCAGCGGATCGGACTGCGCAGCGGCTTCAGCAGCGAGGTTGGGAGCCAGGAGTACCTGCGCCAGATCTATGGGATCAACTCTGCCCAAATCGAATCGGCTGTACACGGGGTGCTAGGTGGGTCGAGGGTCATGCCCTAAGCCGCAAGACGGGCCGCTCGCCTAGTTCACCTTCAGCCAGCCCTTCTTCCAGAAGTAGCCGAGCAACGCAGCGCTGATCGCCAGCATGACCGCACAAACCCAGACATAACCATATGGATGGTTCAGTTCCGGCATGTTCCAACCCGAGACTTCGGTATTGAAGTTCATCCCATAGACTCCCACGATAAACGTGAGGGGCATGAAGATCACGCTTGCCACCGTAAGCACCTTCAAGACCTCGTTCTGCTTGAACGCCATCGCAGTGAGGTAAAGGTCGTTCAGGGGCGCGACACGCTCGCGAAGCACTTCCGACATGTCAATGATCAGGGCCAGGAGGTCGTGGGAGTCTCGGAAGTACTTTCGCGTGCGCTCCTCGACGTAGGCAGTCTCGGTGAAGGCCAGTGTGCGCACCACGTCCCGGCTCGGCCAAGTACACCGTCGCAAGTCGGCAAGGGTGTTGCGCACTTCGTGGATATGTCCCAGAGCCACCCGGTTCGGCCCCTGGATCAAGGTGTCCTCAAGGCGGCTCGCCGTGTCGGAAAGGTCTTCTACTACAGGGTACAGGCAGTCCACCAGGCTGTGGACGAGCATGGCGGCGAGATAATCGGGCCCGCGCGAGCGCAGCATGGCATGCGGGTCGCGGACCTTGGCCCTCAGACCGTCCCAACTGTCCTCGCGGGTGGGCTGGACCGTGAGGAGGAAGCGCTCGCCCAGGAAGAACGCGAAGTTCTCGAGCTCGTCCTTGCCATCGGAGCGCAGCTCATAGACATTGAGCTGAAACAGAACGTGCCCGTTGAACTCCTCGAGCTTGGCCCTTTGGTTGCTCGTCAAGGCATCCTCGATCCCGAGCATATGGAGCCCTAGTTGCTGACCGATCAGGGGGAGCCACTCCGCACTGGTGTCCAAGGAGAGATCGATCCACGTGACGGTGTGATCCGCCAACAGTTCGATCACTTCCGAAACGGAGCCCGCCTCCTTCACGATCACTCCCTTCGGACCATAGGCAACGACCGGCACGCTCGATGAAAGGGACTGAGCTTCGTCTGCCATCCTGCTTTGCTCTCCTAGACGAGGGTGGGTCGGCGCTCGCACCGGGCTTGGCCATAATCCTGACGATGATTCGGATCGTGGACGTGCTCGTCTCCTTGGTCGGGCTCGCCCTCCTCTCCCCGGTGCTCCTGATCTTCATGGTGTTGGTCTGGGCTCAAGACCGCAAGTCCCCGTTGTACTTCGCGCCTCGCGTCTCCAAGGGCGGTGGACAGTTCACCATGGTGAAGCTTCGCAGCATGGTGGTGAACGCGGACAGCTCGGGAGTGAACTCGACCTCGGCGGGGGATGCCCGAATCACCCCGCTTGGGAAGATCATTCGAAAGTTCAAGCTCGACGAGCTGACCCAGCTCTGGAACGTCCTCGTGGGCGAGATGAGTTTGGTCGGGCCCCGACCGCAGGTTCAAAGCGACGTGGACCTCTACACGGACGAGGAACGGGAGATGCTCACTGTGAGCCCTGGGATCACGGACTTTGCCAGCATCGTCTTCAGCGACGAGGGGGACATTCTCGCGGGGAGCCAAAACCCCGACCTGGACTACAACCGAAAGATCAGGCCCTGGAAGAGTCGCCTCGCCCTGGTCTACGTGAGGCATCGGTCCGCAAGGCTCCAACTGAAGTTGGTCTATCTCACTGCGGTGGCGATCCTGAAAAAACCACGGGCGCTCGCCTCCGTTGCGAACGAGTTGGAGCGGCTCGGCACGGACGCCATGGTCGTGCAGGTCGCCCGGAGGCAGTCGCCCGTGCCCGAGTACCCGCCGCCTGGCGCGAGCGAGGTCGTGGACAGCCTCGCATCTCCCTGCTGAGCTTCACTCGACCCAGTGGATGCGGCCCCTCACGACCCACCACGCCAGCGTCGCGAGGCAGAGCGCGACCCACCCTCCGGTCAGGAGTCCGCGCCTGGGAGCGACCCATTGAGGATCCTCGAACGGTCTGTCCACCACCTCGAAGCGAGCTGGGTCTCGCTCCTCGGCAATCTGGGAGAGTTGGAGCTGGGAGCGCAGGGACTCCCGTGTGTTCACTGCCTGGTCGTACCGGGTTTGGGCGGCTCGTAGGCGGGCGGCATCCTCGGGCGCCCTTTTCGCTGAGCTCATTGCGGTTCCCAGGGCCGCCTCGTAGCTCCGAACCGTCGCTTCCAGTCCAGCAAGTTCCGCGCGGGGCTCGATGAGGGGCGCCAGGGCACCGGTACCGACATTCTGCCTCGCCTTGGTGATCGCATCGCCCACCGCGCGCTCTGCACCCTGGGCTCGGTTCTTCGCGATCTTGACCTCTGGGCTCTCGTCAGTGAACTGGCGCTGGGCCTCGGCGAGTTCCAGCCTTCGCTTTTCGAGCTCGGTGGCGAGGCTCGAAGGCGCATCGCTCCTGCCCAGCGCGTCCAAGGCGTTCCGATCGCCTTGGGCGAGAGCACGCTTGATCCCCGACTCCAGCAGGTCGAGCTTCGTCCGTGCCGCACGCGAGGCCGCCCGCGCATCGTGGAGCTGTTTCGTCGCCGACACGATGAGGCTGGCGAGCCCGCTCGTGTCTGCATATGGGTGGTCTTGGGCCACCGCGATAAGGTCCGCGAGGGCATCCTCGACCACGGTCTCGCTCGCCTTGAGCCGGCCCTCCAAGGCCTTCGAGTTTCGCATGCTCACGTTCAAGGTCAAGCTGACCGACTCTTGGCCCAGGAACTTCAGATAGCCGTCTGCAATCTGTTTGCTCAGGCTCGGCGACTCGGCCTGGGCGGAGAGCAGCAGGAACCGGTTCTCATCTATCCGGATCTTCACGCGCGAAGCTAGTTCCTTCGCGGCACGGATGGCGGAAAGCTTCCACTTCGTTCCCAGCCCGACTTCTGTCACGACGAACTGACGGCACTTCTCGGACTGGAGGAGACCCTCGGCGGTGGCCGGGCTGCTGCCGAGGATTGGTGACGTGAGGGACGGATCAGCCCCAAGCCCGCGAAAGTCCGGCTCCGAGCCGCGCTGGACGCCCGGGACGATGATGTTCGGCCCTGTCGCATTGGACGCGGCGGTCGGAAAGACCAAGGAGAACCGGCTCTCGTACGACTTCGGGAGCAGGCCGACGACGAGATAAACCGCAAGCGTGCTCACCGCCGTCGCGACCAGCCCATAGAGGAGCTTCTTGCCGGACGACAGGGGTTTGGCGCTCAAACGATGGGCCTCAAGCGGTCATTATTGCGCGGGCGCCGATCCCCCGTCAACTTGCCGGGCCGGTACACTCGGTTTGTGCGGCCCCTACTCTCCTTGCTCGTGGTGGCGATGCCGTGCTTCGGCCGGTCACAGGTGGAGACCGCGATCGCTCCAGGAGATCGCCTTCTCGTCACGACCGCGGGCTTCCAGCAGTACTCTGGAGAGTTCCTCGTGATGCTCGATGGCAAGGTGACGCTCGGGCCCTACGGTTCCTTCAAGGCGTCAGGAAAAACTGCGAAACAGCTGGAAGGCGAAGTGATCCTGGTCGCTCGAAAGTACATCCGCGACCCCTTGGTCACGATCGGGGTCAGCGAGCAAAAGGCCCGCGTGGTCTACGTCCTCAGCAGTCGTGGCACGGATTCCGGTTTCGAGTGGACGCCAGGGATGGGAGTACGGGCGGCGCTGAACCGCGCCTCCCTCGGACCTTTGGACGACTATAGTGCCCGCCTCTTTCGAGACGGTGCGCTCGTTGCAACGCTCGATCTCCGAGAACTGTTTCGCGCCACGCCCGAAGTGCCGGACATCCCCATGGCTCCTGGCGACATTCTGTGGCTAGCGGACGCGGCCTCGGTGTTCACCATGGTCGAAGGCAACGTCCAGCGGCCAGGCCCGATCCGGGTGCGGCCGGGGGACTCCGTGTCCGATGCGATTTCCCGTGCCGGAGGGGTCAACGAGTCGAGCCTGGTCGCCTTCACGCCCGAGGAGGTTGTGGTCAACATTCAACGAGGTCACAAGACGATCTCTCACAGCCTCCGGGCGGTCATGCAGGGCGCAGGCGGTTCGGTGGAGGAAGGCGACCGCATCGTCGTCGAGCGGCCCGCTCAAGTCCGCGCCACGCTGGGAGGCCGGGTCGCAGTGCCCGGAACTCGGGCCTTTCGCGCGGGCACGAGCATCGCCGAAGCCATCGAGCAGTCCGGGGGGCCAGGGCCCGAAGGCACGCTGCGGGAGGTCCTCGTGTTCCGCGGATCCACCGTCCTGCGCTTCGACCTCTATGCCCTTGCCAAGGGCGGGCAGAAGGGGCCTGCGCTGGAGGACGGGGATTTCGTCTCGGTCCCGGTCAACGAGCGCGCGGTCTATGTGTTCGGATTTGTAGAACGTCCGGGAAAGAAGCACCTCGCGGACACTCTCGAGCCACGGCTTGCGGACGCACTCGACCTCGGCGGGGGGCTCCAACCGCGGGGCACGCTCCGTCGGGCGGTCGTCCTCCGCTCCAATGAGAAGGGTGAGTTCAAAGAAACCATCTACAACCTGGACGTGTTCCTCAAAGATGGCGACCTGAGTCAAAACCCAGCCTTGATGCCCGGCGATGTCGTCTTCTTCGACCAAACCCGAGGGACGAGCCTGGCCGACATCCTTCGAGTCCTGCCTGGGTTGCTCCTGGCAGAGCGGGTCTTCGACTAAGGCTGGTGTAGAATAAGGCCTCGGCCGGAGTCAGACCTGTAGTCCTTTCTGATTCGTCCGAACATGCAAGGACGCATTATGGATCGGTGGCGGGAAGTTTGGGCGGATCCTAAGCGGAGGCGGATTGCCTTCGTCGGGCTCTTGTTGGCAGATCTCGCGCTGATCGAGCTAGGTCTCCTGCTCGCTCTCGCGCTCGCTTACTCGTTCGATCCGCCCGGCGGACCCGGCACGGTCTTCTGGTCCTATGCCCTGCCCACGGGAGTCGCTGGTTTCGCGCTCTTAGTCTGGCGACGGCTCCACCGGATCCACGCGCGCTACCTAGGGATTGGTGACCTCCTCAATATCACGGTGGTCGCGCTCGGCACCGCGGTCGTCGTCGCTTTCTGCGAGTCTCGAGCGGCGCTCGAGGGCCTGTCCGCTGGAAAGTTGAGCGTGCCCGTGCTTAGCTTCTTCTTCTCGGCCTCCTTCCTCACGCTTGGCAGGCTGTACCAGAGGCTCATCGCCCACCGAGCCTTGCACCTTTCCCGGCTGGGCGGGCGATTGACCCGTACGGTCGTGGTCGGCGCTGGCAACACGGGCGAGTCCATGATCCGGGAGCTTATGAAGCTCGACCCGCCCGAGCACTTTGTGGTGGGGATCATTGACCCGGTCGGGACCGCAGTGGGGCACACGATCCACGGCATAGACGTTCTTGGTGGGCTCGACGAGCTCGCCATGGTTCTGGCGAAAAAGTCGGTGGACGACGTGCTCGTCGCCGATCCCAGCCTCTCGGGCGACGAGCTCCGAAAGATCTTTACGGCTTGCAGCGACGTTGGCGTCCGGGTTCGGACACTCCCCGCGATGTCGGGATTCATCCGAGGCGGGAAGGAGGTACTCCCCCATCTTCGCGACATCGAGCTGGACGACCTCTTGCGCCGAGACTCCGTCAAGAGCGAAGTGTCTCGCGCGGCGCGCTATATCAGCGGCGAAAGGATCCTGATCACCGGGGCGGGGGGCTCGATCGGCTCTGAGCTCGCCCGGCAGATCGTCTCCCTCTCCCCCGCGTGTCTGATCCTGATGGGCAAAGGCGAGAACAGCGTTTTCGAGATTGACCAAGAGCTGCGCGACGTACACGGCTTTCAGGCGATCCCGGTCATCGCCGATGTGCGAGACCGCGACGCGGTCGAGCGAGTGCTGGCCCGGTACAACCCGTCCGTCGTCTTTCACGCCGCCGCGCACAAGCACGTGACGCTCATGGAGTCGGTGCCCATCGAGGCGGTTCGGAACAATGTCTTCGGCACCCTGAACCTGGCGGAGTGCGCGATCCGCAACGGGGTTCGGCGGTTCATCCTCGTCTCCAGCGACAAGGCCGTGAACCCCAAGAACGTGATGGGCGCCACGAAGCGCGTGGCGGAGATGGTGGTGAGCTCGCTCGCCGCCCAGTGCGAGACGAACTTCTCGACCGTTCGCTTCGGAAACGTCCTCGGGAGCCGGGGAAGCCTGATCCCGATCCTCAAGGGACAGATCAAGCACGGCGGGCCGGTTACGATCACCCACCAAGACATGACCCGGTTCTTCATGACGATCCCCGAGGCTGTGCAGCTCATCGTCAAGGCGGGTGCGATCGGCGAGAGAGGCGAGGTCTTCATCCTGGAGATGGGTGAGCCGGTCTCCATCCTCGAACTCGCGAAGGACATGATCCGGCTTCACGGCCTGGTTCCGGGCAAAGATATCGAGATCCGCTTCACCGGAATCCGGCCCGGCGAGAAGATCCACGAAGAACTCTCCTACGAGGACGAAGGTCTCGTCCCCAGCGGTCACGATAAGATTCTCTGCGCGGCAAACGTCGCGTGCCTCGATTACGGATCGCTGAAAGACCAACTCGACCATCTCCGGACGCTTTGCGAGTCAGGCGACGACCAGGCCGTGCGCGCCTCCTTGCTCGAGATCGCTTGGGGCCGCACGTTCCCGCCGATCGCTGCCGGGAACTAGCCAGGGCCTAAGGCAAGGCCGGGCCCGAGGGTAACTTAGGCTGGGGCGGTTTCGGGTTCGTGTCGCCCGGAGCCAGTTCCCCTGCACCAATCGTACCGATGTCCTCGACCCTGCAATCCGCGCAGGCCGTACCAGTCGAGGGGAAGCCACTCATAGAACTTGAGGCTGACCTCACGGAAGACGGCCGCTATGGAGCCCGACGCGTCGTCGTCACCTCCAGTCACGTCTCCGTGCTCGAGCCCGGTGGCGCGGTGCTCTCGCGCGTAGCGATTGAGGACATCGGAACGATCAAGAACGAGCCGCTGGTGAGCGGAGGGCGGTTGCGCGTGCGCACGAAGTCCGGCGACGAGCTGACCCTGGCAACTTACTCGCTCACGGTCGCGCACAGGTTCAGCGACCTCGCTCGCGGTGTCGAGGAACTCGCGGCAGGGAGCGAGCTCACGATCGCCCTCCCGCAGGAGCGGACAAGGTGCGAGAAGTGCGGCCTCCCGCTCCCCGAGGCCGACGGCTTCTGCCCAAGCTGCCTGAACCGAGGCAAGACCCTGATCCGGGTCGCCGCGTACCTCAAGCCCTACAAGACGAGGACAGCGGTCCTTGTCCTGCTCTCGATGACGAGCACGGGCTTGAACCTCGTCCCTCCCTTGATCCAGCGTACGCTCGTGGACGGCTTCAAGGACGGCACGATGACCACGCCCTTGCTCTTGCAGAACGTGGGACTCTGGGGCCTGCTCGCTCTCGCCGCGTCGGCGACGCAGATCTTCACCGGGCGCAACATGGCGTTCCTCGCCGCCCACATCTCGGCCGATCTCCGAAACGCCGTCTTTCGCGCGGTGCAGGGACTGGGGATTCGCTACTTCGACCGCAAACCGGTCGGCGCGATCGCGAGCCGGGTCACGAACGACACGGAACGGCTCTGGTTCTTCTTGGTGGACGGCCTGCCCTTCTTTTTCATCAACGTCCTGATGTTCTTTGGCGTGATCGGTTTCCTCTTTTGGACCGACGTCGGGCTAGCGACCGCGATCCTCTTGCCCATCCCGCTCATCGGCCTCGTCAGCATGTACTTCTGGAAGCCGCTCAGCATCATGTTCCACAAGGTGAGCCAGAAGATGGCTCGACTGCACATGCACCTCAACGAGTCGCTTTCGGGAATCCGAGTCGTGAAGGCCTTCGTGAAGGAGGACTTCGAGTTCGGCAAGTTCACCGTGAGGAACCGGGAGTGGCGAGACACCGCATATGCGGGCGAACGGCGTTGGACGACCGGCTTCGGCATCATGACCTTTTTCATCGCACTCGCCGCCTTGATCAACTGGGGCTATGGGGGAACGCTCGTGATCCAGGGTCGGCTCACGCTGGGCGAGTTCGTGATGGTGAACTCCTACCTGCTGCTCGTCTACGGACCGCTGCAGTGGTTCGCCCAGATCAACAACTGGTTCAGCCGAGCCATGGCGGGCGCCGAGCGGGTCTTCGAGGTCTTGGACATGGCGGCGGAATCGCCGAACGACGACGGGGCTGTGCAGCCACTCCGGGGCGAGGTCGCCTTCGAGGGCGTCCGGTTCGGCTACGACAAGTCGAACCCCGTGATCCGCAACATGTCCTTCGATGTGAAGGCGGGGGAGATGATCGGGCTCGTGGGCCACTCTGGCTCCGGCAAGTCCACCACGATCAACCTGATCGCCCGGTTCTACGAGCCGGACGCGGGGCGGATCCTCGTTGACGGTCGCGACTATCGCGAGCTCGACCTAGCTGACTTCCGCAGGCAGATAGGGATCGTGCTGCAGGAGCCCTTCCTCTTCAACGGCACGATCGCGGAGAACATTGCCTACGGCAAGCCCGACGCGACCTTTGACGAGATCGTGAACGCGGCGAGGGCGGCCAACGCGCACGACTTCATCCTTGCCAAGCAAGACGGCTATGACACCGTGGTGGGCGAGCGAGGGGCCCGGCTCTCGGGTGGCGAGCGCCAGCGCGTAAGCATCGCGAGGGCGATCCTCCATGACCCCAAGATCCTCATCTTGGACGAGGCGACCTCGAGCGTGGACGTCGAGACCGAACGCCAGATCCAAGAGGCTATCCAGAACTTGATCGCAAACCGGACCACGTTCGCGATCGCGCACCGGCTCACCACCCTGCGCACCGCTAACCGGCTCATCGTCCTCGAGCGCGGGGAGATCAAGGAGGTGGGGACCCACGACGAGCTGATGCAGGCAGGGGGAGTATTCGCCAAGCTCGTCGAGACCCAGCGCCAGATCAACCAAGTGGTGGAGGTCGGGAATGTCTAAGGAGGTGAGGATCGTGAAGGTTTGGCAGGAGCCGGAAGGCCGTTACCGACTCGAGACCGAGGATCGCTGCTACCTCGCATTCCGTCCCGCATGGTCGTCGCCCCTCTCGCGTCCGGGTCGGTACCTGGCCCTCTTGGATGGCAAGGACGGTGAGATCACAACGATCCCTGATCCCCAGGCACTACCGCCCGAGGTGCTGGATCCCCTCATGGCGATGGTGGGGGAGAGGTACCTCAGCCCAATGGTGACCGAGATCCTCACGATCCGGATGGAGTTCGGCATAACGTACTGGGACACGATGACCGAGCGTGGCCGGCGAGACTTTGCGACACAAAGCCTGCAGGAGAACGTCCACTGGCTCGCACCGGGGCACTTGATCGTGACGGACGTCTCCGGGAATCGCTACGAGGTCCACGTGGATCGTCTCGATCCTAAGAGCCGCCGCCTGCTTGGCAACGCAGTCTAGACGCGGGAGGCAAGCTCATCCGCACTTGCGGTCGCTACGCCAAGCTTCCCGACGACGATGGAGGCGGCCACAGACGCCAGCTTTGTGGCCTGATCCATGCTCGCCCCGCGAGTGAGCGAGAGAGCGAGCACGGTGACCACGGTGTCGCCCGCCCCCGCGACGTCGTACACCTCGACCGGGAGGGCGGGCATGGAGCCACCCCCGGAGCTCGAGCTCCAGGCCATACCACCGGAGCCCAATGTGACGACTGCCGACTCCGTTCCAGCGGCCCGTCGCACAGCGTCCGCCAGTGCCACCGGATCGTTCGGCGGCGCCCCTACGATGCCTTCCGCTTCGACGCGGTTCACTGTGACGAGGGTCGCACCCACAAACCATCGCGCGCTCGCAGGCTTTGCGTTCAGGAAGAGCGGAAGCTTGCGACTGTGGCATGCGGCGACGAGCCATTCCGCTAGGCTCGGGCTCACCACGCCCTTGGCGTAGTCCGAAACGAGTACCGCGTCCGTCTCCGGCATCGCGTCCATGACTGCGTCTCGGACGGCGCTCTCTGTGATCTCTGAAAGGGCGATGACTCGCTCTTTGTCGAACCGCATGAGCTGTTGGCTCTGGGCCACGAGCCGAGTCTTGGTCGTGGTGGGCCGGCCCGGCTCAACGACTGAGGCGTCCACTGCGCCTGCCTCTCCGAGCTGCGCCAGGAGGCTCCTGCCCTCCGGATCGTCGCCGACGACGCCTACGACCGTCGCCCTGCCGCCGAGAGCCACCACGTTGTTCGCGACGTTGGCCGCGCCTCCGGGAACCTTCGTCTCCCGTTCGATCTCGACCACCATAACGGGGGACTCGGGCGAGATCCTCGTGGGCCGGCCCCAAAGGTACACGTCCAACATGAGGTCGCCGATGACGAGCACCCTGCTACCCCGAAGTTCTTGGATCAGCTCTCGCAGAGCCGCGCCTCCAACCCCACCAGGATCGCATGGATGGCGACCATGTGGAGGTCTTGCACCTCGTCCGCGGTCGCTCCAGGAAAAACGGCGGACTCGCCCACCATTGGGTGGAGACGCCCCCCTCCCCGGCCCAGGAGCGCAGCGGTGGACATTCCTCGTCCCTTGGCGGCGGTCACAGCCTTGACCAGGTTCTCGCTCTCTCCGGACGTGGAGAGGACGAGCAGGGCGTCCCCTTCACGGCCCAACGCCTCCACCCACCGGGAGAAGACCCACTCGAACCCATAGTCGTTCGCGGTACAGCTCAGATGAGCTGCGGAGTCGAGGCTCAGTACGGCAAGCGGCCGGCGGTCGGCCCGAAATCTCCCGGTGCACTCTTCGGCGAAGTGCGCGGCCTGAGCCATGCTGCCACCGTTCCCTGCGACGAGCACGATCCGGCCCGCCGAGAGCGTCTGCGCCAGCAACTCCGTGACCCGGTGAACATCGCCGCACAGCCGGGGGTCTCGTGCGCAGGTCCCGGCCAGTTCCGCCATGGCGGCAAAGCGTTCAGCCGGGACGCGATCCATCCCCGGTGTTTTACCTAGGCGGCCCCAGCCTCTTCCAACTGCACGAGGTGGTAGACGTCGTGAGCCAGGAGCATAGTCGCCTGCCGGGTCACCGAGAAGACGCCCCTCTCCGGGTGCAGGAACTCCATGGCCCATTCTTGAGGTTGCAGAGAGGTGAGCCAAAGCACGGTCTCTGCGCGCGCTGACGCCCAGTTGGCCATGCTCGACGGAACATCCCAGCCCGAATAGCCGAGTTCGGTCGCCCGATCCCCCTCGTCATAGACCGGTACCGTGACACCGGGGTCGCTCACCGCGAGCTGCATCCGGGAAAGGAAGATGGGCTCCCAATCGGAGAGGTGCGCCATGACTTCCCTGGGGGTGAACCGGCCCACGTGCGTAGGCCGGTCTACCGACGACGTCTCGAGGCGACCCACCGTGGTGCGAAACAGCGCAGGCATCGCAGAGAGAGCCTCTACCAGATAGGGAACACTCACCAAGTCAAGGTCCCCGTCCAGGCGAAGCGAGGCCACGACACTGGTAATTTCGCCTGATTTTTAGGAGGATTTCCAGATTGATCGTGTTCGACTGGCATTTCGGCGTGGGTTGTGCTCTATACTTGTGCTGACTTCGAGCTGGACGAAGCTGTTCTGCTCCAAGCCTAGCGTTACTGAACGGAGACATGACAACCATGAAACTTACTCGCATCGCTGCCCTCGCAGCGTTCTCA
>JADLBH010000029.1 GCA_020847855.1 Fimbriimonadaceae bacterium
CGCGATAGTCGCGCAGGGTCGCCCCGGCTCCGCGAACGGCTTCGGTCACGAGGAAGTTCCTCAACTGAGGATGGTTCAGCGTGGTCGGGTGGAACTGCATAAACTCCATGTCGCGAACCTCGGCTCCCGCGGCGAGGGCGAGGCCGATCCCATCGCCGGTGGCGACCCGAGGATTCGTGGTGTGCGCGTAGACTCGGCCGCACCCCCCGGTCGCCAAGAGAACCGCCCGGCCCGTGAAGTCCATCTCGCCTCGCTCGTGAACCATGGCCCGGACGCCGGCAACGCGACCCCCTGCGAGGAGCAAAGAAGTAGCCAGAGTGTTCTCAAAGACCGTGATCCTGGGCTCCCGACGCACGTTCTCGCACACGGCTCGCTCCACCTCCCAACCGGTTCGGTCGCCGTGGTGGACGATCCGATTGCGGCTGTGGCCCCCTTCTCTCGCGAGCCCAGAATCGAACCGTGCTCCCAACTCGCGCAGCCATTCGATGGCGCGGGGCGCTTCCTGGACGAGCTTCTTGACCGCTTTCGGGTCGCAGAGTCCCGCGCCCGCGGCCAGGGTGTCGGCTTCGTGGAGGACCACGTCGTCGCTCTCGCCGATCGCGGCCGCGATCCCACCCTGGGCGTAGTTTGTGTTGCTCTCGGCGATCGCGGACTTTGTGAGAACACAAACCGTCCCGGATTCGGCAGCTGCCAGTGCGAAGGAGAGCCCCGCGAGACCGCTCCCTACGACGATATAGTCGAACCGCTCTGAGGGCATGGCCTATCCTGACGCATCGGGGCTTCACGCTTCAGGCCGGGTGGCGGTTTGGGTGGTCGTTCTAGCCATGGGGGAGTTCGCGGGCCTAATCCCATTTGGCCACAAGCACGCCGCACCCCTTGAGTTGGACGCCGCCAACTAGGATCTCAGTCGGGGTGAGCTAGTTTTCGGGGGTCTCTTCTCCTAGCATGTGCCGGACCGAATAGATCTGGCCCATGTGGTAGGCGACGTGGTAGGCGGCGATGCGCAGTCGGTCGGCGACGGTGGGGCAGCGGGCCCAGTCGTCGTCGAACCGATGATCGGCGGGCAGAGAGAGGGACTGGGTGGCCTGAAGGCAATGCTCGTGCTCTCTCATGAGGCCGTGCTTCACCTCAGCGAGGGTCAGCCGGGCCAGTTCGGGCTCGATCGGGGACTCCAGCATGGTGGGCGGCCAACCGAAGACTGCCCGCCTCATAAGCGTGCCGGCCCACTGCTCGGGCGGGCGACCGAAGAGGTATCGCTCGACGATGGAGGCTTCCGAGCGGGCCAGGTGGGCGCAGTGCTCGCTGATGCTGAGGAGGTTCGGGCCGGGTCGGCGGTGGAGGTTCTCGGGTAGTACTCCATCGAAGACGAGATCCACCTCGAAGTACATCCAGTGCCAAGCCTCGACGAGAGTCCGAACCTCGGGATCCACGGGGGACTAGTCTACTCGTGCGAGCGGGTACAACTAACGTTCCCGGGCGGTTAGCTCAGCGGTAGAGCACTTCGTTCACACCGAAGGGGTCGCTGGTTCAAATCCAGTACCGCCCACCATCGTTGCCGTGTGCCCAGACTGAGGGTAGTGGTTTCCGGCGGTAAGGTGCCCGTCTTCCCTCAGGGCTTGTTCCAGGCCAGGATCTGCTCTGGCAGACCGGGGAGAGGGGTGGAGATGTCAATCCCGGTGAGGTCCAAGATCTGCGAGCGGAACCACACGTCGAATGGTTCCTCGGAGACGGCGAGCGCGTCGTGCACACGTCGCGGGTCGGGGGAGACGTAGTAGACGATCAGGAAGTCGCCTTGCGGGGTCTGCTGGAGGAACCAACTCTCCTTGACGACGGTGGTCTGGGCGGCGTCCAACTCGGCCTTGCGCGGGCCCGTGAGCTGGGCGCAGAACTCGTAGGCGGCATCGGTCTTGCCAGGCAGGAGAGGGACGAAGAAGGCGTTTTCGACCACGAGGCGGACGATACCTCGTCGGTGTCGGGCGTTGAGCTCGAGCCTGTCCCGTTACGACCGCATTGTGCGCGTGGTCACCAATATCGCGACGCCCTTGGGTTCCGGGGGGCGGGTCGTCGCTCGCACGGCATCGGAGCCGTAATCGTCTCCATGTTGCCCCGTGGTCTTCGACCCGCGGCGACGCTCGGCGATGCCTCCAGAATCGGATCCTGGATCAGGGTCGTGGCTCGCGGTGAAACGAGAATCGGCATGAAGGTAGGCTGACCGGCACGTGCCATGATGCTCCCCGCCCTCTGCCTCACTCTCCAATCCCCTGCGTATCTTGACTTCAACAAGAACGGGCGGATGGATCTTTATGAGAACCCGAGGGCCTCGGTCGAGCGCCGCATCGAGGACCTTCTGAGACAGATGACGCTCGAGGAGAAGACCTGTCAACTGGCCACCCTTTACGGCTACAAGGCAGTCCTCAAGGACATGTTGCCGACCCCCGAATGGGACAAGGAGATCTGGAAGGACGGCATCGCCAATATTGACGAGCAACTGAACAGCTTTCGCATCGAGACAAAGCACGACTGGCCCCCCGCCGCTCATGTGGAGGCGATCAACACCATCCAGCGGTGGTTCGTTGAGCACACCCGGCTCGGCATCCCGGTTGATTTCAGCAACGAGGGAATCCGGGGAATCATGGTCTCGCGGGCGACGAGCTTTCCTAGCCAGACTGGATTGGGCGCGAGCTGGGATCGGTCGCTCGTGCGCCAGGTGGGAGAGGTCACCGGCTCGGAGGCGCGGTCCTACGGCTTCACCAACATCTATTCGCCGATCCTTGACACCGCCCGTGATCCGCGCTGGGGACGCACCGAGGAGTGCTATGGCGAATCGCCCTACCTGGTCGCCGAGTTGGGCATCCAGCAAACCCTCGGCATTCAGAGCCAGAGGGTGGTCTCTACCCCGAAGCACTACACGGTCTACGGAGCGAACAAGGGCGCACGGGAAGGAGACTCGCGGACGGACCCCCAGATCCCACGGCGAGAAGCCGAGGACGAGCAGATCTATCCCTTCCAGCGGGTCTTCGAGGAGGCGGGTGCGCTTGGCGTCATGAGCTCCTATAACGACTATGACGGCATCCCGATCACGGGGAGCGAGTATTGGCTGACGACGCGCCTACGCAAGGATTTTGGTTTCAAGGGCTACGTCGTCTCGGACAGTGACGCGGTGGAGTTTCTCGCCTCGAAGCACCGGGTGGCGAAGGACTACAAGGAAGCGGTGCGCCAGACGGTGACGGCGGGCTTGAACGTACGCACGACCTTCACTCCGCCCCAGGACTACATCCTTCCCTTGCGCGAGCTGGTCCGGGAGGGCAAAGTCCCGATGCGGGTGATTGACGACCGGGTGCGCGACGTCCTGCGGGTCAAGTTCTGGCTGGGTCTGTTTGACGACCCGTATTTCAAGGACACCGGCGTCGTGATGTCGCCCGAGCATAGGGAGATCGGGCTGAGGGCCGCACGGGAAAGCCTGGTCCTGCTGAAAAACGACAAGAACCTCCTGCCCCTGCCGAAGACCCTCAAGCGTATCGCCGTGATCGGGCCGAACGCGGATGACAAGGCCCTTGCGCGCAAGCAATACGGGCCGCTCCGGGTGGAGGTCACGAGCGTACTGGAAGGGATTCAGGCGAAGGTCGGTACTTCCACGGAGATCCACTACGCGCGAGGCTGCGCGGGGATTGATTCTCGATTCCCCGACAACGAGCTCGTCTGGGAGCCGCCGATCCCCAAGGAGCAAGCGGAGATGGACGAAGCTGTGGCCGTCGCGAGGTCTGCGGATGCGGTCGTGCTCGTGATGGGAGATTCGACGCGCACGACCGGTGAGAGTCGAAGCAGGACCAGCCTCGATCTTCCGGGCCGCCAAGAGGACCTAGTGCGGGCTATCGCCGCGACCGGCAAGCCCGTCGTGCTCGTCCTCCTGAACGGGCGGCCGATGACGATCAACTACGCGGCGCGCAACGTTCCCGCCATCCTCGTCGGCTGGATCCCCG
The DNA here is from genome assembly GCA_020847855.1 of Fimbriimonadaceae bacterium. GTDB lineage: Bacteria > Armatimonadota > Fimbriimonadia > Fimbriimonadales > Fimbriimonadaceae > JADLBH01. The sequence continues at coordinate 3,981 of JADLBH010000029.1, forward strand.
GCGCACAGACCGGAACCGCGGTCGCGGAGGCTCTCTTCGGAGACATCAACCCCGGCGGCAAGCTCCCCAATACGTGGCCAAAGACCGTGGGCCAGGTCCCGTACAACTTTCCCTCAAAACCAAACGCGAACGACGATCCGATGCGCAGTTACTCGGCCCATAACGGCGGCGTCCTTTGGCCTTTCGGCTTTGGGCTCTCCTATACAACCTTTCGGTATTCGAACCTGGCGTTTTCACATGAGGTGAGGATGCCCGCGACCGTCGAAGTCTCGTGCGAAATCGAGAATGTGGGTGAGCGGGCCGGTGAGGAGGTTGCCCAGCTGTACCTCCACGATCGTGTCTCTTCGGTGACGACCTACGACCGAGCCTTGCGGGGATTTGAGCGGGTGAGTCTCGCACCGGGGGAGAAGAAGACGGTGAAGTTCTCGCTGGTCCCGGATCGCCTGGCCCTCTGGGATCGTCGGATGCGGCGCGTGGTCGAGCCGGGCGACTTTGACATCTGGATCGGCTCGTCATCGGAGACGATCCTGCTCAAGGGCGTCCTTCGGGTGACGGGCTCGACGCCCTATGTGATCCGGACGATGCCGAAGGGCGAGCAATAGCCCCCCCGTGTCGCTGGCCGACCCGCAATGGCCTTAGCCCGTCCCGACCGCCAGCTCTCTAAGGTCTACGATCCTTCCGAGATCGCTCCCGATCCCATATCTGCGAGAAGCTCTTCTAGCTGGCCCAGCACCTCGGGGAGGGCTGCGGTCGAGCCGTCGGACTCGAGGGCCTCTTGCGTGGGATACAGATTGCTTACGACCAAGAGGGTCCGACCAGCGACCTCGGAGAACGTCACCGTGGTAACGGTCTGGCCGCCGTCCTCCTCGTTGGTCCAGGCGAGCCGTGAGAACGGTTCCACTTTCAGGTAGGTGCCGAAGAACTCCATCGTTGCCCCCTCGTGGAGAAACGCCAAGCGGTACTCTCCTCCAGGGCGCACGTCCAACTCGCAGGAGACCAGGTTCAGGCCAAAGGAGTGAGGCACCCACCATTGTCTGAACAAATCAGGTTTGGTCCATGCCTCCCACACTAGGTGAGGGGGGGCATTGAGAGTATGTGACACCACGAGCTCGCGCTCAGATGTTCGTGTGACGGTAGTCGTGTCTTCTTTCATGTTCATGGTTCCTTGTTCTGTCGTTCGTTGAGGAAACTGTTCAGTTCCTTGGTGCGGGCCAGGCGGGAGCACCGAAGCTGTAGAGCTGGTTCGGGTGCGGGGCTTCGTAGGGCCCGTCGCCATCGAGGCCGAGGTCGAAGTGAAGCATGGTCATCTGCCCGCTCTTGCTCACGATGTGCTGCGCCATATGAAGGAGGTAGCCTCGGACCGACCGAGGGTGTCCATCGGGACTGACTCGAATCTCGTCCATCCTCGTTGTGGTAAGGGTTAGGAAGAGCTGCCGCCAAGCTTGCTTCTCGCTTTCGAGCAGGTCTAACATCTTGCCGCGCTCCGCAGGCGGGTCGGGGACGGCCACATGCCGTGCAGGATCGAGCACCGTGACCTCTTGCCGGTCGCTCCAAAGCCACATCCAGGCATGCTCGCAGATCTCCCGCGCGGTAGGTGTGCGCTCGGAGAAGCTCCAGTTCCACCTTTCCTCTGGAATCTCACGCGCCCTGCGGAGGATGCCGCCCGTAAACCCACAGATCAGGTGCTCGAGGGCTGCGATCTCGTCCGGTGGAGAGTCCTCGTGCATAGCAGCGGGATTTTCGTGCAATGGTGTCGCCGTATCGAACGTCTGCGATTCGTTTGTGCTCTCCTGAAGCTGTAGTGCCTCAACCACACGATTCAGTGCTTCAAAGCGGATCGCCCAGACCTGCCGGTGCCTCTCGATCCACTGTGACTCTTGCTCCAGGCCGTGCGTCCCGAGCGAGCAGGTCCGCACTCGCCCTATCTTCTCGGTTCGCACAAGCCCTGCCCGCTCCAGCACCCCGACATGCTTCTTCATACCGGTGAGGGTCATTTGGAACCGCTCGGCCAGGGCGGTGATCGAGGCCTCCCCCTGTCCAAGCTGCTCCAAGACCCCACGCCGGGTCGCATCGGAAAGTGCGCCGAACGAGTCATCCAGGTAGCGACACTGAACCATTGAGTTCAGTGTAACACAGAAGTTCATGAAGTGTCAAGGATTACGCGAAAATGATCCCGTGAAGTAGCCCGAGGACAGGCTCAGGACAGGCAAGCCGTGGCTCTGGGCCAACCTCAAATCGTGGTTTTCGCCGATCGGCGGGGGGTCACGCAGTTCGCGCCGCTATTGCTGGTAAACACGGACCCAGTCCACGAGGAAACGCGCGGGCCAGTGGATCTTGGACGTGTCGCCTCCGGTCGCGCCGAGGGCCAGGTTGAGGATGATATGGTGCGGCTCACGGAACGGGTTGGCACCATCCGGCGAGTCGTTCACGGTGTCCTTGAGGAGGGTCTCGTTGAGGAGCCGCTGATCCAGATAGAGACGGATCGCGTCCGCGTCCCAATCCATGCGGTACACGTGAAAGTCTTGAGCCCACGTCTCTGGCGAGGAATACCTTGCTTCCTCGGCGATCTCGGAGATCGGTGTTTTCACCGACTTCCACTGGGCCGACCCCGCGACTTTGCCCCCCCCACGCAAGATTTGCCAGATAGGTCCTCTGGTAGTACTCCATGATGTCTATCTCGCCGTTCGCGGGCCATTCACGGCTGGGCCCGGTCATCCAGAACGCGGGCCAGAGGCCGAGTTCGACATCGAACTTGCCTCGGCACTCGAACCGCCCGTAGGTCCAAAGCTGCTTCGTCGCGGTCTTGATGGATCCGGAAGTGAGTTCCGCGTGCTTGCGCGCTCTTCGCCAGTCGCTTTCCAGTGCGGAGGGGTCATAGGACGGGTTGGGCACACGTTCCCGCCGTCCCTCGATCACAAGCACGCCGTCTTTCACCGAGACGTTCTCCTCGCGATACAGTTGGGGCTCCTTGTTGCGGACAAAGCCCGTTTCATAGATCCAATGGGCGGGGTTGGGCTTGCCGTCTTTGTCGAACTCATCGGACCAGACGAGCTTGTATGGCGGGAGCGCAAGGACCATGACCGTGGCGATCGCGAACATCCAGCCGATTGTGAACCACAGTAGGACGGGAGCGAAGGGTCGTGCTCTCGGTTGAGCCGAGTTTTCCCCGCAGCACCGATCAGGGCACCGTCGGGGGCAGGGTTCATTCACCCCGATGGCCGCCCAAGGGACTGTATCAAGCCGTGCGCGCCGTGCGTCTTTCACCTTAGGGCACTACACACCGTTGCCTACACACAAGGTGCAAACATGAGACTCACTTCAACCCTCACGGTGCTGTTCGCGGCACTTCTCGCCCTCTTCGCGGCAGGCTGCGGCGGAGGCGGGGGCAACGCCGGCGGTTCTGCCAAGGCAGGCACCGTCGCTGTCTACGCAACCGATAGTTTGAGCACGGACTTTGACCACGTTTGGGTCAAGGTCTATCAGGTCTTTCTGGAAGGGCAGAGCAACGAGCTTGCCTTTGAGAACACGGCCGGGCTCGAGATTGACCTGACAACTCTTCGTGACAATTCGGGCGCACGGTTCGCCTTCCTCGACGATAAAGGCATCACTCCTGCCACATATGGACAGGTCAGGGTCGTGCTCGACGAGGAGCTCCAGATGGTGCCCAAGGGAGGCACCACCGCGCAGAGCTATCGCTTTGCGGCCCAGCACGCCATCGTGGGCTCTCCGGGCAAGTCGCAGTTGAACCTTCGCTCGCCCAGTGTGATCATCCCTGGCAAGAACGAGCTGATTTTGGACTTCGACCTTTCGACTTGGGACTTGGATGGCACGAACCGCGTCGTCGCCACTCTGAAGCGAGGCACGCGGAACGGCTTGGACGACAAGAATCGTCACGAGGCCAACGACATCCATGGGACGATCTCGGGTCTCACTGGCACGTCGCCGAACCTGACTTTCAGCTTGGCCCGACCGGGCGGTAGCGTCGCGGTGAAGACGAGCGCCGACACGAGGGTCTTCAACGAGGACGGGACGACGAACCCGGTGCTCGCCAACGGCCAGCGCGTCGAAGCCTACGGTGTTTTCGTGCAAGGGTTCTTCCTGGCTCGGTCCGTGAAGATCGAGGACGGGGACAACTCGAACGACCCGCACAAGATCAAGGGCAATCCGAAGAACATCGCTGCGCCCAGCGGGACGTTCGACGTCGAGGTGACCCTAGCCCGTGGGTTCGTGCCGGAAAGCACGGTGATGAACGTAACGACCAGCACGGGCACACGGTTCTTGAGCGACGCCGGGGCTCCGCTGACCAAGGACGAGTTTTTTGCCCAGTTGGCCCTCGCGGGCAACCAAGTCGAGGTCGAAGGCAGGGCATCGGGCTCCCTCTTCACCGCGGTGAAGGCCAAGATCGAGGACGAGAACGATGAGAACGAGGCGGAGATCAAAGGGCCAGTGACGGTTCTTGACGCCGGGGCCGGGACCTTGACCATGACCGTACAGTCCTGGTTTGGTGCGGGCTTCACCGCAGGCCAAGCGGTGAACGTCACCACGAGCGGGACTACGACGTACCGGCTCAATAGCGACGCCGTCACGAAGACCCAGTTCTTCGCAGGGATCGGGGTCGGGACGATCGTCGAGGCGAAAGGAAGCTACAACGGCTCAATCCTCGCCGCGGTTCGGCTCAAGGACGACGACTGAGCGCTAGTGCGCAGCGACCTGGGTCGCTCTGGCCTGCCCTTCTTGGGTGAGTTGGAGCGACCCGCTCCGTGCCTGGAGCAAGCCGGCGCGCTCGGCGCGGACCGCGATCTGCGAGGCACGGTCAGGGCTCCATCCCAACTCTCGCTCGATATGGAGCAGCGTGCTCTCCACCGCCTCTTCGGGTGTGCTGAGGTGTGTCGCGAGATGGATGAGGAGGACGTCGGTGGCAAACTCCTCGCGCTGACGCCTTCTTCGCGACCACTGGGAGATGATTCCGCGTGCCGGTGCAAAGAGCAAGGCGAGGAAGAAGACCGCACCCAGCGTGCTCGCCATCATTCCGCTGATCGAGACGTTCCACAGGGTCGCCAGACCGTATCCCGCGAGGGCCGAGCCCACGCCGACCGCGATTGCGAGCGGGATGAGTTGGTTCAACCTTGTGGTCAGGAGGGACGCCGTGACCGCGGGCACGACGATGAGGGCCACGGCAAGGATCGCCCCAACTGCGCTGAACGCACCCACCGTGGTCACGGCCACCACGGTCATTAGGACGTAGTGGAGCACCACGGGTGCGAACCCGAGCGTCGCGGAGAGAGCGGCGTCGAACGTGGCTAGCTTGAGCTCCTTGTAGAGCGCAGTCAGGACGAGCGCGTTGAACAGCCCGAGCCCACCGAGCACCCAGAACGACACCGGGCCGTACTCCCGACCTCCCAGTGCGAGCGTGTCGAACGGTGCGAAGGCGATCTCGCCGTGGAGCACCGCGTCCGTGTCAATGTGGAGGTTGGGGAAGTAGCGCGAGATCACGTAGACCCCCAAGGCGAACATCGCCGGGAACACAAGGCCGATCGCGGTGTCGCTGGTCACCCTGCGCGTCTTGTTCAGGGTCTCGACGAGATAGACGGTCAGCAGTCCGGAAACCACGGCTCCGAGGAAGCCGAAGAGGAGGTTCGGGCCGTTCGCAAGGACATAGCCCGCCACAAGCCCCGGCAGCACCGCATGGCTGATCGCGTCCGCGACCATGGCCAGCCTTCGTAGGACGAGGAAGACTCCCGCGAGCGAGCACGCAAGCCCGGCCGCAACCGCGACCAGGGCGATCTGGGAGCCACTGCTCAAGTCGCCACCCTCGCACGGCGACGAGACCAAGCGAGCCCGCGCGCGCTCCCAAAGAACAACGAGAAGGCGGTGGCTGCGGAAAGAACGAGCACGATCGCAGGTCCTGTGGGCACGTTTTCCTGGAACACGCTGAGCAAGGCGCCGCACACGCCGGCCGAGGCACCGATCGTTGCCGCCAGCCAAACCATCGTTCCCAGGGAGTTCGTCCACTGCCGGGCCGCGGCGGCCGGCGCGACAAGCATGGCCGACATGAGGATCACACCGACCGTGTTGAGCCCGATCACGATCGCGACGACGAGCAATCCTGAGAGCAATGCCCCTAGGCGACCGGTGTCCAAGCCGACCGTCTGGGCAAACTCAGGATCGAAGCTCACGACCTTGAACTCCTTGAAGAGCAGGCTGACGACGATCAGGCACAGGAGCCCGAGCACCGCCATGGTGGCGACCTGCTCGGCGATCAGGGCCGCGGCCTGGCCAAACAGAAACTTGTCCAGGCCTGCTTGGTTCGCATCGTTCCTCTTTTGGACTACTGTGAGGAGCACGACGCCAATGCCGAAGAACCATGTCAGCACCACGGCAAGGGCCGAGCCTTGGTCCACACGGGTCCGCCGAATCGTGGTGAGGATGAGGAGCATCCCGACCAGGCCCGAGGCTGCGGCGCCAGCCATGAGCACGAGCGGGGTCTTGAGCCCGGTGGCCATGTAGGCCAAGCACACCCCTGGCAGCGCCGCGTGGCTCAGCGCGTCCCCCATCAGCCCCTGGCGTCGCAGCACGGCGAAGCAGCCTAACACCCCGCTCACCACACCCAAGACCAAGGAGCCGAGGGCTACGTTCCGCAGTGTATAGTCGGCGAGTAGGTTCATCGCTCCATGGCGGCAAGGCGCCCGCCGTAGGCGGCCTGAAGCTTTTCGCGGACGAACACGGCCTCTGTGGGGCCCGAGGCGATCAGCTTCACGTTGAGCAGGATCGTACGGTCGAACGTCTCACGGACGGTTTCGAGGTCGTGGTGGACCACGACGACCGTTCTGCCTTCCGATCGCAGAAGCCGCAGGATCTCGAAGACGATTTGTTCCGTCGCGGCGTCCACCCCCGCCAAGGGCTCGTCCATGAAGTAGAGCTTGGGATCCTGCGCGAGGGCACGGGCAAGGAACACTCGTTGCTGTTGCCCGCCCGAAAGCTGACTGATCTGGCGTTTGGCGAAGTCTGCCATTCCGACCTGGTCAAGCCGTTCCAGGGCCGTGGCCCGCTCTTTCGCCCCCGGCCGACGCAGCCATCCGAGGGCACCATAGAGCCCCATCGTGACGACATCAAGGGCATCGGTCGGGAAGTCCCAGTCCACGGTGCCCCGCTGAGGGACGTAGCCCACGGCCCGGCGGTTCCGCGAATAGGTTTCGCCCAGGAGCCGGATCGTGCCTGCGGCGGTGGGGATGAGCCCCAGGATCGCCTTGAGCAGGGTGCTCTTCCCGGCGCCGTTGGGCCCGACGATGGCGGTCAAGGTGCCCTCGGGCACGTCCAGGTCAATGTCCCAAAGGACCGGCTTTTCGTCATAGGCCACGGTGAGGTCGCGGACGAAGACAGCGGGGAGCGGGCCTGGAGCCGCGAGCGCTTCGTGGTTCATCGGAGAGCCTTTACGATGCTGTCAATGTTGTGTCGCACCATGCCGTCGTAAGTGCCTTCCTTGGTACCGTCGTCGCCCATCGCGTCGCTGAAGAGCTTGCCCCCGACCTGGACGTCCCAGCCCCGGCCTTGCACCGCTTTTTGCAACGCCTTGATCGTAGCTTCGGGCACGCTGGTCTCGACGAAGATCGCCTTGACCTTCCGCTTCGCAATGAGGTCCGCGAGCTGGATGATCCGCTGAGCGCCCGCTTCCGACGCGGTGCTCGTGCCCTGGATTCCAAAGACCTCGAAGCCGTACTTGCGTCCGAAGTATCCGAACGCGTCGTGCGCCGTGACCAACACCCGGCTCCCTGGCGGGAGGGATGCCGCCTCCTTGGTCACGTAGGAGTGCAACTGATCGAGCGTCTCTAAGTACTTCCGAGCGTTCTCCTCGTAGTGGTCGCGGTTCGGCGGGTCCGACTGGACGAGGCCGTCGCGTACGGACTCGGCGGCGTACTTCCAGAGTTCGACGTCGAACCAAACGTGGGGGTCGTGCTTGCCCTTGAACTCGGGAGGGTTTCGGAGCTCGGTCAGAGGTATCCCGGCGGTGACAGGGTAGGTAGGGGTCCCTCGGGACTTCATCTTGGCGAAGATCTCCGTCATTCGGCCCTCGAGCTCCAAGCCGTTGTAGAAGATCAGGCTCGCTGAATCGAGCTTTCGGACATCGTCCGCCGTGGCCCGGTACAAATGGGGGTCAATCCCTGGGCCCATGAGCCCGATCGCCTCCACCTTGTCGCCACCGATGTTGCGCACCGCGTCGTTGATCATGCCCGTCGTCGAGACGACGACAAGGCGGTCCTTTCCGTTACGTGCAGTTTTTCCCCCCGCGGTGCAGCCCGCCAGGAGCTGGCCAGCCATGGCTGGCAGCAATACAGCCATGGCCCACTTGTTTAGCATGAGCTAAGTTTACCACCCATAGTTCATAATGGTGGGTAGGACATTCGCAGAAGCTCATGGCACGAGGAAGCAAGAACCCGTTCGCCCGGACTCGGGACGACCACGCGCTCGAGACGGCAGCCGACTATGCCGAGCTCATCTTGCGCCTCACCGAGACCGAAGGCGAGGCGCGCGCGGTTCGCATCGCTCAAATCCTTGGGGTGAGTCCAGTGACCGTGAGCAAGACCGTCCAGCGGCTGCAACGGGACGGGCTCTTGGTCGCCAAGCCCTATCGAAGCCTCTTTCTCACTCCCGAGGGCGAGGCGCTCGCGATCAAGTTCCGAGAGAAGCATGCCGTCGTGGTGGAGTTCCTGATCAGGCTCGGAGTCCCTTCCGTGGTGGCGGAAACCGACGCGGAGGGAATCGAGCACCACGTGAGCGAGCTCACGCTGGAGGCCTTCCGCAAGTTCATCGGAGCAGGGCGCCCGCACCAAGTTGACGTTGCAGGGCGGGCGAAGGGTTAGCGGCGAGCCCAGTCTACGCGGGTACGGTTTCCAACGTAGACAGCGCAGGCATGGGAAAGTAGAATCCTCGGGCTATGTCCAACCCCTTCGCGACCGCCCAGCGACAGTTTGACGAGGCTGCGGCGATCCTCGGACTCTCGACCGCGGAACGCGCGTTCCTTCGCGAGCCCATGCGAGAGCTCCATGTTCGCATCCCGGTGAGGATGGACAACGGAGAGACTCAGGTGTTTCAGGGCTATCGGGTGCAGTACAACGATGCCCGCGGACCCGCGAAGGGCGGGATCCGTTGGCACCCTGAGGAGACGGTTGACACCGTACGGGCCCTGGCAGCGTGGATGACATGGAAGACCGCGGTTGTCGGCATACCACTCGGAGGGGGCAAGGGCGGGGTCGTGTGCGACCCCAAGTGGCTCTCAGCTAGAGAGAAGGAACGGCTGGCACGCGGGTACATACGGCAGATCGCCAGCTTCATCGGACCCGTGTCCGACGTCCCCGCCCCCGACGTGTATACAGACCCGCAAATCATGGCCTGGATGCTCGACGAGTACGAAGCGATCGAGCAGACCCACCGGTCGGGGGTCATCACGGGCAAGCCGCTCCCGCTCGGAGGCATCGCCGGGCGCGAGGACGCGACGGCACGGGGAGGGATGTATGCCCTCCGGGAATGTGCGCATCAGCTGGGGATTGACCTCACGGGAGCGACTGCTGCGATCCAAGGCTTCGGGAACGCGGGCCAACACGCGCACCGACTTCTCGGCGAGCTCTTCGGGACCAAGGTTGTGGCGGCCTCGGACAGCATGGGCGGGGTCTATTCGCCCGAGGGCCTGGACTTCGACGCATTGCTCGAGCACAAGCAGCGGACCGGGTCGGTGGCAGGCTTCTCTGGGGGCTCGGCGATCAGCAACGAGAACGTCCTTTGTCTGGACGTGGACGTTCTCTTGCCCAGTGCGCTCGAGAATGTCCTCACCGTGGAGAACGCAGGCGAGGTGAGCGCGAAGATCGTCGCCGAGCTCGCGAACGGCCCGACCAGCCCCGAGGCGGACCAGATCCTCTTTGCCCAAGGCGTCTATGTGATTCCCGACTTTTTGTGCAACGCGGGAGGGGTCACGGTCTCTTGGATGGAGCAGGTGCAGAACGCCAGCCTCGACAAATGGCCTCGCAACCGGGTCTACCAAGAGCTCGACGCGATCATGACGGAGTCGTTCGGGGCGGTCCACGCTATGCGCACCGAACGCAAGGTACACACAAGGCTAGCCGCCTATTTGATCGCGGTGGACCGGGTCGCGGAGGCTTGCCGCCTGCGAGGCTGGGTGTGAGGCCGCGCTTGGCAGTACACTAGACCGATGCCAAGCGACGACCTCCGAGCGTGGCTGGTTCAGTTCGGTATCAGGGAAGGCACTGGCCCGCCCCCCGGCCAGAGCTTCGCGCGTTCTGGGTGGACACCAAGGATAGACCTTTTCGACCACGAGCGCTTCGTCTTGCTCCGAGTCGAGGTGCCGGGACTGGGCCCGGACGAGCTCACGCTCATCTTCGACGGGGAGTCGTGTACGCTCACGGTTCGTGGCGACCGCCGCCAACCGCCCATCCCTCCTGGGCGAGCCTCTGCGATCCGATTGGAGATCGAGTACGGGAGCTTTGAACGGACGGTCGAACTTCCCGAGGCAGCGTACGACTTTGGCGATGCGAGGGCGGAGCTCGATCACGGCATGCTCTCCATCCTCGTGCCCAGAAACCGTGGCGTCGAGCCGACGGTAGTGGTGGCTCGACATAGAATCAGGGTGGTGAGACATTGAGCCAGAAGGCGGAGCCCGATCTCGAAGCTCAGATCGAGGAAGCCCTCGGCGCGGCGGCAGAAGAGGCGATCGAGGAAGATTCCGGCGAGATGAAGCCGGTGATCCCGGAGGAACTGGTCTTGCTCCCTCTCCGAGACGCGGTCGTGTTTCCGATGTTGATCGCCCCGCTCAGCGTGGGTCGCCCGAACTCGATCAACCTCATTGACGAGGCGGTCTCGCAGTCGAGCCGGGTGATCGGGGTCATTGCCCAGCGCAACCCCCAGATTGACGAACCGACCTTCGAGGACGTGTTCGAATACGGCTGTGCGGTCGTGATTCGAACCCTGATGCGAGTGCCGGACTCGGTCCGACTCATCGTGCAAGGGATCGTCCGGTTCCGGATCGTCGAGCGGCTCCAGGAGGAGCCGTACCTCAAGGCGAAGATCGAGGTGCTCGCGGACGAGCCCATCGTTCCAGAAGAGGCGGAGGAGGTAGAGGCCCTTCGGCGATCCGTGGCCGCATTGTTCGAGCAGGCGGTTCGGCTCACACCCCAGCTCCCTGACGAGCTTCTCGCCATGACTACCACCGTGCGCGAGTCCAACGTTATGGCTGACCTCGTAGCCGCACACATGCCGCTCTCCCTTCAGGACAAGCAGGACGTCTTGGAGGCGCTGGGAACCAGGGAGCGGCTTCGGAAGCTCCTCGAGGTCCTGGGCCGAGAAGTGCGCGTGCTCGAACTGACGAGCAAGGTTCACAGCGAGGTCAGCGCGGAACTGAGCAAGAGCCAACGGGAGTTTTATCTTCGGGAGCAGCTCAAGGCGATCCAGAGGGAGCTGGGCGAGGGCGAGGACACTGGGGCCGAGCTCGAGGAGCTCCGAGCGCAGGTGGAAGAGGCGGGGATGCCGGAGGCCGCGCTCAAGGAGGCGACGCGAGAGCTCGATCGGCTCGCCCGTATCAACCCTGGCTCTCCGGAGTACAGCGTCGCAAGAACCTATGTCGAGACGATGGCCGCCCTTCCCTGGTCTGCGTCTACCACGGACAATTTGGACCTCGAGAACGCGAGGTCCGTGCTCGATGCGGACCACTCGGGGCTACAAAAGATCAAGGATCGGATCATTGAGTTCCTCGCGGTTCGCAAGGTGAAGCGGGAAGGGGCGGTCCGCCAGCCGATCCTGTGCTTCTATGGCCCGCCGGGGGTCGGCAAGACGTCGCTCGGGATGAGCATCGCTCGCGCCTTGGACCGCAAGTTCGTCCGCATCTCGCTGGGCGGCATGCGCGACGAGGCGGAGATCCGGGGTCACCGCCGAACCTACATCGGGGCATTGCCCGGCCAGATCATTCAGGGATTGCGCCGCGCCGAGAGCAACAACCCGGTCTTCATGCTCGACGAGGTGGACAAGCTCGGGACGGACTTTCGCGGCGATCCCGCGTCCGCCCTGCTCGAGGTCCTCGACCCTCAGCAGAACTCGGCCTTCCGCGATCACTATATTGACGCTCCCTTCGACCTTTCGCACGTCTTCTTCCTCACGACCGCGAACCGGCTCGACACGATCCCTGGGCCCCTTCGGGATCGCATGGAGATCATCGAGCTCGGCGGCTATACCGAAGAGGAGAAGCTCGAGATCGCGAAGGACCATCTAGTCCCCCGACAGTTGGACGAGCACGGCCTTTCCCCAAGGCAGCTTGTTTTCAAGGACGATGCCCTGACCGCCCTCATCCAAGGCTATACGCGGGAGGCGGGCGTGCGGAACCTGGAGCGCGAGATTGCGAACGTCACCCGCAAGGCGACGCTACAGTTTGCCAATGGCCGCAAGGCGAAGTTGACGGTGACGAAGCGGTTCGTGGTCACGTCCCTGGGCGCGCCTCGCTTCCAGCGCGATCTGGTGACCGAGCGACGCCTCTTGCCTGGGATGGCAGTCGGCCTCGCTTGGACCCCCATGGGCGGAGACCTCCTCTTCGTCGAGACCGCCTTGTTGCCAGGCACGAAGGGCCTCCTTCTCACCGGGCAGGCAGGCGATGTCATGCGGGAGTCGGCGACAACGGCGCTCTCCTATGTCCGGTCCCACGCCCGAGAGCTAAAGATTGAGCCGGAGAGCTTCGAGAAGAACGAGATCCATATTCACCTTCCCGAGGGTGCGGTTCCCAAGGACGGGCCCTCCGCAGGCATCACGATGGTCTGCGCGTTGGTGTCTCTTCTCACGGGTCAAGGGTTGACCAAAAGGTTGGCCATGACCGGGGAGGTGACGCTGGTGGGGCAGGTGCTACCGGTGGGTGGTATCAAGGAGAAGGTTCTTGCGGCGCATCGGGCCGGGGTAGAGACTGTCATTCTGCCAGCAGAGAACCGGAAGGACTTCGAAGAGGAGATCCCGGAGAAGATCCAAGCCCGTCTCACGGTCCGGTACGTCTCGAACGTGGGCCAGGTGATCCGCGCCGCGTTCCCAGACTAGGCTTCCTGCGAGACTTCGACCTTGATCCCGATCGTACCGACGACGTCCGCAACGCCTTGGCACTCGCTCTCGTCGGCCCGGTGTACGACGCACTGGCCGTACTTGTCTATCTCCCAAGCCTCGATGTAGGCCTCTTCGGCCGTGCAGGCGGTGGCGATCATGAGGACAGTGATCACTTCCTCATAGGTGTTCGTGTCGTTGTCATAGACCGTGACTTGCCAGAGCGGCCCAAGCTCCTTTCGCGTAACGGGGTCGAGGACAGGGAGCGTGCCTGGCAGCTCGAATCTCGTGCTCAATCGTTCCACTCCGGCATGACCTCGGCCTTCACCCCTATCGTTCCTATGACGTCGGCCGCGCCCTGGCAGTCGCGCTGGGACCCAAAATGAACCGGTGCCTTCCCGTAGTGGTGGGCTTCCCACGTCTCCATCTCTGCCTCCCCCCGGCTGCAGCCGGTGGCTCGGACAAGAACTTCGATGACGGCCTCGTACGGAGTGTGATCGTCGTTGTAAATGACGGTCATGTGCCGTGCGCTTCCGGCATTTTCCGGGCCTACTCCCAACGGTTGGGTCTGAGGTGCCGCGATCGCCATCTCTCCTCTACGATTGTACTGCATTCTTCTGCCGTTCCCCTAGCTTCATCGCAACTCCAAGTAGGACGGGGAGCCCGAGCAGAGGGAGAAGGGCGAGGTGGGCCGGGAGGTAGGAGAAGGTCACGGTGTGAGTGCCTTCGGGCAAGCTCACGGTACGCCATGGGCCAGGGCCGAGGGGAACGGGTCGGCCCTCGATCCGCGCCTCCCAACCGCTTGCAGGTGCGTCCCGAAGTACGAGCATGCCCGGCCCGGTCGCCTTGACGACGACGCGGGCGGCCGTGTCCGTTACGATCTCGGCGGGCCCCTGCGGCGTTGATGCTCGGCCCGGCGAAAGGTTGTAGACGAACAAGTTGCGCCAGACCTTCGTTGGTTGGCCGAGTGCTTCGATAGCGGTTCGACTCACCACTTGGTCAGCTCCCAGCTCGGCAATCTTGGACATATCGGCGGTGGGTTTGACCAGCATCATGTTTCCATTGGCCTGTGGGGCGGGATCGCCGCCGACCGCGGCCGCCAAGCGATCCACCGAGGCTTTAGGGAGCAAGGAGTCATAGCCGCCCACGTCCTGGACCCCGAGCAAGACCGCCGAATTGGGCGGCGCGGCGACGGGGGCCATGCCGAAAAGGGACCAATCCTCGTTGACGAACGCGACCCGGCCGCGGAGCGGCGAGTCCGGGGGAAGGCTCGGTACCTGTCCGGTGGGGACGATCACGAGTTGGCCTAAGAAGAACTGGGCAGCCAAACCCAGACCGAGTGCGAGGGGCCGCTTACCGCGCTCGACGAGCCGGATCGCTACCAGTGCGAGCAGCGTTCCCAACGCCACGCCTGGCAGGGCGACGAGCAGGGCGTTCACCGTCGCTTCTGGGACGATCGGCGCAAAGGCGGGTAGCCATGCCTGCGCCCGAGTGCCGACCGCATAGGCGACCACCACCGAGAACGCGGCCCCCGCGAGGAGCAGCACAACGGGCCGACGAGGGCATGGGGATTCCTCGGGCTCGGGCCACGCCAAGCCCGCCGCGATCGCTACCGCGACTAGGGCAAGGATCAGGGCACGCCCAGGGCTTCCTGAAGCGGCCCAGCCTGGGAGGAATTGATACAGGACAACACTGAGGGGCCCGAAAGCAAGGAGCACCCCCAGCAGGCCCAGGATCATCGCCTCCCCGGCGCGCTTCCTCCGGATCCAGGCGAGGAGACCAAGCGCAAACGGCCCGACGCCGAGCGCGGACTCGGCGAAAGCATCGCCGCGCTGGGTGTAGGAGGGCCAGTAGCCAGACATCTGGGCAACGTCGGTTCCGGGAAAGGCGGGTTGCCCAGGTAGGCCCAATACTGTAGGGAAGGCGGCCGTGGCGAGCCTCCAGGGTTGCACGGCGGAACCAAGATAGGCGGCCTGGCCCTCTGTGGAGACGATGGACCGCCTGTGCCCTTCGCGAGCCAAGGCGAGGGAAGGGCCGACCTGGGGCCAAGCGCCCGCCACGCCGACAAGACAACCGAGAGCGACCGCGATCACCGATCCGACGGGCCTTCGATGGAGGATCGCTCGACCGAGCGCGATCGCAGCGACCCCCATGAGCCCATAGGCCGCGATTTGAAGGTGCCCGGCCAACAGCATGCAAGCGATGCACGGGGCGAGGGCAGGGTGGATTCGCCAGCACTCGCGCTCGCTCGGAAGTGCGGCCCCCAGGGCCCATGGGATCCAAGAAGCGGTCGCCAGCACGGTGCCTAAGGGCGACCACGCGAGCATCCACGGGGACATCGAGAAGACCGCCCCGGAAAGGAACGATCCGGTCTCGTTCGCCCCCAGCCTCCGGGCGAGCCACGCCGAACCAAGGCCCGCGAAGGCGAGGTGAAACCAAGCCAGGAGGTTCAGCGCAACAGGGGTCGGGGTTCTCAGCAAGCCCAAAACGACATGGGGCGGGTAGAGGCCTCCGGATTGGGAGTTCGCTAGCAAGGGGATGCCGCCGAGCTCCGTCGAGTTCCACAGAGGTACCTCGCCTCGGGCCCAAGACTTCAGGACAAGGTCGCGCCATAGGTACGTTTGCAAGGCCCCGTCCATTTGCAGGACATCAAAGGCCCTCGGGTCAGCCGGGGAGTCCCACGGGGCGGCCTGTGCGAGATGCCCCCACGGGCCTATGACCTCGCCGCGCAGAACCGCCTTCCAGAGCGGGAACGCGGGCAGCAGGAGGAGCAGGAAGAGGAGCGAAGGTCGCCGGAGTGCCATCGGCCTCTCAGCCGCAGTACACCATTTGGCGGTTTGCGTTCTCGTGGTCCGGATTGATCGCCACCAGCCTGCGAAAGGCGGTGCAAGCCTCCTCGGTGAAGCCCAGCATCATGTAGGTCATCCCAAGGTCGTTGAGGACGTCTTGGTTCTCAGGGTGTTCTTCATGGAGCGATTTCAACGCCTCGAGGGAGCCGTCGAAGTCCCCTTCGAAGCCTTGGATGAGGGCAAGTTGCCAACGAGCCCCGGTATGGCTTGGTTCCACCGCGACCACTCGCTCAAATGCGCTTCGGGCTTCTCGGTACCGCCCCTCGCACCGTAGCTGGAAGCCCTCGCTATAGATCGCTTCGACACTCATTTGCCACGAACCAAGAGCCGAACTATACCAAACTGGAAGTAGCGATTCGCTATGCGGTGCCGGGCTCGAGCCTCGGGCTAGGGTGCTTGGACACGGCAGCCTCGTCGGTGGCCGCTGGCGGGGCACCGTCCAACGTGGTCTCAGCCGGCTTGGGCTCGGGAAGCTCACGCCCTGCGAGAATGGCCTCGAACTGCTCGCGGTCAATGGTCTCGTGTTCGAGGAGGGTGGAGACCACACGGTCGAGCTTGTCCCGGTACTGGGTGATGATGTCGGTCGCGCGCTGGTGGCAGTGGTCCACTATGGAGCGAACCTCTTCGTCCACTTGGCGAGCGATCTCCTCGCTGTAGTTCCTTTGCTCGACATAATCGCGTCCCAGGAAGGGGTTGCGCGAGCTTCGGCCGATCGCGAGCGTGCCCAGGCGCTCGCTCATCCCGTATTCGGTCACCATGGCCCTGGCGATCGCGGTCACCCGTCGCAGGTCGTCATAAGCGCCCGTGGTCACCGAGCCTTTCACGACCTCTTCCGCGACGCGCCCGCCCAAGAGGGCAGTGATCTCGTCCAGCAGCTTCTGCTTCGCGGTGAGGTAGGTGTCCTTCTCGGGTAGGTACCAGGTGGAGCCCAGCGACATGCCGCGCGGCAGGACGGTGACCTTCTGGACCGGGTCGCAGTGCTCGAGGAACGAAGCGACCACGGCGTGCCCCGCCTCATGGATGGCGATGGTCTCCCTCTCGTCCGGGTCCACGACGCGGCTCCTCCGCTCGGGCCCGGCCATGACTCGGTCGAGAGCCTCGTTAATATCGGACATCCCGATCTTGGACCGGTCGTTCCGTGCGGCGAGCAGGGCGGCCTCGTTCAAGCTGTTCGCCAGATCGGCCCCGGTGAAGCCGGGAGTTCGTTTGGCGATGGTCTCGAAGTCCACGTCGCCGGAGATCGGCTTGCCCTTGGCGTGAACCTTGAGGATTTGTTCTCGACCCTTGGCGTCGGGCATGTCCACTACGATCTGCCGATCGAAGCGGCCGGGCCGCAGGAGCGCTGGGTCGAGCACGTCGGGCCGGTTGGTCGCCGCGATCATGATGACGCCGCTGTTGGGGTCGAAACCGTCCATTTCGACCAGGAGCTGGTTGAGCGTTTGCTCGCGTTCGTCGTGGCCCCCGCCGAGTCCGGCTCCTCGCTGTCGCCCGACGGCGTCAATCTCGTCCACAAAGATGAGGGAGGGCCGATGGGCCTTCGCGGTCTCAAAGAGGTCGCGCACCCTGGCCGCACCCACGCCGACGAACATCTCGACGAAGTCGGAACCGGAGATATGGAAGAAGGGCACGCCGGCCTCGCCCGCGATCGCACGGGCCAAGTGGGTCTTGCCCACGCCGGGGGGCCCGGTCAAGAGGATGCCTTTCGGGATCTTCGCGCCGAGCGCGACGTACTTCTTCGTGTTTCGCAGGAAGTCCACGACCTCGAAGAGCTCCGCTTTGGCCTCATCAATCCCAGCGACGTCCTCGAACGTGATCTTCGGCGTGTTCTCGCCCGCCCGCTTGGCGCGGCTCCTCCCGAAGCTCATGGCTTGGTTCCCCCCCGCCTGGGCGGCGCGGGAGATCATGAGCCACAGGATGAAAAGGAAGCCGAGCAGGACGAGCAGGTTCAAGACTACGGGCAACCAAGTGAGCGCGGCGGGGGCGTCCTCGAGGGTGACTTCCACTCCCTTGGCCTCCAGGAGCTTCTGTAGCTCGCCGCCTGCGTAGGAGTCCGAAGTGTTCGCTTTGGCAACGTAGGGCTTGCCGTCCACCATCTCGCCTCGGATCGTCTTCTCCTGCCACTTGGCCGAGGAGATGTTGCCCGACTCGACCTCCTTTCGGAGTTGGCTGATTGTGAGTTCCTCGGGCGCTTGCGAGGCGATTCCCAGGCTGCCTGCCGTTCCGGAAAACATCCGGCTCATGAGAATCACGACCAGTACCGCGACTGCGGTGAAAAGTAAGCCTCTAACTCCTCGATTGTTCAAGTTTCCACCCAAAGGATGCGGGCACCCCGCGTTTGTACACGGTACCTACGTTCGAGCCAAGGCTACCGTTCCGCGCCATTACGACTCATGGCCTATGCGTCGAGCCCCAGGTTCAGACGGATTGCACCCACCTCATGTTCGGAAACGGCGTCAGCACGGCTTAGTGCTACACCAGGGATCCAAACCGGGCCCTCTGGTCCCCGAAAGACAGGAACATGGGGCCTGGCAACCGGCCCGATCCTCACGTCAGCGAGGGCTTTGGACACCTTCTTTGTCCCTGTCATCCCAATCGGGGAGATCCTCTCGCCCTCCTGGCCGGGGCCGACCTCGGTCACCGATCCCCTTCGTACGAAGACGCTCAACGTTCCCACCTCGTCGCCGATCCATGCCCTCCACGCTGGCCCACAAGCGGGGTGGTGCTCCGTGAGTTCCTGTCGAGGGAAGGGCTCTGCCCGCCGTTCGCAACGAATTCGGGAATGGTTCCACACGATCCTCCCACCTGGAAGGCTCACCGAGCCCGAATCCCCGCAGACGGCTTCCGCCGCCGCAGAGCCCAGGGTCAAGGGAGAAACCGCGAGGCGGAGGCAACGGTAACGGATGGCTGGGGGCAGCTCGCCCCACAGTGCCCGGTCAATCCTAGTCTCGTATCTTGTGACGATCTCCGCGATGGGGCCGTCGGGCTCCTTGCACTCGATCAGTGCCTTGGCCGCAAGGGTGTCGAGGAGCGCTTCGTCCTCGCGAGCGTGCCGGGCCGCACGACCCGCGGCCTCGCGCGCACCGGGATAGAGGTCGGCGAGGAGCGGCACGACCTGGGCACGGATTCGGCTACGGGCGAAGCGAGGGTCACAGTTCGCAGGGTCGGTGAGGAACGCCAAGCCGTGGTCGGCACAATAGCGGTGGGTCTCGGAGCGGGGCACATCAAGAAACGGCCTGAGGAAGCGTCCGGAAACCGGGGCGATGCCCCCCAATCCGCGGCCGCCCGTGCCACGCGAGAGACGCATGAGGAGCGTCTCGAACTGGTCGTCGAGCGTGTGGGCCGTGACGATCCACTCCAGCCCCTGCCGCTCCCGAGTCGCCTGGAGGAACTCGCGCCGCGCGATGCGCCCGGCCTCCTCGATGCCGATCCTCAACCTTGCTGCCAGGTCAGGCACGGACCGGGAGTCCGTAACGAACCCGCAACCGAGCGATTCGGCGAGCCGGGCACAGTGCTCGACCTCTGAGCCCGATTCCTCGCGCATCCTGTGATCCAGGTGGGCTGCCACCACAGGGACTTCCGCGGATGCGAGCATGTGTAGGAGCGCGGTCGAGTCTGCGCCCCCGCTCAGGGCCAGAAGCAACGGCCTGTCGCCCAGGTTCACGCCAAGGTGCGCAAGGACAACCCTCCCTGACTCAGGCACGCTTGAATCTTACCGGTACTATCCACGAGGCATGCCAGGGCCGATTGACCGCATACCGAACCTGCTCGCGAGGATTCGTCGTGCGGTTCGAAGGCCCGAGCCCGAGGCACTGCCCACGGAGCTCCGGGAACAGAGGCCAGAGGACGTTGCGGACGCCCTCGAACGAATGACCAAGGACGAGGCCCTTGAGTCCTTGTCGCAAATGGAGCCGGACATGGCGGCGGAGGTCTTGGTCGAGCTCTCGGACGACACCGCGAAGACACTGGTGGCCGACCTGCCCGACCCGACCGTCGCGTACTACCTCGACGTCCTTCCGATGGACGACGCGCTCGACCTCGCGGAGGACATGGATCCGGAGCGGCTCGAGAGCCTGCTCATGGTCGTTCCTGACGAGGACGCGGCCGAGATTCGACGGCTGATGCGCTTCCCCAAGGGGAGCGTGGGCCGCGTGATGACGGAGAGGTTCTTCGAGGTGGGTCCGGAGACTACCGTGGAGGAGATCCTCTTGGATCTTCGGCTGGCTCCCGAGGAGAAATATGAGACCGTCAACGACGTCTACGTGCTGGACGGCGAGCGAAGGCTTCTCGGACTGTTCAGCCTGAGGCGCGCACTGCGGGCCGAGCCGCGCACCCAGGCGAGCCAACTCTTGAGAGCCGACTTCGAATCGGCGCAAGCGGACGAGCCGGAAGAGGCCGCGGCCCGTCGGATGGCCCGATACGGCTTCTATGCCCTCCCGATCTTGGACGGCGAAGGCCGCATGATCGGGATCTTCACCGGGGACGACGCCCAAGAGATCTTGCGGGACGCAGAATCCAAGGACGTGCTCGCGCTCGGCGCGGTGAGCGGCGGGGTCGAGTCCTATCTCTCCTTGTCCGTGTGGAACCTTGTGAAGCGGCGGGCACCATGGCTCATGATCCTCTTCGTCGCAGAGTCCATGACCGGGGTGGTGCTTCGGCACTATGGACAGCAACAAGCCAACGAGAAGGTGACGCGCCTCCTCTTGCTCATGCCGTTCGTACCCTTGATCATCGGTGCCGGGGGCAATGCCGGCTCCCAGGTGACAACGACGATCACCCGTGCCCTTGCGGTGAACGAGGTCTCCACGGGGGACTGGTTCACCGTTGTTCGTCGGGAACTCGCAACCTCCATCCTGATCGGAGCGTTGCTCGGGGTGATCGGACTGCTCCGGGCCGTCTATGTCTGGGGCGGTGCCCCGCAGGTCGGGCTTGTCGTCGGGATCTCCCTTCCCTGTGTGGTTCTTTGGGCGGCGGTCGTCGGCTCCGTCCTGCCACTTGGCGCCAAGCGGGTGGGGATTGACCCGGCCGTCATGAGCGCACCGTTCATCACGACCTTGGTGGACGCCACCGGCCTAGTGATCTTCTTCGAAGTCGCCCGGGCCATGTTTGGCGGCTCGCTCGCGTGATAGGCTCTGGGCACGTTTTTGCGACGGATTGCGTATGCAATCAAGCCGGATGAACCCACGGCACCCTTTAGCCGACTATACGTCTATGAGATTCCGAATGCTCACGAACCGAACGATCCTCGCCCTGGCCGCGACCACCTTCGCCGCCCTCGCCATCGCGCAAACCACGCCCGACACCCAAGCCAAGCCGTTCAGTTCCGAAACGAAGCAGGCCGTGCTCGCCAGCATCGAGAAGGTCCTCACCACGACCGCCTTTGTCCCTGGCGTGGACTTCACGAAGTGGCCTGGAATGATCGAGAAGAAGAAGGGCGAGATCGAGGCCTCCGATAGTGCCAACCAGTTCACGAACGTCGTGAACGGTGCCCTGCACGAGTTCGGATTCAGCCACTGCGTGCTCTATTCACCGACGGTCGCCCAGGCGAGGACGAACCGAAAAATGGTGGGGCTCGGAGTCAGGATTCAACCCGAGGAGAAGGGAATTCGCATTGTGTGGGTCTTTCCGGAGAGCCCTGCGATGGAGTCTGGAATCGAGCCCGGCGACCTGATCTTCGAGGCCGACGGCAAGGCGGTTCGACAGGCGGGCGACTTGGGAGGCGAGGAAGGGTCCACCGTGAAGCTCAAACTCACGAGGGACGGCAAGGAACTGACCAAAACGATCACGCGACGGGCGTTTTCCACCGACATTCCGGAATCCGTGACTTGGGTGGACAAGGAGACCGCGGTCTTGACGGTCCCGACCTTCGACCTTGGCTATAACAAGAACAAAGCACTGGACAAGGCGATGAAGGAGGCGATGACCGCGAAGCGGCTGATTCTCGACCTTCGCGGGAACGGTGGCGGCTCCGTCGTGAACCTGCTTCACCTCGCGGGATACTTCTTGAAGCGGGACGAGCCGCTGGGCACGTTCATCGGCAAGTCCTTGGTGAAGCGGTATCAGGAGGACACGGGCGACAAGTCCACGGACGTGCTCAAGATCGCGGCATGGCCGGAAGCAAGCCGCCTCAAGCCTGCCACTCGGGTCGAGCGGTACGCGGGCCAGGTCGCCGTCCTCGTGAACGGAGGGACGGGGAGCGCGAGCGAGATGATGGCGAGTGCGATGCGCGAGTATCGTGGTGCCAAGGTGATCGGCACGAAATCGGCCGGAGCCGTGCTGGCCAGCTACATGTGGCCGGTCGCCGAGGGCTTCACCCTCCAGTTCCCGGTCACGGACTACGTGACGATCAAGGGCTATCGCATCGAGGGGAACGGGGTCAAGCCGGACGTCGAGGTGGACGCTCCCGTCCGGTTCGGTGAACCGGACAAGGTGGTCCTTGCTGCGGTGAAGGCGCTCTCCGGCTAGTTCACTCCGAGGCTCGCGGGCCCGCCTCCACGTCCCTTGCGGAAGAGCAAGGCGACCAAGGTGGCGAGGTAGGGTAGAGCGTTCCACGCCTCGGTCGGGATCGCGACCCCCAGCAAGAGCGTGCCCTGGAGCTGGAGCTGCAGGGCCTCGGTCATACCGAACGCGAGGCAGCCGGCGAGCGCGGGCAAAGGCCTCCATCCACCCAAGATCAGCGCGGCGAGGGCGATGAAGCCTCGCCCAGAGGTCATCCCATCCGTGAAGCTCCCGGCATTGGACGCGATCAGGCAACCGCCCAGTCCGCACAAGAGCCCTGCCGCGAGGAGCGAGACGATGCGGATGCGGAGCGGATCGAGGCCCATCTGCCTCGATTTCGAGGGCGAGTTGCCGACCGCCATGAGCCTGATTCCGCCTCGCGTCCTGGTCAGATACCAGACCAGGTAAAGGACGGCGACCAATGCAGTGACCCAATAGGCGGCGACGGGCAGGAACACCGGTGCCGCCGCACCCTCACGATCAAAGACCCCCTTGACCAGAAGGCTCGTGCCCCCGGCTGCCAAAGCGTTGATCCCCATGCCGCTCACGATGTGATCCGCCTTGAAGTGTTGCGTGACCAGGGCGTGCACGAGGCTGAGGGTGACCGAGGCGGCCACGCCCGCGGCCACCCCTGCCCAAGGGTTCCCAGTCGAAGAGGACACTACTGCGGTCAAGCAAGCGGCCGCGAGCATCTTGCCTTCCAGGGCGATGTTCATCACCCCCGACCTTTCACTGAGCAACCCTCCCATCGCGGCCAGGACCAAGGGCGAACCCAATACGACCGTGCTCCCGAGCAGGAGGAGCAGGTCATTCATGAGCGATCCTCTTTCTGGCACCCGCGACCGCCGCTACCCCCAAAAGCGTCAACCCTAGGATCACTCCGCTCAAGCCGCGCGGCACCCCGAGGGTCTGGATGGAAGCCGTCCCGGTGGAGATGACCGCGAAGGCCAGAGCCGCGGGAACGAGGGCGGGGACGCCTGACACGGCGAGCATCGCGACCCCGAGCGCGTCGAAACCGTATCCTGGCGACAAGTTCGCATAGAACCTGTGCTCGTGGCCCAGCACGAAGATCGCCCCTGCGAGGCCCGCGACCGCACCGCTTGCGAGCATGGCTCCTAGCTTCACCCGCTTGGCAGACACCCCGGCGACGGAGGCAGCAGTTGGGTTCGCACCCACAAGGTTCAGCTCGTAGCCTGCGACTGTCCTCCTCTCCCAGATCCAGAACCCAACCACAACGAGGAGACCCACGACGAGACCTGAGGTCACAAGGGTTCCACTAGGAAGAGTGATCTCAGGAAGCGACGTGCTCGTTGGAAACGTGGCCGTGGTCTGCCCTTGCTGGTCTGGATCCTTGATCGGCCCCTTGACCAGGTACAAGGTCAGCAACCTGGCTATGTTGTTGAGCATGATCGTGGAGATCACCTCGTGGCCGCCCCGGTAGGCTCGGATCCAGCCCGCAGGGAGCGCCCATAGAGCCCCGAACGCGAGACCGGCGGCAAGGCCCAGCAACATCCCGGAAGCACCACCGAGCCGCAGGACGACCACGGCTGCACCAAGCGCGCCCACCGTGAACTGCCCGTCGGCACCGATATTGAAGAGGCCCGCGCGCAACGCGACGAGGACCGCGGTACCCAGCATCAAGAGCGGCAGGAACTCCTTGAGGGTCCGGGTCCACGCCGCCGGTCCGCCGAGACTCCCCCGGACAAAGAACTGCGCAGTCTCGCCGAAGTCGGCACCCGTTGCGCGGACGCTCAGGAAGATCAAGACCAGGCTTGCCGCGATGAAGACGCCGTGAGTCCAGCCGAGCCGTGTCCTCATTCGACCTCCGTCATGAGCTTGCCGATCGCGGAGCGGTCCATCTCGGCCCCTCTTGGCGGGGCGACGATCTTGCCCCGGGACATTACGACGACACGGTCGCACTGGGAGAGGAGCTCGTCCAGGTCGAAGCTGGCGATGAGAGCGGTTGCACCTGCCCGACACTCGGACCGGATGGCCGCGAAGACGTCTTCGCTACCGCGGATGTCGAGTCCTCGTGAGGGTTGGAACGCCAAGACGAGCTTGGGGCTCATCTCCAATGCCCGTGCCGCTACGAACCTTTGCTGGTTGCCGCCGCTCAGGGAAGAGATCGGGTAGTCGAGGCCGCCATGGCGCGTCGCGAACCGCTCCGTGACCCTCTGTGCGATCGCGGTCGCCTGGGTTCGGTCGAGCCAGGCGGCTCGGGCAGGTCCCGGACACCGCTGCAGGCCCAGGATCGAGTTTTCCACCAGGCTCCAGGAATCCACAGCTCCTTCCTCGTGACGGTCTTCGGGAACAAGCCGGAGCCCATCGGCGATTCGGCGGGCCGTGCCCTGACCCGACCAATCCTCGTCTCGGAAACGGATCGTGCCTTCGCTGGGGAGGGTCCCGACCAAGGCGTGGAACAGTTCTCTCTGGCCGTTGCCGTCCACGCCTGCGAGCCCTACCATTTCGCCTTCGTGGAGCGTCAAATCGGCACCGTCCACAGCCCAGTCCCCACGGTAACCCTTCGCGCGCAGGCCAACGACCTCCAGCACGGGTTCGCCCGGTATAGCGCTGCCGTGATTGCGAGCCTGAACCTGCTGCCCAACGATGAGTTCGGCCAGGCTCGCAGCTTCCAGGTTTTTCACGGGTTGTGCGCCCACCTGTTTGCCACCTCGCAGCACCGTCACTTGCTCGCAGTGCTGGAGGACTTCCGGTAGCCGGTGAGTCACCACGATCACCGTCGCTCCTTGGTCAGCGAGGCTGCGGAGGCTCTGGAAGAGTCCCTCGGAATCGGCTGGGGAGAGCATGGCGGTCGGCTCGTCGAGGATCATCGTCCTCGAGCCTCGCCACAGGAGTTTGAGGATCTCGAGCTTCTGGCTCCCTGCCGGTCCGAGGCGGTCTGCGCTCGCCGCCCAGTCGAACTCGTAGCCCATCTTCGCTGCGAGTTCTCTCGCACGCTGGATCGTGGCGCCGCGGTGGAGAGCCCATCCCGGCTCGGCACCCAGGATCAGGTTCTCCAAGCAGGTCAGTTCGGGGATGACGCTGTAGTGCTGACTGACCATGCCGATCCCGGCCGCGATCGCCTCACCGCTGTTGCGGAACGAGACGCGCGACCCAGCGACGTGGATCGTTCCGGCGTCGGGCACCACCGCTCCATAGAGCACGCGCATGAGGGTGGTCTTGCCTGCCCCGTTTTCGCCCACCAGCGCGTGGATCTTGCCTTGGTCGGCCACGAACGAGACGCCGTCCAACGCGACGACGTCGCCGAACCTCACCGTGATGTCGTGAAGCTCGACCGTCAATCGTTGGATCCTACGTAGACATCGAACAAGGCTGCGGTGGACTCTTCGCTCCGCCCCTGCTCCTCCAACTGTCGGAGCAGGTCGTCGGCGAGCTGGGTGCCCGGTGTGGCTGCGTGCACCGAGTCGGCCTCAGCTAGCGCGTATTGCAAGTCCTTGCGTTGGTTTCGCACGCTGAATCCGGGGCTCCAGTCGCGATCCAGGATCTTGGGGCCATAGTTCTGAAACGCCCATGATCCGGCCGCCCCCGACCCGATGAGCCGGTGCGCCTGTTCGAGGTCCAGCCCGGCCCGCTCACAGAAGGCGAGGGACTCGCAGAGGCCGATGAGCGCGCCCGCGACCGCGATCTGGTTCGCGACCTTCATGGTTTGTCCGGCACCGTGGCTGCCTACGCGCTCCACGGTGCGGGCATAGGCGCGCAGGGTGGGCGTTGCCTCCGCGATGTCGTCCTCGCTGCCTCCGCAAAAGACGGTGAGAGTGCCTTTCACGGCGCCCATGGAGCCGCCGGTCACCGGAGCATCCACGAATCGGTGACCGACCGCTGCCAGCTCCGT
Organism: Fimbriimonadaceae bacterium; assembly: GCA_020847855.1. GTDB lineage: Bacteria > Armatimonadota > Fimbriimonadia > Fimbriimonadales > Fimbriimonadaceae > JADLBH01. The sequence continues at coordinate 30,255 of JADLBH010000029.1, forward strand.
CGCGAGGGTCCTTGCGATGTTCGGCGAGGTCGTGCTGTGGTCCACGAACAGGGTTCCTGGTCTTGCGGACCGGGCCAGTTCCCGAACGAGGAGGGCAACTTCCTCATCGCCCGTCACGCACGTTACGATCATGTCGCAGAGCAGTGCCATCTGGGACAAGGAGTCCGCGATCCGTGCGCCCTTGCGTCCGATCGCCCTCGCCTTCTCGATCGTCCGGTTCCACACCGTGAGGTCGGTGCCGCTTTCCAACAGGTGGCCCGCCATAGGCAAGCCCATCACTCCCAAGCCGACGAATCCAACCCTCTGCACTGGCTCATTGTAGCCAAGTAGCGCGGGCGCAAGAAGAATTCTAGTTGGATGGCCGTATTCCTGTGATACGATCGAAACATGGGACGACAGTCGCGTATCCAAGGTGCGTTCACCCTCATCGAGCTGCTCGTCGTGATTGCGATCATCGCGATCCTCGCGTCGTTGCTGTTCCCCGTTTTCGCTCAAGCCAAGGTGGCGGCGAAGCGAACGGTGTGGATGAACAGTTTCAAACAGACGAACCTTGGCTTCATGATGTACTTGAGCGACAATGACGACGCCGTCCCGCCCGCGAACATGGACGCCCGATCCTCCGGTGGCGGTGGCGGCGCCTGCTGGGGCTGTGGTTGGCCGTCCTATCCCAACGATCGCACCTGGGTCCAGCTCGTGAACGTCTATGTGAAGAACTGGTACGTCTGGCGTTGCTCGGCCGATCCCAATTCGCGGGACGAGGTGCTCGCATCCGACCCGTTCACGAACCAGCCGTACCCGCCCGGACACCCGAACTACTACTACCAAATGTCGGCCCGTTCCCATATCGGGTTGAACTACTCCTTCGTGTCGCCCTGGGTGTACAGTCCGTCGCGAAACCTGGCGGGTTCCGCCCCGGTGAACATGTCTCGGGTCGCCCAGCCTGCGGCCACGTTGTACGGCATCGAGTCCATCTGGGATCGCGACTCGCGGAGCGGAACTCCGTTCGGCGGGGGGAACTGGGTCGTTGAGGCTCCTTGCGTTCGCGATCCGCAAGGGAACTTCGTAGTGCCCGTGGATCCAACCATTTGGTTCAGCTACGGGGGCTGGATCGTGAACCAGACGGGCGGGCCGCCGTACAGTTGGCGCGAGTTTGGCGGGGCTTGGCCCTGGTTCGTGAAGCGATTCCAGACCGCGTACCTCGACGGCCACGCCCGGAGCATCCCGTTGGGTCGGCTCGTCGCAGGTTGTGACGTCCGCTCCCGGTATGGCGGCCCCAGGACAGACCCAGACCTCTACCTCTATGACGTGGACTAAGGCCCTCCTCGCCTTGCTCGTGCTCGTGGCGGGTTGCGGGGCTCCGCCCGACTCACGCTCGAGCACGTATTCCAGGGAGATCTCGAACGAGATGCCCAAGGGCGACGACACGCCGCTCTTCGACCCGCCTCCCCACGTCTTGGAGCGCGATGGGGGCGGCAAGGTGCCCGACGGGGGCTAGGCAGGCAAGGATCCGAGAGCGGAGTCGAGCCTGACCACCATCCGGTCGCGACCGAGGAAGGCCATGAGCTCGAAGAGTCCGGGCCCGATGGTCGTGCCGGTGAGGGCGACCCGGATCGGATGGACGACCGGACCGAGCTTGTCCAATCCGAGGGTCGCCTGAAGCGCTCGTGCCGTTGCCTCGCACCACGCTTCGTCCGGATCGTCGGGCAGGGCAGCGACCTTCTCGCGCAGGGCGCGGAACAATTCTCGGACGTGGGGCTCGCCGAACCACTTCGCGGTCGCCGAAGGATCCATGGCGGGCTGATCCACAAGGAAGGGCTTGCACGCCACGGAGAAATCGCTCAGTCGCGTACACCGTTGCTGGAGGAGCCCGATCGCGCCCATGAGCCGCGCCTCGTCCTGTGCGGCGAGAAGGGCCAGGCCCTCGGCAGCGGCCTCCTCGCCTTTGGCTCGTAGGAAGTCGGAGTTTTCAAGTTCGCTTGCGTATTCGCGCACCTTCCGGGTCAAGGCACCGGTGGGCAGCGAGCGCACGTATTCGCCTTGCATCCAGTCCAGCTTCTCCGGGTCAAAGACGCCCGAGGAAGGCTGGATCCCTCGGATTTCGAACGCCTCCGACATTTCGTCGAGGCTCATGACCTCGCGGTCGTCCCCAGGGGACCAGCCGATGAGCGCGATGAAGTTCGCCAGAGCTTCCCCTAAGAAGCCAGCCCGCCGGAAGTCGAGGCAGGCGGTGTCCCCGTGCCTCTTGGAGAGCTTGGACCCGTCTTTGCCCTTGATCACCGGGAGGTGGACGAGCACGGGTGGCTCCCAACCCAGGGCACGGAACAACACGATGTGCTTGGGGGCGCTAGCGATCCACTCCTCGCCTCGGAAGACGTGAGTGATGCCCATGAGGTGGTCGTCCACCATCGCGGCAAAGTGGTAGGTCGGCATTCCGTCGGCCTTGATGAGCACAGGGTCGTCAAGGACGTTCGAGTCCACCTCGATATCGCCTCGAACGGCGTCTTGGAACGCGATGGTCTCGTCCCGGGGGATTCTCAGGCGCAGCACTCCTGGCTGACCTTCCGCGCGGGCGCGCTCGACATCGCCGGGACCAGCGTCTCGCCAGGCTCCGCCGAAATAGCCCGTGGCCAGCTTGAGGCGCGACTGCTCCTCCCGCATCGCGGCGAGCTCTTCCGGCGTCTCGAAGGCGAAGTAGGCGCTCCCGGACTCCACGAGGGAGTCTATGTAGGGCTGGTAAACGCCTTGCGCGGAGCGCTCACTCTGGCGAAAGGGGCCCTCCTGCCATTCGACGCCCACATAGGCAAGGCTCTCAATGATCTCCTCCTCGCACCCCGGAACGGCACGGGCGCGGTCCGTGTCCTCGATGCGAAGCAGGACGGTGCCTCGGTGCCGCCGGGCGAAGAGGGAGTTGTAGAGCGCGGTTCTGATGTTGCCGACGTGAGGGCTGCCGGTCGGGCTCGGGGCGTATCGCACTCGGACGGACATCCTGACAAACTTACCCTTGGACTGGGCCTTTTCTCGGGGCCGCCGACAAAGAGTGAAACCCAGGGCCACAATCGAATGTCTTCCGCTACTAAGGCGAGCATGTCAGGCGAAACCGCTTCCGCTCAGTGGTACTACGTGGGTCACTATGGGCAGCTTGGTCCGCTCACCCTCCAACAGGTGGGTGAACTGATCCAAGACGGCGTTGTCGGGCCTGACACCTTCGTTTGGCAGATCGGGATGTCGGACTGGGTGAAGGCGTCGGTCTGCACCGAGCTTGCCCAGTTTGGCCTCGGCCCTTCCTCGTTCTCCGTCCCGCCTCCAGTCCCGACCGCTGGGGCTCCGATCACGTACCATCCCGCGGTCGCGACGGCGCCACCCCTGGCGCAGTGGGCGAGCAGCTCCCCAGTGAGCGACCGCAACCGGACCCTCGGCGGAGTTCTGAACTTCATCCCTGGGGTGGGTCGCATCTACCTGGCCTATCCGGCGATCGGCGTACTCCAGCTTCTCTCCACCGTCCTTTGCGGGGTCGGGGCGATCTGGGCCGTGATTGATGCGATCTATATCCTGGCCGGGGGACTGAAGTTCGATGGTTACGGTAGGCAGTTCTCGGACTCGTGACCCATCTTGCAAGTACCTCTGGCGCCTCAGGGTCGTCATAGTAGACATGAAGACGAGAATCTGGATTGTGCTCGCGATGGTGGCCGCCATCGTCACCCTGGCATTTGCCCAGGTTGTGAAGGCGAAGCCGGGAGAGACCCTCATGGTGATGCAGGTCGCGGGGAAGGGTCAGATCGTCGTCCGGCTGGAGACGGCAAAGGCCCCGCAGACCACGGCGCACATATCCGGCCTCGTGGAGCGCGGCTTTTACAACAACCAGAAGTTCTTCAAGGTCGAAAAGGAACCGAGGCCCTATCTGGTTCGCTTTGGCGACCCTGGGACGAAGACCCGGCCCGTCACCGACCCTTCGATCGGGAGCGGCGGCAGCGGGGCGAGGATCCCCTTCGAGAACACGGGCCTGCCGAACGAGGCCGGTGCGGTCGGGCTCAGCACGAGGCAAGGGGATCCAGGGAGCGGTGATTCCCAGTTCTACATGCTTCTCGCCCCCGCTCGCTTCCTCGACGGCAGCTATGCCGTGTTCGGGACGGTGGTGCAGGGCATGGAAGTCTTGCAGAAGGTCGAGCTAGGTGATCAGGTAACTTCGGTGCGCCTCGTGCGCGGCTGATGCCCCGGATCAAGACCACTCTAGCGAAGTCCCTTGCCCTACGAATCGGCTCAGGAATGCTGAGCTTGCTTTTCGTCGCGCTCGTGACCTTCGTGGCAGGAGAGATGGCACCGGGAGACGCGGCCCTCATGCTCGCTGGCGAGAAAGCTTCGCCAGCGGCGATCGCGAGGATCAGGACGGAACTGGGCCTTGACCAGCCTTGGCCCCAACGGTTTGCCAGGTTCGTGGGCGACGCGGCGCGCGGAGAGTTCGGCCGTAGCTATTTTGGGGTCAAAGAGCCCGTGCGCGACGTTCTCGCTCGAGCCGTCCCCTTCACGTTCAAGCTTGCAGCGCTCGCCTTGATCGTCGCAACCCTTCTCGGTGTGGGTCTAGGTGCCCTTGCCGCGGTTTACAAGGACACGTGGATAGACCGGGTCGCGCTCACGATCGGCACATTGGGGGTGACCGTCCCCAACTTTGTCCTGGCACCGATCCTGGTGTTTGTCTTTGTGATCAAGGCGGACTTGTTGCCGGTGAACTACGATCCGCAGCTGCCCGTCGCCGAGTTCTACTATTTGATCCTGCCAACCCTTGTGCTCTCCGCAAGGCCCATGGCGTCCCTCTCCCGGCTCACGCGGGCCAGCCTGCTCGATGCGCTCCGGCAAGACTTTGTCCGGCTGGCGATCGCCAAGGGGCTCTCGCCTTGGCGCGTGAACATCGTTCACGGCCTCCGCAACGCGATTCTGCCGGTCGTGACCTCCATGGGCAGCTCGTTCGGCTTCCTCCTCACGGGCTCGTTCATCGTGGAGCGCTTCTTCACGGTACCGGGTATCGGCTTTGTCGGGATTGATGCGATTCAGAAGCGGGACACGCCGGTCCTCATGGCGTCCGTGCTGGTCACGGGAGCCATGTTTATCGTCGTGAACCTTGTGGTGGACTTGATCCTGCCTGTCTTGGACCCTCGGATCCGCGAGGCGAGCATTTGAAGCTCGGCTGGATGTTCTGGGCCGGGGCACTGTTCATGGTGCTTCTCATCGTGGTCGCCGTCGTGGGCCCAACCATGCGGCACCACTACCTTGAGCCGGTAGCCCAGCCCTTCCTAGAACCCAGCTCAAAGTTCTGGCTGGGCACGGACGAGCAGGGTCGGGATCTGTTTGCCCGCCTCGCGTTCGGTGCGCGAATGTCCATCTTCATCGGCCTGACGGTCCAGGCGGTCGCCCTGATGGTGGGAATCCTTGTTGGGGTTGCGGGCGTGTTTGCGCCCAAGTGGGTCGCGGGGCCCGTAATGAGGCTAACGGACGCGATGTTCGCGTTTCCCGACATCCTCCTCGCGATCTTGATCATCGGAATCGTCGGAATGGGCTTCTTGCCGGTGGTGATCGCACTGAGCGTGACGGCCTGGCCGCCGGTGGCGCGGCTTGTGATGACGCAGTGCCGCGCTCTCAAAGAGCGGGAGTTCGTGACCGCTTCCCGAGCGCTGGGCACGCCGACGATCGCCCTGGTGAGGGGGCACGTCCTGCCGCACGTCTGGAGCGTGCTCTTGGCGGTCTCGATGGTGGAACTAGCGGGAACGATCCTGAGTGAGAGCGCCCTCAGCTTCCTCGGAATCGGTGTGCAAGCTCCCGATCCCAGCTGGGGCAGCATGATCAACGTCGGGCGCGCCGAGCTCCAATCGCACCCCATGGTGCTGTTCTGGCCCTGCCTCGCCTTGAGCCTGACCATCTTCGCGCTGAACTTTCTCGGTGACGCGCTCCGCGAGCGAAGCGATCCCCGGAACCTCTAGCGCCCTTTCGCCTGCCGCAGGTGTTCGATTGCGAGGTCGAGCTGGCTGTCGCGGCCAGGCTCGCCGAGGAGGGTGTCGGTCTCGATGACGAGGGGGACCTTGATGTCGGGGGTGAGTCCACCCGAGATGTACTGACCGTCCTCGTCCACTTTGCGCTCGATGTTCCGGCCCGAGGGGAGGTAGTACCGTGCAAGGGTGATCTTCGCGCTAGACCCGTCCACCAAGGTGAAGACCGTCTGCACGGACGCCTTGCCATAGGTGTGTTCTCCCATGATCGTGGCGTGCTGGTAGTCCTGGAGCACCCCGGCAAAGATCTCGGAAGCGCTGGCAGACTCCTCGTTGACGAGGACGACGATAGGGAAGGGCATGGCCTTCGTCTTCGCCCTCGGGGTCGTTGCGATCTGTTTGGAGCCGTCTCGGAGCTTCATGGAAATCACCTCCTTGCCGTCCAGGAATGCACCGAGCATTTCGCTCACGGCGGGAAGGAGCCCCCCAGGATTGCCGCGAAGGTCAATCACGAGCCCCTTGGGCCTTTGCTGGACGAGATCGTCCAAGGCGTCGGAGAACTGGATGGGGGTGGTCTCGGCGAACTGGCTCACGGCGAGGTATCCAATGTGGTCGGGCTCGATCATCTTGCCTTCGGCGGTCGGGATCACGACGACCCCGCGCACGATCTCGAGGTTCACCGGTGCTACGACTCCTGGCCTCACCACGCGGATGGAGACCTTGGTGCCCGCCTTGCCGCGGATCTTGGCGACCACTTCGTTCACGTCCTCCCCGGCCGCGTCCTCACCGTCTACGCTCACGACCATATCGCCGGGCTTGAGGCCCGCACGCTCGGCCGGTGCGCCCTTGAAGACGGTGGCGACGCGGGCGCCAATGGGATCGGGGCTCAATCGGGCACCGATGCCGACGAAGTCGCCTTTGGTCTCGAGCTTGAGGTCCTCGGCCGCGACTGGTTCGAGGAAGTTGGTGTGCGGGTCGCCGAGCGAGGCGAACATCCCCTCCATGGCCCGATGCTTCAGCACTTCCGCGTTGATGGGGACCAGGGACTTGGCGAGGATCGCGTTGTATTCGTGGGTGAAGAGGGCGGTGGGGGTCTGCTTGGGCTGCGGGGCAAACCCTAGTAGCCTCGCGAAAGCGTCCCGCGAGACCTCCCTGCGGGAGGCGAGATCCCTGAACGCGAACCCCGTGCAGAACACCGCCGCGATCACGGCAAGGGCGAAGACGACGGTGGCGAATCGTTTCACTTGCCCGCCCCCTCCGCCCAGCGAGCAGTGAGCAGCGTGTACCCTTTCGACTCGGGAAGCTTCGTTGTTTCCACATAGAACGGCCGCGAGGCCGTTTTGCCGGTGAGCGTCGCTCTTCCTGCCTTTTTCAGGGCCAAGGCGAAGATCTCAGCTGCGCCTTCGGTGGTCTGGTCCACGATGAGGCGAAACGGTGGCCGCTCTGTCCCGGCCCCGACGGTCAAGGGCCTGGGAGTGCCGGCCATCCCCGCAGCGAGGACTCCGTACTGCCCGGTCGGGGCGGCGGCGGAGAGCGCAGGCACGATCTCCCGCGGATCGCCGATGCCGCTCTGCCGAAGGTCAATCACAGTCGCACCGGCATCCAGGGCGGCTCGAAGGGCGTCCGCCGCCCCGCTGACGAACTGTAAGCGGACGGATCCATCCGGAGCCTTGTGGATTGCCGGGCGCGGGGTCTTGGCGGTGACGACCTGGAAGTCCAACTGTTTCCCGGTTCGGACAATGCTCAGTTCGTGGCGCTTTCCCAAGCCCGTGGTCAGGACGTCCCTGGCTTTGACGGCGAGCTTGGCGTCATCGGCGCGCTTTTGGAACTCCTTGCGCGACTCGGTGACCTCTTCGGTGCTGGCCTTGCCTTGTGCCGCTCGTTCTCGGACTGCCCGGATCGCCTTGATGTCCTCGTAAGACAGGACCCACTTTCCGTCGAGCTTGATGACCCGGTCGCCAGCGCGGATGCCTGCCGCCTCCGCGGGAGATCCAGGAAAGACCGTGGTGACGATGAGATCGGGAAGCATGAGGAGCGGGTCGGCCTTGCGCAGGTTCTCGCGGGCGTCCTCCAGGGTCTTCGCGTCATAGCGAAGCGTGGTCTCGATACCGATCCCCTCGACGGTGCCGTGCAGTGCGTCCTCATGGGCTCGAAAGGCTTCGGCATCGAGGAACCTCGACTCCGGCTCGAGGAGACCGTTCACCATCCCCCGGATCGCACCGTTCGCGAGGGCCGTCTCATCGTTGACTGGGTCAACGTACTCGCGCTCGAGCAGGAGGGTGAGTTGGAAGAAGAACTCCGCCTCGCCGACCGGCCGCACGTCGTCCTTGGCGGCGATGATCGAGCGAACGCCCAGGTTCTGAAGGGTGCTGATGCTCCTGCCCACATCTTGGCGCGTCCTTGCCTCGTTCCCGGCCACGAACGCTGCCACGACCGCGAGGAGGCCGAGAATAGGAACGACGTTTCGGCGAGGGTTGTTCAATTCATTGCACCAAAGCCCAGGGTCAGGCCAACGCGCCTGGCCCCTCTAGTTTTCGGCGTCTGCGAGCATGCCGGTCACTGACATCTTCACTAGTCCGTAGGAACACGTCCACGATCTCGAGCGCCAGATCCTCTGCGATCAGCCTAGCCCCGAGGCACAGCACGTTCGCCCCGTTGTGCTCGCGGGCAAGTCTTGCAGACTCCGTATTCCAACAAACGGCTCCGCGGACGCTAGGGTTCCTGTTTGCTGCGATACAGACTCCAATCCCGCTGCCGCAAACCAGGATCCCGGTCTCGGCGCGGCCCGAGGCGATCTCCTCCGCGACGAGGAATGCTGCGTCGGGATAGTCGTAGGGCGACTCGTCCGGCGCGCCGAGCTCCAAGGTTTCCATCCCCTGGCCCGCCAAGTGGGCGACGATCGCCTTTCGGAGGTGGAAGCCCGCGTGATCGGAGCCGAGGACGATGAGTTCTGGCACGGCTAGAACCCCTTCGCCCTTGCGAGGTCGGTGTATGCGGCGCGGACCATCGGGTCTGGGTCGTCCTTTGCGTTCGCCACCTCCTCGGGCTTGACCGGGCCCGGCTGGGCGGCAAAGGCCCGGAGGGCGAGACTGCGGACCAACGGCATGGGGTCGGTGACGGCAAGGCGCAGGGCGGGCCGGTCGGCATCGGTCTTTCGCGCGGCGATCTTGGCGAGCAATTGAACCCGGACGACGGGGGACTCGTCCCGCACCCCGTTGTGCGCATCGCGAAGGATGCCGTTGTCCTCAGCGTCCAAGAGCTTCGAAAGGCACTCGACCCTCACGGCCTCGCTCGGGTCGTTCAATGCCGAGTACTGGAGCCTACGGGCCACGAGACCGACCTTCGGGTCCAGGAGTCGGGCGGTCTCTAGGCGAACGGAAGGGTCGGGCTCCTCGGCCAAGGAGGTGGCGAGAAGGATCTGTGAAGGCTGCCCCTTCATCTGACCCAGGGCGAGCACTCCGGAGAGCCGGGTGCTCCAGCTTCGAACCCCTATCTGGCTCACGACCGCCGCCATGCTTTCTGCGAATCTGCCGCGGTATGCATCGAGAACGAACTTCCGACCGTGGTCGAACGGTGCTCATTCTAGCGACTCGAAGAGGACGGCCTGAGACTCGGGATCGGTGCGCCCGGCAAGGGCTTGGATCGCGAGAAAGCTCGTGGACGCGAGTGCGCTCTTGGCCTGCTCGTTCAGTGCGAGCAGGAACCCCGGCACCTGAGCGCGGCCGATGGCCGCGAGGGCGTTGAGCTTCATATCCGTCGCAGGGGATTCCAGGGCAGCCGTGATCAACGCCGTGTCCGATGCGCTGACGGGCGCATGGATTCCAGCGAGGGCCACCAACCGGGAATCGGCGGAGAGACGGGGAAGGGGCGGGGTCGGCTCTCCCTGTGCGGCCACGGGCGAGGTGACGCCCAGGATGCCAGGGCCAGGATCGTCGCGCTCAAACATCCACGAGTCGGCTGCGGCCCCGATTCTCACCTCCACAATGTCCTCGAGTCCGAGGGGCGCCCCCACGAGCTTGACCTCGTGCCATTCCGAGTCCGCAGCGATGAGCGGTGCCATTGCCGCTCGATCCGGGCCCGCCTCGCCTGGAACTCGATCCAACCCGGCGATCAAGGTTTCTGCCTTCTTCCCCGTGCTGGAGAGAGCGGTCGCATACCAGGCCTCCGTGCCCGAAGCCTTGACCGAGAACGACACAGCCGGAGAAGACGAGACCAGGAAGGTCGCATAGCCACGGCATTGGCGGCTCTGGCGCTCGATCACGAAAGTTCCTTCCTCGTCCCCGATTTTCACGTCGTGGAGGCCCACCGCCCTCGGGCTCGGTTGTTTCGGGGGCAGCTCACTGCCAGGCACCGCGAGAGCTTGAGGATCGAAGCTCGACGGGTACTCCATGAGCACGGACGGGTCGGGAAGTCCAAAAACACCCTCGGACGCGACTTGTGCGCCCTTCTCGACGAGGAGATCGGCGTGTTCCAGCCTCACAGGTTGCAGCCCTGGTTGCCTCACGGTGCTGTCTCCCGTGTGCGCCATGCCTGTGAATCCCTCCGGGGTGGAGAGCCAGGCCCTCCAGGTCGGCCCGCCGTCCACGGTCGGTTCCGACGTGACCTCGGTGGCCGCGTCGAGGCTCTGTTTGGTCCGCCGCATGCCGACGTGCCTGCGGAAGGAGCCGTACATCGTGGTAGCGAGCGCGTCATCGGGGGCGAGCCCGTCGAGGCCGAAGTAAGGGATCAAGGTCACCGGCGTGTGGCCGATGTCGAAGTCCCTCGCGGTGCCGGAGAGACCGGCGTGAATGACGAACGCTCCCGTATAGGGCCCGTGGTAGGCGCCATCGTCGGTCGGGAACGCGGCCCCGTTGATCTTGGCGGCAAGGTCTGGCACGATCTCTTCGAGGGTGAGGGCAGTCCCGATCGGCCCCTTCGTGAGGAACCTCGGGTCGTCGTCGGTGACGACTTCGAACCGGGTGTCCACCGTCCCTTCGCTCGAGCCGTCAATCATCGCCTTGAGGAGGGCAAGGGAGCGAAACACGGTGTCGAGCGCGGGCCTCTCGATAAAGCCCCGACGCTGGGAGACGATGCCGTCCTTTCCTAGGTCCAGGATGAAGACCCTGGTCGGGACGATCACCTTGATGTGGATCGGCCGCCTCCCAGGGGCGGCCTTGGCGGCGTTCCACCGGGCTTTGATATCGCCCCAGCCACCGTCCTGCACGTACTTCCGACCGAGCTTGCCGTCCGCAGTGACCTCGTACTTGAACCCGCCACTCTCGATGTGGGCCGTCCACGGCCCGCACGGGCCTGGTGCGCTTGGAAACACCAACGGCGCCGCCCGCCCTGCGATGTCCACGGTCTCGACCGGGATGTCTTGCGGGCCGAGGAGCAGGCCGAGGAGGAGCGCGGTCATGCGTTAGACTTTACTCAAAGAGCCGGAGATCCTCCGCTGCCACGGCGTGGCCGTCCCCTCGCGTGAAGCGTAGGGACTCCTTGTCCGCGAGCGGGGCCAGGTCGGTGGGCAGAGTACCGATCAAGTCGAGGATCACGGTGCGCGCCTTGGCGGAGTTCGCTTGGAACACCTCGAGCACGTTGTGCGCGGTAACGGCCTCGACCCCTGCCACGACCCCGCAGTCGAAGTCGGTGACCAAGGAGATGTTCACGACACCCATCCCCAATTCGCGGCAAAGATAGGCCTCGGGATACTGGGTCATGTTGATCACTTGCCAACCCATCTGAGTGAACCAGGTGCTTTCCGCTTTCGTGGAGAACCGCGGGCCTTGGATCACGACGACGGTACCGCCGTCGTGCGCCGTGATCCCTGCCCTTTGGATCGCCTCCACCGCGAGCCTGCGAAGCTCGGGATGGTAGGTCTCGGCAGGAGAGACGTGGGTGGTGACGGGTCCGTCGAAGAACGTGTCCTTGCGGCCGCTCGTCCGGTCCACGAACTGATCGGCGACCAGGAAATGGCCGGGCTCGATATCGCGCTGGAGGGATCCCACGGCGCAAGGGCTCACGACGACCTGCACGCCGAGCTTGTGCATCGCCCATACGTTCGCCCGATAGTTCACCATGTGAGGCGGCAACGTGTGCCGTCGGCCGTGCCGCGGGAGGAACGCCACTTTGCGACCATGGACCTGTGCGAGGAAGACGGAGTCGCTTGGTGGACCGTACGGAGTGTCCACTTTGGCCTCGCGGACATCCTCCAGAAGGCTGTACAAGCCGGATCCCCCGAATACCCCGATCTCGGCGGTCTGGCTCATCGCGCCTTCACCTTGGCCTCGCGAAGCCGGATGGACATGGGCTCGATCAACGTCTCGATGCGGGTGCTGACCCTCAAGAGCGTCTTGTCGTCCACCTCGTACACCTGCTTTGCCTTCACTGCGGGCAAGCTAGCCAGTTGGGGGTTGCCGAGGAGCTTGAGGCCAGAGCCGTTGGGGGTGAAGACAACGTCGGGAGCCAGTTTGAGCAACTGTTCTGGGGACGTTTGGACGAACGTCGTTCCTTCCGGACCGACCGGATCGCCGCCGGCAGAGCGAACGACGTCCGCGATGAAGCTCTCCTTGCCCGCGGCATAGAGGCTCCCGTCGGCCATGAGCACGGCGACCTGTGGCCGGGGCTCCTGGGCCTGGGACATGGCATTGACCCTGGCGGAGAGGATTTTGTCGGCGAGGTTCGACGCGTTGCTCTCCGCTGCGGTCGCCTTGCCGATCTCATAGAGAAAGTTGACGAGGCCCTCCACCGTGTTCGCCTTCAGCTCGAGCGTCTTGAGCCCGAGCGACTTTAGTTTCTCGATCTCGGCGGGGGAGTAGAGCGTCGCGTCATAGACGACGAGGTCGGGTTGGAGGGCGACGATCTTCTCATAGTTGGGAGTCGTGCCGTTGACGACGATGGCGGCGGAGCCGATCCCATAGTTGACGTCGCACGATGCGGTCCGGCCGCGGATGAGGCTGACCATTCCGACCTTGAAGAGGATGTCGGTAACACCGGGTGCGAGGCTGACTACGGAGTTGACCGTGCCTTCGCGCTTCTTTCCGCCGACGATCTCCTGTTGCTGGCATCCCGCGATCGCGAGCACCGCGAGGAGGAGTGGGACGAAGGCGCGTCTCATGGCTGGATTGTGCCTTAGGGAACCCTGGCCGCGTCGGGAACACCCAGTGCGCGGCGAATGGGTGGCAGGGGCGACAGGATTCGAACCCGCGACCTGCGGTTTTGGAGACCGCTGCTCTACCAGCTGAGCTACACCCCTAGGCGGTGAGATTGTAGCACGAGGGCGGTGGCGTTCTTGCTAACGGGTGGACCGTAGGGTCTTAGCGACCTGGATCAACTCTTGCTCAGTCCGGTCTGCGGTGACCAGAAGCAGATAGCCCGAGTCTTGCCATGCGATCGCGGCCCGGCCATTGATCGCGCCAGAGCAGAAACCGTTGCCGATCGTGCGGTTCACACCCTCGACCTCGCTCGCACCCGAGAGGACGAAGAGAACGACCTGGCCCTCACCGTCGTGCATGGTGAGCCGCGCCGCCCTGCGCCCGCCAACGTTGCCCACGGCGAGGTCAATGACCCGCGCTTCGAGCTCGTCAATCCGGTTCGGGGCGATGCCTACGGCTTGTCGGACGTTCTCCGCGGCGGTGGACGGCGCCTGCGACCCCATGGGTGTAAGGCCTGTGTAGAGCCCGGCGATGTTCGAGCTCGGGACAGTGCCCGCCCCATGGATCCGGTTGATTCCGGCGGCGGAGAGGAGCGCGACTAGAAAGATCGCACATAGGCCCCATGCATATTTCGAGACGAACCGCTCGGTCTTGGAGACCCGGTCGAGCTCGTCGAGTCGGCGGACACACGACTTCCAGAGCTCGGGGTCGGGGTTGCTGGCACACTTGCAGGCCAAGGCCTCTCGGACTTGGGTCGCACGTTGGAACTCGGCGGCCGCGGCAGGATCGTTGTGCTTGAGCGCCTCCGCCTTGGTGAGTTCCTCGCCCGACAGGTTGCCGTCGGCGAGCGCGTTCATGAGTTCGGTCGTATCGTTCATTTTCCTAGGTAGCCCTCCTCTCGGGCATAGGTCTCCAACTGCTTTCGCAAGAGCGTTCGTCCCCGCGCGATCCTTGATCTCACGGTTCCCACCGGCGCGCCGGTGGCTTCGGCGATCTCCTCATAGGTGAGCCCCTCGATGTCGCACAGGATCACAGCCATGCGGAACACCTCGGGCACCTGGGCGAGGGCTTCCTCGACCTCGGCCCCCAACATGCCGTCAAAGAGAGCCCTGTCCGGCACCGATTCTTCCGGCGCGGCGGGCTCCCAAGTTCCGTCTTCGTCGAGCGAGACGGCCGTGCCCTCTCGGGCGCGTTTCCGGTACTGGTTGATGTAGAGGTTCGTGGTGATCCGGAGGATCCACGCCTTGAAGTTGCGTCCGTCGAAGCGGTCGAAAGCCTCGTAGGCCCGAACGATCGCCTCTTGCGCCAGGTCGCTCGCCTCTTCCGGATCACGGGTGAGGCGAAGCGCAGTACCGTAGACCGATGCGAAAACGCCTTCGGCCATCCGCTCAAATCGCTCGCGCTGCGGATTGCCGCGACGAGACAGCATTGCTCGGATCGTACCATTCTCGCTACTCCCAACACACTTCGGCCCGCCATGGTTCCCGGTTCGAGAAACCTGGCACGAATACCGGTGCGTCGGTCAGTCCTTCAGGGCGGCGGCGAGCCGAAGCAAGGAGCGGAGGCTCTCGTCCAAGAGCGCGGCAAGGGCGTCCACGGTGGGCCTTCCGTCTTGGTCCAAGATCTCGTGGGCGCCGCCGATGCAGGCCTGCAGGGGGGAGACGATGCATCCGAGCTGCACGAGGATCGGCCGAAGGTGCCCGAGCGAACGGATCCCGCCCAGGCGACCTGGCGAGGCAGAGGCCAGGCCTACGGGAAGGCCGTCGAAGGCGGTCTCGCCCTCGGCATCCCTCACCCGGCTCACGTAGTCAATTGCGTTCTTGAGCACCCCAGGGACCCCGGCGTTGTACTCGGGCGTGACGATGAGCAACCCATCGGCGGCCCGCAAGGCGTCCGAGAGCTTGATCGCGTTCTCCGGCGGGCCGCCCTCCTTTTCCTCGTCGCCGTCATAGAGCGGGATGGGGTGATCCCTGAGCTCGAAGATCGTGGTACTCGCTCCGAGATCTCGTAACTGGGCAGCGCAGAAGCGGAGCAAGTGGCGGTTGTAGGAGCCTTCCCTGGTGCTTCCGGGAAGGCAGAGGATAGTGAGCGGGGCCGAAGGGGAGGTCACTGGTATCTATACGTGGGCGACATGGTTTCGTCGCAGAGGCCATTTCAAATCCTATGCTAGAAGGTCAGCTCAAGGTTCGCTTCCGTCGGGAGGGTCAGGCTACCCGCCCAGCGCTGCCGCCACCGTGCGGTTGCCCTTCTGCCGGGCCACGTCGAGCGGCGTGCGGCCGAGCTGGTCCTTGATGGTCGGGTCGGCGCCGGCGGCGAGCAGGATCTTGGCGACTTCGGCGTTCTTGGCCGAGTCGCGCAGGGCGGCGCAGTGCAGGGCGGTGTAGCCCCGGCAGTCGTAGCCGCCGTCCTTCGGTTGCAGGTCCGGGCCCTTCGCGTTCGGCTTCGCGCCCTTGCGCAGCATGTGCCGCACCAGCCCAGCCTCGCCCCAGTAGCAAAGGCGCTGGAAGGGGATCTTGGCGAACATGCTGTTCTTCGGGTACCCGTCGAAACCTGGCGACATCGGATCCCCGCCAGCATCCAGCAGCAGGGCGATGACGCGGCGGGTCAAGTTCACATCTCGAACCCTTTGGGAGAGCGAAGGAATCGGGCTGCTGAGGCGGCTGTAAAACGGGTAGGCGTGCACCATGCCGAAGGCGTAGTCGTTGTTGAACGTGACCGCAAGCCAGAGCGGCGCGGCGCCATGCTTGCTGTAGGACTTCCTTGGACGGAAGTTGGGGTCGGCTCCTCGGCTCAAGAGAAAGCCGACAAGTTCGGGGTACGGGCGTACGACCGCGTGTGAAAGAGGTGTTGAGCCGTACTCCGTATGGTAGTTGACGTCGGCCCCATGCCCGATCAAGCACTTTGCCATCTCCACGCCGAGGGCGGGACGACCTGGAAACTCTCGCTGGGCTGGCAGTTGCGCAAGAGCTTCCGACATTTCTCGCCTTGCAGTAGCGCCATTGCCAATCCGTTTGACCCGCTCTTGCACGATAGACAGGTCGTTTCCCATTACGAGCTTGCTCAACCGCATGGTGGCAGATCCTCGCTGTGGGGTGTCTATCTGACCCAGCGCCACGAGCGAGCAAAGTGTAAGCGATGCCGCGGAACTCATCCGGCCCATTCTCACTATCCACCTCCTTCCAGGGGCTGCCCTGAGATCGGCTCGCGGCTCACCACGATGTTGGCGGGGGTGGCGCAAGCGCCACCGTTGGCGACTCGCACCTTCAGCCAAAGGTTGTCGTCTTCGTCCGTTAGAGCAGGCACCGCGACCTTGCTCCCGGTGCGTGCCTGCAGCAAGTCAACCGCGTCCCGGTTCAGCGGGTAGCCCGGCTCGAGGAGCTGCGGGACGTAGCGCTTGTCCGCCTCGGTGCCGCCGGGCTCCGCCGCATGGGCGGCGCCGAAGTACGTTTCCACGTGGCGCCCGACGATGTTCGCGAACACGTTGCCGGTCGTGCTCGCGCTGTTGTTGACCAGCTTGACCCGGTAGCCGAGGTTCGCGCCGTAGCAGCCCTTGTTCGCCAGGTCGTACTCGTGCCCGGCGCCCGTCGGGGCACCAAATCCGTCGAGCAGGCGCTCGCGACGACCGGCTGGGTCGTCGTGAACTTGTCAAAAGCAGGTTTCGTGCAGGCCATCCGTCCGTCCCCGTCCATATTGACGTTTGGCCGGCAGCGGAGGTTTCGCCCCAGGGTGCGCGGGCTTGCCCGCTCGATGGAGCAGCCGGCTTGCCGGCTAGGCGCGGGTGGGGGCGCAGCCCGGCTAGTCGCAGACTCCGTACCAGGTCCCCGACCAGCTGCCCGCCTCGGGGTCGTTCGAGCGGTGGCCGTCCGGGTGGACGACCTGGTTGTCGAACTGCCCGGCGTTCGAGGTGAAATTCGCGTGGCCGTCGGCGAACACCACCGTCCCGCCGGTCGGCGACCATTCGCGGTAGTAGTCGTAGGGGGCGTCGCAGTCGTAGCCGTACTTGGCGCAGCCCGGGTCCTTCGCCTTCGAGAAGAACGGGAACATCTCGGAGCGGATCACACGGCTCGCCGCCGGGTCGGCCATCGCGGTCTCGCTCACCGCGCTGGTGGCGGCGAGGGAAAGCAAGGCGTCGTTCTGGCGCGAGAAGTCCTTCACACGGGTGAAGAGGCACTGCGTGAAGCGGTAGCTCGAGCCAAAGGCGGTCCAGTAGTCCTTCTTGCCGGTCGTGCGGGACTGGTAGGGCCCGCCGTTGTCCATCGGCGAGCGGAACAGGTCTTTGTTCTTGGTGTAGGCGAGCAGCAGGTCCTCGGTGCCGAAGTGCCCCGGGTCGCCGGGGGGCGGCGCGGTGTTGTAGGCGTGGAAGATCGGCATGGTGTCGTCGTGGTCGCCGAGGTACAGCTTTACCGCCATGCCGATCTGCCTCCCGTTGCTGAGGCAGGCGGTGTTCTTGGCCGCGACCTTGGCCTGGGCGAAGACCGGGAACAGGATAGCGGCAAGGATCGCGATGATCGCGATGACGACGAGCAGTTCGATGAGCGTGAACGCGCGTTTCATGGTTTTCTCCGAGCGGAGCGCCGTCCCGCGATTGCTGGTCGGCGCTGCCCGGAGGCCGCCTCGCCGCAATCCCTACGCTGGCATGACCCAGATCCGGTTCGAAGGGACCGGTCGCGTTTCGCGACTCCTCGCAGCCCTCGTTCGGGCGCCCCTTGCGGACGAGCACTCGGTGCTCTGTGCTCATTGTACTCTGCAGCCGGAACAGGCGCCGGTCCGGAGCTTCCAGGGTGGGCGAGCGTACCTGTGAGGCGTGCAGGGGCAATCGTTCGACCCCTCGGCGCCAGTGCCCCCAGCCGGACCGCCCTACGTCCGGACGGCGGGATCGTGCACAAGCCGGTGTCGCTTACCGGTAGAACGCCTGCCAGCGGGCGACATGCTCGTCGAGGCGCGGGTAGTCGTCCGGTAGGCTGTTGTGGAGCCCCTCCGAGCGCCGCTTCGGCTCGAGTGGCCGGTCAATGGGCAGTTGGCTCAACCAAAAGTGCCTGCATAGGATGTAGCGCATCTCGGGATCAGGGCTGTCGAGCAGGGCGGCCAGCCTGCGGTTCTGGTCGTGGCTCAGCCTGCCTTCGAGCCCGCTGCGCAGCAGGAACATTCGGGCCTTCGGGTTCTTGAGCGAGAGCAGCCGCGACAGCCACTGCTCGGGGGTCGGCCATCTGCCGAGCATCCGAGCACGCAGTTCGGGCGAAAGGTCGAGCTCGTAAGTCTCTGCGATCTCGTCGGTCGTAGAGTAAAGGATGCCCTCCGGCGGGTCACGGTCGAGCGCGGCATACTCCCAGCGCGCTTGGTGCTCTAATGGCATGACGCCCGACACCTGGAGGTTCCGGAGAGCGCAAGCGGCGAAGAGACGCTCGGCGGGGCCGTGGCGGCGGGCCCAATCGGCCAGGCCGAGCGCGAACGCATTCGGGATCCGGCCTGCGAAGAGCCATTGGAATAGATCCGGAGGGACAGCCTCCTCGGAGAGGCCAAGGACTTCTGGGTCGGTGGACTCGAAGAACTCCTCGAGACCCTTCTTATAGACGGCCGGGTCGCCCTCGCGGGTGGCGAGCAGCGCCCGGCCGTACCACTCCTCCTTCGTTCCGCCGCTCCGGGGGGGGGAGCCGGAGAACGGGAGGGCCCAGCGAGGCCAGGCTTGTCCAGCCTCTCGAGCGTTGCCGATGTATCCTGTGTCGAACAGGTCTATCTCGAAACCTTCGCTCGGAAGAGTTGCCAAAACGAGGTAGGTGCGGCCCGGCTCGAGTGCCGGGCCAAAGGGGCCAGCGCCCGGCTTAACCAGCTCGGTCATCGCTCCGCTCCCGTCCGGTTTCGAGAGGACTTCGACCTGCCAGCTGTCGGTGCCGGGCATCCTTGCCGGCTGCCGGAGCTCGTGCGACGTCACGCGCACGACCGCCATCGCGTCCAGACGGGCGAAGGTCTGGGCGTCTACGCCCTGGGTGAGGCCGGAGCGGAGCCGCTCGTTGAGCGCGGGCTCCTGAGCATTCGGCGTGCTCGATGAGAATACAGCACAGATGAGGGGAAAATGCGCGAGTGTCATGTGGCTTTAGAATCCTGTCTGGGTGCACTGCCCGGGCTCGCCTGGCACGAGTTGGATCGTGAGGCTGCGCTTCAGCAGCCCGCCGGTAGCGTGGTTCTCGGTCGCCACCCAATACTGCTGTGGGAATGAGATCGTCGGGAACTGGGGGCCCGGCCAGCGGTACCAAAGGTTGTCCGTCGCATGCCAGTTGCCGATCGGTGAGCTGACGCCGGTTCCGACGAGCGTGTGCCACACGAACCCAGTGTTCCGGTTCGAGATTCCGTCATCGGGCAAGCCTTCTGGAAAGCGTTCTTGGCAAAGTACTCCAGGCATGTTGCGGCCAATCGTGTCCTTGAGATTGCAACGGACGTAACGGCCGCACCGTTTAGAAGGAGGTCCAGGATCGTATGCGTCGTACTGGATTCGTGTCAACTCGCCTGGCTCGGCCGCTGTGATCTTGCTGACCATCTTGGTCTCGCTGTCCTGCTTGCCAGAGAACACGCCGGCTTGGTAGTGGCTCTGCTCAGTGTCGTCTTGGCCGTTGGTCACGAATGCGCCGAGCGGGTAGCTTTGGGCCCAGGTTCCGCACTGGAAACCGTCCACGAGCTCGACATCCGTGTAGAAGTAGCATTTGACTTCGCTGTCTTCGAACGGCCCGGTTGCCTGGAGGTCAACCGTCATCGGATGGGGCGAGTTCGGCGGCAAGCCTGCGAGCGTGGCGCTGTACGTTCCCGCCACCGGCTGCCATATCCAGGTGACGCCTTCGGGCTGGCTGTACTTAATGGTGGCGGTCGCATCTTGAGTCTGCTGAAACCCGGCGGGGACAGGCTGGTCCGGCGGGTAGCCGAAGTACTGGAGGTACCAGGGGTTGTTGTTGGCCCCGTTTGGCTGGGAGTTAGTTCGCCCGATCTGGAGCCACGTCTGCCTTTCGGAGCCCGCGACCCCCAGTTGCAACGGCCCGCCGAAGGCGCAGCATTGCGCGGTGAGCCAGACTCCGGGAACGGTCTCCGGCTGGCCGCCGGGGGGGATCCTGAGGATGCCGACCTTCGCCCAGAAGATGCCCGGCCCGGCAGCCCGGCCGGTCGCGTACTGGTTGAACGGCCCTTCGATGATCGTCAGAGCGTCGGCAGGGATCGCAGGTCCGCCGGGCGGCTGCCAGTAGTACTCCCACTTGAAGCCGGCCAGCCCCCAGTCTTCCGCAGGCTCCCAAACCGCTTTCAGCTTGAAGTCCGCTTGCTGGCGGGTGGGCGGCGCACCCATCGGGCCCGCCACGCTCGGGAGGGGCGATGCGCTGAGCTCCTTCACTCTGTCCCACACTAAGCCCGGCTGGCCAAGGAAGTCGAGGAACTCGATATAGCCTTGCCCGCCGAACTGGTCGCCGCCGTACGGCTGGGCCCCGGCCAGGCTAGCCCCAAAGGCGTACAGAGCGGCCACGCCACGCCACGCCACGCCACGCCACGCCATAGATTTAGAGACGATTGGCGGGCACGAAGGGTTCGCTATGCGGCGAGGCTTGCTGCGCCCGGCTCGCGGGCACGCTCGCCCTCCCCTGGCCGGGCCTCAAGGGAGGGCTGGAACGATGCATCGGTAGAGACTTACGGGCAGGCCGTGTCTTCGCTGTCCGTGATCGTCGTGCCGGGCACGCCGTTGAACTTGTGGACCTCGCTGTGGCTGTCGGCAAAGTTGATCACGAGCCCTTCCTGGTGGCGGGCCATGCCCATGAACGTCCAGTATTCGAGCGGGGACGGATTGCTGCCGACTCGCTGGCGGATGTAGCCGTCGAAGAACCGGATCGTGCCCACCACGTCGGGCAAGGACGACTGGCTCCCGGTCGACGTGAACTTGCGCAGTGCGGCGATCGGCGCTCCGCAGAAGTTCTCGCCGAACAGCCCGAGGTTCGGGATGTAGCTCGCGTACTGGGCCCCGCGGGCAGGGATCGTCAGGTTCAGGGCGTTCAGCCGTGCCTCCCAGTCTGGGCCGGGCGGGGTGTGGGGGGGGCTGACGAAGATCTGCTTGTTCTTCAGGTACGGATCGACTGCGCCACAGACGAAGAGGGTCACAGGTCGCCAACGTCTGGGGCCCGGAAGTACGCGCTCAGGGGGAACACGTCGTCGAGGTCGCCGCGATAGAGCAGCACGCCCCGTCGCAATTCCTACACTGGCATGACCCAGATCAGGTTCGATGGGATCGGTCGCCATTCGCGACTCATCTCAGCCCCAGTTCGGGCGCCCTTTGCGGACGAGCACTCGGTGGTCGAGGCCAGCAGGCGACAGAGCCGCGATTAGTCGCTGGATCTAGGCGGGTCAAACCCAATCGAGTCGGCCATTCTCCGGAAGGTTTCTGAGTGTCGGAGGTGATCGTGTTCGTCGCAGGAGAGCATGAGCCGGAAAGTCCGGCCTTCTGGTTCCCAGAGGAAGCTTTCTGCGATGGAGGCGGGCCCCTCCCCGTACGGAGGTTCGTTTCGGACCACCGTGTGCATGGCCGGGCCGGCCTGGGTCTCGATCACTCGCGCGAGTAGGCAACCGGTCTCCCTTTGCTCGATGTCCGCGGCATCCTCCAGTGTCATCCCTCCTAGGTCGCCTGCCCACACCGCACTCCCGAAGACTTCCGAGCTGGAATCTGTGGCCTGGGGTCCTTCCAGAAACGTGACGTCTCCGGAGCCTTGGTCCATGAGCCGGGCCGCAGAGGGAAACCTTGCTGCGACCACCTCCGGATCGGCAAGCGACCAGCCTTCGGGAAGCTCGATCCAAGCTCCACCTGCGAGTGCGACCTTGGACTGGTTCGGCAAGGGCGCATTGGGTGGGGCCGTGGAGGGGCGTGCCGACGGCCAAAGATACTCCCGCAACTGGAACGCCGCCACGACCCCGGCGAGCAGGGACGCGGTGGTCAGCAGGATCGCGACGAACCCAGGCCGCTTTCGCGGCCCCGTGCCAGGGTCAGGCTTCGCCATGCTCCCATTATGGTTCCCGATTGCTAGGTTAGGCTCGCGAGAGATGAAAGGAAACGGGCCAGCGAGTGCAGCTGGCCCGTGGATGCGGGAACAGGCGACGACTTACGGGCAGGCGGTGTCTTCGCTGTCGGAGATGTTCGTGCCGGGCACCCCGTGCAGGTCGTTGTAGGGGTTCGTCGGGGAGATCGTGGTGCCTTCCAGCTCGGTCATCGTTCGCCGCAAGGGCTCGATGGCTGTGGAGCGCCAGGAGTAGTACTTCGGTGCACGGGCTCCTGCCTGGGTGTCGCCACCATCGGGAATGCCGCTGAACTTATGGACCTTGCTGTGGCTGTCGGCAAAGTTGATGACAAGGCCCTCGGCGTGTCGGGCCATCCCCATGAACGTCCAGTACTCAAGCGGTGCGGGGGAGCCTCCCACCTGTCGCCGAATGTAGCCGTCGAAGAACATGATCGTCCCGACACTGTCGGGAAGCCCCGATTGGGAGTTCACCGGCGTGTACTTGCGGAGCGGCGGGAGCGGGGCGGTGCAGAAGTTCTCCCCAAAGAGGCCGAGGTTGGGGATGTAGCTCGCGTACTGCACGCCACCTTGTGGGATCGTCAGGTTCAAAGAGTTGAGCCGGGCCTTCCAGTCTTGGCCGGGTGTCTGGTCGGCAGGGCTGACGAAGATCGCCGTGTTCTTCATGTACGGCTGCACCGCGTCATAGACGGAGAAGATCACAGGTCGCGGATCGCCTTGTTCTGGGGTGCGGAAATAGGCACTGAGCGGGAAGTAGTCGTCGTGATCGCCTCCATAGATGAGGGCAGCGGTCGCGATCTGCTTCTGGTTGCTGATGCTCTGGGTCTTCTTGGCCGCGTCCTTGGCCTGGGCGAACACAGGGAAGAGGATGGCGGCGAGGATCGCGATGATCGCGATCACGACAAGCAGTTCGATAAGCGTGAATCCGCGTCGAGTTTTCATTGGGTTCCTAGGTCGGGCACGGCCCCTGGAGAAGGTGGCTCGGGTGGGCCCCGCGCGTTTATACCGGATGGGTTCGTTGCGCATGTACTCGAAATGGGTCAAGATGGGGCCAATGAAGATCGGTCTTCAACTCTATACGCTTCGAGAAGCCTTGGGCAAAAACCCAGTAGAAACACTGGCACGGGTCGCCGGGATGGGATACAAGTACGTGGAAACGGCAGGGCTTGGTGGCCTCACTGCGGAGGGTTTTCGGGCCGCTCTCGACCAACACGGCCTCCAGGCGGTCTCTTCGCACCATGGGATCGAAGCATTCGAGGCGGAGTTTGTGGCCACGGTCTCGGAAGCAAAAGCAATCGGCGTCGGCACCTTGGTGCTACCGTGGATCGCGGAGGAGGTCTTCCGAAATCAACCTGAGTTTGGCAAGCGGCTTGGCGCGATCGCGGAACGACTTCGCGGGGAAGGGCTCCGCTTCGCTTATCACAACCACGCTTTCGAGTTCGAGCAGGTAGGGGCGAGACCCGCCTACGAGCAATTGTGGGAGCACGCTCCCAAAGCCGTGTTCGCCGAGCTCGACCTCTATTGGTGCCACTATGCCGGGCACGATCCCGTCTGCTGGCTGGACACTCTGGAGCACCGCGTGCCGCTCACCCACTTCAAGGACGGGCGAGACGGCAAGTTCACGCCAGTCGGCGAAGGGGAGTTGGACTGGGAAGCGATCATCCCGGTCGCCCGCAAGTCAGGGGTCGAGTATGCGATCGTCGAGTTGGACGAAAGCCCGCGCGATCCCTTCGATTGTGTGAAGGCCAGCCGGGACTTCTTGGTGAAGATGGGCGTTGATGGCTAGCTAGCCAACTGGCCTTCTCGTTGGGAAAGCGTCGCAGCGAGGCCCTCGCGAAGTCCGATTCTCGGCTCGTAACCGAGCAGCCGTCTTGCGAGCGTCAGATCGGGTTTCCGTTGCCGTGGATCGTCAGGCGCGGCTGGGACGTGGACGATCGGACTCTCAGAGCCTGTGGCTTGGATCACTGCCTCCGCCAGTTCGAGGATCGTGACCTCCTCGTCGTTGCCTAGATTCAGAGGGGATGCGTAGCCAGACTCCATGAGCGCGATCACCCCGGCCACCACATCCGCAACATAGGCGAAGGATCGGGTTTGGAGCCCGTCCCCTTGGACCGGGATGGGTTCGCGGCGCAGGGCGTGGTCAAGAAACGTAGGCACCGCCCGGCCATCGTCGCGCCTCATCCTTGGGCCATAGGTGTTGAAGATGCGCACGATGCCGGCGTCCGACCCGTACTGTAGGGCGAAGGCTCGGGTAAGCGCCTCGGAAAACCGTTTCGACTCGTCGTAGCAAGAGCGCGGCCCCACCGGGTTCGTGTTGCCCCAGTAGCTTTCGGGCTGGGGGCTCACCAAGGGGTCGCCGTAGACCTCGCTGGTCGAAGCCATGACGATCCTGGCCCCTTTCTCCTTGGCGAGGTGCAGTGCGTTCCAAGCTCCGAGAGAGTTGGCTGCGGCGACGGCGACCGGGACCCTTGCGAAGTCTCTCGGCGAAGCGGGGCTCGCGAAGTGGAAGATTCGATCCACCTTGCCCTCGACATAGATCGGGTTGGCAACGTCCACGGTCAGCCGTGTGAGCCCCGGTCGTGCGGGGAGGTTGTCCCACCTTCCGGTGGAAAGGTTGTCCATCGCTACGATCTCGTGTCCTGCCAAATGGAGCGCGTCGCAAAGGTGAGAGCCTAGGAAGCCTGCCGCACCGGTTACAACGATTCGCATGATCGGCCCTGTAGCCTCAAGACGTCCAAAGACATACTATGCGTCTCATGCAGGTTCGCGCGGTTGCGCTGGACATCGGGGGAGTGATGGTGCGTATCGCCCGCACCTGGACTGAGGCGGCGGCTCATGCCGGGGTTGCCGTAGAAGGAGGCGAAAGACCTTTCTCCGAGTTCGAGGAGTTTGAGGCCTACCAGGTCGGGGATCTGCCGGAAGACCAGTATCTCTGGGCGCTTGCGCGCAAGCTCGGCACGGATCTCCAGGGCGCGGCGTTGGTACACCGCCACATCCTACAGGAGGTGTCGCCAGGTGCCGAGCAGCTGGTCGAGGAGTTGGAGGGCCTTGGCATCGTATGCGGCTGCCTCTCGAACACGAACGCTCTGCACTGGCGGATTCTGGTCGAGGATGGGAGCTACCCAGCCCTTGCCCGGCTCTCGGTCAAGGTTGGGTCTCACGTGGCTCGGACTGCGAAGCCGGAACCTGAGATCTATCGGCTCTTCGAACGGCAGGCCGGGGCTTGTGCGGGCGCGGTAGCGTACTTTGACGACGTAGAGGAGTATGTTTTGGGCGGCAAGGCGATGGGCTGGCAAGTCGCTCGGGTTGTGCCGGGCGCTGATCCCATCGGGCAAGTCCGCTCCCACCTTCTCGACTACGGTGTCCCTTTGCGGACGGCTTGACATAGCCGGGCCCACCGCCGTAACCTGCGGGCATGCGGCTCGATCCGGCAATTCTCCTTGACGTAGAATCCCAGTTCGGCAGGTACCTGGAAGGCGAGGATGTCCGGGCCTTTCTGGACCACTTCGGCATTCACATCGCCGCTGGGCATTGGTGCGCGGGCGAGTTCTTCGACCGCTTCGCCCCTGGCGGCTATAACGCGGACCAACCCGGATTCGATCGAAGCGAGGAGGCGCAGGTGGCGCGGATCGCTAAGGCGGGCATCGAGGGCGTCGAGTGGCACGAGGTCGTTTTTCTCGACGCTCACGGTGGGAAAGACCCATCGAGGGTCGGCTCGATCATGGGCGCCATGAAGGAGCACGGGGTCGTGCCCACGAACATGAACTTCAACACATGGAGCAATCCGAAGTACAAGTTCGGAGGCCTGACCCATCCCGATCCGGGGATTCGGCGGGATGCGCTCGCGCAAACGCTCCTGGGGGTGGAGATCGCCAAGGAGATCGGCTGTGGCAGTTGCAATATCTGGCCGGGCTCCGATGGCTGGGACTACCACTTCGAAGTGGACTACGGGAAGCGCCTGAACTGGTTCATCGAAGGCTGCGCCGAGCTCGCCCGCAAGTGCGACTCACTGGGGTTGAAGTTCGGCACGGAGCCGAAGCAGTACGAGCCTAGGGAGGGCAACATGATCTGCAATACCGTCGCCAAGGCCGCCCTGGTCGCCCAGGAGGTCAACCGTATGGTGGGTAAGACCGTGATGGGGGTTGTTATTGACTACGGGCACGAGCAGATGGCCGGGAACACTCCAGCGGACTCGCTCTACGTCCTTCAACGCTTCGGCGTGCCGATTGCGAACTTCCACATCAATGGCGCGAAGTACAACGCCAACGACGAGGACCGGATCGCGGGCACGGACGATATCTGGCGCCTTGCGGAGTTTTGCTATGCCGCCGCTGACACCGGCTACGATGGTTGGTTCGGGCTCGACCAGTTCACCTATCGCACCGAACAGACCGTCTCCATGGAACTCTCCGTCGAGTTTTTTGCGAACTGCATGAAGAAGGCGCTCACAATCTTCGCCCGACGGGACGACCTCCAAGCCGCGCAGGCGACGGGGGACGCGATCCGAACCATCCAATTGGTGAAGCGGGCGATCTATTCGGGCTAGCCGTATCGGTACGCGCCGTATGGCGTGAGTACGAAGAGCCCGTCGTCCGCCAGTGCGAAACCCGTCGTCTCCGTGTCGTCCGGGCCGATCCGCTCCCATTCGCCAAGGCGGTTGGCCCAGGCGCCGTCGTTGCCACCGATCACGAGCGTACCGTGCCATACCGCCAAATGGTTGATGGAGCGCGTGGGGACGGAGACCGCTTCTGCCCGATCTCCGTTGAGTCGGCTGAGCCCGCCGTTCGATGTTCCCACGTAGACCGTTCCGGCGAGCGTCGCGAGCGAAGTGACCCAAGTATCCTTGAGGCCCTGGAGAAGCCCGATGTTCTCGATCCCGGTTTTGGAGGTGCGAAACACTCCCGACGACTGGGTGCCGATGAATGTTCCTTCCGCACCGGCGAGCATCGCGGTCACGACCTCGCCTCGCAAAGTCTCTGGCCTCGTTTCAGTGGTCGTCTTGGACGACTTCTCGACCCAGCCTCCGATCCCGCCGAAGAGCAGGTTCCCGCAAACGGAGAGTACGGATGTCCAGGGCCGCTTCGCCGCGCCGAAGAGGACGTCGTCGTATCGCTTGCCCGTAGACAGATCCAGCTTGTCCACCGAGCCGTCCCCGAACAGCACCCAGGCTGCCCCGGCGAACTGCGACACCTGGCGCACGGGCCGTTGGTCGAGCGACCTCCAGTTCCCCGGTTCTCCGTCCCACAGACCTTCGGGCCCACCGATCAGCCACTTCCGACCGAGGATCGCCAAGCCGTGGAGACGTTGCGTCGGGAGCGTGGAGGGTAGTTTCTCGCGAATCCAGCCGGAAGGTCCCTCGCTCCAAAGGCCTGCCGAAGTACCTGCCCAGAGCCGATCGCGGTACCACAGGAGCGCATAGACCTTCTCGGCGGGCGGGGCCGGCCTATTGCCGCTCGGGCAGATGAGGAAGCGGCTCGCCAGGAGCGACTCGACGCGGCCGTGAGGGGTGTCTCAGGCTACCGTGTCGCCCTTCGCCCCGAGAGTCGAGGCCCCCACCTCCACCCATCTCGAGCCCTGCACCCGCATTACGTTGCCCGACGGTGTCGTAACCGCCCCTTTGTCATAGAGAATCACCGAGCAAGGGAGTCGAGGTTCCACCTCAAACCATTCGCTCTGCCTTTGTTCGAGCAGGCCCCCACCAGTACCGGCGAGAAGAGTCCCCTGGTGTTCCCCGAGCCATCGGACCTCCTCGTGGCAGGCGTAGGTTGCCGTCTGCGCAGGTACCGGAACCCCGATCACGCCGAGCGCTATGCACGTGGCGAACAAGCAAGCCTCCCCTTGTTCGATGCCCTGTCCTTGACGAGGACGAAGGCTACGGTTTCCGCTTTGCCGATCTCGGCCGAGTAGACCCCCGGCTCGGTCTCTGAGAGGACGAGCCGCTTGCCCGTGGCCGTATAGGCCTCGACCAAGGCCAATCCCGACTCGGAGGTGACCACGAGAGAATCCCCCCTCCAGGAGGCGAGCCCTGTCGGTGCCGTGCGGTCCACATGGTAGACGACAGACTCTTCGCGGCGGCTGCCGTCCTTTCGCACGACGACGATCCTTACCTTGTAGCTGCCTTCCGGGGCGTCGGCCGGGATCTCGAAGTTCACGGTCCACCACCCGTCCCCGAGGGCGCGGAGGGCGAGCACGCGGCCGTCCGGAAGAACCGCGAGGACCTTCTCCGCGTCTCGCGCAGCGAACATGATCTGGGGGTCTCCCCCTCGACTCCGGTCCCAGTTCACTTGGGGAGGCAAGGACCCGCCCCCTCCACGTTGGGCAGCGAGCCGATTTCGGCGCTCGGCCTTAGCCTTCTCGGCACGCAGCTGGGCAAGGAACTCCTTGCGCTTCTCATCGAAGAGCTTCCTTTCGGTGCTCGGGACGGCGAGCAACGCGGTGGATTGGCTCGGCACTTGATACTTCAAGCTGAAGTCCAGGAGCTTTCCTGGGGTACCGTTCACGATCTCCGCCTGGGCCCAGACTTTTGCGACATCATTGCCGGGCGTGATTTTGCCGAGCCCGACCGTGACCGCGTTGTTCGCCTGGTGGACCGTAAGCGTCGGGCCGGTCGCGATCCCCGAGAAACGGACGATGGAAGGATCCATCTGGCTGTTCTGACTGCTCCCTACGGAATGAAACCGCCGAAGTCCGGTGATCCTGGGGATCCCGCGTCCCAAAGCCCCCATCGCAATGCCGGCGACGTAGACGTTCCCGTCCTTCCAGCGCTCGGCCACGACGTTCACGTAGATGTCGTTCTGGAGATTGACGACCTTTCGGTCCACCGTGATGGCTGCTCGCCAGTCGGACGTGATCACCGGCCTTCCGCCGCCGTCAATTTTCCACGCCTTTTCCACTTCGGGAGATCCGTCCGGCCAACCGGGCGGGGAGAGGTGCATCCGATCGTATTCCATTTCCAGGTAGCTGATCGAAGTGAGCTGGATTCGGAGCGGGTACCCGACGGCCAAGGGGTAGATCTGGGCATGGAACGACTCGTTGGAGGTCATCTCCATGATCCCAGGGTCGCGGTTGCGCGAGGTGATCGCGGTGTAGATGAACCATGCCATCTGCTTGTCCATGAGGACCCCAGGCACGAACTCGTCCTTGTACCAGTACCCAAACGCACCGAGCACCCCACCGGTCGGGAGCGAGAAGTTGAACGAGGCCTCTGTGAGCCGAGTGTAGGGGTTGTCAAAGAGGTAGGTGGTCGTCGTCTTGACGAGAGGGCCGCGCACGACGCTGTACGCATGGACCTTCTTGAGCTGGAAGCTTGCACCGGTGTCGCGGTTATAGACCGAGGTCAGGTTTTGTGCAGGGGCGGTAGTGGCGATGGCTGCGAGAAGGGCGAGAGCAAGATTCCGCATGGGGTCCTCGCTGGTCTGACGCGCCACTCGGGCCGCGGTTACGAGGGAGTCTCTTGTGACCAAATGGTGGCTTGGCGCTCGTGCTCGTCCTTTCGCCCAGCGATACGGTTCACCTCGGTGAGGGTGAGTGGAACGAGTGGCGAGCCGGTGGATAGTGCAGCGATGACGATCCTGGCTGCCTTCTCCGCCATCTGGAGCGCCGCAGCAACGACTCCGGGGCTCGGCCCAAGCGCGATGGTGCCATGATTCTGGAGCGCGATCATCCGTGGGGGCTCGCCGTGCGCCTCCATCCAGGAGGAGCAACGGGCCGCAATCTCGCGAGCGAGAGCGAGGCCAGGATCCACGTACGGAATCCAAAGGGTGGCTGCACCGCAGAGGACGACCTCGTCGGGGAAGAACCGTTGGCGGCACCTGTCGCGGCCCATCTCGGTACACAAAAGGGCGAGGGTCGCCTCCCCATGGACGTGGCCGACGAACTCGACCCCAGGCAGGCCCAGGAGCCAGGCGTGCATGAACGCCTCGACCGAGGGCTTGGGCCCTCGCTGGGACACGAGCAGGCCGTGGACCGCATGGTCGTCCATTGCGGCCCCGCTCGTCACGGCGCGTGAAAGCGCCTCTCGATCGCAGCGCGCGAAACCGTCTGGACCAATGCCGTGGAGTCGGTGCCCGCTCGCCTTCACCCAAAAGAACGTGCCTTCCGCCCCGCTCGTATTGCCTTCGCCAAGGATCGCCAAGCGATATGCCGGGTCACCGACTTCGCAGGAGAGCCGGATCAAATGTTCTAGCACGGACATGCCGTGATTCTGGCCGACCAAAGACGCTCAATCGCCGACTGGCCCGTAGCTACTGCGAAGGGACGCTGCGGGACAAACGGGTATCGTTTTCCTTGGCCGATCCATGCCGATTTCCCCACACCGTACCGTTTCGAGCGACCTCCACGACATCCTGAGCAAGGTTCTCTCCAACACCCGCCTTTCGCGCGAGGACGGGGTGAGGCTCTATCGTCACAAGGACCTGACCTCCGTGGGAACTCTGGCTAACCTGGTCCGAGAGCGGTTGCACGGAGCGAGGACGTATTTCGTTCGCAACCAGCACGTGAACTACACGAACATCTGCAACAAGTTCTGCAAGTTCTGTTCGTTCTATGCGAAGAAGGGTGGGCCGGACCCCTACGAGATGAGCATCGAGGAGGTTCGCCGCCGCCTCGAATGGCACCGGGACTCCCTGATCACCGAGGTGCACATGGTGGGCGGGATCAATCCGCGCTTGCCCTATTCGTACTACATGGACCTCGTACGGGCCGTCAAAGACGCCTTGCCGGGCGTCCATGTGAAGGCGTTCACCGCGATCGAGATCGAGGAGATCGCCCGGGTCGGCAAGGTGAGCCACGAGCAGGCGCTCCGCGATCTGATGGAAGCCGGGCTCGACTCGCTGCCCGGTGGAGGGATCGAAGTGCTCAGCGACCGGGTTCACCGCGAGCTGTTCGGCAAGAAGCTCGACGGCGAGGGCTGGAAGAGCGTGGCCCGGGCGGCTGCGAGGGTCGGACTCACCCAATACGCCACCCTGCTCTATGGCACGATCGAGACCGTCGAGGAGCGGGTTGACCATTTGGTGCAATTGCGCGAGCTTCAGGACGAGACCGGCCACTTCGTCTGCTTCACGCCGTTGAGTTTCCACCCCGAAGGGACGGAGCTAGAGGACGTCAAGCCGCTCACAGGCTACACCGACCTGCGGGCGATCGCGGTCTCGCGGCTCATGCTCGACAACTTCGCCCACATTAAGAGCTTTTGGATCATGAACACGCCAGCCGTCACCCAGGCCTCACTCTGGTATGGCGCCGACGACGCCGACGGGCTCGTCCACGAGTACGAGATCACCTATAACGAGGGCGAGTTCGGCAACAAGACCCAGGCTCTGACCTACTCCAACATGGTCGCCATGATTCGGGAGGCTGGCCGAACCCCCATCGAGCGTGACTCGTTGTACCAAGAGATCGTGCGCGAAGGCGCAGAGCCCCCGCGTGCCCGTTCGCTGACCCCGCTCACGGTTACGGGCTAAGTCCCGGCCACGCGGGTAACGTGGGGGTCTTGACGCGCAAAAAACCTTCCATCGCCGAGCCGGTCACCGAGCTTCGGCGTATTCCCATTCGCGAGAACGGGGAACCACTCGTCACCTATCTCGACCGTCATCCCAGACTGATCGTAGCGGCCCCGCGCTGGGACTATACGCGTGCGACCTTTGCTCGGAGATCGGTCGTGGAGATGCTGGTGCGGGCGGCAGACGCCTTGCCCAAGGGCTATGCGATCGCGGTGATCGAAGGGTGGCGCCCTCCCTATATCCAACACAGGATGTACATCTCCAACTGGGAGCGGTGGAAGGAGCGGAGACCGGATTGGTCCGACGCGCAGATTCGGAGGACGGTGAACCGGTACACGGCCCCGATCCACAGCAAAGTGCCTCCCCCTCACTCGACCGGGGGCGCCGTGGACGTGTTGCTCGCTACGCTCGACGGCGAGGAGCTCGACCACATGAGCCCCTACCAGTTTGGCCAGCACGAGTCCTATCCGTTCGATGCACCCAATCTGAGTGAACCCGCGAGCCAGCATCGGCGAATTCTCGGAGAGGCCCTGATCGCGGGCAAGCTCACGAACTACCCCAGTGAGTGGTGGCACTGGTCCTATGGCGACCAGGGCTGGGCCTACCGCAACGGATTCGAGGCTGCGATCTACGGCCCAGCGGAGCCAGAGGGCTGGGTTGGTGTCGAGGCCGACATGGTGGACGCGGTGATCAGCCGGTTCCCTTAGGGAACGCCCAGGTGTCGGGCCAAATCGGCGCAGTCCAGCCGGTTGCCGAGTTCGCCATCGTAGTCTGGGTTGAGAGGGTCAATATTCGTGCCGCTTTGCTCGACCTCGTCTCTTAGGATCACAGGAGGAACCCTGGGCACCGACCTCAGCGCATCGGCAATGGCGCCAGCGACGAGGGGCGACGCAAAGGACGTTCCGCTCCAGATGCCGATGGTTCCATCCCACCATGCGCTCTTGATCCCGGTCGCGGGAGCTGCCTGCCTCGCCCCTCCGTCCCAATTGCTGAAGGGCGCCTTGATGTCGTTCTGGTTCACCCCGGTGACCATGACGACCTTGCTGATGTCGGCCGGGTAGTTGGCTCCGCGGTAACCGTTGTTCCCGATTGCGGCAACGACCGTCGTTCCGCGATCCTCGGCGTAGTGCATCACATCAGAGAGCGCGGGGATCGCTTGCTCCGAACCAAGGCTGATATTCACGACCTCGCACCCGGCCAGGACGCTACGGGCGATCCCTTTGGTGATCGTCCATGCATCGGCTTGGCCGTCGGCATCGGCGACCCGGCAGATCACGAGTTCCGCATAGGGAGCGATCTGAGCGACGAGCCCAGCGACCATAGAGCCATGGCCCAGTGCCTCGTCGAGCCTGAAGTTTCGGTTGGAATCCACGCCGGTGGGCATGTCCCATGCGTCTGCACGGTCTCGAGCGATAGGGAATAGGACGGCAACGCGCGAGAGCAGCCAGGGGTTCTGCCTCGAGATACCGGTATCGAGGATGCCGACCCTCACTTTGCGGTCGGTTCCGCGCCACGGCCTGAGGCTCCACTGGATCTGGGCGAGAAGGTTCGAGTTCTCCCCGTAGATTCCATCGTCAAAGACGGCACCGATCGTGCTGCCCTTCCCTGCGCCGATATGCTCGGGCATCGCGAGCGCCACGTTGTCCTCGCAGAAGCGAACTCGTGGATCGGCCCGCATTTGAAGCTGGACCGCGATCGGGTCGAAGCCTGGCTTCACCTCTACCAGGGCGAAGGGTGCGGGCTTGACGATGTCTATCAAGCTCACGGGGTGCGATCGTGCGACCCCGAGAATCTGGCGATAGTCCTGAACCTCTACGATGAACCGTGCCCCCGCGTGGGACAGGGCCGAGACCAAGACGAGCAGCGCGACGAGAGACCTTTTCATACCCCGTATCCTCCAAGAGTCGAGAACGGCGCCCAGAAATACGGATGGGGCATCCGTTGGCGCACCTGTGCCCGCGCGGCACCGACCGCCTCCAACCAGCCCTGACCCGCTTCGAGGCCCTGATAAAGGTTCTTTACGAAGACGAGTGCCGCTTTGTCGTCCAAGGGCCAAATGGGACCTATCACGACGGAGGCACCGCGAGCAAGGAAGGCCCGCCCCAGGCCCTCTGGCTCAAAGGTATTCGTGCCTCCCACGGAAGCCGCCTCGCACGCGGTGAGCACGACGGATCCAAACCGGGCTGAGGAGCCTTGGATCTCAAAGGCGCGCAAGTTGCCGTCTGGGAAGCTGATTGTGGAGAACAAGGGCGACGTCGGGTGGGCTCGTGCGTGGGTGGCGATGTGGCATAGGTTGTAGTCGCCTCCCTGCAAGCTCGTTCGTGCCTGTTCCAAGGTTCGACAGATCTCGGTATGTGGAAAGACCTTGAGCAGCAGATCGGTCTCGTCACGAAGGTAGGGCAGGTCGTCCCAATCCGAGGTCCATAGGAGGACGCGGGGGTTTCGGGGCAGGGGCCGCGGAGTGCCCGGAGCAAAGGGCGCGAGCGCCATGATCGGCTCTTGGGTCGGGCTCGTGAGGGCCGCCCAAGGCACACGCCAGAGCTGGCCTTCGGGGCAGAGGTGCCTTTGGGGGAGGCCCGGTGGCAAGAGACACCCTAGGTCACGGATCGCGGCAAGGGCGGGGCCCGGATCCTGGCTCTCCCCCAACGCGGCACCGACGATCTCGAACCGAAGCGCACGGAGTCGGCGGGAGATGGCCTCCCTTCCCAGGGGTAGGGTCGTGATCTTGTCGCCCGAGAGCACGTAGGTCTCGTTCACCGACTCGACCCAGGCGATGTCCGGCTCCGGGGCCCCTTCCAGGAACTTTCCCGATGTGCGGCGGAGTGAGAGGTGGGTCTCCGACCACTCGGTTTGGAGAGCGAGTTCGGCAGGCGTGGACTTCGCGGGACGCCGTGGGTCGCTGCCCTCCGACTCGGCGAAGGCGACCCTGAGCCTGGCGATCGTTCTGGAGAGTCGTCTCGGCAGGATCCCCGTTCGCAGGGCACCGATATCCTCGGCCAAGCCGATCGCCCGGTGCTTCCGCACCGCTCGGATCGCTTCTCCTTCGGAATCTTTGCGCTGGGCCAGGGCTTGCACATATTCGCCCAGGAGGCCCTCCCTGCCCCTCATGAACGCCGACCGAAGGATAGGGCTTGCGAGGCGGTCACGGTGCGTGGCCAAGGCATCGAGGGCTGCCGAGAACAGTGCGGGCGAGCCTTCGACCCTCGCCTTGATCGCCGTCCATCGCCAGTCGAGGGCTTGATCCCCGAGGCGCTCGACGGCAGATCTGCACTCGTCGAGCCTATCCCGAGCGAGCGCTCCATGCCAGAGTTCCCACTCCGCCAGGTCCAGGACACACTCGGCGTAGAGTCGCCGGGCCTTTGCCTTCCCGAGCACTTGGGTCGCACGACGGAGCGCGGCCAGGCCGCCGCCGTCGAGGTGTAGCCGGGCCATGGCGGCACGGGATCGAGCGTAGGCCAACCAAACATGGTTACCGACCCTACGAAAACCAGCGGCCGCTAGGCGGAAGCGGCGACCTGCGAGGGTCCACTTTCCGGCTTGCGCGAGCGAGAGACCGAGGCCCAGGTGGACGTCGGCACGGTTCAGGCCCTTGGCACCGCGCAAGGCTACGGTGCCCGCGTGGATGCTCTCGTCCAAGAGCCCGCACGAGCGATAGACATCGGAGAGAAGCTCGGCGGTCCTTGGGTCCTCGTCGAGCCCGCCGTCCTCTCGCAGGATCGCAAGGCCCGCCTCGACCTGTCCGGTGAGCGCGAGCGCATACCCCTGGTTCAGTCGGGCTAGCCGCGCATAATGAGCTTGCCCGAGGCCCTCGAGTTGCTTGCCAGCTTCTTTGGCTCGGCGGAGGGCGGCTGCCGCGCTCCCGCCAAACAGCTCGGCGGTGGAGAGCGCGAGAGTCCCCGCAGCGGCCTCGACTCCGCTCAGGTGAGGCATCGCGAGGTGCAGCATTCGGGATGCCTCGGCGTACTTGTCGCTCCAGAGCAGGGCGTTCGCGGTGTTCAGGAGGGCGCGGGCGGCGTCGGTGCTTTCTCCCATGCGAGTCAGGTCTCGCGCGAGCCGCCTGCCCAACCGAACCGCCTCCTCCGGCCTTCCGGCTCGCGCGAGGCTGTCCACGCGCCCGATGGAATACGTCAAGGCGAGCCGAGGGGTTTTCGCTGCCTTCGACGCGAGGCGAAGGGTCTCTGCGCTCCGGAGCCATAGACCTCGCGCCCGCTCGCCCACGGCACGGGCCCGCAGCGCGAGTGCCAGGTCGGCGGGGGCGAATACCTCCCACCGGGATGCAAGGCGGGAGGTGATCTTTGGATCCGATCCGGCGACCTGGGCCACGCGGAAGAAGAACTCCTCCGCATCGCGCATGGTGGCGCGTCCAAGGAACTTGGCGCACGCGCGTCTTGAACTCGCTGACTCGACCTGGGATACGAGGCTAGGCACCCTCAGGGTGCATCGTACCGAGTGGCGGTATTTCGAACTCGTCCGTGGAGTTCCAAAACCGCATGGCTTCGCCGCTGGGAACCATGTGCTCGAACCGGGTTCCCGCTTGAATCTCGACCGGACCGTCGGCAGTGTCGAGGAACCAAGGCCCGCTGCCGATGCGCCCCTGCACCAAGAATCCAGCCTCGACCTCTTCGAAGCTCAACCGTATGGTGGAGTCTCCGACCTCCATGACGACGTCGCCGCTACCGCTGGGCCCTCGGGCACCAGCCCATGCTTGGCCCATGTTCGCAAAGGAGACCGTCAGCCTCTTTCTCTCCTTGGCAGGCATAATCGCCTTCGCTTGCTCGACCCATTCCTGCGGGACGTCCTGGCCCATCGCTCGAAACGCTCGGGCAAGTCGCCCGGCGGCCTGCGGGGCTCCAAGCCCCTGCATTGCGTCGTCCAGTTCCTTCGCCCAGGCTTCCATGCGATCCATACTCATTGGCCTTGTCCTTGGAGAGCCCCCGCGACCCCACTTTGATACGTCGGATCCTCGAAGAACCCAGACTTTTCTAGGACAGCCCGCAGCCGATCCAGGCACCGGGCCCTAGTCGGCCCTATGGAGCCGATCGCCATCCTGAGGCGTGCCGAGATCTCCTCGTAGCTGGAGCCGTCTTCCGCATAGAGCATTCGAAGCAGCTCGCCGCACTTGCCGCCTAGATCTTCCAGCGCTTGCCGCACAAGCTCCCCTTCGAGCGATAGGGAGACGATCTCATCGGCCCGCCTTTCCTCGCTCGCCAAGACTTCGGAGAGCAGCTCGATGTCGGTCGTCGCTGTTGCCCGTTGCTTGGAAGCGAGCCTTACGGCGAGCCTGCTCGCCGTCACCGCAAGCCATCCGCCCAGGGCGGCGGGGTTCTCGATTCGATCCAGGGAGCGATAGAGCGCGAGGAAGGTGGCTTGGAACACTTCGGCCCGATCCTCCTCCCCCAAGCCGGAGTTCCTCGCCACCCCATGGACGAGCGTCCGGAACTCGTCCACGATCCGCGACCAGGCGGCTTGATCGCCTGCTTGGCATCGGCGAACCAGCCCCGGAAGCGCGTGTTCGAGGTCGGGGGTCGGCATGTTCGGTGCGGTCGTGCCGCTCCAGTATGGCCCAAGGCCGAACCGGGTTCCGCTCGACGGGCTCGGCGAGAAAGTTTACGCTTCTCAGGGACGGGAAGCGGCCTCGGGTGTGGTCTTCCAGCCATAGGGAACGTAGCGGTTCTCGAAACTCCCATCGTCGTAGAGGTCCACAAGGGTATAGCCGTAGGTGACCTCCTGGTAGTCGCCGTCCCACCAAGCCGCGCAGACGGCACCGTTGCAAAAGTAGTGGACTCCGTTATAGACCACCTCGTCCAGGAGGTGCTCGTGCCCGCTGATACAGAGCTTCACGTTCGGGTGCTTGCGGAAGAGGTCCTTGATCCGGCGGGCGTCAATGTGGACCCATGCGCCAGGGATCACCCAGTTCCCGGTCTTTTCGTTCTCACCGTCAAACATGGAGCACACGCCGAGGATTGGGATGTGACTGAGGACAAGGATCGGGGTATGGACCGGGGTCGTAGCGAGGTCGCCCTGCAACCACTCGAACTGTTCGTCGTCGAGCCGTGCTGTGTAGGAGTTGCCCTCTTTGGGGAAGGTGCTGTCCAGGACGACAAAGTGCCACCCTGCCTGGTCGAAGCTGTAGTACGGCTTCTCCAATCCGAGTTCGCTGCACGCCCAGGCCTTCCCAAACTTGGCCTCGTTCTTGTTCGCCTCGAAGTCTCCCCAGCCCCAGACGTCGTGGTTCCCGACCGCGTGCCGTACAGGGACACCGAGGTCTTTGCCCAAGACGCTGTGGAATACGGCCCATTGCTCTTGGGTTCGCTCCTTTGTGGCTCGGAACGAGTCCATCACCATGTCGCCGCCCGTCAAGATCAAACCTGGCTTCTCGGCCTGGCCCAGCGCATGCTCGAGTGCCTTTTCCATGCCCTTGGGCGCACCCCGTTCGGGCTGGACGTGGATGTCGGTGAGGTGGGCGATTCGCAAGGCTCGTTTCCGAGCGGGGGAGGCCTGGGCCATGCTGACTCCAGGCATCAGGGCGCCGGCAACGGCGGTGCCCAAGACTTGTCGTCGGCTCGGGTGCACTGAGGACATTGTCCGACCTTACCAGCCCGTGACGGAAGGTTCGCAAGGTGCGGCTATTGCTGTTGTTGCTGCTGCGCTTCCACGGGGACCATCACGTCCACTGAGCTCGAGGTCTTGATCGGTAGCTTGGAGTACACCGGCAGGTCAATGGACTCGATCTGCTCTCGCAAGCCCGCGACGTCGGGCCGTGCCGTCGGCGTGGTGTGGACTATTGCCGTCAACGACTCCTGGGCGTTGCCGCGATAGACCCCCTTGTTGGGAGGGACGTCGTCATAGTTGCGGCCGTGGGCGACGACGACGTACTTCGCGTCGGGGACGCAGTGGTTCGTGGGGTCGAACGCTTGCCAAGCGCCTTGGGGGTCGAGGTACTCGACCCAGGCGTGGCTCTCGGAACTCTGGCCTTGGTTCCGTTCCACGTGGAGGTATCCACTGACGTACCGAGCCGCAACGCCATGGATGCGGAGAACCGCGATCATGATTTGAGCGAAGTCCTGGCAGACCCCGGCGCGGAGCCGAAGCGCGTCTGTGATCGCGGAGTGATAGGTCGTGACCGTGGGCTTGTAGCTCAGTTCGCTCTGGAGAAGGTTGGCCGTGGCGATCACGATCTCGGTGACCGACGGAGCTTGGGGTAGCTTCGCAGTAGCGGCGAACTCGTACACGATCGGCTCGTCCGCGATCGGTCCCCCGAGCGCGAGGAAGTCGCGGTCGCGCCCGGTCTTGGGCTCGACGGGCGGACCAGCAGCGATCTCGCTGGGTGCAGTATAGGGGTTCGTGGACTCGACGATGGAGCGAGCCGATATCTCGATCCTCTCGTGAAAGTTGGGAATGCCGAAGTGGTGAACCATGTTTCCGAGCCAGTCGCGGTGCTCGAACACCTTGGTGGGCGGTCCGACTGCGAGCACGAACGAATGGACCTGTTGCTGTTCGGTCTGCTTGGGTTCGATGCGGAGCTCCATCCACGACTCGCGGATGAAGTCGCTGTATTGGAACGAGATCGTGTGCTCGACCTGGAGGATCATGGGTTCTGATCCGCATCGGTCAGCGCGGTGTGGACGGAGTTCAACGATTCGATCGTGGAGCTGAAGAAGCTGCCGAGTTTGGGCATGTCCAGGATCGCCTCACGGTCATAGTTGAGCGTCGCCGCCAGCTTACCGATCTCGCGCTGGGCGAGCTTGATGCCCGGCCCTTCGATGGGGAGTTGGTTCAAATAGCCGAGCATTCTGCTGACGCCACAGTTCACGGACCGTGGGGCACCAGCGTTGAAGACGAGGAAGTCCGTCACGTCGGTGCTGGTGAAGCGCGGGCCATACCTCTGGCGGTAGTTCTCGAGCGAAGCGAGGTGGGCGAGAAGGCTTCGCCATCCTGCAAAGTGCAACGGTGAGCCCGTCTCGCTCATATCCCGGAGCGTGGGAAGCCTTGCGCCCAGGACGATGAGGGTGCGCCATGTTCTTTCCAGGGCCTCACCGAGCTTCTGGTAGCACCAGCCTTGGTCACGAGTGAGCGTGTTCTCGATTGCACCCAGTGTGAGGAGGATCTGGCGGTTGGCGCGGTCCACTTCTTCATAGGCTTTTCCCGAGTCGCGGAAGGGCCTGCTTCCGAGCCGGGCGAGATGGACGTGAGTGTCGTTGAGATTGACGATCACTTCGCGTGTGAGGGTTTCCGAGGTGGCACGTGCGCAATCGCGGGCAGCGGCGACGGAGAATGCGACGGAGACGCTGTTCTTGGGGTTGGCGAGGTAGTGGTTCATATAGGCGAGAGCGATGTCCTTGGGCTTCGCCCTCACGTCCAGCAAGGGTTCAGGGCTGGGGAAGCACTGGGCAAGGAACCCCCACTCGCTCCTTGCCTTGGCCGCGCTCAGGCCCCCGATCTCGCGATAGAAGTCCGCAGTGACCCTGATCTGGCGGCTACAGTTTTCGGCCCGCTCGACATAGCGTCCAAACCAGTACAGGTTCTGAGCGACCCTAGCGAGCAGGTACTGCACCGGCTTCCTCCAGCACCCATGTGTCCTTGCTGCCGCCCCCTTGCGAGGAGTTGACGACATACGACCCCTCGACGAGGGCGACCCGAGTGAGCCCACCCGGCAGGACCCGAATCCGATCCCCATAGAGCACGAACGGCCGGAGGTCAACCCGACGTGCCTGGTATTTCCCGTCGAGATAGGTGGGGTGGGCGGAAAGGTGCACGAGGGGCTGCGCGATGTAGCCGCCGGGGTTCGCTGTGACCGCCTTAGAAAACTCGTCCTGCTCCGCCTTCGACGACATCGGCCCCATGAGCATCCCGTAGCCGCCTGCGCCGCCCGTCTCCTTAACGACGAGCGTGTCCAAGTTCTCGATCATGTAACGGGCGTCGTCGGGTCGGAAGCCCATGTACGTGGGGACTTGCCCGAGAAGGGGCTCTTCCGAGAGGTAGAAGCGAATGATCTCGGGCACATAGGCGTACATCGCTTTGTCATCGGCGACTCCTGCCCCCGGCGCGTTCGCGAGGGCCACGTTTCCGGCCCGATAGGCGCTGATCAGCCCCGGCACCCCGAGGACGGAGTCTCGCCGGAACACCAACGGGTCGAGGAACGGGTCGTCGGTGCGCCGGTAGATCACGCTGACTTGGCGCCGGCCTTCCGTGGTCTTGACGAAGACGTAGTTCTCCTCGACGATGAGATCGTGGTTCTCCACGAGCATCACACCCATCTCTCGGGCCAGGAAGCTGTGTTCGTAGTAAGCCGAGTTCGCCCGCCCAGGCGTGAGGACCACGCTCAGCCCGCGGGTGACGTTGTGCGGCGAGACGTAGTGCAGGGTTTCGAGGAGCATGTCTGGGTAGTTGCGCACGGGCGCCACCGAGAGCGAGGAGAAGAGTTCCGGGAACGTACGCTGGAGGATGTTGCGGTTCTCGATCACGTAGGAGACGCCGCTCGGGCACCTACAGTTGTCTTCCAGGACCACGTAGCTGCCATCCTCGTCACGGATGAGATCGGTTCCGACGACGTGTGTGAAGACGTCTCGAGGCGGGATGGCCCCCAGGAGCTCCCTCCTGAAGTCCGGCCGGGAAAAGATCAAGTCATAGGGGACGATTTTCTCCTCGAGGATCCGCTGATCGGTGTAGACGTCCTTGAGAAAAAGATTGAGGGCGGTGACGCGCTGGGCCAGACCGTCCTCGATGCGCCCCCACTCCTCCATGGGGATCACCCTGGGAACGAAGTCGAACGGGAAGACCCTCTCCTCCCCCTCGCCGTCGCCGTAGACGTTGAAGGTGATCCCTTGGTTCCGCAGCGAGACCTCCTGGAGCTTGCCGCGATGCTTGATCTGACGGGTCGTGAGGTGCCCTAAGGACTCGACGACCGAGGCATAGTGGGGCCTGGGAAACCCGTCCTTGTCAAAGGCCTCGTCGAACCCGGTGAGCGAGGTCGTCCATTGCACAGATAGAGATCAGGTTACCAGTTCGCGCCGGGTCTCGCGCCTATTTGCTCGCCTCTTCCAAGAAGGCGTTCAGGGCCCGGACGCCACCCTTGAGGGAGCAGACGTTGCCATGCCCTGCGGCCCGCAATCGAACGGCGGCCTCCAGGCTCCGCCGCCCGGTCCTGCACATGAGGATGAGCGGCTTTCCATCCAGGGACTGGGCGAGTTCCGGGAGTTTCGACTCCCTGGAGACGATGGGAACCTCCCGCTGGGGCGGCTCCCCTTTCGCCTCGAGCTTGGGCCGGATGTCCACGAGCATTCCCTCGCCGATCTCCTCTGGCGAGAGTTCCAGCGGCAAGGGGGCGTGCGTGGTGTCGTCGCATGCCATACGTGGGTAGCATGCCATGCCGAGGCTGCTCGCCGCTAGCTGTCGGGCCGATCGTCGCCGGTGTCCTCCCAATGGAACTTGTGGAGCAACCGGTGGGCGAAGGGGGCGACCAAGAGGCCCGCGACGGCGATGAACACGAGGCCCGAGAAGAGGGCGTAGAACGCGGCGAAGACCTTCGCCGCGTCCGTGGGCAACGGGTCAATCGGGCCCATCCCGCCGAGGATCATGGAAGCGTTCAGCAAGGCGTCTATCCACCCTAACCGGCCGAGGACGTGGTAGCCGACCACGCCGATCCCCAGGGCCGCGACGAGGATCCCGGTGGTCCAACCGACCTGGCGTGCGACACGGAGTCGAAACTGCCGCTTAGTGAGCAACGGGGTGCGAACGGGCTCGAACATAGCTCCATGACAAGGACGGTTCTCGCCGTCGCTGGGAGTCGGGCTGTGAGCCATTGGCGGATGAAACCGGTGGAGCCAAGGCCCTCATCTTTGGCGCCGGGTCCGGCACGGCAGGACGAGGGGCCGCCCCCTGAGGTCGG
Organism: Fimbriimonadaceae bacterium; assembly: GCA_020847855.1. Lineage (GTDB taxonomy): Bacteria > Armatimonadota > Fimbriimonadia > Fimbriimonadales > Fimbriimonadaceae > JADLBH01. Next base: position 72,774 of record JADLBH010000029.1, read on the forward strand.
CCTCATGCATCGCTGCGCTATTGGGATTCGACTACGTCGCCCGCCAGCCCAAGGCACAGTCGCCGTTGCTATGGCTCCAGTGACATTCAGGCAGGGGCGAGTGTGAAGGTGATTTGGGGCCGTGAATTGCCACCTGGAAAGTGCGCTTCCGTACTGCAGACCCTTGAGGTGGCCGCGCCGACGCATTTGCGATTTGCCGTCAAGCTCCGGGAAATGGTACGTGACACTCGGGGCTACTTTCCGCCCTTCGTCCGGTTGCAGGCGCGGCAGAGCATCTTGCAGTTCTCGGCGTTCGTCTTCCCGCCTTCGTGCCAGGGCTTGATGTGGTCCGCCTCCATATCCCCGATCTCGAACTTCTTCTTGCAATCCCGGCAGACGCCCTGCTGCTTCTCGTAAGTAGCGATTTTGATCTTGTCGGGAAAAGCGCGTAGGTTGAGTGTCTTCTCGTTCCCGGTCAGGAGATACTCATAGATGCCCTTCTTGTTCTCGACCTCTTCGTCATCGATCAACTCCTTGATGCGGGTCTCCAACGTGTTCGCGTTGAGGTCGGTTCTCGCCCCGTGATCGCGATAGAATTTGCCCCAGTCAAGCCCTTTCATCAGTCTTACGCGAGCGCTCGTGTCGTTCGGAAACACTTTCCTCACCCATTCGATAACGGCTTCGAAGTGCTTCCATAACGATTCAGCATCATTGTCATGCTGGTGCGCGGCCATGTACGGCTCCACAGCGCCGCCGTTGATCCATTCCAGCGCCGTCTCCAAGAACTCCTGCCGGATCGGCGAGCCGGTCACGTACTTCTCCCCGATCACATAGGCCGGGCAGCCCGTCTTGGAAAACCACTTCTTCGCGTCCGCCAGCCAGGGCCCGGTGTAGATCGCGTTGCGAAGCTCCTGGTCGGTCAGCTTGATGCTCGCGATGTTGATGATCTTGAACCAGTCCAGCTTCTCCTGGTCCTCGCCCTCGCAGACGTAGACCTGCAGCTCGTAGTCCAGGATCGCCTGCTTCTTCTCCGCCGTCAGGTTCGTGAAGAAATACGGCGAGCCCTCGATCGTCACCGCGAAGTTGCCCTGCACGTACTGGCATAGGCTGATCGTGCGCTGCTGCCCGTCCATCAGCTCGTACTCCCCCTCCTCGTTTTGGTTCGTAAATGAGGAGGGGGGCAGGGGGGTGGAGCTTCCCACCTTCGCCCAATACATCGTGTTCAGCGGGAAGCCCTTGCGCGCGGTGTGGATCACCTCCTCGCGCTGCTTGTCCCTGTAGATGAACTCGCGCTGGTAGGCGGGGCGGATGTTCAGCTTGCCGCCGTAGCCGCGCACCCCCTCCTCCCCCGTGTCCGAGTAGCCGTCCACCAACTCGGAGACCTTGACCGATTTGAGTTGGATGTCCATTAACGTTGGTTCCCGTAGTAGTTCACGCGACTACACGCCCCCAGCCTCTTCCGCCAACACCCAAACCCGCTTGAGCGGAATCTCGGCCCGAATGCTCTCCGGCAGTTGGTCGTAGACCGCGAGCATTTCTCGAATTACTTTGTCGCTATCCCACAGCCTGATTCGAAAAAAAGACTTGCGACGTTCATCTTCAAAGCTGCCCTTAAAGCCTCCCCAGGCGATCAACAGACCATGCGTGGCCCCGACATCGTTCATCGCACCCTTCAAGTGCTGGACGACTGCATGCTCGACAGGTGAACTCTGGCTCTTGACCTGCACGGCGATCCGCGGCTCTTGGAATCCGAGTGGGCCCTGACAGGCGAGTAGGTCGACGCCTTTGTCGGCCCCCTCCGGGCTTCTATAGACTGTGTAAGACTGAGCCTTCAAGATTTCTTCGACAAGGACGGCCATCTTGTGCCCCGCGAATTTCGCGTAAAGCCGCTGCCGGATCTGATCGAGGCTGCTTTCCTCAAGATTCGTTAGGTCTTCCGGCCCGATCTCGTCAGCGGGAAACGCCTCCGGCAACGATTCGACTGGCTGGGTCAGCAGTTTCCGTATGCGGTTCTCCGCATCATTCCGAGAGATGCGACAAATAGTGCTGAAGGCGCCAAGGCTATGGAGCAAGTCTTGGTCGATTTTCGAGCGTGGCACGTCGCGCCACTTCCACTCGATATCGCGATAGTGAAAATAGGGCTCAGGGCCGGTCGGATTGGGTTGGTAGGGTCCGGCGACGCGGCCAAAGTGGATGACAGGTGCGAACTTACTGGGCATCGCGGCAATGTCGTCGATCTGGAATCCATGCGCGAACGCCCACACCTGGTTGGCGTTTTGGATCAGGCGGCCCGCCTCCTTCCATTGAAAGTGGGCGAGCAAACTCTTCTTGAGGTCGTCCTTCGACATCATCTTGCCGACGTCTTCGGCGTAGTCGCCCCAAGTGAGATACCCGCGATTATCAGCGAGAAACTTCGCCTCATGCTCGCCATATCGGCCGGCACGCAGAAGCCAGATCGCCATCCCCTACACCGGAGCAACCCGCGTCGCCGGGTCGCTCCACTCCGCGCTCTGCCCGCCCCGCACCGGCCGCACGCGGCACCAGTACTGCGTCCCCGAGACCAGCCCGGAGATCACGTAGTCGCTAGCCGACGCCGAGGTCGCCGAGCCCACCACCGTCGCGAACGTCGAGACCGTGGACCACTGCACCTCGTACGCCGCGCCCTCGATCGTCTCCCAGTCGAACTTTAGCGAGCCGGGCACCGGCCCGTCCGTCAGCACGAGCGTGACCAGCTTGTGCAGCGGCTCGATCGGCGCGCCTTTGGGCGGAAGGCCGAAGTTGTTCTTCTCCGCGCCCGAGGGCGTGTAGAGCGCGTCGGTGAACTCGTCGATCTTGACCATGATGTCGGCCCCGGCGGCGATGCGCGTCACCTTCAGCTGCCCCGCCACCTTCCAGGCGTCCTCTTTCGCGTCGGTGTCGGTGATCGAAGTGGCGAGGTTGTCCCTCGCCGTGGTGACCGTTGCCACGGTCGGCGCGCCCGCCGGCCAAGACGGCCCCGCTCCCGTGATCCCCGCGATGGCCTGCGTCAGCTGGTCGCGCAGCCCCGGCCCGTCCCTTTTGATTCTTGCCATGACGCAGAGTGTATCCAAAACGCGCATCTTGCGGGCGGTTTCCGGCTCGCCGGGCGCTGCCGCAGAACCGGCGCAGGCCGCTGCGGGGTCGGCGTGGGCTCTGGTCGGGCTTGCGGGAGCGATTGTGAGGCTGACGGGAGCTCTTGTCGGGCTGGCGGGAGCTCCGGTGAGCTTGGCGGAAGCTCTTGTCGGGCTGGCGGGAGCCCTTGTCGGGCTGGCGGAAGCGATTGTGAGGCTGGCGAAGCAATTGTGAGGCCCGCCGGGGGGGTTTTGAACCTGCCGCCGGGCGCGGGGACGGGGGTTTTGAGGCGGGCGGGGCCCCTCGACTTATTTGCGCTTGGCGCATTCCGGTAAAACTCAAGCGTTGGCATGAGGGTCCCGCTGCCAGCGAGGTGGAGATTCGGGATCTGCGGACGGTTATTCGAAAGGTGCTCCGGACGACCAAGCTAACAAGGATGAATTAGGAGAGATCGTGCCGATTCCCGACTATCAAACGGTGATGTTGCCCCTGCTCCAATATGCCGGAGACGGGCAAGAGCATTCCTTGCGCGAGACCATCGATGCTCTCGCCGAACAGTTCCAGTTGACATCAGAGGAGCGGAAGGAACTCCTTCCCAGTGGGCAACAAGAAGTCTTCGACAACCGGGTGGGTTGGGCTCGGACCTATCTTTCGAAGGCGGGGCTTCTTACGAAAACACGACGAAGCCACTACGCTATCACGCAACGAGGGCGAGACGTTCTAGCTAAAGGACTCGTGAGGCTCGACGTTAAGTTCCTAAAGCAATTTGAGGAGTTCCGCGAGTTCCAGGCACTCAAGAGAACGCGATCTGGGACAAACGGCATGCTTGAAGGGGCGAACCGTGATGATACGACGCCGGAAGAGGCGTTGGAGTCTGCCTACGAACGGCTGCGAGACACGCTGGCCGCTGATGTTCTTCAACAAGTGAAGCAAGCTCCTCCCAGCCTATTCGAGAAGCTTGTTGTTGAATTGCTTCTGAAAATGGGGTACGGCGGCAGTAGGCAGGACGCGGGCCGAGCCATTGGAGGTAGCGGTGATGAGGGCATCGACGGCATCATAAAGGAAGACCGCCTCGGGCTCGACATCAACTATATTCAGGCCAAGCGCTGGGAAGCAAACGTGGGGCGACCCGAAGTTCAAAAGTTCGCAGGCGCCCTTCAAGGGCAACTAGCAAAGAAGGGCATCATGATCACCACCTCCTCGTTCTCGAATGACGCCCGCGACTATGTCTCGAAGATCGATAACAAGATCGCCTTGATTGATGGCACTCAGTTGGCGGACTTGATGATTGATCACAACCTAGGTGTCAGCCCAATGGCGAGTTACGAAGTGAAAAAGATCGACACGGACTACTTTACCGCGTAGGGCTCCTTGGACTTTGGCTTGAGGCCCTCGATCTCGAAGAGGGGGAGCTGCCCGCCGACGACGGGTGAGCCGGCGTAGGTGGTGGCGATGAGCTTTTTGAGCTTGAGGTCGTTGAAGTTGAGGGCGAAGTACTTGAAGAAGTTGGACTCGTAGGGGTCGTCGCAGTTGCAGAGGACGGTCTTGCCCTCGAGGTGTTTGCGGTAGTGGCGGAGTTCGTTGGCGATATCGGCCATCTGGGTGTAGAACTCGTCCTGCTTGGCGCGCTTGGCCTGGGAGAGGGTGCGGTTTCCGGCGGTGGCGCTCATGGTTGAGGGATTATGGCGCGGGGGCTTCGGGGGGCTCTGGTCGTGTCGGCAAGCGCGGATTCGAACTCTGCGGCGGCTCTTGGCCCCCGTGACGGGAATCTTGGTGGCTGAGGTGTCGCCATGAAGGCTTTCGGTCTCGTGTACGGGCTGGCCGCTTATGTCGTGTTCCTGGCCGCGTTTCTTTACGCGATCGCGTTCGTCTCGAACAGGGAGGTCGCAATGTCCGGCGCCTTGCTCGTCCCGTTCACGATCGACGGGAAGGCGGGCGCGGCCGCGCCGTTCGCCTGTTGGTCATCGCGACGCCGGACAAGGCTCACGCTCAGGAGATCCTCGACGACGCTCGGAAGGCGGACCCCGAGATTGGATACGTGCGCGCACGCGAAGGTTCTCTCAGATAGCCTACTTTAACGAGCTAGGGTTGCGGCGGGTTTTCATGGGCGAAGCGGCCGTAGCCATCGAGATGAGCGAATTCGCGCTTACCTCAGTCGGTGTTCCCGAGGAAGAAGTGAAACAGATGATGGGCGAGCTTCGAGTCGCAGTGAAAGAACCGCTCCCTTGATGCACGCCGAGGTGGGATTGGTAGAGGCACTTAGAACCGGTTCCGGGCCCATTGCTAGCCGAGGGCCAAGAGTTCCTTAGCTCTACTCATGGCGTGGTCTAACGACGAAACGGTATTTGCCTCTCCGATGTGACGGTGGAATTCCGTCCTTTCGATCAGCCTGCCTGGCTGTTGACGCATTCCGCAGAGGATGAGGTGCCGCCCCGAGGCGTGCAGGACATCTGCAAGGTTTTCGAGAGCGTGAAGGCCCGTGCTGTCGATGGCCGTCATGTTGCGCAAACGCACGACGACCACCGGAGGAAGCTGATCCAGGTCGTCTTCGACGATGGATAGTTTGTCGGACGCGCCAAAGAGAAAGGGGCCGTGAATCCTGTAAATCGCGACTCCATTGGGAATCTCCACAGATTGGAGACTATGTTTTCGTCCCTCTTCAATGTACTCCTCGCTTACACGCTCCACGGTGGTAGTGGACGTGACCCGGCTGATATAGAGGAGCGCCGCTAAGATCATGCCCACTTCGACAGCAACCGTCAGATCGGCGAATACTGTGAGTGCAAAGGTGATGACCCAAACGGCAACGTCCGCCTTGCTTTGCCGGAGAATCGCCGGTATCTCCCGCCACTCTCCCATGTTGTAGCTGACCACAAAAAGGATGGCTGCTAGCACGCTGAGTGGGATCAGCTTTGCCAGCGGCGCAGCAAAGAGGAGAATCGCCAATAGCGTTAGGGCATGAATCAGCCCTGCGACCGGTGTCTTCGCGCCGGAACGGATGTTGGTTGCGGTGCGGGCAATCGCGCCTGTAGCTGGCAAGCCACCAAAAAACGGCGAAACCAAATTCGCGATCCCTTGGCCCGTCAGTTCGACGTTTGGGTTGTGGCGGTCGCCTGACATCCTGTCCGATACGACTGCCGACAGAAGCGACTCGATCGCCCCGAGCATTGTCACGGTGATCGTCGCCGACATCAGCGGCATGATGAGTTCCGGCCGGAACGCTGGCAGTTGAAATGCAGGAAGCCCCTGGGGGATGCCACCAAACCGTGATTCGATGGTTTCAACCGGCAGGTGGAAGATCATGGCGGTGATGGTTCCCAGAAAGAGCGCCACGATGGAGCCTGGGATACTTCGGGTAACGCGCAACATCACGACGATGACGGTGAGGCAAGATGTCGCCAACAGAGTTGATGCGAGCGAGAGAGTCCCGAAAGATGTGGCAAGCGCCTCCATCCGGGGTAAGAACTCGCTCGGAACCTTGGCGATATTTAGCCCAAAGAAGTCTTTGATCTGGGTGCTCGCGATCAGCACCGCAATGCCGTTGGTAAACCCAATGACGACCGGGCGAGGAATGAATTTGACAGCGCTCCCCAATCCTGTCGCTCCAAGGATCACGAGCAAGATTCCGGCCATGACGGTACACATGTAAAGGCCATCCAGCCCATGCTTCTGGACGATTCCCGCGACGACTACCACAAACGCTCCTGTCGGTCCGCCGATCTGCGTAGTCGAGCCGCCTAACGCGGAGATAAGGAAACCCGCGACAATCGCGGTGTAGAGACCGGCCTGTGGAGGCACGCCACTCGAAATCGCGAAGGCCATCGCGAGGGGCAGGGCAACCAGCCCGACGGTGACACCAGCGGTGAGGTCGTGGGTGAAAGTAGCAAGCGTGTAGGTCCGCAGCGCGGTGACTATCTTTGGAACGAATCTGGGTGGTGGCTTCAAGGCTGCATGCCTCGCAGCATCGCCAACGATTCCTCCAAGTGGGACTTAAAGTATTTCCTCATGGCGTCCAACACCTCTGTGAGCAGCGGGTCTCGGAGTGAGTAAAACACCTGATTTCTTTCCTTTCGCGTAAGCACAAGTCCCTTGGATCGAAGAATCGCAAGGTGTTGGGAAGTGTTGGAGGCCTCGACGCCAAGATGTTCCTGAATTGACTTTACGGACCACTCCCCTTCGCGTAGACACTCGATGATGTGGATTCGGGTGGGATTGGCAAGGGCCCGGAAGACATCGGCCTTGAACCTTCGCAGGCTGCATTGAAGGTCGTCGTCACTGTCAAGGTCTGCCGCTACCATAAACTTGAGTATATGCGAATCATCTAATTTAAGTCCAGAGCAGCTTGCCGTCGAGCCAGGAATGACGCACAAAAGCGAGGGTCACATTAAGGTCAGCGCGTTCACAGCAGATGTACTGGAAGTGCCTACCAGCAATCCCGATAGGCAGTGGAGACTGTCAAACTCGCCAAGACCGCCCATCTTAGGTTCAAATCTGCCGGTCTGGACGGGAAACGCCAAATCGTCTCTGCCATGCTCTCGAACTGCAAATTCGACGGTGAATAGGTGGTCGCAGCCCTCCAAG
>JADLBH010000030.1 GCA_020847855.1 Fimbriimonadaceae bacterium
ACTCTTAATCAGCGGGTCCAGGGTTCGAGTCCCTGACGGTCCACCACGAATGCCCGGCGGTGCGGCGTTACTCCTTGAATTTGAACGGCCTACCGTTGGCGGATTGCCACGCAGACTCTTGCTCTGGTGTGAGGAGAGCGGCGATCTCGTTGCTTGCGGCATCCTTGAGGGCGCGGATCTCCTTCGGGAGGCTTCGACCTCGGTTCATCTGGAGCTGTTCGAGGATCTTCGCATCCGTTGCGCGGGCGATCGCTTGAATCTTGGCGTGTACCTCCTGCTCGATCTTGAACCGTGCCGCGACGACTTGTAGCCTGAGGATCAGGCGCCCATTGCGCTGAAACCACAGTTCTTCGAGGCGTTGCGCTTGTTTCTCATCGAGAATCGGCGTGATCTTCTCGTCGAGGCCGATGGTCAAGTACTCCCGGTTCACGCTCAACGAGGAGAAGCTGTTCGTCTCCTCCTCCATGGCCTTGGTGATCGCCTTCTCTTGGTCACGGGTCAGTTTGAGTTCCTTCTTGACCTCTGGGAGAAGGACGACGGCAATCTTTCCTTCGACACCGTACATCAGGCTTTGGGCAAAGCCAGCCTGAACCGCGAAGGCAACGAGGAGTGCGAGCAGGGCGCGTGGCCGCATTGGGCCAATGTACCGCGATCTGCGGTCGGTGAGCGACGCAGCACCCTAATCCAGGTACAAAGAATCCGTATGACCATCCCGGAAGCAAAGCAGGTTTTCGAGATGTCGGTGGACCGGCTTCGCCGCATTCTGGCGAGCACGCCCGACGACCGGCTCCTTTGGAGTCCCGCCCCATCGGCGAGGACCCCCCTGGCGCAGGTGGTCCATGCGGCGAACTCGATCGGCCACATCCACGCAGCGATGATGGGGAAGCGATACGAGACCCCTACCATGGAAGAGGCGGACGCGGAGTTTTTGGCACTGGAGAGCACGATCACCCGGCGTGAGGACGCACTCGCAATGCTCGATGAAAAGAGCGAGGCCTACGTGCGATGGTTGGACGAGCTTCCGGCGGAGCGACTAAGTGATTCTGTGCCACTCCCGTTCGACCTTGGCGAGGCCCCGCTCGAGTTCATGCTCATGTTCCCGGCCTGGCACACGAACGACCACGCAGCGCAAATGGACTACATCCAGACGTGCTATGGCGATCGTTCGTGGAACTGAGTCGCTAGAATCCGTGGTGTTTGGATCCGTTCTCGTAGCGGTTGGCCTTCACGAAAGCAAGGGGCGCACGAGCCTTCCATGGCTCGCGCATCGGGACTCAAGCTGGCTTCCTCTCTCTCCGACGGGCAAGTAGCGCACCAAGGCCGACAGCAGGCCGGTCAATGTGACAGGGTCGGGAACCGCGGCCTGCGGGGAGCTACGCACAATTCGACTGGGTCACCGCGAGATCGGTGCCCACATCCTTCTTGCTCCCACGCCTCCTCCCGACAGAGGGCATCGAGTTCGTCTAGCCGCTGCAACCCCAGTTGGAGATCACCCGCGAACATACTTCCACAGCTCAAAGTGCTCAGGAACTGTAGGCGATCACGTTGTGGCATGTCGCTCGCAAGTAGCCGCTCGCCTTCTTCCAGGGCCGCGGCCATCGGTCGACGTGCCCCCGGGTAACGATCCGCGCCACGATGAGGCTCGGCTTTGCCCGCGGGCCTCCGCATGCAACTTCAAGAAGCCGCAGCGCCGCCTCGGGCCGACGCTCTACTTCGACCGTAATGGCAGGGCTACACGTTAGGCTATGCAGCGCCCCAGAGTCCTCGTTTGCGCAATGCTCGGCGAGGCGACGGGTCAGAGCTTCCTCCTCGCCACAAAAAAGAGCTTTGGCCAGGCATCCATGCCTTCTTACGGTCTCGGCGAGCTCGAGGGCTTCCGGGGAGAAGTAGTCTCGTTTTCCTTAAGGCGTGCTCGGGCTTTGGCCCAGTCTCTCAAGGTCGTCGTGGGGTCTCCCAATCGCGCGGTAGCGACGAGGGCGAGCTCCCAACGTTTCTCGTCGTGCGGGATGGGCTCCAAGCCCACCATTGCCGCCTCGAGTTGAACGTCCCATCGGTGGAGCTTGTCCGCGAGCTCGGCCAGACGGAGGAGCTTGCTGATCGCTTCGAGGTTCCACTCGAGGCACTCCGTCTCGGCCAAGGGCTCGGGCACACCGGATAGGAGAGTCAACCCAAGCGGCACCATTAACCCGTAGAGGGACTCCAACTCTTCGATCTCGGAACATGGTTGGGAGGGCCGTGACTGCTCGTGGACACTCCATGCGTCAACCTCAACCTCGCCAAGCGCGAACTGCACGACATCGTCCGTCACTGACAAGTAAGGAAAAGATCGGACCGCGAGAGCCCTAGCCGCAAGCGGTTCATCGCCGCCTTCCGCGCCACACTAGGGAACAAGGTCTCTACAATCTCCGAGCGGGCTTCGGAAAAAGGACCGCAAGGAGAGCCTTAGGAGATTTGGAGTCGCAGCGCGCCTCGACTCCGTTTACGAAGAGCTTGACCCTCCCGAGCAATTCGATCCGAACCGCCACGCTCCCGAGTGAACCATTTGCCAACCTCAAACCGGAACTCCGTTGCTCGGTGCTTTATTCCTTAGGGGCCCTGATCCTAAACGTCCAAACCTCTTGGGAACGCACGCCAGGGCGTTGCTCTCCGCTCGGGACGACCCAGCGATCTCGCCACTGGACAACGGGAGCGGTGACCCTCGGAGCTGGGGTCGCGCCGCTCTCGAGCCATCGGTCGCGATTTAGGTCGTAACGGAGAACAGTATTCGGGAATCCGGGGTGGTCTCTTGCGGGCTTACCCGCCCAAGAGCCATCATCGCCACCGAGCAGGAAGAGCCCGCGTGCCGTAGTCGGGGCCGGGGATGGGGCGGCGACGGAAGGCGAGGGAAGGTCGGGCATCCGAACCCAAGACCGGCCGCCAAACGCGTACGCGTCGCGAAGGTAGGTCCGCACGGCTTGACCGTTGCTGTCAGGCTTCAACGAGGCTCCTCCGATGACCCAGAACCGGCCCTGGCAAGAGGCTGCCGTTGCGAGGATCCTCCCATCTCCCGGAAGGGGGGGCAACTCGCGCCAGGCGGGATGCTTTGCCGATAGATCGAGTGCGAACACCTGGGCCGATGCCGTCGTGGAATCCGGCGACTCTTGCCCACCCGCAACGAACAACCTGCTACCCACGAGCGCACCGCAAGCATTGGCAACCGGCAAAGGGAGGGCTGGGAGGGGGGTGGTCACAATCCCTCCCTCGATAAACTCTACAGCGAAGGTCTCGGCGTAGTGTCGCTCGCGATCGGAACCCCCGACGCACACCATCCGTTCGCCGAAGGAAACCGAAACGCCGTAGGCGAGCTGCCGCGGAAGCAGCCCGACCTTCTGCCACTTCCCGGCCGCGCTCTGGAGGGCGTAGACCGTCCGATACCAAGCCTTAGCCCCCCCTTCCCACGGTCGCTTGAGCGGGAAGTTGGCCCCGCCCGCAACCAGGAGGGTACCGTGGCTCACGCCCGCAAAGGGGGCCGCGAACCCTTCGGGATCGGGAATGTCGGGCAACCGGCCCCAGTCGAGTGGGGTTTCGCCACCCGTTTGCGGCACAAGGAGGCTCCCAGCGAGCGCGCAGAGCGCCATCAGGGGGCTCATCGCGTCCCCCACTCGAAGAATCCGATCGCGTCGAGCTCGCTTCGGAGGGCTTCCTCTCCGCCAGGGGAGAGCCGCTTGTTCGGTAGGCGCGGCACACCGACGTCCACTCCCAAGAATCCCATGGTCGCTTTCGCCGCCGCAATATAGCCATAGGACGCGAGAGCGCCGATCAGCCGCACGGATCGTTCCTGTTCGCACCTTGCCGCCTCATTGTCGCCGCGCTCAAATGCGGCGATCAGGCGGTGGTAAACGGGGGCAGCGAAGTTGAAGCTGCTGCCGACGGCACCCTTAGCGCCTATGGCAAGCGCCCCAAGCATTGCTTCGTCCACCCCCCATGGGATATCAAGACCCGTCGCCAAGCACGCTAAGTACGCGGCCATATCGGTGTTCGTGTACTTGATCCCGGCCAAGTTGGGGATGTGCGCCGGTGCCTTCGCCAGGAAGTCCGGCATGGAAAAGGCGACGCCGGTCAGGGCCGGTATGTCGTAAAAGTAGAACGGCAATTCGGGCGAAGCGGACGCGATCTCGGAGCAACAGGAGATCAGTGTGTCCAGCGAGCTCGGTTTGAAGTACATCGGTGATAGTGCCGAGACCGCGACGGCTCCGTGCCCAGCCGCGTGCGAGGCCAAGGAACGTGCGTCGCGAACGCAGTTGGAACCCACGTGCACGACCACTTGGATCCCGTGGTGTGGGGCCGAAGCGACCCAAGCCTCCGTGAGTGTGAAGCGTTCCTCGAGGGAAAGCGAGTGGCTTTCTCCCGTGCTTCCGCCAACGAAGACGGTCTTGACCCCGACGGAGGCAAGATGAGCCGCCTGCCCCCCCACCGCCGCCACATTCAGCTCGCCGTATACAGTAAAGGGGGTATGAACGGCAGCGACGAGGCCGTGCAGTCGTAACTCGCTCATGCCCCTTGAAGCTCCGGTGTAAGCTCGGGCTTGGGCCGCACGAGCAAGATCAGAACCGCGTTCACTGCGACGAGCAGGGCCCCCACACCGAGGATCGTTTCGAATGCGGCGCCTCGGTCGTTCAGTTTTCCAACCGCGATATCTGCGAAGCCGCCGATGCTCACGCTGAGAAAGTTCATGATCCCGTACCCGGTGGCCCGCATCTCGGGTCGAGCCAATTGTGCAAGGATCGGCATATTGTTGCAGTCAAACAAGCCAAACCCGAGCCCGAACAGCGACAAGAACACGATCGCGACACCGAGGCTCGGCGAGTGCCCTAGCCCATACAGGGCAGGGATCAAGAGCGCCATCCCGATCGCGCTGACGAACGTTCGACCGCGCACGTTCCGCCTCACCCACCGATCCGACATCCAACCACCGAGGAACAGTCCACCGAAGCCCGCAAGGTTGACATAGAGTCCCGCCGACACCCCCGCTATCCCTTGGCTGATGTTGAACTGGTTCTTCAGCATGCTCGGCATCCAGTCCTTCATCATCCATCCAGGCATCGCGACGAGGGTGAAATAGACCGCAAGGACGAGGTAGGACGGGCTGGTCGCCAATGTGCGCAGGGTCGCCCACGGGCTGGGTCTTGGGCCTGCCGATTCCCCCCCGATGCGCGGTGGATCCTTGAGCAGGAAGAGCAAGGGTAGGGAATAAAGGACGCCAAGGATCCCCGTCACGGTGAAGGCAAACCTCCACCCGAGCGCGGGGGAATCTGCCACGAAGCCTGCGAAGCCCCCGAGGATGATGCCGAGATAGATTGCGGCCATGTGGATACCCACGGCGCGGGACTTCGTGGCCCCAGTGTGGTAGTCCACGATCAAGGCGAGCGCTGCGGGGATGTAGAGCGCCTCGCTGATACCCATGGCGGTCCGCGTCCACAGCAGGGTCTGATAGGAGTCGGCATGGCCTGTCCACCACGTGATCGCCGACCATACGAAGAGGCTGGAGCAGACGATCCAGCGCCGACTGAAGCGGTCCGCCAGATAGCCACCAATGGGGCTGAAGATCGCATAGACCCACTTGAACTGGGCGAGCATGATCCCCCAGTTCGTGTCCGACGCGATGTCCCGGATGTCGCCCATCACCGAGAACTTCATCGAGGCCAGCATCTGCCGGTCGAGGTAGTTCAGCAGAGCGACGGGAACGAGCAAGGCGACCACGAGCCACGCAGTCCGGATAGCAGAACGGCCGGTCTGAGAATCATGCATCGGCGAACCTAGCGAGCGAAGGTTACCCAAGCCCCCGGCCGCGGAGCAGTATGAATTAGAGGAGGGCTAGTCGAGCCGATACTCCTCGTCGCTCACCTTTTCGAGCCAATGGACCGCGGCACCGTCGAGCATCTCGGCGATGGCGATGTGGGTCATGCCTGTGGTCGGGCTTGATCCATGCCAGTGCTTCTCGCCGGGAGCGAAACCAAGAACGTCGCCGGGACGGATCTCCTCTACCGGCCCCCCTTCGGTCTGCGCCCAGCCCAAGCCGGCCGTGACGATGAGGGTCTGCCCGAGGGGATGCGTGTGCCAAGCCGTCCGGGCGCCGGGTTCGAAGGTGACAATAGCGCCGCTGACCCTCGCGGGTGCATCCGTCCGGAAGGAGCCTTCGATCCGCACCGTCCCGGTGAACCAATCCTGCGGACCCTGAGCCGAGGGTAGCGAACCGTTCCTAATGATCTCCATGGTGGCCTGTGCTGGATTCTATCCGGCAAGCGCAGCCGCGGGCTCGGGTTCAATAGGTGAGGAATGAAGAGACACGAGGCGCTGCAGCCCTTTTCGCGGGATCATAACGTCGGACTGGTGCTCGCCCGAAGGCTGTCCCGTGCCGATGCGGAGGATCCTCCTGGGCTCAAGAGCCTGGCCCAGGAGGTCACGGCCTATTGGCGAGGGGAAATGCAGGATCACTTCGCCGAGGAGGAGCGCCTACTCTCTCCGCTCGCGAGCCCGGAATCAGCCCAAAGGCTCCAGAGAGAGCACGCCGCCATCTCGGAACTGCTCCAAAGAGGCGAGGAACGCCTCGACGCCGGCGAATTGAGCACCCTTGGCCAACTCCTGGACGAACACATCCGGTGGGAGGAGCGGGGGCTGTTCGTCGAGATCGAGAAGAACGCCACCCCTCAGCAGCTTCAAGACCTCGCGCTCGCCACGAGCTTGGTGGAAGGGAAGCGTGCCCGATCCCCTTGGGCACCACGCAGGGGAGAGCTTATGAAGCGGAAGCAGTGATCCCGACCCCATCGCCTGGCAGGGTTCCCGCCAGATCGTCAGCCGAACGCACACGTAAGGTTATACTGTCCGAATGTCAGTACAACCGCAAGGCTCCGCTTTGTGGTACATCCGGAAGCTCAACTTCTTTCCGGCGATGAGCGACGACGAGCTGCTCGCCTGCGCCCAGCGCACGAAGATGGAGAACGCGAGGCGCGGCGAGGCGCTCTCCCTCCCCTCGGAGGACGGGCAATATGCCTGGCTGGTCAAGGAGGGTCGAGTCAGGCTATTGCGAACGACGGCGGACGGACGCTCGCTCGCGCTCGACATTTTGGGCCCTGGCGAGGTCGTAGGCGAGGCCGCCATCGTAGGGAACGAGGGTGGCGCGGAATACGTCGAAGCGATCGAGGACTGCATCCTGTGTCGGGTCTCGGCCGAGTTCCTGCGCGACCTTTGCGAAAAGAACCCTCAACTCTCCCTGGAGATCGGCAAGAACATAGGCCTCAAGCGGCTGCGGATCGAGAACCGCCTCACCGACATGCTTTTCTGCACCGTGCCCGTTCGGGTCGCCAAGGTTTTCGTTCAACTTGCGGCGAAGTTTGGAAAGGCGTCCGGCTCTGAGACCCTCATTGACCTGAAACTTACCCATCAGGACATCGCCGACCTTGTCGGTGCCAACCGAGAAGCCGTCACGCGGGCCATTGACAAGCTCCTCGACGAAGGGATCGTCGGCTATCAAGGTCGGAAACTTGTCGTTCGCCAGCCAGCCGAGCTGGCCAAGATCGCTGGCTAGCCCCTGAAGATCTTCTGCAAAATGTGTCCGCCGACACAGAACGTAAAGTTGTTCGGTCGTAGATTGGCCAAAGGAAGCGTCGGCAAAGAGCCGACTGCTCAAACCATATGGCAATCACGACAACGTTCACCGAAAACAAGACTGGTGTGGAACGTGCCTACCACATTCTGCACCTTGGCTTTATCGCGGCACCCCTGCTCGCGGGCGCCGACAAGTTCTTCAACCTGCTGACCGACTGGACGCAGTACCTCGCCCCACAAGTCGCGACCGTGATCCCGGCCCAGACCTTCATGAAGGTCGTCGGCGCGGTGGAGATCGTAGCGGCGATCGTAGTGGCGGTGGCTCCGCGCTTCGGCGGCTACCTTGTGGCCGCCTGGCTTGGAGGCATCATCGTGAACCTTCTGATGATCCCCGGTCACTTCGACACCGCCCTGCGAGACCTGGGCCTACTGCTCGGTGCTCTCGCCCTCGCGCAATTGGCCCCAACGCAGGCGCGACACGCCAACAACTGAACGCCAAGAGAACATGATGACGATCCACAAGCACCTCGCCCCCCTCGCCTTGCTCCTCGCAACGGCGACTCTAGCCGCCAACTCGAGCGCCCAGACCGGGCACTCCACGACACCGATGACGAAGCCCGCCCAGATCAGTGCCCAGCAGCAGGCACTGGAGGGAGCCATGCGCAAGCTTTGGGAAGATCACGTCGCCTGGACCCGGCTCTATATCGTAAGCGCGGCGGCGGATCTTCCCGACAAAGGTGCGGTCGCAGGCCGCCTGCTTCAGAACCAGGCCGACATCGGCAACGCGGTCAAGCCGTTCTACGGCGACACGGCGGGCGACAAGCTGGCCGCGCTGCTGAAGGACCACATTCTGATCGCGGCTGACCTGGTGTCGGCGGCGAAGGCGGGCGACTCCGACGCCGTAGGGAAGAACGGCGAACGCTGGAACGCGAACGCCGACGAGATCGCGACGCTCCTCAGTGGAGCCAACCCGAAGAACTGGCCCGCCGATGAGATGCGCGCAATGATGCGCGAGCACCTTGCACTGACGACCGAAGAAGCCGTAGCCCAGATCAAGGGCGACTGGGAGGGAAGCATCAAAGCGTACGACAAGGCGCGGGCACAGCTCCTCGCCATGGCCGACATGCTGAGCCAAGGCATTGTGCGGCAGTTCCCTGACAGATTCAAGTAGCCCACACGAGGGGCGACACGGTAGGGCCTCGCTAGGAGTTGTGGCGGGGCTCTGCCCTTGAGGCTCGATCGGAGGGAGGAATCTCGTCGGCAACAAGGGGATACGTGCTCAGTTGTGTCACTCGATGATTCGCACCGCAATCTCTGGCGGTCCGTGACGCTCCAAATGCGCGAGCAGTCCCCCGAGCTCCCGAGGAACGAAGGCTTCCACCGACTCCTGGATTTCAGGCACCGACCACCATCGAAAGCGGAGAAGCCGGCTCAGCTCCTCTGCTTCGAGTCCCCCTGCATCGGGTGTGAAGTGCTCACATCGCACGAGAAAGAACCGCTCTTCCTCGATAAGGGGCCCTTCTGCCCTCGCCACGGTTCCTTGTCGAATCCACAGGAGCGGGCCCACCTCGAAGTCCTCGCGCCCGGTCTCTTCTCGTAGCTCGCGACTGAGTGCCGTAAGGGCGTCCTCACCGGGCTCGATACGTCCCCCAGGCATGATCCACAGATTCCTGGATCCCCCCACCATCTCCATGAGGAGAACTTGTCGGTCTGGCGTTAGCATCAGCCCGCGTGCGCAGAACTGCATGGAGGTCATTGTAACGCTACAGATTCCGCTTGAGCGATGACGAGGCTGCACCCTTGTTGTCGGGGCGTGGTTGCCTTCATGCCTCTCGCTAGGTTTTGAGACCAGCACCCGCTCCGTTCTCAATGGCACGCCAGTCAGTAGCCGTGGATTGAAGACCCAGTGGGCGACAAGGATTCTTAGAGATCGCATGCCGACACGGTGCCAGATTGCGTTCGGTAACGATGAAGACCGAGCAGTGCCTCATCTGTAGCTACCGCTGGGATTGCCTAAGGCGATCGTTATGGGCTAGGGCCACGAAGGATCGTTCAATATTGGCCGCAGTCACGCCGGTCGTGGAGTGTCGCCGGAGGCTACCGCGGGCGGAACCTGGCACGGAAGAAGCGGAGGTACTTAGGCTCGAAGGTAATCTTGAGGCCCGTCGTCTTTCGTCTCTCGGCATACGTCTCCCCGACGGCTTCGGCAGTGACGTCCATGTGGGCCTGTGTGTACACGCGCCGGGGAAGGGTCAGGCGCGTCAGCTCTAACGCAGGCCGGTTGTGGTCTCCGGTTTCCGCGTTTCTTCCTGCGCTGACGATCCCACGCTCCATCGCACGAATCCCGCTCTGAAGATAGAGGTTCGCAGCCAGGGTTTGGGCCGGAAAAGCGTCCTGGGGAAGGTGATCATAGAAACTGCGGGCGTTCAGGAAGACCGCGTGGCCGCCGATCGGCACCACGACCGGGATCTTCCGCTTGAGTAGGGTCTCTCCCAGGTATTCGACCTGCCCGATCCTCGCGCGGATATGGTCGTCCGACATGCTCTCGGCGATGCCACGGGCCATGGCTTCGAGGTCGCGACCCGCGAGCCCTCCGTATGTGTGCAATCCCTCGTACACGATCACCAGATTGCACGCTTCCTCGTACAGACGCTTGTCGTTTGTGGCGAGGAAGCCCCCGATGTTGACCAGCGAGTCCTTCTTTCCGCTCATCGTGCATCCGTCGGCCAGGGCGCAGATCTCGCGGACGATCTCAGCGACTGTCCAGTTCGAGTAGCCCTCCTCCTGGCGCTGGATGAAGTATGCGTTCTCCAGGAGCCGAGTCGCGTCCAGGTAGATCGGAATCCCATACTTGGATGTCAAGCTGCGAACCTGCCGCAGGTTTTCCATCGAGAACGGCTGGCCTCCCGCCATGTTCACGGTCCCAGCAATGCTTACGTAGGGAACCCGATCGGCTCCGACGCTCCGGATGAGGTCATCCAGCCTCTGCAGATCAACGTTGCCTTTGAAGGGGTGGGTCGAGTGAGGATCGTGTGCCTCGGCGATGATCACGTCCGCGAACGCGCCGCCCGCCAGTTCCTGGTGGAGGCGGGTGGTCGTAAAGTACATGTTGCCGGGAACGGTGTCGCCGGGCTTGATGAGCGATCGGCTGAGCAGGTGCTCGGCTCCCCGCCCTTGGTGGGTGGGCACCACGTGACGGAACCCGTAGTACTTTCGGACAGCGTTCACCAGGTGCTCGAAGTTTCGGCTGCCGGCGTAGGCTTCGTCGCCGAGCATCATCGCTGCCCACATCGAATCGCTCATGGCCGAAGTTCCGGAGTCGGTCAGAAGGTCTATGTAGACGTGCTTCGAGGGCACAAGAAACGTGTTGTAGCCCGCCAACCTGAGCACCCGCTCTCGCTCCTCGCGCGTGGACATGGTCAGCGGCTCGACGGACTTGATCTTGAAGGGTTCTGCCCAGGATTGTTTGACGACGGACATGGCTGTGGGACGACTGTGAGTATCCGTTCCGTCGCGCCCTCGCTCCATGACCTGCGTCATAGGCCCGTTGTGCGGAAGGAGTGTCAGTAGGTCTTCAGGCTGGACTGATCGTGCGCGCTTCGCCTTGATAGCTTGCGTCGCTCGTGCTTTGGAGCTCGGTGTGGGCCCTGCGGACGGTCAGTCACCTAGCTTTCGCCCGCCCCGGCCTATCCAGCTCATGCATCAAGGACCGCGCCGTAGCCGCTCTAGGAAGTGGTTTGCTTGCGCCGCCTCCCGCTTGATCCGTAAGGATCTTGAAGGGTAGCCGCCGGTTGATGGCCCAGGGGTCATAAGGGTTCCCTATTCAGCGTTCGACCTTGCGCGGATGGAGCCGACTATCGAGACCACCATGCCCGTGAAAACGAGGGTCCATGCCGCGAGTGCGATGTACACAAAAGTCTGTGGAATCGGGGCGAGGAACGGCAGATCCATGGCTTGGGCCATCTGGTGGGTGGCGACCGTATACATCCCGAGCGGAAAGACGGCGCCCCAATAGAGGGGATCATAGCGAAAGGGAAACCGCTTGAACACGTAGCGCCACATCGCTAGGATGAAGAGCATGGGAATCCACCATGTCCCCGTCGCCCAATAGAAGACCGTGAACCCTTTGATGAAGGATAGCAAAGATAGCAAGTAGGGAGCATCGCCGGAGTTCGAGATCAGCACCGCGCCCGCAAGCGTCGAGATCGCCATCGCGCCCATATTGATCCAGTAAGGCGGAGAGAGGTCTCCCGGCGAAAACTTGAAAAATGTGTAGCGATAGAAGATGAGCGACATCATCCATATGTAGAGCATCCCGCCGCACAGCCACATGGAGAGCGCGAGGAAATTGAACTCTAGTCGGAAAGGCTGGCCGTAGTGAGGGGCGAGAAGGGAGCTCAAGACCGCGACGGACTGCGTCGCCACCACCGCCAGGAGCCATGCGCCGGTGATGCCCTGGTCGAGCGTCGGCTTTTCCTCCTTGATCGTTAGGGCGGTGAAGATGGCATAGGTGAGCACCGCCCAAAGCACGATGCCCAAGATCAGAAGCGCCAGGCCTACAGTGTGGTTGTTCGCAATGCGGACGAACTGGCTGCCCAACACACAGCATCCGGCCACCGAGGTGAAGAAACCAGGGCTTCGCTTGTGGTCGAAAAGGTCGGCGAGGACGCTTCGCGGAAACCAGACCAACCGGAGGAGGTTCAAGACGGAAAGGATGGAAAAAGCGGCAATGTTGAACCCAAAGAGCCCCCAGGCAAGGGCCGAAACCCCGAACAGGTGCATCGCGATGGACACGATGCCCGTGGCCATGACGAGCGCGAAATAGGGCGGCGGGAGGTTTTTGACCCCGGTGCGGAGGGCCCCTTCCCTCGCCTGAATTGGTTCTACATCCATAGCTTCAGGGGCAAGATCATAGCTTGGGGTGCTGGGCTTCGCACGGGAGCAGGTTGCCCGTGAGGGGTCTCATCGGCGGCATTCTATCCGATCGGAGTTCTCAAGTGAGCAGGGCAATGCCGAGGATCGTCCCTCCTGCGATCCAAGGTATGACTTGAGTCATAGTCGGCCACCACATGGTCGAGCCCATAATCACGACGATGGGCGGTAGCGCGAGTCCCAACCGAACCTTGCTGATGAACATCATCGCGTTCACCTCGTGTTTCGCGGTGTGGACGATGTACGGTGTCCTCATCACCTACCTGGTGGACAACAAGGTTCTCGTACTCGACAAGTCGCAGGTCGGACTGCTCATCGGTGTTCCCATCCTCACCGGCTCTATCATGAGATTGCCGATTGGGATCTTGACGGATCGGCTGGGGGGACGAACGGTCTTCCTTGCCGTGATGCTCTTTTCGGCCGCGGCCGTCTTGCTGACGAGTTTTGCCAACAGCTTCGCCACCTTCCTGCTAGGCGGACTCCTCTTCGGGATGTCGGGAACCTCGTTCTCGGCGGGAGTTGCTTACACCAGCCTCTACTTCCCCAAGGAGAAACAGGGCACGGCACTGGGCTTGTTTGGAATGGGCAACGTAGGGGCTGCCCTGACCACCCTCGGTGCGCCGGCCCTCCTTGACAAACTGACCAACGGTGGGCAGAACCTGGATGGCTGGCGGCAACTTCCCATGATCTACGCGGGCATCCTCGTCGCGACCGCGGCCCTGTTCGCAATCTTCACAGAAAACAAGCGGTCCGAAGGCGCGGGAACGCGCACGTTGGCGAATATGCTCAATCCTCTCCGAGACACCCGAGTTTGGCGCTTCGGCCTCTATTACTTCCTCCTCTTTGGCGGCTTCGTCGCTTTGGCCCAGTGGCTTGTCCCCTATTACGTGAACGTGTACGGAATGTCCCTCGCGACGGCGGGCGTCTTGGCGTCGGCCTTTAGCCTGCCCTCGGCCATGACCAGGGCGATTGGAGGTTTCGTGGCCGACCGGTTTGGGGCTAGAACGACGCTCTATTGGGTCTTGAGCGGCTGCACCCTGCTGTTTCTCCTCCTGATGGCACCAAGGATGGACATCCGTTCGCCGGGAGAGGGCATCATGGCCGACCGAGCGGGCACGGTCACGGCGGTGGCCCAGGACGCGGTGACGATAGGTGAGCAGATCTATACGCTCAAAGTGCAAGCGCCGGACAAGACAGACCGAAATGAAGCCAACCTGATCCTGCCCACTTTTCAATCATGGCAGGAGCCCGCCGTGCAAGTGGGCCAGGAGGTCAAGAAGAAGGAGCTCGTTGCAAGGGGCGTTACCCACGTCTACTTTCAAGCCAATCAATGGGTCTTCACTGCGCTCGTGCTCTTGGCCGGTCTGCTGATGGGCGTTGGCATGGCCGCCATCTTCAAGCACATTCCAAACTACTATCCCAACGATGTCGGGGCCGTCGGCGGCATCGTGGGGGTGGTAGGGGGGCTCGGAGGGTTCGTTTGCCCGATCATCTTCGGCTATCTGCTCAAGTCCGCTGGTCTTTGGACATCGTGCTGGTTCTTCTTTGCCATGCTAGCGCTCATTAGCGTTGTGTGGATGCATCTCGTCGTCCTCAAATTGGCGAAACACACGGATGTGGGTGATCAAGGCTACCAACCCCAGTAAGTCATAGCCGTGCAGCAAGGACGCAACTAACGATCAACGCTTGAGTGCCAGATCGCTCTCCATCAGAGGACGGAAAACTGTCACACGAGGTGCACTCCAGCTCGAGGACCTACCTGGTGCGTATCGGATGTGGGATGAACTCCCCCTCCTCGTTTTGGTTCGTAAATGAGGAGGGGGGCAGGGGGGTGGAGACTCCCACCTTCGCCCAGTACATCGTGTTCAGCGGGAAGCCCTTGCGCGCGGTGTGGACCACCTCCTCGCGCTGCTTGTCCCTGTAGATGAACTCGCGCTGGTAGGCGGGGCGGATGTTGAGCTTGCCGAGGTAGCCGCGCACCCCCTCCTCCCCCGTGTCCGAGTAGCCGTCCACCAACTCGCGGACGGTCACGTTGCGCAGTTCAATCTTCATGTCTGCTCAAAAGGGCACCACCCGGTGCCCAGCCTCGTCCAGGAAGAGGAACTCGAGCGGCGCCGTCAGCGGCCCGACCCGCTTCAAATAGCGTTGCGCCACTTCGATGTCCCTTCCAAAGACCATGAACCGCCGCGATGCTTCCACCTTTTGCAAGAGCCAGATGCACTCCGCGATCGCTTGCCACTTCGCGGCGGGAACAGAGATGTTCTTGAGCCACTTGCAATCGCCGACGATGCTCCCGTCCTCGCTCACCAAGTCGAACTTCCACGGCACTGTTCCGCCCACAAGGACCGACCGCTCCTTGAGCTCCGTCCCCCAGAGTTCCGAGAAGTAATCCCGGGCGCAGCCCTCGAAGGACTTCCAATCGCAGGCGACCCAGGTCACTTCGCTTTCGGCTTCCCGCAGACAATGCACCGGCCCGTGTTGTGGGCGAAGTTGCCATGCTCGCCTTCACAGAAGCCGCGGTCGCACTTCGAGCAGTACCGTCGTGTTTGCCGCCGCCGCTGAAACGCGTCGCGGCATATCCAGCAGTCCACCCACTCGCCCTTCTCAATCAGTGCCTTTGCGTTTTCGTCGTTGTCGCTCGTCTCTTCTAACCCCCCATCCTAGCTGTGCGCGATCACCGTCAGCGTCGAGGACCAGTCCGTCGTCACCGCGTCGTTGTCCACATACGCCGCCTGGTAGCGCCGCTCCTCCGGCGGCCCGGAGGCAAGAGGCGGGCGGTTGTCCACGAAGGGCGGGTTCATGTCCGTGCCCAGGTCGGTCCAGGTCGTCTCCGCCCCGCGCTGCGAGCGCACCCGCAGCCCGTCGTGCCCTTGCCGCGGCCAATCCACCTGCACGTTGTAGCCCGGCAGCGCGGTCCCGGTCAGCGCGGGCGGGGTCGTCCCCGGCGCGCTCGTCGTGCCCACGATCCCCAGGTCCTGCCCGATCGCCGGCGTATAGCCGGGGTCCGATTTGATCCGGTTCGCGATCTGCCGGTACCAGGCGATCAGCCCCATGATCGAGCCCAGG
Source organism: Fimbriimonadaceae bacterium (assembly GCA_020847855.1). Classification (GTDB taxonomy): domain Bacteria; phylum Armatimonadota; class Fimbriimonadia; order Fimbriimonadales; family Fimbriimonadaceae; genus JADLBH01. The sequence goes on from JADLBH010000030.1 coordinate 15,583, forward strand.
CCGAAGGCGGGGTAGGCGGTGGCGGTCGGCGGGGTCGGGAGCGCGGTCCCCAGGGGCGCGTAGAGCACGATGTCCTTCACCTGGGTGTACTCCTGGGCGTCCTCGCGGATGTTGTTCACCGTGTTCACCGCGTTGGCCAGGTTGGTCGAGTTCGTGTTCGCCTGGGTCACGTCGGCGGCGACGATGGTGGTGAGGGCGGGCTCGTGGACGGCGAGCTTGACCGCGAAGTTCTGGGCGAACGAGATCAACTGCGTCTCGGTGAGGTCGAGAAAATCAGCCATGGTGTTGTGTTTGTACCCCTTCTCCCTCTATTCGCGGAGCGCGCGCCCGTATTCCTGCCCGTTCCCCTTGTATTCTTGAGCCGCCCCCTTGTGATTTTGCGTCCCACCCTCGTAGGCGCGTCGCAAAAACATGGGGGTACGCGGCTCCCCCTTGTGTTTTTGCGGCTCACCCTCGTGTTTTTGTCGCTCAACCCTAGGGGTACGCGGCGCCCCCTTGTGTTTTTGTCGCTCACCCTTGTGTTTTTGTGGCTCACCCCTGTATGCGCGCGGCTCCCCCCTGGGGGTGGACGGCGCGCCTACGGGGGTGCGGGGCGCGCGGACGGGGGTTTTGAGTCTGGGGAGGGGGCTTTGAGCCTGGCGCGGCCCCTCGCCTCACCCGCGCTTGCGCTTGATGATGAGGCGCTTGTAGACGGCTCGCTTGGTGCTTGCGAGGCCGAGTTTTGTGCGGCCGACATTACCGACATACTCGGGTCCGAGTCGGGTGACCCCCATGGCTGCGGCTGAGTATCCGTCGGTGCTGCCGCCAATGATCTCGAACTGGTCGGGATTATATTTGTCGAGGAAGGTGATGGGGACGCCCATCGCGCCGTCGTAGTCCTCGGGGATGTCGGCGACCTTGCCTACCTCGATCGCGTCGTAGTTGTCGTAGGTCGGATACTCGGCGGGGGAGTATTTCTTGAAGAGCTTGATCTCCTCGTGCCGCTTCGCATGGTCCATGTTCGTGAACCACATGATGCTGCCCATGCTGAAGTATTTCACGCCGTTCTCGACCTTCTTCCGCGACTCGGTTTGGATGTCGTAGTCCGGCGGGACCTGGAACCACTTCGTTCCGCCGTTGTCCACGCCGAGCCAGACCTTGTTCTGCTTGATGAGGATGAAAACTTCCTTGTACGTGATGGCGTTCTGGTTCCCGATGATGAGGAACTTCTTTTTGTGCGCGACGAGCTGGGCGACGTACTCGCGGAAGAGGGAGAAGGGCGGGTTGGTGACGACGACGTCCGCCTCCTCGAGCATCTGGACGCACGCCTTGCTGCGGAAGTCGCCGCCGGGGTAGGTCCCGTCCCCCTGGAGCGGGCGGGCGACGTTCTTCTTGCGCCGGAGGAGCTCGCGGACGTCCTGCTCGTCGATCGCGCCGTCCTTGTTGAGGTCGGGGACCTCGACGATCTCGACGGCGTAGGGCTCCTTGGACTTTGGCTTGAGGCCCTCGATCTCGAAGAGGGGGAGCTGGCCGCCGACGACGGGCGAGCCGGCGTAGGTGGTGGCGATGAGCTTTTTGAGCTTGAGGTCGTTGAAGTTGAGGGCGAAGTACTTGAAGAAGTTGGACTCGTAGGGGTCGTCGCAGTTGCAGAGGACGGTCTTGCCTTCGAGGTGCTTTCGGTAGTGGCGGAGTTCGTTGGCGATGTCGGCCATCTGGGTGTAGAACTCGTCCTGCTTGGCGCGCTTGGCCTGGGAGAGGGTGCGGTTTCCGGCGGTGGCGGCCATGGGTGTGATTCTATTCGATTGGGGGCGGGGCAGGTACAACTTGGCCAAATGAGTCAGCACACCGCGCGGATCGGATGGAACCTTCGGGCAGACGACGAGTTTGCCAAGGGGCGCTACAGTCGCGACCATGAGTGGGAGTTTGACAGCGGGGTCAAGGTGCCGGCGTCCACTGCCATGTCGGAGATCGCGTCGCCGGACACGGTGGACCCCGAGGAGGCACTCGTAGCCGCTCTTGCGAGCTGCCATATGATGACGTTCCTCTACTTCGTGCGCAAGGGCGGCTTCGTCGTGGAATCCTATGACGACACCGCCGTAGGGGAGACGGACAAGAACGACCGCGGTAAGACTTATGTCGCCCGCGTCACGCTCAGCCCGGCGATCCGGTTCGCGGGCAGCGCCCCCACCCAGGCCGAGCTCGACGAGATGCACCACCGCGCCCACGAGGACTGCTTCATCGCCAACTCCGTCGTGGCCGAGGTCACGGTCGCGGCACGGATCGTGAACGACTAGCGCGAAACGACGGAATACGTCACAAACCGCGAGGTCATCGGGGGCTCCTCGCCCGCAGCCTTTGCCTTGCGGATGTCCTCGAAGCCCCGCTTGTGGCCCTCCAAGAACTCGGGGGAGCCGACCCACCCGTCGAAGCACGACTTGTCCTTCCAGTAGCTCACGATTAGATAAGGTTCTGGCTGGTCCTCGGCGCGCAACACCTGCATCCCCAGAAAGCCCGGCATGGTGTCAATCATCTTCGCCCTGGAGCAGAACAGGCACTCGAAGCGCTCCGAGTAGTGCGGCTTGCAATCAATATAGTTGACGGCAACGTAGCCCACTTGTTCCAGGTCGAGCTGACCTGTGGTCTGCATGCGGGATACAGGACAACCGTCCGACTTCGGCCCAGGGCTCATGCGCCCAGTATGGCCCCGCGACAACCGGGCTCTGGGCCGCTTTGCCGGCCTCCCTATGGTCGAGCGCCGGGAGTGGGCAAGGAGAAGCACGGTAAGGGGAGGGAACCGGACGAGGCTCGCGGCGAGGAGCCTCCCTGGGGCTGGATCCGGTGGGGCGGGCCGATCGCGGAAAGCGGACGGATGACACCGAGGATCCACTTCCGAATCTCGGGCTCGGTCAGGTCAATCGCGCCGGATCCGTGGTAGGGCACGCCGCCGTTTAGTACGGCCCAGCCATAATAGGGCAGCGTGTTGCCCTGAGTGCTAAAGGCATAGGAGATCACCCCCACGAGCCGCCCGTTCAAAAAGCACGCCCCCCCCGAGTCTCCGTTCACGGCGGCTGCGTCCGGGTCTGTGCCGAGCATCGAGACTAGGGCGGGCCCTAGTCCAAACATGTTCCACTTCCAAGCGATGGAATTCGTACCGGCGTGCCTGCCGAAGTTTCCATAGCGGATGTCGTATCCGTGCCACTGAAAGTTGGGATACCCGGTACCACCGTACCCCACCCATGTCACGGAAGCCCCGATGGGTGCGGATGCGCCCAGCGGGTGCCAGCCGGGCAAATCTTGATCGAAGAGAAAGATGGCAAGGTCGTGTTGCGGGTGGTTCACCCGTTGCGCGGCCGTAAAGATCTGACCGTTCAAGCCAAACGTGAGGCCGGGGACGTGCTTCGCTGTGATCATCGCTCTCCGGGCGATCGCGGTACCCGAGCCACCCCCGCATTCCCCGACGAACCTATACTGTAGATCCAGCCCGCGATCCGGAGCGACGGCATACGCTGGCGACGCCACGAAGAACACCGCTAGCCAAAGGCTAGCCTTGCCGCTCACGTTAATCATGGTGACAGCATACCGCTCGTGCTACACCCATATCGTGCAACACGGTCCAAGGCCACCAAGCAGCTGACCTCAGCGGCCACTCGCGAGCCGGTCGAGCTCGGAGAGTGTGAACCGGACGCTTACGATATAAGGGGGCTCGCCTGCCGTCCAATGGCCGTAGGTCGTGCAAACGAACGTCCCGTCCGGCAAGACCTCGACCCCCGGATAAGCACAGTCGGAGCCGTCCTTATTGTCCATGAGCCGGACGCGGTATTGGCCGGGCTTGCCCTTCTCGATGTCCTCGAAGCCCCCCACCCAAGCGACCCAATCGCCGTAGGTCGGACTGTCCGGGGCCATGTCCCGGAAGCTCACCACGAGGCGGCCGTCTGGAGCGTATTTTGCCGTGTGACGGTCGCCGGTCAGCTCGGCCGCAACCTCACGAGGTTTCGACCATGTGGCCCCTTCGTCGTCGGAGAAGATCACGTGGGAGTGCTTGACCCTCCGGTTCTCGCGCAAGAGGACGGCGAGCCGCTTGCCATCCGGCGAGCGCACCACCCCCGGTTCGCAAAGATGGATGTCCGAGCCGCTCCAGACGACCTCGGGTGTGCCCCAGGTGAGTCCGCCGTCTTTCGAGAGGGTTTGGTACAGCGTAAAGGTGCCCGTTGCCTTACCGCCCTGGGTAAAGAAGCGGCCGTCGTCATGGAACATTGCGAGGTAGTCCCCGTTCCGCAGTCGCTCGACAAAGCCCATCACGACGATCCCGCCCCAATCCCCCACTTTTTGGAGGGGGGTCCAGGTCTTACCGTCGTCCTCGCTGGAGGCGAGACGGGCAGGGTAGAGACCGGACCACAAGATGAGCCGCTTCTTGCCCGTCTTTGGGTCTAGGACGCGGTGGATCGTGGGCGTCTCCCGGCTGGTGGACCAGTTCTCAGGCACGGGGAGGCGATCGCTCCACGTCTTTCCGCCATCCTCGCTTCGCTTGAGGATGATCTGGCCCTGTCCGTGACCTTTGGGGTAGACGGCGAGGATCGTTTTGCCGTCTTCTAGGAGCAGCGTCGAGACGTGCCCCAGGTATTGACCTGCCTCCCGATCCACGACGACCTGTCTGCTTCCGTCCTGCGAAAGGTCGAGAGCTCGGCTCTGCGCTTGTCCCGAGCTGATTTGGGAGAACGGCATCGGCGTATCGCTGGCTCCGGCCAGAGCGGCGATGACCAGTACAAGGGCAGTCACCATCACCTTGATCCTACCAGAGGCGCAGGTCTCAGAACCGATTCGCGCCGTGGTCGGACAACATCGTTGGCTACGCCTTCCGGATATCCACCCTGGTGTCCTTCCAATGCTGCCCAGGGGCATAAACGGCAGGAAGATAGTAGTTCTCGTGGGTGGGCTTGACCTTTTGGTGTGTGTGGACCGAGTGGTACTTACCCCCACCGAGGTAGCGATCCCACCAGCCATGGTCCACGCAGAGCACTCCGGGCTTGATCGTCTCGGTGATCAGTGCCCACAGCTTGTAAGAGCCGTTGTTGTTGAAGATCTCCACCGGGTCGCCGTCTCGAATGCCCCTTCGGATGGCGTCAATGGGGTTGATCTCCACCACGGCGCCTCGGTTCAGGTTGAGAAGCACGCGGTTGTTGGAGTGGGTCGAGTGGACGCGCCACTTGCTATGGGGGGTCACGATGCTCAGCGGCAGGGCTTGATCCTCGGGAGACAGGTGCGAGAACGCAGGCTTGAATACCGGGATCTCCTCCCCTAGGGCCTGGAATTCGGGCTCTTCCTTGTAAAACTCCATCCGACCGGTCTTCAGGAACTCGCGCTGGGCCCCTTCGGGGAAAGGATAGGCTCGCGGCGGGAAGGGCTTGTCCTCGAGAAACTGCTCGTCACACCCGACCTCGGGGTCATGGACATTCAGGCGCACGGGTCCCTGGGTGAGCTGCTCATAGGTGATTCCGGCCACCTCTTTCCCCCCTCCTTGCAGGAGAATCTCGATGATCTGCTCCTCTGTGTAGTCCAGCTCCTTGGCAAGCTCGGGGTTGACCCGTTTCATGATCTCCTGAATCATCCAGAGCTCGGTGCGCGAATCGTATTGCGGAGGGACCACCTCCTGCTGGATCTGAAGGTACGGGTGGCACGAGGTGCCCACGAGTTCCCGCTTCTCCCAGAACGTGGGCGCGGGAAGCACGACGTCGCTGTACTCGCAGGTGGGCGTCATCGAGAAGTCAATCGTGACGAAGAGCTCAAGGTTGTCAATCGAGCGCTTCAGGGGATCCGAGAACTCGGTGACAAGGGGGTTTCCGTGCGACACAAAGAGGGCCTTGAACCCACTCTTGGGATACTTGATCTTGGGATTGATGCTCTCCGTGGGCCCGCCCAGGACGAAGTAGTGCATCGGCACACCGTTCGGCCGCTTGCCTCCAGGGAACCACCACGAGCTCACGTCGAGCCGGAAGTGGTGCTGGCCGGAGTAGATGGAAATGGACTCCCCTGGTTTGCCGTGGGCCCCGACCAGCGCGGAGAGGAGCAGGATCGAACGGATCGTCAAGTCCCCGTGAAGGCGGTGGTTCACACCCATCCCGATGATGATCGAGCTCGGGCGGTTGAGCGCATACTCCTTGGCGATCTCGCGGATGGTCGCAGCGGGGATGTCGGTCTGCGCCTCGACGTTCTCCGGCTTGTAAGTATCCCGCATGATCGAGTCTTCCAAGATCTGGAAGACTGGCGTGACCTTCACTCGTGCGCCGTGGATCTCGACTTCACGAGTGCCTTGGAACGCAGGGCGGACGCCCTCCCCGAGCGCGAGGGTCTCGGTGGGAAGCTTGTAGAGCGAGTCGGTGACCTCGTTCCAGACCATGAACTCCATGTCCGAGCCCATGCCCACGTCGGAAGCACGGAGCCTCTGACCGTTGTCGGCCCGGATGAGCGTGCCGCAGTCCGTGTACTTTCTGAGGAAGTCCCAGTCCACCCAGCCGTTCTCAAGGACCGTGTAGCACATAGAGAGCGCGAGGAGACCGTCCGTGCCAGGATGGATCGGGATCCAAAGGTCCGCGCCCTTGGCGGTCTGGCTGCACCTCGGGTCAATGGCGATGATCTTACAGTTGTTGCGCTGCTTCGCGACCTTCGTCAGGAACTGGGCATCAGGAATCCGGGTCTGGAAGACGTTGCTGGACCAAAGGATCGCGGTCTTCGCATGTCCCCAGCTCTTCGTCTCGCACTCGACGCAGTCAATCCCCATCGTGTGGGTGAACCCCATGGAGATGTCGCCGTTGAAGTCATAGGCGGTCGCCAAGGTCATGCCGAGCAAGGACGCCATCCGCACCTGGGCCCCCTTTTGGACGTACCCCGTCCCCACGACTTGGTTGAAGAGCAGCATGCTCTCCGGCCCGTGCCGCTCCATGATCGAGACCATGCGCGAGGCGATATAGTCCAGGGCCTCGTCCCAGCTCGCTTCCTTCCACTTGCCCTCGCCTCGCTCCCCGACCCGGATCAGAGGAGTCTTGACCCGGTCAGGGCCATAGATCATGTGGGTCATGGACATGCCCCGTAGACACCCACGGGGGTTGTACTCCTCACACGGATAGTCCGCGGCGGGCTTGAGGTCAACGATCACGTCGTCCACGACGGTGGCGAGCCAGCCACAGGCACCGGTGCAGTTCGGACTGTCCGTCGTCCTCACCACGCGCGCCTCGCCTGGGAGTCGCTCCGACCCAAACCGTCCAGGTACCGTCATTCTTGTCGCCATGATCTTCTCGGGCCCCGTGCCGATTCGAATCGTACGGGCGATGCCGCCCAAGTACCATGATCTAGGTCATAGTAGGCCAAGCATGACGACGGTCATGGAGCAGCCGCCAGCATTGCGGAACCATCTCGCCCATGGGCATGCTCGATCCATCGGGCATCATAGAAGCCGCAGTGAGCGCCATTCCGGAGCGTCCATCGGTTCAGTCCGTGATAGGTTCCTGCTCCATCCTAAACCCGCTGCACGAGGCTGAGCGGGAGAAGGTGATCGAAGGTTCTCAGATGGCGTTTGCAGAGAGGTCGGAAACGATCTGGCTCGCGGGCATGTCGAGCAAGTTCTTCGCGGTGCTGGGGAGCGGCTTCGTGAAGATGACGAGGAACGCTCCCCACGGGACCGAGATCGCGGTCGAGCTCTTGGGGCCGGGGCAGTGCTTTGGCCTGCTTGCCGCACTCGAGGGCCGCGACTTTCCCTTGAGCGCCACCGCGGTGACCCCCTGCTGGTACCTCAAGACGCCGTCGAGCGTGATCACCGAGGTCTATGCCACGAACGCCGACCTGCGCGACCAAATGCTCCGCACCCTAGGGCCAAGGCTTCGACGGGCACACGAGATGATGGCTCGGCTCAGTAGCGGCAAGGTCGAGCAACGAGTCGCCGCCGTCCTTCTCATCCTGGGCGAGTCCTACGGGCGGCTCGGCAAGCACGGTGGGGTCCGCCTCAACGTCCCGCTCACCAGGCAAGACATCGCCGAAATGGCGGGCACGACCGTTGAGACGTGCATCCGGGTCATGAGCAAGTGGCAGAAGGCGGCGACCGTCACGACCGATCATCAAGTGATCACGATTCGAAAGCCCCATGTCCTGAACGAGACCCTTTCCGAATAGCCATGCCGAAGCTCCCCAATCGTTACACTCAGTTCCTCGAGCGCTATCCCAGCATCGGAGGCGCCTACCACGACCTGGGCGAGGCCGTGAAATCCTCTGGCCCCCTCGATCCCAAGGTGCAAGCCCTCGTCAAGCTGGGCATCGCCATCGGTGCCCGCATGGAGGGCGCGGTACACAGTCACGTGCGCAAGGCCAAGGAGGCGGGTGCCACTGCGGACGAGATTCGACACGCCGTGCTCCAAGCGACGACAACGCTCGGCTTTCCTGGAATGATGGCCGCACTGAGCTGGGCGAACGACGTTTTGGAAGAAGGGTAATTGGAGGTCGAAGCCGTGATCCTGGGCGGGGGTTCGAGCCGACGCATGGGGCTGGACAAAGCTGCGATCCTCATGAACGGCGAGCCCATGATCGAACGCCTCGTTCGCCTGCTCGCCAGTGCAGGATACAGTTCAACCGTCCTCGGGCCGCAGGGCACCGCGGACCGTGAGCCCGGCTCTGGCCCTCTGCGCGCGCTCGCTGACTTCAGCCCGTCTGCTCCTTGGGTCTTCGTCTGTGCCTGTGATCTGCCTAGATTTGATCCTGTGGCTGTGGGGTACCTGAGGTCTCAAGCCGAGGGGTTCGACGCCGTGATCCCAACGAGGGGGGGGCGCCCTCAGCCCCTTGCCGCTCTATATTCTGCGCGGGCCTTTCAAGTTGCGAAGAGCCTAGATTCCAACGAGCGGCGAGTCATGGCCTGGGTCGAGCTCCTTCACACCAGGTTGGTCACGGAGGACGAAATGAAGGCGGAGGGCATCTCCCCCATTTCCCTGACGAGCGCGAATACGCCGGAGGAATGGCAACGACTCGTCGCGGGCGAGCCGGTATGACAAACCTCATAGTCCCCTCGGTCTCGGAAGGGTAGGGTTATACCGATGGAGTTGCTCACCGATTCCTTCGGGCGGGTACACAGCTACCTCCGGGTATCCGTGACCGACCGGTGCAACCTACGGTGCCGCTACTGCATGCCGCCCGAGGGCCTAGAATGGATCCCCAGATCGGAAGTCCTCAGCTTCGAAGAGATCGAGCGGCTCGTGAGGCTCTTTGTGGGCATCGGAATCGCAAAGATCCGGCTAACCGGGGGCGAGCCGACGGTTCGCAAAGGGATCGCCGACCTGATCTCTCGCCTCTCGGCCATCGCGGGCCCGGTGCCGCTTTGGATGACCACGAACGGAACCACGCTCGCGGAAAACGCAACAACCTACCGGAGGGCCGGGCTCACCGGGGTCAATGTCTCGTTGGACTCGCTTCAGCGACAGCGGTATCGCGAGGTCACGATGCGCGACGAACTCGACCGCGTCCTCCTCGGGATAGATGCGGCGCTTGAAGCCGGGTTTGAGAGTGTCAAGATCAACGTGGTGGTCATGGCGGGGGTCAATGAGGAGGAAATCGTGGACTTTGTCGAACTGGCAAGGGACCGACCCCTCCACGTCCGATTCATCGAGTTCATGCCCTTTGCTGGTAATGGGTGGTCACAAGCCAAGTTGTTCCCCTATGCCGCGATGAGGGAGAGGATCGAAGGGCGGTTTCCCCTCCTCTCCCTGCCGGGTCGCGCTTCCGATGTGGGCAAGGACTTCACAGTCGAGGGCTTTGCGGGCAAGATCGGCTTCGTGACCTCGATGACTGAACACTTTTGTGACGGGTGCAACCGGCTCAGGCTCACTGCCGAGGGAGGGCTCAAGACGTGCCTCTTCTCGCGGGCCGAACGCGACCTGCGCGGACCCATGCGAGCGGGCTCCTCCGACGAGGAACTCGCCGTGCTCATCCGTGACGAACTGATGCGCAAGTGGCGAGGGCACCCGCCCATGGACCGCCTTGCGCAAGTGCCGAACAAGAGCATGGTGGCGATCGGTGGCTAAGCTCGGCATGCGAGACGTCTCGCACAAGTCGTCCAGCCTCCGCGAGGCAAGTGCCACCGCGACTCTCTTGGTCTCACCCGCCACGATCCGCTTGGTGAGAGATGGGGACTGTCCGAAGGGCGATCCGTTTCCGGTCGCCCGTGTGGCTGCGATTCAAGCCGCAAAAGCGACGGCCCAACTGATCCCCTATTGTCACCCCGTACCTGTGGATTGGGTGGAAATCGAGTTCGCCGTCCTGGAGGAGAGCATCGAGTGTACGGCGACGGTACGAGCCGTGTACCGAACCGGTGTGGAGATGGAGGCCCTCACCGCCGCCTCGGTCGCCGCATTGAACCTCTTTGACTGCCTCAAGCCGGTGGACTCGGATATGGCGATCTCGTCGGTGAGGCTGCTGGGAAAGTCCGGCGGGAAATCGGACGCAGAGGGGAGCGGCAAGTTCTTGGCCACGGTCATCGTGGTCTCCGACTCGGTTGCGCGCGGAGAGTCTGAAGACGCTTCGGGTCGGCTGCTCGTAGAACGCCTCACTGGGCTCGGTGGGGAAGTGGCGGGGCCCAATGTCGTGCCGGACGAGATCGAGGAGATCCAGCAAGCCCTGCGGAGGATCGAGGGTGGAAGGCTCGTCCTTCTGACCGGTGGCACAGGGGCCGGGCCCCGAGACACGACGCCCGAGGCCGTCCTACCCTTGCTATCAAGACGCCTTCCCGGTGTGGAGCACAGGCTACATGCCTTTGGACAGGAGAGGTTCCCTTCCGCCATGTTGGGTCGCCCTACCGCCGGGATCATAGGCGAGAACATCGTGATCGCAATTCCCGGTTCCCCCTCGGCCGCGAGGGACGCGGTGGACGCACTGTTCCCGTATCTTCTCCATACGTTTCCAGTCATGAAGGGAGAGAAGCATGGTGGCTGAGAAGCGAGCTTTGGTGAGCCTCGAGGATGCGCTCGCGGCCGTGACCGAGGGCGTGGATCCTCTCGGCACCGAGGTCGTCAAGGTCCAAGACGTTGTAGGCCGGGCTCTTGTGGGTCCTCTCCGTGCGCCGATGGACTTGCCCCCGTTCGACAACTCTGCGGTGGATGGCTTCGCAATTGCCGGGACGGACGTACAGACGGTCGCCTCTGACAGTTTTCGACTCGTGGGCGAGGCCAAGGCTGGGGATCGTGCCCGATTGTTGCATCCTGGCGAGACTCTGCGCATTTTCACGGGTGCGATGATCCCCAAAGGGTGCGATGCCGTAGTGATGCAGGAGGACGCCCGTGTGCAAGACGGAATCGTGACCTTCGGGGTGGGGGCGCGCACCGGCGAAAACATCCGGCGGGCGGGTACTGAGGCCAAAGCGGGAGCACAACTCCCGTCCGGGCTTCAGGCAAACCCTGCGACCCTCGCGATGCTCGCGAGCGCGAGCTTCGAACAGGTCGAGGTCCGAAAGAAGCCGGTCGTGGCAATCGTGGCCACCGGCGACGAGCTTGTGGCGCCGGGCTCGACGCTGGCCCCCGGCCAGATCTACGAGTCCAACGCCCCTGCGCTCGCCGTGGCCGCCTGCGCGATGGGCTGCGAGGTCGCTTCGGTTCGTTCGGTCGCGGACGATCGAGACGCGATCTCCAGGGCTTGCTCCGACGCGCTGGAGTCGTGCGATGTGCTCGTGACGAGCGGCGGGGTCTCGGTAGGTGCCCATGACCTTGTCCGCCCGGTCTTGCGCGAGTTGGGCGTGGAGGAGCGCTTCGCCGGGGTAGCGATCAAGCCGGGGAAACCGGTAGTGTTCGGTAAGCGTGGCACGTGCTCCGTGTTCGGACTGCCAGGGAATCCCATGTCCGCGCTCGTTGGTTTCGCCGTGCTCGTTCGACCTCACCTCCTGGCCCGTCTCGGGGTCTGGCAAGGATTCATCGAGGTCTCGGGACGGTTGTTGCATCCGTTGACCAAGAAGGCAGGGCGCGTGGAGCTCGTCCCGGCGAACTTTCGCGATGGAGTTTTCGATGCCTTCGTAGATCGAGCTTCCTACAAGCCCAGTCTGCTCGCTGCGGCGAACGTTCTCGTATGGCTTCCCGCGGAAGGGCAGGTTTTTGAAGAGGGTACAGAGATGCGAGCGTTGGTGCTGGATTGGGGGCCGTCGTGAGGAGAACGGTCCGGGTCGAGTTTTGCGCGAGTCTGAGAGACCAGGCCGGCCGAGCGGTGACACAGCTCGAAACCGAGGCGACGACGTGTGGCGACCTGTACCGTGAATTGCAGGAGCGGTATGCCTTCACCCTCCCGGAAAGCCTTGTCAAGTTCGGTCTCGGCAACGAAATCTGCGGGGGGGAGTCGGTGCTCGAAGGGCACGACGTTGTTGTGTTGATCCCTCCCGTTTGCGGCGGTTAGGATGTTTCAAATCACGGCGGATCCGATTGTTCCGGTGGAGGTGGGCGGCTCCTCGGCGGGCGGGATCGTCGTTTTTGAGGGCAAGGTTCGAGACTCGAACCAGGGCAAAAGGGTGACACTGCTCGAGTACGAGTGCCACACGCCCCTTGCAGAGGCAGAGGGGGGGAGAGTCCTCGAGGAGGCTGTTCGAGACTTTGGCCTCGAGGGCGCCCGAGTGGTCCACCGTGTCGGGATCCTTGAGATCGGCGAAACCGCGGTGTGGGTCGGCGTCGCCGGTCGGCACCGTGGGGAGGCGTTTCGCGCATGCGCTCACATCATGGACCAGATCAAGGCGAGGGTTCCCATCTGGAAGCGCGAGCACTACGACGATGGAACCTCGGAGTGGCTTGGGTGCCACAGCGACGCCGCTGAGCCTGACGGCGAGTATCACTCCCGGCATCGGAGCCTTCCCGAGATCGGTGTGGACGGTCTCCGGCGCCTCTCCGAAACTCGTGTGCTCGTGGTCGGGACTGGTGGCTTGGGTTGTGCAGCCTTGCCATATCTGGCAGGGGCCGGCTTCGGATTCATTGGGATCGCCGATGGCGACACCGTCCAGTCGAGTAACCTGCACCGACAGCCGCTCTTTGGCATGGAGGACGTCGGCAAGGGCAAGGCGACCCTCGCTCGGTTGGCCCTTTCGCGCCTGAATCCTACCGTTCGTGTGACCGCCTTGCCGCACCTTGACGCCAGGAACATCGAGGCGATTCTCGAGGATTTCGACATCGTCTTAGACGGTAGCGACAACTTCACGATCAAGTTCCTTCTCAACGATATGGCGAGAAAGCTCGGCAAGCCGCTCGTCACTGCGAGCGTACACCGCTTCGAAGGCATGATCCTCACGGTCTTGCCCGACCCAGCTTCGAGCTGCCTTCGGTGCCTCTGGGAAGTGCCCCCGGTGGACGGGTGTGTCGGCAATTGCTCGGAGGAGGGGGTACTCGGTGCCTTGCCCGGCGTCTTCGGGGCTCTCCAAGCCGCCGAAGTGATCCAAGTCGCCTTGAACGGTAAAGGCGCCCTCAGCACGAGCATGATGATCCTCGACCTGCGCGATATGAGGCAGCGTTTGCTCTCTCGCAGTGTGAGCCCTTCTTGCCCCCTCTGTAGCGGGGCACCCAGCCGAGAGGGCGTTCACATGAGACTGGGTGACGCCCTCGCCCAAGGAATGACCGTTCTGGACATTCGTGAGCGGGCGGAGAGGGAAGCCGATTCCGGCGTGAAAGGCTCGGTGCACGTGCCCATGAGCGACCCGCAAAGCTTGCTGGCGGAGGCGGGACGGCTTCCGGGCCCATTCCTGCTGGTTTGTGCCCATGGAGTTCGATCCACGCAGGCCGCATATTGGCTGCGAGAGATGGGATTTGCCGCCTATTCGATGCCAGGCGGGACGGAAGCCCTCAGGGAGCAAACGAAATGAACGCACCCCAAGCCAAGCCGAGTACCAACGGGCTTTCCACCAGGGAAGCCATCTTCGTCACCGAAGGCGACGGTCTCCTAGCCAAGATGCTTGCCACAAGATTCGGGGCGGACGCAGTTCGTGTCTTTCCCGGCACCCTCGATTCTCAGGAAGAAGAGATCGAGTCCGTTCGGGCTATCGCGATCACGGTGAGGTCACAGACCGGGGCCGCGGATATGGATCGGTTTCCCTCGCTCGAAGTCATCACCACCGGATCGGCAGGCTACGACCACATTGACCTTGCGGCAGCGCAGGAGCGCGGGATTAAGGTCTGCAACGTGCCCGACTACGGGCCCGCGGTGGCCGAGTTCAACATGGCACTTTTGCTCGCACTCAGCCGCAAGCTCCATCGCGCCTATCTCCAGACGCGAGATCACGACTTCGACCCGCTTGAGCTGCTGGGCCATAACCTCACAGGGCGGACCCTGGGCGTGATTGGAACCGGAAACATCGGTGCCAAGCTCGCCCAATTGGCATCGGCGTTCGGAATGCGCGTGGTCGCCACCGATCCTAGTCCTCGCGCTGAAGTGCCAGCGGAGTACATAGCCATGGACGACCTGCTGCGGCAGGCGGACATGATCTCCCTTTGCTGCCCCTTGACGGACAAGACGAGGCACATGATCGGCTTCGAGGAGTTCAAGGCGATGAAGCCGGGTGTCCTGATGGTGAACACTTCGCGAGGGGCGGTGGTGGACACGCAAGCACTGTTGTGGGCCTTGGGAGAGGATATCGTCGCGGCGGTCGCCCTGGACGTCCTCGAAGGCGAGACCCTGATCCTGCCTGGGGAATGGAGCGACACCTTGATCCATGACCCGACACAACGCGAGGCGTTGGAAATCGCCGAGGGGCTCACGCTCACCTGCCATCCCAAGGTCTTGGTGACCCCGCACATCGCGTATTACACCGCGGACTCGCTGCAGGCGATCCGCGAAGTCACGGTCGAGAACGTCGCCGCGTATGCCGCGGGTGCTCCCCAGAACCTTTGCTAGCAGGTTGCCGCCACACGCACCGACCGCGGCAGGAGAAGCCGGACCATGACGGAGGCCCAACACACGAGCCCGACGAGCTCGATGAACCCGGTCGCCCCCATGGGCGCGAAGGCGGCAGGGAAGTAGTCGGTCGCTACCTCCAAACCTACCCGTCCAAGGTTCCCGAGATTGAGCAGCCACCACGCGGCCCAAAGCGCCTTCGTACCAATCTCCGCGGAGCCGGTCATCCGAGTCGCGACGTGGTAACCCACTCCGAGGATCATCTGCGAGATGAACCCCACGGTCAAAGCGTGGCGGATCGCTCCAGTGTAAGCATGGGAGAAGGGCTCGCCGATCACGGACAAGTGTAGTCGCTCGAAGCTCGCCAAGGACGCGGCCACCAGCAGCCACACGAACCCTGCCTTCAAGAACTTCTGGCTCGCGTTGGGACGCAAGACGGGCTCGAGCACGCCCAGGGAGACGATCATGCAGACCGCGCCAAGGCCCAAGAAGGCGGCCCCCAGGCGGAAGACGGTGTCCGACCCCGGTGTAAGACCCGCGTTGAAGTACGCGATCCAGCCCGTCATGCGGAGTGCAAGGCCAAGAATCCACGCCCCATAACCCAGGAGGCCCCAAGTGCGCTTCGCTTCCCGAAAGCCCAAGCAGCCGGGGAACTTGCTCGCGGCGACGCCGAAGACCATGGTCGCAACAAAGCCAAGGAACTGGGCCTCGCGGAGAGGAGTGGCCCATCTCGCCACAAACGCTATCGAGGCGGACGTGTCTGCCTGGTGCGTACCGACGAACACAAACGGGTCCGCAAGAGCAACGACGGCCCAGAAGAGCAACGATGTCGTAACGAAGAGGAGGGGCCAACCCGACGAAGGCCGGGACGGGTCGCGGTTCTTCGCGATATTGAGGACCATGGTGCCGATCGCGGCGATCTGCAATGTGCTCGACGCGACCCCGAGCCAAACCCATCGAGAAGGATCCGCTTGGGCCAGCGGTTCCGCTGCAAACCTCAGAACAATGCCGCCTGCCATCAGCCAGAGGCACCAGTTTGCCAGCCTCGTGAGGCTCGGCAGGCTCCTCGCCGAGGCACCGTGCTGCTGCAGGGTAAACCCCATCACGAAGAATCCGACCCAACCGTAGAGCTGTGAGTTCGCGTGTGCGAGCACGTACGGGGTCCACGCGGTCGCCGTGTACGAGCCTTGCCGGGCGATTCCGTGCAAGGCGAGCGCACCGAGCAAGCAACCCACAGTCAGGAGCGTTGCGATGCCCGCGAGGAAGAAGGGTCGAAAAACGGCCACGGGAACCTTGCCGGGCTCTGACCTCTCCGATGCTAGCCGCAGCATTGTGAGCCCAGTTCGGCCCGTGACCATAGTTTCAATTTGGAGACGTCCGCGGGCCGGAACCATGACGGCCGTCATACCGTGGGACCTTACTCCACAGCGGGAGCGCCGCCTTCTTGGGCAGGGGCCGAATGGTGCGAGCTTGGTGGGGTTTCGAGGATCCCCTTGAGAGTCATGAGCCCGATCAGGAGGATGACTCCCATTCCGACGAGCATGACCCAGCCCCGCTTTGCCGGGTGCCTCGACTTCGATCGGTCGAGCCAAGGAAGGGCGAACATCCCCACCGTGATCAGACCTGGGATCACCAGGGTGGCAAGGGCCTCGTAGCCGGGAGGCATGATCTTCAAGAGCTCGTAGAGCCCGAGGAAGTACCACTCGGGCCGTGGGGTGAAGTCCGTGCCTGCCGGATCGGCCATCGCCTCCAGTCCGGGCGGCAGGTTGAGCGTGAGCCAGAACAAAGCGGCAAGTCCCGCCACCACAACGACCGCGTCCTTGAAGAGCTGGTTCGGGAAGAAGGGCTGGGGCTTGCCCTTCTGGGGCATCACCGGGCCCGCGATGTGATGGCGCCGCACCAGGTACAGGTGGAGGCCGACGAGCCCCATGAGCGCCGCGGGGAGGAGCATGACATGAACCGCATAGAACCGGGTGAGCGTCAGTGCGCCCACCTCCTCTCCCCCACGGACCAGGATCAGCAGCTCGTGCCCGATGAACGGAACGGTGGCCGCGATGCGGGTTCCTACGACGGTGGCCCAGTACGCCTTCTGGTCCCATGGAAGCAGGTACCCGGTGAAGGAGAACCCGAGCATCACTTGGAAGATGAGCACGCCACAGACCCAAGTGAGTTCACGGGGCTTCTTATAGGAGCCCCAGAAGAAGACCCGTAGGGTGTGCATCACCATCACGACGACAATGAGCGCGGAGCCCCAAACGTGCAATCCCCGGATGATCGCGCCCGCGGCGACTTCCGTCGTCAGGTGCTTCACCGAGTTGTACGCCGTCTGCGGGGCTGGGCTGTAGTACATCGCCATGAGGACCCCGGTCGTGAACTGGAACGCAAGGAGCGTGAGGAGGAGGTTTCCGAGGGTTTGCCACCACCCGACTCCGGGTGGCATCGGCTCGTCAAGGTTCTTCCGGACGAAACCCCACCAGCCGAGACGAAGCTCCATCCAGTCGCGAAGCCCCGGACGCTCCATGGCGAGTCGCTCCTCGGGCTGAAGATCGCCGGGGGCGGTGACGATGGGACGTTCTTCGGTTTCGAACGAGTGAGGCTCGGGTTCCTTGATCATTCGCTTACACCTTGCGGCCGATAAGGATTCGGCCACGCTCGATCTTTACGGGGTGTTGGACAAGGCCGGTGGGTGGAGGGCCGGAGACGACCTTGCCCTCCTTGTCGAAGACCCCACCGTGGCACGGGCAGAAATAGCGCTGCTGATCACCTTGGAATGTGATCCGACACCCTAGGTGGGTGCAGGCTGGGTCGAAGCACTTGACCCCGTTCGGGGTTCGGTGCAGGTAGACGGTGTACTTCCGCTCTACAGTCTGGTAGCCGTCCACGATGGGGATGACATAGCTCACCTCGCGCGTCTCCCCTTCTGCGAGCTGATCGTCGCCAAGCACGTCCACCCACTTGAGCTTCGACCGCCGCGAGAGCGGAGACAGCACGAAGCGCACGGCCGGCGCCGCCAAAGACGCCAGGACGCCCAGGTTGAGCACCATGACGATCGCCCCGAGCGTGGACCTTCTGCTCGGGCCGTTCTGTTGCTTCTTCTCGGATTGGTTCTGGAGTTCAGGCATCGTTGGGTTCTCTAGGGGTAGTAACGAAGTTTCACGTCGTCGGCTTGATCGGGTGCAACCCGCCGAATGACGTCCAAGGCGATTCGCTCCGACTTGTGGTGCCGGCCCGGCGCGGGCTCGCGTACGAACCCGATGTCAATCCCACTCGCGGTCACGGCATCGGTCACGCGGTTGAGCCCGACCATGATGGGGACGATCCATGCATGCTGGAACCTCGTGAAGGGGGCCGAAACGAAGAGTGCGCACACGCAGAGCAAGTGATAGATGTAGATCGGCATGACCCACCCGAAGGCGGTCGTCCGATTGATGACCAGGGTCAAGATTCCGCTCAACACCGTATGGAAGAGGAGCGTCACAAAGAGATAGTCGCGGCCCAGGGTCAGGCCGTTGTCAATGTAGTCGTCGGTCTTGTACCGAACCATCACGTACGCGACCCCCACGAGGACCGCAATGCCGGAAACGATCGGGAGGATTTTGAGTGGGTCGCTGAGCGCAAGGTCGGCGCGGGTCGGGTTATAAATCTGGATCAGCACGTCGGCAAGGGCCAGGCCGATCATCCCGTAGAGCATCAGGGCGTGCATGAACCATCGGTGCTTGTTGGACTTCCACAGGCTCGCGACCAATAGCCCGTCCACGATCAGCGACCGCACGAAAACGCCGAACGCCTTGAAGCGACCGAACCTGCGCAAGGCAGGCCGCATGTACTTGAAACCTGCCAAGCCCACCCAGTAGTTGATTCCTCGAACGATGAAAATGGCGCTCAAGAGCGAGGCGCCTAGGAAGATCAGGGCGACGTTCTTGGTGCTCAGCAGCCCCCCCACGCGGAAGGCGACCGGGATCTCGTCCGGTTTCCACTGCTTGGCATTGAGCTCACGATAGAGCTCGTCCACGTCTTTGTCGCTGAGTTGGCTCGCGGGGGTGGCGGGCATCATGCCTTTGCCGTTCCGCACGACCTTGACGAACGCCTCGCGCTCGATCTTCGGCCTCACGATCGGCGGTCCCAGTCCCCCCATGGCGGACATCCCGTGGCAACCCATGCAGGAACTGGTCCCGTATACGTCGCGGGTGGGGGACTCGGCGTGGGCGAGCCCAGGCACTAGCAGGAGCAAGGCAAGTGCCAGATTTCTCACAGCGAGACCTCCGTGACTTCGGGCGATGCGGCGTGACCTAGGGTCGAGACGTCTTGGGCGGCAAGCGTCCCAAGGTACTGGCCGCTGGGCTCGGTGCCTGCCTCAGGCAAGAGCTTGAAGGGAGTGCGGCCTGTCTCTCGCTCCTCCGAGGCGATGTACTGTCGAAGTAGCCCCCCCTCGTCGTCAAGATCGCCGAAGATGCGGGCGTTGGTCGGGCATGCGACGACGCACGCCGGGTCGAGACCCTCGTCCACACGGTGGGCGCAGTACGTACACTTTCGGGCGACGCCGCTCGTCAAGCGAGGCTTGACATAGTCCTTCTCGTAGGCCTCGTCCTCGTTGAGGTACCAGTCCTCCGAGGGTTGCAAGATGATATTGCCGTAGGGGCACGCGGAGACGCACGCACCGGTACCCCTACAGCGATCTTGATCAATGAGAACGATCCCGTCCTGACGCTTGACGATCGCCTTGTTCGGGCACGCCTTGAGGCAGGGGGGGTTCTCGCAATGGTTACAGAGGACGGGGATGTAAATCCTTTTGACGTCAGGATAGCGACCGGCCTCCACGTTCAAGACGCGCGCAAAGAAGACGTCCATCGGCGTCCCGTTCTCCTGCTTGCACGCCACTGTGCATGCGTCGCAGCCGATGCACCGTGTGAGGTCTATGAGCATGGACAGCCGCGCCATATGGGTGCATTCTCATTCGGCGTGACGGGCCGGTGCCATGACGCAGGTCATAGTCGCTCACCTACGCCCTCCTTTGCCAGCCTGCCGGTAAGATCGCTCCATGGTGACGACCGCGCTCCTCCTCGCTCTGCTCCCCGAGCGGGGGTTCGAAAGGCTCTTCAATGGCAAAGACCTCACAGGCTGGAAGGGGCTCGTCGCCTCCCCTCCCGAGCGGGCCAAGATGACCAAGGAGGCGCTCGCGTCCGCTCAGGCCGATGCGGACGCAAGGATGCGAGAACACTGGACCGTCGAGAACGGTGTCCTTTCGTTCGATGGCAAGGGGGAAAGCCTCTGCACCGCCGAGGACTATTCCGACTTCGAGCTCCTGGTGGACTGGAAGATCCTCAAGGGCGGCGATAGCGGCATCTACCTGAGGGGCAGCCCGCAGGTTCAGATCTGGGACGATCCCGAAGGCTCGGGAGCCTTCTACAACAACCAAGCACACCCATCCAAGCCCATCGTCCGGGCCGACTATCCCGTGGGCCAGTGGAACCGGTTCCGCATCCGCATGGTCGGGGAGCGGGCGACGGTTTGGCTCAACGGCCGACTGGTCACGGACAACGTCGTGATGGAGAACTACTGGGAGCGCGGCAAGCCGATCTATCCCTCCGGTCAGATTGAGCTCCAAAACCACGGAAACCGCCTCTGGTTCCGCGAGGTCTGGCTGAAGAGGCTGGGAGGCGACTAGACCGCGTTCACGCGGTCGTGTCTCGTCCTCCATGTGCCTGCACCCAAGGCGAGGACCTAGCCGAGTGCAGAAGAGGCGGATTGCGTAGGAACGCCATCGGCGAAGCCGACCCGAGTTTCGGACTAGCGTCGAAATGTGGCACGAGACGACCGAGCCGTGGCGATGATGTATGCCCTTGACATGAGACTTCAACCCGTGTTCGATGCTGCGCTTCTCTTGCTGGGAACGGCGAACACCTCGCGACCAATGCACCCGTGAGCTATCTGGCACTGGACCAAGAGATGAAGGCTCGCTTCTCGTATCGCGCGACTACCCGAACTGCCGTGACGCTTTGGGATGTGGATATTGACAGCGTCCGCTGGAACCTCTACGACTAGGTTCGACCCCTTCGGTTGGGTTTGGACACGAGTCGGGTAGCGACGCTCCTCCCACCGACCCGCGGGCACGCTCACGTCTCACACCCGTGCGATTCTGCGACGAGCCTGCTCTCAATCGGTACCGGTCCCACCTTGGCCTCCCTTCCTTCGGCCTAGGACGGCGAGACCCCTGACATGGCATAATGCAGTGCCCAGCGCGGGGGTGTAGCTCAGTGGTTAGAGCGCCGGCCTGTCACGCCGGAGGTCGCGGGTTCAAGTCCCGTCATCCTCGCCATTCTGTGCCGCGGTAGCTCAGTTGGTAGAGCATAGCACTGAAAATGCTAGGGTCGCCGGTTCAAGTCCGGCCTGCGGCACCACCTTGCTTTTGTCCGTCCTCGAGCCTTGAGTGGTCGTCCCGGCCGCCCGTCGGGGACGTCGTTCCAGGGTCTCGCAACTCGGGCGGAACCGGGCAGAGGGCCCTCCGTCGGCTCCAGGTCACCTTGACGTCCCGCGTGCCGCGAGTCCGCACGGTACTTTCACCCTCGCGGGGCCGTCCCGAAAGGTATGCGCCTTCTTGCATTGTTCGCCGTTAGCCTGGTTGCGATGGTCGCGATGGCCCAGACGGGGGTGATCAAGCCCAAGGACAAGATCACGCTGTCCTGTGCGCAAGAGAAGGCGATGGACGGCGAGTACGAAGTGAACGGGGACGGCGTCGTGCAATTACCGTTCCTGGGAATCGTCGAGATCGCGGGGCTCTCCCCTCAAGACGCGGAAACTCGCATCGAGAAACTCCTCTCGGACGAGCGGATCGTGACGAACGCCCAAGTCACGATCGCGGTCGTCGGCGCGCCCGGGGTTCCCCAAGTGCCGCCGAACAAAGAGCCCGCCCCCAAGAAGCCATCGCCCGAGAAGCCGGTCACGAACCCTCAACGCGCCAGTGTCTTCGGTGCAGTGGAGTCGAAGGTTGACTTTGAGGTCGTGCCAGGATCCACGCTCGGCACCGCACTGGCGATGGTGAAGCCGAGCCCGAAGGCAGACCTGGGTTCCGTGCTCTTGACTCGGGCCGACGGAAGCGCATTCTCGTTCGATTGTCGCGACGGAGCCCCGGACGTGCCCCTCTACGCTGGAGACAGGATCGAGATTCCTGATCTCACGGAGCCTCAGACGATCACCGTGCTCGGGGCCGTGGTGAGCCCAGGCGCCGTCGAGTTCTATCCGGGGCTCACGGTCGCCGACGCCATCGAGAAGTGCGGCGGAGTGACCCCAGGGACCGATGGCCCGAGCATCACCTTAGTCCGCAAGGGCACAAGAACCAAGCTCGCTTGGCCCGAGGAGGCACGAGCCACAACGATACAAGCCGACGATGCCGTCGAGGTTCTGGCCTACGGAGCCCTGGGCAACGTCACCGTGGAAGGCTCGGTGAGACGGCCCGGCTACTATACGGTCGGCGAAAGCACGACCCTCGGATCTTTGATCAAGTCGGCAGGCGGTGCCGAGCGAGGCTCGAACCTCACTCGCGTGGCCGTGCTCCGAGCCGGAGAGAAAAAGCCCTCGTACTTCGACTATCTCGCGATCGAACAAGGTCTGCAGGGCGACGTCCCCCTCCGCTCCGGCGACCGGGTCCAGATTGACGGCCCAGGCAAACGACGCTATGGGCCTGGCGCGGCCGCGGGCATCGTCGGCCTCGCCTGGTTGATCCTGGGCCGCTAGTCGCGCAGGAAGGCGACCGGCGGCCTCGGGCCGTCCGCCAAGAAGGGCGTAGGCGAGAGCACCAGTGCGTCCAGCAGGAAGCTCACCGGCCGCTCCGAGCTCGAAATGAGCTTGACGACCACGGTGCCCGACTCGATTTTGGTCGGCCCGAACGGCACCCAGCGAAACCCGCCGCCATAAAGGCTGACCGGCGGGCCAGTGGGACGCATGGTCGCCCCACCGATCACGAGTTGAAGCGTGCTCAAGGTGTCGTCGTCCGCATCCGTGGAGAGCCAGGCCTCAAACTGCCCTTGCGCCTTGGAACTGAACGACCAGGACGACCAGGGCGAAGAGGGCTGGCCCGGCCACCCTGCGGCGGCCTCGCTCGCCCGTCCGAGAGACGCGCTCTCATGGACCACCCCGGTCGCTAAGGAGCCTGCCTCGACCCGGTCAAGGCTGATCCATGCATACGGAGCGCAGGCCACCGTCAGCCGGCGAGCCTGCCTATCCAGGAGTTCGAGTGAGCCGAGTGGATCGAGGTCAATGGATTCGAGCGCGGCTCGGAGGTTGAGCTTCTCGCCGCCCGCTACGTCCACCCAAGCGCCGTACCTCTCGATGATTCGAGTGAGCACCTCGGTCACCGCCGCGATCGCGTCCTCCGAGCCGGGAAGCCGTTCGTTGCCCGAGACGATCACGGGCTTGCCGCCCAGGTCGAACTCGATCGTGTGCTTGCCTTTCTTCAGCTTCACCTCCGTACCGTCCGTGCTCGTGACCACGATCGTCTTCGGGTCGGCACAGCGCATCTTCACGGGTTCAGGCTGGCCCTCGCGCCAGACGACGAGCTTGTTCCCGTCCCTGCCGGGCAACCGGTAGCCACGAACGCTCGCCCAGTAAGGGATGGGGGTTCCAGAATCGGCAAAGGGCAACCAGAGGGTGTTGCCGCCCGTCCGGGACACGAACACCGAGCCGAGCATCTGGGAAGGGAAGGGAAGGGCGGTGAGGGACCAGTCTGCCGCGTCGGGGTCGGTCGTCCGCGCTGCGAGGGCGATCTTCGGGAGGTCCGTCGGGTCTGGAGAGCGGAAGAACGCGCCACGGAATCCACTGGAAAGCAGCTCGGCCCAGATTTCGTCCACACCGACCTTCGAGGACGAGATCCCGGTCGCCCACAGGGCGCGCACGCGCCCCTTCATGGCAAGGCCGAGCCCCGAACCCGTGGAATCCAGGATTTCAGCGAGGTTGCCAGCCTTCACGCCGAGGGCGACCCCGTCCTCACCGGTGTCCCCCAGAGAACCATGGTTCGTCAGGATTGGAACTCGCGTCAACTCCCGGATTCCCGCGACGAACGCACCGAGCCTCTGCGCTTGTTGCAGACGACGAAACTCCTCGATATCGTTCCATGCCAACGACGTGGCATCGTTGGCCGAGTACAGCTTGTCCTGCACAGGGTCGAACAGAGAAGCCACCCCCCTGCCCGAGCTCCAAAGCGGGATCAAGCGTGCCACCGATGTGAAGTCCTGGAGATCGTTGGACGCGATGGACCAGGCCCGCGTGAGGGCGGAGACCGCCTGGTACTTGGATTCGAGGTAGGCCGCGAAGTCGCCCAGGTGGGTGCTGCCCACCTCTTTCGCGTGGAAGCCCTCGGCGTAGCCCGGAGGCTCGTCGCCGAGCGGCGCGACGACTGCACGCAAGCCCGCGCCGAAGGGCGATGCCTTGAGTGCCCGGTATAGACCGTCGCGACGGGCACTGAAACGCTCCCCCAAATCCGGAAGCAAAGACTCCTTCATGCGCGGGTAAAGGAGGAGCGTGCGGTCGTTCCCCACTTCCCGACCCAGTTGCACTGCAAAGCTACCGTCGCCCGCGACGACCGAGTGCAGCGCGATGCTGCGATCCCGGTTTTTTGCGACCACCACGAGCAACTCGGAGGCTCCTGGAACCGAAATGACCATCGTAGGGTCGGTCGGGCTCTCGCGCCGGAGGTGTTGTGGCGCCACCAACCACGCTTCCGCCTTGGGCCAAGCTTCCGCAGGTCGAATCGCGTAGTTCACCTTCGCCGCTTCCAATGCGGCCTGAGTCTCCTTCCATCCGGTGCCGTCAGACCGGATCGTGACGAGCAAGTCCGAGACACCCGAGGCCGCTGCTGAGGCGATCTGGGCCTCCGAGCCGTCCACTTCCACGCCGACTGGGATCCAGGGCTTCCCATTGAACAAGAAGGTGCGGTGGTCGTTCACCTCCCAATCGGCCGGTCGTGGGGCGAGCAGGACTGCGGCAAGAAGTGTCATGTGGATCAGAGTACCGTAGAGGGTACATTCGTTCGGTGCCCAACGCAATCGTGGCCAACGACCAGTTGTGCGTCAACGTGATCCGCGGCCTTGCGATGGACGCGGTCGAGGCCGCAGGCTCGGGTCACCCAGGCATGCCGATGGGGTGTGCGGACATCGCGCACGTCCTGTGGACTCAGTTCCTGAAGTACGACCCGCGCTCGCCCGAGTGGCCGGACAGGGACCGCTTCGTCCTCTCGGCGGGGCACGGGAGCATGTTGCTCTACGCCATGCTCTACCTCACTGGCTACGACTTGAGCCTAGACGACCTTCGATCGTTCCGGCAGTGGGGAAGCATCACGCCAGGCCACCCCGAGAACGGGATCACCCCCGGTGTGGAGATGGCGACCGGGCCCCTGGGCCAGGGAGTCTCGACCGCGGTGGGGATGGCGGTCGCCGAGAGATTCCTGCGGCACAGCGCACCGGGCATGTACGACCACCGCACCTACGTGATCGCCTCGGACGGCGACCTGATGGAAGGCATCAGCCACGAGGCGTGTGCTTGGGCTGGACACCAAGCGCTCGACCGCCTCACCGTCCTCTATGACGATAACCGGATCACGATTGACGGGCCCACCTCGCTCGCCTACTCCGAGGACTGGGGCCAGCGCATGGAAGCCTACGGTTGGCACGTCCAAAAGTGCGAAGGCAACGACCGCCGCGCCGTGGCCGATGCGATCCAAGCCGCGATCGAGGTGACCGACCGACCCTCGATCATCGGCTGTCGCACCACGATCGGATATGGAAGCCCTGGCAAGGGAGGAACCTCCTCGGCCCATGGCGCGGCGCTCGGGGCCTCCGAGGTCCTTGCGGCCAAGGAGCAACTCGGCTTGCCCACAGATCTGACCTTTTGGGTGCCTGTCGAGGCGCTCGAGACCTACCGTAAGGCTGGAGCGCGCAGTTCGAACGAGCGAGAGGAGTGGTACGCCCGTTGGGGAGACTCTCCAAGCCCGACTTTCCAACTTGGCCCGCTCCCTGAGTTTCCCAAGCCCGAGGCGACGAGGAACTCGAGCGGGAAGGCGATCGCGTCCATTGCGGCGGGAAGCGAGACATTTGTCAGTGGGTGTGCCGACCTCGCAGAGAGCGTCAAGACGAACATCCCCAACGAACCGGCCCAATCCGCTTCCAACCCAACCGGGCGAAACCTCTTCTACGGGGTGCGCGAGCACGGCATGGCGGCGATCAGCAACGGCATCAACCTCCACGGAGGCATGCGCTCGGCGTGCGGGACATTCTTGGTCTTCAGCGACTATTGTCGTCCTTCGATCCGGCTGGCCGCGCTCATGCACTGCCCCAGCCTCTTTGTCTTCTCCCATGACAGCATCGGGCTCGGTGAGGACGGCCCCACTCATCAACCAGTGGAGCACGTCATGTCGCTCCGGGCGATCCCTAACTTGGACGTATGGCGACCGGCGGACGGGGCGGAGACTTGGGCGGCATGGGGAGCTGCGCTCGCTCGGGTGACCGGGCCCTCGGCCCTCGTGCTTACCCGGCAGTCGGTGCCCCAGCTCGGCGACCCTACGAAGGCGGCCCTTGGGGGATACGCGGTGAGGTCGGAGGAACGGCCACAGATCGTCCTCGTCGGGACGGGCAGCGAAGTTCAGGTCGCGCTCCGGGCAGCGGAGATCCTCGCTGCCGAGGGTCATGCCGCGCAAGTGGTGAGCCTCCCGTGTTGGGAGGTGTTCGAGCGTCAGAGCCCTGAGTATAAGGCGACCGTGTTCCCAGAAAGCGTCCCCATCGTCTCGGTGGAGGCAGGGACGACCCTGGGCTGGCAGAAGTACGCCCGTGCCTCGGTCGGCTTGGACCACTTCGGTGCCTCCGCCCCTGCAGAGAGGCTCTATCGCGAGTTTGGGATCACGGCCGAGGCCGTTGCCGATCAAGCGAGAAGGCTTATTTCTTCTTCGTAGCCCGCTTCTTGCCGCCAGGCCCCAGCTCGATG
This sequence comes from Fimbriimonadaceae bacterium, assembly GCA_020847855.1. Lineage (GTDB taxonomy): Bacteria > Armatimonadota > Fimbriimonadia > Fimbriimonadales > Fimbriimonadaceae > JADLBH01. The sequence continues at coordinate 42,409 of JADLBH010000030.1, forward strand.
CCTTCGGAATTGCCTTCGAAGACGGCCCGAAACCGGATTCTTCGATTGAGGTCGCCGCTACTCAGCGTGGCCCAGTTCACTCGCTCCAAGGACCAGTGCCAGCCGATGTCGGTTGGCGAGTACTGGAACTCCACACCCGTCTCCAGGATATCGCTCACGAGGGTCTTGAGATCGTTCCGACCTTTCAAGAGGGCTTCTGCGGCGGCCAGGCTCGGCTTGACGTGGAGCGAGAGCGTTACGGGCTCCTCTTCCACGGTCTTGGCCGTCTTCTTTCCCTTTTCCGCATCCAGGGCGAGCTGAATCTGTTCGACCTCGCGCAAAAGGGAGCGTGTCAAAGGCTCGAACGACTCCTTGTCCCACGAGAACTCTTGGCCGTCGTGGATAGCGATCGCAGACCGGCCAGACTGGAGCAGCGCCGCCGAGACGAGCGCAACGTCGGTCGGCTTCAGGTCCTTGTAACTCTTGCGCACAGCGTCGAACGCAAGTTCGGGTTTGGTTAGGTTGATCGGTAGCAATTCCAAATCCTCAGCGGGGGAAGCGCGGCCCAACGGCGTGCGCCATAATCGGGCATCTTACCTGCGCGAAGAGGAATCACGATGAACCGATGGGTATCTCTTGGAATTGCGGCCCTGACGATGGCTGGGTGCAACGCACCGAGCCCGACCACGGGCACTACGACGGAAGGCGAGAAGCCCATGACGGTCGGAATCGTCTTCGACACCGGCGGTTTGGGTGACAAGTCCTTCAATGACAGCGCCTATCGGGGGATGCAAAAGGCCGAGAAGGAGCTCGGGATCAAGATCCTCAAGGTGGAGAGCACCAAGGAGAGCGACTATGAGACCAACCTCGCGCAGCTCGCCGAGCAAGGCGCTCAGCTCGTGATCGGGGTGGGCATCAGCATGCGGCCCGCTCTGGAGAAGGTAGCCCCGACCCACAAGGACACCAAGTTCGTGAGCATAGACGGTGCCCCCTTGGAGATGGACAACGTCCGGACGATCCAATTCAAGGAGGAGGAGGGAAGCTACCTCGTCGGATACCTCGCCGGACTCGTCTCCAAGAGCGGGAAGATCGGCTTTGTCGGGGGTCAGGAGATCCCGCTCATCAAGAAGTTCGAGTATGGGTACAGGGCCGGTGCCCTGGCCGCGAACCCGAAGATCGTCGTCCTGCCCGCCAAGTTCACTGGGAACTGGGACAACCAGGACACGGCCAAGGTCGCGGCGAACCTCCTCTACGGTCAGGGAGCGGACATCGTCTACCACGCTGCGGGACGGGCGGGCCTGGGCGTGATCGCGGCGGCGAAAGACTCCGGGAAGTATGCGATCGGCGTGGACAGCGACCAAGACGACCTCGCACCGGGGAGCGTGCTCACCTCCATGGTGAAGAACGTGGACGAGAGCATCTTCCTCACGATCAAGGACCTCACAGAGGGCAGGTTCAGTCCAGGCGTGGCCGTCTATGGCCTCAAGGAAGGAGGGGTGGGAACGACCCACTTCGAGCACACGGAGCACGCGATCGGCGAGCAGAACATTCACAAGCTCGAAGAGGCGAAGAAGGGCATCCTGAGCGGGGCCATCCAGGTGCCCTACGACGAGGCGACCTTCGAGGCCGCGTCGAAGGGCTAGTCGCTCGCCTCGGGGCTGCACTCGCAGGCCGGGCCGCAAGGCTCGGCCTGGGCCTCGCTGGGGGCGCTGCAATAGTCGTTCGAGTGAAACCCACTTCCCTTGAACAGGATCCCCGCGGGTTGGATGAGGCGCTTCAGCGAGCCCTTGCGGCCACAATCGCAGTCGGCGAGCGGTGGGTCGGACATGCGTTGCTCGGCCTCCTTCGTGACGCCGCACGCGGAGCACTCATAAACGTAAGTGGGCATGGTCTCTCACGGCCCATGGTAGGCCTCTAGTTCTCAGATTATGGCAGAATGAGGGAGCCCCACCAGGATCTTCCTGTCCAGCATGACACCCCAGATCTTTGCCTTCGGAGACCTCCCGGTCATCGGCGTGCTCGTGCTCCTGGAAGGGCTCCTTTCCGCGGACAATGCCCTTGTGCTCGCGCTCATGGTGCGGCACTTGCCGTCCAAGCTTCAGCGCCGTGCGCTCCTTTATGGCTTGGGCGGGGCGTTCGTCTTCCGGCTCGTCGCGATCATGGTCGCGGCATGGATCATCCGGCTGTGGTGGCTCCAGGCGATCGGTTCCGCGTACCTGTTGTTCCTCCTGATCAAGCACTTTGTCGCGCACAGCCAGAAGGAGGGCGGGAAGCAGGAGCCTGCCCGGAAGGCGGGCTTCTGGCAGACCGTGATCTTGGTCGAGCTCACCGACATCGCCTTCGCGATTGACTCCGTCGTTGCCGCGATCGGCATCGAGCACCGCCAAGAGAAGCTCTGGGTGATCTATTTCGGTGCGGTGATCGGGATCGTGCTCCTTCGCTTCGCCGCGTCCGCCTTCATCAAATTGCTCGAAAGGTTCCCGTCGCTCGAGCACATGGCCTATGTCCTGGTCGGCTGGGTGGGGGTGAAGCTCGCCTTCCTCGCCGGCCACAACTATGTCCTCGCCTACAACAAGGACAACAAGGTGCCGCTCACCTTCACGATCCCCATGATGGACAAGGTGGTGTTTTGGGCGGTTTTGGCGACGATCATCGTTGGCTTCCTGGTTCATGGAGTCCGGGGACGAAAGCGACAAGACGCCGAACCGCCCCCGGCTGAGTAACCGAGACCCCATAGGCAAAGCTCACACGGCCCACGCTCGGAGCGAGTAACCTCCGATCGCTGTGGGCAAAGTGAAAGTCGGTGTCATCGGAACGGGAATGATCGGTCTGGGTTGCCACATCCCAGGGTATCTCTCCATCCCGGACGAGTGCGAGGTCGCGTGGGTGTGCGATCTCCTGGACGAGCCTCTCAAGGACGCGAGCGCTCTGGCCGCCGGCGCGAAGACGACCAAAGACTATCGAGACCTCTTGAACGACCCCGAGGTCGTCGCTGTCTCTGTTGCGGTGCCCAATCTCTCCCATGAAAAGCTGACCATAGAGGCGCTCCAGGCTGGAAAACACGTCCTGTGCGAGAAGCCCCTCGCGATGAACGCCCAAGAGGCACGGGCGATGTGCAAGGCGGCCAAGGACGCAGGAAAGATCCTCCAAGTCGCCCTACAGATGCGGTTTGGCGGGGGGGCAAGGTTCGCGCGGGAGTTCATTGATGCGGGCCACTTGGGGGACGTCCACTATGCGAGGGCGCAGGCCCTGCGACGGCGGGGGGTGCCTGGCTGGGGCGTCTTCATTGACAAGGCTCAGCAGGGTGGCGGCCCGCTCATTGACATCGGCGTCCATATCCTTGACCTCACACTCTTCCTCATGGGCTATCCCCAGCCCGTGAGCGCCACGGCCCAGACCTGGGACACATTAGGCCGCGACCCTTCGCTCTATAACGGGATGGGCGACTATGACCGGGCAAAGTTCACCGTCGAGGACATGGCGGTCGGGATGATCCGGTTCAAGGACGGCTCCGTTGTCGTGCTCGAGTCCTCCTTTATGGCCAACATCAAGGACGAGCAGTTCCGAACTGAGATCATGGGAACCAAGGCCGGAATCTTGGTGAAAGGAGGAGGCGAGGATCCTGTCGAGATCTACACGGAACAAGACCGGCAGCTCTTCGACCTGAAGCCGCGCAACGTCCCCGAAGTGCCTTCCAGTCACACCGCTGAGGTCCAAGCCTTCGTTCACGCCGTCGCTGAAGGGTCGCCCTCGCCCGTGCCAGGGGAGCAGGGGCTTGTCTTGAACGCGATCTTCGATGCGATGTACCGCTCCGCGGCCACCGGAAAGGAACAATCGGTGGACGCCTCCGTCTAGGCCCCGCTACAATCCGCCATGCTCTTCGCCTTCGCCTTCGCCTTCCCGCCGAGCCTGCAGGACGAGATCGAGCTCTCCAAGGGCTTGGTGATCGAGGCCTCGGCCCGAGTGAAGCCAGGCGTCTACAATTTGGCCTCCGCCAGCGAAACGGGCCAAGTGGCGACGATCACAGTCCGTGGAAAAGGGATCACGGTGGACTTCCAAGGGGCGACCCTCTCCGGCTCACGCGAGGACACCCCGCCCGACCAGCGCAAAGGGATCGGGATTCGCATTGACGGCGAGAACGTCACGATCAAGAACGCCAAGATCCGCGGTTACAAGGTCGGACTCATTGCCTGGAACGTCAAAGGGCTGAAGCTTCTGGACTGTGACGTCTCCTACAACTGGAGGCAGCGCCTGCTGAGCGACCGAGAGAAGGAGGACGCCGCCGACTGGATGAGCTACCACAAGAACGAGGACAACGAGTGGCTGCGATATGGGGCAGGGGCCTATCTTAGCGGGTGTAAGGACTTCGAGGTCAGGGCCCTGCGAGCGACCGGCGGCCAGTGCGGCCTCATGCTTACGAACTGCTCGTTGGGCCTGGTCTGGAACTGCGACATCAGCTTTATGAGCGCGGTCGGTCTGGGTCTGTATCGCAGTAGCTTGAACCGAGTCATGCACAACCGGTTCGACTGGTGCGTAAGGGGCTATAGCCATGGCGTCTACAACCGGGGCCAGGACTCCACCGGCATCCTGGTCTACGAGCAGTCGAATGCCAACACGTTCGCCTACAATTCTGCGACCCACGGCGGGGACGGGTTCTTCCTCTGGGCAGGTCAGTCCACGATGGACACCGGAGCGGGAGGGTGCAACGACAACGTCCTCTACGGCAACGACTTCAGCCACTCGCCCGCGAATGGGATCGAGGCGACCTTCAGCCGCAACTCTTTCGTGAACAACCGTTTGCAGGATTGTTGGCACGGGGTCTGGGGCGGGTACTCCTACGACAGTCTGATCCTGGGCAACGTCTTCGGGTACAACGCCGAGTCCATCGCGATCGAGCACGGTCAGTACAACCGGATCGTCGGAAACACGTTCTTCCACGACGCAAACTCGGTGATGCTCTGGCAGAACGACCGGGAGCCCGATCCGAACTGGGGATATCCGCAGTTTCGCGATACTCGGAACTGCGGCACGGAGGTTGCCCACAACCGATTCTCCGGCGCCAGCGACGTTGCAATTGACCTTGGCACAGGCACAAGGGTCAAGGTGGAGGCGAACGAGATCGAGGAAGCCAAGGTCGCCTTCTCGCTGCACGGTACTCACCAGGGGACCCTCCTTAGCGGGAACTCCGTCGAGGGCCCGATGCCGCCACCGCACGAGGGCGTGGAGATCCACGCCGGGCAGCGCGTGGACTCGACTTGCGAGCCTCCTGTGGCGATCATGACGCGGGGAGGGAGCCAGATCGTCCGGAACGAGGCGAAGGGCGCGGAATATGCCGCCCAGTTCCTGGGTGGCTGGAACCCGTGGCCGGATAAGGCCGTGCTCCCGCCCAGGCTCGCCCCAGGGCTGGACGAGCTCTCCCGCCTCGATACTTGGGTTCGGAAGCTCGCCCCTCAGCCCCTTGCCGGAGGTATGGACCCGTTCCTCCAGCACGGTACGCCTCGGGGCCGACAATTCATCCTCGTGGACGAATGGGGGCCGTACGATTTTCGGCGACCCTTGCTCTGGCCATCGCGGACGGAACCGCTCGATACCGAAGAGTTCGAGGTTCTGGGCCCCAAGGGAAGCTGGAAGGCGGTCACGGTGGAAGGCTGCACCCTGAGCGCGAGCACCGGAACCGTGCCCGGCAACGTTCGGATCACGGGGCGAAAGGGGACTTGGCAAGTCGTCCTCGAATACACAGGGGCGGCGACCACCGATTCGTGGGGACGGCAGACCGCGGCGGGCCAGCCGGTGCGTTTTGGGTCGGGCGAGGACAAGGTCGCCATCCGTTGGGACGTCCGATGGTATGCATGGGAGGAAGAGAAGTCCGATCCCCGCGAGAACAGGGACTCCTTCGACGCCGTTCTTGCCGGTCCGCCGATCGCAACGTCGCAACAGGATGCCCTAGACTTTGCCTCCGGCGGATCGCCGCACGAGGGAGTGCCCTCCGACTACTTCGCAACGACTGCGGACGGCACCTTTGAGGTGCAGGCAGGACGGTACACGGTCGAGGTGACCACGGACGACGGCGTTCGGCTGAGCTTGGACGGTCAGACCCTCATCAACGAATGGAAGTACCAAGGGCCGACCACGTACCAAGCCACCGTGGATCTCGAAGCTGGGAAGCACGCGCTGAAGGTGGCCCACTTCGAGATCAACGGTTACACCGCGCTCAAAGTGAGGTTGAGGCCGGTTCGGTAAGGACCCAGTTCTTGAACCGAGGTTTCGCGCAAAAGCGTCAATATGGTGAAGGCCGCGTTCAGGCCGGGACACTACACTATGAGAACATCGTTCCTACTCTTGTCAGCGACGCTCGGCCTCGCTGCCATCGCACCCGCGCAGGCCCAGCTCGCGATCGGGAGCGACGCCCCCGCGCTCAAGGTGGAGAAGTGGGTCAAGGGCGACGCAGTCAAGACCTTTGAGCCGGGCAAGGTTTACGTCGTGGAGTTTTGGGCGACTTGGTGCGGCCCCTGCAAGGAGAGCATCCCCCACATCACCGAAATGGCCAAGAAGCACAAGGACGCTACCTTCATCGGGGTGAGCGTCTGGGAAGACCCCGAGGCCAAGGACAACGCACACATCGCCAAAGTGGAGAAGTTCGTGTCGGACATGGGCTCGAAGATGGACTACCTCGTGGCGGCCGACGGCTTCGAAGGAACCATGGCCAAGACGTGGATGGAAGCGGCGAAACAGCCAGGAATCCCCACCGCGTTCGTCGTGGACGGCAAGGGCAAGATCGCCTGGATCGGCCACCCCATGGAGCTGGAGGAGGTTCTAACCGGCGTGCTCGCAGGCACCTTCGACACTGCCGCCGCCGCCAAGCAGAGCGAGGCCCAGGCGAAGATGGAACAAGAGCGGGAAGCCCTCTTCCAGCCGCTCAGCGAGGCGATGGGCAACAACGACCACGAGGCGGTCGTCAAGGAGATTGACAAGATCATCGCCAAGGAGCCAATGTACGAGGAGAGCCTGGCTTCCGTGAAGTTCGAGAGCATGCTCCGATCCAACGAGGCCGAGGCCTACAAGTACGGTGACAGCCTCGCGAACGGCATCTACAAGGCGAACCCCATGGCCCTGAACAACATCGCGTGGGCCGTGGTGAGCGACGTCTTCCCGGAGCTGGCCCAACCCGATCTAGCCAAGGCGCTCGCCTGGTCCGAGAAGGCGGACAAGCTCAGCGAGGGCAAGAACCCGTACATCGTGGACACCCTCGCCTATGTCTGGTTCCGGAAAGGCGACTTGAAGAAGGCGATCGAGATTCAGACCCGCGCGGTCAAGCTGGCCGAGGAGGACAAGGAGTTCGACTCGATCACGCTCACCGAGATGAAGGAAAGGCTCGCAGAGTTCAAGAAGAAGGGCTGAACGAAACGCCCTACAGCGAAAAGGCCGACCCCAGGGTCGGCCTTTCTCCTTTGGAGAGCGAGCCAGGCACAAAGAAAGAGCGCGCCCGCAGTTGGAGACGGAACGCGCCAAGCTATTCGTTCTGAGGGCACGCTCTCCTCTCCGATAGTGTGCGGGGCCTGCTCCTCTGGCCCAGCGACTTTGGTCGCCAGACAGGGAGCAGAGTACCGCCAATCGCAAATCCTGTCAAGAACCTAAAGTCCCAATCCAGGGTTCTTGCCGGGCTCGCCTTGCAATCCTTCCAGAGATTCGAGCTGGGTGCAGGCCGCCTCCCACTGCCCGATCACGGTGGCGATCTTGCCGGTGAGCGCAGAGTGATCGCGACCCAGGGCCGCGAGGTCGTCCGCTGGCTGCGGCGCAGAGAGCCGCATACTGAGCGACTCCATCTCGCGTTCGAGCCGAGCAACCTCCGCCTCTCGGTTCTCGACCTCCTTCATCGCCTCTTGGATCGCCTTGCTCAGCTCGCGTTGGGTCATTCCCACGGCGGCTGGTGCCTCTCGCGCTCCATGGGTCGGGATGGCAGGGGTTTGCTCGCGCCGGAGCCTGTATTCGCCGAAGCTCCCAGGGAAGAGCGCGCATCCCGCCTTGCGGACGTCCAACGTGTGGTCGGTCAACTCGCCCAAGAGCCACCGGTCGTGGGACACGAGGATCAATGTGCCTTCGAACTCCTTCAGAGTCTCCGCCAGGGCTTCGCGGCTGTCCATATCGAGATGGTTCGTGGGCTCGTCCAGAACGAGCAGGTTGGGTGCGGCCTGGGTCAGCATTGCGAGCACGAGCTTGTTCCGCTCGCCGCCAGAAAGCGATGAGACCGGGCGCAGCACATCGTCCCCGCCCAATAGGAAGCGCCCGAGCAAGCTCCGTGCCTGACCTTCTGTGAGGTCGAAGCCATAAACGAGATGGTGCAATGCCGTCTTGGCGAGATCGAGGTCTTGCGCGTCCTGCGCGAAGTAGCCCAGGCGGATCGCGGAGCCGAGCTTCGCCGTGCCGTGCACCGGATCCATGATCCCTAACAGGGTCTTGGCGAGGGTGGACTTGCCCGCGCCGTTCTCGCCCACCATCCCCCACCGCTCGCCATAGCGCACCGTCCAGTCCAACGCGGGGAGCAACGGGACGCCGTCATAGCCCCATTGGAGCGACCTGCACTCCACTGCGACGTTCCCAGAGCGGGGCGCCTTGACGAAGCCCGCCGCCATCCCACGCTCGTCCTTCACGACCTGGGTTCGCGATGCCTCTAGCTTTTCAAGCTGTTTGAGCCTGCCGCGGGCTTGCGCGGTGCGCTCGCTGCCCATGAACCGTCGAACGTACTCGTCGAGCGCGGCTGCCTGCGCCGACTCCTTCTTTGCCGTCCGGGCCGTGCGCTCCGCCTCCTCAGATCGGAGCCTGACGTATTGGCTGTACGAGCCGGGATATTCGAATGCGCGGCCGCTTCGAAGCTCGACGAAATGGTCGGCTGTCGCCTCCAGGAATCTTCGGTCGTGGCTCACGAGGAGGACGGTCCCGTGATATCCGTGGATCCAACGTTCCAGCCACTCCGTGGCGTCCAGGTCCAAGTGATTCGTCGGCTCATCGAGGATGATCAGGTCAGGCTCGGCGAGGAGCATTCGTGCCAGCGCAACCCTCGTAGCTTGGCCGCCACTCAGATCGCCGACCCTACGCTCGAATTCCGCCTCCTCTATGCCGAGCTTGCTCAGGACGGACCTCGCATCGTGGTCGAGGCTGTACCCTTCCTCGTCGAGGAAGCGCTCCTGGAGCAGGGCAAACTCCTCGAGCAAGTCTGGGCCGTCATCGCCCGCCTCCATCCGGGCGGTCAATTCAGCAAGACGGTCGCGAAGGCTGGCCAGCTCGGATTGGGCCCGCATGACCTCGTCCCAGACCGTTCGCTCGGCCGATCCGGCCTGGGACTGGCTCATATAGGCGACGCGAGTGCCCGATGCCAGGGCCACCGAGCCCGAATCGGCCTGCTCCTCGCCGACTAGGATTTTCAGGAGCGTGCTCTTGCCACACCCGTTGCGACCGACGATCGCCGTCGTGCTTCCTTGGGCAACGCGAAACGACACGTCCTCAAGGACGATTTCGTTCGCGAATCCTTTGGCAAGGTGGGAGACGGTGACGAGCATGGTTCGGAGCGACGGTTGTACCCGGCACGGCTTCCCGCGAGGCAGGTAGCTTTCAGGGATGGAGGGATGGTTCCGGGCCGTACCGCTGCAGGGCTTTGGAATCCGTCTGGAACTGGTCGAGGAGCGACATCTGGAGGGTCTGGTCGCGAGCACGGACAGCGAGACGTTCCGCTGGTTCCCATCTGCCCCATCGCGCCGAAGCCCAGACGCCATGCGAGAGCACCTGACATCACGGCTCGAGCCAGGTCACTCGGTCTATGCGGTCTGCTGCGACCGAAGTGGCGAGGTCTTGGGGAGCAGTGCCTTCTATGACGTCGTCCCACGGCACCGGGCCTTGGAAATCGGTTACACGTGGTTCGCCGAAGAGCACCGAGGGACTCACGCGAACCCGGCGACGAAGCTCCTGATGCTGTCCCATGCCTTTGAAGCCTGTAGGGCCGTCCGAGTCCAACTCAAGACCGACGAAAGGAACATGGCGAGTCGGGCCGCCCTCGCCAAGCTCGGTGCTACGGAAGAGGGTCGCCTGCGCCGACACCGCCTCATGCCTGACGGCTTCTGGCGTACAACCGTCTACTTTTCTATCCTGGAGGAGGAGTGGCCCGAAGTGAGAGAACGCTTGCTCGCACGTCTCCAGTAGGGACAAGTTGTGAATACATTCCTGGGAAAGTCCTTCCTACCTAGGGAGTCACACTAGTAGACACCTGCCGTGTACCATAAGGGTGTGAACAACCTGTGGACGGGAACCCTTCCCCGAACTCGTCGCGGCTTATCCCCGATGCCGGGTCGCTCAGAAGTCTCGCCTGATGGCGTGTCTCCCTGTCGCAATGCGGCGAGCGGGTGACAGACTGGTTCGTCCATGGCTACTAGCCCCTACGCGGCCGTTTCCCTGCCGGATCGGGTACCGCCCCACAACATGGAGGCGGAAATGGCCTCGCTCGGGGCCATGCTCCTGGGGGATCGCGGTACGGACTCGATCCTCACGATCCTGAACGAGGACGACTTCTACTCTCCTGCGCACCGCGAAATCTTTCGCGCGTGTCATGCGATCGCCGGGGCGGGCAAGGCGGTGGATCTCGTCACGCTCAGGAACGAACTGAGCCAGCGGGAGTCGCTCGATGGGGTGGGAGGACTCGATTATCTCATCCAGCTCGCGGAGTCGGTTCCCAGCGCGAGCAACGCTCCCTATTACGCCGGGATCGTGCTGGACTTGGCGACCCTTCGCCGATTGGAGTCGGCAGGGCACGACATCGTCGCCCTCGTCCACGACCGCGAGAAAGACGCCGACGACAAGGTGGACGAGGCGGAGTCCCTTGTTTTCGAGGTAGGTCGCAAGCGCCTGGGGCGGCAGTTCGCGTCCGTGAAGTCCTTGGCCAAGGAGTTCTTCAGCGACGTGGATCACCTCATCGAGACGGGCGAACCGATCTTGGGCCAGGCCAGTGGGTTCAAGGACCTCGACGATATGACCACCGGCTTCTACGGCGGCGATTTTGTGATCCTAGCCGCCCGGCCTTCGATGGGCAAGACGAGCCTCGCCATGAACATCGCCATGAACGTCGCGAGGGCAGGGAAGGGATCCGTAGCGGTATTCAGTCTGGAAATGAGCGCGAAACAGCTCGTCCGACGCATGGTCTCCACGATCTCCGGCGTACCGACACAGGTGCTCAAGAAGAGCAACTTGGAGACCCGCGATTATCAGCGGCTCGCCGATGCCTGCGAGGACTTGTACAGCTTGCCGCTCATGATTGACGACACCAGCGACGTCTCCGCGCTGGAGATGCGGGGCAAGTGCAGGCGGCTCAAGGCCGACCACGGGCTGGCCATGGTCGTGGTGGACTACCTCCAGCTCATGCGCGGATCGCGCAAGAGCGAGAACCGAACCCAGGAGGTGAGCGACATCGCCCGGGCCCTGAAGAGCCTGGCCAAGGAACTCGACGTGCCGGTCTTGGCACTCAGCCAGCTGAACCGAGGGGTCGAGAGCCGACCTGACAAGCGACCGCAACTGAGCGACATCCGCGAGTCGGGATCAATCGAGGCAGAGGCAGACCTCGTTATGTTCATCTATCGGGACTCGTACTACCGCGCCAAGGAGGAGGGCACCGGCAGCCAGAACACCGATGAGGCTGAGGTTGCGGAGATCATCGTGGGCAAGCACCGCAACGGGCCCACGGGGGTTCGGCTCCTGGGCTTCCAGCGAGCCTACACCCGGTTCACCCTCCTCGATGCGCAGTCGAAGGAGGAGTACTTCCAGAAGCTCCGATCCAAGGGTTCGGACGACTAGGGCTGGAAAACCAGGGGACGACCAAGACCGCTCTCTGCAAGCTCCCCGTCGAGCATCGCGGGCCGACCTCCGACGAACGTATGAACGGGCCTCCCGGCAAGCCTCCGACCGAGGAAGGGCGACCAGCCACACTTGCTCTGGAGCCAAGTCTCCGTGACCTCAAAGGTTGCGTTCAGGTCCACCACGGTAAGGTCGGCGTCCATCCCGACCTCCAGGGCCCCCTTGGTCGGCAGTCGGAACAGCCGTGCCGGGTTCGCGCTGAGCATCGCAACGGCTCTGCCGAGGTCAATCCTGCCCGCGCACACGGCATCCAGTACCACCGGCAGCATGGTCTGCACCCCAGGGATTCCCGAGGGCGAGCTGGGATAGGGCCTGCTCTTCTCTTCGCGCGTGTGGGGGGCGTGATCGCTTCCAAAGACGTCGAAGACTCCGGCGGCGGCTGCCCCCCATAGGGCCTCGCGGTGCCGTGCCTCGCGGATCGGCGTGTTCATCTGGATGTGCGAACCAAGCTCGGCATAGTCGTCGCTCGTGAACGTCAAGTGCTGGGGTGTGACCTCGCACGAGGTTCCAAGGCCCGACTCTTTTGCCTGCTGGAGCAAGGCGATCTCCTCTGCGGTGGAAACGTGGAGGATATGGACCGGCCTGCGGGTCTCGGCGCTCAGGGCGAGGATCCTTCGTGTGGCGGCCGTGGAACTCTCGACGCTTCGGATCGCTGGGTGGTCGCGAACGTCGGGCGACCCTGCCCACGCAGCCCTGTTGGCAAGGATGATCTCCTCGTCCTCCGAGTGGATCGCGACCCGGTGCCGACCGTTCTGGAGCACCTTTCGGAGCGAGGCGTCGTCGGCGACGAGCAAAGGCCCAGTCGAAGACGCCATGAAGACCTCGCCGATCCCCGGAGAGTGCGGGAGGTTCTCGAGCTCTGCGAGGTGGTCCAAATTGTCCATCGAAGCCCCGATCCAGAAACCGTAGTGACACCAAGCTCGGCCCGCCGCGAGGGCCAACTTTTCGGAGAGAGCCTCGGGCGTGGTCGTCGTGGGGTCGGTGTTCGGTTCTTCCAGGACCGCAGTGACGCCCCCCGCCACCGCCGCTCTCGTGCCAGACTCCAAATCCTCCTTGTGGGTCAGTCCGGGCTCGCGAAAGTGGACCTGGGAGTCAATGACTCCGGGAAGGATCGCGAGGCCTCGGGCATCCAGTGTCTCGACGGCCTGCCCTTCGAGGCTGCCCACAGCGGCGAGCTTGCCTCCGCGAATCCCGATGTCGCCCCGGTAGAGCCTGCCTTCCACGCAAAGGCTCGCACCCAGGATCGCATAGTCATAGAGCGGCACGGCTCCATTGTGGCCCCGGAGCGTTGGTATGCTCGAAACCAATGGCGGAGGAGCCGCTCGTGACCGTGATCGTGCCCGTGCTCAACGAGGAGTCCACGATCCGAGAGGTGATCACTCGGCTCCTCGCCTTGCCGCTCGCCGTCCAAGTGATCGTCGTGGACGATGCGAGCACGGACAGGACGCCCGAGATCCTGCGCGAGTTCGCAAGTCGGATCCACGTGCTACAAAATGAGTCGAAGTCCGGCAAGGGCGCGGCGATCCGTCAATCCTTGCCTTACGCCACCGGCAAGGTGGTGGTGATCCAAGACGCGGACCTGGAATACTCGCCAGAGGAACTTCCCAGCCTCGTGCAGCCGATCTTGGACGGGCACTATGCCGTGGTCTATGGCAACCGCTTCCATCACGGATACCCCCGCGGGATGGCCTTTCCCAACAAGGTCGTGAACTGGCTCCTCTCCCGAACCGTGGGATGGCTATTCGGCCACAGAATAAGTGACGAGGCCACGTGCTACAAGGCGTTTCGGAAGGACATCCTCGACGCAATGGAGCTCCAATGCACGCGGTTCGAGTTTTGCCCTGAGACCACGGCGAAGACCCTTCGCATGGGCGAGCACATCCACGAGGTGCCCATCCACTATCAGCCTCGCACCAAGGAGGCAGGGAAGAAGATCCGATGGACGGACGCGCCCGATGCCTTCCTCACCCTTTGGAAGTATCGCCGGTGGCGCCCATGACCGGGATCTGGGCCGATCCGCTCGCCACGATCGCCCCATCGGGCAGCTCGATCGCCTCGACGGTCATCGCCCCTTCGAGATGAAGGTCGGCCGAGAGGTCTACCACCGGGTTGAGGGCATCGAGGACGATCTGTGCGGTCTGAGGGTCGGTGCGACGCCAATCGAACCACACCTTGGCCTCGCTCAGAACCAGCTTGTCCCCGTCTTCGATGCCGAGCTTGGCGAGGACGGAGAACCCGGTCGTCACAACGAGGAACGTCCCCCGGCCCTCGACCCACACATGGCCCCGGTCCACCTTGACCCGAATCTCCGTGATCTCTGGATACTTCGCAAGCAGGAACGGAGGCAAAGCCTCGGCGCTCACCCGCACCGAGGCCCGGCCCAGGCCACACTTGGAGAGCCGGAAGCGTTTGTGCGCGAGCGCCTCGGCGAAGTCGTAGCGGCACGATGGGAACTCTGCGGTCAAGCTCTCCACCGCCAACCCGGCCAGGAAAAAGTCGTGAAGCTCAAGCCGGAGCCGCTTGGCGATGCCCTTCTTTGACCGCTCAGGCTCGGTGTAGAGAGGCAACCGTTCGATCGAGAACCGGCTCGCGCGGATCGTCACCGAGTCCATCTCGCCCCAGGCCGCAGCGAGGCCGTTCGGCCTTGCGTTCACGGAGACCTGCCTATCCCCGCCCTGCAGGCGCGAAGAGATCTCGGCAGCGGCGGCGCGCTCGAACCGCTTCTCCTCCTCTCCCGCAAGGCCGATCGAGCCACCGAAGAGCAGGAGTCCCAAGAGGTACCCACTCATAGACGCCTCGCGAAGCCTGCTTTCGTTGAATGGTGCAGGGGAGGAAAAAGCGTGCCCATGTCTACCGTGCATCGTACAACCTACGAGGAGCTTTATCGTGCCTGTGCTTGGCTGCCGCTGCCGCAAAGTACCTTCGTGCGACTGACTGGACAAGATGCGAAGGGCTGGCTCCAAGGCCAGGTATCCCAAGACTTGCGTGACCTTGTCCCTGGAGACTCCGCCGAGGCGTGTTTGCTCAAGCCGACCGGACAGATCGAGGCGATCGTGACCGTGTACCTCGTCGAGGGTGGAGCCGTCATCGCAACCTCGGATCCGGAACCGATCGCGGAGCGGATTCGCCGGTTCGTGGTCATGGAGGATGTCGCGTTGAGCCCATCTGTGTCTGAGTGCGCGAGCCTCCAAGGGCCGGAGTCCTCGGCCCGACTCGGCAAGCTCGTGGGTTCCACCGCCTCGAACGTTGTTGCTGGAGACTTGGGCGGAATCCCTGTCCAGGCCTTCCGCGCGCCCCGAACGGGCCCCGGCGGTTGGGATCTTGTCTACCCTCAAGGGACCGCCGATGCGGTTCGCAAGGCCTTGGACGACCCTCCAGTCGGCGACGTCGAACTGCTCCAACTTGCGATGTTGGAGATCGGCTCGCCCGTTCCCGGCCTCGACATTACCAAGAAGACGCTCCCCCCCGAGCTCGGACCGCACTTTGAAGACCGGTACGTGAGCTACAAGAAGGGCTGTTATAACGGCCAAGAGGTCATGGCGAGACTCAAGGCTCGGGGGCACACGAACCTCACTTGGGTACGACTCACTTCCGAGGCGGCCCTCGCACCTTGCACGAGCCTCACGGCGCCCGACGGAAGCGAGGCTGGCACCGTCACCCGCTTCGCGGTAAGCCCGCAACAAGGCACGATCGGAGCGGCATGGGTGCGGAACCGCTGGGCACTGCGCGGCACCGCCCTCCGTGCCGAAGGAACCGCCGTGACGGTGACGGCGTGGCCTGCGCCAGGCTAAGGGGAAGCCTTGTGCTTCCTCCGGGAGGCCATATGACCGACCCCGAGCACTCCCAGCACCGCGAGGGCCAGCACGAGGTTGCCCGCCGCCATCCCGATGGACTTGCCCGACTGGGCAAGGGTGGCGATTCGATAGACCCAGAATCCCGCGAGACCCAGGCAGACGACGCCCGCTGTGCGGAAAGCCATGCCGGGCTTCGATTTCGCCATCGCGGCACAACCGATCAGGGCCAGCCCGGTGAGGCCGCCGACGATCAGGGACATCGTGCTCCGGATCGAGGGTGCGAGATAGGCGCCGAGTCCGCCCGCGATGTTCAGAACTCCATAGATCGCAAGAATCGCCCTGTACACCCTTCCACGATACCGGTAGAGGCAGCGATACGCTGGTACCCTGGAAAGATGGCGACCGCGCCCGCGTGGGACTCCGACCGTCCCAAGGAAGAGTGTGGGGTGGTCGGGCTCTGTGTGCCAGGTCAGGACGTGGCGAGACTCGCCTTCTTCTCGCTCTTCGCGCTCCAGCACCGAGGTCAAGAATCCGCGGGGATCGCGGTGGGAGACGGGCACCAGGTTCACATGCACCAGAACATGGGGCTCGTGAGCCAGGTCTTCGACGAAGACTCCCTTCGCTCCTTGCCAGGGAGCGTCGCGATCGGTCACACGAGATATAGCACCGCGGGCGCCTCCGTGCTCCGAAACGCCCAACCGATCTTTTGCACGAGCACGGTCGGCGACGTTGCCGTCGCCCACAACGGCAACCTCGTGAACGCTTATGCCCTGCGAAAGGAGATGGAGGAGGAAGGCGAACGGTTCGACTCCACCGCCGACAGCGAACTCATTGCGAGGCTCTTCGTGAACGCGCTTCCGCGCGGCCCCTTCGAGGCCGTTCGCGAGGTCATGCGCAGGACGGTGGGTACCTACAGCGTGTGCGTCCTCACGCCCAAGTGCGTGGTCGGCTTCCGTGACCCGAACGGAGTGCGACCGCTCGTCTTTGGAACCTTGAGCGACGGCTGGATGATGGCCAGCGAGACGTGCGCGTTTTGGCCCGTCGGTGGAACGCCCGTTCGAGAGGTGGAGCCTGGCGAGGCGGTGCTCTTGGACGCGGACGGGCTCCAGTCCGAAAAGATTGTCCCAGGCGAGCCCGAGCGCCTTTGCCTCTTTGAGACGATCTACTTTGCGCGGCCCGACAGCGTGATGCACGGCACTACGCTCTATTCGGCTCGCGAGCGCATGGGTGAGGCCCTCGCCCGAGAGCACCCCGTGGACGCAGACATCGTCGTGCCAGTGCCGGACTCAGGGATCCCCGCCGCCCACGGGTTCAGTCGAGAGTCGAAAATTCGATTTCATGAGGTGATGATGAAGAGCCGGTACATCCATCGCACGTTCATCCAACCGGACCAAAGAATGCGCGAGATGGGGGTGCGGATGAAGCTCGCACCCTTGCAAAACGAGATCGAAGGGATGCGGATCGTTCTGGTGGACGACTCGATCGTGAGGGCGACAACGACTGGGCAGATCGTGAAGCTCATGCGGGAGTCGGGCGCGTCCGAGGTACACGTTCGGATCACGGCCCCTCCCATCCAGTGGCCCTGCTTCTATGGGATAGACATGGCGAGCCGGGACGAGCTTGCCGCGGCAAAGATGACGATTGAGGAGATCCGGGTCCACATCGGGGCGGACAGCCTGGGCTATCTCAGTATCGAAGGGGCGACGTCCGCAGTGGGGCCGCAGAGCGACCGGTACTGCCTTGCCTGCTTTAGCGGGAAGTATCCGATCCCCATCCCGGACTCCATACGGCGCGACCCGTTCGCAGACGATCCCGACGTTGTGGGACAGATGGCGACGCTCGAGGTTCAGCAAGGCTCACTTTTCCAAGACTAGACCTGGAACCGGTTCCTAGCCTCGATGTGCCGGCTCATGCACTCGAAAGAGTGCTCGAAGAGAGCCTTGGTCAACGGGTTCCAAAGGTGGTAGATGCCGGGCAGCTCGCCGAGGGTCACGAACTGCCTCCCCTTGGACTCGAACTCTGGAGGGATGTCGTGAAGCTCCACGACCAGGGCGGTGTAAAGGTCGGCATAGCGAACCTCACCCTTGCTCGATATGCGATAGCATCCGAGGTACAGGATGTCACTGAGCACCGCCCCCGCCTCTTCGCGCGCTTCCCGCGCTGCGGCCTCGATCGAGCTCTCGTCCGGCTCGACGCGGCCACTAGGGATGCACCATCCTCGGTCCTCGATGTTACAGAGCAGAACCTGATCCTCGGACCAAGGAAAGACGAGAGCGGCAAAGGCTCGAAACGGGGCCCGGAAAGGCGCTGGGTGGAACGCCAGCTTCTGGTGACCGTACTTCCCGGCAGGGAACCTCACTCCGGAACCCTGCGCTTGCCCCTGGTGAGCAAGAGGGCGCCGAACGCGACCACCCCCACTCCCAGGGGGGCCAAGAGCCACACGTCGTTCTCCCTTGCCACCATCTTCCCCAAGACCTCGCTCTCATCGAACGGACCCAAGTTGCGCGAGTCCTCGGAGACCGGGCGGTTGTCCCCGACTACGTACAGGCTCCCGCTGGGGACCCTGTACACCCCGCGCCGGATGGACCAACTGGTGGGAGCAATCTCAAAGTTGACCGGGTCCCCGCCAAGGCCGATCACCCGCTTGATGAGCGGCTCGCCGCCCTCCGGGTTCCTGACCACCACGATGTCATTGCGCCCCACCTCGCCAACGAGCCAGTACGCCCGGCTGATCAACAGTCTGTCCCCGCCTTGAAGCGTGGGCAACATGGACTCCCCTTTGACTTGAACGGTGTGGAAGTGCTTCAGCCCATAAATGAGGAAGGCCAGCGTGAAAAGAAGTACGACGGTCAACCCGGTGACTGCGAATCGGGACGGCTTGTTCTTCATCGGGAGAGCGGCTCGTATAGCGCGGTTATACACCGCCCGACACGAAACCCGAAGCCACGGCTATACTGTCGGCAACCTCTCAGGTCAGGGATGCCGGCCCGATGAACGAGTTTGCCCGCCTATTGTCCGAGTCGCCCGAAGCGAAGCTCTTGGCCGCCGCTTTCGGCCTCTCGCTCGTCCTCACGGCATCCATGGCCTGGATGCTGGTCGCGCAGCGCAAGAGATGGGCAAGCCTGCTTGCCGGGGCCCAGGGTGCGAACCTCGAGGAGATGTTGCACCGGAACTTGGACCAGCTATCACGGCTCAGCACGAGCGTCGCCGAGTTGACCCAGCGAGCCCAGACCCTCGAAGGGAAGGTGAAGTCGTCCATTCGGTATGTGGGCACCGTGAAGTACGACGCGTTCGGTGAGGTCGGCGGGAGGCAGAGCTTCGCACTCGCCTTCTATGACGAGGAGGGCCACGGGGCCGTGGTCACGAGTCAAGTTGGCCGCGAGGTGTGTCGCGTCTATTGCAAGGAACTCAACAATGGCCAGCCCGACCTACCGCTCTCTCAAGAGGAAGGTCAGGCCATCGAGGCCGCCGTAGACTCCAAGTCGAGGGCGC
>JADLBH010000031.1 GCA_020847855.1 Fimbriimonadaceae bacterium
AACCGACCAGTCAAGGGCTGGGTCTGGGCAGGCCGGACGTTCCCCAGCCCACGAGCAACGGACGTGCGCCAACGCCGACGCCCCAACCGACCAGCCAGGGGCTTGGTTTGGGCAGGCCGGACGTTCCCCAACCAACGAGCAACGGGAGTGCGCCCACGCCGACGCCCCAGCCGACCAGCCAGGGACTGGGTCTAGGGAGGCCGGACGTTCCCCGGCCCGCGAGCAACGGGGGAGCGCCCACGCCGACGCCCCAGCCGACCAGCCAGGGCCTTGGTTTGGGCAGGCCGGACGTTCCCCAGCCCGCGAGCAGCGGCGGTGCGCCTACGCCGATGCCCCAACCGACCAGTCAAGGGCTTGGTTTGGGCAGGCCGGACGTTCCCCAGGCCGCGAGCAGCAGCGGTGCGCCTTCGCCGACGCCCCAGCCGACCAGCCAGGGACTGGGTCTAGGAAGACCCGAGATTCCCCAACCCACGAGCAACGGCGGCGCGCCTACGCCGACGCCCCAACCAACCAGTCAAGGGCTTGGTTTGGGCAGGCCGGACGTTCCCCAACCCACGAGCAACGGCGGTGCGCCATCACCGACGCCCCAGCCCACGAGCCTGGGCATCGGCCTTGGACGGCCTGACGGGCCCCGATCGCAGAGCAGCGGTACCGACGCGAGACCATCCTTGGACTCTGGCGCCCAGGCGGCACTCCACGGCCCGAGACCGACGAGCGGGGGCAAGAACTCAGCCGCTCCCACGACTACAACGTCCTTCACGGTCCGCCACGAAAGCAAAGGCTCCGAAGCCCTTGCGGCCGAAGAACTCAAAGCGAAGGACAAGGTCTCTGCCCCAGACCTCGATGCGCTCTTGCAGAAGAAGCCCGAGGCCACGAGCGGACAGGCTGTGCCGATCACTCACACGGAACGCAGCGCGCCGAAGACACTCGCACCCCTCATGGTCCGCGAGACCATACAGCAGGTTCGCGAGGCCTTCGTGAGCCTGATCGGGCAAGCAGGCATCCATACCGCTGCGCTGACGCTCGCCGACGAGAGCCTCGGCGACGTGAGGATCAAGGTGTCCTCCCGAGGCAAGAGGATCAATGCCGAGATCACCGCCTCGGACGAAGCGGTGCGGTCCCTCTTGAGGACCCATCGCCAAGAGTTCGAGCTCGCCGTGACCCAGAAGGGCTTCGAGCTAGGCTCGTTCCTCACTGGGAGCGATAGCGGGGGCGGGAAGCAGGCTCATTCTCCCACCACGCACGCACACGCTGCACCGATGACCCGCCATGAAGCTGCCCCGAGTACGGGCGCTCGACCCTCGTTGTCCAGCTCGGGACTGGACGTGGTGATCTGATGGATCCTCTCAGCGGGGCCAGCTCGGCCACCTACGTCACGGGCCCGCCGCCTGAGAAGCGTTCGAGCGAGCTGAACATGGCGACTTTCCTGCGGCTGTTGACCGTCCAACTCTCCACCCAGAACCCGCTCGAGCCGATGAACGACCGCGACTTCTTCGCGCAGCTCGCTCAGCTCGGCCAGGTACAGGGAATGGAGACGATGCAGACCGCGATGGCCGCCCAACAGGCGGCGACGCTCGTGGGCAAGACCGTAGTCGCGAGCGACGTCGCGACCGGCGGCATCGTCGAAGGCAAGGTCGAGTCCGTCAAGTTCAGGGCAGGGAAGCCGTCCCTCGTCGTCGCCACCGCCCGCGGCCCGGTCGAGGTCGAACTCGGCTTCGTGCAGGAGGTCAAGGCCTAAGTGTCCGGCCCAGTCCGCAATCTACAAATTGACGCCCTGCTCCAGCACCGAGTAGAGCGAGCCACGCCCCCCCCTGTGGTGGAGCACGGCTTCGAGACGATTCTCGCCGACAAGCTCAAGGTGAGCGGGCACGCGCAGACTCGCCTCAAGAGCAGGCAGATCGAGCTTGACAGCGAGGCCTGGAACCGTGTACTCGAAGGAGTGGACCGAGCGGCCCAGAAGGGGGCGAAGGAGTCCCTCGTCATGGTGGACGACATCGCCCTTGTCGTCAGCGTCAGGAACCGCACCGTCATCACCGCCGTGGAGAAGGAGCGCCTAAGGGAGAACGTCTTCACCAACATAGACAGCGCCGTTATCGTATAGCGGCCACGACCAAGATACGACCAAGAACCGAGAAGGCCTGGACGGTGCGAACAACGCACCGAAGGTTGCCAAGTGGGGGGATTCCCACAGAGTCGGTCCAAGGTCCACGACCCAAAGAGAAGAGGAAACCGACAAAACAATGCTTCAAGCCATGCTCGCTGGCGTAGCCAGCATCCGAGCGCAACAAACGCGCATGAACGCCATCGGCAACAACCTTGCCAACGTGAACACGACCGCATTCAAGTCGAGCCGTGTCACGTTCCAAGACATGCTTGCCCAGACCGTCCGTGGGGCGACCGCTCCCAATTCCAACCTCGGTGGCATGAACCCGATCCAGATCGGGCTCGGTGTGCTCACCGCAGGCACCGACACCAACAACGAGCAAGGGTCGTTGAACGGCACCAGCCGGGTCACCGACCTTGCCATCCAAGGCAACGGGTTCTTCCTTGTGAGCAACGGGGGCAGGGTCGCGTACACCAGGGACGGATCTTTCGACCTGGATGCGAGAGGGGACTTGGTCCACCGTGCCACGGGAGAGCGGGTCCTTGGTTGGACCGCGGACGCCGCCACCGGGGTGATTGACGTGAACGCCCCGATTGGCCCCAGCTCTTCGATCCGCGTCCCCATGGGCCAGCGCACCGCCGTCCAGGCGACGACGAATGTGAACTGGACCGGGAACTTGGACTCCCGCGTCTTCGTGGAACCTGGGATTCAGGAGACCCAAGCCGTGGTCCGCGTCTACGATTCACTCGGAAGCAGCCACGACATCACGATCACCTACACTGAGTCGGCGACCCCCAACCAGTGGGACTGGTCGGTTGCAGGTGCGAACGGGACCGTCGCCGTTGGTAGCGGTTCGATCACCTTCGACCCGAACACGGGTTCCGTGATCGGGGGCGGAGTGGGCACCATGACCGTCCAGCCTCCTGGAAGCACCGGGATCAGCCCGTTCGACGTTGACCTCAACTTCTCCTCCTTGAGCCAACTCTCGACCGAGATGCAGATCCAGGCGAGCAGCCAGAACGGATTCGCCCCTGGCTCGCTCACCTCGTTCACGATCTCGGCGGACGGCGTCATCACGGGCCTCTTCACGAACGGCCTGACGCGACCCATCGGTCAGATCTCCATGGCGATCTTCCCGAACCCCAGCGGTATGGAGCGCATGGGCGCGAACCTTTGGCGCGACACGAACAACTCGGGCGTGCCGGTCTATGGCCAGCCCAGGGCGAACGGGCGAGGCTCGATCAACTCGGGCTTCCTCGAGCAGAGCAACGTGGACATCGGCAACGAGTTCACCGAGCTCATCGTCACCCAGCGCGGGTTCCAGTCGAACACTCGGGTGGTCACCACCGTGGATGAGATGCTCCAGGATCTCATCAACATGAAGCGGTAAACGCCGGACTCTCAGCCCCTCGCGCTCGCGCGGGGGGCTTCTTTGCTCGCGCTTCACGCCGATGACGGGTAAAAGTGTGCCTATGGAGCGCACCGTCGTCTCGACCGACCAGGCACCCGCCGCGATCGGCCCCTACAGCCAGGCCGTCGCGACCCAAGGCAGGTTGCTCTTTTGCAGTGGCCAAGTAGCCCTCCTGCCGGACGGAACGTTGCTGGAAGGGGACGTGAAAGCCCAGACCGAGCAGGTTATGAAGAACCTCGGGGCGGTGCTCGCCGCCGCGGGGACTTCCTTCGACAACGTAGTCAAAACGACGATCTTCCTCCGCACCATGGAAGACTTCGCAGTCGTGAACGAGGTCTATGGCGCTGTCTTCACCGGCCCCCCTCCCGCCCGCAGTACCGTCGCCGTGCTCGGCCTGCCAAAGAACGTGGACGTCGAGATCGAGGCCATCGCCCTCCTGCGGGACTAGCTCGTGCCCACCGTCGTCAGCGTTAGTCTAGGGAGCTCGAAACGGGACAAAGCAACGGACGTCTCCCTGCTCGGGGTTCCATTCAGGATTGAAAGGATCGGAACCGATGGTGACAAAGCAAGGTTTCGGCGGCTCATGGAGGAGCTGGACGGCCACGTGGATGCCATTGGCATCGGGGGGGCCGACCTGTGGCTTCGCGTCGGGGAGAAACGTTTTGCATTTCGGGAGATCGCTGAGCTAACCTCGGGAGTCCGCCGCTCGATCCTCGTGGACGGGAGCGGCCTGAAGCACACGCTTGAACGTCGCGCCATCGAGGCCCTGGGCGAAGTCACCCTCGACTGGAGCACGGAACGTGTGCTCCTGGTGAGCGGTGTGGATCGGTTCGGAATGGCAGAGGCGCTCGCGAAGGCGTGCCCGAACGTGGTCTATGGAGACATCCTTTTCGGAGTGGGTCTTCCGATCCCCATTCGGAGCTTTGCAGCGTTCAAGTCGTTGGCCGGAGCGCTACTGCCCGTGGTCACTCGCCTACCGTTTCAGTGGTTCTATCCGACTGGTGCCAAGCAGGAGGCGCGAACGCCCAGGTTCCCCAAGGTCTTCGCCGAAGCCACCGTGATCTGCGGCGACTGGCACTATGTCCGTCGCTACGCACCCGACCAAATGCCGGGAAAGACGGTGGTGACCCAGACCCTCCGCAGGGCCGACCTCGTTTGGCTCGCCACCACCGGGGTCAAGAGGGTGGTCGCGACGACGCCTGTGGTCGAGGGTGAGACCTTCGCCACCAACGTCATGGAGGGTGTGGTCTTGACGCTCCTGGGGATGCGGCCCGACGAGGCGAAAGAGGACGACTATCTCGTCATCCTCGGCGAGCTTGGCTGGAGGCCGAGCGTGATCACACCCGGTGAACCTGCCCCTGAGCCGGTACACTCGAAATAGACCGTGCACCGATTTGGATTCATCGTCCACCCGCTCTACGCGAAGCAAGCGGCCCGGAAGTATCCGGTGGCCCGATTCCTCCCCGACGGATGGATCGAGCGCCTGATGACGGGGATGGGCCCGCAAGTCGTGGGCCGGACCGAGACCATCCAGGCCGCCGATGGCTCGACGACCTCCGGCGTATTCGTGGGTGTGCCGCTCACTCCCCACATGATGACGCAAGGCGCTTCGGTGGAGCACTCCTACGAGAAGATCCGCGAGGCGGTCGAAATGGCAGCCACCGAGGGCGCGGACGTTGTCGGCCTGGGTGCCTTTACCAGCGTGGTCGGGGACGGTGGGGTCACAATCGCAGAGGGCTCGCGGGTGCCGATCACCACCGGAAATAGCTATACGGTGGCGACCGCGATCGAGGGGACCTTGGAGGCCTTGCGGCTCGTCGGCGGCGACCCGAGCTCCTCCGTCCTCGCGGTGATCGGCTCTACCGGGAGCATCGGAAAGGCGTGTGCGACCCTGCTCGCTCCTCTTTTCCTCCGCACAATCTTGATCGGTCGCGACCAGGCACGCACCGAAGCCGTCGCTGCCGAGATCGAGAACGCCTTTGCCACCACAGACCCTGCAGCGATTGCGGAAGCGGACTGCGTGATCACCGTGACGTCGAGCGGCAACGTCGTGCAATCCTCCTTGCTCCGGCCTGGAGCCGTCGTGTGCGACGTTGCCCGGCCGCGCGACGTGAGCGCGGCGGTGGCGAAGACGCGCAAGGACGTGCTCGTGATCGAGGGCGGCGTTGTCGAAGTGCCAGGAAAGCCCGCTCTTGGATTCGATTTCGGGTTTCCAGCGGGAACGGCCTATGCGTGCATGTGTGAGACCATGATGTTGGCCCTGACCGGCAGGATCGAGAGCTTCACCCTGGGCAAATCGGTGGAGGTCTCCAAGGTGGAGGAGACTCGGCGATGGGCGGACGCACTCGGCTTCCACGTCGCGGGGTTCCGTAGCTTTGAGGCACCTGTGTCGCCGGAAACCATCGCTACTGTCCGGAGGGCGAGGGGCAAGCCAGTGCAGACGGCGGGCCAATTGGCTTGAACCCGGCCGTCGTCGTGGACTCGCTTTCGGTCTCCTATGGGACGCATCGGGTTCTGAAGGATGTCTCTCTCAGCGTGGAACCAGGCGAGATCCTCTTCGTCATGGGTGCGAGCGGGGGGGGGAAGACCACGCTTCTGAAGGCGATCGCAGGCCTCATCCCCTATTCGACCGGAAGCGTGCAGGTGGAGGGCGTGGACGTTGCCCAAGAACCCGACGCGGCACGTCGTGCCATGGGCTTCGTGTTTCAGTATGGCGCCCTCCTGGACTATCTCAATGTCGGCGAGAACGTCCTATTTGGACTCCGCAGACAACGGAAGTTGAGTCGGACAGAGGCGAGAACGACCTTAGAGGGACTTCTCGCATCCGTCGGCCTGGAGGGGAACGAGGGGAAGATGCCGGACGAGTTGAGCGGAGGAATGAGGAAGCGCGTCGCACTGGCACGGGCCCTCGCCATGGAGCCCCAGGTGCTGCTCTATGACGAACCGTCCTCGGGCCTCGACCCCGTGACCGCATACTCCATTGACAAGCTCATCAGGGAGACCACCCAGCGAACCGGGGCGACGAGTATCGTGGTCAGCCACGA
Organism: Fimbriimonadaceae bacterium; assembly: GCA_020847855.1. Lineage (GTDB taxonomy): Bacteria > Armatimonadota > Fimbriimonadia > Fimbriimonadales > Fimbriimonadaceae > JADLBH01. The sequence continues at coordinate 6,560 of JADLBH010000031.1, forward strand.
TGTGAACTCCGCGATGCGGGTCGCGAACAACGTCGCCTTCTTCCTCGCGGGCGAGGTGGCATATTTTGGCCCTGTCGCTCGATTGGCGCAGAGCGCGGTGCCCGAGATTCAAGAGCTCGTGCAAAAGTCCAAGGCCGAAGCAATCGTCTAGCCCTGACCTTCGAGGGGGAGTATGAATCCCCATTCCGGGCTTCTGTCCGGGTCGCCGGGGCAGATCCGCTCCCCGGCAAGCTCCGCGCCCATCCTTTTGTAGAGGCGATGGGCGTGTTCGAGCTTCTTGTCGCTCCAAATCTCCATGCCGGTGCGCCCGAGGGCGCGAGCCTCGCCAAGAACCGTGCGGGCGAGCCGCTCACCCAGATTGTGGCCCCTGACGTGGCGGGCTACATAGAGTCGGACGAGCTCACAGTCGGTGGCGCAGACGCGAGGGTCGCCTTCGAGCTCAACGGTCGTTCCTGGCGCTCCAGGGATCATCGCATGGAGGTCGAGACCGACGCACCCAACGATACCCTCGCCGACTTCGACGCACCAGAAGCGATCGTAGCTCGCCGCCGGGTCCACGAGGTCCGAGCAGTAGCCTTCGGCGTCCCAGGCAAATCCGTACTCCTCGAAGATGCTCCGGATCACGGCCACGACGCCTGGCGCATCGTCGGGACGAAAGGGACGGACGACCACGGGCGTGAGATTACTCGCCTTCAGAACCGAACGCAGTAGCCCATGCCGACGAACGCGCGGGGCGCAGGGCTGCCCAAGCCGAGACCGAAATGGACGTCCCACTGCCGGTCCGGGCTCGGCTGGTAGGTCACGCCCGCGTGGACGATGTGGGCCGGTCGCTCGCGGTGCACGGCCTCCGCGGCGAACTCGACGAACCCGTTGCAGGGGCCCACCGGGAACCCGTGGGTGAGGGTCGCGCCCCATGAAGGCGGGCGGTTCTTTTCCGCGGTGACCGTGAACATCCCGGCAAGGTTGCCCGCCGCCCACGTCGCGCCGATCTCGGGCTCGAGCTGACCGCGGTGGGGAACCTGAACGCCGGGGATGAGGGCAGCCTCGCCTGCGCCGAACTTTCCAACCTCGATCTTCGCGCCCAGGTAGGTCGGGCCGGTCTCGCGGTGGCGGTCGGTGAGGACGAGGCCAGGAACGCCGGCTCGAAGTTCGGCCCCCTGTGCGACCCCGTAGCGGAGCAGCAGCTCCGGGGCCTCGAAACGAACATCGTCCCAGGTCGAGGTGGCTCCGGACTCGAGTTGGAACCGGCGATGGGGAACGACCTGGCTAGACTCCGTGAAATCGGGCCGGTCAGTGACGATCGGGCCATCGAGATGTTGCCAGAGTAAGCAGAGACTGAAAAAGTTAGCCATGGCATATTCTGATCGGTCTGGGGCACGAATAGGGCCTTTGCGCTGTCGGCTTGGTTGCGCGCGGGTTCTAGCGTATCGTCGAACTTGCCTCATGCGACGGTACTGTTCGCTTCTGCTCGCCCCTGCGCTCTTCGCCAATGGTGCGTCGGCCGCGCGTCTGAAGCAGGCCGAGCCTGCGGCGGACGCAGCACTACGATCCCGTGCGGGGAAGGTCGCCCGCCAACTCGCCGAGTTGGCGTCGAGCAACAAGCTCCAGCTCGACGACGCAACGATTCGGATCCTGCGCTCACTCGTGGACGAACTGGATGCGATCAACCACCGGCTGAACCGGCTGGAGGGAGAGCCAAGGCAGTCGCGCAGCGACCGTACATTTGTGCCGTCCGGCTACATCCAGCTACAGTTTCGGCACAGCGAGGAGCCAGGGGCCGAGACGAGCGCGTTCGAGGTGCGGCGCGCCGAGGTCGGATTTGAGTACGGCTTGGACGAAAGGACGAAGTTCCGGATATCGGTCGAGGCTGCGGGCGGGCCGTCGCGGAACGAGAGCCAGCTCCGAGACGCCTGGGCGAGCCATGCTTTGAACTCTCGGCTCGAGCTCCGCGCTGGGCAAATGCGCTTCCCGCTGGGCTACGACACGGTGCGCTCGAGCGCGGAACGTGAGATGCTCGAGCCCGCCCGCTATACGAGCACTCTGCACAGCTCCGAGCGTGGGAGGGGAGTGCAAGCACGGTACCGGCTCGATGGTGGGTGGAGCGCCTCGGCCGGGGTTTGGGACGCCCTGGCGGCCTACGACCCCGAGCAGGTGGGGCGTCCGCCGGGGGCCTCGGGAAAGCTCGCTTGGTCGGCGGGTCTACGGAAGGCCTTCGACCGTGGCGAGGCTGGGGTCTCGGTGCTTCTCGGGGCTCGGCCAGGGTTCGTGGACTCGGCGGGCGGCTTCTACCCGAGGTCGGCCCGGCGGTTCTTGTACGTGGACGCCCGCTATTCGCCTGTGGGGCCTCTAACGCTGCGGTTCGAGGCGATGGCGGGTCACGACCGGGTGCCGGTGCGGAGCCCCGCGCCGGGACGACGGTCTTCGGACATGTCGGGCTGGCAGGCGCAGGCCGACTGGGCACTGAGCGGGCGGGACGTATTGACGCTTCGATACGACGCTTTCGACCCTGGGGAGGCTACGTTCCGGTCCTTTGGGGTGGCGTTTTCGCACACCTTCGCGCCGGGGGCGAAGCTGGTGGCCGCGTTCGAGCGCTACGACGACCCATCGCGGGCGCGAAGCTATGACGTGGTGACCCTCCGGACCCAGTTCCGGTTCTAGAGCGGGCGGGTAGTATTCCTGGCTCAGGGACCGTTAGCTCAGTTGGTAGAGCAGCTGACTCTTAATCAGCGGGTC
>JADLBH010000032.1 GCA_020847855.1 Fimbriimonadaceae bacterium
CGTGGCAAAAGCGGGGGCCGGGGCGTACCCGGAACACGAGAACTCTGGAGAGTGGTGGAGGTCAGGGGAGTCGACCCCCTGGCCTCTTCCATGCCATGGAAGCGCTCTCCCAGCTGAGCTATACCCCCACTCGCCGGAGCCAGGATTGAACCCGATTCAGAAGCCGTGGGTCAAGTCGGACCCGGTGACCGAGGGGATAATGGCGGTCGTGGGCCCAACCCTCCGCACGGCAGTCAGGGCAATCCAGCAAGCAGGCTGGGCCGACCGCTGCTGGCTTGTCGGGGGCTCGGTGCGGGACGATCTGCTCGGAAGGGCGGGCAAGACGGACATTGACATCGTCGTCGTCGGGGACGCCCTGCAGGTCGCGCGCGACCTTTTCGATCAAGGAATCGCATCCGGGCCGCCTGCGGTCTATGCTCGGTTCGGGACGGCCATGGTCCAGGTCGAGGGACTCACGCTTGAATTTGCCACGAGTCGGGCTGAATCGTATACGCCGGGCTCTCGGAAGCCGGCGGTTCGTCCCGCCAGGTTGGACGTGGACGCCCGCCGTCGCGATTTCACGGTGAACACGCTGCTTCGGAGCGTGGCGACCGGGGAGTTGCACGATCCGCTCGGCTCGGGCCTGGAGGATCTCGCTGCCAGGGTCCTCCGCACCCCAGGCGACCCGGTCGCATCGTTCACCGATGACCCGCTCCGTCTCTACCGCGCCGTCCGGTTTCGCTGGCAACTCGATTTCGCCTATGCGCCGGGTCTTCAAGAAGCGATCCGGGCCGAGGCGCACCGGACCGGTTCGCTCTCCGCCGAACGTGTTCGCGACGAACTCTCCCTCCTTCTCCTCTTGGATCGCGCGGGGGCTGCCCTCGATGAGGCGGAGAGCCTTGGGCTTCTCGATCGGGTCTCTCCGGAGTTTGCGCGGATGAGGGAGGTCGGGAAGGGGAAGTACCACCACCTGGACGCTTGGCTTCACACCTGTGCGGTCGTTGAGGCGGCGCCGCCCGACCTGGTCACCCGCCTCGCGGCGTGGCTCCACGATATCGGCAAGCCTGCGACCGCCGGGGAGCGCGAGGGGGAGACGACGTTCTACGGACATGAGGTATTGGGCTCCGAGATGGCCCTCGAGATCCTGCGCGGTCTGCGCTTTTCCGAGGACGTGACCAAGCGGGTCGCGCAGCTCGTGCGTGGGCACATGCGGTTTTCATCGCCCCAAGGGCCAGGGCCGGCGGGCCTTCGCAGAGTCGTCCGGGACTTCGGCGAGGACACCTCGCGCTTGCTCGACTTGGTCGAGGCGGACCGTTCCGCCCTGCGTCCCGGCGTAGAGCTCGGTGACCTTTGCGAGTTGCGTCGGCGACTCGAAGAGGTTCGGTCCGTCACGCCGAGGGAAGTCCTGGGGAGTCCGCTCACGGGCGAGGAGGTGATGGAGGTGCTTCGACTTTCGCCAGGCCATCGGGTTGGCGAGTGGAAGCAGGCGCTCGCGGAAGCCGTGCTCGAAGGCGAGGTTCCGGCAGGGGACAAGGTTGCCGCTCGGGAGTGGCTTTTGCAACGGCGCAACCGTCCTTAGGGCTAGCCAGTATCGTAGGGCTAAGGCTGGAACATGGAAGCGACCCGGAACATCAACCGCACGATCTTGTTCTGGACCCTTGTCGCCCTGGTCTCGGCCGCGGCGGCCGCACTCTTCCTCCCCTTTCTTTCCGCCGTCCTTTGGGCCTCCGTCCTGGCGGTTCTGACATGGCCGCTCATGAAACGGTTCGAGCGACGGCTGGGGCGCCCCATGGCCTCGATCGCGGTCACCGTTTTGGCGGGTGTGATCCTGGTGATCCCTTTCGCCGGTCTGGGGACCGTGGTCGGGATCCAGGTCGTTGCCTTCGTACAGAAGACGATCACGGAGGTGCCGGGCGAGAAGAACGGTGTGAGCTTGGAACAGATCGCCGACGAGCTCGACCGGAGCCTACTTCCGATCTACGATCGGGTGGGTCTGGAGAAGTCCACGATCGCAACCTACGTCCAGGAGAACCGGGGCAGCCTGGCAGGGAACGTAGGGAAGCCGCTGTGGACCGGGCTGACCAAGCTCGTGACCACGATCGTCACCTTGGTGATCGGGCTCTTGACCATGTTCTTCCTGCTCCGAGACGGCGACCGGCTCTTGGAGCCGACCCTCGAACTCGTCCCGTTGCCGCACAAAGAGACCCTGGGCATTTTAGAGCGGATGCGCACGACGACCCAAGCGGTGTTCGTGGGGGTCTTGCTCGTTTCGGTGATCCAGGCGATCGTGGCTGGGCTCGCCTACTTCTTCCTCGGTGTTCCCGCTCCGCTCATGTGGGCCCTGGTCACCTTCGTGTTCTGCACGATCCCGCTCCTGGGGGCACCGATCATCTATGTCCCCCTAGCAATCCAACTCTTCGCGGCAGGGAAGGTAGGAGAGGGCATTGCCCTGCTCGGGATCGGCTTCCTCTTCATCTCTCAGATTGACAACATCCTCAGGCCGTTCTTCATTGGGGCGCGGGCGAGGCTCCACGAGATGGCTGTGTTCTTTAGCCTTCTGGGCGGAGTCTTGCTGCTCGGACCAATCGGGATCGTTGCGGGGCCTGTGGTGCTCACGCTATTCTTAGGGATCGCGGAGGTCTTGCGTACCCAGCGCAGGCTTTCCCCCGATCCTACTGCGTGAGACTATTCGTCCTCGCTCCTGGGCGGGGCGTCGTCTTCGCGCTTGCGGTAGGGTCGGTCCTCGAACGGCTTTCGCGGCCCTTTGAACCCGCCCCGGCCTCGGTCGTCGAAGTCGCGGCCCCGTTCTCGGTAGGGTCGGTCCCCGTAGCTGCGTTCCCGGTTCCCATAGGGTCGGTCGCGGAAAGGCCGATCTCCACCGGGACGGTCACGGTCTCCATAGGGCCGGTCTCGGTAGGGTCGGTCCCCGCCGGGCCTGCGGTCGCCGTAGGGGCGGTCTCCACCAGACCGTTCTCGGTCCCCATAGGGTCGGTCGCGGTAAGGTCGGTCCCCACCCGGCCTGCGGTCACGGTCGCCGTACGGTCTTCGCGAATCGGGCCGTCCTCGGTTGCCGAATCCGCCGGGTCGCCCCCTCTGAAAGCCGCTGTCCGACCGCTCGGGGCGGTCCTCCCTTGTGACAAACGCGGAGTTCTTCAGGCGCGCATGGCCGGTGACAAAGGTTCCGTCACCAAGGTCAACAATCCATTCCCACATGCCGTCCAACCGGTCGAGATAGCAACAGGACTCGATGGTCCCGTACTCCTGGGCGAACACCCTCCAGTTGTCATCGAGCTCGCGTGCCAGGTCGAGTGCCACGATCTTGTCTCGCGAGCCGATCGCGACGTCGGCCGAGTACATCCGAGTGGCCAGCCCTGGCTTGGCGACCTTCAACTCGCCTTCCGGAAACATCGCCTTGAGGAGCTCGGTGAAGCGATCGAGCCACTCCTTGCGAGGGTCGCCGCCGACGGGTTTGCCGCCGAGCACCAAGGCTCGGCGGGCACGATCGAAGGCGAGCGAACGCCGAGAGTCTGCTGGATCCTGTGACATGCGAGGGGCCCGTGGCGGACGGTCTGGGCGCCACAGTTGAAGAGTATGGACCGTGCAGTAACCTGTGCCCAGTCACAAGGTCAGGTAAAAATACTGGGTACCTAGGACCATTCCAAGCTGTATCATCCTCGGGCCGACGCAGGTCGGCAGGAACTTGTGCATGAATCGAAAGAGCGCTGTCGGGATCGCCGGCACCCTGATCGTCACTTTGAGCGTCACCTCGGCCGGACTCTATGCGCGCACCGCACAGAGCCAAGTCGCCGCGTCCGCCAAGCACTGCGCCACTCGCGACCTCTCCCCAGGGGAGGCGATGCGCATTGACATGGAGATCGCCCGGTGGCAAGGCGAGCTTCCTGCCGTGGTCACGATTCCGGTCTACTACCACGTGATCCGAACCGGGGTGGGGAACGCGACCGACGTATCTCAGACCATGATTGACGCCCAGATCAGCGTCTTGAACCAGGCTTACAACGGTTCCACGGGCGGCTCGAACACCCAGTTTCAGTTCGTCCTTTCGGGCGTGACGCGAACCACGAACAGTTCCTGGTTCAACGCGGGCGACGGGACCTCGGCAGAAGCCCAGATGAAGTCCGCCCTGCGCCAAGGCGGATCGAACACTTTGAACATCTATAGCACGAGCGGCGCGGGCTATCTCGGATGGGCGACGTTCCCGTGGTGGTATTCAGGCAACCCGACCGACGACGGCGTGATCATCGCCTATAACTCGGTGCCGGGCGGGAGTGCGGCCCCGTACAACGAAGGCGACACCGCCACCCACGAGGTCGGGCACTGGCTCGGTCTTTATCACACGTTCCAAGGCGGGTGCGCGCGAAGCGCGACAAACGGCGGGGACTTCGTCTCGGACACCCCGGCAGAGCGGTCAGCCGCCTTCGGTTGCCCGACGGGACGGAACAGCTGCACGGGGAGCCGGTATCCGGGCAACGATCCGATCACAAACTTCATGGACTACACGGACGACTACTGCATGTTCCAGTTTTCCTCGGGCCAGTCCTCCAGGATGAACGCCGCGTACGGCACCTATCGCTAGGCAACGGCTCGCGGGGCGGGGCGGCGCATCACGCCGATCCCGCCTCGGTGCCTCTGATTCCGTCAGTTCGCCGGCGAGGCGGCAGCCGATACGTCGGGCAGCTTGCGTGCGATCGCAGCCTCCACCAGGCCTCGGAAGAGCGGGTGTGGCCGGTTGGGCCGCGACTTGAACTCCGGGTGCGCCTGGGTGGCGATGAAGAACGGGTGGTTCGGTAGCTCGATCATTTCGACCAGACGGTAGTCGGGAGAGACGCCCGAGACGACGAGCCCCTTGTCAATGAGGAGCTCTCGGAAGTCGTTGTTCACCTCGTAGCGGTGGCGGTGGCGCTCCTCAATGCGGGTCTGACCATAGAGGCGGTGCCCCAACGTTCCTGCCGTGACGTTGCAAGGGTAGGTCCCGAGACGCATCGTTGCCCCCTTCCTGGTGACCCCCACTTGGTCGGGCATCACGTCCACGACGGGGTAGGCAGGACTGGGTTCGAACTCGGTGCTGTTCGCCCCTTCGAGGCCGCACACGTTTTGGGCGAACTCGATCACCGCCATCTGGAGCCCTAGACAAATGCCGAGGAAGGGTATGCCTTGCTCGCGAATATAGCGGACGGCGCGAACCTTTCCTTCGACGCCCCGTTCCCCGAATCCGGGAGCGATGATGACCCCACCCACCCCTTCCAGCAACGAAGCAGGGTCGGTGGTGGCTTCGAAGAGGTCGCTCTCGATCCAGCGGATCGAGATACTGGCGCCGTGGGGGATGCCTGCGTGGACCAGGGCCTCGGCGATGGACTTATAGGCGTCGCCGTTGCTCGTGTACTTGCCCACGACAGCGATCTCGGCCCGGTGCTGCGGCACCTTGATCCGGTCCACGAGTGCCGCCCACTCTTCGGTGTCGTTCCTCTCGAACTCGAGCTTGAGGCAGGTAGCGACCTGCTCGCCCAGGCCCAATCTCTCGTAGAGCAAGGGGACCTCGTAAATCGTCTCGGCGTTCAGGCTTTCGATGACACGGTCCTCTTCCACATCGCAGAAGTGGCTGATCTTCGCTTTCTGGTCCGGGGTGAGCGGGGTCTCGCACCGACACACTAGAATGTCGGGCGCGATGCCGATCTGTCTCAGGCTCATGACGCTGTGTTGTGTGGGCTTGGTCTTCACCTCGCCCCACGGCCCGACCGAGGGCACGAGGGTGACATGAACGAAGAGAGTGTTGTCTCTTCCGTGGGCCTGGCGCATTTGGCGGATCGCTTCCAAGAAGGGCAGGGACTCGATGTCACCGACAGTGCCGCCGATCTCCGCCAAGACGACGTCAGCCTCCTCCTTGGCGGCAAGGTCTTCGATGCCAGCCTTGATCGCGTTCGTGATGTGGGGGATCACCTGGACCGTAGCCCCCAGGTAGTCGCCCTTGCGCTCTGCTTCGATCACCCTTTGATAGACCTTGCCCGCCGTGATCGAGGAGCCTTGGGAACAAGAGACGTCCATGAATCTCTCGTAGTGGCCCAGGTCAAGGTCGGTCTCGGTGCCGTCGTCGGTCACGAAGACCTCGCCGTGCTGATACGGGTTCATCGTTCCCGCGTCCACGTTGATATAGGGGTCGAGCTTAACAGGTGCGACGGTGAATCCCCGGTTGCGCAGCATGCGCCCGATCGAGCTTGCAGTGATGCCCTTGCCGATCGAGCTCACCACGCCCCCGGTCACAAAAATGAACTTTGCCATGACGTCCGCCCGACCCTGGAGCCGGGCCGAGCTACGCAGGGCGAAATCGGCGGCTGGGGTCTCTCCGATTATACAGGCAACGGGCTTGGACGCCGTGCTGAGCCCGTCGCACAGGGTAACGGCGTGCGGAAACGTCCGTGAGCGATCAATTCCGCCCTAACTTGGGGCTGCCTCGCCTACTTGAGAACAGGTCGAAACGTCTCCATGACCTCGTCGCAGATCCGGGTGATTGTCGAAGGATCCTGCTCAGTTTGGAACCGAGCGGTCCACACGTGCTCCTTGTCCACCACGACGTAGGTGATGACCGTGCCGCTCTCTCCGTCTCGGCTTTTTACTTTGTGTTCAACCTTGGCGCAGGGCCCGATCGCCAATTGCAGCATCTGCTCGCCGCTTCCCCCCGGAAGGTCTCCGACGATCTTCTTCGCTTGATCCTTCAGGTTCGTGCCGCCCGCGATGTTTTGATAGGCGAACTCGATCCGGGTCGGGAATGAGGTCTCGCCCACGACTCCAGTCTTCCGGACGACCAAGGTGTTCGCGCCGGTAGGCTCGTGGTACGTCGGCGCGACGGAGATCGTCCCGCTTGGGACGGAGCCCGGCGCGCCCGCGGCCGTGTCGGGCATGCTGCCAGGGGCAACAAGATTCTCCCCCATGCCGAGCGCACTGCCGAGCTCGTTCGTGGCGGCGGCGTCCTCTTGTTGTTGCTCGGCGGCCGTCTTCCAGTCGCTCGGGGTGGCGAAGCTCGCCTTCACGTCGGCGGAGGCTCGGTGGCGCCAGTCGGCGGAAATGGTCGGTGCGGGAGGGGATGGCTTCAGCTCCGTGACCTCCTTCGGCCCGCAACCGTACAACCCAAGTGCCAACGCGAGGAAAAGAATCACCGGTCGCATTCGGAACCTATAGCCGAAACCCACGTCGAATCCGACAAGTCCGAGGGCTCATGGTCTGCCGATCCTCCGGCACGGTTGCCGTACAATCGAACGAGCATGCAGTTTGCGAGCATCCCCGAGGCCCTGGAAGACCTACGCCAGGGAAAGATGGTGATCGTGGTGGACGACCCGGACAGGGAGAACGAGGGAGACCTGATCATGGCCGGGGAGAAGGTCACGGCCGAGCACATGAACTTCATGATCCGATTCGGTCGGGGCGTACCGTTCCTCGCGACGACCGGCGATCGGCTCGATCGGCTCGGGCTTCCCATGATGACGAAGCAGAACACGGCCCGGCTGGGAACCGCGATGGCGGAGACCGCGGACGCACGGGAAGGGACGACGACGGGTGTCTCGGCGGCGGACCGCGCGCGCACCGTCCAAGTCTTTTGCGACCCTCAGGCGCTGCCGGCCGACTTGCTTCGCCCAGGGCACATGCTCGTCCTTCGGGCCGAGGAAGGAGGCGTGCTCCGCCGGGCAGGGCACACCGAGGCAGGCACCGACCTTTGCACGCTGGGAGGGTTGCAGCCGGTCGCAGCGGGGGTCGAGATCGTTGCGGACGATGGCACGATGATGCGGCTGGACGGCCTGGAGGCCTATGCCGCCGCCCATGGCCTCAAGGTGGTCACGATTGCAGACCTGATCGCGTTTCGAAGACGCACCGAGCGGCTCGTCCACCGGCGCGCGGGGCCGGTACGGCGACCGACCCGCTTTGGCATCTTCCAACTCGTCGCCTAC
>JADLBH010000033.1 GCA_020847855.1 Fimbriimonadaceae bacterium
GCCATTTTTTCCGCGGACGAAGCCATTTTTTCCGCGGACGAAGCCATTTTTTCCGCGGACGAAGCCATTTTTTCCGCGGACGAAGCCGTTTTTTCCGCGGGCGAAGTGATTTCTTCCGCGGATAAAACCGTCACTTCCGCGGGTGAAGTGGATTCTTCCGCGTGCGAAGGCGTCTTTTCCGCGGAGGACGCCGTCCTTTCCGTGGGTTTCGTCGCGTCTTCCTTGGGCTTGGCCGTAGTTCCCGCAGCGCTCGCCCCCCAAGGCTCGGTTTGTGTCGCGGTTTCGGTGCACCCTTCGCCGGCTTGCGGAGTCTCTTCTGCGTCACCCGCGCGCTGCGCGGACGCGATAGACTGCGGGGCATGGCGATTTCCGCGATCCCTGGCGTCTTGATCCGTCCGCTTGCCCGCTTCGAGGACCAGCGCGGCTGGCTCAGCGAGCTTTACCGCGAGGACGAGCTGCCCGAGGGCTTCTTTCCCGTGATGGGCTATTTGAGCGTGACGAAACCCGGCGTCGCCCGCGGCCCGCACGAGCACCGCGAGCAGACCGACGGCTTCGCCTTCCTCGACGGCGAGTACGACCTATTTTTATGGGAGAATCGGCCGGGGCGAGGCGAAGCGGCGGAGCGGCACCGCGTCGGCGCGGGAAGCCCGGTGCTCGTCATCGTCCCCCCCGGTGTCGTCCACGCTTATCGCAATGTCGGTCCGCGCGATGCGTTCGTTCTCAACTTTCCAAACCAGCTTTATGCCGGTCGCGGAAAGGAGGGGCCGGTAGACGAGATCCGCCACGAGGACGACGAAGGCTCGCGTTTCTCTATGGCCTGAAGTTTCACCGGGAATCGCGCAATACTAGAGGGCAGTGAGGCTTCTCGTCACCGGCGCCGCCGGGTTTATCGGCTCGCACTTCGTCCGTCACGCGCTCGTTTCCGAGCCTGGGGCGAAGGTCGCGGTGCTCGACGCCCTTCGTTATAGTGGGAACCGCTCGACGATGGCGGACTTCGCCGACCGGGTCGAGTTCTTCCACGGCGAGATCCAGGACGCGAGCTTCGTCGAGGCTTCCTTTAGGGCGTTTCGCCCGACCCACGTCGTGAACTTCGCGGCAGAGAGCCATAACGACCGCTCCTTTCTGGACGCTGGCGGCTTTGTGGAGACGAACGTGCTCGGGGTCCAGGTGCTTTTCGAGGCCTCGCGGAGGCACGGGGCGGACCGGGTGCTGCATGTGAGCACGGACGAGGTCTATGGCTCGATCCTTCAGGGGCGTTTCACCGAGGAGTCGCCCTTCCGGCCCAATACTCCTTATAGCGCGGCCAAGGCAGGGGGGGATCTCTTGTGTCGGGCCTATTTCAAGTCGTTCGGCCTGCCCGTGATCGTGACCAGGGGGGGGAACACCTATGGCCCATTTCACTTTCCCGAGAAGCTAGTGCCGTTCTTTTGCACTCGACTGCTGCGGGGGAAGAAGGTTCCGCTCTATGGCGAGGGGGGGCAGAGCCGGGAATGGATTCATGTCGCGGACCATGCTTCTGGGATCTGGGCGGCAATGACGAAGGGCGAGCCCGGCGAGGCCTACAACGTGGGCGACGACAACGAGCGGACGAACCTGGCCGTGGTGTCTGCGATGCTGGACGAGCTTGGGCTCGACAAGGGCTTGATCAAGCGCATCCCGGACCCGCGAAGGGGCGGGCACGACTCGCGATACTCCATGGACGCGGGCAAGCTCCGCGCTTTGGGCTGGGCCCCGACGATCTCCTTCGAGGAAGGGCTTCGTGCGACGGTGCGTTGGTTCCGGGATCGCGAGGACTGGTGGGGGCCGCTCTATGACCGGGGGGACTCGCAGGAGTTCTTCGCGCGGTTCTATGGCGCGAGCCTCGGCGATGACCTTTAGGGGGCCGCTCGTGCCAGACTCTGCGGAGTGAAAGGCATCGTCCTCGCCGGTGGCACCGGCTCGCGCATGTTCCCTTTGACGCTTGCGGCCTGCAAGCAGCTGCTTCCGGTCTATAGCAAGCCGATGGTCTACTATCCGCTCAGTGTCCTGATGCTGGCGGGCATCCGGGACGTCTTGGTGATCACGGCCCCGCAGGACCAGGCGGCGTTCGCGAGGCTCTTGGGGGACGGCTCGGCGTTCGGCGTGAGGATCGAGTACGCGGTACAGCCGGAACCGGGCGGTCTCGCGCAGGCCTTCTTGATCGGCGAGGGTTTCTTGGAAGGGGGGCCGGCCGCGCTCGTGCTGGGCGACAACATCTTCTATGGCCAGAACTTTACGGCACAACTCTCAGAGGCCAAAGCGCGCACTTCCGGCGCGACCGTCTTCGCCACGAAGGTCGAGGATCCGAGCGCGTACGGCGTTGTCGGTTTCGACGCCGAAGGGCGGGCGGCCAGCCTGGAGGAAAAGCCGAAGAACCCCAAGTCGCACTTCGCCGTAACGGGGCTTTACTTCTATGACTCGACGGTGGTGGGGCGGGCGAAGACCTTAGCGCCGTCTCTCAGAGGGGAACTGGAGATCACGGACCTGAACCGGACGTACCTTGAGGACGGCTCGTTGGACGTCGTGCGTTTAGGGCGTGGCTTTGCTTGGCTCGACACGGGTTCTTACGCTTCCTTGTTACAGGCTAGCGAGTTCGTGGAAGCGATCGAGACGCGCCAAGGGCTGATGATCGCCAACCTAGAGGAGATCGCCTTCCGCCAAGGATGGATCACGAGGGACTCGCTCCGCGAGACGGGGCGGAGCATGGCAATGTCGCCGTACGGGCGTTATCTTTTAGCGATCGTGGAGGAAGCCTAGAGTTCGACCGGGCCTTCCTGGCTCACAGCGGGGCTCTTCGCCTCGATCGCCTCACTGGACTGGAAAATGGGGTTGAAGAAGCCCAGCAAGGCGACGATCCCGAGGAGCGAGACGCCGATGAACATGGCTTGGGCGAGCTTGGCGGTGGAGTCTTGGGCGCGCTGGCTCACCGTGATCCCCCACCGTATGCAGAAGTTCCATATCCCATAGCTGAAGTGATACGCGCATGCGACCACGCCGATGATGTAGACCGCAAGAATCACATAAGGTACGCCCAAGACGGGCTGGCTGAGCGTGCCCGCCCAGTTGTGATACTGGATTGTCGCCTCTGCACCGTACATTTTACCGAATATCGAGGTGGTCGTCATGTGGTAGCAGAGGAAGAGGAAGGCAATGATCCCGGTAACACGCTGAAGCGTGTAGTAACGGTTTTCTCTGAACCGATAGGCAGGCTCAGTGTAGTTCTGTTTACTCCTCTGGGTGATAAAGAGCCCATAGACGGCGTGAAAGATCAAGGGGATCCAGATCGCCACCGCCTTGAGGGCGACCTGGAAGTGCAAGGGCATCGCGTCGAAGAACGCGATGACGCCATTGAACTTCTCCGGACCCCCGAGACTGAAGGTGTTCAGCGTGAGGTGCTGGACGAGGTAGAAGCCAATCGGCACAATCCCGGTGAGAGAGTGCAGCTTGTGGAGCAAATAGTTCTCTCGCATCGCTTTGCCCTGGAGTCTACTCCCGCGAGGGGCGAACAGGCATGGGGACCACCTCCGGGAACGGGCTATCCTGCCCTCGACCATGTCGTTGATCGCCAACATCTACGCCCGAGAGATCCTGGACAGCCGGGGAAACCCCACGATCGAGGTGGACGTGACCCTCGAAGACGGTGCCATGGGGCGGGCCGCCGTCCCGAGTGGGGCGAGTACGGGCCAGTTCGAGGCCGTGGAACTGCGCGACGGGGACGACCGCCGCTACCTGGGGAAGGGCGTCCTCAACGCGGTGGAGAACGTCAACGGCCCGATCGCGGCCGCGCTCGAGGGTTGGGACGCCGAGGATCAAGAAGGGCTCGACTCGATGCTGATCTCGCTCGATGGGACGCCGAACAAGGCCAGTCTGGGTGCGAACGCGCTCCTGGGCGTCTCCCTCGCCACCGCACGGGCTTCGGCCGCCTCGTTCGGCATGGAGCTCTACCGCTACATCGGAGGAATGGGCGCCAGCACCCTTCCCGTGCCCATGATGAACATTCTCAACGGTGGGCGGCACGCCGATTCCAACGTGGACTTCCAGGAGTTCATGGTCTTGCCCGTCGGGGCTGAGTCCTTCGCCGAGGCCCTCCGGTGGGGGAGCGAGATCTTCCACCGCCTCAAGCAAGTCCTGCACGACAAAGGCCTCGCGACCGGGGTCGGTGACGAGGGAGGCTTTGCGCCGAACCTGCCGACGCAGGACACGGCACTGGACTACATCCTCGAAGCCGTGAAGGCCGCGGGCCTCAAGGCAGGCGAGGAAGTGTTCCTCGGTTTGGACTGCGCCGCCTCGGAGTTCTACCATGACGCACAATACGTATATAAAGACGGAAGAAAGCTAGACGGATCGGCCCAGGTGGAATACCTCGCCAAGCTCAGTGCCAACTATCCCATCCTCAGCATCGAGGACGGTTGCGCCGAGGACGACTGGGACACCTGGAAGTCCCTCACCGAAGCCCTCGGGAGCCGCGTCCAACTGGTCGGTGACGACCTCTTCGTGACGAACGTCGAGCGCCTCGCACGCGGAATCGAGTCCGACACCGCGAACAGCATCCTGGTCAAAGTCAACCAGATCGGAACCTTGAGCGAGACCTTGGAGACGTGTCGCATGGCGGCTCGCGCGGGCTACACCGCGGTAATGAGTCACCGGAGCGGAGAGACCGAGGACACCACCATCGCCGACTTGGCCGTGGCCACCCGGTGCGGCCAGATCAAGACCGGCGCCCCGAGCCGAACCGATCGCGTCGCCAAGTACAACCAGCTGATGCGCATCGAGGAGCAGCTCGGGCCCAGCGCGGTCTACGCCGGAATGAGCGCGTTCAACGTGTAACCCGCATGTATACTTAGTTTCGTGGCGAAGGCACAGCCCTTCCCGCTTGGAGACGCACACATGAAACTCAAGACAATCCTCGTCGCCTGCGCCGCGCTTTTCTCGCTCGGTGCCCAAGCCCAGATGGGAGAACCCATCCCCGATGAGTGCAAGCAGCTGGAAGCCATGACTGGGACTTGGACCGGAAAGGCGAAGTACAGCTTCATGGGAGAGGAAACGGAGGGCCCAGCAAGCATCACTGCGAAAATGTCCCTCAACGGCAGATACCTGGAGGGCCACCACGATTACGAAGTGCCGGACATGGGCAAGCACTTCGGGCTCCAAATGATGACTTTCGACAAGGCCAAGGGTGAATGGCTCTCCTACTGGTTCGATTCAGCTGGTGCCGGCGCCCTCGAGATGCGAGGCAAGAAGGAAGGTGATTGGTACGTCCTCACGGGCAAGTACACAGCCGAGGGCATGGAGATGGAAATGCGGTACAGGGCGAAGGTTTCCGGATCGGCGATGTCCATGATCCTCGAAATGAAAATGGGTGACGCTTGGTCACCCATGATGACCATCGAGTACAAAAAGTCGTAACACCACCTGGATCCCCTCACACGACCCCGTAAATATACGGGATTTTCTCACTGTCCTCCCACATTGCGAGACCACTCGTTAGACTTTGTCTAGGGCCGACTCGACGACGAGTCGGCCCAGGGAGGACGAATGAATACGAAACCTCTGCTCGTCATCGCATTGGGTGGAATCGCGCTCCCTGCGTGCGCGGCTCCACTCTTGCCGACAATCTTCGGGCACGACTGGAACTTCGGTGCCTTCAACGCGCCCGACGGCGGCCCGGAATGGGCGACCAACGGGGCCGCCCCCGATACCGTCACTTGGACGGCGTCCACAATCCATACGGAAGTCACTGGCTACTGGCCTGCGTGGCCGTTTCCACCAGTCTTCCCCGTCTTCAACTTAGCCGGAGCGTTTGGAGGGGACATCGCGATCGCGATCGAGCTATCGGGCATGGACGCGCCCTACGTGAACGGCGCTGGCGACGTTCTTGACATCAGTCTGACCGGCACTGGTGCTCTTCCTGGCGCAGACCTCGAGATCTTTGGGGCGGTTCCCGCCCTCGGACTCGGGCCTGGCTTGCTCTGGGCGATTGACCTAGAGGACGTGTCGCTCTACGGGCGGTCCGCACAGCCAACGTTTGTTCTCGAGGGTGTTGGTACGATCGTCGGCGGTGCCGCGGCGAACCGGTTCAATCTCGTGGGGCAGTCGGGCGTGATGCGGGGCCACGTGGACATTGACACGCTCCTTCCTGCGCTCTACGATCCGCTCGTGAGCTACTCCTCGTTGCCGCCGACCTTCCGTGCAGCCTATTCGGGCGAGACGGGCTTTGGCAACGTCGTCCCGGAACCCGGAACGATGATGGCCCTTGGCGTCGGCCTCGCGGCAATGCTCGCGCGACGGCGCAAGTAGAACGACTCCTTGCACGACCGGCCCCCGGTGCTGGACCTCCCAGTACCGGGGGCCGAAAAAATGTGCTTGCACTCCGGGTCGGCGTGGTGTAAAGTGGAGGGGATGACGGAGATCCAGTTCCAGGCGCTCGAAGTTGCCCCCAAGGTCGTCGAGCGCCTGCTCCGCGTCTTCCCTCAAGATCGGCTCGATGACCGACTGAGCTCGGAAGACCTCACCCCTCGCGAAGTGATCGCCAGCCTTGCCGACACCGAACAATTGATCCTGGACAGGGTCCGCCTGGGAAACATGCGGCCCGGTGCTAGTGTGCCGTGGGTGGATCCCGACGCACGTGCAAAGGAGCACCACTATAGCGACAAGGACGCCTTTCACGAGGCCGAAGTCTTTGAGTCGCGAAGGCAGACGACCCTGGAATACCTTCGGTCCATGTCGAGCGAAGATATGAAGAAGACCATCCATCTGGACGGCAAGGGCGAAGTGAGCGTGGACGATTACCTAGTTCTCGTGACGGCCCACGACATGGATCGGATCGGCCTCCTCACCGAGCACTTGGCCAACGAAGTCGCGACGATCTCGTAGCGGCCCGCCACGGGGCCGAGGGAGCTCCGTCCGAACGCGTGAGCTTGCCACGGTGCTGGAGCCATCGTCGGCTCGCTAGGCCCGGTGGAAGTGCTCGGCTCCCCTCGCGCAAGCATCCACGATCTGCCTGCTCGCGCTGGGCTCGATGACCCGGTGCGTGCCGACGAACCGTGGGAGAGACTGGTAGATTCTAGTGACATGGAACCGCGACTCGTCTCCGTCCCCGAATCCCTCCCGACCAAGGTCTACGGCACCGAGGCCGCGGGCATTTCCAAAGCCACCCACGACAACCACCTCGCCCTGTGGAAAGGCTACGCCAACAAGACCAACGAGATCCGAAAGGCGCTCGCGGAGATGGAGATTGACCCCGCCGCTGCCAACCAGGTCTACAGCCAGATGCGGGCGCTCAAGGTGAACTACGCCTTCGCCTATGGGGGCTATATCAACCATGCCGTCTACTTCGACTCGATCGGAGGGGCAGGCGGACCGGCGACAGGCGAGCTGGGGAGGTTGATCACCGAGTGCTTCGGTAGCTTCGACCGCTGGGCAGCGGATTGGAAGGCGACAGGAATGGCGGGCCGCGGCTGGGCTTTCCTCGGCTTCGACCATGCCGAAAAGCGCGTCTTCAACTATGCAGGCGACTCCCAAGACACCTTCCCCGCTTGGAACCACACGCTCCTCCTTGCGATGGACGTCTATGAGCATGCGTACTACCTTGACTTCCAGACCGCCCGAATGAAGTACATCGAGGCGTTCATGCAGGTCGTGGACTGGGACGCCGCCAACGCTCGACTGGGTTAGCGGCACCGAAGTTCCGCCTACCGAGAGGGGGCCCAGCGGCGAGACACGCCGGGGAGGGCACTCTGAGATACACTCCTTGAGTCCATGCGGCTGGCCGAGATCGTCCGCGCCCGCCCTCTCGTCGACCCCTCGCACGTTGGCCAGGGGCCGCTCCATGTCGCCTCGATCAGCCCGGAGGCCCGACCCTGGGCCGTAGCCAACCTTTGGCACGGCGGACATCAGCGAATCGTCCTCGTCACGGCGAGCCACGAGCGCGCCCTGCAATGGCAGGCCCGCCTCGCAGTATGTGGCGTACCGGGCGACTCGATCGTGGTCCTGCCGAGCGGGCACGGGGGCTTGTTCCTCGACTCCCCGCCTGAATCCGTGGCGGTCAGCGACCGGATTGGTGCCCTCCTTCGCCTGGGCGCTGGCCCGGCGTTGGTGATCGCAACCCCACAGTCCGCCCTGGAACGGCTGCTTCCCTACGATGTCCTCCGAGAGGCGAGGGTCACTTTGCAGCCCGGCCCGGCGGAGTCTCCGACGGAGACGATGCACAGGCTCGTCAGGCTCGGGTACGAGCGAAGCGACCCGGTGCGCCTCCCTGGGCAGGTCGCAGCCCGCGGTGGGGTCATGGACGTGTTCCCCACCGGGCGCGAGAGACCCGTCCGATGCGAGTGGTTCGGCGACGACATCGAAAGTCTCCGAGATTTTGACCCCATGACCCAGCGCTCGCTCGGCGCGTGCTCCGAGGTCACCATCTTCACGGGCCGCGAGACCGTGCTGCCGAACGACCGGGACTCGGTGATCGAGATGATCCGTCAAAGCCTGGACCGAGAAGCGGGCAAGCTGAGCGGCGAGGCCGGGGAGAGGCTGAGGGCATTGATCGGTGCCGACCTTCGTTCCCTCTGCGCCGGGGACCAGTTCGACCGGGTGGACCTTTATCGGCCTTGGTTCTACCCCGACTCCGGGTGCATTCTTGACCTTTTGGTGGACGAGGGGATCGCCATCCTTGACGACCCTTTCGAGCTCGGGGCCATCGCCGAGCGAGCCGAGGAAGAGCTCAACGAGGCGCTCAAGATCCGTGTCCAGCGCGGCGAGGCCCTCCAGGCACCCGCGTACGACTACACCGTTCCCTACCAGCGGCTCGGGCATGAGTCTTTCCTGAGCCTCAACTCAGGGGCTACGGTACCGGAGTGGCTCGATGAGGGCACCGTGGTCCGGATCGGGGCTAAGGGCATCGAGGGCTACCGGGGCCAGGGAGCGGCCCTTGCCAACGCGATCCGAAACTGGACGGATGCTGACCTTTTGGTTGGTATCGCCACCGACCAACCCACGCGGGCGACCGCGATGCTCTCCGAAGTGGGGCTCCACCCGACGGCAGACGCTGAGCCTGGCGCTCTCGTGCTCCTAGAGGGGAACCCGGCGGGCGGCTTTGTCTGCCCGGATTCGGGGGTCGCCTTGGTCACCGATCTTGAGGTCTTCGGGGTCGGAAGGCTCCGCGTCGCCCAGCGAAAGTTCAATGAGGGCGTACCGATCTCCACGGTCTTCGACCTCAAGCCCGGTGACTTTGTAGTCCACATCCATTACGGGGTCGGCGTCTATCGAGGGCTGGTCGTCCGGGAGACCGACGGGGTTAAGCGAGAGTTTCTGCAATTAGACTACTCCCCGCCCGACCGCCTCTTCGTCCCTGCCGACCAGCTCGACCGCGTCCAGAAGTGCTTGAGCCCAGAGGACAGTCCGCCGAAGATCAACCGTCTGGTGGGGAACGACTGGCAAAAGACGGTCGGAAAGGCCCGAGAGGACGCGCGCGCCCTCGCCCGCGAGCTCGTCCGTCTCTATGCCGAGCGCAAGGCGGCCACACGCCCGCCGACCGGACCCGACACCCCCGAGCTTATCGAGTTCGAACACACGTTCCCGTGGGCCGAGACCCACAGCCAGCTTGAAGCGATCGAGAGCGTGAAGCGCGACCTTGAGGCCCCCTTCCCCATGGACCGCTTGGTGTGCGGGGACGTAGGCTTCGGCAAGACAGAAGTGGCGCTGCGAGCCGCGTTCAAGGTTGCGCACGCCGGTCGCCAGGTCGTCGTGCTCTGCCCGACCACGATCCTCAGCGAGCAGCACTTCCGCAACTTTGCCGAGCGCTTCGCCGGATTCCCGATCCAACTCGAGTATTTGAATCGTTTCCGGTCCGCTGGAGAAAAGAGGGAGATCGTCGGCCGTGTCGAGTCCGGCGAGGTGGACGTTTTGATCGGCACCCATGCGCTACTAAGCCAAAAGCTCAAGTTCCGCGACCTCGGGCTCATCATCGTGGACGAGGAGCAGAAGTTCGGCGTGAAGCAAAAGGAGGCGCTCCGCCAGTTCCGCGCAAGCGTGGACTATCTCTCGCTCAGCGCCACTCCGATCCCGCGCACGTTGAACATGGCCCTCATGGAGATCCGGCCCATCAGCTTGATCAACGATCCGCCTCCCGGTCGGCTCGCGATCCGCAGCCACGTCCGAACCTTCAGCTCGGAGGTGGTGCGTGAGGCGATCCTTCGCGAGCTGGCGAGGGGCGGGCAGGTCTACTACGTTTACAACAAGGTCGAAGGAATCCATCACGTGGCGGAAAGGGTCCGTCAGCTCGTTCCGACAGCACGTGTCGCGGTCGGGCACGGCCAGATGCACGAGAAGGAGATCGAACCCGTCATGCTCGGCTTTGTGGCCGGGGAGATTGACGTACTTGTGAGCACCACGATCGTCGAGAACGGGCTCGATATCTCCAATGCGAACACCCTCATCGTCGAGAACTGCGACCGCTTTGGCCTGAGCCAGCTCTACCAACTCCGGGGTCGCGTGGGTCGAAGCGACGTCCAGGCATATTCCTACTTTCTTTACTCCGGGAGCAAGACCCTCACCGAACAAGCGATTGCAAGGCTCCAAGCGGTCCAGGAGTTCGGTTCGCTGGGAAGTGGATATAGCTTGGCCTTCCGCGACCTCCAGATCCGCGGCGCCGGCGAGCTGTTGGGCGCCAAGCAGAGCGGGCAGATGTCGGCGGTGGGATACGACCTCTACACCCGGTTGATCGAGAGCGAGGTGAACTTCCTCAAGTCCTTCGCCGGCAGTGAGGAACCTGCGCGCTACCAAGATCCGCTCGAGGGCCTGGACGCGCTGCCCCCGTGCGACCTCCCGGTCGAAGCCTCGATCCCCGAAAGCTACATTCCGGACGAGGGCCAAAGGCTCTATTGGTACCGAGAGGCGACATCGTGCCGGGAGCGCACCAAGATCGGTAGCCTGGCGGGCGAGATCGAGGATCGCTACGGCCGATTGCCCGTACCTGTCCAGCGCATGTTCGACATCCTCTCGCTCCGCTTGCGCAGCGCCGAACTGGGCTTAGTCCGCGTGGCGTCCAAGGGCGACGGGATCACGCTTCACCTGTCCGAGGACCATGGCCTCTCGCCTCGCGTCTTTTCCATCCTTGCAGAGCGGGAAGGGACGAGATATGAGTCATCGAAGCTGTCCTTCCGTTACCATGGGGATCCCGTGGCCGCCGCGGGCAACATGATGGATTCTTTGGCCCAGGCTGTTCTGGACGTCGAGGAACAGCGGGCGTCCCTTGCGCGTTCCGGCACGGAATGAACTACCCCGTCGGGAATCCAGGGAGGCTGCGATACGTCCAAATCTGGCCGGTGTGGTAGGCACTGTGCTGTGCGATCCGCCAAAGCCCTCCCACACCGGGCACCGTCGGGCCGAGCGGAGTTTCTAGTGGCTTCTCCAGAATCTCATCGCTGGGATTCTGGAGGATCCTCTCTGCCAAGGGCGAGGTCTCACCCAGAGCCTTTCGAGCGTCCGCCAACGAGCACTCGGCAGGCCCGAAAGGGAAAGGGTCGTCCGTGATGAAGGAGGCGCGGACCGAACGGTCAATTCTGGCGTCCCTCTCGGTCGCTTCAGGATCGAGCCCGAGCAGCCGGGTCGCCATCCAGTGCTCTGCCCCTGCCACGTGGTAGACCATCTCGGCGATCGAGTGTGCGCCAGGGTACGGCCTCCAGGCCGCTTGCTCCTCGGTCAAGCCCTCGATGGACTGGTCGAGCCGCTCAAGGGTGAACCGCCAAACATCGAACAAGGCATCCATGAACTTTGACCATACCGCAGGCCCGACCTGCACCCATGGAACGCGCCGACCTCGCCAAGCGTAGGTTCTGTGGCGATGCAGGGAATCCCGGAACTGATCCGCCATCTCGGTTCCAATCCCGAAGATCGAGACGCGGCAGAGTTGGCGCGCCGCTTCGGATTGGATCAAGGTGTCGTGGAGCTCGCGATCGAGCGCGCGCCCCTGCCGGACAAGCCTCCGCCCAAGGAAGCCCCGCCCAAAGTTGCCGCTCCGAACCTCATGGAGAGGTTTTGGAGGTTCTGCACCGAGCGGCCGGGGCTGCTATTGGCCATCGCGACCGTCGTCTCCTGGGTGTACTACGTGCTGCTCGGCCTTGTCCGCACGAACGTCTCCACCCACTCCATCACCGTCGCCGTGTTCAGCCCGATCTTCTTGCAGTTCTCGCTCTACGGTGCCATGGTCTATCAACTCCGTTCCTGGAAGTGGACGTTACTGTGCGCACTCCTGCTGCCCGTCGGGCTGGGAGCCTCTGTGGCCGTCCTCACTCCGAGCGTCCAGTCGCTTTTTGTCGCGGCGAGCCTGATCGTGACATTCAGCGTGATCGCCACCGTGGTGTACGTACCCTTGGCAACTTTCTCAAGCTACCAGCAGGTACGGGCTGTCGAGAGGGCCAAGCGCGCTCGGACGCGGCAGGAGCTGATCGTGCGCCTGCTCGATATCCGAGAACGGCTGGAATCTAGCGGCTCCGCCATCCTGGAGCGGCCCGCCAACCCGCTCGATTGGGTCCGGGCTCGCCAGTGGATCGTTCTGCCTGTCGCGGCCCTCGTCCTCCGCCTGGTCGGCACCTGGACGCTCGTGACGGTGGATCCCGATCGGAGCTTGATCACTGCACAGCAGAACCCTGGGACCGCCCTTTCACCCGCGATGCTCCTGGCCTCGGTGGTGGCGATGCTCGTGCAAGTCGCCTATTCTGCGTTCGTCTTCTTCGCCGGGTACGTCTCCCGGAGCTTGAAGCTAGCCGTTGCATTCGCCTTGGTCTTCGAGGTTCTCGGCTACGTACTGCTCTTCGGCCCGCTGCGGTACATGGATCCCGTACGGTTCTTGGGCTCGAACCTTACGGGCCTGGGCTTGAGCGTCGCGCTCTCGTGCGTGATCGCGATCGCGGGGGCGATGGCGAGCAAGTTCCGGGACCACCTTCAGAACGCAAGGCTCGAACGCGAGAACGACGCCGCAACCCTCACGGCCGAAATGATCGAGATCGAATGGCTGCTCCGGCCCCAGACCCGTCACGTCTTTGCCATGGTCGTGGATGTTGTGGGGAGCACGGGCATGAAGAGCAAGGCGGATCCCTTGGTCGCCGAGGCGACCTTCCGCGAGTATCAGAACCTCCTCTCGCGAATGGCAGAAGGCCACGGAGGAAAAGTTCACGCCACCGCGGGCGATGGCACCGTCCTGGGCTTCGACGAGTGCGACCAAGCCATGGAGTTCGCTGCCGCGCTGCACCACGCCCTACCCAGCTTCAATTCCTTGACCAACCGCCTTCCCGACGAGTTTCGGATCCGGATCGGCATCCACCGTGGCGAAGTCACGGGAGATCTCGGTGAAGTCTCCTTCACGAGCGTGATTGACGTCGCGGCCCACATTGAGGCGTCCGCACCGGTCGGGGGTACTGCGGTCAGCGGCGAGGTCGCGAGCCTCCTGCCCAAGGAAGCAAGCCGGCCGCTAGGGCGCTCAGTGGAAGGTCATGAGATCTACATTACGGGACTGACCGGCCCCTCCGAAACGATCACGCCCGCCGAGGCGTCCAAGTAGGCGTGCAATCGCTCTTCTTCCTGCTCCTGCTCGCTGGGCAACCCGGTCAAGAAGCGGCAGACCTCACCCTTCACCGAGTAGAAGGCTCCCTCGGTACGTATCGCTTCGAGCTCGCGGACTCCGACCCTCGAAGCGGGGTGAAGATCGAGGCGACCTACACCGCCGACTACAAGGGCGACGGCAAAGTCGCGTTCGAGCCCAAGGGGTTCGAGATGCTCTTGGCCGGGGAGCCGAACGACGCACAGCCGTTCCAGCCCACCGTCATGAAGACGGACGAGCACGGACTGCCCCTCGAGCCCGACGTCGCAGGGATGCAACTCATTTTCGTGATCCATCAATTGGGGGGATACCTTCCCAACCAAAAGGTGGAGAAGGACGAGAGGTTCGACGTCAACTTCCAGCACGGGGACTCGAAGCTGAAGGGCGAAGGGAGGTTCTTGGGATACGAGGACGTCGGGGGAACGAAGCTCGCCCGCCTCAAGCTCACCGGCCGCTATACCGCGGTGCTTGCCATGCCCAGCCTCGACCTGGACCTCGACTCCTGGTTCGACCCTAGCCTCCACCGCGTCACCAGGGTCAAGGGCAAGCTGCACTCCATCGTGGATCGAAAAGGGGAGACGAAGCGGTACCCGATCGAGGTCAGCATCGAACCGTCCACCGGCACGTAGGACATACTGGGGTTCATGCGCCTTTCCGTGCTTGGACTCGCTGTTTTCTCCGCTTGCGCGTTTGGTCAACCCTGGGTACCGGACGATCACGGCACGCTGAAGTTCGACGACCTCTTCCCGCGCAGGTCGTTCTTCGGTGCCTCGGCGCGCGGGGCGAGTTGGAGCCACGACGATCGCTTCGTGGCGTATCTTTGGAACCCTTATGGCACCCGCGGCTCCGATCTCTGGCTCCTCGACACGAAGACTGGAAAGAGCCGCGCACTCACCTCGATTGACGTGATGGGGGAGTTCGATCCAGATGCGGTTCGGGCCAAAGGCCGCTACGCGAAGGAGGACTCCGAGCTCGACGAGCGAGAGAAGTTGAGCCTACAGGACTATCGCAAGGACCAAGTGAAGCGGCGAAAGGAGCGCGAAGGTCGAAACCGGCCCGAGCCGAGCTACCCTGGCATCAGCGACTTTCATTGGTCAAGCGAGGGCCATCGAATGCTCCTGGTGTACCGAGGCGACCTCTATCTTTGGGCGGAAGGCAACGACAAGCTACAACGCTTGACCCGAACTCGCGACCAAGAGTCGGACCCACGCTGGGTGAAAGGCGACAAGCAGTTCACCTTCCGCAGGGGCACGGGCATCTACCGCATGTCACTCGACAGCTCCACGATCGAGCAGCTCGATCCTCAACTGCCGAACAACATGCCAATCTTTGGCTATAGCCTCTCCCCGGACGGAACCCGCATGATGTTGCTCACGGGCCGGTCTACCGGCGAGTACCGCCAGATCGAATGGATCAGCTATCGCGGCCGTTTCGCCCAAGTGCAACGGTCGAGCCAGTTTTGGGGCACTCCCGACGAAAAGATCCAGGAGGAGCGGTTCCTTTACCTCTTCGACCTGACCAAGGACGACCCCGAGACGAACAAGCCTTGGGAGGTTTGGTCCTGGAAGAGCTCGGGCGACGAGATCAAAGGTGTCAGCACGAGCGAGACGCCCTGGTCCCCGGATGGGAAGTCGTTCGTATTCGCGGCCTATAGCAACCTCTCGCGCGAGGTCGAGATCAACGTGGCCGACTTGGCCGCAAAGAACGTCAAGTCGGTCTACAAAAGCAAGTTCTTGGGCGAGGACGACGGCGCGAGTGCATCGGAACCCAGGTTCACCCCGGACGGAGCCAGCATCCTTTGCCTCATGGAGACGACCGGATACCGGCTCCCCTGGCTCATTGATCCCGTGACCGGGAGCGGCAAGGCCCTCGTTCAAGGCGAGTTCAACGCGCAGCCGGTCCAGTTGAGCGAGGATGGCAAGACCCTGGTCGTGCGCTCCACCGCCCTGCATCCCGCGAGGCAGCAGCTCTACAAGGTGGACATGGCTTCCGGGTCCTTCCAACGCTGGACGAGCCAGGAAGGAAACTACGACAACCCCGTTCCCTCGCACTCGTGCCGCACCGCACTCGTCCACTTTGCGAACTGGTCAAGCCCGACCGAGACATACCTCGTCGGCGACGGGGAGAAGCGGATCACGGACTCCCACCGCCCCGGCGCCTTCGCCAAGGTCAACCAGATCAAGCCAACCCTGGTCTCCTTCAAGAACCGGCACGGACAGAGCGTCTACGGCTACGTCTTCCTGCCACCAGGATACGACAAGTCGCAACAGCGGCCCTGTATGGTCTACACCTACGGGGGCCCGCTGGGCGAAGGGAACTCCGTGAGCGACGGTAGCTTCAATTCCACGGGCTACCTCTTCAACATGTATCTCGCCCAGGAGTACGGTTTCGTGACCGCTACCTTCGACCCCCGAGGATCATCGGGCTATGGCGCGGCCTTCGTCCGGGCCAGCTTCGGTGCCGTAGGCGAGCCCCAGACTGAGGACCTCGTGGACGCCGCCAAATGGCTCCAAGCCGAGTACAACGTGGACCCCAAGAAGATGGCCTTGAACGGGTGGTCGTTCGGCGGTTGGCAAACCCAACACGTGCTCTACCATCAGCCGGGCGTCTACACGCTGGGAATCGCGGGCGCAGGCCCGACGGAGTGGCAGAACTACAACCAAGGCTATGTACAGGAGACGATCGGCATCCAGCCCGAGGGCAAGATCGAGGACCTTGACAAGTTCTCGCTCACCAAGGTCGCGATGAACCTGAAGGACCCCCTCATGCTCCTGCACGGCATGGAGGACTCCAACGTTCTCTTCCAGCACACGATCGCCGTCTACCGAGTTCTCTGCCAATATGGCCTCGCGCCGCTTGTCGAGCTCGTGGTGGATCCGACGGGCAACCACGGCCTCGGGGGCGACATTGACCGCCGGGACACGCTGGCCCTCTACCTCCGATTCATCCAGACACACTGGGGAGAGCGGCCTTATGTCGCAGGGGGCCAGCCCTAGGCCCACTGCCTAGGACGACGCATCGTAGCAGCGGCTGGAAGCGTGATCTCTAGCGAAATGGGAACCATGACGGCGGAAAACCTGGAAGCGCTTGGGAAGTGCTACCTCATGAGCGGGCTCAGCCCCGAAGCCGTGACCGATGTCGCCGGGATCGCCGAGTGCGGCACCATGCTGGCCGGAGAGTCCCTCACCGAGGCGGGGCAGCGCGGATGCGACCTGTTCGTGATCTTGGAAGGCAAGGTCGTGATCAACACAAAGGGTGGGGACAAGCTCGCCGATGCCGGGCCCGGCTCCGTGGTCGGCGAGATCGCGCTCGTGGACGACCAGCCTCGATCTGCGACCGTGGTTTGCGCCGGCCTCGTACGGTACGCCCGATTCCCGGCCAAGGAACTTCGCGCCTACATGGCGAAGAACAGGGAGACCGGTTTTGCGATGCTCGCCAACCTTTCGAGGGTGCTCTCCATGCGCCTGCGGCAAACGGACCACGCCCTCGACCTCCTTCACGACAAGACCCGCGACCCCTGGGAGCACTCGTGTTGAGGAAAAGCTGGGGACTACTTTGGGCAAAGTCCGTGGGGAACTCAGCCGAAGAGTCATGACGTATTGCGACATATCCGCGCTCGCGCACGTCCATGGGGAGTAGAGGCCGCAATGGTTCGCATCGTTGGAGTGCAAAGATCGGAAGACATCCATCGCGAGTTCGTGCTCCTTCAAAACCAGGGCTCGCTCCGTGCAAACTTGCGAGGCCTGACCCTCTTGGCCGGATGTACGGTCGGTGCCGATCAGCCCGTCCTCTACGTGTTTCCCGATGACGTGGACGTGGCCCCAGGGAACTTCGTGCTCTTGAAGACCTCGGTCTGCCCCGGCACATGGTGCCTGACGAGAGACGGCCAGCGCGTCTTCTACACCGGCATGGGAAAGAGCGAGCCGTTCTGGTCCTGTTGGAAAGGCGAGGTTCACTTGCTCGGCATACAGCACACGTTCTGCGAGCGCACCGCGGAGTCCGTTCTGGTCTAGCCGCTGTTCACGAACGCCATTGCTCGATCCAGACCTTCGGTCACGAACAGTTCTGCGGCTTGGCGCGTGCGGTCTAATACTGCCTCGATCACTTCCGACTCCTCCCGGCTAAAGCGGCCGAGCACGTGCTCCACGCCCGCAGCGGGCGGCTTGCCGATTCCGATCCGAATCCTTGCATACTCGTTGGTTCCCATTGCGGCGATGATGGAACGGTGGCCGTTGTGGCCCGCCGCCCCGCCTTTCGGCTTCATGGAGACGCGGCCAGGTTCCAGATCTAGTTCGTCTGCGATCACGAGCAAGGCGGATGCGTCGAGGCCCATGGCTCGCAAGAGCTGGGCGATCGGCCCTCCGCTGCGGTTCATAAAAGTCACCGGCTTTGCGAGGACGACCTCGCGGTTCCCGATCGTGCCTTGTCCATATCGGGAGCCGTGCTTCAGGGTGGCTAGCCTGATCCCATGTTGTTCCGCCAAGCGGTCCACGACCTCGAAGCCGACATTGTGCCGTGTGCCGCGATACTCCGATCCGGGGTTGCCGAGCCCGACCACGAGGAACTCGGGTGGAGCAGTGGGCTTTCGGCGAAACAAGGGCTACTTCCCCGCCATCCCGATGAACGGATCGAGCCGACCGGTGAGCACGAAGGCGAGAAGCAACCCGCCGAGCACGATGCGATAGACGACGAACGGCACGAGGCCGCGAGTCTGGATGAGCTTGAGCAAGAACGAGATCGCTAGCCACCCGCTGGCGAAGGCGAACAGGTTAGCGACCAACATCGGCACGAGCAACGATCCCGTGACGAGCTCGCCCGCATGCTCCTTCAAGCTGAAGATCGCGGCCGCGACGATGGCGGGCACGGAGAGTAGGAACGAGTATCGAGCCGCCGCCGACCTCTCCATCCCCGCGAAGAGCGCACCCGTGATCGTGCTCCCGCTCCGACTCGCGCCGGGTATCAAGGCGAGCGCCTGCCAGAGGCCGACCCAGAGGCCGTCCCGAACCGTGAGCTTTTCGAGGGAACGGCCCTGCCGACCGACCCGCTCGGCCACGCCCATCAGGATGCCGAAAACGATCAGGGCGCAGGCCACGACCACAAGAGACCGGAGCTCGTTCTCGATCCACCTTTTGGTGAGGAGCCCGATCCCCACGATGGGCAAGGTCCCCACCGCAATCCCCCATCCCAGACGCCACTCGGGCAGTTGGCGCGCTGCTGGCTTACCGAACCCAGCCGCCCATTTCGAGGCAATCCCAATCAAATCCTTCCGGAAGAAGAGGATGACCGCGACCGTGGTCCCGATCTGGATGGCCGCCGTGAAGGCGGCCCCCGGATCTTCCCAACCCAGGACCGCCGGCAAGACCCGGATGTGCGCCGTGCTGCTGACCGGGAGAAACTCCGTCAAGCCTTGCACGATGCCGAGGACGACCGCTTCGATCAGACCCAGGGTGGCACCTCCGGGCTCTCGATGCCCAGGAAGCGGAGTGCGGCATAGCGAACCCTCTGCGAAGCCATCCCGTCTCCGTAGGGGTTGGTCGCTTGCGCCATGTGGCCGAGCGCGGCCGGATCTGCCAAAAGGCTCCGAGCGGACGAATAGACGCTCTCTTCCTTGGTTCCAACGAGCCTCGCGGTGCCAGCCTCGACTCCCTCGGGCCGCTCGGTCGTGTCTCGGAGCACCAAGACGGGAACCCCAAACGCCGGAGCCTCTTCTTGAACCCCGCCCGAATCCGTGAGGATGAGGGCAGACCGTCGCATGAGCTGGACGAAGTCCACATAGTCCGGAGGTTCGACAAGCGTGCAGCGAGGCTTTCCCTCGAGAACGGACTGCAACGCTGTGCGCACGGCCGGGTTTCGGTGCATGGGCACGACGAGCAGGACGTCCTCGAACTCCTCCACCAAGCGGAGGGCTGCACGAGCCACCTCGAGTTGAGGCTCGCCCCAGTTCTCGCGCCGGTGCGTCGTGAGCAAGAGCACGCGGCCCGGGTGGTCAGCATATGGCAGACCATGCCCCTGCCTCGCAACCGCCTGCACCGCATCAATGCCCGTGTTGCCCGTGACCATCACCGAATCCGGGGCGGCACCTTCTGCCAGGAGGTTGTCGGCGGCCAATCGGGTCGGCGCAAAGTGCAACCGGGCAAAGAGACCGAGCGCCCTTCGATTGAACTCCTCGGGGAAGGGGGACCAGATGGAAGGCGTGCGAAGTCCCGCCTCGATGTGTCCGAACGGCACTTGACGGTAGAACGCGGCGAGCCCAGCACAGTAGGTCGTGGTCGTGTCCCCTTGCGCGAGCACAAGGTCGGGGGCTCGATCCGCAATCACCTGGTCCAACCCTTCCAAGGCTCGAGACGTCACGGATGCGAGCGTCTGTCCATGGTGCATCAAGCCGAGGTCCACGTCCGCCTCGAGCCCGAACGCGCCCAGGGCTTGGTCGAGCATCTCGCGGTGCTGCCCGGTCGAGACGAGCACGGTGTCAATCTGGCCTGCGAACCTTTGGAACTCTTGCACCACGGCAGCCGATTTGATCGCGTCCGGCCTGGTCCCGACCACAAAGAGCGCAGTCGGTCTAGCCATTCGTCCGCACGATGGTGACGAGCACGCTACACAGGACGAGCGCGAGGAGGTAGAGGATCCAGACGGCTTGGCGTTGATTCAGGCCCTGGCCCAGGAGCACATGGTGGATGTGCCGCTTGTCCGCCTGGGTCACCGGGTGTCCGCCCAACACACGGCGGACGACGACCACCACCGCATCGAGGAACGGCACACCGAAGACGAGGATGGGGATGAATAGCGCAAGCGCCGCTGCGGTCTTCAGGGCCCCGACCACGGACAAGGCCGCGAGCATGAACCCGAGCACCTGGGCCCCGCCCGTGCCCATAAAGATCTTGGCCGGGTTGTAGTTGTAGCGCAAGAAACCGATGCTCGACCCGGCGACGGCGGCAGCAAGGATCGCGACCCTGGGTTGCCCCTCATAGGCGGCAATGATGGATAGGGTCCCGCCTGCGATGCTTGCGATCCCTGCCGCGAGGCCGTCAATTCCGTCGAGCGTGTCCATGGTCTTGGTGACCACGAAGAGGTAGACGGCCGTGAGGGGCACTGCCGCCCAGCCGAAGCTCACCCAGTCCTGGCCGGGGCCGATCGGGAGCCCGATCCCACTGATCTGCACCCGGCCCGCCGAGTCGAACAGGAATTGGACAGCGACACCGGCACCGAGCAGTACCGCCATCTGCACCTTGGCGGAAAGCGGATGGACATCGTCCCTCATCCCCACGACCAGGATTCCCAAGCAAACCGCAAGGAGTCCGATCAAGTACCACGGGAAGGGTCGGAACGGGTAGGCGAACGGCAGTATTCCCAAGATCGCGACCGCAATGCCGAGGAAGATGGCGAGACCGCCCCACCGAGGGATCGGCTCCGTGTGGACGCGCCGGTCATCCCTGGTGGGATCGTCTATGGCACCTTTCGAGATCGCAAACCGACGCACAAAGGGGGTCACGAGCAACGTCACGGCCATCGCCGCCAGCAAGGTGAAGAGCGGATACCGCAAGCCGGTGAACGGGTCGTCCTTGGGAACCAGGGCCAGGAGAGAGCTAGCGAGCACCGGTCTCCAGCGGCTGGGGCTCCCCATCGGCGAAGCGGAGCACGCAGGTCCCCGCTTCTTGGAACAGTTCGAGCGAGAAGGGATCGGGGTAGTCGCCTTCGAAGATTACGCGCTCGATCCCGGCATTGATCAACATCTTCGCGCAGGTGTTGCAGGGTTGGCACGTGACGTAGATCGTCGAACCCAGGCACGGAATGCCGATCATGGCCGCTTGTAGGAGGGCGTTCTGCTCGGCGTGGAGCGAGCGGATGCAGTGCCCAGCCCGCAGGCATCCCTGGGGCCATTCGTTCTCGTGGCCCCCGCTGGGGCAGTGGGAAAGGCCCCGTGGCGCACCGTTATAGCCCGTCGCGAGGATGCGGCGCTCACGTACGATCACGGCCCCGACCAACCGCCTCGGGCAGGTTGCCCTGGTCGCAACCATGGCTGCGATCTGCATAAAGTAGGCATCCCAACTGGGCCGCTCCCCCATTTGCTACGGACATTATGGGAGAAGCCCGGCACTGAACACCGGGCTTCTCAGGGTCGGGCGGCTCCCTGCGCCGCTAACCGCCCGCGAGGCGGTACATCTCCTTGACATCGGCCATGTCCACGTCCTTGTCATGGTCAATGTCGCAGATGTGCCCCCAAGCCTCCGGCATCTCCATTCCCTTGCGAACGTAGCGCTCGACGGTACGCGCCTCACCCAGGGTGACCCGGCCGTCGAAGTCAATGTCACCGGGGTAATAGATCACGACCTTGCGATCGAGCCACTCGTCCGAGAACGAGCCCGTACCAAACGAACGCAACATCAAGTGCCACTCTCCCACGGCGAACTGAACCGTGTTGACGTTCGCAGCCCGAATGTGGCCCGGCATGTGCTCGTAGCCGTCCACGACGACCGCATCACCAGGGTCGGTGGTCCGGCTTCGGTAGATGGATGCCGTCTGCACCGCAGGTGATCCTTCGATCGGCTTCCAAGCGACCGGGATGAAATCGTGCGCCTTTTCGATGTAGGTCGTATCGCCGTGGTCGTTCCCACCGCCACCGTCGAACCTTTGGCGAGGAGGCACCGGGCCTGCCGGCTCGATCGTGAGCCAGTAGTTCGGGTTCGAAGTGTTTCCGGACCGAAGTACGCGCACATAGTACGTTCCACCTGTGAGCCCGCTCAGGGAGATCTCCTCCCAGTTGTAGCTCTCGGCGGAACTGCGCAGTTGCGTTCCGGCAGCGTTGAAAAGCTGCATGCTGAACGACCCTTGTCTGAGCCACGGCGACTCGGCGCGGACGAAGTCCCCATCCCCGCCTGGCTTGTCCAGCTTGAAGCTAAACCAGTCCTCGGCGTCCGTCACCGAGAGGTCGCGGATCGTCCGGCGCTGATAGACCGTGCCCAGATTGGGAGAGTTTTGTCCGCCCACCGGCTTCGACTTGACCTCGTTCAGAGAATTGTTTGTCTCGTAGGCGTCGGGCTGGGCGGCCGGCGGGTTGCCGACCCCGACCGGGATGCGAACTCGGTTGTTCGTTTCGTTCGACTCGAGCACTTGGCCGTTGGGATCAATGTCGCCTTCCAGCCAGTAGACGCCATCGGGAACGCCCGTGAGCTCGATGTATTGGCCCGGTAGCGAGGATCCGTAGACGTCGGCCCAACCGGGCCGGAGACCTTGGATCTGTCCGCAGCTGCCGTAATCGGGCGGGGTGTTGTGCCCAGGTAGGAACGGGTTCTCGCCAATGATCTCGAGAATGCAGAAGCTTGTCTTGGATCCTACCGCGATAATATCGCCGACCGTCCCGGCGGGAGTCATGTTCCGCAGCCGAAACGCGGTCCAATCCTCGAAGTGGATGTGCCCGTGCGTCGGGTGAAAGATGAACCAGCCTGCCTCACGGTCATACCACGAGTTGTCCGACCGGAACACTCGCTGATAGACTCGTTGGAGGTTTCCGACGACCTCGCCGCCACGCATTTCGAGCCGGCCTTCGCCGGGGTTGTAGGACGCCGTCGAGAACCGGAGGGCCCTGGTGCCCGGCGGGAGCTCAGAGTTCGTCGTGGTCACATAGGCTGAGGCTAGGTACCGGGGAAGGAGGGTGATATCGGGAAGCAGGTCGCGAACCTGGGCTACGACCGCTGTTGCAGCGAGGGTTACAAACATGGCTGGTGCACCTTCTGGCACACTAGTTTGCTCGATTTTCCGCTGACTTGCTCCCGTTGCGCCCTAACCCCGGTATTTTGACCAGGTTGTGACGCTCGCTTTCGTGATCTGCACGGCCTTTTCCGGAACGACCGTACCGTTTCGGTCGGTCACGGGCGTGGCGACCACCTTGTCCACCACGTCCATCCCTTCCACCACGATCCCGAACGCAGTGTACTGGCCATCCAGGTGGGCGGAGGTTTGGTCCATGATGAAGAACTGGCACCCTGCCGAGTTAGGGTTCGACGACCGGGCCATGCTCAGAATCCCCCTCGTGTGCTTCGTATCGTTGAACTCGGCATCCACGGCATAGCCGGGGTTGCCCGTCCCCCAGGCAGAAGCTTTGTCCAATTCCTTGGAGTTCGGATCCCCGCCCTGGATCATGAAGCCCTTGATCACGCGGTGGAACCGGGTCCCGTCGTAAAAGCCTTCCTTCGCCAGCTTCTTGAAGTTCTCCACGTGGTTCGGGGCCTTGTCGGGAAAGAACGAGATCGCGATTCTTCCTTCCGTGGTCTCCAGGACGACGATCTCGTCCTGGGGGGAGGGGAGCTTGGCTCCGGGGGCAGCGGTAGCAGGGAGTTGGTTTTCTTGCATTGCGGGACTCGTGGGCTGGGGCAGGAGGGTCGCGAGAAGGGTTGCGGCAAGCATGGCCTACCTTACTTCCCCGGCCAGGTGAAGAGCTTGACGCTCTTCAGGATCGCTGGGTTTTGCTCAAGGGGGTTGTCGCGCTCGTCACGCTTCAGGTTCACGATCTTGTCCACAACGTCCATCCCCGAGACGACTTGACCGAAGGCGGTGTACTGCCCGTCCAAGAAGTCTGCGACGCCTTGGACGATGAAGAACTGGCTGCTCGCTGAGTTCGGGTCGTCCGACCTCGCCATGCTCAGGATGCCAGGTGTATGCTTGGTGTCGTTGAACTCGGCCTCGACGGTGACCTCGCTGCCGTTCACGATATTCCCGCCCATTCCGTCGTTTCCTCGGTCCGCGTCCCTGCTGTTCGGGTCGCCCCCCTGGATCATGAAGCCAGGCATGACGCGGTGGAACTTCGTCCCGTCGTAGAACCCAGCCTTGGCGAGGCTGAGGAAGTTCAGAACGTGCTTCGGTGCCTTTTCCGGGAAGAAGCTCAGAACGATCTTCCCGAGGTTCGTGTCCAAAACCGCGACCGGGTCGCCCGCTTTGGGAGCCACGTAGTCCTTCGCAGCGGTCTTCGGCTTCCCGTCGCCCCCCATTTCGATCTTGAGGTCGAGCGCCTGGGCACCCTGGGCGGGTGCGGTTGCCGTGGCTACATCCATGACTGCCTTGGGCTCTTCTTTCGGTGCCCCGTCGGCGGGCGCCTCCGCCGCAGGCTCTTCGGTCTCACCGACAGTGGCGGGTTCGGTGGGAGTGCAAGCCGCCGCAAAGAGGGCGAGGAGCAAGAGAACGGGCCAGGGCATCGTGCGCTTCACAGCGACATTATGCCCCGGCCCGCACGCTAGGACCGGGTTCCCTACTGGGGCCCGATCATCCAGCGGACGTGATCCAGCTTACTGTTCCAGACGACAACGGTGGGAGTGCTGAAGTCACGGATGAAGAGAACCGCCGCCTCAACCTTGTTCGTGCCTGGCTCAACGAACCGGGTGAGATCGCCGCCAGGCGAGACTGTGAAAGCCGCCTTCGTGCCGGTCGCTGCTTGGCTCCCGACAGTCTCCCAGTCGTTGTTGGCATAGTTCCAGTACCGAACCTCGACCGTCGTGGCCGAGAGGTTCGACTCCGGCTCCACCAGAAGGTCAAGTTTGCTCGGTGCCCCGAACGGCAGCGTCGAGGTTGCGCGGACCCCGGTGGTAGCAATCCCGTTCGCATTGAGCTGCAACCCCTTGGCGATCTCCATCTTCGAGTTTTCGCTCCTCAGCAGTTGAGGCACGCCGCCCGAGACGATCGAGCCGGGCCTCCACGGCTGGACCGTGGCAGGCGAAACGCTCGGAATACCGCCCGAGACCGCGAGGCCATACCCGGAATCGGTCACTCCGACCGTCTCGGGGTGCCCGTCCTGAGCCAGGATCTCGGCCTTGATCGTGATCGTCCACGTCCCGGCCTGAGGGTTGGTCACGTAAACGTTCTGCATGTTGTTCCGCGTGTCCATCGCCCCGCCAGGCGTGGTCGTGTTCGCGCCACCGGCACCGCTCATGCCGTTGTTCGCCCAATAGGACGTGCCGCCGGGGGAGACGACCTGCATGGAAAGGCGGTTCACCTGGGTCGGGTTCGCGTTCGCCGCCGCCCAGTAGTCTATGTAAGCCATTGTGGCCCGGAACTCCGGAGTCCCCGCAGGCACGTGGAGCTTGTAGGTTTTCGACTGGAGCTGGGTGAGCAGCTCGGTCTCGTTCACCCAGAGGATCTGGCCCGACTTCGTGTGCAGGTTCTGGAGGTCCGGCACGCCCCAGCCTTGGACGTTGCGGTTGATGTCGGTTTGGCCCACCGGATAGAGCCTCGCCGTGTTCACCATGATCGCCTTAGCGAGCGCGGAGCACGAGCGGTTGGCGAACACGGTAGCGCCGAGGGTGCTGTTCCCGAAGATGCCTTCGTTCCACATGTCGAAGAA
This sequence comes from Fimbriimonadaceae bacterium, assembly GCA_020847855.1. Taxonomy (GTDB): domain Bacteria; phylum Armatimonadota; class Fimbriimonadia; order Fimbriimonadales; family Fimbriimonadaceae; genus JADLBH01. Next base: position 25,938 of record JADLBH010000033.1, read on the forward strand.
CAGGCCGCACGCCCCGGCGGTCATGGGAGTCGCGGCACTCGTGCCACCGAACGCTGGCGTGTACGCAGTGTTCGATGCCGCGTCTGGACAGAAGATGCTGTCATAGAAGAAGCTCAGCTCAGGCTTGATCCTTCCATCTGCGGCCGGGCCGATGCTCGCGCCGTTGCTCCACCGGTCGTCGGCGAAGTTCGTGTTGTTGAAGTGGTTCACGGCCCCGACACCAAGGATGTTCTTGCCCCACGCCTGCGGTCGAACCTGGGTGCTCCCCGCATTGCTCATCGAGTTCAGGATCAAAAGGTCGGTCTTGTAGACGATCTCGTCCATGTACGACGAGATGCTCGTGTACTGGCTTGTTCGGCTGTCCCCCCAACTGTTGGTCTCCACCACGCAGTTGAAGACGTTCACAGTGTCCTGGGTCAGGGCCAGCCTCGCGGCCCCGTTCCAGTTCACTTGGTATGGGGTCACGACGAGATGCGACTCCGGCATCATGCCAGTACCCATGGCGTTCGCGACACCCGCCCCGCCCACGATCCCAGCGGTGGAGGTCCCGTGACTGTCCACCCCTGGATTGTTCCTGGGCGTGATGTGCCCCACAAAGTCGTTGTGGGTCAATCGGAAACCAGCATCAATATCGTGGGCGTTGACGCCCGAGCCACGAAATCCGCCATTCGCCTGAACAAAGTTCGCGCCCGAGAGGTTGCGGACGATGTCCATGTCGTTTCCAGGTTGCCCCTTGCGGCCGATCCAAGACACGCCATCCAAGCCCGCGAGACGGCGAAGTGCCGTCGCGTCTGCCCGCGCGATAAAGAGGGTGCCTGAGTCGCCTGGCGTCACGATCTCCACCCCGACCATCTGCGCCTTGGCCACGACCTCGGCTTTGAGCTGAGGATCGTCGTTGATCACCTGGACGTCGAGATCGCACGTCCGATAGGTGCCCGCAGCCAACGAGTCCAAGAGCTCGGCCTCCAAGCGGTATGCATTGTGGAAGGCACCGACCCACCGGACGAACGGCAACGCCCGCACCGCCTGCTCGCTCCCTGGCGGCAGGAGGACGACGTAGGAGTCGTCTGGCAGATACTGCGTCACCTTGGCGCCTAGGTTCTCGAGCACAGCCCGATACTCGTCGAGCGGCTGGGTCTCGAATTGAACGATCGCAGAACGGGTGCCTTGTGGTTGCTGGAGATCGTTGGGAACGATGGGCTGGCGCTGGAGCGGGTCGAACTCGGCGAACTTGAGCCGAATCATCCCGCTACTCTCCCGCACCGTCGCAGCGTTTCGGCCGTCGAGGGAAACCGCGTACATCTCGGTCCCCGCTTCGCGCCATGTGGCCACCGAAGTCCCTCCGAGCTGGATCGTCTCCAGTCCAACCACACGCGAACGGGTCCGATGGAACGCTGAGCCCCCATCGAACGCAAGGGTGAAGAATCCGTCGGCCTTCCCGACGTGCGCTTGGGGCACCACCGAGGAAGCGAGAAGTAACGATGCGAAGCCAAGTGTCATAGGATCACCGAGGTTGATTATCCCCAGTTCTTCCGATTAGTGTGCCGAACTTCGCGTGATCCTGGTAAATTTTCGGTGCTAAGGAACCGTAACGGACTCTTGGATCCGGCCCGCGCGTTCGTGGAACGCCTCGATCTCGTACTCGCCCGCCCCTCGCACCACCCACTCGAAGACACAAACGTCGGTGGTGGCGTTCATCTGGGCGCCGAATCCACCCGCGGCGATGTGGCTCCAGCCTGTCAGTTGCCCCCCGTCCTGCCAAGGGTCCCCGCCGACCAGCCACCGCCCGCGCGCCTCGCCGGAATCGCCTGCTCGACGGATCCGGCCCTGAACCCCACGGCATAGGCTCCGATCCATGGCGATCTTCGTGACGTTGGTCGGCAGCCACCCACTGTTTTGCACTGCGAGTCGAATCTTCGTCGCGCCCCCTTGTGGCTCGACACGGATCTCACGCAGCTCGAGCCTCGGCCCCGTTGCCGCATGCCACAGCGCCCACTCGGCCAAGGGCCGAATCTCCTCCTCTAAGAACTCCCTCGGTGGGTTTCGATACAGCTCCGCAAAGTCCCAACCTCCGATCTCCACCTTGCCCAGTTGGGGATGGTCGAACTCCTTCCAGTTCACGTGGCCCCGCCCCTCGATGTTCTCGTCGCTCCAGCGGAGGATCATCCTGTCGTGCTCGGCAGGGTGCTCCCGGAACCAATCAATGTACTTGTAGTCGGTGATGCCCGCCCGGCGTTGTGGCGACCAGATTTCCACCGTCCAAGCGTGGACGCCTCGGTGCTCGTACATCCAGTCGTCAAAAACCCCTGTGATCACCTCCTTGGGGTGGTACTTGAACTCGTGGAAGTTGCTGATCGCCGGGTAGCCCGTCATCGAGTGGCCTTGTTCCCCCAGTGCCCTAAAGGTCCACAAGTCCTCAGGAGGGATGTCGTCGTCCGGCATGCGGCTGGGAGGGCGGAGAAGAACTCCGCTGAACGTGTGAAAGCTCAGCCCGCCGCAAATGTTCGGACGGTCTACGATCGCCTGGACCGCAGCGCGGATCTCAGGCTCGCTCGTCGGGTAAGGGCCTGCACCATGTTGCTCCGACTCGATCCGCCAGGCGCTCGGGAAGTTGCGGTTGAAGTCCAGCCCCTGAGGGATTCTGCGCGCCTTGAGCGTGATGCCGTCGTATCCGTGGACGCACCCTTCGGGCAGCAGGCGGTAGCACGCCTCGCTCCGCTCTCCCGGTTTCCTGCGGCGGAGGAGCCTGGGCTCTTCCTCGTCCTTCACCCAGGCTCCGTTGGGGTCCATCCAACGCATTTGGAGCAAGCGACCGTCGCCGTCCATATCCTTACGTTCCAAGCCTTCGGGCTCCTCCTCGTCGAAGGGATAGCGACGGGTCGAGCTTCGGACGATCCTCGGCGGGGTCTCCAGCGCCCACTCCGCACCGTCCGGGTTCAGCCTGGGCACTAGATAGAAGGTGCGCTCCGCGAGCAGCCGTACGACCTCGGGGTCGCCCGCCGCGTGCCCCGATAGCAGGAGCTGCAGGACCATGAGAACCGCGGAACTGGCACTGACCTCGCTCGCGTGGATGTTTCCGTCACACCAGAACGCGGGTTTGTCGGTCGCCGGGCCGACCGAGGTGTCCGTGACCTGCACCAGCCAGATCGTGCGCCCTTCGTGACTCTTCCCGATCTCGTGCAAGGAGACGAGCAGGGGAAAGTCACGTTGGCACGCCTCGAGGACGCCGACAAGCTCCTCGTAACCCAAGTACCGATCGAAGTCGCAGATGCGCACGGTCTATCCCGACGCCTTGGCGCCAGATCGCGGGCGCCCGCCCGGTCTCGCAGATCTGGGCTGAACTGCGATGGCAGCCGCTTCTTCCTGCTTCGGAAGTGGGCTCGTCGGGGGTTTTGGCTTGGGTTTCGCCTTGGCTTTGGCGAGGCGCGGGGGCCGAGGCGCACGGGTCACCGGCGCAGACCTGGCCTCTGACTTGGCACCACCACGGCTCATGCTGGCTCGGAGCATCCAGGCCGCTTTCCCGTGGGCGCGGACCCGCTGCACTGCGAGGTCCACGCTGCCGTCGTCACCGACCTTCTCCGCGGCGCGGAGTACCGCGCGGAACGTCGCCGCGACCGCATCGTTCGAACGGGCCAAGTCCTCCAACATCTCCATGTCGCTGTTCGTCGCGTTGGGCTCTGAGAGCTGCGAGAGGGCGGCGAACTCGCGAAGCGAACCTGGGGCAAGAGCACCGCACGTGCGGATGTGCTCCGCGATCTCGTCCACCGCGAGGAACAATTCCTCGTATTGCAACTGGAACAGGTCGTGAAGCTCTTTGAAGTACGGACCGGTCACGTTCCAGTGATAGTTGTGGGACTTGAGCATGAGCGCGTACGACTCAGCTAGGGCGCGTGACAGAAGCGCGGTAAGCGGTTCGGCAGCCATAGTTCGGGTTTACCCCGCTCAGAGGAACTGGCGCACTAGTCCTTGGCTAGATCGGCCACGGTCGCACCGACCTTGATCGCTTGCAGACGGTTCCCGTCAGGGTCTCGGAAGGAGGCGATCGCGCCGCGAGGCGTCTGGTGATATCCATCCTCCACGTCGGCTCCCGCTCCCTTGGCCCTTGCGACGAACTCCGCAAGGTCGTCCGTGGCGAGGCACAGCACCCAGCCACCTTGGGGCGAAGTGGCACCAGGGTCGCTCGGGCCGTGCAATCCTAGCTGGCCATTGCCGAGGTCGAACGAAGTCCAATAGGCGGACTCATAGGCGGGGTCTCGACCCAAGAGCGAGGCATAGAACCGAGACGCTCGCTCCATGTCGGCCACCTGAAACCAAACGGAGTCGAACATGGCCTGATTCTGGCCCGAAAGTGCATACTGCCGGAACAGATGGACGCGAACGCTACGCAGATGGGTGGACCGATCCCTGATCCCAACCGAACCGTCATGGGGGGTCCAGAGGTAGACCGCACGGTCACGATCAAGCCGGTCCAATGCCCGGTCTGCAAGACGATGAACGCCCCAGGACAATGGTTCTGCGTCGAGTGCGGCCTGATCTTCGCCAAGGAGCTCGATGGCGACGCCTTCGGCGCTCCGGCCGTCCAACTCCCGAGCCTCGTAGAAACGACGGGCCGCTCCCACACCCTTCGGCCCGGCCGGCAGACCGTGGGCCGGGCAGGCGACATCTTGATCGAGGACAATCGAGTAAGCCGGATCCATGCAGGGATCACACTGGAAGCGGGAGTCGTTACGGTCGAGGACCTGGGTTCGACCAACGGTACCCAGGTCGCGGGAGAGCCTGCCCCCCCGCGCAGTCCCGTTCCCTTTCCTCCTGGCGCCACCCTTTCGCTGGGAGGCTTCGAACTCCGGCTCGTCCTTCCCGGCGAGGCCACCAAGACCCAAATGCCGGTCGGGGGCCAGACCAGGGCTATGGCCGCGGCTCCGGGCCAGATCGAGGCTGTGGCGAAGCTTGTCTGCGGCGAGACCGTCTTCTCGATCGCGCCGGGCGAGTATACGATCGGCCGTCGGGATACGTGCGACTTCACGGTGCCAGACAGGTTTGCCAGCGGTAACCACGGCAAGATCGAGGCGGACGAGACGGGAATCTACTACACGGACACTGGGAGCACGAACGGGAGCGCGGTGAACGGCACGAGGCTCGAGCCCAACGTCCGTACGAAGCTCGAGGTCGGCGATACCTTGCGGCTTGGCAACACCGATCTCCGTCTGGAGAGCTAAGACCCATGGAGGAGATCACCGCCGAGCTAGAAACTGACCGTTTGGTGGAAGCGGTTCCCCTCCGCGCACGCCCTCGCATCACCGTGGGCGCCAAGACGGACATCGGGCGAATCCGCGAGAACAACGAGGACAAGTACGAGTTCTTCGTGCCCGAGGAGGATCCTGTGATCGCGGCCAAGGGCCTGGCCTTCATCGTGGCGGACGGTATGGGGGGCCACGAAGCGGGGCAAATCGCGAGCGAGCTCGCGGTGAAGACCTTCCTAGAGACCTACTATGCCTATCCTGGCAGCGAGCCCGAGGCGGCTTTGAGAGCCGCGGTCCACGGTGCGAATCGGATCGTGCTCGACGTCGGGCGCGCCATCCCGAGCAGGCGAGGCATGGGGTCTACCCTGTCGGCGCTCGTTTTGCTGCAAGAGGTGGGCTACATCGCCCAAGTGGGCGACAGCCGGGTTTACCGGTTCCGGCGGGGAGTTACGGAGCTGCTCACCGTGGACCACACTTGGGTCGAACAGATGGTGCTCCACGGCTCCTTGAGTCGAGAGGAGGCCGAATCCCACCCCAACCGGCACATGCTCCTGCGGGCCATCGGGAGCGACACCGAATTCGAGCCCGACATCTATCTTTTCCAACTCGAGCCGGGGGACACGTACATGATCTGTAGCGATGGGATCACCAACCACGTCTCCGATCCCCAGATCAACGAGATCCTCGGTGCGGCCGCACCCAGCGAGGCGGCCAGGCAGCTCGTGACGTCCGCCCTCGTTGGTGGAGGGTCGGACAACGCGACCGCACTCGTCGTGCGTATTGACGCGATCGAGCCCGTCGGCTAAGCGGGAAACTCGACCAAGAAGGTCGTTCCTTCGCCTAGTTTCGACCGAATCGAGAGCTTGCCACCCAAGGCGGTGACGAGCTCGCGAACCACTTTGGTGCCGAGGCCGCTACCCACGTTCCTCTCCCACCCCGTCGCGGCCTTCCCGGCCAGGATGGCTCGAACCGTACTGGGAGCCATACCGGGCCCGGTGTCGTGGACCGCCAGGACGTGCCTGCCTTCTTCAAAGGAGTAGCGGATCGTCACCGTGCCGATGAACGCGTCTTCGTTCCCACGGTTCTCCTCGAGCCACTCGTCGCTCACCGTCTCCCTCACCGCCTTGAGCGCGTTGCCGACGAGGTTCTCGACGATCCGGCTCACATAAAGCTCGTCGAAGCTGCTCGGTGGGGCATCGTCTTGGAGGTCGTAGAGCATGCGGACCTGGGCCGTACGAGCCGGGGACTCCAGGTATTGCGCGCTCTCCAGGATGGTCTGAGAGAGGATCCCGGTGCGCAACTTCGGCGCGAGAGGCTTGCCCGCCGCCAGATCGTTGATGAGCCTCGCGTATCGGTAGACGCGCTCGACATAAGGGGCGAACACGTCCTCGAAGGAGCCTTCCAGCATTTCGAGGTGGAACTTCGCCCTGGGTGCAAGGGTCTCCACCCCCACCGAGTCGCGGAACGCCTCGAGATTGCGCCGGAAGTCGCGCAGGAAGGTCACCAGCACTGCCGCTTTGTTGGCAAGGTCGTGAGCGGCACGGCCCATGCCTTCGAGGGAGGCCACTTGCGTCTGCTGCTCGAGAAGCCGGGCGTTGGTAACCGCCAGCGCCGCCACGTCGCTCACGGTGTCGAGAACCGCCTCGTCCGCCTCGTTGAAGTTGCCATTGCGCTTGTTGACCAGCTGGATCACGCCGATCGGAGGCAGACCAGAGATCGCTAGGGGCACGGTGATCATGGTTCGCACCAAGACTCCCGCCTTACGTTCGATGTCGGTCGGCTTCGCGCCCTCTTTGCGATTGTAAGCGCTGACTTCTGCCCGCCCGCTGATGAAGACCCTCCCCGCCACGCCAAAGTCGTCCGGGATCTCGCTCAGCTCGATTCGAGCTGCCACCTCTTCCGGAATCACGTGACGGAACCGGAGCGTCCTGGTCGCTGCGTCATGGATATAGATCGTGCCGCCTTCGGCCCCCACCGCGTCGCATGCGGTCTCGAGGACGTCCCGCATCACGGCGTCCAGCTCCCCCACGCGCGACAGCTTGCGCGTCGCAGTGTGGACGGCTTCCAAGAGTCGCGCAGACTCCGCCTGATGCGGGTACGAATGCTTCATATTCAGGACTAAAGTCCCCTACATCAACGAGTCTGGCAGAATCAAAGTTCCCAAAGAAACCCCTTCGCGTCACAAACCGGCGAATTGGACGGATCGTGGGCAAAGTTCCCCGGTAAATGTTCCGGACTTTTGCGCGCCAGGGCCGCATACCGGTCTCGCTGTGGCAACCTGTAGCCGATTCTCGCTCGGATTGCGAGCGGGTCGTTTTGGAGAGGAAATGGAGTCGGCACTCGAGTCACCGCCCGCGGTCCGGGATGGCCGCGTTGCGGCAGAACTCGGTGGCGAGGCCGTTCGAAGGGTTGCCCGGAGCCGTCTGGCACAGCTCGGTGTGCCAGAACAAGAGCTGGACGACTTGACGCAAGAGACCCTCACAGCCCTGCTGACGGCGAAGGCCGCCTTTGACCCGAACCGTGGCTCCTTAGGTTCCTGGGTTTCCGGGTTCGCCGCGAACGTGGCCAAGAGTTGGTGGCGCAAGTCGGGTGAGCGTCGCCGCATGGAAGCGCCCCTGGAAGAAGAGGAATGCGAGCCTGGACACGACCCGACTACCCGGCTCTTCGACGCCTTCGCCGAGCCGTTCGGCACCCTCAACTCTCTCGACCAAGACCTGCTGAGGTTCCGCTATTCCCAACGGCTCAGCTTCGAAGAGATCGGCCGCATGACCTCAATTTCTGCCGTCGCTGCTCGCAAGCGGGTTTCCCGGAGCCTGGCTCGGCTCCGAGCCCTCTCGCCACGCCCAACGTTCTCGCCTAGACCGAACGACGCCTCGATGGACCCACTCGCAGGAACTTTCGCCCACCTGGATTGTCAGAATAAATGCTAGCCACTGTGGAAGACCGGCGAAAGACCGGGCGCCCTGGCGAGCAACGAAGCCAACGCATGGCTCCTTGCGAGCATCGGCCGGTCAGGACTGTCCTCTCCACTGTACCGGCCCTTTTCTTTCTTTGTGAAGTCAGGTGAGCCGCGCTTGCATCGCCGGCCTCCCGACCTCGTTCCGTGACTCGTTAGCGCTCGCAGGCAAGGCGGAGGGCTCGCGTTGCGGTGGAAAGTCGAAACGCAAAGCCGGGTAGCCGCGCGGACGACACGGATCGCGGGTGGCAACCTCTACAAGGAACCGTAGACATCGCGCATCATCTTGTGCGCGCGATGGAGCCTTGACCGGACCGTCCCGATCGGGACATCGAGCGCCACTGCGATGTCTCGATAGCTCATCCCTTCCACGTCCGCCATCCACACCATCTTGCGGAGAGGGGCCGAGAGCGAGTCCAGCGTCTGACCGACCCGATCCCCTAAGCACTCACGCAGGAGGGCGTACTCTGGATCGCCGTACGTCTGGTCAGAAACGAACTCTGGCGATGGGCACCCTTCCTGAGCCCAGACCGGATTGTCTGAGGAGACGGTCTGGGGCCTCCTTGCCTTTCGTCGGCAGTGATCCAAGAAGATGCGAGTGAGGATCCTCATGGCCCAGTTCTCGAAGGGCTTGTCCCCCTGATAGGTCGCATATCCCTTGCAGGCTCGAAGCAGGGCCTCCTGAGTGAGGTCCTCGGCATCGGAACGGTTCCGCGCAAGCTGAAACGCAAGGCGGTACATCTTGGAATAGACCCTACGAGCGAGGCGCTCGAACTGGTCTTGGTCCGCTACTCGAGGCACGAGGGAAGAAGCCATGACGCAGGCGTGTACCAATAAACAATCCACAGCTTGCAGAGTTCCCGCTCGGTGTGCTTTACTTGTTTTTCAGCCGAATCGCCTGGATGCGTGACGGCGCAACGGGCGCGATGAACGAAGAATCCCTGTCCCCCGAGAGCGGACCGAGCGTCGAAACCATCCTCGCCGTGATGGTAGAGCAGCTGGCCTCAGTCGCCTGGCAGCGGTTGGGCCTGCAAGCCGATCCGTTCACCGGGAAGACCGAGCGCGACCTGGACCAGGCTCGGCAAGCGATTGACGCGGTCTCAGCGATCGCGCCGATCCTCTCTTCCGGGCTCGACGAAGGCGATCGGCGCCAGATCGCCAACCTCGTGAACGACCTGCGGGCCAACTTCGTCAACCAGTCCTCGGCCCGATGACGGCGTCCGGCTTCGCCCGGTGCTGGAACGAGAGCTTTCCCGACCGTTTTCATATCGAACCCTCAGCCGCATGGAACCAAGCCTACGGCTCAGAGTGGTTCCGCCCTGAATGGTCGGGGGAAACGATCGGCCAAGGCGGCGAGACCGCGGCACTGATCGTTGGCAAGCAGGGCTCCCAAGCGGACACCGCCCACATCGCAGCCCTGGCGGGACAACCCCGGCTTTGCAGGGTCCTGTTGCGCGAGTCCATCGAGAGGATGCGGTCGTCCGGAGTGCGCACCCTACGATTCGGGACGGACCTGGACCACTTCTGGCCCGGGGTGCCGCGAAGCGTATCTTGGCTGCGCGGGGTGCTTCAGCAGGCTGGCTTTGTGCTCAGCGGCGAACTGTGCGATATGGGCCGAGACCTCTCGGCCTATCGCCCGGTTCGCCAGGCGACCGAGCTCGGCGCCCGAGTGGCTCGGTGCCGCGCCAAGGATGTCGCCCCCCTGCAGCGGTTTCTCGCACGAGAGTTCCCTGGCCGCTGGCGGACGGACACGTCGCGCAAAGCGACGGAGGATCCTGGCGACGTCTTCCTCCTGTGGGTCAAGGGCCGGATCCATGGCTTCGCGGTGACGCAAACGCCCTTGTGCCAGAGACCCCACGCCGGAGCGGTGTTCCGGGCCCACTTGGGCGAGGATTGGTGCACGCTCGGCCCCATCGGCATATCGGAGGAACTGCGTGGCAAAGGCTTAGGGGACGCCCTGCTTTCAGAGGCGCTGGTCGGGCTCCGTGACGCGGGCGGAAGGGGCTGCACGATAGACTGGACGGTGCTCACGGAGTTCTACGGTCGGCACGGCTTCCTGCCTACCGCGACCTATCAGGCGGCTGAGATGGATCTCGCACCGGTATCCTGACCGCAGTGAAGCTTCACGAGTATCAGTCCAAAGACCTCTTCAGCAAGTTCGGCGTTCCGGTCACGCCCGGCGAGGTGGCGAGCGACGCGGAAGGGGCACTCCGAGCGGCCCAGGCCCTCGGCGGGAAGGTCGTCGTCAAGGCGCAGGTACTCATGGGCGGCCGCGGCAAGGCGGGCGGAGTGAAGCTCTTTGACCGGCCCGAGGATGCCGCAGCCTTCGCGGGCGAGCTCATCGGAAAGCGATTGACCAGCGTCCAAAACCCCACGGGCATGGTCGTCGAGAAGGTCCTCGTCGCCCAGCAGATCGAGATCGCCGAGGAGTACTACGTCTCGATCCTGCTCGATCGGGCGGAACAGAAGCTCGTGGTGATGTGCAGCAAAGAGGGGGGCATGGAGATCGAGGAGGTCGCGGCCCGTGACCCTCAAGCGATCGCCAGGCTCGTTGTGAATCCGATTTGGGGCGTAGAGGACTTCGAGATTCGTTCCTTGGCCCGGCGAGCGAAGCTGCCTACCAACGTGGTCCGCCAGTTCGTGCCCATGGTGAAGTCCCTCGTCAAGGCGTACATCGAGAGCGACGCCGAATTGATCGAGGTGAACCCCTTTGCGTTGACCACGGACGGGAAGCTGATTGCGGCAGACGCCAAAGTCAGCATTGACGACAACTCCCAGTTCCGTCACCCTGAGTTTCGAGAGACGGCAGACGACGCGGCCGAGAACCCGCTTGAAGCCGAGGCCGCCCGGCAAGGGATCGCCTACGTCCACTTGGGAGGCGACATCGGCATCATCGGGAATGGGGCGGGGCTTGTGATGTGCTCGATTGACGAAGTGAGCGCCGCGGGAGGCAAGCCGGCAAACTTCCTCGATGTCGGAGGTGGTGCGAAGGCGGACCGGGTCGAAAAGTGCGTTCGGCTCGTTCTCAGCGACCCGAACGTCAAGGGCTTGCTCATCAATATCTTCGGGGGCATCACCCGCGGGGAAGAGGTCGCCCACGGGATCCTAGAGGCCTTCGAGCACCTCGATGTCTCGATCCCGGTCGTCGCTCGCATCGAAGGGACCGGGGCCCAAGAGGCACTGAACCTTCTCAGCGGGAGCAAGATCGTGGGGGCGACCACGATGCAGGAAGCAGCCCAGCGGATCGTAGCCCTTGCTGGAGCCTAGCTCCGAAGTAGACTCTCAGGTGCCATGACACCGGTCGCGCTCCTTCTCGCCATGTCCAAGAGCGATCTCGAATACCCGGCCACTCGCCGAGTGGAGCACACCGACAGCTACCACGGGGTGACGGTCTCCGACCCTTACCGCTGGCTCGAAGCCCCGATCACGGAACCAGAGGTGAAGGATTGGGTAGATGCCGAGAACAAGGTCACGTTCGGCTATCTCGAAGGGATCGAGAACCGCGGAGTTGTGCTGGAGGAGCTCGTGAGGCGGGCGACCTACGACAGTGTGGGCGTGCCTAGCTACGAGTCGGGAATGACGTTCTTCACCCGCGACGACGGCAAGAAGGCTCAAGAAGTCCTCTATGTGGCCGACGCGGGCGGAAAGAACGAGCGGGTTCTCCTGGATCCAAACCTGATGAACAAGAACGGGACGACGGCCGTGGTGACCACGGACGTGGGAATTGGCGGCAAGTACCTCCTCTACGCTACGAGCGAGTCAGGCTCCGATTGGTGTACGTGGCGGATTCGGGAGATCAAGACCGGGAAAGATCTACCCGACACCGTGGAATGGTCAAAGTTCGGTGTTGGCTTCCTAGACAAATCTTCGAGCGGATGGTACTACCTCACCTTCCCGCGGCCCGAGGAGGGAGAGGCCTTCGTCCAAGCGAACAGCAAGCCCAAGGTGATGTACCACAAGCTCGGCACGAAGCAGTCCGAGGACAAGGTCGCCTTTGAGCTCAAGGAGCACCCGGATTGGTACATCTGGCCTTCGCTGGACGAGTCGCGCGAGTACATGTACCTCCAGATCAATCGGCCCGCCGACCTCTACAGCCGCCTCTGGGGCCTGGACCTCAACAGGCCCGGCAACGAGCCGGAACGGATCATGGACGTGCCGGACGCAGAATACACACCCGTCTATCGGCGCGGGAGCCAGCACTGGATTCAGAACACCAAGAACGCCGCCAGGGGCAAGGTGACCCTCCTCGACACGGTTCGGCGGATTGCTCCCCAGGACGTGGTTCCCGAGAGCAAAGACACGCTGGAAGGGACGAGCTTCGTGGGCGGCAAGCTGGTTTGTCGGTATCTCAAGGATGCGAGGGCGGAAGTCCGCCTCTTCTCACCAATGGGCGAGCCGGAGGGCACGGTTTCGCTGCCTGGTGCGGGGACGGTAACGGGCTTTTCAGGCAAGGGCGGCGATGCCTTCACCTATTACAGCTACGTCTCCATGGACTCGCCCATGACCGTCTACCGGTTCGACCTCGAGAAGAACGCCTCGACCGTCTTTCACGCGCCGAAGCTGCCCGTGGACACTTCGAGGTACGAGTCGAAACAAGTCTTCTTCACGAGCAAGGACGGAACGCGGGTTCCTATGTTCCTCGCCTATCGCAAAGGGATAAAGCTCGACGGAAGCAACCCGACGATCCTTTACGGATACGGTGGGTTCAACATTCCCCAAAAGCCCTGGTTCTCGACCAGCAGGACGGTCTGGATGGATATGGGTGGAGTCTTCGCGGTCGCGTGTATCCGTGGAGGGGGCGAGTATGGTGCAGAGTGGCACCAGGCCGCGATCAAGACGAAACGCCAGAACGCCTATGACGACTTCATCGCGGCTGGAGAGTACTTGGTAAGCGAGAAGTACTGCACGAACCAGACCCTCGCCCTGATGGGCGGTTCCAACGGCGGCCTGCTCGTGGGCGCGGTCATGACCCAAAGACCCGACCTTGCCGGCGTCGCCTTGCCCGCGGTCGGGGTCATGGACATGCTCCGGTTCAATCAGTTCACGATCGGTAAGGGGTGGGAGTCCGACTTTGGATCCCCGGAGAATCTTGACGAGTTCTTCGCCCTATGGCGGATATCTCCTTACCACAACCTTCGGCCCGACACTCAGTATCCCGCTACGCTCGTCACGACCGCTGACACTGACGACCGGGTCGTGCCGTGCCACTCGTTCAAGTTCGCGGCCCAGCTTCAGGCTTGTCAAGTCGGCCCGGCACCGGTGTTGCTCCGGGTCGAGACATCGGCAGGGCACGGCGCAGGAAAGCCGCTTCGCGTCGCCTTGGCCGAGATTGCGGACGAATATGCCTTTGCCATACACAACATGGGCAAGGCAATCCCGGCTGCGTTCAACGGTAACTCGTAAGCCTAGGCTCTGAGGCGGAGAGTAGCCTTCCCGCTGTTACGTCGCGCTCGCGAGAGCACGAGATGGAGCAGGGCTCCGCGAGGGGATCGCGACGCTTGATGGGGAGATGCCGCACGTGGAGACCTGTCTCCATGCCCTTCAGGGGCAGGGTTGCGCCCTTCAAGTTGGCCCGACGCCCCCCCCTCGCAGCTAGTGCGCCAAGAAGAACTCGGCGATCAGGCGTGGTGCGTCCTTTGGATACTCGTGCCCCCCTGGGTGGAAGTAGGTCGCCGCATCGTTACCGTCCTTGCCCTTATAGAACTTGAGATAGCCTTTCGTGTAGGAGGGAGCCGTCTCACAGCCGTTGATCTTCATTTGACGCTGGCAGCTGAGCCGTTGGCCCAAGAAGGGCACAAGAGGATCCTTCTCTCCTGCAAAATGGATAAACGGTCGCGCCGGGAGTCCTTCCAAGAACGAAGGCGACCCGCTCGGACCGAACGCCGTGAACAGCTTGGGGCGCTCCTTCCATAGAAGATAACTGAAGCGGCCCCCGTTCGAGTGCCCCATAGAGTAGACCTTGGTCTTGTCCACCCCGTACTCCCCGACGACCTTCTCAAAGACCGCGTCGAAGAACTTCAGATCGCGGTCCTCATATTGCCCTGAGTTCTGCTGCCACCCGTTCCGCGTCCCGTCTGGATCGTTGAGGCCCTTGGTGGGCAGGCCCTGCATATAGACCACCACGGCTTCGGGCATTTCGCTCTGCATGTGGAACGATCGCGCGGCCTGTCGCATGTTCCCGCCATGGCCATGGAAGCCGAACACGAGGCGAGGATGGGGAGTTGGCCTGCTTGGGGCATAGACAATGTAGGTCCGCTCCACCCCGCCGATTCGGATCGTCTCCACCTTGGGCTGGGACTGGACTGCGAGTAGGGCGACGAATGCTGAAAGCGCCATGCCCCTGGAGACGGATGCGAGCCGCGCAAGTTCACCTCCCCACCCGAAGGCACCAAGGACGATTCGCCTACAATACTGGGTATGTCCAAGGCTCGTAACTACTCGGCGATCCTCCTCATCCTCGCATCCGGGCTCTGCACGGCCCAGCAGCCCCGGCTCAAGATGCGCTTGGCCGTCGCCCCGATTGACTGGACTTATGCCGACCAGTGGAACATCCCGGTCGGGTTCCGGCAGGGCATCTATGAGAAGCTCCTCCAGAAGCTCCTGGGCACCGGGATGTTCGTGATGCTCGAGAGGGAGGCGCTCGACGCCCTACTCCAGGAGCAGGCAATCAAGGCCGAGAACACGGGCCAAGACCAACGCGGGAAGATCGTGCCTGCGCAAGCCCTGGTGAAGGGTCAGATCACGGATTTCACGGTCGCGAGCAAAGGCGCGTCCGGAGGCATTGACGTCGGCCCGGTCCGCATCGGCGGCAGCGCGAAGGAAGCGAAGGTCGGGATCAACGTCCGTCTGTTCGACGTGGATTCGAGCGAAGTGATGTTGAGTGAGACCGCCACGGGCACTGCAGGGGCGGGAGGAATCGGCGTGGGTCTCAATATCGGCAGCACGTACTCGAACTTCGAGGCGTTCGAGCAGAGCCCATTGGGCAAGGCAACCACCACCGCGATTGACAAGGCGGTCGAGATCATCGTCGGCAAGATGAAGAAGGAGAAATGGTCCTGCAAAGTCGCCGACTTCGATGCTGCCACGAAGGAAGCAGCACTCAACGCAGGCGAGGATGCGGGCGTCCAAGTCGGTGACGTCTTCGAGATCCACCGGGTCACGCGAGTCATCAAAGACCCCGACACTGGCGCCGTACTGGGCAAGCGAACCCAGAAGATCGGCACCCTCAAGGTGACCCAAGTCGAGAAGAAGCTCGCCTTTGCGAGCCTCACTGAAGGTGAGGCGGCCCAGGTCGGCGACGTCGTGATGCTCCCAGGCAGCTAGGTTCGGGCAGCCTTCGCATCGCTCAAAGCGGCTCGGAGTCGAGAGGGTCGCTCTCGAACAAGCCTGCAGGCACGGCTTCGTCCGGGATCGCGGCGATGGCCCTTGGCGAAAACTCGATGGGCTCAGCATCCGAGAGCTCGCTCGCGGCTTGGACACCCAGCTCCTTCATCCTTCGGGCCCGCGAGACCAAATGTCCGTCAATCGAGCCGCCCAGCTTGTTGAACGCACCCACCGCCTGTCTCAGCCCTCTTCCCATCGCCTCGTAATGGCCGATCACGTTGCCTACCGATTCGTATAACTTCTGCCCCAGTTCCTGGATCGTTTTCGCTTCTCGGGTCGCCTGTTCCTGTCTCCAGCCAAAGGCGACCGCTCGCAACAGCGCAAGGAGCGTGATCGGGGTGACGATGAAGACGCCGTGCTGGATAGACTCCTCCACGAGTTCGGGACGAGCCTCGAAAGCCGACCGGAACGCCGCTTCGCTGGGAACAAAGAGCACGACGAAATCGGTCGTGTCCGTCCGTCGCGAGTAGCCCCTCGCCCCGAGCGCCTTGGCATGGTCGGCAAGCTTCTTGGCGTGGTCCCTGAGCAAGGTCTCTCGGCTCTTGGGATCGGTCGTGTCCAGGGCGCTCAGGTGGGACTGCAGGGGCGCCTTGCTGTCCACGACGATGGTGCGGCCACCGGGCATGTTCACGACGACGTCGGGCCGCTTCCGCCCCTCCTCGTCCGTGGTGGAGACTTGCACCTCGAAGTGGATCCCTTCCTGGAGCCCCGACTTTTCGAGAACGCGCTCCAGCAACATCTCGCCCCAGTTTCCCGCCGCGCCGGAGTCCTGTAACGCCCTGGCCAGTTTGTCCGCCTCGGTCTTGAACCCGGCCTGCTGCTGCGCGAGGGATGCGATCTGAGTCTGGATGTCCGCATAGGCTTCCGCCCTTTTGACATCCATGGAGCTGTTGGCATCGCGTAGAGCATCCAGTTGCTCCCGAACGGGCTTGAGCACCTCGTCCGCGTCCTTCTTGAGCTCGGCCCTGGATTCGGTGAGCGTGTCCGCGCTCAGAGCCTTGAACGTGTCCGCCAAGTCCGTCTTCGCCTGGGCGACGAGTGACCGCTGTTCTTCGAGGTTTTTCGCCTGCTCCTCGTAGCGGGTTTCCAGCGCGGCTCTCTCAGCCTTGAGCGCGACGATCTGTTCCTCGCTGGCGTCCACCTTCGCCTGGAGGCGGTCAGACTCGCCCGCACGAACTTTGGCGGCGGAGAGCTCCTCGCGAACCACCCCCGCCGCGGCCGCTTCTGCAACCCGGCCACGGAGCAGGAGCCACACTGCGAGCCCACCGAGAATGACCCCGACCAACGCCCAAACCGCTTCCATGGAGACAGTATAGAATCCACGGATGCTCCGGCCGCCCCTCTCCAATCCTGGACGAGTCCTTCGGGGCCTGATGAGCCAAGGAACGGTCGTGGTCCCTGGCGTCTATGACGCGATCACGGCGAGGCTGGCCGAGCGCGCCGGATTCTCTGCCGCATATCTCAGCGGAGGAGCCCTCACCAATTCCCGGCTCGGTGCCCCCGATATCGCCCTGCTCACTCAGGACGAGATGGTCGGAACCGCGGCGCGGTGCTGTCAAGCGGCGCACATCCCCATCCTCGCCGATGCGGACACTGGGTTTGGCGACGTCTGGAACGTGACCCGCACCGTGCTCGCCGCCGAGGCGGCAGGGCTCGCCGGAATCCATATCGAGGACCAACAGATGCCAAAGCGGTGCGGACATCTGGACGGAAAGGCGATCGTGCCTACCGCCGAGATGTCTCAGAAGATCCGCGCGGGTGTGGAGGCCAAGGCGAGACCAGACTTCATGTTGATCGCTCGCACCGACGCTCGTTCCGTGGAGGGACTGGAAGCCGCGATCGAGCGCGGCAAGGCTTTCGTGGACGCTGGGGCGGATGCCGTCTTCCCAGAGGGGCTCGAGAGCGAGCACGAGTTCGAGACGTTCCGGGCCGCCGTTCCCGGCCCTCTCCTTGCGAACATGACCGAGTTCGGCAAGACCCTCTTGATCCCGGCAACAGCGTTCGAGTCCATCGGTTACGAGATGGTGATCTTTCCCGTCACCGCCCTCCGCGTAGCCGTCAAGGCGGTGGCCGATTGGTACTCGTTCCTTGCCGCGAACGGCACCCAGGAGGGGTTCCTCGATCGCATGGTCACGCGAAAGGAGCTGTACGACGTCGTTGGCTACGAGGAGTATGAGAAGTCCGACGCGGCATGGTCTGGGCTGTGAACCAAGCCGTGGCAGGTGCCCCGCGCTGGATCACGGCTTTAGGCGGATCCGGCCGGGGCGGGTAGCCTCGGGCCGGTGCTGAGCCCCTATATTTTCACCGGGTTGGAGAAGAACGCAGATCTCTTCGAGATGCTCGCCTTGCGGGTGCCCCTCGCGAGCCTGGACGCGCACACGCACCCAGGTCGCTTCACCGCCCGCGAGGCGCTCGCGCACTGGGCCGACTGGGAGCACATCCATCTTTCCAGGATCGAGGCCGCCCTCAGAGAGGACCTCGTGCAGGTTCCCGACGTGGACGAAGGGGAGCGAGCCCGCGCCGAACGCTACAGGGAGTGGGGGGTCGAAGAGTGCGTGGAACGCTTCACCGCGGGGCGCACGCTCTTGGTGCAACGTCTGCGTTCCCTCGGGCCGGGCGAGACGGAGCGGAGATTCGTCCACCCGTTCTTCGGCTCGCTCACCGTGGGGGGCTACTGCGGCCACATCCTCGGCCATGACGCCTACCACGCTGAACAGCTCCTCGGCGTGGTGCTCGCCCCTTAGCAACGGCCTGGTCCAATCCGTCGCGTTCAGGCCGGGGGTCGTCGGTTGCGCCGCGGAGGCTAACTTCCTCGCCAACTTGCGCGAGAGCCTTGGCCCATGCGAGCGACCGCAACAAGCTCCGCCTCCTCGTCCAAGGCCGGGTGTCGGACGAGACCCCCTCGTCGCACGACGGGCTGATGGGGAGCGTGCCGGTTTCTTCTAGTGGAACGATTGTCGCCCTTGGCTTTCCGACCGGACTACGACTTCCGGGCCGAGCCCCCGGTCGTCGGTACGTCCCGGTAATTGTACGGGTGTCAAACCGTGCCGGGTAGGCTCCGCCGGAGCCTTGCCATGCACAAGCTAGCCCTCTCGATCGCCCTCGCCCTCGCCGCCCTTCCCGCCACGGCCCTCGACGAGTTCACGATCACGGACGGGGACTGGGGGTTCTCGCTGGGCGGTTTGACGGACGGCCGTCTTGGCGGTTCCGCGGGAGGCTACGCACTGGGGAACAGCCTGGCCGCGAACCCAGGGCAGATGTGGCTCTGGTACCGGGCCGACGGCGACACGCGGGAGTACGCACTCTCGAACCAGACCTCGGCCACGGTCTCCGGCAACCTTGCGCAACTGGAGTACTTAGAGCCTCTGGCGGGTGGATCAGAGAGTCTTCGGTTCGCGCTCCAATATTCGCTACAGGACCTGGGCGGCGGGTCTGCCCAAGTCTTAGCCGGGTTCGCGGTCATCAACCCTGGGATCTCGACGGTACACGTGGACCTCTTCGCCTACCACGACGCGAACCTGCTGGGCACGGCGGTGGACGACTCGGCCACGGTCGGCGGTCTGGAGCGCGAGGTCCACGACATCACGGATCCGACCGGTGACGGACTCATGAGCTGGCGGGCGAGCGAGCGGGGGATCGTAGCGTCGGAGGTCGGTGCCGCTCCGGGGATCGTAGGGCGACTGAGCGACGGCTCCGTCTCGACGCTGGCCAATGTCGGCGACCCGTTCGGCCCTGGCGACTATTCTGGCGGGTTTCAGTGGAGCGTGGATATTGACCCAGGCGAAGCAGTCTTCGTCGGGGCGACGACGACGACGGTCTACGCGGTGCCGGAGCCGGGGCTGCTCGCGGCTTTCGGCCTGGCCGCGCTCGCCTTTCGGCGGCGGAAGGCCGAGTAGCCGCAAGCAGGGCCGGCAGTTCCCACTGCCGGCCCTGCTTGCGCTACCTGCCTTAGAAGCTCTCGACCGGCTCGACGCGGAGCATGTCGGTTTCGACGCCCCAGACTGGGTTGGCCACGGGGCCCGCGGGCCGGACGCGGTAGCGGAGCTTTGCGCGTACGCAGTCGAAGTAGTCCTTCATATTGACGGGCCTTGCACCGATCTTCTCCGACAAGCTCGGTCCGAAATTGCTGTTGATCAGGCCCTCCCAAAGCCCGGTCTGGCGGGTGCTGGACCTGACTTTCGTCGAGGGCGGGATATGGCTTTCGTGAGTGCGGGCGGAAGCAACTGGCTTCGCGCCGAGCCTGGCAGAAGCTCCCGAACTCGCAGACTGGCTGCGTCGCTACAGGCTGAGAAGCGGGACAGCTAGGCGATTGGCCTCGAGGGCTAAGCGCACGCGTTCTTGGAAGACCGCGCCCGCGTTCTGCCCTGCGCCTGGCCCGTACGCAAGGCAGTTGTGGCTTTGGATGTCGAAAGGGAGGCTCAGCTGCTGCCCTTTGGCGAGATATTGGATGTGGATCATCGGACGGCCGAGCGCTAGGGCGTAGCCCTGCTCCAGGCCGACGTTGTGGCTCTCTTCGTTCAAATCCTTTTCCCGCTTGCGCGGAACGTCCACGACGACGAACGCGCCTTCCTTGATCTTGCGGAAGATGCGGTCGTCAATCTTCTCGTTGTGCGCCTCCGCCCAGACCGCACTGATCTTAGGTAAACCTCTTCCCAACTTGACCAGCGCTTTAAGTGCCAGGTCGTGGTGCTTGGAAGTCTTGGACCGCCGGATCAAGAATCCCTCGGCCTTGGAAGGAATGTCGTCGAGCCTCTCGGCGCGGTCATGGCCCGCCGCAGTCAGGAACCAGGGGTCATTCCCGATGGCATTTGAGCGAATTAGTCCAGCTTGCAAGAGGGCAGTGAGAATCTCCGCGGCATCCGGCCCAGCGGAGCCGAACACGCTGCCGTCCCAAAGAGCTGAGTTTTATCCCGGTGTCTCGTCGGGCGGTGCAGCAAAGTGCGGATTCGCCAGGAGACGGAAGCAAAATCCCTTCCGATCCTTCAGCCACCACCGGTACAGCGTCACGAGCGTCTCGTCTATCCTCTCGCGAAACTTCATCGCGCTTTCCGCAGCCGAAAGCTTCGTGAGGCTCAGGGCTAGATGAGGCTTGGTTGGGAAGGGTCGGCCAGGCTTCTTCTTAGCGTCCCATACTTCGACCACGAGTGTCTCGTCCGCTTCCATGTCGAGCGCCTTTCAAAGGATGAGAGAACGGGCCAGCGCGACGCCGGGCTTCGAACAGGCGATCGGGTCGTTGGGGTCGGCCGAGGCAACGTAGATCGTAACTTTGCGCGACGCGATCGTCGTGTCGTACTGGAACCAATCGCCGTCCTTCGCTCCCGTGACCTCATTGCCTCGACTTGTCGGCTGAAACGTCACCGGGTTCAGCGGGTCGCGCATCGTCGAAGACTCGCTCATCACAGTCCCAGACGTTCCGCCCGCCCCTCTCGCATCCATGGCCCCAGCCCCAGGCCCTGGCCGTAGGTAACCTCGGGGGACCGTAGACCGAGAGGGGAACGAACCGAGCATGAGCGCCACCGCCGCCTACCCGAACTACAGCCCTGGCCTCCAGGGCGTCGTCGCCGGCATCACCACGATCAGCCAGATTGACGTGGAGAGCAGCAGCCTCACATACCGCGGCTACAACGTCCACGAGCTCGCCGAGCACGGCTGCTTCGAGGAGACCGCGTTCCTGCTCCTCAAGGGCCATCTGCCCACGGCCGCCGAGCTCGACGCCTACAAGAAACAGCTCGCCGCCGACCGCCACGTTCCCCACCACGTGTGGGAGGCTCTCAGGCAGTGCCACAGCGAGATGCACCCCATGGACCGGCTCAAGGTCGGCTATTCCGTGCTCGCCGCGCTCGACCCGGAGTACAAGGTGCCCGCAACGGACGGCGAGGCGAACCGGCGCAAGGCCGACCGGATCGTCGCCAAGGCCGCGACCCTCGTCGCCGGCTCGTGGCGGATCGCCAACGGCCATAACCCGATTGACCCCGATGCTGCCCTCGGCACCGCCGCGAACTTCCTCTATATGCTCGACGGCAACCGGCCGGACGAGTTCATGGAGCGGGCGATGGACACCTCGCTCACCCTCTACGCCGAGCACACGTTCAACGCCTCGACCTTCGCCTGCCGCGTCTGCGTCGCCACCCTGAGCGACCTCTACAGCGGGATCGTGACCGGCATCGGGACGCTCAAAGGGCCCCTCCACGGAGGCGCGAACGAGGAGGCCATGCACATGCTCATCTCCATCGGCAGTGCCGACAAGGCCGAGGCATGGACCCGGAACGCGCTGGCGAACAAGGAGAAGATCATGGGCTTCGGCCACCGCGAATACCGCAAGAGCGACTCGCGGGCCGGCATCATGGGCAAACTCGGTAAAGAGCTTGGCCGGATGAAGGGGAACACGACCTGGGGCGACATTGCCGAGGTCATGGAGAAAGTGATGTGGGACGAGAAGCAGCTCTTCCCCAACGTGGACTTCCCGGCGGCTTACGCCTATTACCTGATGGGCATCCCCATCCCGCTCTACACCCCGATCTTCGTGATCGCGCGGACAACGGGCTGGTGCACCCACATGATCGAACAGCTCGACAACAACCGCCTGATCCGGCCGAGCTGCATCTACGAGGGCCCCGCCCCACGCGAATACGTAGCAATCGGCAGCCGATAGGGAGAGGCCAGAACGAGCCGACAGCGGGCCGACTGTAACGCATCCCAGGAAATGGCGTTGGAGACAAGTCCATGGAGGAGCCCTTCCCGCTGTTGCGTGGCCCGATTCAGCCGGAAAGAAAGCGGGTCTCATGGCGACTGGTACTCGACGGAGGATATCGGCGTCAACTGGAAGTTGAGTCCGAACTAGTGCAGCAGGCGGTCCCGCGTGGGCCGGTGCCGGAGCTGGCATGGGCGCCGTACGCGTACGACCACTCGGTGCGGGAGTTCATCGAGAGGAAGGTCATCGAACACGGATATCCGAAGGGCAGTACCTTTCACCCGCTGGATCCGATCGAGCTTATGTTCTTGCTGCGAAATGGCGATCTGAACGAAATGGAGATCGTCATGGCCGTTGAAAGGGAGTTCGGGGTCGAACTGATCCCCAAGTTCATCGAGCGGCTGATCCGTGAACGCACGAACTTCATAGACTTCATCCGCTGGATCGAGTCAGCAAGAAGCACGTAACCAACCTCGGATTTTCAGCGCGATGGAGTTGTGGGCGCCCGCTGCTTGGCCTGGGAAGGAGAGCCAGCCTACGGAGGCCAACTCGGGAATCCTACCCATAGCTAGCGGGCGAAAGGTCCGCTCCTGGGTCGCGCCTCGTGTTCGTCGTCTAAGCTATCCAGCAACGTGGCGGGCTCCAGCTTCTTTGCGCTCTTCGACGACATCGCCACGATCTTGGACGACGTCGCGACTATGACCAAGGTCGCCACGAAGAAGACCGCCGGAGTTTTGGGAGACGACCTCGCCCTGAACGCTCAGCAGGTTTCGGGGATTCGGGCGGACCGCGAGCTGCCGGTGGTTTGGGCCGTGGCCAAGGGCTCCGCGGTGAACAAGCTCATCCTCATCCCAACGGCCCTTGCCATCAGTGCCTTCGCTCCAGTCCTCGTCAAGCCGTTGCTGATGGTGGGTGGCGCCTACCTTTGTTTTGAGGGTGCTCACAAGATCCTCCACAAGCTCCTCCACCCGGAGGATCGCCATGCGGAAGAGCACTCGGCCGCGGTGCAGGATGAGGCAGTGGACCTCGTGGCCCTGGAGAAAGAGAAGATCAGAGGAGCGATACGGACCGACTTCATCCTCTCGGCCGAGATCATCGTCATCGCGCTGGGCACCGTGGCAGAAGCATCTCTCGGTCTACGCATCGGGGTCCTTGCGGCCATCGGGGTGCTCATGACGCTGGGCGTCTACGGGCTCGTGGCAGGCATCGTGAAGCTGGACGACGCAGGCGTTCGCCTCACAAAATCGAAGCAAGGGCTAGCCAAAGCCACGGGGAAAGCGATCCTCGCCTTTGCGCCGTGGCTGATGCGGTCCCTTTCATTCCTCGGGACGGCTGCGATGTTCATGGTAGGCGGGAGCATCGTCGTTCACAACCTCCCGTTCCTCCACCATTGGGTGGAATCCGTGTCCCACGGTTTCCCCGCAACAGGAATGGTAGCGATGATTCTGGAGACGCTCGCGGGCTTGCTCTTGGGTGCCGCGCTCGCCCTCGCTGCCGAAGGGTTTGTCCGAAAGCGCAAGAATCCGACGTCGAAGGCAGCGGCCGCGCCCGCCCCGTTACCCAAAACGGAAGAGGACCAGCCCTAGCTACCGCTCGGTCGGACGACCCCAGCCGACATCCAGAGGCGAATCACCTCGACCTCCAGGAGCCGCCTCTCCACCAAAGGGTCAGCCGAGAGGGCCTTGGCGATTCCATCACCATCGGTCGTGACGAAGATCGCGGCCTCGCTCACCTTTGCGAAGCTGGGATCCTCGCTCTCTCCGATCTTGCCCCAGATCACGGGGCCGTGGCTCTTGCCCACGGAGCGGACCAAGGATTCGTGGGCCGACCGCATCGCCGGGGTCTCGGGCGACATGCCCATGCCGCGGCGCCAAAGGACGAGCCGGTGCTCGATGATATCGTCTGGATTCACGTTCGGGTTGAACCGAGCGAGATCCACGTCCCACGGTGCTGCCTCGACTCCCATGATCTTGCGTTGGACGAAATGATCGCCGAGAAAGAGCGAAGGAACCTCGGCCCGATCTCTCGCGGTGACCACGGTGATGCCGCGGCGGATCTCGGTGGGGTCCTGGAGCGGCCCTGCGGCAAAGAGCCGGCCTGCCTTGGCCTGGGCACCCATGTTGGCAAAGTGGCTCTGGGAGGCACTTTCCAGCTCCTTCCCGGCAGGGCGCGAGCCTTCACCTTTCACAAAGAACATCAGATAGGTCTGGCGCCGGGGCACGCCACCGTAGCCAACGCCCAAGGTGGCAAGAAGCATAGCGGCAAGCGCGAGCGACATGCCTTAGAGTGTAGCCGAGCATCGAGCCACCTGCCTTCGCCGTGGCTCGTAGAATTGCGAGTTTCCTCCCCTGCAACAAGGCTTTGGCTGACCAATGTGCTACCCTGAGTCAGGAGCCCCGTCAGGATTGACCGGTTCCTTGGAGAGAAAACATGAGATCTTCCCTAGTCCTCCTCGCCGCCATCGCGGCAGCAGGCGCACAAGCACAGCTCATCGTCGGCAACGACCAGAGCGGCACGGCCACGATCTGGCAGGTCAACGTGAACACCGGTGTGGCGACCGCACTCTATTCATCCACGGGTTCTTCTGCGAAGCCCTGGGGCATGGCTGCCGATAACGTGGGCAACAAGCTCTATTGGAACAACGGTGGCAACCTGTACTCCGCGACGTTCGCCGACCTCTTGGGCAACACCGCAGCCCCGACCCCTCTCGCGATGACCTATAACGGCTCGGCCGTGAACTTCGTCGGGCTCGGCTTCGACCAGGCGTCCGGTAAGTTGCTCGGAACCCGGAACATCACAACGGAGGCGGTCTACGAGATTGATGTCACGACGGGAGTGGCTACGCTGCTCACGACGTACAGCACTACCCTCGATCTCGGCGGGGTCGAGTATGACAACGCGACCAACAAGCTCTACGCCCTGAGCGACGCGCCGAGCACGGCCCGCGGTCTTTATGAGGTTGACAAGACCAACGGAACCGCGACCCTCAAGGCCCCGTACCCGGCGGGAGAGACCGACATTGACGGCCTCGCCGTCTGGAACGGCTCCGCGTACTACGTAACCGATGGGCCGAACACCACTCAGGCGAACTTCTATGTCTACGACATCGCCACCGGCACCCAGACCGGAACCCTGGCGTCGCCCTTCACAGGAAGCGGTACCTTCGCGGGGGCGACCTACGCTCCGGGCCTCGTGCCAGAGCCGGCAACGATGATCGCACTCGGTGCCGGGCTCGCGGCTTTGGCCGCCCGCCGTCGGCGAAATCGGCGATAGCCCGCTTGGCCTACCAAGATGATGCCCCGGCGCAGACAGCACCGGGGCCTCATCGTTATTGACCCAGGCGGCTAGTATGAAAGGGTGATCCGAGTCCGAAGGTTGTACGATCCACCTGGCGACGACGAGGGCACACTCGTCCTTGTTGACCGCCTTTGGCCCCGCGGGTTGGCAAAAGCGAAGGCACCGTGCCAACAATGGTTCCCCAAGATCGGTCCCTCGAATGAGCTTCGGCACTGGTACGGGCACGATCCCACCCGATGGGACGAGTTCCGCAAGCGCTACTTCGCCGAGCTCGACGCCGATCCCGAAGCGGTTGCCCCCTTGCGAGAGATCATGGCCGCTGGGGACGTCACCCTGCTCTTCACCAGTGCCGAGCGGGAGCGGAACAACGCGCACGCGCTCGCGGAGTATCTCGCCTCGCACCCTTAGGGTAGAAGACATGGCATGATCCCGGCACCGCTCGACGAGCGGAGGCACCCCGACAGTACCGACTCGCGCACCCCGTTCGAGAGAGACCGGGACAGGGTTCTCTACACTTCGGCACTGAGGCGACTTGCCGAGACCAGCCAAGTCCTCCCCGCGAGCGCGGGCCACGTCTACCACAATCGTCTTACGCACACCCTCGAGGTCGCGCAGCTCGCCCGTCGCATCGCGGAACGGCACGAGACGGGCGCCGATCCCGCCGCTTGTGAGGCGGCGGCCTGGGCCCACGACCTCGGACACCCGCCCTTCGGCCACACCGGTGAGGCAGAGCTCGACCGAGTCCTCCTCGAGCGATGGCCCGAGGGCGATGGCTACGAGGGCAACGCGCAGTCCTTTCGGATCGTGACCCGGCTCGCCGTCCGTCGAGAAGGCTGTCCGGGCCTCAACCTCACTCGGGGGAGCCTACGGGGAATCCTGAAGTACCCTTGGCTTCGGACTTCGCGCCCGGAGGCAAAGTTCGGCGCCTATCGAACCGAGGCCGAGGAGCTACGCTGGGCCGTCCTCGGCTTGAAACCTGGCGAGCCCGCGATCGAGGCCCAGGTCGTGGAGTTCGCAGACGATGTGGCGTACTCCGTCCACGACCTCTTCGACTTCATCCGAGCGGGGCTCATCCCCATGGACCGCTTGCAGCAAGGCGGAGACGAGTGGGAATCGTTTGCGTCTGCGGTGCCCGCGACCATGGATGGGAGTGCGCTCGCGGAGGTGTTCCAAGAATGGGTTCGGCCTTACCCGTTGAGGGCGCCGTTCGACGGGTCGAGCACCGATCGCGCACTTCTGCGCACGTACACCGGCGGGATGATCCATCGCTTCGTGGAGGGCGGTACGACTCCCGAACCGGGTCGGCTCGAGATCAACGCGAGCGCCAAGGCGGCCCTCATCGCCCTGAAACACCTTGCGCTGCATTACGTCATGATGCACCCCGGCCTCGAAGCGGTGAAGGTGGAGCAGCGCGCCCTTGTGGCTCGACTCACCCATTGGTTGGCGGAGGACGAAGGACGCCACTTGGGCATCGAGGCCCGCGAGCAACTCGAGACAGGCCAACCCCTCGACCGTGCGGTGGCAGACGCCGTCGCAGGACTTACCGAATCCGAGGCGGAGCGCCTTGCCTCTGTGATCTGACATTTCGGAAAAGCCCTTCGGTCGCCCACTGGATACCGGTAACCTCCCACCCCATGACCGCGACCGAGGTTCTCGTCCGACTCATCGAACGTCAGCAGGACTCTTTCCTCGAAACCCTCAAGAAGGTGCCCGAGGACAAACTCGACTGGATCCCAGGCGAGGGCACGAGATCGGCCCGCGACCAGGCCCAAGAGGTCGCCACGATCTTGGAGGAGTTCTGGGAGATCTACGAGAAGCGCGCGATGACATGGGACATGGAGCGCTGGACCGCCTACATGACCTCCCGCGGCCAGGTGCGTTCGATCGCCGACCTCGAAGCGAGGCTTCGAGGGATCAGTGCCCGGCTCATCGAGTTCATTCAAGGGCTACCCGAGTCGGAACTGGGTGCAGAAACCCAGATGCCCTTCCCCGGAGAGTTCCTACTCGTGGACAATATCCATTACCATGTTTGGAACATGGCCTATCACCAAGGACAGATCACGACGATCTTGCAACTGCTGGGGCTTGGCGGAGACCAACCTGAGGCCTGAGGCGATTGCAACCTACGCCACCGTCGCACCGGTACAGTAGGGACTTGGCACCTTTCCTACGCGGCCTTTTGTCACGAGGGTTGGTCTTCGTGGCCGTCGTTCTGGCCGTCCGCCTCGCCGTCGCAGAACCATGGGACTCGGACGCCTTCGTCGTCAAGGCGGCAAACATCACGGTCACGGTCATGCCGAGCTCCAGGTTGGAAGTTCAGGAACAGCTCGACGTCCTCTTTCAACAGCCCCGTCGCGGGATTTACCGCGAGATCCCCTTTGACTTTGACACTGGTAAGGGCGTGACTCGCCGGACCCGGATCAGCAACATCCAGGTCACGGACGCGAGTGGCAGGAACCTGACGACCAAGGTGACAACGGAAGGTGCCTACGTCCGGATTAGGATTGGGGATGCGGACATAACCCTCCCTCCCGGAACCCAGGTCACGTACGTCATCCGTTACACCGTGGACAATGCGGTGAACTGGTTCGACGACACCGCGGGGTGGGGAGCAGCGGCCGAAATCTATTGGAACGCCACTGGTGACCGCTGGGACGCATGGTTCCAATCCGTCAGGATCAATGTCAACTACCCGACCGTAGAGGACGGGCAGGCCAGGGCCAGGCTTTTCGTGGGCCCAAGCGGAGCAAGCAACTTCGACGAGATCACCAAGTTTGGGACCGGGATCGTGGGCGCGAGCCACGGCACCGTGATGACGATGGGTTCCACCTCGACGCAGTTCCTTCTCTCGAAGCCCATGCCGCCTGGATCAGGGGCGACGTTCGTGCTCCAATTGCCCGAAGCCTTGGTCCAGAAGCCCTCGACGGCCCAGCAAGCGGCCTGGTTCCTCTCCGCCAACCTCGGCTTCGGGATCCCATTCGTCGTCTTTGCCGTCTTCTTCCTTGTCTGGCGCAAGCACGGAAAAGATCCGCCATCGCCTACAGTGAGTGTGCGCTTCGAGTCACCGAGCGGCATGACTGCCTCGGAGTGTGGCGCCTTGCTCGACAACTCGCTCGACCCGCGCGACCTTGCAGCGGGGATGCTGTCCCTCGCGGTGGCGGGATTCATCACGATCACGCCCGTCAAGGCGGGACTTTTCGGAGGGACGAAGGCCGAGATCCGGTTCACCGGCGGGGGGGACGCCAGCAAGCTCGGTTCCTTTGAGACCGAGCTCCTGGAGTTGATGAAGAAGGGTGGTGACGTCGTGACGGAGGCGGACTTGACGACTCACGTCGGTACCCAGATTTCCAGCCTGCGCGACAAGATGTTCAAGTCCTTGATCGCAAAGGGCCTGTACACGCAAAGCCCGATGCAGGCCCAAGGGTGCAGTTGCTTCGGCGGACTCGCGCTCATCGCGCTCCTTGCATTCGGCGGGGTGGCGATCTTCGGCACCGGTGCCGATCCTCTGGGATGGATCGTAGGCGGTGCCCTGTCCGTCCCCATCGCTGGGGTGTTCTCCTTCCTCATGTCCCGCCGAACGCGCGAAGGGGCGAGGGTGAGATCTGAGGTGGCCGGGCTCGAAGAGGCGATCCGTGGGCGAAAGCACTACATGGAATGGGTGGCCACCAAAGAGATCGCCAGCGCGAAGTTTGAAGAGTTCCTGCCGTATGCGATGGCGTTCGGGCTCGTGGAGCAGTGGTCCGACACCTTCAAGGAAGTCCTCACGACCGCACCTGCTTGGTACCTCGGCTCCTACGACACGTTCAGCCCGCGGTACTTCGCCAACGATTTGAGCCACCTGGGCCAGACCATGGGGTCGGCGGCATACACGCCACCCCGAACCTCGTCCTCGGGCGGCTCCAGTGGCTTCTCGGGCGGGGGCGGCTTCAGCGGGGGCGGCTTTGGCGGGGGCGGGGGCGGTAGCTGGTAGGTCGAGCCCCCTCCTCGTGCCCGGAGGAATCTTCGTTCCCCGAAAGCAGTCCGGGGCCACTGGCCTGAGCCAGCAGCCCCGTTACGGGCAGTCTGCGCGTCCGCCCGCTCTGTAGGTCAGGCATTGAGCTGGGACACCGAAGCGTCCGTCGCGTCGCCGTGACCGGTGCGGCACCCGTACCTTTCGGTGGCGGAATGCGCACTCCCGGGAGGCTACGGTGCTCGGCATCACTGCCAAGCGAACCCGTGGCTACCCAAGTTTGGAACCCGTGTGCGCATGCTTTGCAACCTGCGATCCGTGGCTCCGAACAGTTCGTCTCCAGTCGCCTTGCGGCGTCCGAGGTTCCGATCTGCCCCAGCCTCTCTTTAGCCGCCCTCCGCTTTCGCGGCTCTTGGCTCCGTTCGGCTGTGAGGGAATGGTATCCCGGCCTGATTTCGAATGCAATACCCCAACCTCATCTTTGTTCACGATTCTCCACGCGGTTGTCCACACGCAAGTTCCAACGCGGTGGACAACGCCTCGCCTCAGGTTCCCGGTAGTTTTCCCGGAGGAGGCTATCTGTCGCACCCCGGTACAATGGGATCATGATCTCGGCGCTCCTCGCGTTCGTCGCAAGCCCTTCTGGCCCTGATGGGCTTGGTGCTCCGTCGCTCCTTCTTGATCAAGGGAAGCTGCTCTCGGTCACCGAGGGACACGCCGACCTCGCTATGTACGACCTCGACGGGGATGGAGCCAAGGACATGATCGTGGGCCAGTTCAAGGACGGTCTCGTTCGTTTCTATAAAAACCACGCAGAGAAGGGTTCCCCAAAGTTTGAAGGGTTCGAGTACTTGAAAGCGGCGGGTGCCGAGATCAAGATTGACGCTGGGTGATGCGTTGCTGCGGGCCCGCAGTTCGCGGACCTTGACAGTGACGGGAAGATCGAAATGGTGACCGGGTGCCTGGAGGGCACCGTCCAGGTCTTTGAGAAGGGCGAGGGTACCGAGTTTTCCGCGGCAAAGCCGCTCCTTGACCTTGAGTCGAAGCCACTGCGGCCAGGAGCCGGTTCCTCGATCGCCCTGGGAGACGTGAACGATGACGGATTCCCCGACATGGTCGCAGGCCAGATCTCCGGGCCCGTCGCGCTCTATCTGAACGACGGAAAGGGGCGGTTTGGGCCGGGGAAGGCACTGGAGGTTCAGGGCCAGCCAATCCTCGCGACCGACGCCGGGCCAGAGCTAGCGGACTGGGACAAGGATGGCGACCTCGACCTTCTGCTCGGATGCGAGGACGGAGGAGTGAGGCTCTTCACAAACTCTTCCAAGACTGGGCTCACTTTCACAGGGATGGACTACCTCGTCCTACCGATCCGTAACTCGGTCGGGTTCGCTCCCACGACGTTCCTCGACGAAGGCAAGACGAGGATTGATCGTGACCGATCGAGGAACCGGGCCAAGCCCCTCGCCACCGACTGGGACGGGGACGGCGACCTTGACCTTTTGGTGGGCGACTTCACGTACCAGATGCCGGTGCGCAAGCAGCTGGGGGCCTCTGAGCAAGACCTCCTGACCCGGCACATCGCACGGATCAACCAAGTGGAGATGCAACTGGGGGCCCTCTCGACGAAGCTTGTCTCGGACTTCGCCAAGGAGAACGGCGCCACAGGGTGGAACGACCTTTCCGCCAAACTCCGCACGAAAGTCGACCGGGAGTACTACGCGATGCTTCAGGAAACGGACGCCTATGGTCAGATCACGGCGAGCAACCTTACGTCGTACAACACGTACTACACGCTCCTTGGGCAACCCGAGTACAACGGGTTCGTCTGGGTCTACCTTCGCGGTCAATAAGCCTTGGCGAAGACCACCCGGCGCTGACTGGGGGCACCGGTCAGGACGCAGGGTCCGGGCTCGTCGTCGGACGGGTCGAGGGGTTCGAGCGGGATGCAACGTATCGTTGCCTTCGTGATCTCGGTGATCCTTTGCTCGGTCTCGGTGGTGCCGTCCCAGTGCGCAAGTACGAATCCACCTCCACCCTCGCCCTGGAAGGCGGTCTCAAACTCTGCCCACGTCTCTACCCTTCTCGTGTTCTCGCTTCGGAACCTCAAGGCTGCCTCGTAGAGGCCCTCCTGCAGCCCGGTAAGGGAGGCGGTCACGGCATCCTCCAAATGGTCGAAGGAGACCGGTGTCTTCTCCGTCTGGTCCCGCCGGGCGAGCACGCACTGACCGGCCTCGATATCGCGCGGTCCGAGCTCCAGGCGGACGCAGGCGCCCTTGAGCTCCCAGTCGTTGAACTTGAAACCGGGGCTGAGGTGGTCGCGGCGATCCACGAACACCCTTAGCGTCTCCCCGTTCCAGCGCACTTCACGGAGGCCGAGCGCAAGCCTGTCCGCAACTTCGGTGACCCTTTCGAGATCGTCTCCGCGACCGATGGGCACAATCACCACTTGGTTGGGTGCCACCCTCGGGGGGCAGACGAATCCGCGGTCATCGGAGTGGGCCATGATCACGGTACCGATCAATCGGGAAGAGGCTCCCCAGCTCGTGGCCCAGACGTGTTCCAGCCCCCCCTCCTTCGACTGGTACTTCACGTCGAACGCCTTGGCAAAGTTCTGACCCAGGTTGTGCGAGGTCGCCGCCTGGATCGCTCGGCGGTCCTGCGTCAGGGCCTCGACCGTGTAGGTGTGATCGGCCCCGGCGAACTTCTCGTTGTCCGACTTGACGCCGTTCACGACCGGTACGGCCAAGAACTCGGTGAGAAAGCGTGTGTAGAGCCCAAGGATCAACCGAGCCTCGGCCTCCGCCTCCTCCTGGCTCGCGTGTGCGGTGTGCCCTTCCTGCCAGAAGAACTCCGAGGTCCGCAGAAACAGGCGCGGCCGTAGCTCCCACCGCATCACGCTACACCATTGGTTCAAGAGGATCGGCAGATCCCGCCAGCTCTGGATCCATCCCTTATAGCTGTTCCAAATGATCGTCTCGCTCGTCGGCCGGATGATGTAGGGCTCTTCGAGCTTGGCCTCCGGGTCCACGTCGAGGCCCTTCCCGTCGTCACGGGCCTTCAGCCGGTGGTGCGTTACGACGGCGCACTCCTTGGCGAACCCGTCCACGTGCTCGGCCTCTCGCTCGAAGAAGGACTTCGGGATGAGCATGGGGAAGGCCGCGTTCCTGTGGCCCGTTTCCTTGAACATTCCGTCCAGGCCCTTTTGCATCAGCTCCCAGATCGCGTAGCCCGCAGGTTTGACCACCATGCATCCGCGCACGACGGAGTTCTCGGCGAGGTCGGCTCGCTTGACGATATCGCTATACCATTCCGCGTAGTTCTCCCCCCGCGGAGTTACGCCAAGATCCTTTGCCATGGAAGGGTCTGTTTATACCGGGTTCGCCTCCGCGAGGCCAGTACAGTGCCTCAGCGGGCAATGACGATAGCGACACGCTTCCTGAGCCGGACGCGGCCGCGCTCCCAGGCCTCGACGATGATCTCGCTCGGTCCCTCGGGCAGCTTCGAAGTGTCCAGCTCCCCTTCCCAACCTTCGGACACGGTGTTGAATAGGACGCCTTCTCCGGCCACGAGGATCCTCAGCGTGTACTTGTCCAGGTGGTCCTTGATCCAAGCGCTGAGCTGGACCCGGCCCCGGAGGACCTCACCCTTCCGGATGGCCATCGGCGACTCTGGTGGGGCCTCGTTCGAGAAGTTTGCATCCACGGGCTCAACGGGAAGGCGGAAGCCTTCCACCTCGATCGCCACGGGCTCAGGCCAACGCTCCAAAAAGTAGGGGGGGGACACGGCGCGACTATAGGCCTCGAGCACGCTCGGTTCCTGGGTAACGGCGTAGTTGTTGTTCTGCTTCTCCTCGATCTCCATGTTGTTCCCATCGAAGTAGAAGATCGCCTTCACGCGAGGATAGAAGCGCGGCAAGGACGAGTAGAGCGCGCTCAAGCACCCCGTGGCAAACGCGGCGACGCTCTTGCTCTCGAGGTTCGAGTGGTGGGTCGCGCCATATTCGCCGATCATGATCGGCTTCTTGTCCGCATACGCCGTGTAGACGCTCTCGAGCAAGTCCGCCGGATGTGTCCATTTGCCCGGCGTCCTGCGGTCTTGGTTGTAATACGTGACGCTGTAGAAGTTCACGCCCACCCAGTCCACGTACTCGTCGCCAGGATAGTAGCTCCTGATGTTCTGCCTGGGCATCGCATAGGGGCACCACACCATCGCCACGTTTGGGGCCAGGGCGTGCATCTTCCTTGCGACGAGCCGGAACTTCTCGCGGTAGGCGGCAGGGTCGCCGCTGTACTCCACCCACGGACCGTTCATCTCCGAGGCGAACCGGAGGAAGATGCGCGCGCCCGTCGCCCGAAGGTCGCGGGCGAGCGTCTCCAAATATACGTCGTCGCGGACGGTGTCTAGGCCAAGATTGGGCTCCAGGGCGATGTGGACCATCTTGCCTTGGCCGTGGAGCCGCTCGATCCAGTCCCTGGGCAAGCGCGAACGGTATCCCATGTAGAAGAAGTAGCTCGCGTGCGGCTTTCCGACCGTCTTCTCGAACGCGGCCGGGAGGCGGCGCATTCTGCCGGTCCCGTCCTTGATCGGATCACCGAGGGTCGAATCCTGGTCAATGAACGCACCAAGGAAGCACCCATACGCAGGCTCGTGGATCGCACCCGTGAAGTTCGCGGCAACCTCGTCCGCGCTAGGCCTACGCTGGACGAACACCTCGAGCTCGGGGGCCGAGGATGCCACGGCGGTTGCACAGAGCCCTATCGCTATCAGCGCAGACCGCATGGGAGAAGGACTTTACCATTCCCCCGACGAACGGCCTATCCGCGACCTTCTTCCCCGTCTTTGGACGTGGCGGTCTACTGGTAGATGTCCTTGCGCACGGAAAACCACGGTCGCTTCAGCTGGCTATAGGTCACGCGCTTGGTGTGGCCATCGCCCCAGATCGTCACCGCACCTTCGCGGTGAAGGAAGTGGAAGTGGTCAATCAGGCTCTGGTTCCTCGGTGGGGAGTCGAACCAGTTGTCCGGTTGCAAGAAGTTGCACACGGGTGCACGTCCGCCGTGCTCCCAGGCGACGAGGGTCTCGGCGGGCTCGTCCATCTCGGAGTCGTTGATCCCCGTGGCCTCGAAGAACCCGCGGCTTCCGTACGTGTTGGTCTTCACACCGGGGCCATACTCGTTGCCCCTGGCCTTGGGATTCACGGAATAGTACGACGAGCCGTAGGCCCCGTTGAACCAAGAATAGGCCACGGCGAGCTGCCATGACGCCGGCTTCATGGGACAGACGCGAACGTCCCAGTTCTTCAAGTAGGGGTCAATCATGCCTTGCCTCGGCTTGGTGCGCGCGGGGTAAATCGGGTTTCCCCACCAGCCCCCGCTCAGACCCGTGTTCGAGTTGTCGAACCCGATCCAAGGATGTTGCGGCGGAGCACCACCACCAATGTTGGTCGCGTTCGAGGCGGGTGCCCAAGTGTCGTCATGGTCATCGCGGTAGAGGAACAGGGCCATGTTGATCTGGCGCATGTTCATGACGCAGACCGCCGTCTTCGCCGAGACCTTTGCCTGCGCGAACACTGGGAAGAGGAGTGCGGCCAAGATCGCGATGATCGCGATCACGACCAGGAGTTCGATAAGAGTGAAGGCGCGCCGGAATGACATAGTATTGAACCCTCCGCCGACACTGTATCCCAAATCACACCAAAATGTACGCTTTCTCGAACGGATTTCAGGTTCACGCTGTCTGTACCGAGGCCATCGCGGTTTCGCGGTTCCGATACCAAAGGATCGAGAGCGCGACGAGCTCCGCCAAGGTGGACCCGAGCACGGCGACGACCGCCGTCTTAGGCCCGGACCATTTTGAAGCAACCCCCACGAACAAGAGCGCGAGCAAGACTAGCGAGCCAGCCACGGTCGCCCCGAGCCGGGCGACCGTGATCCCCGCGGCCGTGAAGTAACCGCGTAGGAGATTTCCAGCGGAACGAAGGAGCGGGATGAACGCGAGTACGGCCAGCCCGAGCGCAGCGGCGTCGGCAACCCGAGGCGTCGCATCGAGCACGTTGCGGAAGATCCAGTGGTTCGCACCGGTAGCCACAAGCAGGAGGACCGTGCCCGTGAGCACCGCGCCCGTGACCAAGCAGAACCGGGACAGCACAACCCAGGAATTGGAGCGGTCGGCAAAGGCAATCACGACTTCGGGCAGGGCAAAGGTGACGGTCTGACTGAAGAAGGACACCGCGCCCAAGGCCTGCCAAGTGGCGAGCGCGAACACTGGATCTTGCATCCTGGAGAGGGCCGGCACCATGGCCGCAAACCCCATCAGCTGAAAGACGGTCGCGCCAGTGAGCGGTACATGGAAGTGGAAAAGGTCGCGGAATGTCGGCCGCGCTCCGTGTTCCGGAAGGGATCTCACGGCCCCTCGGGCGAGAAGGTGTACGGCGACACACTCCGCGACGACCGAAAGGCTCAGGGCGGCAGCAGAGGCAAGCGCCCCCGACACCGTGCGCGTGGCCGCCAACCCAGCACCCACCAGGAGAAGCGTGGCCAGCCTCACCATGGTCCCGTGACCTACGGCACGGGTCTGTCCCTGCCGGATCAAGACTCCCTGCTGAAACCTTCGCCACCCAATCGCCGGGCTCCACGGGATCATGATCGCCAAAGGAAGGCGGGCGGCCTCTGCCACCTCGGGCTTGAGACCGATCCACTGCATGGTGACCACGTCATAGAGTGGAGTGAGCGCGACCAAGGCATGCAGTGTGCCCGAGAACGCCATGAGCATCCAAGAGAACCGGGCAAGGACCGCATATGCCTCCCGGCTCTTGGTGAGCGCGGTTCCCGTGCTCAGGAGGTCTATGACCGGGCTCTCGATCAAGATCGAGATACTAAAGAGGGCCAAGATTGCGGCTGAGCTCACCTCGCCGTTCGGAAGCCAGAAGGCGATCCGGGTGCAGATCGGGGAGTCCGCCGCCATCAGCATCCAGGAGAGAGCGAGGGGTAGGAACGCGCGCCACACCGTTCGATAATCGAGGGCTGGCACCATGCACCGCGAGGCTACCAACGTACGGTTCCCACGACCTGGGCTTACCCAATTTGGGCAAAGGTCCCGTTCGGCACCCTTTGGAGGCGGGGTCGCGGTCAAGGTCACGTTCATGCGACTCGCTTTTCTGCTGATCGCCGCAATGACCTTGGGTCCGACCTTGTCCCAGGGCCAAACCGACCCTGCCCTGTACGGTGCCTTGAAGTGGAGGAACCTTGGACCCGAGCGCGGCGGCCGTTCGCTCGCCTGTAGCGGCGTGCCGGGCAGTCCGGACGAGTTCTACATGGGCACCTGTGGCGGTGGGCTATGGAAGACCACGAACGCGGGCGAGGACTGGACGCCGATCAGCGACGGCTGGCTGGGAACCGGCACCGTGGGTGCCATCGCCGTGGCCCCCAGCCAACCCCGAACGGTCTATATCGGGACAGGCGAGCGCGACCTGAGAGGCAACGTAAGCCACGGCGACGGGGTCTATCGCACCGACGACGGCGGGAAGACCTGGAAGCACATCGGCCTCCGAGAATCCCAGAACGTCTCGCGCATCGCCGTTCATCCCCATGATCCAGACACGGTCTGGGTCGCCGTCCTCGGCCACGTCTACGGCCCCAACCCGGAACGGGGCGTCTTCAAGACGACGGACGGCGGCAAGACGTGGAAGCGAACGCTCTTTGTCGGCGATCGCGCGGGAGCCGTACACATCGCCCTCGACCCCAACGACCCCACCGTCCTCTATGCGGCGACTTGGGACGGATGGCGAACTCCCTGGTCGCTCAACAGCGGCGGGCCGAACTCGAAACTGTGGAAGTCCACGGACGGTGGCGAGACGTGGAGCGATCTGAGCCGGAACCCAGGCATGCCCACCGGCACGCTAGGCAAGATCGGGGTGAGCCCCTCCCCGGCCAAGAAGGGCCGAGTCTATGCGATCGTCGAGGCTGCCGAGGGAGGGGTGTTCGTCTCGGACGATGCCGGCGCCACTTGGACCAAGGTGGACTCCGCCAACGACCGTCGCCAGCGCGCCTTCTACTACACCCACATCTATGCGCACCCCAAGGATGCGGACACGGTCTACGTCCTGAACGTCGCGGCGTACAAGTCCACGAATGGCGGTAAGTCGTTCACCCCCTTCATGGCGGGACACTCCGACAATCACGACATTTGGGTTGACCCTTCCGATCCCCAGCGCCTCGCGGTATCGAACGACGGCGGCACCAGTGTCTCCATCAACGGGGGCAGGAACTGGTCGGATCAGGACTATGCCACCGGCCAAATCTATCACGTCTCCACCGACACCGCGATCCCATACCGGATCCTAGGGGCCCAACAGGACAACTCCACGATCAGGATCGCCAGCCGGAACCGCTCGGCAAGGATCGGGGAGGAAGATTGGACCTCCACCGCCGGGGGCGAGAGCGGCTATGTCGTTGCGAAACCGGACAACCCCGACATCGTTCTCGGAGGGAACTATGGCGGCGACCTCTCCCTGCTCGATCACGGCAAGGGAGTCAGCCGAAGCATTGACCCTTGGCCCGACAACCCCATGGGGAGCGGTGCCGGGGAGAACAAGGAACGGTTCCAATGGACGTTCCCCATCGTCTTCTCGCCGCACGATCCCAACATCGTCTACTCGTGCTCTCAACACGTCTGGCGATCGAAGAACCTCGGGGCCAGTTGGGAACGGATCAGCCCCGACCTCACTCGGGCCGATCCCTCCACGCTCCTCTCGAGCGGAGGCCCCATCACCAAGGACAACACGAGCGTCGAGTACTATGCCACGGTCTTCACCCTGGCGGAATCGAGGCTCCAGCCGGGGCTCTTGTGGGCGGGATCGGACGATGGTCGGGTTCACGTGACCCGCGACGGGGGCAAGCGCTGGGAAGAGGTCACTCCTGCCGGCTTCGGCGAATGGAGCTTGGTGAGCATGGTCGAGCCGTCGCCTCACGCCGCAGGAACCTGCTACCTCGCTGTGGACCGCCACGAGGTGGACGACTTCGCGCCCTACGTCTATAAGACGACCGACTTTGGCAAGACCTGGCGGCGGTTGGACGCGGGCCTGCCTTCGGAAGCGTTCGTCCGTGTCGTCCGAGAGGACCCGCAGGCGCCCGGAGTCCTCTATTGCGGAACCGAGGTCGGAGTCTTCGTCTCGTTGGATGCTGGGCACACCTGGCAGAAGCTGAACAATGGGATGCCCGTCGTGCCGGTTCACGACCTCGTGGTCAAGGACAATGACCTGGTCGCGGCGACGCACGGCCGCTCCTTCTTCGTGCTGGATCGGCTGTCCCCGCTGCGCCAGGCTGCGGGCGTGGCCAAGTCTGGCAAGGCCCATCTCTACCGGCCAGAGCCGGGCTCGACGCTCACATGGGGACCTGTATCGCCAGGAATCGGCGCAAACCCACCGAGCGGGATCGTTCTCGACTATGTCCTCTTTGAGAAGGCCGAGAAGGCCGAGATCGTAGTCACGGACGGGGCGGGCACGGTGGTGGGCAGATCACGGGCAGAGACCGTGCCTGGACAAGCACGCGCGACCGTTCGCCTTTCCTACCCCGGCTACCGCGGTTTCCCCGGCATGGTCTTTTGGGCAGCCGGGAGCAGACCGATCAAAGCCCCCCCAGGCACCTACCAAGCCACCTTGACGGTGGACGGCGAAGAGCACACCGTACCCCTCGATCTGCAAGGCGATCCGCGTTACGGCAGTAGCGTCGCCGACCTCAGGGCCCAGTTCCAGCTCAGCATGGAGATCGTCGCGCAAGTGAACTTGGCGAACGGGATGGTCGTGAAACTCAAGGATCTGAGTGCGATGCTCAAGGCCCAGCGTGAGGCCGCACCCGCGGCCACAGCCACGATTGACACCTATATGCTGGAGGTCGCAAAGGCATCGGACGTGATCTACCAATCGAAGTCGGTCTCCAGCCAAGACCCCTTGAACTATCCGATCCGCTTGAACAACAAGCTGGCGGCGCTCCTGGGGGTCGTGCAGTCCGGCGAATGGGCCCCGACGCGGCAGAGCTACGAGGTCTTTGAGGATCTCAGCGCCCAACTCAAGGCTGCGTTGGCGACGTGCGAGATCCTCCTAGGAGCCAAGCTGGACGAAGTGAACAAGGCGATCGTTGCCGCGGGTGGGAAGGCGGTCTCGGTACCGGTCGGGGGCTAGGCGAGCGCAGGCTGAGCGGTTCCTGCTCGGAGCGCCTCCACTTCCGGCAGGACATCGAGGAAGGCGTCCACGACCTTGGGATCGAACTGGGCGCCGCTCCCGTCCACGATGGCCTGCCTCGCTTCCTCCACCGACCACGCCTCCTTGTACGGCCTAGGGCTGGTCAAGGCGTCGAAAACGTCCACGACGGCAACGATCCTCCCCTCGATGGGGATGGCCTCTCCCATCATGCCGTTCGGGTAGCCCTTGCCGTCCCACCGTTCGTGATGGGTGAGGCAGATCGCGTGCCCGGTGAGCAGGATCGGATCGTCGCTGCCTTCCAAGAGATGGGCACCGTAGAGGGAGTGGCCCTCGACCGCGGCGCGCTCGTCCGCATCCAAGGCTCCAGGCTTCGCGAGGATCGTGTGCGGTACGCCGATCTTACCAATGTCGTGGAGCAGGGCGGCCTTACCGATCACCCTGGCCCGCTCCGGACTCAGCCCAAGTTGCCGGGCAACGAGCTCGGAACCCCTCTGAATCCGAAAGTTGTGGCCGCTCCTTCCATCGTCCTGGTACTCCGCGGCGAGGGCGAGCCGGTTCACCATCTCCATCTTCACCGTGATCGCCTCGCGCTGGTGGCTCCGGGCCACGGCCAGCGAACCACGAGAGACGAACACGGTGACGAGCGCCGCGCCCAGAACAAAGATCACCGCGAGCCAGCCCAAACCAGGGCGCGATGCCAACCAAATGGTCAGGAACCCGAGCGTGAGCACGGCCAACGGACCCGAAAGCGTCACAGGGGTCAATCTCGGAGAGCGCGCCATCCCTGGCTTCCTGACGTGGTCCCGATCCCAAAAGCCGCGAACTGCCTTCCGCCAGCGGTAATCTCTCGACTCGATGCCAGAAAGCGTATCCATGGCCCCTACGGGGCTCCAAGTGCCCGAGAACCCGATCATCCCCTTCATCGCGGGCGATGGGACAGGGCCCGAGATATGGCAATCCGCCGTACGGGTCCTCGATTCTGCCGTCGCCCAGGCCTACGGCGGTGACCGCAAGATCGAGTGGAAGCAGGTGCTCGCAGGGCAAAAGGCGTTCGACGAGACCGGCGAGTGGCTCCCGGAAGCGACACTCGATGCCTTTCGTGAGCACCTCGTAGGCATCAAAGGGCCTTTGACAACCCCAGTGGGCGGCGGGATTCGTTCCCTCAACGTCGCCCTGAGACAGACCTTGGACCTCTACGTCTGCCTCCGGCCGGTGCGCTACTTCGAAGGCACACCGAGTCCGGTCCGGCGGCCCCAGGACGTGAACATGGTGATCTTCCGCGAGAACACGGAGGACATCTACGCAGGCATCGAGTTTCAAGAAGGCACCGAGGACACGAAGGCGTTCTGGGAGTTCTTCTCGGGCAAGTTCCCCGATCGGGCCCAGAAGGTTCGCTTCCCGGAGACCTCAGGCTTCGGGATCAAGCCAGTCTCCCAAGAGGGGACGGAGCGCCTCGTGCGTGCGGCGCTCGACTATGCCGTCGCCTACGGTAGGTCGTCCGTCACGCTCGTCCACAAGGGGAACATCATGAAGTTCACCGAAGGCGCCTTCGCGGAATGGGGGTACGAGACCGCCCGCAAGCACGTCGGAGCAACCCCTCTCGACGGAGGCCCGTGGCACAAGTTAGAGGCGAATGGGAAGGAGGTCGTCATCAAGGACGTGATCGCGGACAACTTCCTCCAGCAGATCCTGCTCCGGCCCAGGGAGTACGACCTCATCTGCTGTTGCAACCTCAACGGGGACTACATCAGCGATGCGCTCGCGGCGCAGGTCGGCGGGATCGGGATCGCGCCCGGAGGGAACCTGAACTACGCCACGGGCCATGCCATCTTCGAGGCGACGCACGGGACGGCCCCCAAGTACGCAGGGCTCAACAAGGTCAACCCGTCCTCGGTGATCCTGAGCGGGGAGATGATGTTCCGTCACCTCGGTTGGAACGAGGCCGCAGAGCTGGTCGTGGGAGGGGTCGCGAGGGCGATACAGGCCAAGACCGTCACCTATGATTTCGCCCGCGACATGGAAGGAGCTACCGAGCTCTCCACGAGCGGCTTTGGGGAGGCGGTGATCGCTCAAATGCAACAGGCCCCGGTGTAATTGCTGGTTCTATATGAATTCCTTTCCGGGACGGCCCATTTTCCTTGCAACCAGCCCCGCTGTGTGCTAGAGTTGTCTCGTGTCGGACTGGATATCCAGACCGCGCTAAGCTGAATTTGGCTTATGGAGACACAATCATGAAAGGCCTCACAACCATAGTTGCACTCATGGGCTTGGCAGCCGCTAGTCAAGCTTCCTTCACCGTCGCATCGTTCTCGGATCCTTCCCCGAACGGCGCATCGCCGCTGTTCCTTTGGGACCAGAACCTCAACACCCTGACTGCGGGCTGGTCCGGC
Organism: Fimbriimonadaceae bacterium; assembly: GCA_020847855.1. Taxonomy (GTDB): domain Bacteria; phylum Armatimonadota; class Fimbriimonadia; order Fimbriimonadales; family Fimbriimonadaceae; genus JADLBH01. The sequence continues at coordinate 68,042 of JADLBH010000033.1, forward strand.
ACCGGGCTCACGCTCCAGACGCCGGGTCTGATTGGCGGCGGTTCCTACAACGACGTGACGTTCTCGATGGCGCCGGTCAGCTTGACCTTTGTCACCACGAACGTGTACACGATGGGTGCGGGCCAGATTGACTTCTTCGACTCCTCGAACGCTCTGCTTCTCACGGCGTCGTTCAACGGAGGCCTCTTCGTGAACCCGTTCACCTCGGGAAGCTCCGACCTGTCCGGTTTCAACGTCACCTTCGGTGGCCCCAAGGTTCCCGCCGGTTGGACTGACGAACAGTTCGCCTTCAGCCTTGCGAACGCCACCAACGTGGGCAACCACCAGGTCAGCTACACCGCGGCCTACACGTCCTCGGCCGTTCCCGAGCCGGCGACGATGATCGCGCTCGGTTCCGGCCTTGCCCTTCTCGCCGCTCGGCGACGAAACAAGCGCTAACGTTCAACCGCGAGTCTCTTCAAAGCATGTTCCCCTCGACTGCCACGCAGTCGAGGGGTCTTTCGTCTTAGACTGAACGTCCTTCTCGCCCGAGCCCAACGAGGATCACGATCCATGAGGCGATCATGGTCGCTCCACCCAGGGGCGTGATGGCCCCGAGCCAGCGCGGGCCCCCGATCGCAAGACCGTAGAGGGTTGCGGCAAAGAGCACCGAGCCCGCGCACGCGGCCGATCCGGCCCGACCCGCAAGCCGATCCGAGAGCAGACTGCCCGACCAGGCCGCGAGCACTCCGAGGCCCAGTCCGGTGAGCGCAAGATAGAGGCTGCCCGTTCGCCAAAGCTCTTCCCCACCTTCGACCAAGTGAGGCTTCATGAGGTGGGCTCCCATCGCCCCGAGCCCGATTGCGGCCGCGAACGTACCTGCCGAAACGCGCGCCAGACCTATCCGAGACATGCCGCCAGCATCCGATGGAATTGGTGGACCCCCTTCTCGCGCTCGACCGAATAACGCCCTCGGTCGTAGAACCGAGACCGCAAGCCCCTCTGTACTAGCTCGACCACCGCTTCGTCTTCGCGCTCGACTCGGTCAAGTTGCGCCCCAGCACCGGAATCTCGCAGGTCCGGCCTCCAGACGAACGGAAGGAAGTCCACCTTGGTCAGCGACTCCCCGAGGGGCCGAACCACGTTCACAGACAACCCCCAGGGGTAGAAGTTCAGCATCAAGTTGGGGAAGAGCCAGAAGTAGAAGGCACCGACCCTTTCACCCCGATCCGGGTGGCCCGGCGGAAGCTCGAAGCACGGCTCCGACTCTGCGGCCGTTCCCAACTGGAGGTTTCCATGCCTGAGCAGGATCGTCCGGTATGACGCATAGTCCAGGGCCGCGTTGAGGGCCGCGTGGATGTAGGGGCTGTGGAAGCCCTCCAGATAGTTGTCCACATAGAGCGCCCAATGGGCTCGCACGAGATAGGTCCTTGCACGATCCGGCTCGGGCACGAACTCCTCGAAGGGCATCCAACCCACCCTCTCGTCCACTTCCGCCAAGTACTCCTCCAAAGGAACCACGGGGTCCACCCCGGCGAACCAGAAGCCGTGCCACTCCCCGAACGGCACTCGTGGCAAATCGTCACTCTCGCAAGGGAAGCCTTCGACCCCCTCGAACTCGGGCATGGAAAGGAGCTTGCCGTCGAGCCCAAACCGCCGCCCGTGATAGCGGCACCGCAAAGAGTTCGCGTTCCCGGAGCCTTCGGCGACGAGGTTGCCCCGGTGCGTACACACGTTGCTGAGGCAGTGCGCTTTGTCGTCACGATCCCGACTGAGCAGGATCGGCTCATCCAGCGACCCCTCGAGCAGGGTGAGAGGCTCGATCTGGCCCGGAAGCTTGGCCAGGTCCCTCCCTCCCAGGAACTGCCAAGATCGGGCGAAGCACTTCTCTAGAATCTGACCGTAGACGCCAGGGTCCGTGTAGAACCGGGACGGTAACGTAAACGCACGCCCCACGTCCTCGTGGACGATGTCCTGCCCGTCTGCCAAGAACCCAGGATACCAGTCGGTACCGCCTATCTTGGCTCGATCACGCTCCGCGGCTCCGAAGGAGATCGCGAATCTCGGTGAGGAGGGTGACGTCGGCGGGCGGAGCCTCCGGCGCGGCGGTTGCCTCGGCCTGCTGCTTTCGCATCTTGTTCACGCCCTTCACGACCATGAACAGTGCGAAGGCTACGATCACAAAGTTCAAGACCGCCGACAGGAAGGCGCCGTACCCAAGGACGATCGCTCCGTTCTTCTGCGCGGCGTCAATCGTGGTCGCGCCTCCTGCGTCGCCCTTGAGCACGAGGAACGCCAACGAAAAGTCGGTACTCCCGAACATCCCGATCAACGGGTTGAGCAAATGGTTGACTAGCGAGTCAATGATCTTCCCGAAGGCGGCGCCGATGACGACACCGATGGCGAGGTCGAGCATGCTTCCTTGGGCGGCAAACTCTTTGAACTCTTTGAGCATGGTTTTTGCTTTCCCGCTCTCCCGCGTACGATCCGGGCACGATCCTACCCCCAACCTATCGCCTGGCATTCCCCTCCCCGCGAGTGCCAGAATGACTCTCGATGCTCCTCGCCGTCTCGCTAGCGACCGTCTCTAGCCTTGCGCCCGCCGTGACCGTGATCCCCAAGCCCCTTGACCTCACGGTGGGAGCCGGCGAGTTCGTCTTCGACCCTTCCACCGTGATCGTGGCCCCGGAAGGGCTCGGAGCGGCCCGCCACCTGAAGGATCTAATGCACAGGGCGCCAGGGCTGAAGCTCTCGGTCGTCAGTGAGTCCGGCTCGCGACATCAGGTCGTTTTCGAGAAGGCTGCCCCCAGCCCCACGCTGGGGAAGGAAGCCTATATCCTGCATGCGACACCAACGAGGGTCACCGTGAAATACTCCGACCCTGCTGGTGCCTTTTACGCGGTCCAAACGATCCGGCAGCTCCTTCCCAGCAGGATTGACTCCACCAACCTCGCCGACGGAGTTCGGTGGAGCATCCCCTCCGTCACGATCCGCGACAAGCCTCGGTTCGGATGGCGAGGCATGCACCTGGACGTCTCGCGGCACTTCTTTGACACGGACTTCATCAAAGAGTACATAGATTGGATCGCGATGATGAAGATGAACGTCTTCCACTGGCACCTGGTGGACGACGGCGGCTGGCGCATGGAGGTCAAGAAGTACCCCAAGCTCACGGAGATCGGAGCTTGGAGGATTGACACCGGGGGCAAGTGGCCCGGAGGAGACTGGAACTACGCGAACATCCGGTTCTGCATGTCGCCCGAGGATGGGCCGCGCTATGGCGGCTTCTACACCCAAGACGAGATCAAGGAAATCGTGCGCTACGCCGCCGATCGCCATATCGAGGTCGTACCGGAGATCGAGCTTCCGGGCCATAGTCTCGCGGTCATCGCCGCCTACCCCGAGCTCGGGTGCGAAGGGACTCCCCCAGGGCCGAGAGGCAAGCCTGGCGCAAACGCATACTGTGCCGGGCTCGACGCGAGCTACCGTTTCCTAGAGGACGTTCTCACCGAGACCCTGGCACTCTTCCCCAGCAAGTTCGTTCATATCGGGGCCGACGAGCTAGACAAGCGACTTTGGCAGAAGTGCCCGCGCTGCAAGGCCAAGGTCGCACAGATCGGGGCCAAGGACATGGACGGGCTCCAGAGCTACATGGTCCGGTACTTCGACAAGTGGCTCGCCTCGCACGACCGGAGGCTCATTGGCTGGGACGAGATCCTCGAAGGTGGGCTCGCCGAAGGTGCGACGGTGATGAGTTGGAGGGGCAACGCAGGCGGTATCGAGGCTGCCAAGCAAGGCAAGAACACGGTCATGTCGCCCACGACCCATTGCTACTTCGACTACTCCTACCAAAACATCCCGACCGAGCATGTCTATGCGTGGGACCCGGTCCCCAAGGAGCTTACGGCGACGCAAAGCAAGCTCGTCCTCGGGGGCCAGGCGAACGTCTGGACCGAGTACATCGCGACCGAGGAGCGCTGTGAGGAGATGGTCTTCCCGCGAGCCTATGCAATGTCCGAGGTGCTATGGTCCGATCCGAAGGGTCGGGACTGGAACGAGTTTGGGCCAAGGTTGAACAGCCAACTGCGACGCTTGAACGAGATGGGGGTCCGGTACCACCTTTCCACGCCCGACGTCGAATACGACGCGATCTTCCTCCAGGGCGAGGCCCGTGTGGTGGTGAAGAACGCAAACGCTCCGGCGGGCGTGCTCCGCTACACGACCGATGGGACTTTGCCCACGCCAGACGCCCCGAAGTACACGGGACCTATCCCGGTCGGAAAACCCAAGGTCTTGACCTTCGCCTTCGTCTGGCCCGACGGGGTCACCGGCGATGTTCGACGGGTCGAGGTCTTGAAGGCACCTGCGCCCCAATCCCCAGGCTCGACGCCCGGCTTGCGAGAGGAGTGGTTCGCCGAACCCTATCAAAAGGTCGCCACGCCGCTGAAGACCCAGCCCTTCTACTCCGGCACTGCACCAGACCCGAACAAGATCCCGCTGCGCCGAGAGGACGAGTTCCTTGTGCGCTTGACGGGCAAGATCACAATCCAGAAAGCCGGGCTCCACACCTTTTGGTTGACAAGCGACGACGGATCGCTTTTGAGGATCGGCGGCGCGACCGTGGTGGACAACGACGGCGCCCACGCCATGGCTACCCAACGCGGCCGTGTGCTCCTTCCTGCCGGAACCTATTCACTCGAGATCTTCTGGTCAGAGCTAGGGGGTGACCAGGGCTTGAGGATAGACCACCAGCCGCCCGGCGGCAAACGCGACAGGATCTCACCGAAGATTCTCTCACGCTAGCTTGTCAGGGCGTGTATCCTAGTTCCATGGCAGTTGCCAAGGTCATTGAAATATCGAGCACTTCGACCGTCAGCTTCGACGATGCGATCAAGGTGGGCATCAAGAAGGCGGGTACGACCCTGCACAACGTGAGCGGCGCCTGGGTACAGGACCAAGAAGTGGTCGTGGAGAACTCGGAGGTCAAGGAGTACCGAGTCCGGCTCCGCGTCACCTTCGTGCTCGACTAGCGATCCGAGGACTCCGGGCGGAGCCTGCGCATCTTGTCCACTCATCACGATCCTCACGAAGCCGGGACGGGGGCTGTCACGTTGCTCGCGACCGATATCGTGGGGAGTTCCGCGCTCTGGGAGAGCGAGACGGAGGCGATGCAGACCGCGCTCACCGAGCACGACGCCCTCATTCGGAACGAGATCGAGTCTGCTGGAGGCGAGATCTTCAAGACCACGGGCGACGGTTGTCTTGCCGTGTTCGAAGAAGCCTTCACGGCAGCCTGTTGCGCTCGGGCGATCCTCGCCTCGGTGGAGGCGTGGAAGTGGCCCACCTCGGTTCCGATCCGAATCAAGGCAGCGCTCCACAGCGGGGCCACGATCCGGCGCCAAGGCGACCACTTCGGGCCCACGGTGAACCGGGTCGCGCGCCTATTAGACGTTGCGGAGCCCGACACCGCCGTGCTTTCGCTCGCGACCTACGCTCTGCTCGAAGGCATGGCCCCCGAAGGGACTTCGATCCGAAGTGCGGGCCATAAGGACCTCAAGGGAATCGCGGAAGCAATGCAGGTCTTCGAGCTGGTCAAAGGCCAGGGCCGTGACCTTCCTCAAGTAGGTCGCCTTTCAGGGCCTCGCCGCGTTTCCGGGGTCTGGCCAGCCGCCGGCAGGCCCTTCGTGGGTAGGCAGGCCGAGGTGGAGACGATCCTTTCGAGACTCGGACGCGGTCAAGCCATGGTGACCGTGACAGGACCGGGCGGGATCGGGAAGACGAGGACCGTGTGCGCCGTCGTGGAAGCGGCCACCGCAAGGTACTCCGACGGAAGCCTCTTCGTGGACTGCCAATCCCTCGGGTCCGAGGCCGAGGTGGCTCTGGCGATCGTGGAGGGCCTCGGTGGCTCCGCCCGTGTCGGCAGTGTCGAAGAGGAGGCGTTGTCCCTCCTACGCTCTCGAAATCTGTTGCTCGCCCTCGACTGTTACGAGGCCCTGGCGGATCACGCGGAGCTTCCGTCTCGGATTCTCGCCGAAGCTCCAGGGATAGACCTCGTCATCGGCTCCCGAGCCGTGCTCGGGCTCGAACGAGAGGCCGAGGTCGCGCTCCAGCCCCTCCCCTTGCAGAACGAAGTCAGCCATCGAGGCACAGCGGAGGCGCTCTTCCTCGAAATGGCACAGCTTGCCGACGCTGAGTTCCAGGATACGAAAGAGAACCGCCAAGCCATACGTAGAGTTTGTGAACTGCTAGAGGGCGTACCTTTGCTGATCACCATCGCCGCCGCGAGGCTCCGGCATGTCGGAATCGCGGACCTCGTCGAGCAAATCGAGCACCAAGGGGCGGCAAGGCTATCGAGCCTCCACCGGGACGCCTCCGTGCGCCACGCGGACATTCGAACGATCGTGGCGGACTCGGTGAGATTGCTCGGTAGCGAGGAGGCCGCCGTGCTCCGTGACCTCGCCGCCTTCCCTGGTGGCGCGCTCTACGCTGACATCGAGGAGGTTCTTGGATCGTGGCACGCCAACCTCGAACGCTGCGTGCAGCGGCTTCGCGACCACTCCCTTCTCCTCTCCTTGAGCACTCGGGGGAGAAAGAGGTTCCGCCTTCTCGACTCTGTGCGGGAAGCGATCTTCGAGGCTGGCCCACCCTCGCACGAAGTCATCAGCGCGCACGCCCATCACTACGGCAAGCGTGCCGAGCTCCTGCGGACGCTCACCGAGCGAGGCGAGCACGCCGATGCACGCTACCTCTTGCTCAGTGAGACCGGAAACCTGAGGGCGGCGACGGCCTTCGCGGTGAACGAGGGCGACAAGCCCTTGCTGCGGGGGCTCTTCCGTTCCCTCGCCTCAGGGCTTCAGACCTGCGGAATGTGGGAGGACTATGAGAGTCTCGCCGCCGCCGCTCGGCAGCTGCTGGGTGACGAGATCCAGGCCGAGGCCCTGGGGCTGGACGGAGCCCTTGCCATGCGGAAGGGCAATCGTTCGGCCGCGATCGCGGCTTGGCGCCAGCGAGCGAGGATCTGCGCCGAAAGCTCGGACCACGCCGCCCACGCCGATGCCCTCTTCGACCTTGCGGAGTGCGGATTGAAAACGAGCGATCTCGCAACTGCCGCCCACCACGTGGTGGAAGGGCTCAAGATCAGCGTCAAGTGCTCCTTGCCGGGGCACATTGCCACAGCCTGGGCCGTAGGGGCCGAGATCGCCTTGGCCCGAGGGAACATCCCCGCCGCGGTGCAGCGAGCTGAACGAGCCAGGCTCACGGTGGACGGAACCCAGCTCGCGATCTACGTACACCTTGCGTGCGGACGAGCCTACGCGGCGGCGGACAGAAGCCCCGAGGCCCTGGCCTGCTTCCTCCACGGCGTGGCGACGGCGCACCGGCTCGCCCTCTTGCTCTCACTTCACCAGATGCTTTCGGAGGCCGCTCGCGGCTTCAATGCGTGCGGCGACCGAGCGATGGAAGCGGTCGCATGGACGTCGCTGGTCGGGCTCGATCGCGACATAGATGCGAAGCGGTCCGCTATAGCCCGAAAAGAACTGGCCCGGCTTCGAGGCACCAACCCCCGCGAGATCGAGGACGCCCGCCGGCTCGTTGCGGGTTCCGGTTGGGAGGCAGGGGTCGAGACTATGCTGCGTACAGCTTGAGCACGATCAGGTCCGGACGGAGGAAGATCGAGCTCGTTCCGCTGGGCGACCGAGTAGGGTTCTGGTTCTGGCAAGGCGAGGCTACGCAAACGGGTGCCACAGCCGTGCCGACCGGCAGCTGGGCGACGAAGCCGAGCATGGGGCGCGGGCAACTGCTCTGGAGGCCGAGGGGTGCCAAGCCAGGCTGAGGCGCGTCGGTCGTGTGCGACAAGTCTTGGTCTGACTCCACGTACTCATAGCTCTTCTGAACCAAGCTGTCCAGGAGCGGCACCGGCCAGCACATCATCGATATCGTTGCGCTCACCGCCTCCGCTCGGTTGACATCGGCATGATCCTTGACTTCGTTGTGCACGTGAGCACGGTCGGTCCTCCCGCCACTGGCCGCAGTTTGAAAATTGACATCGTTCTTCGCTCCGAGGAGCGCGACCGCGTCTCCAAGCTCTGTCGAATTCGTGGGTACTGTGCCAAACACGGACACCAGAACCACGTTTTGACCGATGCCATAGAAGCCAATCTCGAATGCTCCGGCCGAACGCGCGGGCCAGTAGCTGCCAACAAAGATCGAGTCAGCCGGAAAGCCAGCCGTCGTCGGGTCGAGCAAAAGTTTCTTGAGGTCGGCAATCGTGCTCATGGAGTAGATCGAGACATAGTCGGTTTTGGTGATGCCCGTGCGCACCGTGTGAGAGAGCCATTCGTGCATCTGATCGAGCATCTCTGAATGGCGCCTCAGCTCCGACAGTTCGTTCCTGCCCTGCTCCGTGACGAGCCGCGACATGAACCACCGCGCCAAATCCACATCATCTCCGTACTCTCCAATGATCTTCTCGATGTCCATGACTAGAAAAGTCTACCTGCGGCGGCTCGGAAGCTTGCGTTTTTCCATCCCGATCCTTCCATCGCTCACGCCCAAGAGCTTGCGAAGGCCGGCGATCTGATCTCGAACCATAGCCGCCTGCTCAAACTCCATCGCTTTGGCAAGTTCCTTCATTTGAACCTCAAGGTTGCCGATCAGTAGGGGGATGTCCTCGATGGCGACCGGCGTACCGTCCGCCCCAATCCTGGGGTCGGTCGAGCCTGTGCCCGTTTCGGCCTCGTACATGCGAATCGTCTCACGAACCTCCTTGACGACGGTTCGCGGAGCCGTGCCGTGCTCGCGGTTATAGGCAGACTGGACTTCCCTGCGCCGGTTCGTCTCCTCGATGGCCGCCTGCATCGAGCGGGTCATATTGTCCGCATAGAGCAACACCCTCCCACCCACGTTCCTCGCGGCGCGACCGATGGTCTGCACGAGCGAGGTCTCGGAGCGAAGGAACCCTTCCTTGTCCGCGTCCAAGATCGCCACGAGCGTAACTTCGGGGAGGTCCAAGCCTTCCCTCAGGAGGTTCACTCCCACGATCACATCGTATACGCCCAAGCGGAGGTCGCGGAGGATCTCGGGCCGCTCCAAAGAATGTACATTGGAGTGTACGTAGTTCACCTTGATCCCCACACCCTCGAGGTAGCTCGTGAGGTCCTCCGCCATCCTTTTGGTCAAGGTTGTGACAAGGGCCCTTTCGCTCTTCGCGACGCGGGCCGTGATCTCACCGATGAGGTCGTCAATCTGGCCCTTTGTGGGGCGAACCTCGACCTCAGGATCGAGGACGTACGTCGGTCGGATCACTTGCTCGGCGCGGTTGCTCTCATTTTGGGTCTCGAACGGGCCGGGCGTCGCACTGACGAACACCACCTGCGGAACCCGTTCTAGGAACTCCTCGAACCGGAGCGGGCGGTTGTCCAGAGCACTCGGGAGCCGAAACCCGTAGTCCACGAGAACGGACTTGCGCTGCTGGTCGCCGTTGAACATCGCCTTGATCTGGGGCAAGGTCTGGTGGCTCTCGTCAATGAAGACCACCGCGTCCTTGGGAAGGAAGTCGAGCAGGGTGTAGGGGGCCGTACCCGCCTCCCGACCGTCGAAGTAGCGCGAATAGTTCTCGATCCCGCTGCAGAACCCCAACTCCCGGATCATTTCGAGGTCGAACTCCGTCCGTTGTCGCAAGCGCTGCGCCTCGAGGAGCTTGTTCTGTGCCTCGAAGTACGCCACTTGCGTCTCCATCTCCCCTTGGACCTGCTCGATCACGGTCTCGATCCTCTCCCAGGGTGTGACATAGTGGGTCGCGGGGAAGACGCTACACCGGGTCGGCTCGTCCAAGACCTCTTGGGTGAGCGGGTCCATGAGCTGGACTCGCTCGATCGTGTCTCCAAAGTAGTCCACCCTGGTCACGATCTCCTCGTCCATCGGCTGAATGTCCAGCAAGTCTCCCTTCACTCGGAACGTGCCTCGGCCAAGCTGGAAGTCGTTCCGCACGAACTGCATCTTCACCAATTGGTTGATCGCGTCGTGGAGCGGCAGCTCCTTCCCCACCTCGAAGGTGACGACCCCTTCCATGTAGACGTCCGGGGAACCCAGGCCATAGATACAGCTCACGCTGGCGACCACCACGACGTCCCGTCGCTGGAGCAGGGCTTGGGTGGCCGCGTGCCTCAGGCGGTTGATCTCCTCGTTGACCTGGGAGTCCTTCTCGATGTATAGATCCGAGCCGGGTACATAGGCCTCGGGCTGGTAGTAGTCGTAGTAGCTGATGAAGTAGTGGACCGCGTTCTCCGGGAAGAAGGCGCGGAACTCCTGGCAAAGCTGGGCGGCGAGGGTCTTGTTGTGAGCGATCACGAGTGCAGGCCGCTGCGCCTGGGCGATGACGCTTGCCATCGTGAACGTCTTCCCCGTTCCGGTCGCGCCCAGAAGCGTTTGGAACCGATATCCGGAGTCCAGGCCGTCCAATAGGCTCTCGATCGCCGTGGGCTGATCGCCCTTGGGCTCCAACGCCGAGCCCAGGAGGAACGGACTGTCGTACCTTACGATCGTCTCGGTGCCAGACATCCCTGCTCATTGTACGGCCTAGGCAAGGGCGTCGTTCCGTCCCCGTGGTCCCGGTAGGACGTGACCGGGCCCTGTGCCGATCCGGTGGTGGGCGGGGTTCTACAATGGGCTTGGATGCCCGCCAAGCTCCGCCCAACTCGCCGCCAAGTCCTCGCCGGAGCACTGGCCGGGGCTGGCGCGGTCGGAGTCGCACAACTCTGGTGCAAGGACGATGTCCGGGTCGAGCACCATGAGGTCCATCTGCCGCGGTGGGACGCTGACGGCTTCAAGCTCGTGGTTCTCGGCGACCTCCACATGGACGACCCGCACAGGCTCGCACGTGGGCGGCGCGCAATCCAGCTCGCCCGACGGGCGAAGCCGCAAGCGATCGCGATCGCGGGGGACTTCCTCTCGACCCCCGACACCGCCGCCCAAGACGCGGCCTTCCGAGCCATAGGGGAGGAGGTGGACGGCGGCCCACCCGTCGTTGCAGTCCTCGGCAACCACGACTATTGGCTCCCGCGCCCCTTCCGCATCATTGAAGGTCTCCAGGGCGCACTTAGCGGCGGGAACCGGCTCCTGAGGAACGAGGTGCGGGAGGTGGACGGCGTCACCTTCGCCGGGATCGAGGACGGGATCGCCGGTAAGGACCGCCACGACTTCCTGCGGCCAAGCCACGACCGGAACGTGGTCGCGATCTTCCATGAGCCCGACTTCGTCAGCCGGGTGGACGGGCGCATCGCACTCATGGTGAGCGGTCACAGCCACGGTGGCCAAGTCTGTGCGCCCTGGGGCACTCCGATCAAGCTGCCCTACGGTGCCCGAACCTTCTGGAGGGGCTATTACCCGGAGGCCAAAGTGCCCCTCTACGTCACGCGAGGGATCGGAACCGTCGGCCCGGACATCCGAACCTTCAGCCCACCCGAGGTGACCGTGCTCACCCTGAGAAGCTCCTAATCTACACTAGGGTCATGGAGCGAGCCCAGATCGAGTCCCTACCCAAGATCGAGCTCCACGTCCACATCGAGGGCTCGATCCAACCCGAGACCGTGCTTCGGCTCGCCAAGAAGAACGGTGCTCGGCTCCCCGCCCAAGACCTCGACGGCTTGCGCGAGTTCTACCGCTTCCGAGACTTCCCCCACTTTGTCGAGGTCTATGTCGCGGTGACCCAGTGCGTGAAGGACGAGGAGGACGTCTACACCGTCTTCTCGGAGTTCCTCGAAGGTCAGGCGAGCCAGAACGTCCTCTACACGGAGGCAACGTACACGGCCTCCACGCTCGAATCCCACAGCGGGATCCCTTGGGTGCGGCAGCGCGAGGCCATCGAGTCGGCCCTTGCAGACTCGGGCGAAAGGCTCGGTCTGGTCCTCGACATCGTGCGGGGCCAAAGCGTGTCGGAGGCGTTTCGCGTGTTGGAATGGGTGGAAGCCGGCCTCCGTGGAGCGGATTGCGCCTTGGGGCTCGCTGGCGAGGAACGGCGCGGGACAAGGGAGTACGGCGAGGTCTTCGACGCTGCCCACCGCGCTGGAGTCCCGGTCACGGTTCACGCAGGGGAGACCTGCGGGGCCGAGTCCGTCTGCGAGGTGCTCGACGTCTGCCGGCCCCATAGGATCGGGCACGGCGTGCGCGCGACCGAGGACGCAGAGGTGGTCGCAAGGCTCCGGGACCTCGGGACGTTTCTCGAGGTGTGTCCTTCCAGCAACGTGTGCCTCGGCGTTGTCCCGACGCTTGCGGAGCACCCTCTGCCTCGGCTCCGGGAAGCGGGGCTGAAAGTCGGGATCAACAGCGACGACCCTCCGATGTTCGGAACGACGCTGACCGAGGAATACGTTCGATGCGCCGAGGCGTTCGACCTCCGGACCGAGGACTTGGTCGCGATGAACGCGGACTCGGCCCGCGCCGCGTTCCTCCCGGAGGCCGACAAGGCCGCGTTGCTCACAGCGATCCTACGCCCGCAAGGCGCGTAGACGGGGCTGCCGAGACTTGGGCGAGTCTAAGGAGAAGCTTCGACAGTCGCCTAGGTCGTTGCGGACGAACGCCTCCGTCTTCTCGACAGCCCGCCGGATGGCAGTCGGCTCGCCGCCCCACGCCACGTAGACGATCTCCCCTTCTGCCGGGTCATATTCCCATAACCCTACGATCATCCCTCGATCGAGGATCGCGTTGTACTCAAGATCCGCAAGGCCACCCGATGCCATGCCTCTGCCTGAAACCCTCCCATAAGCGGCAATCGCTTCCTCCCCCATGAAGGATGTGACGTCCCTACGAAGGAGGAACAGAGAGTCCAAGCAGGAGACGAGCCGACAGTCGGGCTGGCCGGGGGCGGAAAAAGCTGCCAGGTCATGCTGCGTCGAGGGGGTCGCCAAGAGCCCGTCGTCGCCGACTTCCACCAAGCCCAAACCCTCGATCGCACTCTTGGAGGCCTGCACCCCGAGGCCGGTGAACCAACGAAAGTGCGCCAACGATGCCAGCCCGATCCAGCCCCAGTAGAGAGAGGCCAAATGACGGAGCGCCTGTGTGCGATCCATGGCCCCCTCGAGGGGCGACGGCTGCCAGAGGCAATAGCGATAGCGCTCGTTGTCCAGCCTCCCGTCCCAAGGGACGCGCCCGATGTTTCCTTCCTCCTGGAGCCTGCCGAGCGCGAGAGGGAGGTTCGTGGAGAGGCCCTGTTTCTTACCCGCCTCGCCGAGCGAGCGCACTTTCTCGCCGAGCGCCGACCTCAGCTCGTTCGGTGCGAGTGGCCCGTCCTTCAGCGCCGCCAGCACCTCCTCGCACAGTTTCTCGGTCTCTGCTGCCGTAACGCCGACCTTCAGCCCTCGGCGCTGTTCGGCGGCACTGCCCCCCTCCGCGGCACGAAGTCCGATCCACACATGGTCGGAGGGGAGCAGGTACATGCACGAACGGGCCGAGGGCACCTCCTCCACCAAATGGTCAGCAAGCGCGCGGTCCACTTCCGCTCGGCCCGCACCGGAGCGGGAGAACAGGGTCAGATAGGGGTTGGCTCCCCCGACCGTTCGCGCCCAGCCCGCCCTTGCCAAGACTTCAGCCGGTCCACCGGAAGGGGGTTCGCCAAGCAGCCCTTGGAGATGGGCGAGGAACGCACAAGCTTGGGACGCGGTTCGCATGACGATAGGTTAGTCTACTGAGAACGTATCCACGACCTTGCCGGCGGAGGTGACGAACCGACCCTTGAGCGACCTCTCCGATGGCTCCAAGACCATCGCTCCGTGCTCCGCGCTGAACCAGACCGCCGTCCCGGGAACCTTCCGCTTCAACGCATATCTCCGGGCCCCTCCTAGACCGTTCACGATGTAGGTCAACCCTTGATACTCGATTCGCTGATAGGTGTGGTCGTGCCCGCTCAAGACGAGGTTTGCCCCCCACTCTCGAAACGGCCATCGCATGTGCGGTGCCGAGCCCGACTCTCCACCAGAATACGGTGGGTGGTGAAACGCGACGACCTTCCAACGCGCCTTGGATGCCTTCAAACGTCCCTCCAGCCAACGGGCCTGGATCGAACTTGCCGAGTTTCCATCCGGCTCGTTGCGGTCGCTGTCCACGACGAACAGATGGACCTTGCCCAGCACGACATCGTAGTACCGCTCGTTCCCAGGCAACGAGAAGTAGCTCAAGTATGGGTCGGCACCGTGCGGGTTGTTCCCCTTGTCGCCCCAGTCGTGGTTGCCTAAGACGGGGAAGAACCGGTTCCGCGAGGAGCCTGGACCGTATCGCCCTCGATAGTTTCCGATATACGGCGCGAAGTACTGGCCGATGTTGCGATCAATCGTCGAGGCAGAGCCGCCGTCATAATTGTTGTCGCCCGTAGTCACGATGTACTCGGGCCTCCAGCCGCTCACCAACTTCGCGACCCCGGCCAAGCCAGGACTCGCAAACCCATAGTCGCCGATCACTGCGATCCGGCCAGGTACCGGCGTGAGCATCGTGCTCAGCAGGGCGGGAACCATCCTACGAGATTATCACGCCTCGCCGAACCCAGCAATGGGATCGAAGAGCTCGGCCATGGCGCACCTCGCACCGCCGCCGCCGACGCGCTCGATCGTGGGGATCGAGACGGGCAACAAGTCCCCGTGCAGTTCGAGTACCGCCAACTGCCGGGGGTCGAGCGAGGCGAACGCCGCCTCGCCGCCTACGATCACCGGCCCTCGGCCCCCGTGCAGCTCGAGGACGTTGCAGGCCATCGCCTCGAGTTGGTTCCATGTGACCTCCACAAGCTCCCGGTGAGTTGCAGCGATGATCTTGCGGAGCGTTGACCGCTGACCCTCCGGCACTGCCTCCAGGCAAGCCACTGCCCATCCTGTTCCTAGTGCAAGCACCACATTCGTGTGGTACACCGCCCAGCCATCGGGGGAAGCGGCATCGAAGACGATCGGCCGGAACCCTGTCTGCTCGCACCAGAGCTCGACCAACCGCTCGTGGCTGCGCGGCGAGCGTACGACGAAGGCGTTCCCCCCGGTTCGGTCCAAGACCAAGCTGCCCGTCCCCTCCAGGTATTCGCCATCAAGTTCGAACCCCGAAAGGTCCACGACGCTGGGCCAGCGGGACTTCAGCCATGCGAGGGTCGCTCCGGAGCGCTCTTGGCGGCGAGACTTCGCGCGCAAAGGGTAGACGAACAGCACTCCGTTCTCGTGGGTCGAGAACCAATTGTTGGGGAAAACTGCGCTCGGGCAAGCTGGGGGCGCGTCGCGCACTTCGACCGTGATCCCTGCATCGAGCAACGACTCGACCATCCGATCGAACTCCCGATGGGCGGCTCCGCTCACGTCGGACGAGTCGGGCGACTGAAAGCCGTTGTCCTCCGCGGTATCGAAGTCGAACCCGAAACCATCGGGCCGGACCATCAAGACGTGCCCCGTCGCCTGTCGCACTGCGAACTACTATGGACGAATGCGGGCGAATCTATCCATAATGGAAGGATGTTCACAGCCGACCGCCTCACCGACCACGCGCTTTTCAAGGGTCTGACCCCCGAACAGGCCACGGTGCTCCTGGGTGCGGCGGAGACGCGCGTCCACCAAGGCGGCGACGTCGTGGTGCGCCAGTTCGAGCGGAACAGCGACCTCCTGATCATTAGCGAGGGAGAGGTCGAGATCAAGAGCTTCGCCGGTGACTCCATCGCCCGGCTCGGGCCTGGCTCGGTGGTCGGCGAGATCGCCTTGATTGACGACGCACCCCGCTCGGCGACCGTCGTGAGCGTGGGCACGTCCAAGTCCATTGCGATCCCAGCGAGCGAATTCCGAGGCCTCATGGCGGGAGACGCCGACCTCAAGGCGACGATCATGGAGAACCTCGCTCGCATCCTGCGCGCCCGGCTCAGGGCCTCGAACGTCTGATCCGTCTGCCTCTATACTGGTGGCATGGACATCCAGGAGCGCGGGTACGCGCGGCCCGAGGCACTTGTTTCCACCCAGTGGGTCTCCGATCACCTCGATGACCCGATGGTGCGGATCATCGAGTCGAACGAAGACCCGCTCCTCTATGCCTCGGGCCACTTGCCTTCCGCAGTGGAAGTGGACTGGACGCGGGACCTCAACGATCCCGTCGTTCGGGACTACCTCGACCGCGAGGGTTTCCAGCGCCTCGCGAGCAGGATCGGGATCACCCCGGAGACCCAGGTCGTGTTCTACGGCGACCGGAACAACTGGTGGGCATGCTATGCGTTTTGGGTGTTCCAGCTCTTTGGGCACCGGAATGCTTCGGTCATGGACGGTGGCCGCTTGCGATGGATGAACGAGGGGAGACCCATGGCGACGGAAGTCGCCTCGTTCCCCGCTACGCGCTACGAGGCGCCCGTGCGCGACGATCAGCACGAGCGAGTGTTCCGCGACGGGGTGCTTCGGCACCTCGAAGATCGAGGCAAGCTCATTGACGTCCGAAGCCCGGAGGAGTATTCCGGAGAGCGGCTCCACATGCCGGACTTTCCCAACGAAGGGGCACTGCGCGGAGGGCACATCCCCACCGCGAAGAGCGTGCCGTGGGCAAGGGCCGTCAACCCCCAATCCGGCGAGTTTCTGACGGCCACCGAGCTTCGGGCGATCTACGAGGAAGAGGCCGAGCTTTCCAGCACGGACGACGTCGTGGTCTACTGCCGTATCGGCGAGCGGAGCAGCCACACCTGGTTCGTCTTGAAGTACCTCCTTGGCTATGACCAAGTCCGAAACTATGACGGCTCGTGGACGGAGTGGGGCAACCTTGTCGGGAGCCCGATCGAAAGGTGAGCCTCGACGAGACCCTCGGTCTGTTCGAGTTTCTCACCGACCGCCAGGAGCGGATCGAGGAGCTTGTTCGCATCGCGCGCAGCTACCATCCACCCGACCGGCCCAAGCCCTATCCCGAGGAGAACCGTGTGCCAGGGTGCGAGAGCGAGGCCTTCGTCTGGATCACGGGGAACTCAGAGGAAGTCCGGCTCGAGGTTGCGATCGAGAACCCTCAAGGCGTATCCGCAATGGCCCTCGCCATGATTCTGCGCGGTGCCCTCGACGGTAGGCCCCCAAGCGAGTTTGCCGCGATCCCGGACGACCTCGCGTTGAGGCTGTTCGGAACGGAGCTCTCCATGGGCAAGTCCCTCGGCCTCGGCAACATGGTGGCCGTGGTGAAAGCCCGTGCCGCCAGGCTCGCCTAGCCTCCCTCTGGCACTTGCCATAGAACCTTGCTCCCCGACCTGACCATCGCCGCACCCGTCCCGTTGGCAAGGAACCCGACCGTGCCCGCACCGTCTTGCAGGGAGAGCTTGGCAGAGTCGGTGCCACCGAGTGAGAACAGCTCGCGTGAAGTCTTGCCCACCACCTCGACGCGGTTGGAATCCGCCGTCGCGAGCAGGGACCGCCCGCTGGTGCCCGAGCTCAGAGTAAGGCTCGACGCCTGGTTCAAGGAAAAGAGGTTCCCGTTCCCGTTCACCGATACCAAGGCCCCTTCGCCCCCCGCGCTGACTCGCACCGAGTTCGAGCCTCCCCGAACCTGGAGCTGAGCCGCGCTCGAACCTTGGAAACCGAAGAACCCGCCGGTACCTGCGACGAGCGTGACGGACGGGGCACCGTTGCTGGCGAAGAGTGTGAGTTGGCCGTTCCCGTTCTGATCCGAGAACATGCCGAGCAAGCGATTGTCCATGGTTCGGATCGAGAGTCCGCCGTTGGGTACGCGGAGCACTTCGCTGGTCTGGACGTTGGGCGGAGACTGCTGGGCTAGGACAGGCCGCTGGGAGCTGACCACGGCACCGCCTGCAAAGCTCCCTACAAAAATGACGAGAAGTGTGAGGGCTGGATGCGGACTAGGCATACCGATTAGACGGTCCGCGGGCTCTAGGAAGGTACAAAATGGGCGATGCGAGCCTTCGCGACCGTTTGCTCCTTCGTGGTTGCCGTGGCCGCCCATGGCCAGTTGCGCGATGATCCCAACCGGTTCGTGTCCACGTCCGTCCTTCCTGGGCTCCGATGGGCAAAGCTCGACCGGAACGCCGCCAAAGTCGGCATCGCGAACGGTCTGGCACGCGAGCACGGCGCCCAGGCGCGGATCCTCTGGATAGACGGAACCGCCAACATCGAACGCGTGAGCACCGAGGAGAAGGTCCGCGCACTCATGGAAAAGGTGGCAAGGACCGGGTTCAACGCCGTGGTCTATGACGTGAAGCCGATCGTGGGCCGTACCATGTACCCCAGCCAATTGACCGGACAAATGACCAGTTGGCGCGGACAGACGATGCCCGCCGGCTACGACCCCGTCGCCCTCATCGTCCGATACGCCAAGGCGAATCGGCTTGCGGTCTACCTCTCCATGAACGCCTTCAGCGAGGGCCATTCGTTCGCAAAGCGGGCAGAGAACGACCCCTCCCAGGGCCTGGGCGACCCCGGGTACGGCTACCACCACCCAGACCAGCAAAGCATCGCCATGGTGTCGAGACCGGTCCTCGCCGGGCCTGCCTGGTCGGATCGGATCGCACTCCAGAGCACGCTCGATCCCCCAGGGCTCGAAAGCGCGCGGGGCAAGCAAGGCGAGCCCCAAGCCGGGATTTACACCAAGGTTCCCACCGCGATAAAGGAGCCGTGCTCCTGCCTCGTCTTGGATGCCCAGGGCCGGACGACCGGATCTATGGAGGGTCTCCCCACTTCGATCCCCGCGGGTTCGCTCCTCGTGGTCGGTTTGGGCGAGTCCGGGGAAGCCTTGCTCCGGGCACTGCCTGGCGACCTCGTCCGCGTGGTGGCCCAGGTCCGGCTCGTCCCGGTCGGAGAGTCGCAAGACCAGATCCCCCTCATGATGAACCCCTACCACCCGCTCGTGCAGGCACGGGCTCTTGCGTTTGTGAAGGAGGTCATGACACGGTACGACGCGGACGGGTTCGTCTATGACGACCGCTTGCGGTTCGCGAACATCACCGCGGACTTCAGCCCGCAAGCACGCTCGGCCTTCGAGGCTTGGGTGGGCAAGGGTGTGCGATGGCCCGAGGACGTCTATGCCCCCACATACTCCCTTCGCTTGACCCAAGGAACTCGGCCAGGCCCCTTGTACGACGCTTGGCTCGCCTTCCGGGCCAAAACCATGGCAGATTGGGTGCACCGAGTCGGTCGAACCGTAAAGCAGACTCGGCCAGGGTCACAGTTTGCCGTATACGCCGGTTCGAACTATGGCGATTACGCCAACTTTGGAACGAACTACGGCTCGAACCTCAACACCGCCGGATATCCCTTCCTCACGGGCCCCTATCGAGAGCAGGGGTTCGCTTCCGAGCTCGACTTTCTCATGACTGGGTGCTACTACCGCTACGGAACCATATTCGAGGCGATGGAGGTCGGCCTGAAGCCAGGGTTCACCGTGGAGGCGGCCGGGTTGGTCAGCAACCGGGTCGTGCGCGACCAAACGTGGATCTACGCAAGTATCATGTTGAGCCTGATGTGGGACAACCCGGAGAACTTGGAGACCGTCCTGCAGGCGGCGTGTGCGACCACGCAGGGGGTCATGGTCTTCGACCTCAGCCACCAGATGGACCGCTTCTGGCCCACCTTCGAGCGAGCCTTTCGCAAGCCCGCAGTGCCGCCTCACAACGTGCCGGGGCTCACCGCGAGCCTCCGGGCCCGAAGGAAGACCATGGACGCCGCGGGGGAGAAGGACCCTCCGTTCCCGATCTTCGAAGGCATGGCGGGGGCAGGGTTCTAAGACCTGGTGAACCCACCCGCCCGGCCCGACGTTCCAAAGAAGGATACACGCCCGCTCCAATGAGTCAGACGCCGCCCCAGACGCTTGGGAAGTATCAGGTGATCCGAGAGATCGCCCGGTCCAACGACATCGTCTACGAAGCCTATGACCCCACGATGAACCGGCGCGTCGCGCTCAAGGAACTCGCCGTGCCGCCTGGGAGCACCGAGGCCCAACGCGAGGATCGGCTGAAGCGGTTCATGCGCGAGGCGAAGGCCGCAGGTTCGCTCTCCCACCCGAACATCGTGACCGTCTTCGACGTGGACCAGGACGGCGGCCGCACGTTCCTCGCCATGGAGTACCTCACCGGGCACAACCTGCGGAACGCCCTCGACACCAAAGGCAGAATCGAGGCGCTCAAAGCGGTCGAGATCGCGATCGAAGTCCTCAAGGGTTTGGAGTTCGCCCACTCCCACGGAGTAGTCCACCGAGACATCAAGCCCGACAACATCCAGATCTTGGACGAGGGACAGATCAAGATCACCGACTTCGGCATCGCCCGCTTGACCTTTGAGCCCAACCTCACGATGGACGGTCAAGTTTTTGGTACCCCGAGCTACATGTCGCCCGAGCAAATTCACGGACGGGAGATTGACGCCCGGAGCGACCTCTTCAGCCTCGGCTCTGTCCTCTATGAAATGGTCGCGGGCGCGAAGGCGTTCCCAGGGGACAGCGTCGTCTCCATTAGTCACGCGATTCTCAATGTCGAGCCTCAGCAACCAACGGAGATGACCTACCCACTCTGGCAAGTCGTGGACCAGGCGATCCAGAAGTCACCAAACCTTCGGTTCGCGAGTGCCAAGGAGATGCAATCTGCACTGGAGTCGGTGCGGGCCCAAATGATCTCGGGGGATGTCGTACTCCAGCCCGTCCCACCGCCGACGGCCTATCCTTCGGCAATCCAGTACCCTGCCGCGACCGGCGGGCCCATGTTTGGCGTTCCTTATAACCCCGCTCCCCAGCCTCCCCCTCAGCCGACCTACGGTCAACAGCTTCCTGCCCAGCTCCCGATGCCCCACAGCGCCTACTACTACCGCCCCGCCAAGCCGCCCTTGATGTCGCCTGCCACCAAGGTCTTGCTCACCAGAGTGATGATCGCGACCGTCTTGGTCGCGGCGCTGCTCGGCTTTGGGGCGGCACTGGTGGTCGCCATGGTCAGGGTTCTCGAACAGGGCCCGCCCAGCTCGCAGTCCGTCCCTGCCGCCTCACCGGCGAACGTGCGGTCCGAAGCGGTTCCATCCCCCCCTCCCGGTTCCGCGCCGGAACCCGAAGACCCTCGCACGACCGGGCGGAGAGCCATCTCCGAGCGTGACCCAGGTGCAAGGCAACGGCTTTGGAGCGATGCTGCCAGCGCTTGGACTTCCGAGATCGAACGCACCCGCGCTCCGATGGAGGCAAGGACCGCCGCGGTCGGGGAGTACCTTGACCTCGCACGCATCGCGCACGGAATCGGCGCCACCCAGGCCGCGAGGGAGGCCCTGATGGAAGCCGAGAACTTCGCTGGGGACGAGCCGCGGCTCATCGCCGAGGTCACGGAAGCGTGGCAGAGTCTCTTCGGCCAAGGCTAGGCTGGGTTCGCCGGTAGACTCGGCGGTTCGGAGGGGTGGCAGAGTGGTCGAATGCGGCGGTCTTGAAAACCGCTTAAGGGCAACCTTACGTGGGTTCGAATCCCACCCCCTCCGCCAGGTTCCCACTCGACACGTTCAATGCCCCCACCATAAGGTGGGTCTGGAGGCTGGGCGACGTCGTTCTAGGGTGGGAGGGCTGACGGGTTCTTGAGTCTCCAACGGCGAGACCCGAGGGTCACTCAGCGCGGTGCACGAGACCACGGATCGCGACGAGAACCGTGACCCCGCCCGCGGAATAGACGAACAGGAACCTCTGGGGGAAGGCGTCGCTGGACTTGGGCACGAGCACTTTGGCTTGCTCCGCTGCCATGACGCCGCGCGGGACGGCAAGGGTGACCCTGCCTCGCGGATCCGTCGTGAGGGACCGGCCCCGGCTGCCGACGCGCACGATCGGCACTCCCGACTCGATGCTCCGCCAGACTGAGGACTGCCAAAGCTGATCCCAAGCCGGCGTGTTCTCGTACCAGTCGTCCACGCTCATCTGGACCAAGATCCGTGCTCCGGCTTGGGTGTGCCTTGCGCTAAGGTCAGGGAAAAGGCCTTCGAAGCATAGGAGCGGGCCCACCAAGGTGTCTCCGATCCTGAGCTGTTTGAGCTCCCGCGCCGCACTCAGGTCACCGCTCGGAAGCTTGAACGAAGAAAGGAAGGGCAAGCCCCGGAACGGGACGAACTCGCCAAAGACGACTAGCCTGGTCTTGTCCGCGGTCTGCCATGTCCCGTCGAAGGCGTAGGCGGTCTGGTAGGTTGCGGCACCTGATATTCGGTTCCCTCCAAACACGATGGGGAACTCGGGCGTGGGGCCGAGGACGGTCGGGGGTGGAACCTCTGCCGTGGGGGCGGCAAACCCTTCGGGCAGCACGACGAGATCGGTGCCTTGTTCGAGGATCCTCGCGCGGAGGAGGGCCACCGACTCGTCCAGCTGCCTCCTTTCCTCTTCGTCCGAGTTGAACGCCATGTTCACCCCTGGCTGACCAAGCGTCACCGTGCGCACGTCGCCCGCCACAGGCTGGGCTGCTCGATAGGCTGAGAGCAGGAGGAATCCCCCGAAGACCACGGCGAATCGAAGGGACAGCCTGGGTTCGCGATCCTCGGGCCGGACGGGCCAAAGGTGGAGCGAGAGGAGCAAGTTTGGGATCACCGCCCAAGCCGATACCAGGAACACCGTGCCGAATGCCGCGTGCTGGACAAAGTCAGGAACGGCCCAAAGCGGATGGGCCAGCAAGGCCCAGGGAAAGGCAAGTACCGGAAAGTATGCGCGGAAGGCTTCGATGCCAGCCCAGACGAGAGGCACGGCCCAGAACCATCGCGCCTTCATCGCCGCTCGCAAGAGCCAAGCCAAGAGCACGAAGTACCATCCTGCCAAGAAGGCGCTCACCACCCAGGGCAACAAGCCCAGGAGCCAAGACCCGGTCCATTCGGAGACGAACGCGCCCACCCAGTACATCTGGAACGTGAAGAGCGTGAAGCCGAAGAGGTATCCACTCCGCCGCGCGCCCTTCGCATCCAGCCGTCTAAGCCAAGCCAGCCAGGGCGCGACGGCGACGAAGACCAAGAACAAGAGGTTGAAAGGCGGCACTGCGAGCGAGAACATCACGGCCGACCCGATGGGAACGAGCCAAGCCTTAGCGCGGTGCGACAGAACCAACCGTGAACCCCAAGTGAGTCGTGTCGTTATGGTGGAGCACTTGCCAGAAGCCTTCGTCGTGCAGCGCCAGCTCCGTGACCCCGGTGTTCTCGAAGTGGAACGAACGCGGGGCGCCGCCTCCGAGGAGCGCACCCATGACTTGGCTCATGAGCAACCGGTGCGAGACAATCAACGTGGGCGAAGGCAGGCTTGCGATCCATTGGGCCACGCCCGCCGCCCGGTCTGCGAAGTCTGCGAGTGATTCGCCGCCTTCCGGTCGAACCGTCTCGAAGGAAGTCCCCCATTCTGCCGCTCTCGTTGCCGTCTCCTCCTGAATCCAATCGAAGGACCTCCCTTCCCACTCTCCCAGGTTTCTCTCGCGCAGCCTCGGGTCGGTCTCGATGTTCCAACCGGCGCTCACGAGACCCGCAACGGTCTCGCGAGCCCGCGCCAGATCGCTGGAAAGGATGGAGACCGGTTGCCAACTCGATATCCGCTCGCAGAGTAGGCGGGCCTGGCGCGACCCAAGGTCGCTGAGCGGAGTATCGCTGTGGCCCTGCGCCCTTCCCTCGGCGTTCCACTGAGTCTGGGCGTGCCGGACGAAGTAGTGGCGCACGCAAGGACTTATACCGCGGGCTAGGACTCCAGCCAGGGTCAAACTTCGCGCTTGGAGGCCGGTCTCGCGCGCAACCTCGCCCACTCTCGAAGGGACTGGACCTCTTCCGACATCATCCTGCTGAGCGGCACCTGCTGCTCGATCTCGTCTACGATGTCCGAGTAGCGCAGCTCCCGTTCGTCGCTAAAGGCATGGTTGAGCCCGCTGATCACCAATTGCTCGATCTCGGCCCCACTGAACCCGTCGGAAAGCTCGGCCAGTTTGTCAGCTTTGTACTTCTTGGGCGAGCGCTTCCGCTTCTCCAAGTGGATCTCGAAGATTTCGACCCGCTCTTTGAGGTCCGGAAGGTCAATGAAGAAGATTTCGTCGAACCGGCCCTTGCGGAGCAGTTCGGGCGGCAGGGCCGAGACATCGTTCCCAGTCGCAACGAGAAAGACCGGTTGGGTCTTCTCCTGCATCCAAGTCAGGAACGTCGAGAAGACCCGCGCCGTCGTCCCGCTGTCACTGATCCCGCTCCCGCTCATCCCCGCGAACCCCTTCTCGAGCTCGTCAATCCACAACACGCAGGGCGAGAGGCTTTCGGCGATCCGGATCGCACGTCTCATGTTCTCCTCGCTCTGGCCCACGAGGCTGCCGAAGATCCGGCCAACGTCCATCTTCAGCATCGGCAAGCTGTAGGCCGATGCAATCGCTTTCGCGACGAGCGACTTCCCACAACCCTGGACCCCGATGAGCAGCACTCCCTTGGGATATGGGATTCCGAACTCGCGAGCCGCATCCGTGAAGCTCCGCCGTCGCTTTTGCAGCCAGTCCTTGAGCAGGTCCTGGCCCCCGACGTCCTCGAATCCGTACTCGGCCGGATAGAAGCTCAGCATCCCGGTCTTTCGTACGATCTGCTTCTTCTCCTCGATGATCTGGTCCACGCTCAGCCGCTTCGCCTCCACCAAACTTCGG
Organism: Fimbriimonadaceae bacterium; assembly: GCA_020847855.1. Taxonomy (GTDB): domain Bacteria; phylum Armatimonadota; class Fimbriimonadia; order Fimbriimonadales; family Fimbriimonadaceae; genus JADLBH01. The sequence goes on from JADLBH010000033.1 coordinate 92,583, forward strand.
GCAAGGGCGGACTCGATCTCGTCCGCCGTGAGGCCCTGGGCAGACTTCACGATGAGCTCCCGCTCCTCGGGCGAGACGGCAGCGTCCACTCCCTTCATGCCCTTGACGCTCTCCAGAACGACCTCTACTTGCTGGGAGATCTCCTCGGGGCCTGGGAGGGGGTACTCGACGACCGAAATGTCCTTCTCGAGCTCCACAGGGAGGTTCAGGCTCGGGGCCAGCAGATAGAGGGTCTGGCTTCGGCCCCGGAGTCGCGAGGCCAAGTCGCGCAAGAGGCGTACGACCCTTGGATCCTTCAAGTAGGGGTGAAAGTCCTTGAGCAGGAAGAGGGTGAACTCGGGAGCTTCGTGAATCTGGGCGAGCGCTTCCAACTCGGGCGGAAGGCTGGTCTTGACCCCGCTCCCCAGCTTCGGCCTCATGCCTTGGGTGACACTCCAGGTGTGGAGCTTGCGGTCGAGCTTCCCCCCGATCTCGGCGAGAACGCCCTCCACCCGCCGCTCCTCCCAACTCACGACGTAGACGATCGGGTACTTCGCCCGGGCCAATACCTCGAGCTCGCGTGCGGCGTCCATCCGGATGAGTATGGCCGAGGAAGTTCGCCGAGGCACCGTCCATCCTCAGGGTGTGGATTCGCACCTGGAAGAGCGTTGCGCCTTCGGTCCTAGCTGACTGTCAATCCCAGGGGTCGGCACCCACGTCACCGGCGGATCGGGCTCGTCGTCGGCAGGCCAAGGCCATAAATGTGCACCCTGCTGCTGAGCGACGCGACATAGACCTTCCCTGCGGCAACCGTCGGCACGTTGAACTTGACGTAGTTCCCGATCTCGTCGGATGGCAATCGGTCGCTGTTCCAGATCTCCTTCGTGAGGTCGTTCGCGTCATAGGCGCGAAGCACGGCGAGCCAGTTCGACTTCTTCTGTAGGGCCCAAAGGATGCCGTTCTTCGTCCCGTTCGAGGACACTGCGAACGAAGTGCCTGGCCAGGTGCCCGTGCTGGCACCCACGGACACCGGGGTCGTTTCGAGCCCGGCACTGCTCACTCGATAGGCGCGGACGACATCGCCCTTCCCTCCCAGGTAGACGAGTGGGCCGAACCTCGGGCTATCGAAGTAAGCCGCGGCTGTGGTCATTCCATTGGCCGTAGCGTCGAACTGTTGCCTCACGTGATTCTGGGTTGGTGAGTAGCCGCCCAGGTTCGACCTGTCCAAGGCGAAAAAGTCCCGCGTCTTTCCTCCCCCGATTGCTATGTCGGTGCCCGGCACGAGCATCACGCCGGAAGTCCCTAGGTCGTAGTTGGCGGCGTTCCATGAATCGTTCTCCTTGGGGGAGAACCTCGACGCAATCGAATAGCTCTGGCCGTCGAAGACGACTTTGACGAAGCTTTCCCCGATCTGTCGCGGCTCGGCATCCTTCGAGTAGCCGCCGTTCGCGGTCGAGAAGTAGATCGCCCCTGCCTCGTCGCAAGCCGGCGCCTGCCCCGTCATCCAGATCCCCCCACCTCCCGAGGGGATCGAGGAGCCAGGGTTTCCGTCCGGAGTGGTACAGAGCATATCGAGCCGTTCGAGGGACTGGGCGTCGTAGGCGAACAACCAACCGTGGTACGGATCGTTTCCACCGTGCCCACCGGCTGCGATGTGGAGCACTCCGTCCCGCAACAAAAGGCCTGGGCGGGTCATGTGGCGGAGTGGGGAGAACCACAGGGCCTCGTTGACGGCGTCGGGTGCCTTGCCGCGCACGGCGCCTTCGATCTCGGCGGGGCTGTTGGCATGGGGCTCGCCGGTTCGCACGTCCAGCGCGTGTAGGCGGAGATGGTAGGAGGGATTTCCCGAGCCGTCCACGTCCTTGCTCTTTGCCGTCACCCACACCGTCCCGCTGTCCCGGTCAATCACGGGAGTGGAGATGATGCCGATCTCCGGCTCGATGTCCTGCGTCTCGACATCTTGCCAAGGCACGCTGGCGCCGAGGTTCCTCCGCCAAAGCTGCACAGGCGTCTTCGGACGGGTGTCGAAGCAATAGACTGAATTGTGGGCAGTGGCGATGATGCAAAGGTCTCGCACCACGGGGCCGTTCGCCTCGTCGCACGTGAGGCCGACCAAGACGAGCGGCTGGGCATAGACCTGGCCGTCCACAGCCATCGTTGCGAGCCTGCGAAACGCCTTGGAGCCCACGGTCGCAGGGGTCAGCACGGTTTCGCTCCGCACCCACCCTGTACGAGCCTGGTCAACGTGTCGAGTAACCACATCCTGGCTCGTGGAAGCTAAGGCGAGTACGGCAAAGGAAGCAACTGAAATAGTCATATTCTCTCCAAATAGAGAGCAACATACGGAGTATAGCAATCTCCCATGAATGCCTCCTGCAAAGCCCGTGCCGGTCCCCATTTCGCCGGAC
>JADLBH010000034.1 GCA_020847855.1 Fimbriimonadaceae bacterium
AAATCGTGGACGGTGTGCTGTGGTCGGCGCCCACCTCTCTCGTCCGGTCGTATGCGGTTCTCAAGATTGTCGATGCCCATGAGGCCCTAATCAGCAACCCGTCCCAGAAGGACAACCAGCTCCCTCCGTCTGGTGTCCTAGTGCGACTTACTGGCAAGCGCGGCCTCCTTCAGATAACGGGATTGGGGGATGAGTCCAGCGCCGGGAAACAAGTCTCACATCCGTTTTCTGTCAAGTTGCTGGCTAGTTCGGCAGCTGCCCCGTCGTTCGAGGACTTGTCGGAGAACGTGCTTGCGATGGCCGCGATGAACTGGAGAGCCCTAAATGCGGACGCTGTTCCCGTTTCGATTAAATACCCTCAACTTGTGGCGGAGCTTCTTGGCAGGTTCCACGAGAGCGGGTTCGACGTAAGTCAACTCCCTCCAGACTTGATGAGGAGGCCGTGGTTCTTATGAGTGCACCGGGCTCGTCAGTCGTGGTGCTTCTTGGCGCGGGCGCCAGCAAGGATGCGGGACTGCCTTTAGCGCTTGAACTCACAGGTGAACTCGCGAGATACCTCCAAGAGCGGGGCGATAGTTCCGCCCTCGATGCGCTGAACCTTATCATTGGCGGCTTGTCGTTTCAAGGGAAGGTGTACGGTGAGGGGCGTGCTCCGCAGCACGACATCGAGACGGTCCTCAGAGTGGCGCAACAGCTTGCTCGCAGGAATGAACAACCGCTGGCAACTTACGTTGGGAGTTGGCACCCCGCCTTGGAGCGGCTGGCTCCCAACGGAGAAGGAGTGGTGTTCGACAGTCTGACCGACATAGCAGAGGAGGTCATTCATGAGTGCCTGCGAGCACCAGAAGCAAAGAGCAAGTTCAAGTACCTTGAAGAACTGTGGGAGATAGGGTTTGACATCGACGAGCGCAACCCGCCGAAGGTCTTCACCCTCAACTACGACTTACTTCTGGAGATGGCGTTGGAACATCATGACCGTGGATTCACGACGGGATTCAACGATGGCGTGTGGAGCAACATCGAGTTCGATGACCCGGCGCGGATGAGGATTTACAAGCTTCACGGGTCCTTTGGTTGGTTTCGACACGAACAGACTGGGGTGCTCTACGACCGAGACAAGGCACTCGACCGGCTCGACATCACCTTCGAGTCCGCTGGCACCAGAGACGAGGTCATTTTCGCCACGGATAACAAGCTGAGAGCCCTTCAGCCGTTCTTATGGATGTTCAATGAGTTTGACAACTCAGTTGCCAATTGCAGCTTCATCGTTAGCGTCGGCTACGGATTCAACGACGAACACATCAATCAGATAATCAGCAACGGCATGTCGGTCGACGAGTCTCGGCACCTGATTGTCGTTGGGCCGGGAGTGACAGAATCCATGCTCGACAGAGCACCAGGCTTCAGCATCAAGCCACAAAGGACCCACTTCATTCCGAAGGGTGCTAAGGAGACTCTTCAAGGAGACCTCGTTCGAAAGAAGCTTGCGGAGATTACACGTCAAATCTCTGCGGATGACCCATTTGCCGAGCATCCTCCTGTTGGGATATGAGGCATTTCGTCGACCTATAGAACGTCGCCTTACTGCAACCAAGAATCCGACAAGCTTCGGCCACCGGCATGTCGCGGTCGCCGCGAAGTCGCTGGGCGAGCTCAAGCTTCTTTCCTGTGAGCAGAGCTCTTCGGCCACCGGAGCGTCCTCGTGCGCGAGCGGCTTTCAAGCCTGCTTGGGTTCGCTCAACGATGAGTGAACGCTCAAATTCAGCCAGGGCGGCGAACACATGAAAAACGAGCTTGCCGCCAGAGGTGGTTGTATCAATGCTCTCCTGCAGCGAGCGGAACCCGACATCCCTTGCATCGAGGTCGGCGACGATGTCGATGAGGTTGCGGAGCGACCTGCCAAGGCGGTCGAGGCGCCAAACAACCAGACAGTCCCCAGGTCGCGCGAACGCCAGTGCTTCGGTCAGGCCCGGTCTGTCAGCTTTGGCCCCAGACGCGTGGTCAGTGAAGACTCGCTCGCAGCCCGCATGGGTGAGAGCATCCGATTGGAGGTCGACCGATTGGTCAGTCGTTGAAACTCGCTGGTATCCGATGAACATGGGTTCTCCTTGTCTCGATTCGCACCCTCAAGCGTTATCGCGAGACGCTGATTTCGAGATGTTGGTTTGAGACAACGGAGCAGATTCACTTCCGGGGCCGGGAGTCACAACCTCAAACGGTCTTGAAAACGGTCGTTATTGAGACTTCGGACAATGGAGTCGGTTTTTGGTCTCAGCTCCTGGCAACCCGGTCGCCTTGCCGGGGGCCCACACCAACCAGCCAATCAGATGATGCCGCCTAACTCGTGAGAGCATCCTAAAGCCAACTTCAGCTCAACTTAATCTGGATTGCATCCATCAAATGCGGTCGATTCATCTCGACCCACCTGATTGCGTCTTCGGGCTCGACTGACACCTCATAATCAGTGTCAAGAAGGTTGAAAGTCCTGAATACATCGTCAACTGTGTCGGGAGTGCCAACTTGAAAACCCTCAAAGAACTCTGCAATCGAGTATGCCGCGGGGCCTTCTCGCCAATCAATCTTAGCCAGGTCGAGAATCTCTTTGTCGGACGCCTGTTCAAACCATTCGGTTGCGTCGAATCGAGCTGATGTGCGGAACTCGTCATCGTGCATTTCGGCTCTAATCACAGGGTGCTGCACATCAGGCGCCAATGGAGACGTTAGCGCTTCCGCTGACTGCGCCGCAAGCTGTTCCCCTGGCGTGTCTGGGACGCCTTCAAGCTGCTCCTTGGCGGACCTGGTTAGGATGAGTCTTGTCCAGCCGCTGACCGTTCGACTGGTGTACTCCGATGCTCTTGCGATGAGCTGATATTCTTCGTCGGTCAGACGCACGACGAGTTGCCGAGTCTTGTTTGGCTTCGCCATTTGCAATGCATTGTATCACATTGCATTGCATTTTGAACCTAAGCTCTGTCGGTTTTGCTCGACTTGCCTCCCGGTCCCGGAACCGGGCATTCCTTCTCCAAGACGCGGCGGGCTCCACCAAAGAAGCCCCAAGGAGAAACATGAAGAAGAATCAGATGAACTACGCGACTCCGGTCATCGAGACCACCCCGGTCACCGAGGCCAACGCCCGATTCGACAGGATTTGTGCCTACCAGGGCGCGGCCCTACGCAAGCTGTTCGCTTGCCTGGACGTTGACATCACGCCGTTCGAAAAGCGACCGATGTCCGACCCGATACCGCTCATGTTTGGTCACGTGAGCCTGATTGCCGAGAGATACGGTAGCAAAACTGAGCCGTGCCCGAGCCTCAGCCCCGTGCCGACCGCAAGCGAGCTGAGGCAAGTGCTTGAAGCATTCGGGCGCCTCAACGCCCAGGTATGGCCGCATGAGCAGACCTTCGAGCCCGAAACTGACGAGAACAAGCCGTGGCGCCGGTTAGGCGAAGCCATGCACTGGCTGTATGAGGTCATCAAGTATGAAAACATGCTGGCAGGCGGCGAGCACTGGTCGGACCCAGCGTTCAATCCCATATTCCTGGATGGGTGGAAGCGTGCCGAGGCTGGCGAACCTATCGCTGTCGCAGTTATGCGTGACAAGTGGGGAATGATGTTCTAGGGGTTTGGATTTCAGCCTGCGGTTAGCCGCAGGCTGAAATCACTCTATCTTCAAGGCTGGACATGCCAGGTCGTTCACCGTCATCACGGTAAGTTCAACCTGGCATCAAGCTGTTCAGCGGAGCAAGGTAGTTGTTGTCGAGGTCAGGCGGTGAAGGGCAAGTTGGTGGCCAAGATTCCGTCTCAGCCTTAGGCTCAGTCGTTTGTAGCTGGACTTACCGGACATTGGTTTTCGGGGCAGAACGTGCGGCATCCAGGTTGTCAATTGCCTCTGCCAGGTCGTCCGAGCTGATGTCGTTGTAGATTTGACGGACCATCTGGAATGATGTATGACGCGTCATCAGGACAATCTGGTCAACACTAACTCCAGCACGAATGAGCTCGGAAATCAGCCCATGCTTCAGCATGTAGATGGTCTTTTCTTCGCGACCTTCGATTTCGGCTAGAACTCGCAGCCTGGAAAAGCGCTCAGTGTATGTAGTCAGCGTCATGAAGGTCTTGCGGGAGCCAGGAAACGGTGACACGACATAGTCGCAGCCTGGGGCACGATACTGCTCCAGCAGTTCCACGGTAGATTTGCTGAAGGTGACGTGCTCAGCCTCAGTGTCACCATCTGTGGTCTTCGTCCGTTCTACCCAGACCTCGCCGCGATTGCGGATGATGCTCCCAACAACTTTCCACTTGTTGGTGTCGCCAATGCGGTCCGACCACCGCAATGCCCGTGCTTCGCTCGGCCTAAATCCATGCCTGACGAGCGCCAGCAGGGGAACTAGCTGGGGCATGCCGTGCGATTCAGCGGCGGATACTAGCCGCTGAAACTCATCCCCCCGAAGAGCGATGCGTTTCGCCTTTCGAGGCTTTGGATACAGCCTGTCATAGGATTTCAGCGGGTTCTCCATGCCCCTAAACAACCCGATTTCGCTTTCGAAGACGACCCATTGCAAGGCTTGAGACAAGGTGTCAAGCACTTTGTAGCCGGTGCTCATCTTGCGACGCTTGGCTTGCACCTTAGGTGTCTGATTTCCAGCAAGGTAATCCTGAAATCCAATAGACTCGAAGCTAATCCTTTCCCGCCGAAGCGACCGCTCAAGGTCTTGAAACACCTCTTTTGCCAACTGTCGGTCCTGAAGCTCGGCGAGCGTGTAGTCACCGATTGCCTTCTTCCCGAGTTCGAACGGAACAAGAACATAGTCGCTCATTAGCTGAACGTAGTAGGTTCGAGTCGGTGGATGCATGTTCTCATCTGCCGACAAGGTCAGAAGCCAATAGGAGACGGCCCAACCAACAGTTTGAGGTATCGACTCCTTTGCTTCAGCAAGCTGGAGAGCAACTTCTTCCTCTTCGCGACAGACTTCTTCATGCTCAGAATTAGTCTGTTGCAAACGCTGCAGTTCTGCAGAGCGCCTTGCGAGTTCTAATGCCTCCGCCCAGAGGCTCATGTGCTTTACTTCGTCGCCGGGTTTGGGCTTTCTGGACCTTCGACCTTGCGTGAATTTCAGGATAGGCTCAGCAAGCTCTGGGCGAAGTGCTGATGCAATCTGAATCGCCAATCTTCTCTTGTTCTCAGCTTCTCCAACTCCGTTCACCCATGAGTTGAGCCGAGTCTCAAGCTGCAGCATCGTGTCGGCTTCCAAGGCCGGTGTCCTTTGCATGTTGCCATCCCCGTCAAGGTAGTAGCGGTAACCACGAAGGACAGTCTTGGAGGTGATGGACTTTCCTTCAGAGTCAACTGCATTCACCAGCCGGCCATCTACTCGAACGCGCTTGTACTTAGGCACTGAAGTAACGCGAATTCTCAGCGGGTCATCTATCTTGCGGGTCGGCTTTCGATGGCTCACACTCCATGGTAGCACATCATAGTGAGTTCACAGTGGAGATATATGGTGAGTTCAGCAGTGAGAACAGGTAAGATGTAGTTCCAACACTTCCCGATAACCTTCAACTTGGGTAAAAGATACAGGTTCAAGTCCTGTACCGCCCACCACCTTCAGCGCTGTCCAAACCGGACAATGTCGCCAGCATTCAACTCGGTGCTTGGGTTGCCGATCCGGGGTCAGGATTGGTTTGGCACACTCAGAAACGTAGGGCATGAGAGCCTGGACGTGCGGCCCTCGGGGCGGGAAAGCAGCGCTTGGGGGCACGGCTTCGACCCAACGTTGAACCAAGCCTAATGGAACTGCCGGATTTCCACCGGGGCCTTGCAGGCGAGAACCGCCTTCGCGCCCCATTCCAGCGCCTCCTCTAGGCTTGCAACATCCAGGACCCAAAAACCTGCGACGTGCTCCTCACCCGCGAGATAGGGCCCTTCGGTGACGCGAACACCGCCTGCTTCATCGGCGCGAATTGACTTCGCGGTGTGCGCACGATGCAGTCCTCCCACGAAGACCCGGATCCCGGCCTCCACCATCTCGTCGTTGAGGGCGTCAATGGCCCTGGCCGTCTCCGCGTCCTCGCTTTGGGAGGCGTCAAAGTCGTCTCGATGGTGGATCGCGATGAGAAACCGCATGGCTGGTATTCTAGCCCCGCCGCCCGTGGGCCGAGATCGGTGCGGTCTCGCCACGGCCACCGCCAGTCTGATCGGCCCGCGCCTGGGGAAAACGTCGCAATGCCGGGTAGGGTGTAGGTGTGAGCGAGAGGAGGCTCTACATTGATCCCAGCCGGTGCATTGGCTGCAATGCCTGCGTCGAGGCGTGCAGCGAGTGTGAGACTCACGCTGGGTTCTCGATGATCCACCTCGAGACCATCCAGCGCGGGGACACTGTGCAGACGACACCGGTCGTGTGCATGCACTGCGACGATCCCGCGTGTGCCGCGGTTTGCCCTGCCGATGCGATCAAGCGGACCCCGGACGGTGCCGTCCAGACCTCCCTCAAGCCGCGTTGTATCGGTTGCTCCAACTGCGTTTTCGCCTGCCCGTTCGGGGTCCCCAAGTACCACGCGGGCTATGACCAAATGATGAAGTGCGACCTGTGCTATGACCGTACGTCGGTCGGGAAAAAGCCGATGTGCGCCACCGTGTGCCCCTCGCAGGCGATCCTCTATGGGACTCCGGAAGAGATCGCTCAGGGCCGCCGCGGCACTCCCATCAACGAGTTCGTCTTCGGGGGGACGACGGTGAGGACCAAGGTGAGCCTGATGATGCCGCACGGAACGGATCGGTTGGACGTGAAGCGCTCCGCCATCGTCCGAAAATCGGACTTGATCCAGCTTGCGAGGGTCCAGAGTGAATAGCGATATCCGAGACGACTTCCCGGTGGACTGGGAGGACGACAACCACGTCACCCGCCGCGAGTTTCTCAGGTTTGGCACCCTGGCGAGCGGGGGGCTCGCTCTCGGATCGGTCGCGTTGGCGGGCTGGAGCCGGTTCAAGACCGTAGGGCCCGACATGGAGCCACAGAAGATCGCAGTCGCCTCGGAGCTTTCTCCTGGGCAGGCAATGCACTTCAACTATCCCCGTCCCGTGGACTTGTGCCTGTTGATCCGGAGGACCAACGGCGAACTCGCCGCCTTCAAGCGGAGGTGTACCCATCTCTCGTGCCCGGTCGGCTTCGAGCCCGAGAAGGACCGGCTCTATTGCCCGTGCCACAACGGTGCGTTCGCCGCGGCGGACGGGAAGGTGCTCCAGGGCCCGCCACCGCACCCACTGCCCCAAATCAAGCTGGAGCTCCGCGGTGACGAGGTGTGGGCGGTCGGCCTCGTGGCGCACGGGGGCCATCCTTGAGGTACGGAGGGACGGAGCAGCTTCGAAGGAGGCAGAAGAGCGTGGTCTATACCGGCCTCCAAGTCTTCCAGTCGGTCTTGCTCCTGCTCCAGCTCTATCTCCTCGTGAGCACGCTTGACTCCATCCTGGGAGGCAAGCTCACCACGGCGATTCCATCGGCGGCCTTCAGTTGCCTGATCCTCGTTGCCAACGTATGGATCTTCGTAGGGACGAACCGGGTGGAGCGGCAACGATGAGCGCAGGGAGTCAAGGGTTCCCGGCTCGCCCGCGGCAAACGGCCATGGTCGCCGGTCTCCTCGTTAGCCTTGCCGTTTCCCTCGGGATCTACTTCGGATCAGGGCGTCTCGCTCGGTTCGACGCCCCGCTTGCCGCCTACGCGGTGGCGACGGTGTTCGCCGCGTTCGCCGTGACCTATCGGTACACCGTCTGGATCCAACGACCGCCCACGTGGGTTTTCTTCCAGGCCGGATGGCGACTGTTCTTGCGACCTTATAAGCTTGTCCGCAACGTGTTCAGGCTCGCGCGGCTGCTTTTCGACAACATCATCGCGCAAAAGTTCATCGTGGAGCGCGGCAAGGGAAGATGGCTGGCCCATATGAGCCTGGCATGGGGATGCCTCCTCGCGTTTGCGATCACCTTCCCGCTCAGTTGGGGCTGGGTCCAGTTCGGCGTAGGGGCAAACGGGGTGGACTATGCCGTGGAGTTCATGGGGGTTCACCTGTTCTCGTTCCCGCCGGACGGCGCCCTTGCCTTCCTCTTCTTCAATGGCTTGAACATCAGCGCGGTCCTGGTGTTGACCGGTGTCGGCATCGCGATGCACCGCAGGCTTTTCGACAAAGGGGCCCAGGCCGTGGAGACTTTCACGAACGACTTTATGCCGCTCTTCCTGCTGTTTGCGGTCTCCGTCACCGGTCTGATGATCACGGCAAGCTATCGCCTGCTCGAGGGCGCGAACTTCTCGTTCATTTCCTTGCTCCATGCGTTCACGGTGATCATCCTCTTGCTTTGGATGCCCTTTGGCAAGCTCTTCCATGTGATCCAGCGCACGGCCCAGCTTGGGGTGGCCTACTATAAGGAGGAAGGGGTCAAGGGGCCGCAGGCCGTGTGCGCGCGCTCCGGCCAGGAGTACCAGTCCCAGATGCACCACGACGATCTCGTCCGCGTGATGAAGGCGATTGACATGGACTTCGGGCCCCATCAGGACCTCTCCCCCCAAGAGAAGCGACGCCTCATCGCTTTGAACCAGGCTGCCGCAATAGACGGAGTGCCTTACGTCGGCTAGGCCGCGAGAAGACTGGGCGGGCCATATCCAAACCGAGTCCTGACAGGAGGCACGGTCACCAACCCGCAAATCAAGCACAATCATTACGTGGCCAAGCTTCCGGTGCCCGTGAGTCAGATCGTCGCCGAGTTCGGGCCGACGCTCAATGATGAGCCGGTCGGAGGATGGCGTGGCCGGGGCGAGCCGGACAAGCTGGTCAAGACCCACTGTTGCTTCTGCGGCCAGCAGTGCGGCATTCAGCTCAAGGTGCGAGACAATCGTGTGATCGGCTTCGAGCCATGGGAGGAGTTCCCCTTCAACAAGGGCAAGCTCTGCCCCAAGGGCGTCAAGCGGTACATGCAGAACAACCACCCCGATCGGCTCCTGGCACCGCTCAAGAGAGTCGAGGGCAAGGGCTTTGTCCCGATCCAATGGGAGGAGGCGTTCTCAACGACGGTCCGCGAGATTCAGAGGGTTCAATCGCAGTACGGCAAGGACGCGGTCGCATTCCTCTCGGGGGTCTCGCTCACGAACGAGAAGTCCTACCTGGCCGGGAAGTTTGCCCGCCTTGCGCTCCAGACCAAGGAACTGGACTATAACGGCCGCCTCTGCATGGTGAGCGCCGGTGCCGGGAACAAGAAGGCCTTCGGGGTGGACCGTGCTGCCAACTATTGGGATGACATCCTCTTGGCCGACGTCATCCTGTGTACGGGCACGAACGTCGCGGAGTGCAGCCCGATCACGACGGACTACATCTGGCGGGCACGGGACCGCGGGGCGAAGCTCATCATGATTGACCCGCGAGTCACGCCGATGGTGCGCACCTGCGACCTTCACCTGCCGATCAGGCCGGGAACGGACTCTGCCCTCATGACCGCGATCCTCAGGGTCTTGATCGAGGAAGGGTTCGTGAACGAGGAGTTCGTCCGGGAGCACACGAACGGGTGGGAGGAGACCCGGCAGGTCGCCCTCGAAACCAGCCTCGAAGAGGCAAGCCGGATCTGTGGTGTCCATGTGGACGACATCGTGAAGGCTGGCCGGATGTGGGGCGCGGCAAAGACGAGCTTCCTGCTGCACGCGCGAGGAATCGAGCATCAGGTCAAGGGCGTGGACAACGTCCTCTCCTGCATTAATATCGTCCTCGCCACGGGTCGGATCGGAAGGCCGGGCTGTGGCTACGGGACGATCACCGGCCAGGGCAACGGTCAAGGCGGGAGGGAGCACGGGCACAAGTGCGACCAGCTCCCCGGCAACCGTGAGATCGAGAACCCCGAGCACCGGGCGTATATCTGCGGGGTTTGGGGGATCGAGGATTCAGAACTCCCCCACGCGGGGCACACGGCGCAAGAGATCATGAACATGATCCACGAGGGTGAGATCAAGGCCCTGATCTCGATCTGCTTTAACCCGTTGGTCTCGCTTCCTGACTCGAACTTCACCCGCGAGGCCCTGAGCAGGCTGGAGCACTTCACTGCGATTGACTTCTTCTTGAGCGAGACGGCGCACCACGCCGATATCGTCATGGCGGGTTCGCTGCACGAGGAAGAGGAAGGCACGAGCACCAGTGCTGAGGGCCGAGTGATCCGAATCCGGCAAGCGGTGACCCCTCCCGGGGATGCAAAGACCGACACCTCGATCCTCTTGGAGCTCGCGCGACGGCTTGGCCGCGGACAGTACTTCCAGTTCGAATCAAGCGAGGACATCTTCAACGAGCTCAGGGTCGCGAGCAAAGGTGGGACGGCGGACTACTACGGGATCACGTATGACCGGATCGAGAAGGAGATGGGCGTCTTTTGGCCGTGCCCCGAGATCGGGCACCCAGGCACCCCTCGCCTCTTTGAGGACCTACAGTTCTCAAAGCCGGGCGGGAGGGCCGTTTTCAACCCGACGCCTTACCGCCCGCCCGCGGAGGAGACCGATGAGGAGTATCCGGTCATCCTCACCACGGGCAGGGTGGTGTCGCAGTACCTGAGCGGCACTCAAACGCGGCGGCTCGGTGGATTGGTCGAACTTTGCCCCGAGCCGTATGTCGAGATTCATCCCAGCCTGGCGAGCGAGCACGGCATTGCCGACGGGGACTGGATGACGGTCGAAAGCCGAAGGGGAAGGGTTACCCTCCGGGCAAAGGTCGTGACCACGATCCGGCCCGACACGGTCTTCATCCCCTATCACTGGCCAGGAAAGAAGTCTGCGAACAACTTGACGGGTCGGTTCTTGGATCCAGTCAGCAAGATCCCTGAGTTCAAACGCTCGGTCGTGAGAATCAGGAAAGCCGAGGGCGCTGGGCCACAAGAGGACTAGGGCCGTTTCAGGCTGTTCACCCGCGCACGTTGATGTCCGGTCGTGCCGGTAGAGGTTTCCGTGCCAGGCTAGGCGCACGAGGTTTCGATTCCCAGCAGGCGCCTGAGCCTCCGGAACGAGAAAGGCCCCCGTCCCTTTCGGGGCAGAGGCCTGACTGGCTAGGCTAGATGCCTTGCGTTGGTTTTCGCTTACTTGCGGCGGCGGCGAGCTGCGAGGGCAGCAAGACCAGCACCGAGAGCGATCATCGTGGCCGGCTCGGGCACGACGGTCGCGCTGTAGGCGAAGTTGTTCGTGGTGTCCCAGCGGGTCTGGCCGAAGCCGCCACCGGGGCTCACGCCGACGCCGTTGCCACCACCAGGGGTGCCGGCGACGCCGTTGAGGATGAAGACCTGGCCACCGGCGCCGAAGTCTCGCTCAACAGCCATGCCAACGTAGGTCGCACCGGCGACGTTCAGGTTGAGACCCGAGATCGTCGTGATGAACGTGCGGTTGGTGGTTCCACCAACGCCGAAGATCTGCGTGGCGGTACCGGTCTGGCCGGTGAGGTTGCCCGCATCGCCCGTGAGCGAAGCGACGGCAGCGCCAGCCGACGTGAAGCCAGCGATCGACCAGGTGAAGTTCGCAGGAACCATGCTGGGGTCGGTGACTTCGTAGGCAACGCTGATCTCAGTCAGGATGCTGCCTGCGGAGGTGTTGACGTCGTCAATCGCCATGCCGCTGAAGGTCGGGAAGTCGCCGAACTTCTGGATTACGCCGAAGTCAGCGGCTGGGCCCATGGCTGCCGGCGCGCCGATCTGGTCAATCCAGTTCTGCGCGTTGGCGGCGACTGCGAGGGCCGCAAAGGACAGAGAGAGTAGGGTTCGCATTTTCATTTTGCTTGTTTCCTCCAACTTGAAAACCAAGCTGGACATCCGTCCAGCCATGCACGTCTCCGTGCTGAACACACTATACACCCACTTTCAAGCCAGAAACCGGGACTTGGGCCAAGTCAAGCAATTTTGCTGGTGCCAAACCTGGTACTTCCCTTGGCCTTGTTGCTCAATCGTCGCCCTCGGACTCGGGCCGGTCGGCCGGTGGACGTTCCAACAGGCTGCGAAGCGCCTCCTCTTCTTTACGTGCCTGCTCACGCTCGCGCACCTTCGAGAGGAACTCGTCGAACTCCCGCGGGCTCTTTGTCATGCCGCCTCGTCCGCTCTGCACCCTACGGCCGCTCGGCATCGGAAACCGGTTCGATCCGTAGATCCAGAATGCGACGGCCGGGGAAGCGAGCACGACGCCGCTCAGGGGCGAGCCTGAACCGTAATTGATCACCAGCGCCGCGACGGCAAGGATCGCGATCCATGTCATCGTGAGCGGAACGATCCCGAACAGGAGGACCGGCGCCTTCGGGTCTTTCGCGGCGACGTAGGCGGTCAGCATCGCACTGGGTACGAACGTCCCGAAGAGCACAGGTGCCGGTACCCATGCGTGGAGAGCATAGCTGAGCGCCGCAGGAAGGGCTGCCCCGATTAGGAGCATCGCGTACGTCCGGCGGTCGCCCACCCGCGAGGCCACCATCCTTACCACGAAGAAGAGCCAGACAAGTCCGAGCAACTCGAACACACTGAAGCCGGGGAAGGCAACGGAGTACGTGACCCAGGTGTGAGGAGCGAAGCGGTCGGGCCTGGAAACGAGTGCGTCACGCCAAGCGTCCCCGATTCCTGGGAGCCAAGAGACCAAGAACCCGACCAGCGGGACCGCCACCACGATCCAAGCGGGCTCGAGGCGCGGGAATCGCCGATTCACGCTATGGATTCTGGCAGACCCACGCGGTACGATTCGCAGCGAGCGATGAGCTACTACGTCGTTTGGCCCGATGGCCGGCGTTTCGGCCCCGCGAACCTTGATACGCTCAACCAGTGGGCAGGCGAAGGGCGCATCTCCGCCGATGCGCTCATCGAGGACGTCGTCGCGGGGAAGACCGTGCCGGCGACTATGGTGCCAGGCCTCGAGTTCCCCTCGCCCGAGTCACCGACCGCGGCAATAGAGCCCGAAGCTCCGCCGATCCCAGACCCCTTCCCCGGAGGTCAGTCCGCAGCCGGCTGGCAACAGGTCCAGCCAAACGCTAGGGAGCCAGGGTCGTACGCCCCGAGACCCGCTCCAAGCCTCGACCCGTATGCAACGGCACCAGGGGCGAGCACCCCTTTCCCGCGCGGGGTTCAGCAGGAACCCTCCCCCGGCTCCGCAAACCTGAACTGGGCCTGGGCTCTCATGGCGGTCGGCTTCCTGTGCGGGTGCGGGTTCGTCGCCCACATACCCGCGCTGTTCCTTGCCTACCAGGCGAAGAAAGCGGGCCACCCGAGCGCCAACATCGCCGTGATCATCGGATGGGTCATGCTGTTCCTCTCCGTCGGCGGTCTGATCGTCTGGGTCATCCTCGCGATGCAGTGACATTGGCCCGAAACGGCCCGCACCTACTTGCGCGAGGCGGCTCCCATGGGCGAGACAAAAGCGAGATTGCCCCTTCCCGCACTTGGATCAAAAGGTTCGCTCGTATCCGAGTTGGACAAGCACGAAATGGCGCCCTCGGAGGGAATCGAACCCCCGACGCCCTCCTTAGGACGGAGGCGCTCTATCCACTGAGCTACGAGGGCGCAGCTCAAGCAAGAATGTACCAGGGCACCGGTGGGGGTTCCCGGTCCGCTATCCCTCGTTTCCCCAAAGGGGGGCGTTGCCCTTGCTCGCCCGCCAAGCGTCTCTCCACCGGTGAACCTCGACGACGCCGATCTCCGGCCTCGGCATCCTCGCGTCCCGGTCGGGGAGGGCGGGGAACCGCGGGGCGGGACGGTCTTGATACCAATACGCGACGCTCGCCACTTCCAATGTTAGGCGATTCGCATGCCCGTGCTCAATACTTGCCCGCAAAGAACGTTGAAACCGGATCGGGTCCTCGATGTGGAACCGGTAGAGGTGCGTCTTGCCGATCCATCCAAAACGGCCGGACGAATTCTCCCGCCCCGGTGCCCTAGCGCACCCAAAGTATGGGTGGTGATAGAGCGTGTCTGGGCACCAGCTCATGTTGAAGTAGTCCTCGGTGCCCGTCCCATGGATCCCCGGCCACGCTTCGCCGTCCACGAGGAACATGTCGTCGCCCTCGCCATACCACATCGGCCCTGGAGAGTGAACGTACAAGTTGACCCCGGCAAAATGGCCTTGACCCAAAGTCTCCACAAGCAGGTAGTTGCCGGCGTCGCCCTGGTTTTTCGCCTCGGTACCGAGGATCCCCCACTCGTTCTCGCGCTCCCCATCGGGCACGGTCAGTTCTTGGTTGTACCAAGCGTGGAAGAGCGCCGTCTCCGGCGGCAGGGAGCCTAGCTCCTCGTAGTCCACATAGTAATAGAGTGCCTCCACCGGATGCTGGGACTGGTTCTCGATCTCGATCCTCGCCCCGGAGCGAAAGGGCATGGGCCAATAGCTAACGAGCGCGTGGCCCTCCTTGGGCGCGGCGGCAAGAGGGAGCGAGGAAAAATCGTACTTCTCCCCCCAACCTTGTCCAAAGAAGTCACCCAGAGGGCTTTCCACGGATGGATGCTCGCACCCGTCCCAAAAGCACCGTAGAACAAGGCTGCGACGGGAGAGGAGGTCAGGGCTGCTGAGCGTGATCCAGAGGTGCCGGATCACTCCTGACCCCGTGAGGTCGGCGAGGATATAGGTCGCACCTGGCTCGATCTGGACCGAGTCGCGGTTCCCGCCAGAGCGGTCGAAGCTGGAGCATCTTCGGGTTCGGGCGGGCGAGAGCCTGGTCAGGCAGTCCAGCGGGCTCGGCATGCTTGGATGCTACCGCCGCAGGACGATCATTCGGTCGAGATCAGGCTGCCCGAGGTCTCGAGACCCTCATAAGACTTCCCCAAGGCCAAGTCCGGTTGGCCTTGCTTCGGCTCACCGGACGGCTTAAGCACGTCCTCCGGGTTTTGCGAGTAGAGAGTTGCGCCGGATGCGCCGGCGGAGGAAGAAACCTGGCTCTGGCACCCTGCGAGCAGCGCAGAGAGGGCGAGGAGGGGGAGGAGCCTGGCCATGGTTCGATTCTTGGCCAGACTTGGGCTTGGTCTTTAGCCAGTAGTATTGCCTGGTTGGGGACCCCACGGGCCGTGCTTCTTGATCCACTCTGCCCGCCAGCGGTGTACTTCCTCCACTGTCGTGAGAGCCCTGGGAGCTCGCAATTGGGCCGCGGGGAGGCTTGGGACAGGTTGCGGGACAGTTTGGTACCAATACGCGACGCTCGCGAGATCAAGGGCCATCCCGTTTGCGTGGCCGTGCTCGATGCTTGCCCGGAGCGAACGCTGGAAGCGAATCGGGTCCTCGACGTGGAACCGGTAGTAGTGCATCCTCCCCGCCCAGCCGAACCTTGGGTCGCCGTTGTCCCGGCCTGGGGCGTAGGCGATGCCGAAGTAAGGGTGGGAGAAGAGCTCGTCCGGCCCCCATGCGGTATTGAAGTAGTCCTCCGTGCCCGTCCCATGGAGGCCAGGCCATGCCTCGCCGTCCACCAAGAACATATCATCGCCCTCGCCGGGCCAAGGCAGGGACGGGGCGTGACAGTAATAATTGACTCCGGCAAAGTGCCCTTCGCCTTGCGTCTCCAGCCAGAGATAGTTGTGCTCGTCGCTCGTGTTCTTGGGATCGGGCCCGCCCGCGATCCAAGCGTTCTCCAACCCGTCCGTAGCATCCAAGGTCGTGAGTTCCTGGCGGTAAGAGGCGTGGAAGTACCCTTCCTCTTCCGGGATCGGCCCTAGCTCTGCGTCCACATAGAAGTAGAAGCGGTCCAGGTCGTGCTCCGACTGGTTCTCGATCTCGATCCAGGCTTTCTCGCGAAATGGCATGGGGAAGTAGCAGACCAGGGACTTCCCACCGCGTGGCGCCGCCGCGAGCGGGAGCGAGCAGAAGTTGTAGTCCAAAGCCCAGCCTTGGCCGAAGAAGTCTCCGACCGGGCTCAGGACGCTCGGGCCCTCACTTCCGTCCCACGTACACCGCAAAACTAGGTTGCGCTTGCTGATCGGGTCGTGGGGCGACCAGTGTGTACACCACAGATGGGTGACGCGGCCAGGCCCATCGAACGTAGCGATCGTGCGCCGCTCCCCGGCGGGAATCGAGACCCAATCCTCGTTGCCACCGGACCGGTCGAAGGACGAGCTCCGGGCACTCCGGGACGGGACGATCCTAGACACCCCTCGGAGTGCGCCTGACATAGCGTCAGTTTGACCGAGGACGGTCCCTTCTGGCTAGAGCAGACAGGACAGGGCCTTCGGTTCGCCGGGTGCCTACCCAGGTGTCTCTCGGTCTGCTGCGGCGCATGCCACCTTGGCCCAAGTATCGCGGAGCGTGACCGATCGGTTGAACACGATCGCGCCGGGGCGAGAATCCTTGTCGCAGGTGAAATAGCCCAGCCTCTCGAATTGGAACGTGCATCCGGCAGTGGCATCGGCCACCGCGGGCTCGATCCATGCCCGTACGGTGCGCAACGAGTCCGGGTTGAGATTCGCCAGATAGTCGCCGCCCTCGTCGGCGTTGGGTGTGAGGAAAAGGTGATCGTAAAGCCGAACCTGAGCGAGGAGCGCTGTAGACGCCTCTACCCAGTGAAGCGTCGCCTTCACCTTCCGACCGTCGGGCGCGTTGCCCCCTTGCGTCTCAGGGTCATAGGTGCAATGGACTTCGACCACGTTCCCCTCGCTATCCTTCACCGTTCCCACGCACCGGATAAAGTATCCGTATCGGAGCCGAACCTCGCGGCCTGGGGCGAGTCGGAAGAACTTGGGTGGCGGTTCTTCTCGAAAGTCCTCGCGCTCGATCCAGATCTCCCTCCCGAAAGGAACTTGACGGCTTCCGGCGGACTCGTCCTCGGGGTTGTTCACGGCGGTCACCGTCTCGCTCGCGCCTTCCGGGTAGTTCTGGATCACGACTTTGAGTGGGTCGAGGACCGCCATTCTCCGCGGAGCGGAACGGTTCAGGTCCTCGCGTAGGCAGTCCTCGAGTTGGAACATCTCCATAGACTTGTTCGTCTTCGAGATCCCTGTGCGACGGCACAGCTCGTTGATCGCCCATGCCGTATAGCCGCGCCGGCGAAGGCCCGCGACTGTCGGGAGTCGAGGGTCGTCGTAGCCTGCGACGTGACCGCGCTCGACGAGCTCGACGAACCTCCGCTTGCTCATGACCGTGTGGGTCAGGCTGAGCCTAGAGAACTCGATCTGTCTCGGGCGGTAGATTCCTGCCCGTTCCAGGAACCAGTCGTAGAGCGGCCGATGGTCCTCGTACTCCATGGAGCAGAGCGAGTGGGTGATTCCCTCGATCGAGTCCCCCAACCCGTGCGACCAGTCGTAGCTGGGGTAGATGCACCAGTCGTCACCTTGCCGATGGTGATGGGCATGGCGAATCCGGTACATGACCGGGTCGCGCAGGTTGATGTTGGGGGAGGCCATGTCAATTCTTGCCCGAAGGGTCTTGGCGCCGTCCGGGAACTCGCCAAGCTTCATCCTTTCCAAAAGGCCAAGGTTCTCTTCCACGCTTCGGTCTCGGTACGGGGAGTTCGTGCCTGGAGCTGTGAGGGTGCCTCGGCTCGAACGCATTTCCTCTTGGCTCAGGTCGCACACATAGGCGTCTCCCTGCCTGACTAACTGGGTCGCCCACTCGTACATCTGCGCAAAGTAGTCGCTCGTGAAGAAGACCCTGTCCCCAAACTCGGCCCCTAGCCACTCGACGTCGTGGAGAATCGCGTCCACATACTCCTGCTCCTCCTTGAGGGGGTTGGTGTCGTCGAAACGAAGGTTGAGCAGGCCTCCAAACTCCTTCGCGATCCCGTAGTTCACATGGATCGCGAGCGCATGGCCGATGTGAAGGTATGCGTTCGGCTCCGGTGGAAACCGGGTGTGGACTCGATCGAACCGGCCGGAAGCAAGGTCGGAACGGACCGCCTCGGCAATGAAGTTCGTGCTCTGGGCCTCAGATATCACGGCCCATTATGGGCTGGGCCGCTATTTGGGGCTGATCCTCTCGCTCGGATCCCAATCCTGCCCTGGAGGTTCGGACGCATACTTCTCGGCAAACCTCAACAGCCGCAGAACAAGCCGATCCTCGGGATGGGATTCCAGGATCTCTCGGCAAAGCGCGGCCGCGGCCGCAAACTCGCGCGCCTGATACTTGTCCATCGCCGAGTTGTGGGAGTCCGCCAACCATTTGGTGGAGTCGTCGCAAGCCTCGGCGAGCCCGAGGAGCTCGTAGGCGAGGAAGACCTCTTCCCGCCCGGAGAGTGCGACCCAGTCCACGAGCCGGGCGACGATCCTTTCCCCTGCACCCTGGTACGTTCGGTCGTTGATCAAGATCTCGGTGCCGTAGTACCGGTTCAGACCTTGCAATCGGCTGGCGACGTTCACGGAATCGCCGATCACCGTATAGTTCATCCGGTGCCGGCTCCCGACGTTGCCTACCACCACCTCTCCCGTCGCGATCCCGACCCCGGCACGAAGCGCGGGCATACAGCGACCTTTCAGCTCGATAGCGAGGCGGTCTAGCGCGTCCTGACCACGGAGCGCGGCTACACAGGCGAGATAGGCGTGGTCTGCATTGGGCACGGGTGCGTTCCAGAACGCCATCACATCGTCGCCGTTGAACTTGTCAATCGTGCCATCGGCGTCGTGGATCTCCCGGCTCAACTCGTCCAGGTGCTCTGCGAGGACCTCGACGAGCTGTTCGGGCTCCAACTGTTCGCTGAGCCGGGTGAAGCCGATAAGGTCGGCAAACGAGGTTGTGACCACCCTTCGCTCGCCGCCAAGCCGGGCCTCCTGCTGGGACGAGAGCAGCCATCGCGCATAGTCGGCCGGCACGAGCTTCTCGAAGGAGCGGAGCCCGGTCTTCATGCTCTCCATGCTGTCCGCCAGGGCGTCAATCTCCCGGATGTTTGACGGCGGCTGTGGCCGAGGTTCGAGTTGGAAGAGACGAACCCGCTCGGTCTCGGTCGCCAATGCCCGTAGCGGCCTGGAAACCCGTTGCGCGATATAGAGGGAGACGACCACGCCCACCGTGACCGCACCGAGCGAGATGAGGGCCACCGAGATTGCCGACCTCCACACCGAGCCCATGAAGTCGTCCTCGGGCACGACGGCGCACGCGACCCAGTTCGGCACCGATTCCCCGACCCGCTGAACCCTGGACGCTCCGATCACGTACACCGCACCGCCGGACCTCGCGCGGAAGAGCTGAGCCTCCGACCGCAAGGCCAAGGGGCTTTTCACGGCCAGCCTTGCCGCCGTCTCGGAGACGACCGGGTCACCGAGTTCGTCCACCGTGGAGAGACGGGTCGTGCTGCCGCTCGGGATGAGGAGCTTGTTCAGGTCGGGGTGGGCGAGAATCCGGGACGGATCGGCCGTACGAAGCTCGAGGAGGAACGCATAGCCGTTCTCGGCGATCCTAACCTTTTGGATAAATCGGCTGAGGTCACCGATAGTGAGGTCCACGGAGGCGACGCCGACTAGCCTTCCGTCCCTCGCCAAGATGGGGGTCGCACAGGTGACGCCGGGGATCGAGGGGCCCGCCACGTTGCGCAGAAGATAGGCCTGGCTCCAGACGGTCTTTGCGGTCGCTTTCGCGCTTTGGTACCACGGCTCGTCACGGTTGTCGTCCCTTGCGTCCGTTTCGGAGTAGAGAAGTTGGAGCGTGTTCCCGAACGGGGTGTAGTCCTCGCGCACCCGTCCACCGCCTCGGATACGGAGCATTTGGACCACCAAAGAGCCATTGGGTCGTTGAACGACTTGTACATGCTCGCCGGTCTGCTCCAGCGTGACGCGGATGGCCCCGAACTCGGGCTCCGCCCGCATGGCTTCGAGCAAGAACGCAGCGTCCGCCACGAAGCTGGAAGCGTCGGCGGGCCGGGCTCCGTCCTCCACGCTTGGGGCGACGAAACCCGCGACTGTCTTGCCTGTCCGCTCGGCCTCGTCGGTGAGGTTAGCCAGACGGACGTTGATCTCGCTCGTGTTGCTGCGGACGATTCGGTCGGTGAGGTCGGCCACCGTGACTTGGGCCCTGCCGAAGGAGAAGATCACGAGCAGCGCCACCGTCCCGACGAGGACGGCCACGAAGTTCAACGTGAGGTTCCGTCTGAGCGACTGCTTCATGATGCGGAACTTGGCTCATCCAGGCTACCAGGACTTCGAAGGCCGGACGCGAGCAAGGCGACGAGGGCGAGCTCGTCCACATCGGGCGCCCCCTGGAGGGACTCCAAACTTGGACGCTGCGCAAGCGACTCGATCGCCTTCGTGGACTGTCCCTCAAAGACGAGGCGAAGGGCCTTCTTGGTAGGGGCGTCGGCACGGGAGAGCAGGCGGTTCAGCTCGCTCGTGCGGGCCATGCCCTCCATCGCCAGAAGTCGGTAGAGCGGTGCCTCGACGTCAAAGATCCTGGCAAGGCCCAAGAGGCAGCGACGCCGCGCCATCGGTGTGTCGGCCCGGGCGGCAGCCTGCATCACCAGTTCGGCCGCGTCCTTGCCCGCCACGACAGCCAGTGCGTAGGCGATCTCGCCGAGTACGGCACCGTCACTCTCCGCGAGGGCGCTCTGCAAGGGTTCGACCAAAGAGGGGCTCCCGAGATGAGCCGCTGACTCCGCCGCGGCGGACCGCACGATGGGAGCATGGTGGGCGAGCCCGCGCACGATCACTTCCTCGGCCGCTTGATCGCCGATCGCCTGGAGCGCGTGGATCGCGCTACTGGCCAGGTCGGGATCGTCAGAGAGGGCGGCCTCACGCAGAGGGAGCGCGGCCGCAGGGTCTCCGATCTCGCCGAGGACCAGGGCGGCCCGCCGGCGCAACGCGGCACGTGGGTCGGTAAGGAAACCACAAAGGACCCTCACCGCCTCGGGCCCGCCGCCCGACCCTAGTGCGTCCAAGACCTCCTCCTCCACCGTGCTCGGGTTCTCCTCGGCAAACCGGGCGATCTCGCCCACGGTGAGATCGTCTCGCAGCTTGGCGAGCGAGCGGGCGGCCTCGCGCCTCACGGTAGGGACCGGGTCGGATAAGGCCGCCACAAGCTCGGAGCCGCCGAGCGAGAGCCGGGACGATCCCACATCGGCGACCGCGCGCGCCCTGCTCTCAGGGTCGGTAGAGGCCCGATAGGCCCGGAGCGCGATCAAGCCCTTGGGACGGACCTCCACGAGGCGGCGCAAGGTTCGTCGAATACTCTCCGCACCAGGCTCGAGGACGGGGAGCAAGGAGAAGACGCTCGCGAACCGGATCGCCATGACGGAAATGAACAAGGACTTGTACGCCCACTCGGCACCAAAACCTGGTCGGAGCACGAGCATCAACCATGCACCGATCAGGGGCGCCACGCCCGAGGCCAGGGCTTGCACCGCCGTCGCAGTGCCCAAGTAGTTCGCGCGCTCCTTCTCCGGGCTCGTTGCGAGCCATAGGTTCATTTGGGCAACACCGACCCCGCTCCACACGGCACCGTTGTAGACATGGCCGATCACGAGGATCGCAGTGTTGAACGCAGTCTGGCCCGGAACGCAGAAGATCCACGCGAGAGGGGTTAGGACAGTGCCGACGGTAAGGATCGTGAGCACCGGCTTGTTGCCAAACCGGTCCGTCATGTAGCCCCAGGCCGCCGAGGTGGCGAGCGTGCCCAGAGCGTGCGCAACTTGGGTGAGCTGGATCACGGTGAAGGAAAGTTCCAGCGACTCGATCGCGAATGCGATGAACAGCCCGCCCGCCAACATCGTGCCGATGCCGAACACGGTGACGTAGACCAAGACCCGCTTGAAGTTCGGGTCGGCAATCGGGGCACGGAACTGTCGGAGGCTCTCACCGAGGCCGATCCGGGCCGGAGCGTCGCGAACCGAGTCCTTCATTGCAAGGAAGAAGCCCATGCTCACGAGCGAACAGACCCAGCCGACCCCGAAGAGGATGCTGAAGCCGTACTCGGCCTGGCCCGCGCTACGAAATCGGTCGAAGAAGATACCGGCGCCGAACGCGACCACCATCGCGACCACCGTGCTCACCGCGGTGCGTCGTGCGAAGTACGCACCCCTGCCCGAAGGCGGGACCAGGTTGGCGATCCACTCGTTATATATTGGGCTCACGAACTGCACCGCCGCCGTCGCGAAGGCGATGCAAACGGTCAGTAGCTGTAGCTTTGCACCCTTGTCCCAAGTCAAGAGCGGCAAAGCCACGAGAGGGAGGTAGAGCAACCGCCAAACCCACCCCCCGGGGGCCACGAACCGCTTGAAGCTGGAGAACGACCGGCCCACGACCGCCCCCGGTATCTGAAGCAGGCCGAGCAGGCTCGGAATCGCCGCCACCAGGCCGATCCACAGATCCGAGCCCCCGAGCTCCTTCACAAACCCGATGAGGAACGAGCCGGACACGATCGTGCCGAACGCGGTGGCGAATGCCACGTCCCAGAGGGCGACCTGGAGCGTCCTGAGGTTGTCCAAGGGGCTCGGTCCGCGTCGCACGGGCGAATCGTACTCGCGTACCCGAGATTCTCCGGTCGTTCGGCGGCGTTGCCTGGGGTATTTTTTCGCTCGCCAAGAAATGTTGATCCCATATAAGTTGCGAGTGCCCAGCGAGCGGCCACCCTTCCTCACGCTTCTCCTCATCGCCGCGAACGTAGTCGTATACATAGCAACTTCGGACGGGCTCCAGGTGAAGGAATGGGCGGTGGACGCCTATGCGCTCACAGGCCAGAACGCAAGCCTCGTCCGGATGCTGACTTGCTCGTTCCTACACGGGGACATCTTTCACATCCTTGGGAACATGTGGTTCCTGTGGCTCTATGGAAGGCCGGTCGAGGGTCGGCTCGGAGCCCTTCGCTTCCTGGCCGTGTACTTCTTGGGAGACCTGGCAGGCTCGTGCCTCCACTTGCTCTTCACGCAGGCGGAGCCCACGGTGCCGAGTTTGGGCGCGTCTGGCGCCGTGATGTCGCTGATGGGCTCCGCTGCTTGGCTCTTCCCGTTCTCCAGGGTGGCGGTCTTCTATTGGTTGTCCTACATCTGGGTAGGGACATGGGAAGTGCGGGTCTGGATCGTGGCTGGCGCGTACTTCGTCCTCGATGTGATCAGCGGCGCATTGGGTGCGGTGGGGGTGGCAAACTTTGCGCACGTGGGCGGTGCGCTCGGGGGGCTGGTCGTCTCGATCGTCCTGCGCGGGAAACGGGACTCGGCAGCCGCAGGCGAGGCGCTCTCCATTCTGGACGAGGGATCGGGCCTCGACGGGCTCACGCGGAGCGACCTGCTCGCGCTCAACAAGAACAGTCCGGGGGATCTCGGAGCACTGCTTGCCCTCGTTCGCCACGATGTTTCGACGGGCCGCCAGCTTCCACCCGATGTCTTGGGCCGGTTCGTGGCCGCGTTCCCCGCGATCGAGCGAACCGTCCCTTCGCACGAGTTTACGGGCATGGTCGAGATCTTGGGCGCGTCGGGCACCCTTCCCGCCGAGGTCCACATGGCCGCTGGGCGGGCGGCGGAGCGCGACCGCGACTTGCTTGCGGCCCAGAGGGCGTACAGCCGGGCCTTGGCGACGCCCGGGCTCACCGAGGCGGACGCGGAGTTCGGAGTCTTCAAACTGGCCCAGCTGCTCGAGGGCACTCCCGTGGGTCGTCAGAGCGCGCTCGCGCACTATCGGGATCACGCACGGCGATGGCCCATGAGCCCGTTCCACGGTCAGGTTCGAGCGAGGATCGCGAGTCTGGAGCGTGGCAATTAGCCCTATTTCGGCAAGGAATCTGCCGGGACCCTTGACTCGCGCCGGGCAGCGTGCCTATAATGCTCCTTGTCCTTCGGGACATATGCGGATTGAAAGCTCAATAGTGACGCGACACAGCGCAACAGTCACAGATAGAATCATGTGACCCTGTCCATCCCTGGATCGGCCTTCGGGCCTCGGCCAGGGGACTGAGACGCTCCATTGAGACAGTGAACCTGCCCTCGGGCAGGCGAAAAGTTTCTTCGGAGAGTTTGATCATGGCTCAGGACGAACGCTGGCGGCGTGCCTAAAACATGCAAGTCGAACGAGGCAGCAATGCCTAGTGGCGAACGGCGGAGTAATACGTAAGCAACGTGCCCCGGAGACTGGGATATACGGTCGAAAGACCGGGCAATACCGGATACTCCGGTCGGGGACATCCCCGGCCGATAAAATGGTTTTTCGCTCAGGGAGCGGCTTACGGCCTATCAGCTAGTTGGTGGGGTAACGGCCTACCAAGGCTTCGACGGGTAGGGGGTCTGAGAGGATGATCCCCCCGAGTGGGACTGAGACACGGCCCACACACCTACGGGTGGCAGCAGTTGGGAATCTTGCACAATGGGGGAAACCCTGATGCAGCGACGCCGCGTG
>JADLBH010000035.1 GCA_020847855.1 Fimbriimonadaceae bacterium
CGCCCATCCGAAGACGCTCCCGATAGGAAGCGAGCCGACATCTCCCATGAAGAGCCTGGCTGGTGGCTTGTTCAGTACAAGGAAAGGCAGATAGCTTGCACACAACACGGACATCGTGAGGATGGCGTCCGAGTTGCCTTGAAGGTATCCAAGCATGCCCAGACCGAGGGCGAGGACGACTCCGACAATCCCGGCAAGCCAGTCGAGGCCATCGAGAAAGTTGTATGCGTTTGCGGCAAAAAGGAGGAAGACGGTGGCGACGATGAGCCCGGTGCCCGAGTAGCCGCCCAGCCATGCCCCGGCACCCGCGGTGCCGAACTGGAGCAGGAGCTTGGGGACCCAACCGAGGCCGCGCGATCCGGGCTTCCACCGCGGGAGGAGGAAGTCGTCCAGAAACCCGACGAGGGCGAAGCCAATCACGAGCACGTGCAGGGAGGGCGGTGCGCCTCTCAGGCCCACGGCCAGCCCCGCCAGGATGATGAGTCCACCCATGGTCGGGGTGCCTTGCTTCGCCGCGTGCTCCGGAACGTGGACGCTCACCTTTTGTCGGGAGCCGATCCTCTTCAGGACCATGTAGACCAGGGGAGCCGCGAGCGCGGCGGCGAGGAACGCGAGGAGCACGGCCCACCAAGTCACGAGTCTTCGAGGGCACGCTCCAAGCCCAGGGCGCGGCTCCCCTTCACCAAGGCGACGTCTCCCTCTCGTAATGTATCAAGAAACTCACGAATCTTGATGATATCAACCTCATTGTCCTGTGTGACCTTCGCACCTGGGTGTGCGATGGCCGCTTCTGCCCGGATCGTCTCCGTCTCGGGCCCGATCAGCATCGCGGAGTCGAGCCGGAACAGTCCCAGGGCGGCCCCGACCCGTCGGTGTCCGGTCTCGGAGTATGATCCGAGCTCCCTCATCTCGCCCAGCACTGCGATGCGTCGCCCCTCGCATGGCATCTCGGCTAACGCTTCGATGGCTGCGACCATGCTATCCGGGCTAGCATTATACGTATCGAGAAGAACGATCGCACCGTTGTGCTCCACTGCCTGCATCCTCATGGGGGGGAGTTCCACCCCGCCGAGCCGAAGGACGGCTTGTTCGAAGGGCACCCCGGCGACCGTGGCCGCCGTAACCGCCGCCGCGGCGTTCAGTGCGTTCCGCCGGCCCAGCACCGGAAGCTCGATGCTCGAAGAACGCCCTGCATAAGAGAAGAGCACGGCCGACCGATCCCAGGCCATGGCCCGATAGCCCGTGACCCGAACGTCCGCGTCCTCCGATGCCCCAAACGTGAGAATCGGCCCAGGAGCCCGCTCGCGCAGGGCGGAGTAGAAGTCGTCCTCGCGCCAGAGGATCGCCGTCTGGTCCGTCCCAGGCAAGAAGATCTCTGACTTCGCATCCAGGATCCCTTCGCGGGAGCCCACCTTCTCGATGTGGGAGGTGCCAATGTTGGTCACCACGGCGATGTTCGGGCGCGTGAAGCCTGCAAGGTGAGCGATCTGCCCGTGTCCCCGCATCGCCATCTCGATCACGGCCGCCGACTTCCCAGGCGCCTCGGGCCAAACGAGCGGGGCGGTGTACTCCGTATTACGGTTCCCAGGATTCTTGAGGACGGTGCCCAGCCCGCCCAACGCTGCCGCCGCAAACTCCTTCGTGGTGGTCTTACCGTTGCTACCCGTAACCCCCACCACGGGGCCATGAAACTCGTTCCGATAGCTGGCAGCCATGCTCGCAAGCGAGTCCACTAGGTTCCCAACGAGCACATGGGGGCCCGGGACGGCGCGCTCGACGATGGAGGCGACGCACCCGCTTGCCAGTGCTTCCGGCACGGAGTCGTGCCCATCGTGCCGAGCTCCGCGGATCGCGAGGAAGATCCCTCCCGGACGCGCAGATCGCGAGTCCAGCACGAACGAGGTGGCCTTGGTGCCTTCTGGAACGTTCCGGAGCTCGCCGCCCAGGCGACGGGCGATCTCGGCTACCTCGATGCGCATCGGCGCGCCTCCAGTGCGTCCTTTGCCATCTGCCGATCGCTCATCGGGTGCTTCGTTCGGCCGATGATCTGGTAGTCCTCGTGACCCTTTCCCGCGATCACTACGACGTCCCCAGGCTCGGCGGCCTCGACCGCGTACTGGATCGCTGCGCGGCGATCCACGATCGTCACCGCCTCGCTCCCTGGATCGAGGCCGCTCGCAGCCTCAGCGATGATCGCCTCGGGATCCTCTGTCCGTGGGTTGTCGCTCGTGAGGACGCAAAGGTCGGAGTTCCTACTGGCCGCCGCCGCCATCAAGGGTCGCTTGGTGCGGTCCCGGTCGCCACCACAGCCGAAGACGGTCACGATCCTGGGCGGATTCAGCTCGCGCACGCAACGCAACAACGCAGCGAGAGCGTCCGGAGTGTGGGCGTAGTCCACGAGCACGCCGATCCCAATCTCGTTGGGAACGGCTTCGAACCGGCCTGGGACCGGGGGCACGGCCCGCAATGCTTCCAGCGCCTCGGAGACCGGCACGCCGAAAGTGACCAGCATCGCCAGGGCGCTGGATAGGTTCTCCACATTGTACGCCCCCCCCAGCCGGGCGCGGATGGAACCGACGCCAGGCACGCTCAGAGTGCAGCCGTCCACGGCGACCTCACTGCCCTCCGTGACGAGACGGGCGTCCGCCGCACCGTAGGTCAGTACCGGAACCGGGATAGAGTCCAGCCACTCACGACCGGTCGGATCACCGAGGTTGACGGCCGCGCGGAAAGGCGCGCGGGACGCGGCGGCCATCTCGGTAAAGAAGAGCAGCTTGGCCGCCTTGTACTCCTCCATGCTCCCGTGATAGTCGAGATGGTCCTGGGTGAGGTTCGTGAAGCAACCGACCGAGAAGGAGACCCCTCCCAGGCGGCGGCCATGGAGCGCGTGGCTCGAAACCTCCATCGAGACCACCTGGGCGCCTTGACTTCGGGCCTCGGCCAGCAGGTTCCAGAGCGCGACCGG
The DNA here is from genome assembly GCA_020847855.1 of Fimbriimonadaceae bacterium. Lineage (GTDB taxonomy): Bacteria > Armatimonadota > Fimbriimonadia > Fimbriimonadales > Fimbriimonadaceae > JADLBH01. The sequence goes on from JADLBH010000035.1 coordinate 2,966, forward strand.
GAAAGGCGTCGTGTTCTCCAAGGTCCTGGACTCCTCACCGAGCGCATAGCCGAGGGTGCCGAGATAGGCGCACCGCACCCCCAAGGAGTCGAGAGCGTGGCGGACGATCCATGCGGTCGTCGTCTTCCCGTTCGTACCCGTGACGCCCAGGAGCCTCATCGCGGTGGACGGATCGCCGAGCACCTCGCGACAGAGACGGCTGATCGCCAAGTTGAAGGCGATCCCTTCGCCCTCGATCCTTACGGCGGGGAGTCGAGCCGCTTGGGCGGCCTCCAGCCCGTCCTGGCTGTGCACGACCGCTGCCGCCGCTCCCGCCTGCCGGGCAGGTCCTAAAAAGGCGTGGGTGTCCCGGCTGGAGGAAGGCATGCAGACGAAGAGCGATCCCGGCGTGATCGAGCCGGTGTGCTCCGCGACCCCGGTGACCGCAAGATCTTCGGGCACATCCACCGTGGAAGCGATCCCCGCTCCTAGGATGCAGGTCCGAAGGTTACGGGGACTCATGATTCGAGCCTACCGTCCGTCGTGCGGTGAGGAAGGGATTCTGAGCCTTTGGATCAGCACTTCCGCCAGCTCGTGGAAGACGGGCCCCGCGACGTCTGCCCCGTAATAGAGGCCGTTCGTAGGAGAGTCCACCATCACGAGCACTACGGCCCGCGTATCGTGAGCGGGGACGAATCCGACGAAGTTCGAGACGTACTTGCCCTTTTGCGCACCGAGTTTCTGCGCCGTGCCCGTCTTGCCGCCGAGCCGATACCCGCGGACGCGAAGGCGCTTGCCCGTGCCATGGTCGCTTTCGATCGCCTGCTCCATAAAGTCCAACATGGTTCCCGCAGTCTCCTCCGAGAAGATGGGGCGGGGTGGGAGCAGGGGCTCGTCCACTCCGTTCACGGTCGCGACGAGTCTGGGACGGGCGATGGCGCCCCCGTTCGCGAGCCCCGCGTAGGACGCAGCCAGGGCGACAGGGTTGCAAGTCATGGCTTGGCCGAAGCCCCAGTTCGCAGCTTGGAGCCTTGTGGCCGTCTCCCGGTCGTCCACCGACCCGGCCCGCTCGCCAGGCAAGCCCAACCCAGGGGGATCCAGCAGTCCGAGGCGCTCGATAGACTCCCTCATGCGGTCGTGTCCGATCTGCATGCCCCATCGAGCCGCGGCCACGTTGCAGCTCCGAGCTATGACGTCGCTCGCACTGATCAGCCCATGGGCCCCGTGCGAGCAATGAATCGTGTGCTTGCCGACCACGACGCTCCCTGGGCAGCTCACCGTGCTCCCCGCTCGGATCACACCTTCGTTCAGTGCCAGCGCCGTCGTGATGATCTTGAACGTGGAGCCCGGCTCGAAGGCGAGCATGGTCGCCGCGTTCAGGTCGGTACCCTTGCCCGGCTCACCGGGCTCGAAGGTCGGCCAAGCGGCGATCGCGAGGAGGTTTCCGGACGCAGGGTCAATCACGACCGCGGCGCCTTGTTTGGCCTTGTTCGACTCGACTGCCCGTCGGATCGCCGACATCGCGGCGAGTTGGATTTTGCTGTCTATCGTGAGGACGATCTCGCGCAGCTTGGCCCCGTCCGCAGCGTCCAGGGCGAGAGATCGCTCCAGTCCGTTCGCCGGTACACCGTTGCGGACATCGCCGACGAGCCCCGAAGCCGCCTCGCCCAGTGGATACTCGCGGACGGTGATCTCCCGGAGTGAGACGCCATCGGCCTTCCACCTCTTCTGCACCGCCCTGGCCCGCGTGCCCGCCTCCACCGAGATCGGCTCTCGCCAATGCCGAGAGAGCCGTCCCCTGGGCTCGATCTCTGAGACTGGCTTGCCTACGGCGGCAGCGAGGTCGGTGAAGAACGCCGGGGAGCACGGCACCTTCTCGTAGTTGATTCCAAACTCGAAGGCGTCTTGGCTGAAGGCGAGCAACGCACCGTCCGAGCTCGCGATCCGGGTCCGCACGGGTTGTAGGCCCACGGGCTTGGGGGCCGGAGCAGGCGGGTCTGGCTCGGTGCCCCCGTCCTGCGCCGCCACTTGGCTCAGCCCGGCCGCGCAAAGGAGCAAGCCCATGCAAACCGCCCAGAAAGTCTGTCGCACGGCCCCGCCTTGCTTGGCCACTTACTCCGCCTCCGGAGAGCGCCCGTCCACAAAGCCGTTTCGGGCTGCCCAGTGCTCCACTGCTCGCAGGGTTGAGCGGCGGTCCGCACGCTCGCGCTCCAGGTCCGTGATGTCGCGTACCGCATCGGCCGCCCTCGTCATCCTCTTCGCCTCGTAGTTCGCAAGCTCGGCGATCGAGGCACTGACGATCCTGGACACAAGAAAGGCAGCAAGGCCCACGCCCAGGCACACCGGGACACTGGGGGACAGGCGTCGAGCGCGACGGGACAGGCGAAGCCGAACCTCGCGCTGCTCTCCCGTCTCCCTTCGTGCGGTGGCGACGCTCACGCGCACCTCCGCAGGGCGCGCATCTTCGCGCTCCTGGACTTCGGGTTTGCCCGAACCTCGGTCTCCGTGGGGACGATCGGTCTCTTGCTCAAGGTCTCATATCCTCCTTCTTGGCTCAGTTCGCGGAAAACGTGCTTGACGTGCCGGTCCTCTCCCGAGTGGTAGCTGAGGACGACCAATGTGCCGCCAGGCGCGAGGCACTGGGCAATTCTCGCAATCGCCTCCGACAGCTCTTCCAACTCATGGTTCACGGCCACACGCAGCGCTTGAAACGTGCGTGTGGCTGGATGAATCCGTCTCTCCCGCTTGGCGGCCGGGATCGCGGAATATACGCATTCCACCAGGTCGTCGGTGGTACGGATGGGGGACTGCTTCCTTCGCTCGACGATGACGGACGCGATCTTGCGGGCCCAGTGCTCGCCGCCGTATTCGAGAAGGATGTTCTCCAGTTCGGCGGCCGTGAGCCTGGCGAGCAGTCCCGCGGCGGTCTCGCCTCGGCGACGGTCCATCCTCATGTCCAGGGGCCCGGTCCGCAAGAAGCTCATCCCGCGGCCCGCATCCTCGAAGTGCATGTTGTTCACGCCGAGGTCGAGGAGGGCGGCATCGGCACCGCCTTGTCTCTCGTGTCGCCGAAGCGCGTCCCCAAGACACCCCGCGGCCTCGCGAAAGTCGGCGAGATAGAGCTCAACGGTGACGTTCGCAAGGGCATGGAGCCGGCCCCTGGCCTCGGCCAGCATGGTTTCGTCCCAGTCGAGGCCGACCAACAACCCGCCCGGTGCGAGCTTGGCCCCGACCTGGAGGGCGTGACCGCCCAGGCCCAGGGTTCCGTCGAGATAGGTCTGCCCCACGCCGGGCCGCAGGGCTGCCAGGACTTCGACCGGCATGACTGGAACGTGGGTCACCGCCCCGACCTCAGTTGCTCGAACGCGGAATGCAGCGCCTCTTGGCGGGGCTTCTCATAGCCGCTGGGATCGCGTTGATACTTCTCATGCTCGTCGCTCGACCAAATCTCGACCGTCCCCACGAGCCCGACCAGAACGACCCGGTCGGTGAGCCTGGCGAAGGACCGGAACTCTGGCGGCAAAAGCAACCTGCCCGCGGTGTCGAGCTCCCCTGCCCTGGCCCCACCGATGAGCATTCGCTCGAGGGTCGCGCGCGCGGGGTCGAGCGGGTGGGCCGAAGCGGCAATCTGGATCAAGGCCGCCCATGCCGACTCGGAGTACAACGTGACCGAGCCGACCTGCCCACGACCCACGACAAATCGAGGGCCAAGTTGGTCCTGGAGGGGCTTGGGGACGGCGATCCGTCCCTTCCCATCCATTTTGACCTCTTTGCCCCCCGGTAATTGTGCGGGGTCGGGAGTGGTCGTCAATTCTCGTCTCGGTACCGGGCCGGATTCGGAAGTGTCCGGAAGGGCCACCCTCCTTGGCGGCCCTCACCGGCTCCGAACCCTTCGATCGGCCCAGGGGATTCGCAATCCATGCTTTTCCCGACCCACACGATACCACCCGATTCCCCACAATTCAACACTATTTGCCACTTTTTTTCGCGATTTATCCCCTTAGAATAGGTGAAGTGTTTCTACTATTTAGTAGACTATAAGGGATACACGCAGCAAAACGGGCCCCCCGAGAGGGGCCCGCACGAGGCGAGGGGCCGGTGGTCTGTGGCCAGCCCCGAGTTGACGGTCAGCCAGAAGGCAGGGAATCTTTCACCAAAGCGATGGCCCCCACGACCGAGGCGATCCCTATGGCTACCAAAACGACGGTAGTCACGATCCCACTGTTCCCCACTGATCTGCCTGGCGGGCAGGTGTCGCTACGGGGCTCGGTGGAAGTCCGGTCGTCTTGCTGGGAACCTCAGAATTTCACGGAATAGTCGAGCCGAAGCGTCCAGTTCTGGTGCTTCTGATCGCTGGGCCGAGCGAGCTCCCAGTTCGTGTTGCCGAAGCGGAAGGAGAGCGATTGGTTCGGCCCAGGCCGCTGATCGTAGCGAAGGTTGAAGCCGTGCTGCCTTCGCTTCTCGCCGCCCTCGTTGGTCTGGGCCATGACGTACTCGATCAAGATTGGGGACGGGTTGTTGGCGTTCAGGACGAGGCCGAACCTTGCCGCACCCACCTCTAGACCGGTGTTGTCGTTCATAAACTCCTCCCACGAGGCTTGAATCTTCGTGTTCGCGCTACCCGCGTATTGGAGGGACCACTTGTTCGTCCGCGTCTCCTGGTGCCTGTCGCCAAGGATCACGTTCCCGTCCGCTTGGAGGGGGTTCGTGAGTAGCGAGTGGTTCAACACCCAACCTTTGAGGGGTTCTGCGGTGATCGAGTAGTTCCGTACCATGACCTGTTGGCCATACGGGAGGGTGCGAAGGTTGTACTTGACGTCACCGCGCAGCCAGCTCTTGCCGGTGATGTCCGTTGTGAAGCTGAACTGCCGATCCACGGCCCGGTCGTCGCTCGGGAGGGCCTGAGAGCGGTAGTCGAAGCCGAACGCAAAGGAGCCGACCCGACCCCCGAAGCCCATGGTTCGAAGCTCTCTCTGCCACATGTCCTGGTCGCGGACGGTGTCCACGGCGTAGTGGAAGCGGACGTCGTCCATGAACCACATCCTCAGCGGCTTTACGTTGGAGAGCGAGACCTTGCCCACGTGTTTGTCGCGCTGGTCGTCCCAGCCGTTGCGATGGTAGTCGGCGGCACCAATCTTGATGCCTTGGAACTCGCCCGGTGAGACCGAGACGGACTGCTCTTGGGTGCCTTGGTTCAGCCCGACGAGGTCTCTTTTGGAGTTCCAGTTCAATCGGATGTTCTTTCCGAAGTCCACCCAGAACCCATAGCTCCGATGGGATTCGTCGGGTCGCTCCCCGTCGCGCTTGATGCTGGTGTCGGTCACGCTCACGCCGAGCTTGGGTGTGAGGGCGGTGGCGACGGAATGGGAAGTTAGAGTGTCGCTCTCACCGTTCTCGAATCGGGTTCTCGAGTGCTCCGTGCTCACGGTGGTCTTCGAGTTGAGTGCCTTGCTATAGGTGAAGCCCTGGGTGACCGAGTCCGGCTGGCTTTCTCGAAGGCCGTCGAACTCTCGCTTCTCCTCGATGAACTTGAGCTGGCCTAGCTTGCCGAAGTCGCGCGCAATTTCGAGGGACTGGTAGTTCTGGTCAATCTGCGAGCCTTCAGGGGTGTCCACTTTGTTGAAGGCCCGGCGCGCGAGGATTTGGGTGAAGCGGTCCATGCTCCAGCGGGCGATCATGTTGCTCCAAGCCCGGTTCTCGCCTGAGGTCTCGTTCTCGCTGCGGACCTCTCCGCCCTCGAGCGAGAGCGACTTCGTGACGTCGAACTTGCCCTCGGTCTGACTCTCCTGGAAGCCGAGGATCTCGGCGAAGCGGTCTCGCTCAGGATCCACGGTCCCTCGCACGGCGGCGAAACCCGCGTCGGCCGACCGAGTCACATGGCGGAGCGAAAGGCCCTTGCGATCGAGGCGCCACGACTCCCGCTCGGCCCCGCCCAAGGTGTCCCCCATCTGCATCTGTTCATAGGCAAGCAGGCTTCCCCATAGGTTGAGCTTGCCGTCGAGCTGTCGAGTGCTCAGGCCCTGGATCGTTCCCAATCGGTCGTGCTCGCTCTTCATGAGCCTGCCGATCTCGCTAAAGCCCACGCCCGTGTTCTGCTGCCGATAGCCCAGGCTGAGCAGCCCGGTCTGGACCCCAATCCGTTCCACGCTGAGACTGTCGGTTAGGCCCTCGATCCGGTACCGGTCGGCGTTGAGGGTGATCCCCTTTCCGAGGTCAGCCCCGAGGCGCAGGAAGTGTCGGTTCAGCCCGGCCCAGCCGCCCCAAGAGCGGGCGTCTTCGCCATTGGGCTTGAGACCTGGCTCGAGCATGTTCACCGCGCTCGCGACGTTGCGGTTGATCTCCTCGCCGGAGAGCGAGCCCAGCGCGGCGAATCCCGGCGCAACTTCCCGCCTACCGTGCTCGATCGTGAGCGGGCCGAGTTCCACCTTAGCGTCCTGGGCCAGGAAGTCGCCGCTGTCGGTGCGCACCGCGCTCGTATCGAACCCGAGCCCGAGCCGCTTCCCAGGGGTGAACGCGAGGCCGTAAGCCTGCCGGCTCAGCCCTGCCTCGCGAGCGAGCTGATCCCTGTCCCCCTCGCGCAGGTCACCGAAGCGGCTAAAGCCCATGTCCACGTGCTGGTCGCTAAAGTGAGCCTTGAGCTGTGGCGTCTCCAGCTTGCCGGAGCGCCGACTGATGCCCGTGTCCGTCGTATCCTCGACCCTGGTTGCGCCAAAGCTCAATGCGCCGCCCGGAAGCTTCCGATCCAGGGTGATGGATTGGCGGTCGAAGCCTCTCTCCTTTGCCAGCTGGTTCTTGTCTGCCTCAGCGATGCTCCCAAATCGCTGGAAGCCGGGATCCACTTGGAACGCCTCGTACTTGACTTCCGTGCCCAGGAGCTTGCCCGAGTAGTTGCGCCAAGTGATGCTGCCTTGGTCGTCCCCGACTTGCTTGAGCCCGGCGGTGAGGCCCAGTGCCGATCCCCCGAGGCCCTGAATCCCGAACGAGGATCTCTTCAGGCCCTTCTCGTTCGCCATCTGCTGGACCCGAGCGGCGTCCACCCCCGACTCGGCGAGGGCTTGGAACCCGGAGAAGCGATCGTCCGCCTCTTGGTAGCTTGCGAAGACCTTTCCGCCCAGTGCGCCGTATTCGAAGTCCTGGACGATCGCCTTGCCCTTGCCCTCCTCGACCTCGCTCGTGGGGGTTTTCAGGCCAAACATGTCCACGGAGTTCGCCTTGCGGCGATCCCCGAACATCGCCACGCCCTTGAGGCTCCCCTGGCCCAGGCCGAACGAGTTCGCCATGCCGTACACGTTGGAGGTGATCACGGTGCCGTCGCCCAGCCGCTCGGTGAGCCCCATCGCGACGTTTACCGAGGTTCCCTTCGCGAGTTCGAATTTGATTCCGGCAAAGCCGCTCTTCCCGCCCCCCAGCCCGAAGGTGCCGGCCGACCCGGTCTTCTCGTCGTATCGGTAGTCCACGCGCACCTGCTCGCGGTCGCGTACCATGACCTTGAGATAGAGGGTGCCGCTCGGATAGTCCAGGTAATAGTCAACGTCGGGCTTCAGCTTGCGCCCGTTGAGTTCGACGCTCTCGGAGCCGGGCCGGACATTGCCGTACCTCAGCGGGATCCCGACTTGGTCAGACCGGGCGGTGAGCAGTTCTGCGGAGAAGGTGCCGCCGACCTCGACGGGAGGGGCTTTTTGAGCCTCCACCTCTGCGGGCAGGCGCATTTGAGCGATGACCGGCATGTTTCCGGTCGCCGCCAATGCGATCACCAACGTCGAAACTCTCATCCTTTCGGCATCCTTGCCTTGTCACCATTATTGCTCAAGTTCGCCAGGAACTGAGAGCAATCGGTGCCCACGGGGACAACTCCTCGTAGAATTGACGGGTGGTGCCGGACGCGGTTACGCGGAGCCTTCCGAAAAACAGGCATATTTCCCCCCGCTTCGGACGGAACATAACCTTCTGGGTGGATTGGGAATGGAACATCTGGTGAATGTGAGCTTGAACTGTCAAGAGCTTCTGGAGCTCATAGACCGGTGCATGGGTAGCCACGACGAGGACAATCCCGCCGTCCAGTCCGCACTACTGAAGCTGACCGAGGCCCTTCGCAACGAGGGAGCGGTGTGCCTCTTTGAGCGCCGCGCCGCCTAGAGGCTGACCCACGAACGACCCGCCGCCGAGCGCTCGACCGCGTCGAGAACACGTTGGTTCGCCAACCCGTCCTCCATGTCCGGCTCGCACCTCGCCCCCGTGGCCACCGCCGTCACCGCGTCCGCGACCAAGTTCAGGAACGTGTGCTCGTACCCGATGATGTGTCCAACCGGCCAATAGTGCGCGGCATAGGGGTGGACGGCCTCGGTTGCCTGGATCGTGCTGAAGCCCTGCGCCCCCTCGGGAGCGGAAGCGTCATACCATTCGAGCTCGTTCATCCTTTCCAGATTAAAGGCGAGACTGCCCTTCTCCGCATTGATCTCGAAACGGTTGAGGTTCTTCCTCCCGAGCGCGAACCGGGTCGCCTCGAAAGTTCCAAGGGCGCCACCGAGTCGCGCGATCCACACCGTGGCATCGTCCACCGTGACCTCCCCTGTCTCGCTAGCGGCACGGGCACCGAGCTTGCCGTCGGTGGAGCCTACGAGAGGCCTTTGCTTCACAAACGTCTCCATGGTGCCGCACACCTCTGTGAACTCTCCAACGAGGTGCCGGGCCATGTCCACGATGTGCGAACCGATGTCTGCCAAGGCTCCGCTTCCCGCCTGCTCCTTCTGCAACCTCCAGACAAGGGGGAAATCGGAGTCCGCGATCCAGTCTTGAAGGTAGGCGGACCGGATGTGGAAGATCCGCCCGAGCCTGCCTTCCTCGATCCACTGCTTTGCCAGTGCGACGGCGGGTGCCTTTCGATAGTTGTGGAAGACGGCGCTCGGCCGACCGGACTTGCGCACGGCCTCCGCCATTTTCTCGGCCTCCGCCAAGGTGTTGCCGATGGGTTTCTCGCAGAATACGACCTTGCCCGCCGCGGCGGCGGCGCAGACGATCTCGCAATGGGAGGCGCCCGGAGTGCTCACGTCCACGATGTCAATCTCCGGGTCGGCGATCACCTCTCGCCAGTCGGTCGCATAGCCCTCCCAGCCAAGGATCCCGGCAGCGGCGCGAACCCCGGCCTCGTTCCGGCCGCACACCGTCTTCATCCGGATCGTTGCCGGGAGGTCGAAAAACCGGCCCACTTGGCGATATGCGTTGCTGTGGGCCCTGCCCATGAATTGGTAACCGATGAGCCCGACGGTGAGGACTGGCTTGGACATTCGCACCAGTATGGGCCCCCAGGATCGTGCCTTGCCACAATGAGCGGGAAAGATGCGGCCCGGAGGATTCAAAGTCGGCCCGATCGAGGTGGCCCCGCCGCTCCTGCTCGCACCCATGGAGGACGTGACCTCCCTTCCCATGCGGCGCATCGCAAAGCGGATCGGCCAACCAGGGCTGATGTTCTCCGAGTTTGTGAGTGCGATGGCGATCCACTACGGGGCCAAGAAGACGCTCAAGAAGCTCCGCGTCCATCCTGACGAGCGCCCGCTCGGCATTCAGATCTTTGGCGGTGAGCCCGAAGTAATGGCAGAGACCGCCCGGCTCTGCGAAGAGGCGGGGGCAGACATCGTGGACATCAACATGGGCTGCTGGGTGCCCAAGGTGTGCAAGACCGGATCGGGCGCGGCGCTTCTCAAGGATTCGGAACGGGCGGCCGCGATCGTTCGCGCCGTCGTCCGTGCGGTCGCGGTGCCCGTCACGGTGAAGGTTCGGGCAGGATGGGACTGGTCGCTCTTTACCGCTCCCGATCTCGTTCGGAGGTTCCAAGACGAGGGCGTACGGATGGTGACCCTCCACGCGCGGTTTGCAAAGCAGGGCTTTGAAGGTGAGGCGGACTGGCGCTTGATCGAAGAGCTTCGGGACGCGGTGGACGTACCGCTCATTGGGAACGGCGACGTCAAGATCTCTGGCGATGCGCTCAAAATGTTCCGGGAGACCGGGTGCGACGGGGTGATGGTGGGACGAGCGGCGATCAGCAACCCCTGGGCGCTCGCGCGGATTCGGTGTGGGATCGCCGGTGAGCCCGAGCCTCCCGAGCCCACGCTCCCGGAACGCATCGAGGTCGCGCTCGAACATGTCCGTGAGACAATCGCCTACGAGGCCCACGACGATCCTCGGGAGGCGGAGATTCGTGCCGTGAGGTCGCTCCGAGGACAATTGCCCCTGTATATCAAAGGTGTGGTGGGTGCGGCCTTGATCCGCAACCGGCTCACCGCGTGCGGCTCGTACTCGGAGGTGGAAGCCGTCCTCCTTGATTTTTTGGCTTCTCAACGGAACGACTCAGGATCGTAAGCCTGCCCTGTGCGTCCGCGAAGGAAATCTACCGCGGCGCGAAGCCGCATCCTCTGTTGGACTCTGTGGGGGCTCCGAACGGCTAGCAGAAAGCTCGAGACCAAGATTCGACGGATCACGCGCTGCCGGTGCTCGATGGGGCAGTTCCGCTCAGCGCACAGGAGCCGGTTCCTGGCCAGCAGATATTCCCGCCACGGCTGGAAGCGGCCCGCGGTCGGGCTCAAGCGGTGGTAGGCGGCGGCATGATCCACGACGCCCAAACGCAGACCCGCGGCTCGGCACTGTAACCCCCAGTCCACGTCTTCCCAATAGAAGCCGTACCCGGTCCACATCGGTTGCCGTTTCAGGACGCCGGGCCGATAGAGCACGGCGGCTCCGTCCAACCACTCGACCTCACGGACCCCCCTCTCGGGCAGGGCGGTTCGAGGTTCGCCGCCGGCGAGGATCACCGAGGCCCAGCGGGCAGGCTCCATGGCACCGCCTCCGTGATGGATCGTCCCTGGATCTCCGTCCCTGTGCTGCAAGGGCATCACGGCGGCCAGGCCCTGATCAGCGCAGAGTGCGTCCTGGAGATCGGTCAGCGCACCGTTGGCCAGTCGGGCATCGTTCGTGAGGAACAAAAGGGCTGCCTCGCCTGCGCGTTCCGCTGCGCCGTTCACGACCTCGGCAAAGCCGAGGTTCTCCTGACTCGCGTGGACCGTGAGCCCAGGGATGCGGCGGAGAGCCTCCACCTCGGGGCCCTCGGCCCGGTTCGCCCAGACCTCCACGCTGTCCGCCCCCTGGCACGACTCGACGGCACGAAGCGCCATCTCGCTCTCACGGTAGGTGA
>JADLBH010000036.1 GCA_020847855.1 Fimbriimonadaceae bacterium
AGGAGCCGCACCGCCCCTACCGCCTCGAACCGAGGGCCCCCGTCCACCGCCTGCAGGAACACGGACCCCCCGACCTCGATCCCGTCCGCATCGAGCGCTACGCCCTTCGCGTACTCGGCATCCAGGGGCGCGAGGCGCTCCACTGGGGTCTGCGAGGCCAGCGTGGCCCCGACCAGCGAGAGATCCCCCCCGATCTCGGCCCCCGCCAGGCTCAGCCAGTCCAGGAACCTAGCCCGATCCGCCGTGAAGCCAGCCCGCGTCTCCAGGTTCCTGGCGTCCACAGGCGCCGAGAAGGTCGAGCCGTCCAGCCGCAGGGACCGCAGCCCCGCGTCCTCGAGCGACACGCGCCCCCGGAACTCCCCGTCGGTGAGCTCCACGGGGTAGGGAGCGTCCAGGTTGCTCAGGTCGAGGTCCTCCGCGACCACCAGGCCCCGGACTCGGACCCCTGCGGGCAGGGGCGCGACCGGCCTCCCGCCCGCGCCTCGCGCGGCCCCGCTCACGAGCCGCCGGACGAAGTCGGCCGTGAGGGCCCGATCCGGCGCTGGGAGCGTCGTGAGGTCGGCGATCGGGCCGTCCGCCGCCGCTTCGACGCACAATCGCTCTGCGGGGATCATGCCCGATTCTAGCCGGGACCAGGAGGCGGTCCGCGCGGTTCGCAGGCGGTCTTGAGGTGGGATCGGCCCCGACCCCGGCCTCCCTGGACCGTTCAGGGAACCCCCTGGACCTTCCAGGGGGGAAGACCCGACCGCTCTTTCCGGGCTCACTCTACAGCTTGGGTGCTGACCGCCTTCATAACCTCTTCCGGCGTAGTCGCCCCGGCGAGCACCTTGAGCTTTCCGTCCTCCTGCATCGTTTGGAAGCCCTGCTGGCGCGCCACTGCGAGGAGCTCGGGGTAACCCGCGCCGTTATGAATCGCCTGCTTGAGCGGCCTGTCGCCGACGATCAGCTCAAAGACCCCGACGCGCCCTTTGAAGCCCGACCCTCGGCACTCGGCGCAGCCCTTGCCCTTGAGCAGCTTCGCGCCCGGCATGTCGGAGGCGCCGACGCCCAGTTCCTCGAGCTCCTCACGGGAGTAGGGGAACGGCTCGGCGCACTTCGGGCAGTTCCTGCGGACCAGCCGCTGGGCAAGGATCCCGACGAGGACGCCGCTGATGAGATAGGGCTCGGCGTCCATGTCCACCATGCGCCCGACGGACTCGATCGCGTTGTTCGTGTGGAGGGTGCTGAGGACGAGGTGCCCGGTGAGGCCCGCTTGGATTCCGATATGGAGCGACTCGGGGTCGCGCATCTCGCCGACCATCATGACGTCGGGGTCTTGCCGCAGGAACGCGCGCATCACCCTGGGGAACGCCATTTTCTCCGTGACCTGGACTTGGGCGATGTTGTCGTCGAACTCGTACTCGATGGGGTCCTCGACGGTCACGATGTTGCGCTTCTTGCGGTCGAGCAGGTTGAGGCTTGCGTAGAGCGTGGAGGTCTTGCCACTGCCGGTGGGACCGGTGACGAGGATGAGGCCGTAGGGAACCTGGATCAGTTTCTTCCACTGCTCCCGCACGACGTCGCTCATCCCTAGGTCGTCGAGGTTCACCTTCATCGCCTCGGGGTCGAGCAGGCGCATGACGAACTTCTCCCCGTTCAGGCTGGGCACGCAGGAGGCGCGCGCGCTGAGCCGTCGCGTGTCGAGCTCCATGTCAATGCGCCCGTCCTGTGGCTCTCGGGTCTCGTCAATCCGCATCCCTGCGGCGAGCTTGAGGCGCGCGATCACGTTCGAGGCTTGCTCGGGCGGGAGCTGGCCGTTGTCGCAGAGCACGCCGTCCTGCCGGAACCGGATCCGCAACTGGTCTCTCTCGGGCTGCAGGTGGATGTCGCTCGTGCCGGTCTCCAGTGCCTGCATCATGATGTTGTCCACGATGCCGACCGCCAAGGACATCTCGTTGCCGCCCATCTCTCGAGCTTGCCCTTGTTCCCGGATGACGAGCCGGAAGCGCTTGGCCGCTCCGAAGTTGCCCTGTTCAGTGATGCTCATGCGCTTCGAGTGTCCCCCATTGGGACGTTTCTGCGCAAGCGGCGCGTTCGGGGGAAAAGAGTCGCCGCCCCCCGAGGGACAGGGGGCGGCAAGGGATCAATAGCCGAGCAGCCAGGGCGCCCGGTCGGTCTCGTGGCACCATGCCGAGACTGCGGTCGGCCCAGTGCTCTTGACCGTGTAGCGGCAGCGCAGGTTGCCGGTCGCAGGATCGAGCAGACGGGCGAGCGAACCCGTCCCGGCCAGACTCCTCTCCACCAAGGTCGTCGTGACCGAGTCTGTCCGGCGGTCGGTGGTGTCCCAGGTCGAGGCTTGCCAGTTCCAGAACTCCAGGGTCTGGCTGAACGCGCCCGCGTGCTGCATCCTGCTCGCGAAGAGCCACTGAAGTGTGGCCGCCGACGTCACCGAGCTCGTCCCGTCCACGGTCACGTTGATCGGGGGCACCACCGAGTTGGGCACGATGAACTTGCAGACCCGAAGGACGTTTCCGTCGGTCGAACGAAGGCTCACCACGTCGCCTGCGTCCTTCCGACCGAGGCTCACTGTGAAGGAGCTCGGCGGCACGAGGACGCTGGGCGGCACGACGTCCACGTTCGTGACCGCGCTCGGTGGATCGCCGGGTGCGTTCTTCAATCGAACCTCCACGCTCACCTGCTTGGGCGAGAGAACCGTGAAGGTCGTCCCGACCAAGTCCACGGAGGAGGCGCCGACGGGCACGGTTCCGAAGACCGGAACGCCCAGGATGGCCGAGTCACTGCTCTGCAGGTATACGCGGGTGGCCCGGGCTACCGTGCGATCGAGTCGCACACGGAGCGTGACCGGGTTTCCTCCGATCACTGGGTTCGGGTCGCAGGTGATTCCCGTGAAGCCCAGGTGCTCTACGAGCAACGTGTCCTCGAGATAGTCTCCGTATGGCCCTGTGACCCTGATCCCGACGTTGGTGTCTTGGGCGACATAGAAGCTCTGCCCCACGGTGTTCCCGGACGAAAGGTTGGCCCCGACCGAGAAGGGTGAGATCACGGTCGCAGCGCTGGGCACTCCGCTTATCGCGCTCAACGGGAACCCGTTCTCCGAGGCGGCGCGGTTGAGCCCGACGTTCACGAAGAAGCCATCGGTGTTATAGAGGGAGCTCGGATTGACGCTCATGGAGGTCATATAGAGACCGAGCACGACCATGCTGGACTGCACGCCGCTGCCGAACTTCGTCGCTTGGATGGCGACGTTTCGATCTTGCGGAGTGAGCGCAGTGGTTCCCGTGAACTGGCGGAACGCCGAGCCCGCCGAGATCGTGATCTGGGACGGGATCGTGACTGCGACCGACGGGGAGGCGACGAGGTCCACGGTCACACCGCCCTGTGGGGCCGCCCGGTCAAGGTAGACGATGCCGTTGAAGTCCCCGCCTGCCGTGATGTTTGTATCGAGCTCGAGCGAGAGAACGCTCACCTCGTTCACGAGGATCGAGTCCGACGCCTGCCCTCCGTTCGCAGAGCAGGTGACGGTCACCGTCCGGTGAGAGGACACCTGGGTCGTACCGAGGTTCCAGGTCAGGGACGTCGAACCCTCGGGCACGATCACCATGCCAGGGCTGACCCCAGCATCACTCGTGGTGACGGTCACTTCCACACCTCCGGGCCCTGCGACCTGATCGAGGGTCACCGTGCCGGTGATCGGGTTGCCCCCGGTTACGAAGGTCTGACTGATGTCAAAGCTCGTCACCTTGGGCTTGGCTGCGCGAAGTGCCATGCGCCACATGCCGCGTCCAAAGGTGGAGACGTAGAGGTAGCCGTCCTTCGCGACCAGGTGCAGGCACATGACGTTGGGGAGACCGAGGGAGCCGGTGGCGTTGTACCAGTGCCCCCCCCGATCCTCGGTATAGAAGACACCGAGGTCGGTGGCGGCGTACCACGTGTTCACCGGGTCGTAAGGGTCCCGCTCCACCCAGTTGACGCCGGTGGAGGGCAGGGCCGTGAGCCCGGTTCCCGAGCGGTCGCGCTCCTGTCTCAGAAGGATATTGGACCAGTCTGTGATCTCCCAGAGCGCACCGGTGTCTCCGGGGGCGCCTTGGTTACCCAGCGCGATGAGGACCTCGTCGAAGTCGCTCGGGTTCGTGCTCACACACGTCACCGGGGTGGAGTAGTCCTTGATCATCGAGGCGCCGAGCGTGGGATCGAGGGCACCGAAGACTCGGCCAAAGTTCGTCGCGATGTAGACGCCCTTGGTCGTGTTGTTCATCGAGTCAATGCTCATCGCGTTCTCGCCCGCGGACGCACTGATGTCAATGCCGCCGATGTTCTTCGTCCACGTGACGCCCGAGGAGGTGTAGCGGACCTTATAGAGCGTCTCGCCCGCGAAGTAGACCGCGCCAAGTTCGGTTGTGATCTCGTCCATCGGCGAGATGAAGCCGAAGGACTCGTTGGCAAGGTTGTAGGTCGTGGTCAAGACCGTGGAGTTGACCCAGTAGTCCCTGGTCGCGGCGATCCCGATGTCCGAGCTGCTCGACCACATGCCTTGAATGGTTGCCATCTGCGTCGAGGGCAGGGTGTCGTGGATGATCGAGTACATGCCGTCGCCTCCATACCTTTGGTGCCATACCCAAGGGTCGCCCGTGCTCTGGCCCACGCCAAGGTGCCACATTCCCGTCATGCAATAGTCGGGGTCAATGCTGGGGGCCGCGGAGGCGTGTACGTGCTCCGTGTTGCGCAAGGACAAGTTCAGATTGTCAAGAGTGAAGCCAAACCCAGCGAGATAGGAGATACGATAAACCCCACCGTCATTGCTGATGAGGGCGAAGTTCTTGAGGGTGGGATGCCGATCGAAGCCGTGGTGGTCAACGTGAAGGGTGCGGGTGCCGCTGGCACCAAACGGAGTGCCCCACGAGCCCGCTCCCGGAAGCAGTGCGAAGAACTCCGTCATGCCGAAAACCAGGATGTCCGAGCCCGATCCGTTGGACATTGTGTTCAGGACGCCAAACAAGTAGTTGAAGTTAGTCTGGTTCCAGGTAAGGCCGCTGCCGGTTATGTTGGAGAACGCCTGCCCTGCGTCGGTGCTCTTCTTCACGCGCCCCTCTGCCATGCACGCGGCGTACACGGTGTCCCGAGAGGTTGTCGAGGTCGCGAGGGCGATCGGCTCGCCAAAGGCCGAAGGGTGCAGCGTGTAGTCCACATTGACGAAGCCATTGGAAGACGTATAGATCCGGCCGTTCATCGTGCCTGCGTAGAGGTTACGAACGCCGCCGGAACTGATCGAAGCTGCGACGCTGCTCACCCCCCCCGTCTGGCTTCCATCTAGCACGCGGGTCCAAGTGTTCCCATAGTCGGTGGACTTCCAGAGCCCCATGCCGTCGGCGTCCTCGGTGCCGCGCCCTGCGCCTGCATAGACGATTGCAGGGTTGTCGGGATCCACCAAGATGTCCGAGACCTCGCAGCCGTCGAGTTGGGTCACCAGCTCGCTGGTCCAAGTCGAACCGCCGTTGGAGGACCGCATAATGCCATAGCCATAGCCCCACCAACCGGGGAAGTCGCCGGTGGCGACGTAGACGCGGTTCGAGTTCGTCGGGTCCACCTCGACGTCCGAGGTGTAGCTGAAGGGCCATGACGTGCTGAGCGCGGTGAAGTTGTTCGCGTTGTCGGTGGTCTTGAAGATCCCGCCGGTACCAGCTGCCACCCAAAAGTCGTTCCCAGGGTCGCCGGGCGAGTGCTTCACAGCGTTCACCCTTCCTGCCACGGGTGCACTGATGTTCCCTGCAGGCTCCTGGTTTCGGGCCCCGAAGAAGGTCCACGAGGTGCCTGCAAAGGCGGGCGAGTTCACGGGGGGCATGGCATCCCGCTGCTTTGCGGCCTCGCGATAGGCCTCCCGGTCAATCTTGTCGTTGGGCCAGGCACGGACGTGGAGGAGGTGCTGGCGCATGCCATAGAACTCGGCTTGCTCCTCGTACTCCTCGAACTCCTCCGTGTCCTCTTTGCCCTCACGTCGCAGCTCCGCCATCCTCTCCTTGGCGTGATGGACGTATTGTGTGAGCGAGCGAAGCGAGCCAGCGTCTACTTTCGGGTCCTCGGTCGAAACGGCTTTCGCCGCGAGCAGAGCGATCGTAGTCCAAATCATTGCATTTCCCGGCGCCTGTCCGCGCCTGGTGAGAGTGTGCGCGGAGTACCGCAAAACGAGCGTAAAACCCTGGCGATGGGCGAGAACTCCAGTACTTCTGCAGGTTCGATAGGCTCAACAGGTACGATCCCTCCATGCGGGTCGGGGTTCTCGGGTGCGGAGGCATGGGGAACGTGCATTCTTCCAAGTACAGCCAGATGCCGGGCGTCTCGATCCTCGCGTTCGACAAGGACGCGGAAAAGCTCGCTGCGTTCTGCTCGCGCCACTCCGCGGAGAGGGCGGCCTCAGTCGAGGACCTCGTGGACGACTGCGACGTCCTCGACGTCTGCCTGCCGACGACCGCGCACGTCGAGCCGGTGATCGCGGGCCTGGAGGCAGGGAAACCCACGCTGGTCGAGAAGCCCATGGGGAGGACGAGCCTCGACTGCGACCGCATGTGCGCGACGGCCCGGCGCACGGGCACCCTCCTCATGCCCGCCCAAGTTGCTCGCTGGTTCCGCGAGCACCGCGCCGCGCACGAGGCGATCCGTGCCGGCAGGATCGGTCGTCCCGCAAGCGTCCGAATGAGGCGAGGAGGGGGGGCTCCCAAAGGGCAGTGGTTCCTCGATCACGCCGCATCGGGCGGAATCCTGCTCGACCTCGCTGTCCACGACTTCGACTGGATGATCTGGACCTTGGGACCGGCGACGCGGGTCACCTCTCGGACCGTTCGCTTGGGGCAGACGATCGAAGGTGCAACCTTCCAGGGGGACTTCGCCCAGACCACGGTTCGCTTCGAGGCCGGCACGGTCGCCACCGTCGTGAACACCTGGATGGACCCGGCGGGCTTCCGCACCTCCATCGAGGCGGCGGGCGATCGCGGGCTCCTCGAGTTCGACAGCCGGTCGAACCCAGCGATTCGGGTCGCTACCCCAGGGGGCCAGAGGTCGGAGAACCCCTACTCGCCATCGGACGACCCGTACCACGCCCAACTCAGCGCGTTCCTCGCCGCGGCAAGGGGCGAGGGACTGGCCCCGATCGCACCCGAGGAGGGGGCAGCAGCCGTTCGCCTGGCCCTCGCCGCCATCGAGAGCGCAGAAAAGGGGCAGCCCGTCCTCGTGACGTCCCCTGACACATAGGGGTACCCTTCGACGCCGATGCCGCAGCACCAAGTCACCGTGGAAGGGAGGGGCACGTTCCCTGTGGAGGAAGGCACCAAGCTGGTGCTCGCGATCGAGAGAAACGGGGTGGACATCAGCCACCGGTGCGGCGGTCAAGCCCGGTGTACCACCTGCAGAGTGGAGTTTCTGAGCGACCAGCCCCCCATGGGCACCAAGGAAGAGTCATGCCTCGATGAGGACGGCGTCCTCGGCCAATTCCGCCTCAGCTGTCAGATTCGTGTGGACCGCGAGATGCGGGTTCGACCCTTGATGCTGGCAAGCGACGAAGGCTGGGACCCTGGGATCGAGGTCGAGGATTGAACCTCGACGAAGGCCGCCTCGTCTCCCTGTTCTTGGATCTCGTGAAGATCAATGCCCCGGCCTTGGCCGAGGCCGAGGTCGTTGCGTTCACGAAGGCGTACCTAGAAGAACTTGGGCTCGAGGTCTGGGAGGACCAAGCGGGTGTCGCGATCGGCGGGAACGCGAACAACCTGGTCGCCAAGCTCCCTGGGAACAAGCCCGGCGCACCCTCGGTCTTCCTCAGTGCCCACTTCGACACGGTGGAGCCCACACAGGGCCTCGTAGTGATCGAGGAGGAGGGCGTCTTCAAGACGGACGGCACGACGATCCTGGGTGCCGACGACAAGGCGGGCATGGCACCGGCCATCGAGGCCGTCCGGTGCCTGCACGAGTCGGGCGAGCCCCACGGCGACGTATATCTCGTGCTCACCTGTGCAGAGGAGATCGGGTTGCTGGGTGCCCATGCTTTCGACATTGCGGGCTTGGGCGTGGACTTCGGCTACGTCTTGGACACAGGTCCGCCGGTCGGTTCGTTCGTGACCCAGACGGCCACCCACGACAAGATTGACTTCACGATCCAAGGCAAGCCCGCGCACGCCGGGAAGGATCCCGAGAAGGGAATCAACGCCATCTCGGTCCTGGCCGAGGCGGTCGCCGGCTTGACGATCGGCCGGGTCGGGCCAGATCTCACCTCAAACCTAGGGATCGTTTCGGGCGGCACGGCGGTGAACGTCGTCTGCCCTTCCGTCACGGTTCAGGGCGAGACGAGGGGAATTGACGCAGACGAGCTCCAGGATTACGTGGACGGGATGATTCGGTCCTTCGAGGGAGCTTGCCGCGAGTGGGGGGCGGAGCTGAAAGTGGACCACAAGCGGCACTATGGCGCCTACTCCCTCGCGCCGGAGTCCCAGGTCGTCCGGGTCGCTCAGGCAGCGGCCCGATCGCTCGGGATGTCGGGCGAGCTGCGCAAGACCCTCGGGGGTAGCGACGCCAACGTGTTCAACGCCAAGGGGGTGCCCACGGCAGTCGTCGCTACCGGGATGGAGAAGATCCACACCCATGAAGAGTCCTTGTCAAGGCACGCCCTCGTGGAGACGGCAAGGCTCGCCTATTCCTTGTTGATCGAAGCGGCGCGCTGAGCCTTCGCGAACCTTCGGCCCGCCTCAGACGTGCTATAGTTGGTGCAGCCTGGAAGCGAAGCTGTCCGGGCCTTGCTGAGGATCAAGGATGAACAAGACCGCACGTACCCTTTTCGCCATCGCCGCAGTTGCGACCGTTAGCGCTGCGCACGCCCAGTACCAGAAGCCGATCGGGGTCTCGGTCCGAGCGGGCCTCTTCTTCCCGACCAACGGCACCGCCCGCGACAGCGCGAGCACCTGGTTCACCGTGGGCGCAGACTACAAGCTCAAGGACTTGAAGGTTTCGGGCGCGCCAGGCATGCAATATGGCGGCTCCCTGAGCCTGTCCCTGGACTTCTATGGGAAGGGGGACTACTCGAACCTCCCCTTGTTGCTGAACTACACGGGCCGCTTCGAGAGCAATTTCTACTACACCGTCGGTGCTGGGATCGGGTTCAACCGAGTGCCCAAGGCCGGGGGTGGCACGGCGAGCGGCGAGGACTTCGTCGTGGGAGTTGCCGCGGGTTACGACTTTGTCCGCGGAGGAACCCCCCTCTTTGTGGAGGGCCGGTACTACGGGAGCAACGAGAGCGCGCTGAACGGCTTCTCGCTGGTCGGCGGGATCCGCTTCTAGGCAGTCTCCGGGCTCCTGGTGAAGCCTACAGGTTTCTCAGGGGCCCGCTCGAAAGTCCCGCCGAAAGTGAACCATGCGCGGGAAGGTTCGTCGGTACAAGAGGATGAACTCCGTTTGGGGAAAGACGAGCTTGGTGGGCAAGGCGGATCGCGACGCAGAACTCGACTCGACGATTCAGTCCAAGTGTGCGCGGCAAGGCTTGGGAGCCTTCTCGGCGATCGTGGACACGTACCAGGCCCGGCTCTATGGATTTGTCCTGCGGATGGTTCGCGACCCTCGGGACGCCGAAGACGTGACGCAAGAGGTGTTCGTCCGTGCCTATCAGGGCATGGCCGCCTTCGATGGCCGGAGCTCAGTTCGTACCTGGCTCTTCCGAATCGCGCACAACCTCTGCGTGGACCGCCACCGCAAGGCCACTCACCGAGGGTTCGACAGGCTGGCCACCGAGGACGAGCTCTCGGCCTTCGAGAAGTCGGATTCGACCTGGGACCCGGAGAAGCTCGTCCTGGACGGGGAACTCCAGGCCACCGTGTCCAATGCGGTTGGCGAGCTGAGCGAGAAGCTTCGAGCCGTGCTCCTGCTCCATGACCAGGAGGGTATGGGCTATGCCGAGATCGCCGGAGCGCTGGACATCCCCGTCGGCACTGTGAAGAGCAGGCTCTTCCTCGCCCGCGCGAGCCTGCAACAGACGATTTCCGAGTACATGGGATGGAACCCGGAGGCAGGATCATGAACCGGGACTTGCTCAAGAAACTGATGGAGGAGGCCGACCTCAGCCTCAGTGAGACAGTCGAGCTGGACAAGGCCCTGGAAAGCCAAGGACCGTCGCTCGCGAGCAAGCTCGAGGGAACAGAGCCGAGCATGGCATGGCGCAGCACGCTGAACGAACGGCTCGCCGAACTCGCCCCCAAGCCCAAGCGAAGGTGGGCGATCTACTCCGCAACGACCTTGGTCGCGGTGGCGGCAGCCGTCATCGTCCTCGTCATCACGCCCCATTCCACTGGCCCCGAGACCTCCACCCCGCCCGACGAGCTCGAAATGGCACTGGCCCAAGCCCATGAGGACGCCGATGCCGCCGCCCAAGCAGGCGTGCTCGTGCCAGACTGGGGGGGCTAATGCGCTCACTTCGATGTTTCGTCGGGGCGGCCCTGCTTGCCTCGTGCCTTGCCAGCGCCCAAGGGCCTGTGGAAGGAGCGCGCCTCTTGAGGCTCGCGATCAACTCGCGCCTTGCGCTCAAGCTCCGCGGCGAGCGAGTAGTGACCCTGCCGGACGGCTCGCGAATCCGGGAGCGGATCCATCGCGACGGCATGCGGATGAGGATCGAGATCACCGAGCCCCAGAACCTTCGCGAGAGCGTCGCCGTCGAGGACGGGGAACAGCGGCGCCAGTTCGTGCCGGAAAGGAACGAGATTCGAATCATGCCCTCGCGAGAGGCCGAGTTCTACTTACGCTTGAAGGGCCTCAGCCGCCCCGGCCATCGTGGCTTGAGGGTGAGCGACGGCGGCACGATCGCCGGCTTGCCCACCCGCGTGGTCGGAGTCCCCGACCCGATCGGTAAGGGCGTCGCCAAGTTCTGGGTGGACCCTTCCAGCGGTGCCGTGCTCAAGTCCCAGGTGACGGGAGGCGAGGGCGAGACCGTCGCCTCGTTCGAGTTCCTCAGGGTCGAGCTCTTGCCCAAGATGGAGCCGTCCCTCTTCGTGCTCAACAAACCGGGAGCGACGGTGGTCACGCCCCTGGACGACCTGCGCCGGATTTGCCGGGACCTCGGGATGACCTCTTGGCACATTCGTGAGGAGCAAGGCTGGCGCCTCATGGCCACCCGGCGCATCGGCCCCGCCCGCACCAAAGCTCTGATGCAGAGCTACTCCAACGGCGACATGCGCGTCTCGCTCTTCCACGTGGTAGGGCGGGACCTGGATCCTCAGCGGGTTGGGAACCTCGTCGGCCCAGGGATGCGAGTACACAGCTTCCGCAAAGGGGACTCTCGGCTGTATATCATCGGCCCGCTCGAAGAGACCGCGCTCCAGCGTTTGGCCCAACGAGTCAGCGCTTAGGCAACCGCCAGAGCCCGAAAACCGTCTAATGTATGGGTAGACGTGGTACGAGGTGCGAACCGCTCGCGGGCAAGGGAGGGCAAGCGGCGGCCGCGATTGGCGCGGCCGCTCAAGTCCGCTTTCGTCGCGGCCCTCATCGTCACGAACGTCGTGATCCTCGCCGGAGCCCTCATGGCGGCCCGCCGGATCGAGGCTGCGGCCGCGATGATCCCGGAACTGCCCCAGCGGATGGTGGCTTCCTTCGGTCGCCCCACCGTGATCCTGAGCTCCGACGGCAAGGTGCTCATGACCCTGACCACGGAGTACCGTAACCCCAAGCGGCTCGCCGCGATCCCTGAGCACGTGCAGCACGCGATCCTCGCAGCGGAGGACAAACGCTTCTACGACCATAGCGGTGTTGACTATCGCGGCCTGATGCGCGCGGCTTGGTCCACAGCCAGCGGAA
Organism: Fimbriimonadaceae bacterium; assembly: GCA_020847855.1. GTDB lineage: Bacteria > Armatimonadota > Fimbriimonadia > Fimbriimonadales > Fimbriimonadaceae > JADLBH01. Next base: position 11,815 of record JADLBH010000036.1, read on the forward strand.
AGCGCGTCGAGGGTGGAAGCACCCTGAGCATGCAACTCGCAAAGCAAGTGTTCTCGAACAGCGAGAAGTCCGTCGAGCGCAAGATGCAGGACATTGCCCTGGCGATGGAGATCGAAAGGTCGCTCACGAAGGATCAGATCCTGGAGTTCTACATGAACTACGTGTACTTCGGCAGCGGCGCGTATGGCGTGGGAGCCGCGGCGAGCGTCTACTTTGGCAAAGAGCTGGACGACCTCACGATTGCCGAGGCGGCCATGATCGCCCGATGCGCACGAAGGCCGAGCAAGGACAATCCGTTCGCCGACCTGGAGACCGCGACCTTCAATCGGAACCTGGTCTTGGCAACGATGCACGAGCAGGGCTGGATCACCGACGCCGAGTTGGCAGAGGCAAAGTCTGAGCCCGTCAAGCTCGCAAAGAACCGCCGGTTCGTGCCAGGCTCCACCAAGCTCGCGCCGTATTTCACCGACTTCGTCTTCAAGGAGCTGCACCGGCTCCTCCCCCAGACGGACGTGACGAAAGGTGGCTATCGGGTGGAGACGACGCTCGACTACGGCCTGGACCAGTACACCGCCCAGGAAGTTCGCCGGTTGGTGCGGCGATATCAGGGATCCGACGTAACGCAGGGCGCCTTCCTTCTGATGGACAGCGGCGGCAAGATCCTCGCAATGACCGGCGGGGTGGACTACCAGCGCAACCAGTTCAACGCCGTGACGGACGGAAGCCGTCAGCCGGGTTCCTCGTTCAAGCCGATCATCTATGCGGCTGCGTTCGAGAAAGGGATCCTGAGCCCGCGAGGCTCGATTCGCAACGATCCATTCATGATCAAGGACGATCACGGGGTGAGGCGTGCGATCCGAGGCGGGGGCAAGGGCGGCAGCGTCTCGGTCCGCTCCGCGCTCGCGATGTCCATCAACACCCCGGCGATGTGGGCGAACAAGATGGTCGGATCCAACAACGCCGTCCATTTCGCCCATACCCGCTTTGGGTTCACGAGCGAGCTTCCCGCCGTGGAGACCCTCGCCTTGGGCGCGGGCTCGGTCTCCCTCCTAGAGATGGGCCGCGCCTATAGCGCGTTCCAAGGGGCAGGGGACCGTACCGAGCCCTACGCGATCGTCAAGGTCACCGACCCGAGCGGAAAGGTGATCTACCGAGGCGGGTCGCTCGTCGAAAAGCTCGCCCTGAGTTCGAGCGCGGCCATGGGGATGGACTCATGCCTTCGCGCAGTAGTGACCTCGGGCACGGGCAGGGCGGCAGGATCCGTCGTCAATGCGCGAGGGAAGACCGGGACGACGAGCGACAACAAGGACGCATGGTTTTGCGGCTACACCGACCGGCTGATCGGGATCGGCTGGGTCGGGAACGAGTACCGGACCTCGTCGGGCGCGGTGAGGTACGGCGCGATGAGCTCGGCAATCATGGGAGGCTATATCGTCGCCCCGCTCTGGGCCGATATTGTCGGCAGAGCCCAACGGAGCTATCCCGAGAAGGCCCGCTCCATCACGGGCGGGGGATCCACCCGAGAGTATCGGGAGGAACCCAGGGAAGAACCGGAGAACGTCGTCGAGGAGCCACCGGCGGAAGAGCCCGACAAGCCGGTCAACGAGGATACGAAGCTCGATAGGCCCGAGGGCGAGCCGGGAAGAGTGGTCGAAGAGCCCACCAGAACGATTCCGCCTGCAGGGACGGGCAACGCAGGCGACAGCCTGATCGCGGTCGAGCTTTGCGCCGACAGTGGGGCGCGGGCCACCGCGTACTGCCCCGAGCGAGTTCGCCGCCGGTTCCCACCAGGCCAGGTGCCCAGCAAGGGATGCCCCATCCATAGGCCGCCGAACTAGCAGTGTCTGTTATCCACGCCCCTCGCGAGTCCCCCACCGACCTACGGTCGTTGCTCGTGGTCGCGACGATCGCGCTCGTCCTGCTCGGGTACGGCTTCCGGCTCTGGTTCATCCAGATCGTGGAATCCTCGGCCTTGGCCGACGCGGCCGAGAGTTCGAGCAAGATCGAGGTCGCCTCCCTGGCGCCGCGTGGCCAGATCCTCTCGCGAGAGGGCCTCGTCGTCGCGGCCTCGGCTCCGACCGCCGCCCTCATGGCTCGACCCAAGACCGCCCTCCGAGACGAGGACGTGCTCGAGCGGGTCGCGTCCGCGGTAGGGATCGAGCCGGCGAGACTCCGCAGGAAGATCCTCGAACACCAGGTCAAGGGAGACCTGGAGGTTCCGGTGCTGGTGGGACTCAGCCCGCAAGCCGCCTCTTGGGTGGTCGAGCGCAGGTCGGTTCTCCCAGGCTTCAATGCGGCCACGATTCCCATGCGGACATACCGCGACCCCGTGGCCCTGTGCCACATCTTGGGCTACACCGGGGTGCCGAGCGACCGCGACCTCGACCGTCTCGGGAAGCTCGGGCTCAAGCCTGCGGCGTATATCGGGAAGGACGGGCTCGAGCGCGCCTATGAGGCGGACCTCATGGGTCTGCCCGGCAAAGCGAGCATCCGGGTGGATTCGCGCCGAAGGCCGGTAGCGACCGTTTCCGAGGAGGCCGCGACCCCTGGCTCGGGTCTCGTGCTCGGCCTGAGCCTGAAGCTACAGCAGTACTGCATGGCCAAACTGGCCGGAAAGCGTGGTGCGATCGTCGCGCTCGATCCGAAGACGGGGGACATCCTCGCGATGGCGTCGGCCCCATCCTATGACGCTTCCGCCTTCCTCGGGGGCATCAGCAGCGCGGACTACAGTGCCCTTCGGGACGATCCGGCCAAGCCGCTCTTCCATCGCGCGATCGGAGCGTCCTACGCGCCAGGCTCGACGTTCAAGATCGTTACGACGTTGGCGGCATATCGGGCCGGGGTCTTCGACCCTGGGTGGACGGCCGTGTGCCGCGGGTACCTCCAGGTCGGCAACAAAAGGTTCAAGTGTCTGGGGCACCACGGCGCGATCACGTTCGAGCGTGCCATGACGAAGTCTTGCAACGCATACTTCGCGGCACTGGCGATCAAGGCCGGGCCCGATGCCTTGCGAGAGACCTGTGCAGAGCTGGGGCTGGGCTCTCGGATCGGGCTGGATCTTCCTGGCGAGGCCACGGGCCTGGTTCCCACGGCCGCATGGTGGGCAAAACACCGTGACCGACGCTTCGCGATGGGAGACAGTGCGAACTTCGGCGTGGGCCAGGGCGAGCTCGCGTGTACCCCGTTGCAAATGGCGTGCATGATGATGGCCGTCGCGAACCGGGGAACGAGGTACCAGCCTCGGCTCGTGCGAGCCCTCCAAGGTCCCGAGGAAGGCGACAAGCCCGAATTGCTTCCCCCGAAGGTTGCTGGCACCATCGGAGCCGACGATCGGCTTTGGGAGCTCTTGCACACCGCACTGCGCAGCGTCGTCACCTCGGGTACGGGGCGGGTAGCGAACATGCCGGGCCTCGAGATCTGTGGAAAGACCGGGAGCGCGGAGAACAACTTGTCGCGCGAGACGCACAGCTGGTTCGTCTGCTTTGCGCCCAAGGACGATCCCAAGATCGCCATGGCGGTCATGGTCGAGAACGCGGGCCACGGGAGCGAGGTGGCCGCACCCATCGCCGGTCAAGTCGTCCGGTTTTATCTTGACGGGCTGAAGTCGAGTGCACCCAAGAACGCCGCATACTCATCCGACCAGGCGGCGTCACGGGGAGCGTCCGTTCGATAGGCGGCCAGGGCGGCTTGGGCAAGGTCGCGGACCTCTCGGGCCGAGGCAAGGGACTCGCCCACGAACGTCATGTCGGCGGTGGCAAACCTACGCACCATCGGGAGAGTTTCCGTCAGGTAGGCCCGCAGGCCGGTGAGCGCGCCGCGTAGAAGCTCAGCGCGCTTCGCTGGGTCGCTCTCGCTCGAAGCAAGGTAGATCCTGGCTCGGTAGGTCTCCGTTGGCACCAGTTCGGGGATCGCCCGAACTTGGAAGTAGGGAACCTCCTCGACGTGGACGAGCCGCTGGGCGGTGCGTTGCGCCTTCTCCCGGTTTCCCGTCTTCTCATAGAGCTCGATGAGCCTCCAGAGAGTAGGGAGGTTATTGGGATCGAGCCGCAGCCCTCGCTCCAAGGCGTTGAGGGCGGTGAGGTCGTCCCCTTGGGCCTCCGCAAGGTCGGAAAGCATGCGATAGGTGCGGGGCACTGGGGTGAGCGCCGCCGCCCATTCCATCAGGGACAGCTTCCCATTGGCACGGGCTTGCAGAGCAAGGGCTTCGCCATCGTTTCCAAGCGATGCGGAAAATGCACTCTTCGCGGCGGCGACCGAGCCTTGGCGGTCCCCCTGCATCAAGAGCTGGGCCGCGTGGGCCTTTTCGGCTTCGTTCCGCGCTGCGAGAATCCCGAGGAAAAGCCCAGAGGCGACGAGCCCGGCCAAGAGAACGTTGCGGGCGCTCCCCGGCATGCTCTCCGGAGACGTGCCGTCATTGGAGAGGCACAGCGCACAGCCCATGACGTACGTCGTGCCGAATAGCACCCCGAGAAAGCCGAGGTTGGTCTCGATAAAGCCGTGTGCGCTCACCGCGGCCACCGCCCCCACACAGCCCGCCAAGCCCAGCTTTCGCTCGCAGGTCAGAAACCGGAGTCCTCCCACTGCGAGCCGTAGCCACGTCGCGAACAGACCGACGAGGAGCCCCAACCCCAAGAGACCGGTCTCGGCCGCCGTCTGTAGCCAGGTCTGGTGGCTGGAGTACGTCATCGGGGTGAAGCCCGGCCGAGCGGAGACGAACCGATAGGAACCGAGGCCCCAACCTGAGGGCTTCTCGGTCGCGAGCTGCAGAGTGCCCTTCCAAAGCTGGATCCGGTAGCCCGAGCTCTGTTGCGAGGTGGAATCCGCGGAGGCGAGCCTGCCCGGACCGGAGCCGGCCTGCCGGGATGCGTTCGTGAGCACCGCCCAGCCGAGCACGGCGGCGACGGCGGCGAGACCCAGCATCGGGACCAATCGCTTGCCGAGCCCCTTGCTCGCTAGCACGGTGACTACGCAGGCCACGACCCCCACACCGAGCGCCGCCAGACCGCCCTTCGACTGCGTGAGCACGAGAGCGATCCCGATCAGCACCGTGGCCGAGCCCAACCCAAGGGCGCGAACTCGCTCGGCCGAGGCGCAACGGGCAAGCCCCACGGGGAACGCCAAGACCAGCATCGAGGCAAGGCCGTTTGGATTGTTCCATCCGGCAAAGATCCGATACCCTGGCTCCGATCCTCGCACCGCGGCGTACTCCATGATCCCACGGGCCGCGAGCACGGCCGCGCTCGCCACGAGGACGTCGAGGGCGAGCACGGGGCCCTGCTTGCGACCCAGCACCGCCACCGAGAGCAGGAACACGCCTCCGCCGAGCGCAAGGCTCGGCCAAGTGGAGAGGCCGGCCCAAGTGTAGGAGGACCACAGACTGCTGAAGATCGCCAGGGTGAGAAAGCCTGCCCCGAACGCGAGCACGGGTAGGCGGGGGACAGACTGGACCTGGCGCCCGAGCAATACAACCGTCAAGGGCACGAGGATCAAGCAAAGAAGC
>JADLBH010000037.1 GCA_020847855.1 Fimbriimonadaceae bacterium
CGTAGAGTTCGAGGGTCACTTGGAGCCCGGCCGTGTTCACCTTGCCCTCCAGGGAGAATGAAAGCTTCGTGATATCGGTCCAGAGACACGTGCCCTCCATCACGACGCTGATCGGGCTTTCGGTCTGGTTCGAAGTGATTCCACGCTTCACGGTCATGTAGTCGTCGTCGCTCGCCCCCAACTTGCCGGCATCGCCGCCCGCCGCCACTCCGCGCTCGATCGTCGCCGTCTGCACGGGGAACTTGGTCCTCGTCGCTTCCGTCACGTCCACGATGAAGAGCCCACGGTTGATGTCGCTGATGATGACGGTGCCGCTGGGGAAGAACGGATAGTTGCTCCATGCGCCATCGAACTGAGCGAGGTCGTCGGCAGGATAGGTGTCAAAGTAGCCCACTTGTACGGGAGCGGTCGGATTGCCGTTCGCATTGAAGATCCGGAGCCCAGATCGGTAGTTCGCTTCGAAGATGAACCTGTTCTTGAAGTAAAGGTTGTGATCAATCGCCGGCCTTCCCGAGGTGAACGTGGCCACCAAGTCCGCGGTCTCGAGCACGCTCACGTCGAAGACGAGCGTCCGCGTCGTGATCGAGTTCTGCGACTCGTCAAACTCGTCGTTGACATAGAAGTACTTATAGTCCGAGCTGAGCCACCCCTGGTGGCAATATCCAACGAACGGATAGGCGACGCGGCGGATCAAGGAAGGCGCGCTCTTGTCGGTCACGTCCCAGATCTCAAGTCCGCGCCCTTCCCCTGCACCGAACATGATCTGCCGGCCCGCATAGGGCCCCGACGTGAAGGTCTTCACCTGGACGTCGTGCTGATAGACCGGCGTCATCGTGCTCGCACCCACTTGAACCGGGTTGCCAGGGCTGCTCAAATTGAAGCACATCGTGGTGCCCGTGCCGTCGCGTGAGCCGCAAGTGTAGAGGAAGCCGCTCTCCTCGTCCACGTGGATGTTGTGCGTTCTGCCCGGCGCAGCGATCGTTCGCACCAATGTGACCTCGTGGTTTTCAATGTTGCTCAGGTCAACGACTTGGACGCCGGTGCCAGAGGCCTCGGTGACGACGTAGGCATGGTTGCGGTAGACCTTGATGTCCGACCAGGTGCTGCTCGAGTGCGGAATGTGAGCGAAGTACACAGGGTTGGCAGGGTCCGTCACTTCTACGAAGGCCGTCCGGTTGTTACAGCCCATGAACGCAAACTCCCTCCCGCTCGGCGAGACATAGCCCCAACAGTCGTTGCCGGCGGTCGCACCCAAGGTACTCAGGCTCAGGTTCTTGTAGAGCGTGACCTTGTCGGCCTGGAACTGGGCCGAGGCGGGCAAGGCGGCTAGGGCGGCCACAAGGGCGAGCGCGATCTTGACAAGTCGTTGGCGTGGCATAGTGTCTTTCCCCACTCAGGTTCAGTGCCAACTTACCAGACTTTGCGCGCGAGCGTGCAGATTTGAGCGTGAATGCCAGTAGTTTTTGCAGGTCAAGGCAGGCTGAGGCGCACGAGTGCCTCCTCCGTGGCCTCGGCCCGGCTCAACTCTCCAGCGAGCTCGCCCTCCCGCATCACGAGGATCCGATCCGATACCCCTAAGACCTCGGCAGTCTCGCTCGAGACAAGGAGCACCGCCACCCCCTCCGCAGCCAGGGCCGCGACCGCCTCGTGCAACTCGCGCTTGGCCCCAATGTCCACCCCCCGAGTAGGCTCGTCCAAGAGAAGCAGGCGCAAGGGCAGATGAAGCCATCGCCCCAACACCACCTTCTGCTGGTTCCCACCCGAGAGTTGAGCGACCGGTGCTTCCAGCGATGCGAGCCTGATTCCGAGCCGCTCGACTTGCTGTTGGGCCGACCTTGACTCCGTTTCGGCGTGGACCATGCAGCCGTCGCGCCACGCCACCGCCATGTTTTCCCGGACGCTGAGCAAGGGAAAGAGGGCCTCCTTTTTCCTGTCCTCCGGGGCGAGGGCGATGCCCTGTGCAAGGGCTTCACGAGGACTGGTGACCCGCGCCTCCACTCCGCCGATTTCGAGCGTCCCACGGCCCGCCCCATAGATTGCTTTGAGCAGCTCCGTGCGCCCCGAACCTGCGAGCCCGTAGACTCCCACGATCTCGCCCTCCCGGATCGAGAGGCTCACGGGTGCGCGAAGGCCAGGGCCCGTCAGGCCGGTGGCCGAATAGGCGACGTCGCCCTGGGGCCTCTCGTGATAGGGGAAGACTTCGGTGAGCTCGCGCCCGACCATGTCCTCGATCAAGCGGTCTATCCCGACCTCGGCGATGGATTCGTACGTGGAGACGTGGCTCCCATCGCGCAAGACGGTGGCCGACCGGCACACGCGCTCGATCTCCACCATACGGTGGGACACGTAGAGCACGGCACAACCCTCGGAGCACAAGGACTCGATCACCTCGAACAATCGCTCCGACTCCCGAGCACTGAGGCTGCTCGTGGGCTCGTCGAAAGCGATCACCCTGGCATTACGGCTTAGGGCCTTGGCGATCTCCACCAACTGCCTCTGGGCGATCGGGAGGTCGCCGAGCCGGGTCTCGGGGTGGATATCGAGGCCCAAGCGGGCGAGCACCGCCGAGGCTCGCGCGTGCAGCTCCTTACGATCTACCCATCCGCCGGTCGCAGGCATGTGGCCAAGGAATACGTTCTCCGCCACGCTCGCGTCGTTGACCAGGTTCAGCTCCTGGTAGATCACGGCGACGCCGCCAAGCAACGCCTGGTTCGGTGAGGTGGGGTGGAACGGCTGGCCTGCCACCGAGATCGTCCCAGAATCGGCCCGATAGGCCCCAGCGAGGATCTTCAGGAGCGTGCTCTTGCCCGCACCGTTCTCACCACACAGCGCGTGGGCCCGGCCCGCCTCCACCTCGAACGAAACTCGATCGAGGGCCCGGACCCCAGGGAAGGTCTTGCTGATCTCGTGAAACTCTAAGAACGCCACCCTTACCCCGCCCTCGCGATCACTGCAGACCCGCGCCGTGGAACGTGCACGGAGCCTTCGGCGATCCTACCCTTGCCTGCCACAACTCCCCAACGTCCAGGGCCGAGGGGTAGAGCCGCCTCGGACGCCCCGAGGTTCGTAACGACCCAGACCCGGTTCGAACCGGCATCCCGGCGGAAGGCGAACACCCGCTGCGCATCCAGCGAGACGATCTTGCCAACGTGCCCCACCCGCAAGGCGGGCTGCCGGGCGCGCAGGGCGGAGAGATCTTTGTAGTGCTGGAGGAGCCTAAAGTCCCAACCTGCTTGGCTCCAATCCATGCACCTTCGGTCGTCGGGGTCTCTCCCCCCGTCCATGCCCACCTCGTCGCCATAGTAGATGCACGGCACACCGGGCCAAGTGAACTGAAGGGTCGCGGCGATCATGCGACGATCACGGGCGGGGACGATTCGGCGGAGCCTTTCCGTGTCGTGACTGCCCAGGATATTGAAGAGCCCCATCGCGACGCCGTCCGGATAGTCCTCGGCGATCGTGCTCAGGCGGGACTCGAGCTCGGAGGGCCGAAGCGTGCCCGCGACGTACCCGATCACAGCCTCGCGCCAGCGGTAGTTCATGACCCCATCGAACATGTCTCCTTGGAGCCATTCGCGGGCGTCGCCCCACACCTCGCCGAGGATGTATGCCTCTGGATCGGCCTGCTTCACCGCCTTGCGGAACACGCGCCAACATTCTGGGGCGACCTCGTCCGCGACATCGAGCCTCCAGCCCGCGAGCCCATACTCTCGAACCCAATACGCCCCGACGTCCGCGATCTCGCGCTGGACCTCGGGTTCGTGGGTCGCAAGTTTCGGCATCTGCCAAACCCCGGCGAAGGTCCGATAGGTCTGCTGGCCTTCCCGCTCCTCGACGGGGAACCGGAGCACGTGGAAGAACTTCGCGAATGGCGAGGCTGCACCCTCCTTCGCAACGGAGCGGAACGGCGCGTACCCGGTTCCGCTGTGGTTGAAGACGCCGTCGAGCAAGACCTTGATCCCTGAGTCCTTCGCCATGGTCACCAGGCGCTTCAGTTCCGCCTCGTTGCCGAACCGAGGATCCACGCTTCGATAGTCGTCGGTCGTGTACCCGTGGTTGCTCTGCGTCTTGAAGACAGGGTTGAGATAAAGTCCCGTGACGCCAAGCTCCTGGAGGTGAGGCAGGCGCTTTGTCACCCCGGCAAGGTCGCCTCCCAACCAGTTGGTTGGGGTCGGCTTGCTCCCCCAAGGCTCGACACCTGGAGGGTCGTTCGCGGGGTCGCCGTTCTCAAACCGGTCGGGAAACACCTGATAGAAGACCGCGCCCTCCAGCCACCGGGGCACATTGGGAAGCGGCAACTCGCGGGGCCTCTGGACAAAAGGCGAGGGCGTGGGCCCAAGACCGTCCGCCCCGAGCCACGTCGCGCCGTCTAGCCTGAATCGGTAGGCAAACTCCCCCGACGGGGAGGCCACGACGCCCTGCCAATAGTCGTAAAGTTCGTCGGACCGAGCCAATCGAAGCGGGGCCGCCTTGATGCCGACCGGCACGGCCTCGACGGTGCCGACGTCTCCGCGACGAGTCCGAACCCTCAAGAGAACCTCGGTGCGGTTCTTCCTGACCGTGTCCTGGTGGTCGGGGTGATGGCGGACAGCGGAGAGCGTCACTGTGCCGTCGCCGGGGATTGCAGGTGTGGCCTCATAGTCCGCGGGTTCCACGATCAAGGTCGAGTTCGTGTTTCCGTTCGCATCGGCGACGGAACGGGCGTGTGGATCCTTCACCCACTGCTTCCCATCCACCACGAAAAGGTACTGATAGACCCCGGACGCGATCTCGACGGTCACTCGCCAAGCCCCATCTTCGAACCGCATCGGGTGGCGAGCGCGGTCCCACTCGTTGAACTGGCCGACGACGGCGACGCTCGTGGCGCCCTTCGGGGCCACGAACCGGAACTCCACTTGTCTCGACAAGGCGTCCTGAGACATCGCAACTGCCAAAGTGCCCGTGAACATTCGGCAGTCCGAGTATGCCACCGGCCCCCAGGCCCTGTCGCTATCGAGAGGCGTGGTGGTGGGCCATGGCGATGAGGTCAGCGATCTCATCGCGGCCGATCCCTTGGTCTATCCGAACCCCGACCCACCCGCTCGGGCCGACATAGGGCGGCCGGAAGTAAGTTTCGGGATCCTCCTCGATCAAGCTCTCCTGAGCGCCCGGAGGGGCCGCGAGCCAAAGGGCGACGCGAGGATCGCCATGGTGACCATCCACGTAGGAACAGAACTGGCGGCCCTTCTCCAAGAAGAAGCCCGGAGAGCCATGGCTCAGTTTCTCGTACGCTTTGGGCAAGCCCAGGCAGATGGAACGCACGTCTTCAAGGCTCAACACGCCCTCCGATCTTGCCACAGCGGTACATTCGCGCAATGGAGCCTGCAACGTTCGAGATTCGAAGCTTCGTCCCCTATCTACACGTCGCCGACGTCCAAGACTCAGTGCGGTTCTATGCGCTACTCGGGTTGGGATTGGACTCCCGCTTCGGGCCGGAAGGCAGACCCTACTGGGCCCGGATGAAGAGGCCCGGTTGCGACCTCATGCTCTCCCTTGCGGATGGACCGATTGATCCCGCAAGCCAGGCCGTGCTCTTCTATCTACATGTGGACGACGTGGCGGAGTTCCGGGCCGAGATGCTTCAAGCAGGTCTCGATGACGGGGGCCCATACGCTGGTGGAAGCCGCGCCGAGTTCTCCAGGAGCGGGACGGTCTTCGAACCTACCTATCCCTACTACATGCCCGCAGGGGAAGTTAGGGTGCACGATCCCGACGGTTACGTCTTGCTCGTCGGACAAATGGGCGATCCCTAGCTTTCGCCCGAACGCGCGGGGATTTGTCACACGCCCCGATGATTCTTGGTGGAGGCTACCGGATTCGAACCGGTGACCCCCTGCTTGCAAAGCAGGTGCTCTCGCCACTGAGCTAAGCCCCCTTCCCGCGCCCATGGTACCGCCAAGGCCGTCCGTGCTCCTAGGCGCACAATCGGCCAAACTGAGAGGCCATGGACCGTCGCGTGGAGTTTGCGATCGAAATCTGCCTCCAGGCGGGCAAGGCGACGTTGCGATGGTTCCAAAACGATCCCGAGGTTCGCCTCAAGGACGACGGGTCGGTCGTGACCAAGGCCGACCTCGCCGCCGAGGACATCGTGCGCGCGGCGGTGCTCCGGCACTTCCCGGAGGACGGGATCTTCGGAGAAGAACGCGGACGCACCGGCGAGGGCCCTGGCCGCTGGGTGATTGACCCGATTGACGGCACCCAGTCCTTCATCGCCGGCGTCCCTCTCTATTCCACGCTCTTGAGCTACGAGGTCGAAAAAGTCCCGCAGATCGGGGTCTGCTACTTTCCGGCGCTCGACGAGTTGCTCTATGCCGAGGTCGGCCAGGGCGCCTTCTTCCAAGGTAAGCGGACCAGGATCGCGGAACCCGTTCCGATCGAGTCCGCGGTCGTGGCGACGGGCAGCCTGAAAAGCCTCTCCCGGATCGGTCTCCTCGAAGGCGCCGGAGCAATGGCCGAGCAGTGCCGGACGCTCAGGACTTGGACCGATGCCCACGGCCACGCTCTCGTGGCGACCGGCCGAGCCCACGCGATGCTCGATCCCAACGTCGCGGAGTGGGACGTCAGTGCTATGCAAGTCATCGTCCGGGAGGCCGGCGGCTGGTTCGGAGAGCTCGCGGGCCCCGGAACGGCCCTCTCCATCGTGCCCGCGATGCGCGAGGAGGTGCTCGAGGTGCTCAACGTTTGAGGTTGCTTGGGGTTGACTTCGGCGGAAAGCGGATCGGGATCGCGGCCACGGACTCTCCGGATGGCTTGCCCTCGCCTCGACCCGTGCTCGCAGCAAGCGGTACGCTCGCCAAGGATGCCTCGGTGCTCGTGGAACTCGCAGAGCGCGAAGGGGCCACCAAGATCATCATCGGGCTTCCCTTGGACTCTGAAGGGGAGTCCCGAATGAGTCTGGTCTGCCGCAAGCTCGGCCAGGCGATCGAATCCTTGGGGATGGAGGTCGGGTACGAGGACGAATCGCTCACCAGCAAGGAGGCGGAGGCAGCCATGCTGTCGGCTGGGCTGAAAGGCGCCCAAGTGAGGCGAAGGTTGGACAGCGAGGCCGCGTGCCGGATTCTGGAGCGTTACTTGAAGAGACCCCATGGCTAAGCAGATCGCCGTCGCGATTGTCCTCGTCCTGATCGTCGCCGTGGTGCGCATGGGCGCGGTCTCGATGGCTCCCTTGCCGCCTGGCCCGCCAGAGAGGATCGTGGTGCAGAAGGCCGTCTCGATCGGCGAGGTCCTGAACCGGTTGCAGGCAAACGGAGTCATTCGGAGCGCAACGTGGACTCGGCTGGCAATGCGACTCCAGAGGTCGCCCAAGATCGTGGGCGCAGGCACCTATTCAGTGCGGCCAGGGATGAACGCGGCCGAGCTCACCCGAGCCCTGCAATCCCCCTTGCTCGAGCTCGTCACGATCCCAGAGGGCCGATGGATCCGGCAGTCGGCTGAGATTCTTGCCAAGCACGGCCTGCCTTCCGAGGAGTACGTGAAGGCGGCGGGGGACACCCGCGCCGGAATGCTTGCCTTAGGGCTGAAAATCCCTGGGAGCACACTGGAAGGGTATCTGTTCCCCGATAGCTACCACTGGCCTGCCGGGACGTCGGCGCAAGCCATCGTCGCGTCTCAACTCAAGGCGTTCCGAGGCAAGGCGATGCCGTTGCTCCAGGGCCAAACGAACCCCCACCGTACGGTCGTGATCGCGAGCTTGGTGGAGCTAGAGGCGAAGAAGCCGTCCGAAAGGGCGCGCATCGCTGGGGTCATCGAGAACCGCCTGCACAAAGGGATGCGGCTAGAGTTGGACTGCACCGTGCTTTACGGCATTCAAGAATGGCGGCAACTGCGCCCTGGCGAAGTCCAACGGTTGGACTCGCCCTATAACACCTACCGGCACGATGGGCTGCCCCCTGGACCGGTTTGTTCCCCTGGGCTCGCCAGCCTTCGCGCCGCGTCGAAGCCGGAGCGCCACGGCTATCTCTTCTACGTGGCCCGACCCGATGGCAGCCACTACTTCGCTGACACCTATCCCCATCACCTCGCAAACATCCGGAAGGCACGTGCGGAGGTGCGGTGAGGGGCTTTCGGTCCGGGACGTTCGAGCGAGAGTCCGTGCCCCGTGTCCTGAGGGCGTTCTCCCCGAAATCGGCGGTCGAATCCATTCAAGAAATCGAGCTGAGAGTCTTGCGGGAGCAGGGGAAGCGACTCTTGTTGCTCGACGTGGACAACACCCTCCTGCCGTGGCGCGAAGAAGAGATCCCCCCTGCGACGATGGAGTGGGTCGCCGAAGCTAAGGCACTGGGATTCGATCTTTGCCTGGTCAGCAACACCAGGAACCCGGAGCGACTCGCACGGCTTGCGGAGAAGCTCGGTGCCGACACCGTGAGGGACAAGTTCAAGCCCAGTCGGCGGATGTTCACCATCGCCCTGGAGCGCTATCAGGCGACCCAGGACGAAGCCCTCACGATCGGCGACCAACTCCTCACGGACATCCTGGGTGCAAACCGGAGTGGCATTGACGCCATCTGGGTGAGACCGATGGCGAAGCGTGAGTTCGTCGGCACTCGGATTGTCAGCCGCCGGGTCGAGCGGATGATCGGAACCTTCCTCTACCGCCACTTCAGCGGGGGCGCAGCCACTCCAGGGCTCTTCTCGCACAGCATCATCCAGCACATGATCCGGTTCGCCCTGGTCGGAGGCCTCTCGACCATCCTTGATGCTGGGCTCCACGGAGTGCTCATGCTCGCCCCCCTGCTCGATGGCAAGACGGTCGCGGACTCGGTCGGGCACGCGATGCTGGGGGACGGGAACTGGACGGCAAAGCAGGTGAGCGATGCCGCCTTCGGCCCGCTCAAGGTACCGACTACGGCCTTGGCTATCCTGAACAGCTATTACTGGAACCGCAAGTGGACGTTCGCGGTCGAGGGCGAGGTGCCGCACGGCCCCATGATCGCGCGGTTTTTCGCAGTCGCACTGGTCGGCCTTGTGCTGTCCGTCGTGGTCGGTGCCTACGTGAAACGCCTGCTCCATATGCCGGTCGAGGCAAGCTGGGGCGGGGCCACCCTGGTCGCTACGGTCGTGGTCTACTTCTGGAACTTCTTCGGCCAGCGATACTTCACGTTCCGCGGGCACGGGCGATGACGGTCGCGGGTTGGCGGGAGGCCGAGGTGTGCGACTACGCGGTGGTAGGGTCTCCTGTTTCTCACTCCCTATCGCCCAAGATGCACAGGCGTACCTACGCGGCCCTGGGGCTGGAACTTACCTATCGAGCGATCGAGGTTCCTCCCGGCGAGCTGGCAGAAGCGGCGGCGCACTTGGGCCGGCTCGGCGTGAAAGGCATCAACGTGACCGTTCCGCTCAAGGGGGAGGCGTTCCGCGTCTTCGGTGGTGACGAGCCTCGTGCCGAGGCGACGAACACGGTGTGCCTGGTTTCGGGATGCGGCTGGAACACCGACGTCGGAGCGCTCGAAGCCGACCTCGAGGGTCGGGTCCAGGGCCCAGCACTGGTGGTCGGCGCAGGGGGTGCCGCGCGCGCTGCCGTGATCGCCCTGTTTCGACTCGGCGTCCCCGTCCACTATCACTCTCGGAGGCCGGAGGCTCTGCAGGAATGGTCGAGTCGCAACCACGTTCCCTTATCGTGGGTGGATGGGAGCCTCGCTGGATACGGCCTCGTCATGAACGCAACATCGGCGGGTCACTCGGGCCTCTCGCCCGAGCTCGATTGGCCCTCCGCCGAACGCGGGGCCCTGGCCTACGACTTTTCCTACGGCGAAGCCTCGAAACCGTTCCTCAACCTCGCTCGGGAGCATGGCCTCTCTACCCGGGACGGCCTCCCCATGCTCGCCGCCCAAGGCGCACTCTCCATTGCCCACTGGCTCGGGATCCAGCCTCCCTTCGCCGAAACACGGGAGGCCCTCGCGTGCCCATAGTCGGCCCCGAGAGCTTGGCCCAAGTCTGCGAAACGCTGCTCTCGGGCAGGGCGGTCGCCTTGCCGACCGAGACGGTCTACGGACTTGCCTGCAACGCGCTCGACCCCTCTGCGGTCGCGTTGGTCTTTGACCTCAAAGGGCGACCCGCTACCAACCCGCTCATCGTCCACGTCCGCGACGCTCAGCACGCCGCTTCGCTCGCTGGGGACTGGCCCCATGAGGCGGAGCTCCTCTCCGCACGCTTTTGGCCAGGCCCCCTCACCCTGGTCGTCGCCAAGGGGACCGCGATCCCGCTCATCGCCTCGGCGGGACTGGGCACGGTGGGGCTCCGATCTCCTGCCCACCCGGTCTTCCGCGGTGTGATGGAGATCTGCGGGCTTCCCCTTGCGGCGCCGAGCGCAAACCGGTCCGGGTCCCTCTCGCCTACCACGGCCGAGGCTGCCCTCGAAGCCATGGGGCTCCCCGATCTCCTGGTCATGGACGGCGGGCCGTGTGCCTGGGGGATCGAAAGTACGGTGCTGGATCTCAGCTCGGGCACACCAGAGATCCTCCGGCCAGGGCCGATCGGGATCGAAGAACTGGAAGCGTGCCTTGGCAGACGGGTAGAGGTCGGGGGCCACGGTGCGTCGCCTCGCTCCCCCGGTCAGATCGGGCTGCACTATGCCCCGAGAACCCCGCTGCGGCTCGCGGATCGTCTGGCCCTAGCGGACGTGGGCCTGACCTTCGAAGAACCCTCGGCAGGAACCCAGATCCAAATGCCCGCCGACCCGGTGCGCTATGGCGCGATGCTCTTCGCCAGCCTCCGTGTGCTCGATTCCTTAGGGGCACGAGTGATCGTCGTGCAGCGGCCCCCCCAAGGGCCTGCTTGGGCCGCGGTCAACGACCGTCTCCTGAGGGCCAGCCTGCGCTAGGTGAGCCGGGGCCGAACGATCACGAGCGGAGTTTTCACCTTTTGGATGACTGCCTCCAGGGCGTGCCAGGCGTCCTCCTCGTGCCGCGGACGGATCGAGACGCCCACCAGCACTTGCGCGGCCTCGATCTCTTCGCTCGTGTCCGCGATCAGGCTCGGCAGGTCCCGCGCCCGCTCCAAGCGGATCTCCGTCACCACCTGGCTCTCCGACATCGCCTTTCGGCCCGACTCGAGAGTCGCCGCCGCTCGCTCCTCTTCGTCGGGTAGCGGCGAGTTCAGCGGTAGCTCCCGGGGGACAAGGATCGGATAGATCATCACGACCTTGGCAGGGCTCCTGTCCACAAACTCGCGGGTCATGGCCAAGAGGTGTGCGTCGCTGTCGTCGCCGCTGAGGCAGATCAGTAGGGTCCTCGCCGGCTTCACCCTTTCCTCGCGCCGCCGCTTCACGGGCTCGGCACCTTCGTCCACCAAAAGGTCAAGGGAGCGCCGTGCCTGCTCCACGCTGTCGGCCAAGGGGAGTTGGCTCCGCACCTCCGGCACTTGGCGCATGATATGGAGCACGGCCTCCGGCACTTCGGCGACCACGATCCGTGCGTCGTTGGACTCTACGAACTTGAGGGCGTCCCGGAACGAGTCCGCGCCGAGCGCGGTCATCTCCGTCACGCCGCTCAGGTCAATAATGACCCCGCTAGGGTGACGCTGGAGCGTGAGGGCGACCGCGGTCTGGATCGTGGACCAGAAGTTGTCCCGGACCACGCCCGAGAGCTTGACGACGTCTTCATAGGACTCGACGATCATGGGCTATTTCAAGAAGTATCGAACGTTGGTGATGGCGACCTGGGGCCTGGAAGCAAGGGCGAGCTTGAACCCCAGGGCAGCGTTCGTGTGCAGGAGGCCCTGCACCCACCGAGAGGGCACCGCCTGGGGAACGATTACGGTGACCATATGGTCGGGGAAAAGCTCCGTCGTTTCGTCAATATAGTCCACCACGGGCTCCACGAGCGATCGGTAAGGGGAGTCGAGGATGACCAGAGGCATGTCAATGCCGAGGCGGTTCCACTCCTGCTTTAGCTTCTCGGACGAGGCCGGGTCCAGCGTGACGTGGAGGGCCCGGCAGTCGCGCGCCGAGCCTTGGGCATAGGCGATCGCCCGCAAGACCCCGCGGTGGACGCGCGGCACGAGGAGCAGGGCGATGGTCTGCACCTTCTCCACCGTGTCCTCGGGTCGAAGGTTGAGCTCGTTCGCCAAGTGATCGTAGTGGCGGCGGATCAAGGAGAAGACCGAGAGCAGAACGGTCATCGCAACCAAGATGAGCCACGCACCTTCGCTGAACTTGGTCACAAGGAGGATGAGTGAGACCACCGTGGTGACCACCGCACCGAACCCGCTCAGCGCTGCATGGATCGTGTGGCGCCTCGCATTGGCAGGGTCGGCCTTCCGCTCCTTGACGAACTTCCTGCATACCCCGGCCTGGCTCAAAGTGAAGGAGACAAAGACGCCGAGTGCGTAGAGCGGGATCAAGGAGTGGGTGTCAGCGTTATAGACCACGAGCAAGCCCGCAGCGACGACCGAGAGCACCACGATGCCGTTCTGGAAGACGAGCCTGTCGCCCAGGCTTGTCAATTGGCGCGGCATGAACCCATCGCGTGCCACAAAGCTGCAAAGCCGGGGGAAGTCGGCGAACGCTGTGTTGGCCGCGAGGAACAGGATCGCCGCCGTCGCGATCTGGATCACGTAGAAAAACGGCCCTTCGCCGAACATCGCCACTGCAAGCTGGGCCAAGACGGTCTTGAAGCCCGGCTCAGTCGGCTCCATGACTTGGACGCCAAAGTGCTGTGCGGACCAACTGATGCCCACGAACATCACCAGCAACAGCACGACCATCGCGATCAAGGTCCGCCCTGCGTTCTTGGCGGCAGGCTCCTTGAACGCCCCCACCCCGTCGGCGATCGCCTCCGTACCGGTCAGCGCGGCGCACGAAGCCGCGAACGCACGGAGCAACAGGAACATCGTGACCGCGTGAAACCCTTCTTGGGGCGGATGGATCGTCGGCTGGATCGCAGGTTGGCCAACGCCACGGAACACGGCCGTGCCCACCAGGGCGAGCACCAAGACCACGAAGACATAGGTCGGCAGAGCAAAGATCGCCCCGCTCTCTTTCACTCCGCGAAGGTTCGCCAGGCACAAAACTGCGATGGCGGTCACGCCGATCCAGACGCCATAGTCCTGGGTGGACGGAGCGAGGGAGACCACGGCCGCGACGCCCGATGAGATCGAGACCGCGACGGTCAAAACATAGTCAATGAGCAGGGCCGCTCCCGCTACCCGCCCTGCCCCGCTCCCCAGGTTCTCGGTCGAGACGATGTAGGTCCCGCCACCGGCAGGATACGCTTGGATCGTTTGGTAGTAGCTGAAGGCGATAATGAGCATCAGTACGACCAACCAGAGCGAGACCGGGGTGAGGAAGGTGAAGCCAGCGATCCCCGCGACCACTAGGACGTGCAGGATCTCCTCGCTCGCATAGGCAACGGAAGAAAGCGCATCCGAGGCGAAGACCGGAAGGCCGAGCGTGACCGAGAGCTTCTCGTGGTGGGCCCGTTTCGTGGCGATAGGGCTGCCAAGTACAGCCCGGCGCAACCTTTGCCACGTCGTCAACTTTCCTGTAACGACTTGGTTCAAGCTGGGCCTCCAACCATCTCGACAAACTCTAGCCTGCGATCCATGAGCAACCACCGGCTCGGGGGCCCGAAGAGCCCAGCCAGTGGCCTTGGGTTCATCGCACAGGCCCGGATGGCAGTCTCCGGGCAAAAATCGTCGTGAAGGTTGCGAAAAACGTCATAGAGGCTCACCGCGCTACCGGCAAGGGCACCGTTCGAGGCAAGTCGGACTGTACCTTCCCCAACGACACATTCCAACCCCCACATCGTGAGTCGCTCACCGGGGGGCAACCCCGTCGCCATCGTGGCGTCGCTCACGGCGATCAACTTCTCGGTCGGCTTGGTTCTCACGAGCAAGGAGGCCGCCATGGGCGCGACATGCTCGCGGTCGTAGATCAACTCGGTGGTGAGCGTATCGGTCATCAAGGCATACCCACACGCCCCCGGCTCCCGGTGATGGAAGCCGCGCATCGCGTTGGGCCAATGGGTCGCATGGGTCACAGCGTTCGACTCTGAGGCTTGCTCGAAGGTTGCGTCGGTGTGGCCCATGGAAACCGTCACTCCGCGGGAGCGCAGTCGCTGGGCCAGCGTCGCCGCTCCCGGCCGTTCCGGCGCCAGCGTCACCAGCCTGAGCATGGGATGGTCGAAGACCTTCTCCCACTCCGGCCCGGCGTCCGATGGGTCCAAAATTGCCCCCGGTGGTTGAGCGCCGGGATGGAGCGGGCTGAGGAAAGGGCCCTCGAGGTGCGCACCAACGAAGACCGTGCCCTCGGGAACGGCCTCGAACGCTAGGAATGCATTCTCGGCACTGCACGATACGCTCGTTGCCAGGGCTGCCTCGTACCCGCACGCTTCGAGTCGCGCTGCCAATCGCAGGTTCTCGGCAGTGTTCGCCTCCATGAGGTCCACGCCCCAGCCACCATGGATGTGAACGTCCACGAACCCTGGCGAAAGGAGGAGTTCGGGGTGGGAGGCGGTCGAACCCAGCACGGGCTGACCGCGGTCCCACTCCAGCGAATAGGCACCGAACCCGCTCGGGCCCACCGCCCAGACGTCACGCGTCACAGAGTGCAAGCGTACCCATCGCCCGCCCGAGTCACACTCCCCTCCAGCTCGAGGGTTGTCAGTGCCTCCATGAGCTCGCCAGGCTCCAGCCCAGACTCGCGCCCCAAGGCCTCGGCGCTCATGGGGCCCGAGGCCAACAGCCCGAGAAGTATCGAGCCGCCCCCACTTGGCCCGTCCGACACGGGAGCGTTTCCATAGAGCGAGGCGAGGTGGGAAGGGTCTGGGGCCAACTTCGCACCGTCCTCCAACAGGCCGTACCCGCCCTGGAAGCTTGGAAGCGTGAACGGGCCGGGGACCACATAGACCGGCTTGCCGAGCGAGAGCGCGTGGCGTGCCGTCACCAAGGCACCGGAACTGCACGGTGCCTCGATCACGAGCAGGGCGGATGCGAGGCGAGCTAGGGTTCGATTGCGGACCAAGAAGCTCTCGCGAACTGGCCTCGACCCGCACGCAAACTCGCTCACGAGGCCGCCAGAACCCACAATCCGCTCAAAGAGCTCGCGGTTGCCTGCGGGATAGGGCACGTCCACCCCGCCGGGCAAGACCGCGACGCTCAGGCCCGTCTCGAGCGCGCCGACGTGGGCCGCGGTGTCAATCCCCCTCGCCCCTCCACTCACGACCGTGGCGCCGGAAGCAGCCAGCGACTTTGCGAAGGCATGAGCCGCCGAGACGCCGTACGCCGATGCTTGTCGTGTGCCGACGATCCCCACCATCGGGCGTTCCAGCGCTCCTTCGCTACCGCGCAGGAAGAGGAACCCTGGCGCGTGGTCGTCCTCCATGAGCCAGATCTCGGCCCCTTGTTCAAACGCCCTCCGGGCCACCGGGTCGAGCGCCTCGCTAGGTACCGCCCCGTTCCCTACCAGAGACTCGATCTCACGGGCGGAGAGCTTCGCGCCCGCGAGACCCTGCCAAAACTCGGGCGGTCTAGCCGCCGCCCATCGCGCCACCGCCACCGGCCTTGCCTCCACCGGCAGCATCGCCGCCCACCTTGCTGCGCGGACTCCCGAGCGGCGGGAGCGTGTTGTCCACGCTGACGACGAACGACTTCTCCGTAACGTTCCCTAGCCAATCCGAAGCCGAGACCATGATCGTCTGGCGACCGTCCGAAAAAGGCGGGTTCGCGCCACCTTGGCTCGCTCGGATCGAGAGGTAGCCGTCGCGGTTGTACGCGCCGACATATTCAGCGTTCCCCACCTTGACCTTCACGGACTCAGGATCTACACCGGAAGTCCCGTCGAGGATCCTAAAGATCAGCTCGAACGGGGGTCGGCCACTCATCTGGTCTCCGGGGTTGGGCCAAAGGAGCTCGATCTCGGGCCCAATAAGGTCCACACCGTGCTCTTTGTCGAAGCACAGGAGGCTACCGTCCCGCGCAAGAACCAGCATCGAGTTGCCTGCGACCGCAGCGGGGCCTGCGGCAGCGACGTACTTCACCTCGACGCGCTGGCCCGCTCCGCCGGCCGCCCCTCCGCCCAGGGCACCGCCCCCTGCACCGGACGATCCGACATCGCCGCCGCCACCTTGCCCACGCCCACCGCCTTGACTGTTCCCGCCGGTCGTCGCGGTCAAGCCTTTCGTGAGCGGAGGAATGATGTAGGAGAACAAGACGTCACCCGATACGGGGTCAACGAGGTTTACGGCACCGTTCGACGTCGGCTGAACGATCGTCTTCCCGACAAAGGCCGGCGAGGCGACCGGGCCGTTGCCCAGGTCAACCCCCTTGCCGAAGATCGGTTTGCCCGAGGTGTTGAAGGAATGGACCTTGCCCGTGATCGTGACCACGACCACCGCCTCGGCAGAAGCCGCAGGGCTGAAGACGAGCGACTCATCCAGCCTCCGTTGCCATCGCGCACCTCCGGACTGAGCCCGCATCGCGGTCAGGTATTGACCCGTGTTGATGTAGAGCGTGTCGCCCTCCAAGACCGGGGAACTCGATGCGCTCAGCTTCGAGAACCGGACCGACCAGTTTTCCTTGAGGGTCAATGCGTTGACGGATTTCAGTTCACCCTCGTTCGTGGCGAAAATCACGTTCTCTTGCCATGTCGCCAAATCGCCTGCGAGAGGGCCTGTGGCCAGGGGCTTCGTCCACGGCATCGCGCCCGTCGCGATGTCGAAGGCATGAAGCTCTGTGCCGCCCACGTTCGCGATGACGTAGTTCCCGGCCACCACGATCGTGCCGGAGATCGGGGCCGATGTCGTGAATTGCCATTTGAGGGCACCCGACTTCACATCCACGGCGACGATCTGGTTCTTGTCCGTGGCGGCGATCGCGTTCCCACCCGCGAGGACGACCCCGTTGCGGAAGACCCCGTCGAGCGGTTCCGCCGCCGGAAAACGCCAGTTCTGGTTCCCATCGGTGCGATCCAAGGAATAGATCCTCCCGCCGACCGCGACGATGACGTTGTCCCCGTCAATCTGGGGGGCTCCCGAGGGCGAGCCCGAGGTCGCTTCCGCCCAACGCCATGCGACAGGTGCCGGGCCGTCGAAGTCGGCCGCGGCAGGCAGGCTCAGCACGAGGGCAAGAAGCGCGGACGTCGAGTGGATTGTTCGCATTGGCAAGTCACCGTTTCGGGCGGTCCCGACTGGTGCCCCAGTGTACCGCCCCAGAATCTGTCTAGTCAGACGCGCGAGGGAAGGGAAACGTCACAAGACCGCTTGGCCTGAAGGCCCTCGCCGAGCAAACCGAAGATCGCACTAGGGTATCTTCTCTCGGGCGGGCCTGTAGCTCAGGTGGTTAGAGCGCACCCCTGATAAGGGTGAGGTCACCGGTTCGAATCCAGTCAGGCCCACCAGGTTCCGGCAATGCCAAACCGGCCCGAGAGGTCTGGTGTGCGCCGCCGAGCCTAGGAGAGCCGAGGTAAGACCTCAAACTCCGCTTTGGCCTCGTGCTTGCCCAATTTGAGCGACAAGCGGTACTTCCCTGGCCTCACGTGGAAGGGCAGCCATGCCTCCTCCCCCTCGTCGGCAAGTTTGAGCCATTCCTCGGGCTCCAAGTTCCACACCACGCGGTTGAACCCAGGAGCGCCACCGCCCGACAGCTTCTTCACCCTTACCCCGTCCAGGGTTTCGACCAAAACCTCGGCGTCTTCGCCCAGATACTCCGAGACCCAATAGTCGAAGTAGACGCCCATCGGTGGGTTCGAAGCGCGGAACGTCTTGTGAGTCCACTGGCCCGGATAGGTTCTGAACCACCTAGGTCTTGCTGCGGCGACCGGGAAAAGGTGCAGGGCCGAGCTCGCCACCGAAGGCTCGAGGCTCCCGATCCAGCGGGCCCGATCGAGAATCCAGATCGAGCGGCCATGGGTGCCGACAACAAGGTCGCCGGTCAATCTGTGCTGCTGGATGTCGTAGATCGGAACCGTCGGAAGCCGCTTCCCATGGAGCCTGATCCAAGTCTTGCCGCGATCGAGAGACCCATAGATCGCAGCCTCGGTCCCCGCATAGAGCACGTCTGGGTTTGCGAGGTCCTCCCGTACCACGTGTACGGTCCTCCCGCCCGGCAAATCACCCGTCGCCTCCTTCCATGTCGCGCCCCAGTCGTCGGTCGCAAGGACGCAGGGCCGCATGTCGCCCGATCGGTGCCCATCAATGCTCGCATAGCACCGGCCTTCAACGTGTGCACTGGGGTGGAGCCTGCTCACATAGCGCCCTTCGACGGCCTTCGGGGTCACGTTCGTCCAGTCCTTTCCGCCGTTCCGCGTGACATGGATCAGACCATCGTCGCTCCCCGCCCAGAGGAGGCCTGCCTTGGTCGGCGATTCCGCCAGGCTCACCACGGTGCAATGCGTCTCCGCGTTGCTTCCCACGGTCTCGATCTTCCTCGGGTCGCAAGTTGTGAGGTCGTCGCTGATCCGCTCCCACTTGTCCCCCCGCTCTGTGAGCTTGAAGACAAAGTTCCCGCCCTGGTAGAGGACGGAGGGGTCGTGGGGGCTGACAAAGAAGGGTGTGTTCCAATTGAACCTGTGCCTCGGCTCCCCTTCCCTGGCCTCGGGTTCGATCAGCCGCTTTTCCCCAGTTCGAAGGTGCAGGCGCGTGACGTGCCCTCCTTGCCATTCGGCATAGACCGTTTCCGGATCGGTAGGGTCGAAACAGCAATGGAACCCGTCGCCCCAGAAGACGTTGGTCCATTCTGCGTTCGTCATCGAGGTCTCGGGGAGCGAGCACTCCTCGAGCTTGGGTGAGAGGTAGCCGGTCCGGCTCGGCCCGAGCCACGTGCCGTTGTCCTGGAGACCACCGATCACCCGATACTCATCGGTCTCCTCCAAGCAGAGGTTGTAGAACTGGCCGGTGGCCATGGTGTCGAGGAAGTCCCACGTCTCCCCGCGGTCGTCCGACTGGTACACCCCACCATCCGTGCCGATCACCAAATGGTCAGGGTCGGAAGGGTCAACCAAGATCGCGTGATGGTCGGCGTGAAGGAGGTTGGCCGAACCCTCGCGAAAGGTCAGCCCACCGTCGTCGCTCACCTCTGTGGTCCAGCCTAACATGTAGACCCGCTCGTCGTCCTTGGGATCGAACTTGACCTTGCTGAAGTAAAAGGCCCGTGGGGAACGGACGGAGAGTCGCCGCCACGTCTCGCCGCCGTCGTCGCTACGGAAGACTCCCCCACCTCGCATCCGGTCGTCACGGATACTGTTGGCACCGCCCTCCGTCGCCTCCACGACCGCGATCAGCCTGCTCGTGTCCTTCGCGAAAACGTCCAGGCCGATCCTGCCGGTCTGCTTGGGTAACCCTTTGGTGAGTTTCTTCCACGTCTTGCCCCCATCCTTTGACCGGTAGATGCCCCCTTGCGGCCCACCGCTGGAAAAGCTCCATGCCGTTCGGACGCGGTCGTACATCGCGGCATAGACCACGTCCGGGTTTGCCGGATCGAGCACAACCTCGCAACAGCCGGTCCGGTCGTCAATCCTCAAGACGAGCGACCAGGTCTTGCCACCGTCCTCCGTCTTGTAGAGACCTCGTTCCGGGTTTCTAGACCAGAGCTGGCCCAACGCGGCCGCGTAGCACACGTCCGCGTTACGGGGGTCCACCGCGATGCGCGGGATATCGTGTGTCTCGGCGAGGCCGCAGTGCTCCCAAGTCTTGCAACCGTCGGTGCTGCGATAGACGCCGTTTCCCCAGCTGCTGGAGTTCCTACCGTTGCCCTCGCCCGTCCCTACCCAAACTGTGTCCTGCGAGCCGTCCTCCTTCTTTCCCCGAGCCACAGCGATGGACCCGATGCACGACGTCGTCTCCCTCTCGAAGACGGGCTGGAACGTCGTTCCTCGGTTCTTCGAGCGCCACAATCCGCCGGTCGCGTACGCGACATAAAGCGTCTTGGTGTCGCGGGGCCGAAAGGCGAGGTCGCTCACTCGCCCTCCCATGCTCGCCGGGCCCAACTCGCGCCAAGGCAAACGTTGGAAGTCCGACTCTTGAGGCGCTCGGGACGGAGGCGCCGCCTGAGGTTTGCTCCCACGACGCGGTTTCACTGGGGTTCGGGCCATGGGCAAGACTCTACCGCGCAGTGCCGCTGGTACGCTCTCCGCATGAAGGGGGTGATCGTAGCCGCGGCGTCCATGGGGAGCTTTCTGCACTTGTCCGCACCCATTGCAACGTGGGACGAAGGCCTACCGCTCGGCAACGGCTCGATCGGTGCCTTGGCGTGGGGAGGGGGGGAGTCCCTGCACTTCTCCCTGGATAGGGGCGACCTCTGGGATCTAAGGCGAGTTCCGGTCGTACATGAGCCTGGATTCACATATCGGCACATGCAGGAACTGGTCAAGAACGGGGACAAGGCAGAGTTCGACCGGCTCTTCGACGGCCCCTACAACTCTCCCTACCCGACGAAGCTCCCCGGAATACGCCTGGAGTTGAACTTGGGGGAAGGGATCGCGATCCGAGAGTTCCACCTAGATCTCGGGAACGGTCTGGCGACGGTCGGTACGAGCGGCACAGTCGTTCGAGCCTTTGTCGAAGCTGACCGCGAGATCCTTCGCGTCACGGGCCAAGGGAAGGCTCCCGCTATCGTCCTTCGACCCTCGAAGGGCACGGAAGCACTGGGCTACCCCGTACCCGTGGGTGGGCAGAGCGAGAACGAGACTTGGGTAGACGTCCCGACGCTCCAAGGCTCCTACTCCGCCGCCGCCCTCCTGACATCCCAACCAAACGGTTGGCAAGTGGTCGCGACCATCGTGAACGGGCCCTCGGCCTCGGCTCGCTCCAAGCTCCGAAAGGCGGAAGGTCGCCCCGAGGGCGAGTCGCTCCGAGCCCACAACGATTGGTGGGAGCGGTTCCAGGCCGCAAGCCAAGTTCGCATCCCGGACTCGCGTCTCCAGCGCCACTATGACCTCTGCAAGTACCTCTATGGCGCGGGCAGCCGAAAGGGCAGTCCTCCGTTGCCGCTTCAGGGGCTCTGGACGGCGGACGGCGATGGCCTTCCCCCTTGGAAGGGCGACTATCACAACGATCTCAACACGCAGACCACGTACCTCGCCTATGGCGTTGCCGGTCTCTTCGACGCTGGGGAGTCGTGGACCGAGTTCAACTGGCGGCTGCTCCCTACCTACCGCCGGTTTGCCCGAGAATTCTATGGCACGGAAGGAGCGGTCGTGCCTGGCGTCATGTCCCTGGACGGCGAGGCTCTCGGCGGCTGGGGCATGTACTCCTTGTCCCCAACGCAGGGCGCGTGGGTGGCGCATCAGTTCTGGCGGCACTGGGCCCTCACCGGCGACCGCGCGTTCCTTCGCGACCGTGCCTACCCGTTCTGCCTCGAAATTGCGACCTCGCTGCGATCCCTCCTCGTCGAAAGGGAAGGTCGCCTCTATCTCCCGCTCTCCTCCTCGCCTGAGATTCACGACAACACGTTCCAGGCGTTCCTCAAGCCGAACTCGAACTACGACCACGCCCTCCTTGCCTGGCTCTTCGGAGCGGTGGACTCCATGGCGGCCGAACTGGGCAAGGATCGCAAAGATTGGGCCGAGGCCCGGCGAAAGCTGGGTAGCTACGTCCGCGATCCCCAAGACGGCGGGCTTGCCTTTGCCGAAGGGGAATACTATCGGGAGTCTCACCGACACTTCTCGCACGCGATGGCGATCCATCCGCTAGGGGAGTTGGACGCGGTTCGAGACTCCGAGATTGTCACGCCTACGCTCGACCGACTCGCTTCCGAGGGGACTGCATGGTGGACCGGATACAGCTTCGCTTGGTTCGCCTGCATGCTCGCCCGAACGGGCCGCGGTGACGAGGCTCTGCGGTACCTTGCCGACTATGAACGAGCCTTCACCCTCCGCAACGGTTTTCACGTGAACGGTGACCAGAGCGGCAGCGGGCTTTCGCAGTTCACGTATCGTCCTTTCACCCTCGAGGGGAACTTCCTCGCCATGGAGGCCGTCCACGAAATGCTCTTGCAAAGCGACGGCGGTACCGTCCGCGTGTTCCCGGCTTTGCCGAGCACTTGGAAGAGCGCAGGGTTCACAAACCTTCGGGCGGAGGGCGGGCACAGGGTCTCGGCGTATCGAACCGAGGCCGGAACGGCTTCCGTCGAGGTGGTTCTCGGCCCCAAAGGGAGTTTGACGATCTTGGACCCGTTCCAGGGCGCGGGCTCGTGGGAGCCAGCCCCCAGGAGGGACACTACCGGGATCCTGCGCTTCGACGCTCCCGCAGGGAGCACGGTTCGCGGAAGACGCTAGTGAACGCTCGTGCCGTCGGGGGCTTCCCGGTCCGGCTGTAAGAGGATCGGAGTACCGTCCTCGTCGTCGGCGGCTAGGAGCATGCCTTGGCTCTCCGTGCCCATCAACCTCGCGGGCTTGAGGTTCGCGACGATGACGACTTGCCTGCCGATCAAGTCCTCAGGGTTGTACGCCTTCGCGATCCCGGCCACGATCTGGCGCTGCTCCTCGCCCACCGTGACTTCGAGCCGCACCAGCTTCTCGCTCCCTTGGATCGATTCCGCCTCGATGATTCGAGCCACGCGCAGGGCCACTTTGGCGAAGTCCGCAAACTCCAGTTGCTCGACAGGCCCTGCCTTCGGGGCGGAGGCCTGCTTAGCAGGGCGGGGCTTCTCGGAGGCCGCCTGAGCGGGTTGCGCTTCGATCTCGACGCGAGGGAACACCGGCACCGCCTCTCCCAACGCGTGTCCTGCGGGCACCGTAGCGACGTCGCCGATCTCCTCCCAACGGGAAAGCGCGGGCAGGCGAAGCTGGGCCTCCATTGCCGTCGCCGCCGCGGGACAAACCGGACGGATCAACGCCGCCGCGCACCTCACGGCGAAGATCATCGTCCGCACTACGCTGCCGAGCTCTGGCGATCCGGCTTTCGCAAGCGTCCAAGGCGCGCGAGTGTCAATGTACTTGTTCAGCACCCTTGCGATCTCGATCGGCGCCTCCACGGCCTTGTGGACGCGGTGAGCGGCCATCGCCGCCTCGAACGATCGCTTCGCGGCCATCACGCTCGCCACAATCTCGTCTTCGACTTGCCCTTCCGGCACAACCCCGTCGCAGAACTTGTGAGCCATCGAAAGCGAGCGGTTCAGAGCGTTCCCAAGGTCGTTGGCAAGGTCGGCGTTATAGGTTCGCGCGACCGCCTCCATCGAGAAGTTCGTGTCGTTCTCGTAGGGCAAGAAGCGAGCGAGCGCGTATCTCGCCACGTCCACGGCAACCTCGCGTGTGCACCCGGCAGCGACATAAGCGTCCACCAGATCCTGGGGCGCGACCACGTTCCCCAAGGACTTGCTCATCTTGGAATCGCCAAAAACAAACCAGCCGTGCGCGATCACGGTCTTGGGGAGCGGCAACCCTGCCCCCATGAGCATCGCGGGCCAGAGCGTGGCATGAAACCTCGTGAAGATCTCCTTCGCCATCCAGTGAACGTCAGCGGGCCAGAGGCTCTCCCAACCCGCGTCGTCGGGCCATCCCGTGGCGGCAAGGTAGTTCACGAGCGCATCGAACCAAACGTAGATCACGCGCTCCGGGTCGCCCGGCACGGGGATTCCCCAGCCTGGATTCGATCGAGAGATGCACACGTCTCGGAGACCCTGCTTGACAAAGCTCACGACTTCGCTCGCCCGACCCTCCGGCATCAGGAAGTCTGGGTTCGCCTCGTAGTGGGCGAGCAACCGGTCCTGGAAGGCGGAGAGGCGGAAGAACCAGTTCTCCTCGCTCACGCGGCGTACCTCGTTGCCATCGGGGCTCTTGCCGTCCACGACCTCGCTCTCCTTCACGAACGTCTCGGCGGAGACGTCGTACCACCCCTCGTACTTGTCCAGGTAGATGTGACCGGCGTCGCGAAGAAGCTGGAACAAGTGCTGGGAGGCCTTCGCGTGACGCTCCTCTGTCGTCCGGATGAAGTCGTCGTACCCGACATCGAGTCCGTCGAACGCTCGGACGAAAGTCTGGCTGATCCGGTCCACAAAGGCTTGGGGAGCCTCGCCCGCGGTCTGGGCCGCCTCCAGGATCTTGAGCCCGTTCTCGTCCGTCCCCGTAAGGAGCCAAACGTCCTCGCCGCGCAACTGCCAATAGCGCTTCTCCACGTCCGCGACCACGGTGGTGAGCGCGTGCCCGCAATGGGGCACGGCGTTCACGTAGTAGATGGGCGTCGTCAGATAGCGTCGCTTGGGCATGGGTGGGCCGAGTTTACCGGGGTGCCGGAGGCTCAAAGACCTCCTGTTTTGAGACGTTGCGGAACTTGACGGGGCCCTCGGCTACGGATGGGCGATCCTTCCAGTGCTGGGGGGAGGCCCAGGCGACAGGGGCCATAGCCTGGTCTGCTCGGAAGAGGCCTAGGCCGGTCAAGGCCCAGACTGCCCTAGGCCCGGCGTCCCCGTCTCGCGCGGGTACACTGCCTTCAAGGATCGGGTGCTGGATGCGTGCCGTTCTCCGGAGCGCCCTGCGGGACGTTGCGGTGAGCGGCATTCAGACTAGTCGGATCCAGTCGGCACGGACGCCGCGACAGGGAGCCTGGGAGCGATCGAGAAAACAAGCTGCCCCGGCCCTGCCTCCACGTCCGACCGGCGAGTTGGAAACACAATGATTCACAGCCACACCTTCGAGGTTGGTGGAAAGACCATCAGCCTCGAATCGGGTCGGGTGGCCAAGCAAGCTGGCGGTTCCGTGCTACTCGGCATGGGACAGACCGTCATCCTTGGTGCCGCGACCATGAGCAAGGGTGCCCGAGAAGGCATCGACTTTCTTCCTCTCACTTGCGACTTCGAAGAGCGCAAGTACGCCGTCGGCAAGATTCCCGGCGGCTTCATCAAGCGGGGCGGGCGTCCAAGCGAGAAGTCCATCCTCACGAGCCGACTGATTGACCGGCCCGTCCGTCCACTCTTCCCCAAGGGCCTGCGCAACGATGTCCAAATCGTCACGATGGCCTTCAGCGTGGACCGGGAAGTGCCGCCGGACGTCATGGCGGTCAACGCTGCCGGCGCCGCCCTCGCGGTCTCCGATATCCCGTTCAACGGGCCTGTCGGCGCAGTTCGCGTCGGGCTCATTGACGGCGACTTCGTCCTCTTCCCTTCCAGCGCCGAGCTCAAGGAGTCCGAGCTGGACCTTGTCGTCGCTGGGCACAAGGGTGCGATCAGCATGGTCGAGGCCTCGGCCCACGAGGTGGACGAGAAGACCATGGCCGCCGCCCTCAGCTTGGCACACAAGGCGATCGTCGAGATCTGCAAGGAGTTCGAGAAGTTCGCCAAGAAGGCAGGCCGGGCCAAGCGCGAGGACTACATCGTCTCCATCGCCGACGAGAAGCTCGTGGACGAGATCAAGAAGAAGGACGCGAAGGCCATCGCCAGCGGAATCTTCGACCAGGACAAGGCGAAGCGCGAGTCCGCCATGGACGATCTTTCCTCTGAGCTCGTCGCGAAATACAAGGAGAAGTACCCGGACCGGGCAGGCGAGATCGCCGGCGCGGTGGACAAGGCCATCAAGTCCACGATTCGGGCCAGCATCATCGAGGACAACAAGCGACCGGACGGCCGAAAGACCACCGAGATCCGAAACCTCGAGGCCATCTCAGGATTGCTACCGCGAGTCCACGGGTCGGGCCTCTTCACCCGAGGGCAAACCCAAGTCATGACGATCTGTACCCTGGGCATGCCCAAGGACGCGCAGATCATTGACAACCTGGACGAGGACGAGACCGAGAAGCGCTATATGCACTTCTATAACTTCCCGCCCTACTCGGTCGGGGAGTGCAGGCCCATGCGGGCGGCGGGCCGTCGAGAGATCGGCCACGGCGCCCTCGCTGAGAAGGCCCTCAAACCGGTTGTCCCGCTCGACGATCCCGAGTTCCCCTACACCTGCCATTTGATGAGCGAGGTGCTGGAGTCCAACGGTTCGACCTCCATGGCCTCGGTCTGCGGCTCGACGCTCGCGCTCTTGAACGCGGGCGTGCCCCTCAAGGCACCGGTCGCGGGCATCGCGATGGGTTTGATGTCCGACGGCAAGACCTTCACAATCCTCACCGACATCCAAGGCGTCGAGGACTTTTGTGGCGACATGGACTTCAAGGTCGCAGGAACGCGGGACGGGATCACCGCCCTCCAACTGGACACGAAGCTGGAAGGGATCCCTGACAAGGTGCTCGCGGACGCACTGAAGCAGGCCAAGGACGCGAGGCTCGAGATCCTCGATGTCATCGAGGAGGCTGTGCCGTCGCACCCGTCGGAGATCAACCCGAACGCCCCGCGCGTCACGACCCTACGGATCGAGCCTTCCAAGATCGGTGGGCTCATCGGCCCCGGCGGCGCCAACATCCGCAAAATCACGGAGGCGACCGGCTGCGAGATTGACGTCCAACAGGACGGCCGCGTCCTCATCGCGGGCAACGACGGAACTTCCGTCGCGACCGCGATCGAGATGGTCAAGGGCTCGACCGCGAGCTTCGAGGTCGGCATGGAGTTCACCGGGACGGTGACCCGGCTCATGGGCCGGGGCGCCCTGGTCGAGATGCCCAACGGCAAAGGCGGCATGGTCATGACCGAGCAGCTCACCAAGGCGAGGATCGGCCACCCGGAGGACGTCGTGAGCGTCGGCGACACGATCAACGTCCGTGTCCACGAGGTGGACAGCCAAGGGCGGATTAACCTGACCGCGATCGGGCTCAACCCCGACAACGCGAAGCTGAACGACATGAACCCACCGAGTTCCGGACGGAGCGCGGGACGCGACCGTGACCGAGACCGAGGCGGTAGGGACCGTGACCGCGGTGGCCGCGATCGTGACCGCGGAGGAAGGGGCCGCGACCGGGGCGGGTATCGGGACGACCGAGCCCCCCGAGAATCCAGCCATGCCGCCGTGGAGGAGCGAGACGAGGAACCGAGCCCGAAGCAGAGCCGGAACCTCGACGACGACCTGCCAGAAATCCCAGACTCCTTCCCTGGCCGCAAGCGGGAAGAGGACGTGAACGCCAAGTTCCGTCCGCGCCGCTAGCAAGGAACCGGACTCGCGAGCGGGCCCCCACCAGTTGGTGGGGGCCCGCTCGTATCTTCGAGGGGCTACCAGGGTGTTACGGAGAAGGTTCTCCCATCCACCCGGATCTCGGCGATCCCTCCCGAGGCATCCAGGACTCGGAATCCGGGCTCGACGAGGTGACCGTCCCGCACGAGGCGCACGTTCAGCTCCTTCTCGCCAGGCTTCTCGAAGACGGCGACCGTGGCCCCGCCCTCACCCTCGACCGTACCCTTGAAGGCCCAACCGCGGGTGGCGGAGTTGAAGCTGGCCGAATCCGACGCAGGCTCGCCCGAAGGCTCGCTCGAGCCCGAAGCACTTCCAGACATGGCTTGCAAGCTGTCCCACTGCTCGTTCGTCATGAACTTCGCATCGTCAAAGATCCAGTTCACGACCTTGTTCTTCTTGTCCGTGTCTTTCCCGGTGAATTTTCCTGCCAGCCTGCCCTCCGTACCCTCCTGGGCCAAGGCGAGCGAAGGGTGGCTCCCGCGAAAGAGGAAGTGATCCATCCAGCCGTCCTTGCCCGGCCGTTTGATCAGTACCATCGTGTTCCCACCCTCAGAATGGGCCCAGGCGACCGCGCCTTGCGTCAGCCAAGGATCGCCCACCTTTTTCGGCTGGGAACCCATCGAGGCTTCCAAGTTTCCCAAGGCACCGCCGAGCGAGCGCACAAACTGTTGCATCACCGTCCCCATCGCCTCTCCCATCTTCGCCCCGGCGTCCTCCATGGAGTCCACGGCTTGGGCGTCCTCCTTCCGACGCTGGTTCGCCGCCGCACCGACGGCCTTCGCCTTACGGATCGGTGCGAACATCCCTGGCTTGGCGACCTTGTCTTGCTTGGCGGGCGTATAAGGCGCGGAAACCTGCGGCAAGCCTGCCCCTGCGGGCACGATGCCCGTGAGGATGACACCGAGGCTGACTACGATAAGACTGGTTACACGGACTGGGCCCATATCCGTGTTGTTCCGTTGCCAGCGGTTCTGCTAGCCCAGCAGATTTACGGGGAATGCACCGGAGCCTCCCGCGAGAAGACCCCACCGATGGCCCACCCGATCAAGAGCATTGCCCAACCCGCCCCCGAACCCAGCAGCCCCAGGCGAAGCCCCTCGCTAGGAAGTCGGGACGCTAAGACGAGGCTATGGAGGAGGACGGCTCCGCAAGTCAGCGCCAACATTCGACTTGCGGAACCGTTGGCAAGCCCGCGAGAAACAGCGAGGCCGAGGTACGCGGCAACACCTAGCCAGAGCGAAAGGACGCCAAGGATCGCGGCCAGTGCGAAAGGATGAAGGCCAACCACGGTGGAAAGGCATGCGCTCCGTAGGCTGACTACCCTGCCCTCGACACGCTCCGCCAGTCCAATGGCGAGGCCAGCGACCATCAACGCGCAAGCCGAAGGGACAAGCCCCGGTGGGGAGAAGAGAGGTAGTGCCACCGAGACCACACATGCTGCCAGGCCCCAGCCGCTCGGCCCTGGTTCCGCTTCAGTCCGGATGGGCTCCCGAAGCTCGACCGTCCCTGCGGCGAGCAGCAGTTCGACCGCCCTTTGGTACCGCGAGTCCTCGGGCGAGGCCTGCGCCGCGATGGAGAAATGGTGGAGCGCCTCCGAGCGCCGTCCCTTCATCATCGCGATGTCGCCCAACACGCCGTTCGCGGCGGCGCTCATGGGCTGGGTGAGCAAGATCCGTCGCGCGGAACTTTCCGCAGCGGACGTGTTCCCCGAGGCCGCGGTCGCTCGCAACTGCACCTCTTCCTGGGTCTCGGTCCGGGCCTGGTTGGCTCGGTGCTCGCGCATCATCTGTTCGGCCTTGACGCGAAGCCGCTCCGCTTCCTCGGCCTCGCGCTCCTCCCTGCTCTTGCGCCCGGCTCGGAACTCAAGGGCAACGTCCGGAGCCTCGCCGATCACGTTCTCATAGGCGGCTCGCGCCGCTTCGAACCGGGCACGGGCGTCGGGGGCGTCGGAGACGTCAGGATGGCACTCGCGCGCGAGCTTGCGAAAGGCAGATCGAACCTCTGCCTTCGTCGCCCCCTTCTCCAGCCCGAGGACGGTATAGGGATCGTCCACTAAGCAAAGAGACGAGAGAAGTAGCCCGTATAGAACGAGACCACGACGAAGAGCACGTAGGCGGCGACGGCCAGGAGGCACGCGACCCCGATGACCTTGGCCGCGATCTGCGCGTTCAAGGCCCCTTCTTCCTCATAGAAGTCGGCGACCTTCGTGAGCATGAGATCGGTCTCCCCGGTCTCCTCCCCGGTTCGGGTCATGTCTAGCACGAGCGGGCTGAACGCGCCCGTCGAGGCGAGGGCCTCGGTGAGCCCTGTTCCACCCTCCAGTGCTCGGGAGACCGGGCGCACGGCCTCGCGAACCGCAGAGTTCCCGCAAGCGTCGGCCGCGATCTCGACCGCGCGGGAGACCGGCACCCCTGCCTTGTACATCGCACCGAAGGCTCGGCCAAACTTTGCCATGGCAAATCCGTGCACCATCTTTCCGATGCCAGGCAGCCGGAGGACAAACCGGTCGAAACCCAGTCGCGCCTCCGGCTTGGGCAGGACGAGCCGGACATAAAAGAACGCCACCGCCGCCACGGCGAGAGTGAACAGCCAGAGGCCGATCGGCACCGGCAGGGTCTGAGCACTCGAGCTGATCGAGGTGACCACCAAGTTCGTGAGCAGAATGATGCCGATCGAGGCGAACACGGTGAGCTTGGGGCCTGCGGTCTCGCGCCTGATCGTGTTTCGGAGGTGGATGTCGCGCTCAATGTACTCGCTAAGGTTGCGGCACTGCTCCGGTAGCGTCCCCGAGTCCTCCCCGACCCGCACCATGGCCTGCATGAGGGGGTTGAAGACCTCGGGATATCGCAGGAAGACCGTACTGGGCGGCTGGCCCGCGGTCGTGCTCTCGTGGCCCTCTTGGAGAATCGCTCTGAGCTTGCCGTCCTTGGAGCCCTTGGAAAGCGAGCTGAAGACGTCGGACGGGTTGATGCCCGCATCGAGCATCACGCCGAACTGCCGGAAGAAGAACTGGAGGTCGCGCAGGGGAACCACGTCCACCAACCGGCCCCAAAAGTCTGTCGTGAACCGAGGTCGGGTAGGCAAGGGCTCGTAGGCGACATTCGCACTGGAAGGGCCTTCGGGAGTGGGCTGAGGCGGTGCTTCTTCCAATTCCTCGATGAGTAACCCACGCGAGGTGAGGGTGCTTGCGGCGGTATCGAGCGAGACGGACTCGAGCACGCCCTTCTCGTAAGACCCGGTCGGAGTTTGTGCGGAGTAAGAGTAGAGAGGCACGCTGCTCCCCCTATCTTATTCGACTCCACCACCAAAGACGTCCCCGAGTGTGGACTCAAGCATTTGCGTGTACCAGGTGCGGTAGAAGAGTGCGAGGGCGACGAGGATGAGGACCCCGCTCACTGCGATCGCGGCAATGTACCAACTGGAGGCGAGGATTCGGCGAGACGTGACGGCGTCTTCGGCGGTGTACCTTGCCGCCTGGCCCATGGCGTCCGGGATCGTGCCCGTCGCTTCCCCGGTCGTTGCGAGCTGACGGATCTCGTGGGGAACGAGGCTGGATTGGTCTGTGAGTGAAGCGAGGGTCGCGCCCTCTCGAGCCGAACCCACCGCCCCGATCGCCTCGGCGTAGGCGAGGTTGGGACAAGTCCGACTCGCCTCCTCCCACGCCCGCGACGGGGAGACCCCGGCTGCGCTCAGCCTTGCGAGGTGGTCTGAAAATGCTGCAAGCGACTCGCTCGCAGCCAGCCGGCTCGCGACCGGCAACCGCAAGATTAGGGAGTGCCTCAGATATCGCCGGCGGTGGCTCTTCGCCCAGAGTGCGGCTGTGTTGTATCCAAACACGAGGACAACCAGTGCGATCCCGATCGGGCCGGAAAGCGCGGCGAAAGCCTGGGAGAACAGGAAGTTCAGGTTGTCGGCAGCACTCGCCGACGCATCGTTCAGGGCCCGGTCAATGAACTTCTTGGTGGCAGCGGTCCACGCCAAAGTGAGGAGGGCGCCGAAGGCGACGACGAGAACCTCCCACCTGGGCCAGCGCAGCTGCGTCGCCAGCTTGCGCGCCTCCTCCTCCTGGCGGGAAAGCATGTCGAAAGCCTCGGGCAAGTATCCGCCCAACTCGCCGCAACGGACCCCGGCGACCGCCTCTGGCCCGAACACTTCGGGAAACTGCGCCATCGCTTCGGAAAGCGGTCGGCCCATACCCGCGGCACGGCCCATCGCGTCTGCTGATTCCCGGAGCCTTGCCGAGGGGTGCTGCGAGACGGTGTCGGTAAAGATTCGGGAGGGATTCATCCCAGCCCGCAACATCCTCCCCGCCTGAACGAAGAAGAACTGAAGGTCGGAGTGCCCTACACGACCCCAGCCTAACCACTCCAGACTCCAAAACTTGCGGGCGCGATGCCCACGGGCCTGGAAGCTCGACGCTGAGACCGATCGCGGCAAGGTAGAGGGGGCAGGAATGGAAGGTGCCCAGGGAGCCTGCGCTGCGCTCGGTGGGGCCGTGTGGCCGGGAACAGGAGCGGAAGGGCCTGCCGTGCCGCTGGCCGCGGTAGCGGGCACGACGCTTCGTAACCGCAGGCCCCGCGATGCGAGACCGCGTACTGCTTCCTCGGCGGTCGCCGCATCAAGGAATCCGTGAACCGGTTTGCCGCCAGCGTCGGTCGCCTCAAACCTAAAGGATGGCATCCCTCACC
The DNA here is from genome assembly GCA_020847855.1 of Fimbriimonadaceae bacterium. Classification (GTDB taxonomy): domain Bacteria; phylum Armatimonadota; class Fimbriimonadia; order Fimbriimonadales; family Fimbriimonadaceae; genus JADLBH01. The sequence continues at coordinate 31,699 of JADLBH010000037.1, forward strand.
CTTATCACCGATTGTGCGCCAATGGGATCGCCCGTCAACGCGGTGCGTAGACGCGAGATATCACCGGCCTCTGCGACCTCCAGCCAAGGCTCCAGAACGAAACGCCGCTCCCATGCCCTAGGATGAGGAAGGTGAAGTCCCGGCGAGCGGAGCTCCAGGCATCCGTACGCGATCAGATCCAAGTCCAGCACCCTGGGCCCATTGGGGGCCGTCGTTATCCTTCCCGCTTCTTCTTCGATCCGCTTTAGCTGCCGATGGAGTGCGAAGGGTCCGAGGTCGGTGAGGCCCGTACAGACCGCGTTGACAAACTCGGGCTGAGATTCGACGTACATCGGGGCCGACGCATAGAGCCCGCTCGGCCTCGCACCGTGCAGGAGCACCGATAGCCTGCGGATGCCTTCCGTGACCTGTTCTGCCGGAGATTCGAGGTTCGACCCGAGCCCCACCACGACGGGGGTTAGGCCAGTTGTAGACCCGGCCACTCGGGTTTTGCCTCCCGTGACATGAGGTCGGCGACTGCGGCACGCGGATCGAGGCCGTCGTCCACAACGGACTGCACGACCTTCATGATGGGCACCGGCACAGCGTGGGTTTCCGCGAGCCGGACGGCGCTCCTCGCCGACTCGACCCCCTCGGCCACTTGGCCCAGGTCGTGGACGATCTCCGCAAGGCACCGACCCTGGCCCAATCCGAACCCGACGCGATAGTTTCGGGAGAGGCTCGATGCCGAGGTCGCGAACAGGTCCCCCACCCCGGCAGCACCGAAGAACGTTTCGATCCTGGCTCCCATTGCGACCCCGACCCTCGCCATCTCGTTCAACCCCCTGGCCACTACGGCCGACTTGGAATTGTCCCCTAGACCCAGTCCGTCCGACATGCCCGCCGCAATCGCGACGACGTTCTTGAGGGCTCCTGCCACCTGAACGCCCACCACGTCGTCGCTCAAGTACACCCGGAACATCGGCCCCATGAGGGACGCCCTCGCCATCTCGGCCGCGGCCGGGTCGCGGGAAGCGACGACGGTTACGGCCGGGAGGCCCTTCGCAACCTCGAGGGCAAGGTTGGGCCCGCCGAGAACCGAGACCGTGCTTTCCGGACAAGCGTCGTGGACCAATCCGGAAAGCAGACGGCCCGAGTTTCGATCTATCCCCTTGCTCGCGATCAAGACGTGAGGGCAGCTCGCGAGCGCGGTCGCGGTCTCCTGGACGGCTTGGCTCGGCACTGCGAGGATGCCAAGTTCACACTGGATCCTCGCACCTTCCAGGCTTTCGAACCGGATTGAGGCGGGGATCTCGAAACCAGGGAGGTATCGGGCGCTCCGCCGGGTTTGTTGGAGAGAGCTGAACTCTTCGGACTCCCTTCCGAACACCAAGGTCTCATAGCCCCTAGCCTCCATGAGCAAGGCCAGGGCCAACCCCCAGCTCCCGCTCCCCACCAGCGCGACCCGCATCAGCAACCCATTATGCGCTGGGCTCCCAGGCGACCGGGCCCAGGCTCCCGATGATAGCGGGTACTATCCCAAGTCCGCGCCAAGCACATGGGCGTAGGTGTGATTCATGCCGCTCGATCAGACTGTCAAGAAGGAAGTTATCGCGAAGTACGCCACCAAGGCGGGCGACACGGGTTCGCCTGCGGTTCAGATCGCCGTGATGCAAGCCCGGATTGCGCAGATCACGGAGCACCTCAAGCGGAACAAGAAGGACTTCCACTCCCGAACCGGGCTCCTCAAGCTGGTCGGCAAGCGCCGCCGCCTCGAAGGCTATATGAGAAAGCACGACATCGAGGCGTACCGCGCCTTGATCAAGGATCTGGGGATCCGCGAAGTCCGGCCCAAGTAGCCAGCCCCCGAACTGCTCCGGGAACGAGCTTGGCCCCATGGCCCGCTTGGTCTTTCCTACCCCTCGAGGTGTTCGTACCGCTCCTTCAAGGAAGCGACGACCGCGGGATCGGCGAGAGTGGTCGTGTCGCCAAGAGCCCTTCCTTCCGCGACGTCCCTCAGAAGCCGGCGCATGATCTTGCCGCTCCGTGTCTTCGGTAGGTCGGCGCAGAAGTGGATGTCGTCGGGCTTGGCGATGGGCCCGATCTTCTGGGCGACATGGGCCTTGAGTTCGGCGGGAAGCCCATCCGCCATCGGGGTCCCGGCCTTCAGGATCACAAAGGCTGCAATGGCCTGGCCCTTGATCGCGTCCGCTCTCCCGATCACGGCCGCTTCTGCGACCCCTTGGTGGTCCACGAGCGCGCTCTCCACCTCCATGGTCGAGATGTTATGCCCGCTGACGAGCATCACGTCGTCCACCCGGCCCAAGAGCCAGAAATAGCCGTCCCCGTCCACCTTGACGCCGTCGCCTGGGAAATAGGCGTCGGGAAACTTGCTCCAATATACGTCGCGGAACCGCGCCGGGTCGCCCCAGATGCCTCGGAGCATCCCAGGCCAAGGCTGGCGTATGGCGAGAATGCCACCACGCTCCTCCCCACGCGCCGGAGCCGTCTCTCCACGGGCGCATTGCATGTACCCCAACGCACCCTGGATCGGCGTAACATCCTCCCCGCCCTCCAACATTACCGCGCACGAGATGCCTGGGAAGGGTTGGGTCGCACTGCCGGGCTTGGTCGTCGTGATTCCGGGAAGCGGACTGATCATGATCGCCCCGGTCTCGGTCTGCCACCAAGTGTCCACGATGGGGCAACGGCCCCCGCCGATCACTTCGTGGTACCAAACCCAGGCCTCGGGATTGATCGGCTCGCCAACCGAGCCGAGCAACCGGAGTGAGGAAAGATCGCAGCGACGGGGATACTCCTCGCCCCACTTCATGAAGGTTCGGATGGCGGTGGGCGCGGTGTAAAGGACCGTTACGCCGTGACGCTCGATGATCCGCCAGAACCGGTCCTTGTCCGGCGTGTCCGGTGTGCCCTCATAGATCACCTGGGTCGCAGCGTTCGCCATCGGTCCGTAGACGACATAGCTGTGACCCGTGACCCACCCACAGTCCGCCGTACACCAGAACACATCCTCCGGCTGGTGGTCGAACACCCACTGGTATGTTGCGTAGGTTTGGGTGAGGTACCCCCCGATCGAGTGCACGATGCCCTTGGGCTTGCCAGTGGATCCGCTCGTGTAGAGGATATAGAGGGTGTCCTCAGAGTCCATAGGCTCGCAAGGGCAGTCCGTGGATGCCGACGCTACCGCTTCCTTCCACGAGACGTCGCGGCCCTCTCTCCATGCCCCTGCCTCATAGGTGGGAACGAGCTTCGTGCCGTTCGCGGCCTGCACGGTGGAGCCCGGAGCACCGACCCGTTCGAGCACGAGAACCTTGGAGATCGTTGGACAACCTATCGAGAGGGCCTCGTCCGCAATCGCCTTGAGCGGGGTGACGCCGCCCCTTCGCCAGCCGCCGTCCGCGGTCAAGAGGACCTTGGCCCCGGCATCCTCGATCCGCTCACGCAATGCTTCCGCGCTAAAGCCTCCGAAGACCACGGAATGGATCGCTCCGATGCGTGCGCAGGCGAGCATCGCGAAAGGCAGTTCGGCAACCATCGGCAAGTAAACGCAAACCCGGTCGCCCTTGGTAACACCCAGCGACTTTAGGACGTTCGCGAGCTTGGAAACCTCGTCCTGGACTTGGCGATAGGGGATGGATCGAACGTCGCCGTTCTCCCCTTCCGCCAGGAAGGCGGTCTTCTCGCCCAGGCCCGCGGCAACGTGGCGGTCCACGCAGTTGTGGCAGGCGTTCAATTTGCCACCGACGAACCACTGTGCATCGGGCAGGTTCCAGCGGAGCGCCGTGTGCCAGGCCTCAAACCAGTCCAGCTGCTTGGCCCATGACTCCCAATACGAGACCGGATCCGCCATGGCGTCCCGGTAGACCTGAGGCTTGCGAACCCGTGCGCTGGCCACAAACGCCGTGGGCGGTGGAAACGCCCGATCCTCGTCCAGATAGGCTCCGAGAGTCTGCTGAGACATGTACCGTTCTTACCCGAGAATCGGCGAATGCCATACAATAGCGGGGTCATGGTTCTCATGGTCCCCATCGAGCGCTTCGCAGTCGAGGCCCGCACTCGCCTCGCGGGGGAGCCTGCGTACTTGACACGAACGGCGGCGCGAACCCAGGCGACCGTCGGTAGCGAGCAAATCCTCATCCAAGCGGAGTCCGAGGAGGCAATGGGGGCCGTCCGAGCTCGCTTGGAGTCGGAAGGTCTGCAGGTGGAGGAGGGGCGCTGGGTCGTGGACCAAGAGGCGAACGAGCTCGACCGGCATCGTCCGATCCATCTCGCCGCGATCGGGTACCGGAGCTCGGACGGCAGCCCCGGAGTCTGGGTGGAGGCGTACCACCATGCCCCCATCGTAGGCGAGGTCGTGGACCGGTTCTATGACGAGATGTGCCGGGAGGGACACGCCGGTCAAGTCACGCAGGAGGAGTTCGAGAGGATCGTGAGCCCGACCGTCGTGGTGATCGGCCCCGAGGCCCTCCAAGAGTTCGCGGCTGAGACCGGCTGAGGGGCTTTGCATCCCGACCGGGATCGGGAACGTATCACCCGGCAAGGCAATGTCCATCGTTCGACAGGAAGACAGGACTTGGGGCGCCCTGGCCCATGTGCTCCCTTTGGTCGCGTCCGTGGCCCTGGGGGGCTTTGGTTGGCTGGTGGCACTCGTGATCTATCTGACGAACCGGGAAAAGTCGCCCTTCGTAGCGTTCCACGCCTATCAGGAGCTGTGGTTGCACGGCATCAATTTCCTGGTCCTCGCCGCGGCGCTGATCCTTTCCATTACGGTGGTGTTGATCCCGCTTGCCATCCTTCTAGGGATCGTCTCCTTCGTCCTGATGGTCGTGATCCCCATCGTCGGAGCCGTCCAGGCCTCCAACGGGAACTGGTACCGGCTGCCCATCGTGGGTGCGCTCAGCCGACGATAGGGGCTCCACCACGGCGGTCCCGTGCCTGGGCCTCGTGCTAGACTGGACGGGTTGGGTCACTCGGCAACAGGGCGGCGAATCAGCAAGCGGGCGGTAGCCAGGTTCATGGCGGCCTTGCTGGTGTGCGTCCAACTACATCTGTGCTCGCCGAACTTCGAGTTGCCCGGTGGGAGCGTCTGCGCCACGTGCCCCATGCTCACCCACCCGGGCCCCGGTTCAATGCAAGAACCGGTCTTGCAGGGCACTCACGGTGACTGCCACGACTGTTGCGAGCTGGCTCCGTGCCACGATCACGAGACGAGCCCCTCGGATATGGCAAGGCCGACCGCACCGGGCCTTGTCTGCGACTTCCCCCCGCAACCCGAATGGCCCACGCTTTGGGTTTCTGAACCTGGCATCGTAGCGGCGCCCCCGCTTGCAGGCTGTCCGCCGACGGGCCCCCCAGACGAAAAAACACCCCGGGGCCCACCTTCCTTCTGCATCGCGTAGTCCCGAGCCGCGCCATGGGCGTGGCCCTGACCCTTGCAGAGCAGAAGTTCCTTTGAAAACCCGATTACTCCTTGCCCTACTCGTCCTTCCAGCCTGGTCGCAGGCCCAGACCTTCACGCTGGACCAGGCTCTCGCGACCGCCCGAACCTCGCGTCAGGCACTGGTCTCGGCCCAACTTGACGCCGAGAGCGCAGCCCTTACCGCTCGAGGCTTAGGGTCCTATCCGGCCCTGACCCTGGGCGTTGGCCAATCCGACCGCGAGGGGCTCGGAGCCACGGACCAGGACCTTTTCGTCAGCCTTCCCGTGGATCTCTTTGGCAAGGTCTCCGCATCCAAGAACCTTGGCCGGGCTCAGACGCGCATTGCAGAAGCGCAACGCCGCCAAACCTTGCTCACGATTCAGACAGAAGTCTTGATCGCCTACTTTGAGGCGGTCGCCGCCGCCAGGCTCAAACACGTGGCAGACGGGCACCTCCAAGTGGTAGATGCCTTGCACCAGGCCACGGTGCGCCGACTCGAGGAGGGCACGGTTGCCGAACTGCAAGTGACTCGATCGTCCATAGAGCTCGCTAGGGCCCGTCAGGCCGTGGCAACCCGCGGAGCGAGCGCGCTAGCAGCGTGGAAGAGGGTGGAGGCAGCGACTGGGGCAGACCTGGCCTCGCAGGCTCCCGATCTCGGTGCGAGCCTGGCCGCCCCGAAGGTGGATCTGGCACTCCACCCAAACATCATGGTCTTGGCGGCCCAGGTCAGCCAGGCGGAAGCGGAGCGTGACCATGCTCAGCGGGAGGGCATGCCCGAACTGGAGCTCGTGGGACTTCGAACCCCCTGGCGTGAGCCCGAGTCTGCTTACGGCCTGCGCCTGCAACTCACCTGGCGCGGCCTTGACTTTGGACGCTCGCGCAACGAACAAGCCGCCGCAAGCAAGAGGCGAGGTGCGCTCCAAGCGGCCCTGAGGGACGCGACGTCACAAGCCGAGGCGAACCTCGCGGCCCTCGACATCGAAATCGAGGACGCGGGCAAGCGTCTCGTCGCACTCCAGGCGATTCGAGACTCCGCGAGCGTGCTCGTGGCGAAGTCCCAGCAAGGATTCACCCAAGGATACGGAACGTTGTTGGACGTACTCGAAGCTACCCGCGCCCTGCGGGAGATCGAGCAGGAGCGGGAGGAGGCCCAACTGGCCGTCAACCTCGCAGTCGCAGCCAAGTACGAAGCCGCAGGACGCTTGATCGAGGTGCCCGAGTGAGGCGACTGCTCTGGCCCCTGTTGGCAATTGCGGTGCTCGCCACGGGGTGTCAAGACCAAGAAAAGCACACGGAGGGCGACGGGCACGAAGGGGAGTCGGCGCAAGGCCAAGAGGAATCGGGTCATGTCGAAGGCGAGGTCAAGCTCGACGCGGAGCAAGCGAAGGTCGCCGGGATCGAAGTGGAGAGCGCCTCGCTCCGAACCCTTCGCTTGAGCTTGGACGTGCCGGGTACGGTGAATTCGACCGCGAAGGGACGGGCCGTGGTGACGCCACCCGTCGGCGGCCGCGTAGTAGCGGTCAAGGTCGGCCTCGGTGACAGGGTCCAGCAGGGCCAGGGGCTCGCGGTCCTCGAATCGGCCGAACTCGCACAGTCCTGGTCGAGCATCGCGGCGGCCGAGCAGAGCCGCGACTCGGCCAGTGCCGCGTTACGGGAGGCGAGGTCCGAGCTTGCCCTCGCAATCGCCAAGGTCTCGGCGGCCAGATCGAGCTTGTCCCGTCAACGCCAGCTCGCGAGCGCGGGCGCGTTCAGTCAGGCTCCGCTCCAGGCCGCTCAGAGCGAGATGAACGATGCACAGAGCGAACTACTGAGCGCCCAATCGGAACGGGCGAGCCACGCCGAGGCGGCGCGGCGCATCGAGAATCTGTATCGGGATGGGATCGCCTCCAAGGTCGAACTGGAAGCCGCACGACTGGAAGCCCTGCAAGACCAGATTCGATACGACCGCGCGGTCGCGCGGGTGGCGGCTGCGAGGACGGCGCTGGAACGTGAGAAGACCATCGCGTCCCGTGGCCTGTTGAACGCCAAGGAGATTCAGACCGCCGAAGCCGAGGTCAAAGCTTCCCAACTGGAGGCAGATCGGGCCCGAATCCGCGTCACCTCCTCCGAAGCGTCCCTGGCCAACGCTCATCGCGCGGTCGCCAATGCCCGATCCGTGTACCGCTCGGCCAGTGAGGGTTCGCGAGCCGCGGTCGGCCGGATGGACTTGAAGGCACCTATCTCCGGCACCGTGACCCACGTGGATGTGACGAAAGGGCAAGCGGTGGACCGCACCCAAGTGCTGATGGAGATCGAAAACCTGTCGTCGGTCTGGGTGACCGCCAACGTTCCAGAAAGGGACGCCGCCAAGGTGCGCAAGGGCGCGTCCGTTCGGGTCACGGCCTCGGCGATCCAGGGCCAAGCGTTCAACGGGGTCGTTCAGATCGTGGGAGAACGCGTAGATCCCAAGACCAGGACCGTTCCGGTCCAGTGTATAGTGTCCGGCGTCTCCGGCGTGTTGAAGCCCGAGATGTTCACCACCGTCCATCTCGAATATGGACAAGGGGAGACTGCTCTCGCGGTCCCCAAGTCAGCGATCCTGAGCGACAGGGAAAACACGTATGTCTTCGTGAAGGACGATCACGGCTATAGGAAGGTGATGGTGCAGCTCGGTAGCCGCTCGGGTGCCTACATCGGGATCAAGTCTGGCCTTGAGGTGGGCGACCTTGTCGTGGTCAAGGGCGGCTTCGTACTCGATAGCGAGTTGAAGAAGGACGAACTCAAGGGGCACGAGCACTAGTGCTGGACCGAGTACTGCACTTCAGCCTTAGCCAAAGGCTGCTGGTTATCTTGGGCACGGTGATCCTTATTGGTTACGGCTTCGTCTCTTGGCGACAATTGAACCTCGATGCGGTACCGGATATCACAACGAACCAAGTGACGATCAACACGGAGACGGGCGGGATGGGGCCCGAGGAGGTGGAGAAGCTCGTCACCTTCCCAATCGAGACCGCCATGGGAGGGATCCCCGGTGCGATTCAGGTCCGCAGCCTCAGCCAGTTCGGTCTCTCCCAAGTGACCGTGACCTTTCGGGACGATGTAGACACCTACTTTGCAAGACAACTAGCAAGCGAGCGCCTCAACAACGTCTTGGACCAGCTCCCCGATGGGATCGAGGCGCCACAACTGGGCCCGGTCAGCACCGGCTTAGGGGACATCTATATGTACACGATCGAGTCTGACTCTCGGTCCCCTATGGACTTGCGAAGTCTCCAAGACTGGGTCATTGCCCCGCAGCTCAAGACCGTACCGGGCGTCGCAGAGGTCAACCCCGCGGACGGAAGTATAAAGCAATACCAGGTCGTACTCCGCCCACGCGAGCTCTTGGCGAGAGGCATCGCCGTGAACGAGGTCGTCACGGCGCTACAAAGAAACAACCAGAATGCTGGCGGGGGAGTGCTTGAACAGAACGGGGAAAGGGTCCTCGTTCGCTCCGTGGGCCTGGCTACCACCGTCAGCGACTTAGAGCGGATCGTGATCAAGACCGAGGAAGGCGTGCCCGTGCTGGTTCGAGACGTGGCGGATGTCCGGCTCGGTATCCCCACGCTTACGGGCATAAGCACGAAGGACGGACGCGAAGCGCTGCTCGGAATCGTGATGATGCTCAAAGGGGCGAACGGCCGCGAGGTCGCTCAAGCCGTGCATCACCGGGTTCAAGAGATCAAAGCCCAGTTGCCGGCAGACGTTTCCCTCACTACCACCTATGACCGTTCACACCTGGTGGACGATGTGCTCCACACGGTCTCCAAGAGCCTTCTAGAAGGCGCCGCCCTGGTGATCGTTGTCCTGGTCCTGTTGCTCGGCAACGTTCGCGGTGCCTTCGTGGTCGCTCTCGCCATCCCACTGGCTATGCTGTGCGCCGTGATCGGGATGAACCGATTCGGCATATCCGGCAACCTGATGAGCTTGGGCGCGATTGATTTTGGTCTCATCGTAGATGGTGCGGTCGTGATGATGGAGAACGCGGTCCGGCGACTTTCGCAAGCGCGGGAGCACAAAGGCTCGACCCTGACCCGGCATGAGGTTCGGCATTCGGTCTGGCAGTCCGCGCTCGAAGTCGCAAAGCCCACCGCGTTCGCCGTAACGATTATCACGGTCGTCTACCTGCCCATCCTTGCCTTGGAAGGTACCGAAGGAAAGATGTTCAAGCCGATGGCGTTCACCGTCGTATTCGCACTGATCGGGGCCCTTTTGCTGACCATGACCCTTGTCCCCGTTTTGGCGAGCCTCACCCTCTCGGGCGACACCAAGGAGGGACGAAATCCGGTCATGGGGTTCTTCAGCCGACTTTATGCTCCTGTACTTGGATTCTCGCTCAGAGCCAAGGGCTTCGTATTGGCCGGCGCTCTCGCGCTCCTCGCCCTCTCGCTCGTCGCCTTTACTCGTTTAGGTTCCGAGTTCATCCCCCAGCTAGACGAGGGCTCGCTCGTGATCCAACCGGTCCGCGTTCGAACTGTGGACACCGAACAGACCCTGCGCCTTGTTACGGCGTTCGAGAAGAAGGTTCTCGAAGTGCCGGAGGTCTCGACCGTCTTCTCCCGAAGCGGGACCCCGGAGGTCGCAACGGACCCGATGCCCCTCAGCCTCACCGACAGCTTCATCATGCTCAAGCCCCGCTCCGAGTGGCGGCGAGGGATGACGAAAGAACGAATCGTTGAGGACCTCGAGGCCAAAGTCGCCAAGGTTCCTGGCCAAGGCTACAACTTTTCCCAGCCCATTCAGATGCGGTTTGCCGAACTTGTTTCCGGCGTCAAGGCGGACGTTGGGATTAAGGTCTTCGGCGAGAACATGAAGGAACTCAAGTCCAAGGCCGAGGAGATCGCCTCCGTGGTTCGCAACATCCCCGGCGCCCAAGACGTCGAGGTGGAGCAGGTGGACGATGTGCCCGTCCTGCAGATCGAGATTGACCGGGACACCATCTCACGCCTCGGAATCAGCGTGGACGACATTCAGGAGCTCGTGGCAACGGCACTGGGTGGCGAGCCGGTCGGACAGATCATCGAAGGTGATCGAAGGTTTGCGCTAACGGTGAAGATGCCTGACGATCTCCGAAACGACATCGAACAAATCAAGGGGATCCTCGTCGAGACCCCGGACGGTGCCGGTGTGCCCTTGGATTCCGTCGCTCGGATCGAGAACGCTCCTGCCCCAGCCCAGATTTCGCGCGAGTCGGGGAAAAGGAGGGTCGTTGTGCAGTTGAACGTCCGCGGCACGGACTTGGGCTCGTTCGTGGCTACGGCGCAGAGGGCGATCCGCGAAAACGTCCAGTTGAAGGAAGGTTACTACCTAACTTGGGGAGGGCAATTCGAAAACTTGCAACAAGCGGCCCAGCGGCTCACGCTCGTCGTTCCCGCGGCCCTTGCCTTGATCTTCATCCTCTTGTTCTTGACGTTCGGCTCGTTCAAGCAGGCCCTCCTGATCTTCTCGGGCGTCCCTCTGGCGATCACGGGAGGCATCCTTGCCCTTGCACTTCGGGGACTACCCTTTAGCATCACCGCCGCAGTTGGTTTCATCGCCTTGTCCGGGGTCGCGGTGATGAACGGTGTCGTCATGGTGTCGGCTTTCAACAGGCTCCGGAGCGAGGGCGCATCCGTGGCCCAAGCCGTTCACCAAGGGGCGCAGGAGAGGCTGCGCCCTGTCCTCATGACTGCGCTCGTGGCCGCCCTCGGCTTTGTCCCAATGGCCCTGAACTCTGGGATAGGGGCCGAAGTGCAGCGGCCGCTCGCGACTGTGGTCATCGGCGGGATCGTCTCGGCGACCCTCCTGACGCTAATCGTGCTGCCTGCTCTCTACTCGAGGTTTGAGCGCGACGGAACCGGAACACCTGGACTCTAGTGGAATCCTTGCCCTTTGTCGTTGCTTTGGGCCTCGGAAGAAGGGCCACCTCTTGCGGACAGCGGTTAGGGCGAAGCCCTGGGATCTGGCACTCGGCTGTCCCGATCCCGTTCCCTCCCGTTTCCAGACTTGAGCATCGGCCTTGGTGGTCGCAACGACGTTCGACGTTCCCACATCGTTCAGGGCTGACGTGGGATTCGTCGGGGAGCGACTGCATTGCGGTTGCGGGGAAAAGGGCTCCCAGGATTGGGGTCGAGCGGGCCCCCTCCGGGTTCCTTCCCCAACATGACACTCGACATTTCCATCGGCTCCCATGGGCAGGTATGTTCGTGGGGATGGTAGCGAGCCAGTGCAACGATGCCCCCAAGCTCGACCGACCCGACCTCGAAATTCAGTTGGGTGCGGGGCGCTACGTGGTGACCGGTGCGGGCAAGGTCGTGCTCGCGCAACCCTACCGGCTCGATTCTATCCATACCCTCTTGGTTGAATCGAGGGAAGGCGAGCGTCTCCCCCTGTGCCGCCATGTCCGTGATGGTCGAACCCCCGCCGTCGCTCTGTCAAGGAACTACGCCCCGAGGTTCGCGCCCTGCGGTACTCTCCCTCCACACCGGTCGAAACCGGAGCCAGCCCGATGAGGATAAAGAACGACAGGCCGCCCTGGAAGAGGTTCTTCACGATTCAGACGGTCTCATCGCTGGCCTTGTTGGTCGTTGCGATCGCCGCAGTTCGATGGATCGTAGCCACCCAAAGGGCGCCCGGCTCCATGACGATCACGGAAGCGCAGGGCATGGACATGACGACCTCCAAGCCGCCACCTGGCGTGCAGCCGGTCGCGGCGGAACCGGCAGTCCGGCGAAGTCTTGCGGGCAAGACCTGGTATCCCGCAACGCTCCAGTCCTACGCGGATGAGGAGGTGGTTGCCCGCATCCCCGGCCGCCTGGTGCGCCTGACCGTCTATCCAGGGGACCGGGTGAAGCCCGGCCAGCTCCTGGCAGTCCTCGATGCTCCCGAGTACGTCGCTCAGGCAGGTGAGGCCGCGAAGATGGCCCGATCCAAACTGGCGATGGCGACCGCCGCAGAGCGCGAGCAGCAAGCCGCATCGGCGATGTACCGGCGCGCCCTCTCCGAGCAGTCCGCCGCCCAGAGCTCGATCGCAAGGGCGAACAACGAGTCCGCAGCCATGGCGGCAGAGCGCGACCAAATGTTGGCCGAGGCCAAGATGGCGGACTCCGAACTGGATGAAGCGAGGGCGGCCGCCAAGTACCAAGAGGCAAACCTGCTCCGGCAACGAAAGCTACAGGTCTCCGGCGCCATCTCGCTCGATGAGCTGCAAGTGGCGCAGAAGGAGCGAGACATGGCCGTTGCCAAGGTCGCAGCTGCACAGGCGAAGGGCGAGAGCGCACGGCGCCGAGCCGACGTTGCGGAAAGGAAGCGCAGTGCCGCACGGAGCGAAGTGCTCACCGCCCAGGCCATGTACAAGGCCGCCCAGGCAGACGCCGAAGTGGCCAAGGCGGGCCAATTGAAGGCGAAAGCCGAGGCCGAGGCTAGAAAGCAAGAGTATCAGGCGGGCGCATCCGGTGCTTCCGGATTCGGAGCCATGGCTGGCTTTCGCAACCTTCGAGCGCTCTCCACGGGGGTGGTGTCCGAGCGTCTGGTTGCCCCCGGCACAAGCGTCATGGCGGGGCAGGTCGTCTTGCGCCTTAAGGTAATGGACCGCATGCGCGTTCAAGCCGATCTGCCCCAAAGCAAGGCGACCAGCGTTAGCCTTGGCCAACAAGTTGATGTCAAGGTGGGCAACCGTTTGTCTCACGCGACCGTGAGCGCGATCTTCCCCACTGTGAACGAAGCGACCCGCACCTTTCGCATCGAGGCCATCCTCGAAAACGGTTCCGGGCTCTATAAGGCGGGAAGCTTCGCCACCGTCGCGCTCGTTGCACCGTCAGCGTCCACGACCTTGGTCGTTCGCACAAGCGCCGTGCAGGCCGATCTCGAGGGCGGGGCCTTCGTCTGGGTCCTCCAAGAGACCACAGGGTCGGGCCAGCCGACCGATTGGACCTGCACCATGCACCCTGAGATCAGCAAGCCCGGTCCGGGAACGTGCCCGATATGCAAGATGGATCTTGTTCCGAGGAGCCGGATGGGCAACGTCGTCGCGGTCATGCAAACCGTGAAGCTGGGCAAGAGCGATGGCAAGCACACCGAGGTCGTCCAGGGGCTGCGTGAGGGACAGCAGGTCATCTGGGCAGGTTTCGAGGGGCTACAGCCGAACACCCCCGTGAAGAGTGTGGAGTGGGGGGCGAACGGTGCTCGTGATCTCCCCAACCCCGAAGGCGACATGCCCGACATGGACGATTCGAGAGCGGGGCCTTCAGATCACGCTCAAGACTCGGGGACAAAGAGGCGGGCCGAATCGGGCGATTCCGCCGAAGTCTGGACTTGCCCGATGCACCCTGAGATTCTGCGATCCGGACCTGGCGAGTGCCCGATCTGTCACATGGATCTCGAGCGCAAGGCGGAGAAGAAGTGAGCGCGGGTGGAGAGAGCGGCGGGTTCAACTTTGTCCGCTGGTCCGTAGACCATCCCCACGGAGTCTTGGCGTTCTTCTTCGCCATCCTCGTTCTTGGCTACATCGCGATCGGACATGTGATGCCGCGGCGGATGATGCCCTATGTCGAGAGCCCGCTCCTTGGCATTGCCACCGAGATGCCCGGCTTGAGCGCGAGAGAGATGGAGACGTACTTCAGCGGCCCCATCGAGCAGCGAATGGTGAACGTACCGCACGTCCGCTACATCCGCTCGGTCAGCCAAGAGGGGTTCAGCATGGTGGTCCTCGAGTTCCCCTACGGCGCCGACATGCAGCGGGCACAGACGGAGGTCCAGAGCCTGCTGAACCTTGTACAGGCCGACCTCCCAGCCACCGGAGCGAACCTCAAACCAAGTTGGATCGTCCGGGTGGACCCTTTGAACCTCCCGGTCTTGTCCCTCGCCTTGACGGGCGACCCTAAGCAAGGCTGGACCATGCCGAGACTGAGGGACCTTGCAGACAACGAGATTCTGAACCGCCTGAAAGCGGCCCATCCCAACGTGTACACGGTGTCCACCTTCGGGGGTTTTCGCCGGCAGTTACAGATCAAGGTGGACCGCAACAAGCTAAAGTCGTACGGCCTGTCCTTACTCGATATCCGGATGGCCGTGGACGAACAAAACGTGGCGAAGCCAGCCGGCAACCTCACCTCGGAGACCGACGAGCCCGTCTTACGCATTGACTCCCTTTCCCGCGACGCAGGCACGGTGAGCCAGTATCCGATCAAGGCGATCGGTTCCCAGATCGTTCGGATCGGCGATGTGGCAACGGTCGTGGACGGGACGATCGAGCCGCGGAGCGCCTATCGGTTCCTGCACCGGGATCATGCGTCCGATGCGATCCTCGTCAACGTCCTACAAAACCCGGACGCAAGCTCTCCCGTAACGATTGAAGCGGTCGAGAAGACGGTTCGAAACTTCGAGAAGGAGTACCCAGGCATTCAGTTCAGGGTCGCTTATAACAATGCGCGATTCGTTGACAAGCTCTTCGACAATATCCAGGAAGAACTCCTGGTCGCCATCGTTCTCACTGGCCTTGCCGTCCTCTTCTTCCTCGGCGAGGTCCGCGGCACGCTCATCGCGCTTACCGCAATTCCAACCTCCATGGCGATCGCCTTGTTGGCAATGGTTCCCCTGGGGATGAGCCTGAACTCAAGCACCCTGATCGGGCTCTTGATCGCCATTGGGCGGCTCGTTGACGACGCCATCATTGACATTCACGCGGTAGAGCGGCACCTGCGCATGGGGAAGGACCGACGAACCGCCACCATTGACGGCATCACCGAGGTTCGGCGCTCCGTGCTCGCCGCCACGGTCGTCCTGATCGTCGCCTTGATCCCCTTGATGATGAGTGGTGGAATCACCCAACTCATGTTCATCGGCCTTTGTTGGCCGATCCTCTTCGGAGTCATCGCAAGCTACTTCGTATCCTTGACCTTGACCTCCGTATTGTGCTCCCGCTTTATGCAACTGCCGGAGAACCGCAGGCACACCTGGTTCTCGAAGTGGTTCCTGAGCCCCTTCGAGCGTCTCCTAACGAGATGGGAATCCGGATATGAAAGGCTCATTCGCTGGCTGCTCAAGCACCGCTTTGCGAACTTTGTGCGCATTGGAATAACCGTAGTGCTTGGCTTTACCCTTTACTACTTTATTGGCTCCGAAATGATGCCCTTGGCCGATGTCGGACAAGCGAGCCTGCAAATGGAGATGAAGCCGGGTGCGAGCTTTGCCCAGACACAACGGGCGACCCGCCAATTGGAGGCGATCCTCATCCAGGAGGGCGGCGAACAGGGTTGGCTGGATCGTGCAAGCATCGAACTTGGAGTGGAAGGCGGTCCAGGAATGACGACGGGCGGGGCCTACTTTACCGGCTATCAAATGAACTCCACGAGCTCGACGACGGCGATGTTGACCTTCGAGGACAAAGATAGCGGCCGTCCCGATATCTGGACGATCGTGGACAAGGTCCAGCGCCGCGCCCTGGCTGAGATACCCGGCATCCGACGGATCCAGATCAAGGAGATGGGGAGCGACCTCATGGCGACCTCTCTCGCCCCGATCGCTCTAATCGTCTATGGCACAGACCTGAGCACGCTCGACCGAATGGGAAAGGAGCTCATGCTCATCGCAGAAAGAGATGCTCTCAACCCAAAGAGCAAGAAGCCTGACATTGCACAACCCTTCCTCAGTTGGGAGATGTCCAAACCAGTCTACAACCTGGTGGTGGACCGTGACAAAGCTGCTGCCCATGGACTCTCGCCAACAACGATCGCGGACCAAGCCTACTACGCACTAAGGGGGGGCTATGCGATGGAGTTCTATCGAATCGAGAACAAGCGGCCCACCACGGTTCAGATTCGCTTTGCGGAAGAGCAAAGGCAAAGCCTTTCTGACCTCGACGGGATGTTTGTCGCCTCGCCCACTGGCGACCAGGTACCCCTCACCGAACTCGTCAGATTGGAGCGCAGATCCGACCCCTCCGCGATCGAGCACGATCAGCTTCGCCGGGTCATCAGCTTTGGAGGCTACTACCGCAAGGACGGGAGGCCGAGCATGGATGCCACGATGGACCTCCAGATGCGGGCCATGGCGCAGATGAACTTTCCGGCCGGGTACGGCATCGAAGCGCGGGGCGATATGACGCAAATGATGGAGAGTTTCAGGAAGATGACGCTCGGCCTGATGCTTGCTCTGCTCCTCATGTATTTCATTTTGGTCGCGCAATTCCATGGGTTCCTGCAGCCGTTACAAATGATCTTCAGTCTCCCCTTGGAACTCAGCGGGGTCTTCTTGCTCCTCTGGCTCATGCACCAAGCGTTTTCGACGGTGTCCATTCTAGGCGTTATCGTGCTCAGCGGAATGGACATCGTCACCGCGATCCTACTCATTGACTTGATTCTCCATTATCGTAAGGACGGGCTTCCGCGCAACGAGGCAGTTGCACGTGCTTGCCCGCAAAGGCTGCGTCCGATCCTGATGACCTCTCTGATCACGATCGTCACCATGGCCCAGGTCGCCTTCATTCCCAAGTCGGGTCTTGACGCCTACCAACCGCTGGGGACCGTTGTGATCGGAGGACTGCTCGTAGGTACCGTGCTCTCCTTGCTCGATATCCCCATCATGCACACCCTCGTTGACGACCTAGTTCGGTGGGCACAAGTAAGGTTTATGAAAGTGGATCCCGCTTCGCTCCCTCCGATTGACCTTCCTGAAGAGCCCACACCATGAAGTATCTCTACTGTTCCTTGATCCTCGCAGCCTCTGTCCTCGCTTCCGGACAAACCGATAAGGTTTCGCTCAGCGAGGCACTGAAGCTTGCCGAGGCGGACAGCCCCGTCCTACAGATTGCGACGGCAGAAGTTGACGCGGCACGTGCCCGCTCTGAGATGAGGCAAGCCCCTTATCAACCCGCAGTGTCGCTCAACGGCATTGCATCAAGCGGAGATGGCTCGATGATCTTTCCATCGTCGGCCATGCCTCTCAACTACGCTATGACGCAACCGGGTACCCAAGCGGTAGGAAACGCAACCCTGATGTGGAGGATTTGGACGTTTGGACGAAACGATATCGCACGCCGAAGCTCGATGGCCGAGGTGCACCTCTACGAGTCTCAGTTGGATCTGGCGGTCGTCGAGGTTCGCCTTGGGGTTCGGGAAGCCTTTGCCAACCTTTTATATCGCCGTGATGTTCTCGAAGCGAAGGCAGAAGCACTCCATGCGGCAAGGGAGACCTTACGAGTTACCGAGGCAAAGTTCGAAGCAGGCTCAGTACCCCAGGCGTTCGTCTTTCGGGCACGTGCAGACGTCTCTGGGATGGATCGGGAGATTGCGATGGCCAATGCGGACGCGGACGAAGCTTTGGCGAAATTGCGCGAGAGTGCGGGCATCGCACAAGACGACCCAAGGGAGTTCGATGGCTGGGACGAAGAAATGGCCGCGCCCCCTTCTCTCGGCGATGCCATAGCGTTGGCATTGCAGTCCCATCCCGAGATTCGGGTTGCAACGGTGAACCTAGAGTCGGCAAGACTAGCGAGCCGCGACGCCTCCCAGTCTCGTTTGCCAGAGCTTTCCTTCATGGCAATGGGCGATTGGATGGGAAGTCGGCAGATGCCAGGCTCCACGGCCACGAAGGCGGGCCTCGTTCTCAGCTTCCCCCTCTCGGACGGAGGCGAGCGAGCGTCCGCCAAGAAGGAAGCGGAGGCAAGGGTCGCGAAGAGCGAGCAAGAGCTGAGGATGGCGCGGCTGCGTGTCCAGGCTGCGGTCGCGTCGGCGTATGCTCCTTGGGCGTCCGTGGAAGCCCAGCGCAAAGCGACTGCCGATGGCCTCTTGGCTTCCCTGGAGGCGTTTCGCGTGATGCAGGAGCGCTACGACGCCGGTAAGGCGGTCCTTGTAGAGGTGATTGACGCCCGTGCCCAGGTCGCACTGGCCCGGACTCAAGTCGCCGACGTGCAGCGCTATGCACGAGTCGCCTGGGCAAGGCTGACCCGCGCGATAGGCAAGGAGCAAAGGCCCCGATCCCCCGAATCCTAAGTAGCACCCCCATCCAGGTCCCAACCTGTCCCGAAGCATCCGACCTACACGCAGGAAGGAAATCGGCGTGCCACCCATCCGACCGACGCACCTCGGGGGAGACGCGGACTAGGCCAGTACCAGACTCGAACTCCCTTCCGGGCGCAGAGTGGCGGAGAGGGTGGGATTCGAACCCACGGAGGCTTGCACCTCACCGCATTTCGAGTGCGGCGCACTAGACCACTATGCGACCTCTCCGAGTCGAGGCATGATTATGGTCCGCCGGCCTGCGCCACACCTAGGGCGTCACGGCAAGCCTTGGATGCGCTCGGCGCTCGACCCGCCGACGATCCGCCACACCCCCGGACCTGGCGCCGGTGCAGCACCGGGTCGGCCCGAGGGCACGACGAGCGCCCCTTCGAGAGAAGGTGAGACTTGGCGGGCAGTCGCAAGGGCGCGCGGGCCCGAGACCCACACGAACTCGTCCCTGGCCAGCGCCTGCCGAGCCGTCTCGAAGCTGCCCAACCTGAAGGCGAACCGAGCGGCCACCGGTGCGTACGACTTCGAGACGGACCGCGCGATTTCCAGGTACTTCGTGCCCCGTGGAGTGCCCCGCCAAGCGCAAGAGAGGCGCCACGCGCACCGAAGCACGGTTCCCACCAGGCTCGGACGATCACCATCGAGCACGCTGGCCGCGCTCGGTTCGAAGGTCGGGTCGAACTTGCCTGTCGCAACCGAGCGAAGGGAACCCGACTTTGGGTCGTAGAACAGCTCCAGTAGGCGGTCGAACACCCGTGACGCCTCGTCGAGGGCTCCCGGTTCCCCCGTGGTGAGGTACGCCTCGATCGCGATGTCCGCATAGGCTCCGTACTCGAAGGCGGTCCGGCGCGTGGCCCCGCCGATCGAAAGCGACCGAGTGACGTCATAGGGACCCGCGCGAAACTCCCCGGCCGTCGCGAAGAGCTCCAGGCCCAGCCGCCGAGCCTCGTCCTCGTCGAGCAGACGACCCACCTCCAGCACCCTCGCACCGACCGTCGCGATCGCATCCAAGTACCCCTGGTCGCCCACGCTCGCCACGAGGGCCGAAGCCCGGTTCACCCGGCCCGCCATCGCGAGAAACCGATCTCGGTTCTCGAGCAAGCTCGAACTGGAAACGGCTACCGGCACGTTGGCGGGGTTGTCGGGGTGCGGGATGCCCATGTTCGTCCGAAGCCAGTCGCGCTCAATGGGGGTAAAGGACTCCCTGAGGGAACGGTTCGTAACCAAAAGGTTGGTTCCTGTGCTGACCTCGTAGGGAGATCGCCAGGTCGAGCCACGAAAGCGCACGCCGGCGACGTAAGTCTCCCCGATCCCCCGCACGAACTCTCGCGCCAATTGTCGTGCCCAATCGCCCCCACCGTTCACCGCCCAGTGGGCGAAGAGCGCGGCGCAGTCGGCATCGCAAACCGAGTCGCGTGCGAAGCTCGGCGACCTGCCTGCGGGATCCCTGGTGAGGCGGTACGCCCCAGGGCCCGACCAATCCATCATGGGGCTTCGGGTCAAGGGTTCCAAGCCCGCGACGAGGGCCCGGTAGTCCCGCGACTGGGCAAGGTACCTCCACTCCCAGGGCCAGACCCGCCTCGAACTAGGCGTGCGGAAGCCTCCGAGTACGGGGTCGAGGCGTTCCGCCAAGAGGGCCGCATAGTCCCGTCCGCTCATGGCTTCGACTGCAGCGGGAGAGGGCTTCCTTGGCTGCACAGCCGTAGCCTCCGCATTTCTCTCCAGTTCGATCGAAGGTTCCTCGCGAGGGGAGAGCGCGCGGTTGCTCCGCGCCTCCCTAAGGAACTCCAAGATGTCGGTCTCGATCACGCGCTCAGCGGGGCTGCTGCGCGAGAGCCAGGCGAGGACGTCGCCGGATGGATCCACACAGACCGCATACCAGCCTTCGTCGGCGTTCTCCCGTGCCGAGGTGAGGGGAAAGTAAGCCTGAATCCACTGTGGATCTTGATCGAGGTCAATTCGCACCGGGACGAACTCGCGATTCATCCTCTCCACCACTTCGGCCAAGGTCAGGATCCGGCGGTCGAACAGTCGCGCGGTTTCGGAGCGCTCGGCACCCGCCACAATCAGGAGGGTCCGATCGAGGCGCTGTGCCTCGTGAAACGGGTCGTCGGCGAGGGTCCGCCAGTCCACGCGGTCACGCGCCGCCCTCCGGATGTACCCTGCCGGGTGAGAGCCCAACCTGCCTTCCTCGCGCGGGCCGATGAACCGGCGAAGAAAGGCGGCGGATGCAAAAACGAGGGCCAAGGACGTGATCGTCAAGGCCACGCTGGAATACCGGATTCGCTGATCAGTCCGGATCACGTTGCAACTCTGCACTATAATGGCCTGGATGTCCATTTCGATCGAGGAAGTGCTCGAAGCCGCCAAGCTCGCGAGGTTGGAGCTAGCCGAGGACGAGCTGGTTCAATTCCAAGGTGAATTGGACGCGCTTCTGGGCCACTTCCGCGACTTCCAGAACCTGAGCGACACCGAGGTCCTTGACGCGCTCGGGGCTGAGCTCCCCTTCAACGTTTGGGCACCGGACCTGGTCGCGTCCAGCCTCGGACAGGCCTTCGCCCTTCGGAACGCCCCTCGCACCCGAGCCGGGCTCTTCATCGTTCCGACCGTGCTCGAGGACTGAATGCCGGGCTGGGCCACCGCGAGCGAGCTCGCAGGCAGGCTGCGTTCCCGAGAGCTCGGCTGTGTCGAGCTGACCAGGGAGACCTTGAACCGAATCGAAGAGGATCCAGGTGGGCTGGGCGCGTTCCTCAGCTCGGATCGGGGAGAAGCTCTTCGAGCCGCTGAAGAGGCACAGAGAATGCTGGACGCTGGCACCGCTGGCCCGCTGACCGGGGTGCCTTTGGCCGTGAAGGACAACATCTGTGTCGCGGAGGGCGTCACGACGGCGGGTTCGAGGCTCCTCGAGAACTTTGTCTCGCCCTACGACGCCACGGTGATCGAGAAATGCCGCGAAGCGGGCATGGTGATCGTGGGCAAGACGAACCTCGACGAGTTCGGCATGGGATCTTCCAACGAGAATTCCGCTTTCGGACCCGTGCGCAACCCTTGGAACCCCGCACTGACCGCAGGGGGCAGCTCGGGCGGCTCGGCAGCGGCGGTGGCGGCTGGGATCGTGCCGCTCTCATTGGGCTCGGACACCGGGGGCTCGATCCGGTTTCCGGCCGCTCTGTGCGGGATCGTTGGATTCAAGCCCACGTATGGCCGAGTGAGCCGCCGCGGCCTGGTTGCGTTCGCTTCAAGCCTGGACCAGATCGGGCCGTTCGCGCGAAGCGTCGAGGACGCCGCCCTCCTCGCTCACACGATCTCGGGCGACGACCCCCGTGAGGCTCGGATGCGGACGGAGGCACCGATCTCGCTCGGCGGGCTCCGAGACAGGCCGCTGAGCGGGCTGCGCCTCGCCTGGCCACAACAATTGGCCGGTCCCGAGGTTCAGCCCAGCATAAGAGCGACCTTCGAAGTGGCGATCTCGCGGTTGATCGAGGCCGGATGCACCTGCGAGGAGGTGGACCTCCCCATGATCCGGCACGGCGTCAGCACCTACTACATCATCGCCCCGTCGGAAGCAAGCAGCAACCTTGCCCGGTATGACGGGATTCGCTTCGGGCGGCAAGTTGAGGGCACCGACCATGTTGCGACCGTCGCCAAAACGCGAGGAGCACTGCTCGGCCACGAAGTGAAGCTACGGATCATTGCAGGTACGTATGCCCTCTCTGCCGGGTACCACGACGCCTACTTTGCCAAGGCGCAAAGGGTGCGACAAAGGATGACTCTGGAGATGGACGAAGTCCTGGCGCAATACGACCTGATCGTCTCCCCGACCAGCCCCGTCGTGGCGTTCCCGATCGGGTCCGCGGAGATGGATCACCTAACGCTCAAACAGCTCGACCTTTGCACGATCCCGGCGAATCTCGGCGGCTACCCGAGCTTAAGCTTGCCCTGTGGCCTTGCCGAGGGCCTACCGGTCGGGCTCGGGCTCACGGCCCAGCGAGGCATGGACGAGTCGCTCCTCGCTGCCGCATGGTCCATGGAGCAAGAACTGGGCTCGGTCATGCCGCCGAGCGACGCAGGAGGCGTGCGGTGAACTCGATCGTCAAGCGAGACGTCCAGGTCTTCCTGGCTGCCTGGATGCGACCTGTGAGAATCCTAGCTATGGTCGCGATTCCATCCTTCCTCTTTGGGATCGGGGTTTCGTTCGCTTGGCCGATCACGGTGGTCTCCTACGCCCTCATCGCCCTCTCCGCATGGCAGGCGAGCAAGGCAAAGCGTTTCCGAAACCTGAGGATGTATCGGGGATGGTTGGACGTCGTGGACCGCCACGAACGACTTCGCAAGGAGTTGAACCTAGCGAGCAAGCGGCGAATCGCCGATCTCACCGAGCTGCCGTTGGGCGTCTCCAGGGTTGCTGCCCAGCTCTACACAAGCCTCCGAAAGGCGGACATCCTGGCCCACGAGATCGGCAGGAGCGAAGGGCCCAACCTTGGCCCGCCGTCCCATCTCCCACCCAGCGACGATCCCCAGGCCCAAGAGCTCTACCGACTCGCCGACCGGCATCTGGCGGAGTATTCCCGCCGTTACGCCAACCTTCGGGCCAGTGTGGAACGCACGGAAGCGCAAGCGGTGGTGTTCGTCACGCTCCTCGACAACCTCCGAGTCCAACTCTTGCAACACCGCCTGGGGAGCCCTGGTTCACACTTGGAAGCACAAGAGTTCCTGGAAGCGGTGACGGAGGCGAAGATGCAGTTGAACGCCATTGACAAGACCCTCGACGAGCTGGAGCTGACGCCCTTCCCTCGAACGGTCGTCGTGGTACCGCCAGAACCCACGGCGGAGGACGAGCGTCAGGAGACCGGGCCCTGACTTGGAACCGAGCCGTCACCCGGTGCTATGCCAAGCTCAATCTTTACCTTTCTGTGGGGCAGGCCGACGAAAGCGGCTACCACCCGATCGAGACCGTCATGCAGACCGTGGGCCTCTACGATACGATCGTGGTCGAACCCGATGACATCACGACCGTCACGTACGATCCCCCTTATGCCGGGCCGGGGGACACCGTCCGAACGGCCTTGAGCCTTGCCGAGGAGTGCTTCGAGGTGCCCCCCATGCGGGTGCGGGTCGAGAAGGCGATCCCTACGCGATCGGGCTTGGGTGGCGGGAGCAGCGATGCTGCAGGCGCGCTGCGGATCCTCGGATTGCTGGCCGGCGATCGGCTCGGGCCCGTCGAACGGCTGGAAATCGCCGCCAGAATCGGGATGGACGTTCCCTTCTTCCTTTATGGAGGCCGCGCACATTGCCACGGCTATGGGCAGAGGGTCGAACCTGAGGGCGATGGTGAAAAGACCGTGTACGTGCTCGCCAAGCCGTCCGTGGGGGTCGCCAGCGGTGCCGCTTACGCCCAGTTGGACGAGTCGAGCCTTCGACTTCGAGGTGCCCCTTCCGACTTGCGATCCATGAGCAACGAGTTCGTCAACGTGGCCCCAGCGGAGTCTCGGGAGCTCATCCAAGCCCTCTTGGAGGCAGGGGCTTCGCAAGCGTCGCTTACGGGCTCCGGCTCCGCTTGCTTTGGAACCTTCGACGACGAGCGAGCCGCGAACCGAGCCGCCGAGGCCCTCTCCCCCTTGGGTCGAACGTGGGTGGTCCCGAGCATCGGAGCCCAGGAGAGTTTGTGGACGTCATTCTCCTAGCCGGGGCAAAGTGCGACCCGGCCCTGCGCGAGGCGACCGGTGCCGAGTACCGGTGCGAGATCGTGATCGAGGGCCGGACGCTCTTGGACACCGCCCTTGCCGCTTGCGCCGGGTTGGGACCTACGGTCGTGGTGGGCCCGAGGGCACCGGAGGGCACGACCTTGGCACGGCCAGGCGAGAAGCTCCTCGGGAGCATGCGCAACGGCCTGGACGACAGTCGTGGCGAGCAGATCCTCTTCGTCACCGCAGACCTGCCGTACATCCAACGAGAACACATCGAGGACTTCCTCCGTAGGATCCCGGCGGGGATCGACCTCGCCTATGCGATCGTGCCGGTCCAGGCGTGCTACGAGCGATTTCCGGGCCAGAAGCGGACCTCACTGAAAGTGAGGGAAGGCACCTTCACGGGCGGGAACCTGATCTTTGCCCGGCGCGAGGTGATCGAGCGCCTCATGGTCTTCCTCGAATCGGCCTACGCCGCAAGGAAGCGTCCCTTGCGGTTGGCCTGCCTGGTCGGCATGGGAACCATGATCCGGGCATCGTTCGGGCAACTCGTGCCGGGCACGCTCCCGCTTGCTTATCTTGAGGGGACGTTCAGTCGCCGGATCTCGGGCCAGGCCCAGGCCATCGTGTCCGCGCACCCCGAAGTTGCGACCGATCTCGATTCCCTGGCCCAATACCAGGCAGCGATCTCCTAGGAGCCGAGTTCGTCCTCGGCGTCGGCCTCGTCTACGGCGAGCTCCTCACCGATTTCGTCCAATTCGCCTTCCTCGCCCAACGCGGAGGGAGCAGGCACCTCGGCCGGCTCCAGCTTGACCTCGGCGATGGACTTCAGGGTCCGATTGGGACAATCGTTACAAATGAACTCGACTTGGACGTCCTTGAGCCAGTCCGGCACCTTCTCGATCAGCTTGCCACAACTACATACAACCATTTGGTCAGTCCTCCGGCCCGTTGGCCTCTTCGTACGCTTGGATTGCCAGGCGGTGGCTCACCAGCCCGTTCGCGATCATGAGAACGGCCGCGAGCAGGTTGATCATGACCAAGCGACCCTCTCGGATCTGCCCTGGGTCCCGGATCGCCGACTCCCCTCGCACCAAGCCGATCAAAGCAATGATGACAAGAAGGATTCCGAACAGGAAGAAGGTGTTCTTCCACCAGACCGGCCGAGCCAGGGTTTTGGACGCCACGCCCTGCAACGATACCGCGCCCTAGCAGCGCACATCGATCCAACGGCCCTTCTCAGGTTCCGCTTCGGCCCTTTCCAGGGATGCCGCCTCCTCGGAGATCAAGCGCAGGAGCTCGGCCCGGCGGGCTTGCGAAGCTCGTAGGCCCGGCGAATCTGGCCGCGGCACGGGCTGTGGGCTCGGCCCTTGGATTCTCATGGGACTTAGTATCGGCCCCAGGAGCGCTACCTAGAGACCGGCCTGAGCCCCCGCTGCATTGCGAGGGTGCGCAGGAGCTTCCTTCCCCGGTGGATCCGGGATCGAACCGTCCCTACGGTGGTCCCTTGGGCCTCTGCAATCTCCTCGTAGGACATCCCCTCGATATCGCACAAGCGGATCGCCTCCCGATACATGGAAGGGATCTCGGCCATCGTCGCACGAAGCTCGTGGACAAACTCCTCGTAGAGCAACTGCTCCTCTGCGTCCGCGGCCTCGTCCGGCACCTCGATGTCTTGCAGGGTGCCGTCCCTCGCCGAGACCATCGCATGGAGGGTTCCGGCCTCGCGCACTGGGTTCCGGCGGCGTACAGCGTCCAAGTGGGACCGCTGCATGATGCGCAGTAGCCAGTTCAGAAACGGCCGGTCGGGCATATAGCCTTCAAAACCGCGCCACGCTTTGAGGTACGTCTCCTGCACGAGGTCCTCCGCCTCGGTGGGGTTGCGCGTGAGCCGCACTGCCATCGTGTAGGCCCGCTTCTCCGTGTCGCGCTTCATCCTCTCGAACTCGGTCGCGCCGCGCGCACCTCTCCGGAGGCTGGACATGCCGATTTTTTCTGCTTCCTCCGTCTTCGTCATGGTCTCCTACTAATAGGGAGCGTTTTCAAGCCCGGTAAGTTCCCCGATTGCAATCAGGCCCAGGCACGGTCCATCATTCGGTGGGTTGCGACTCGTACTACTCACCAAGGATCCGGACATAGCGAACGCCACCCAAGGCGCGTTCCAACCTGACGACGAGCTCACCGTTCATTCCGAGTGGATCGAGGCCCTGGACGCCTGCGAAGGCGCCGAGATTCTCTTTGTGGACCTGTTGGCCACCCTCGACACGCCGCACCGCATCGAGGGGTACGAAAGGTTCGCGCAAGCCAAGATGAGCCATCCGACGGCGAAGGACGTGCCGTTGGTGCTCATCGGCCCAGGGGCGGACTACGATTTGGACGCCATGGTCGGCTGGCCCGGGTTCGTCTTCGCCCACCTCTCAAGGCCCCTGAACTACAAGCTTTTCCGGCGGGCCACGACTTGGGTCTAGTTGCGCCCGCCACCTTTGGGATGGGCCGACTCCACGGACTCGCGAAGGCGCTCTGCGCTCACATGGGTGTAGATCTGGGTCGTGCCCAGCCTTTCGTGACCGAGCAACTGTTGCACGCTCTTGAGGTCGGCACCCCCGTCGAGCAAATGGGTCGCAAAGCTGTGTCGCAAGGTGTGCGGGCTCACGGAAGGGTCGAGCCCGGCCGCGGCCGCCCACCTTCTCACGACGTTCTGTAGCGTTCGCGAGGTGAGCCGCCGCCCTTGGGGCCCGAGGAACAGGGGCTCGACCCCTGGGGGGGCCTCCCGCTCCCTCTGGACGTATTCCCAAACCGCATCTCGGGCGCAGGTCCCGAAGAGCACGATCCGTTCCTTGTCCCCTTTTCCTCGAACCCGCGCGCTCTGGTCTTCCCAATCCATGTCGTGAAGGTCGAGGCCGACCACCTCGCTCGCTCGAAGCCCCGCACCGTAGGTGAGTTCGAGGAGCGCACGGTCGCGCAGCGGGGTTCGGGTCGCGGTGCCAATCGAGAGCATCTCCTCCGCCTCGGCTTGGCTCATGGCCCTGGGCAAGGTCCGGCGGCGATAGGGAGCCTTCAAGTCCTTTGCAGGGTCAGCCTCGATCCTCCCCGCTTCCAAGAGGTACCGAGTGAAGGCGCGAAGGCTCGAGCGCTTCCTAGCGCGCGTGACCGGATTGGGGGCGTATCTTCGCAAGTACTCGCGGCACGCAACGTCCGTGAGCTCGGATATCTCGGGGCATACCGCGATGAGCTGTTCGAGGTCGCTGCGCGTCGCCCTCACAGTGTGAACGGACCGTATCTCCCCTAAGCGCCAGAGAAACGCCTCGACCGCGGCGCGAGTGGTCGCGCTAGCCAGGTCTAGCCTTCCCACTTGCGGAATGCCAGCGTGACGTTGTGGCCGCCAAAACCGAACGAGTTGGACAGGCTGAGGTCGAACTCCCAGTCCCGCGCCTGGTTCGGGACGTAGTCAAGGTCGCACTCGGGATCGGGGTTGTGGAGGTTGATCGTCGGCGGCAACTTCGAGTCCCGCATCGCAAGCAGACAGATCAAAGACTCGATCGCACCCGCCGCACCCAGGGTGTGCCCAATCATGGACTTTGTGCTCGAGACCGGGATTCCACGGGCGGCCGCGCCGAGCACCTGCTTCATGGCTGCGGTCTCGGTCTTGTCGTTGAGCGGGGTCGAGGTGCCGTGGGCGTTGATGTATCCCACGTCGGCCGGGCTTGCGCCAGCGTGCCTCAGAGCCATGCGCATGGATCGCTGGGCGCCGTCGCCGTTTGGGTCGGGGGCCGTGATGTGGTAGGCATCCCCGCTCATCCCATAGCCCACGAGCTCACCGTAGACCTTGGCGCCACGCGCCTTCGCATATTCGGAGTTCTCCAAGATGAGGACCGCAGAGCCCTCGGCGATCACAAACCCGTCCCGCTCCGCATCGAAAGGCCGGCTCGCGAGGGTCGGGTCCTCATTGTTCGTAGACATTGCTCGCGCGGCGCAGAAGCCTGACATCCCGATTTCGCAGATCGGAGCCTCCGTACCTCCGGCGAGCATGACCTGAGCGTCCCCTCGTGCGATCATGCTGGCCGCGGTACCGATCGCGTCGGCACCGGTGGAACACGCGCTCACCACACACGTGTTCGGCCCCTTGAACCCATGCTGGATCGAGACGTACCCGCTCGCCATGTCCGGGATCATGTAGGGGACGAGGAAAGGCGAGACCCGAGAAGGCCCACCCTCCACGAGCCTGCGCACCTGCTGGCCCATGAAGGTGAGGCCGCCGATCCCCGAGCCGATCAGGACCCCGACCTCGGCCTTGTTGACCTCGTCCAGGTCGAGGCAGCTGTCCTGGACCGCCATCGCCGCCGAGGCGGCGGCGAAGGCGATGAAGCGGTCCACCCGGCGGGCGTCCTTGCCGTCCATCCAGTCCTCGGCGTCGAACCCCTTCACCTCTCCCGCGATCTTGGTGGGATACTCCGAAACGTCCATCAAGGACACTGGGCCCACGCCGGACTCTCCGGCGAGCAAGCGCGGCCAGAAAGCGTCGAGCCCGATACCCAGAGGAGTAACGGCTCCCGCGCCGGTCACGACTACCCGTGTGCTTCCGAAGGGGCCAGCCAAGGCGAGTACCTATTCAGACTTCTTGGAGACGTAATCCGCGGCATCGCCCACGGTCTTGATGTTCGTAACGTCCGTGTCCGGAATCTCGACGCCGAACTCGTCCTCGAGGGCCATAACGATTTCGACGACATCGAGCGAGTCAGCTCCAAGATCCTCCATGAACGCAGATGCGGCGGTGACCTCGGAAGGTTGCTTGTTCAACTGTGCACAGGTGACCTTGATCACCCTTTCCAATACGTCTTGAGACATGCCTGTTCCTTTCCCTGGCTCGCAGGGCACCGCAATAATACTACTTGCAAGGGCACAAGGTTTTTTCCTGCCTAGAGTGCCATGCCCCCGTCCACCGCAACGACCTGTCCCGTGACGTATCCTGAGGCCTCGCCCACCAGGAACCCGACCGTCGCCGCGACGTCCTCCGGCGAGCCGAAGCGTCCGAGCGGGGTCTGGGCCAAGGCCGCGGCTCGCGCCTGCTCGGGCAGTTCCTGTGTCATCAGGGTCTCGATGAACCCAGGAGCGACGACGTTGCACGTCACCCCGCGCCCGCCCAACTCCTTCGCAATCGCCTTGGACATCCCGATCAAGCCCGCTTTGCTCGCTGCGTAGTTCGCCTGGCCCGCCGACCCCGAGAGCCCCACCACGCTGCCAATGTTCACGATCCGACCGTAACGGGCCTTCATCATCCCCGATGCACACGCCCGACACCAGTGGAACGCTCCTTTGAGGTTCACATTCAAGACTGCCTCCCAGTCCTCGTCCGACATCCGGATCAAGAGCCCGTCCCGTGTCACCCCGGCGTTGTTCACGAGCACGAGGGGCACGCCCATGCTCTCGACCACCGCCGCATAGCACTCCTTGACCGCGGCAGGATCCGACACGTCGCACTCGAATCCAACCGAGCCTCCGTCGAGCTCGGCCGCGAACTCCTGGGCAAGATCGAGGTGCAGCGCGATGCACGCCACCC
The DNA here is from genome assembly GCA_020847855.1 of Fimbriimonadaceae bacterium. Lineage (GTDB taxonomy): Bacteria > Armatimonadota > Fimbriimonadia > Fimbriimonadales > Fimbriimonadaceae > JADLBH01. Next base: position 61,366 of record JADLBH010000037.1, read on the forward strand.
TCATGCCCGTTCGTGCGAGTTCGCGCGCGATTGCGGAGCCGATCCCGCGGTTCGCCCCCGTCACCACTGCGATCCTTGCCTCGTTCATCCTGCCACCTCCTCTACGACAGAGTCAAGCGTCGCGCTGTCCACAACCTTGCCGACCCTCGCGTCCGGGACGATTCGACGGATCAAGCCGCAGAGAACTTCCCCAACGCCGCACTCGATCCAGTCCGTGACGTCGGCCGAGCGCATCGCTTGGACGGACTCCGTCCAGCGGACGCTGCTCTCCAATTGCCGGGCGAGAAGCTCCGGCCACGCCGAGGAGTCGGTAACGGCTGCGGCCGTGGTGTTCGCATAGACCGGTGCGCGCATCGTGCCCACGAACCGCGCCTCTTGGAGAGTCTGAGCAAACTCTCGGCCCGGCCCCTCCATGAGGGGGCTGTGGAACGCTCCGCTCACGCTCAGCGGGACCACCCGCTTGGCACCCTTGTCCGGCGCGATCGCGCTCAGGGCGTGTACGGCGTCTACGTTCCCGCTCACCACGAGCTGCCCCGGCGCATTGTCGTTGGCGATCACGCAAACACCGCTGTCTGCGACGGACTCGCAAAGCGCGGACAAAGGCTCGGCCTCCATCCCAAGCACCGCGGCCATCGTGCCGGGCACCTCCCGACCTGCCGCCGCCATGACCTCGCCTCGGCGCTTCACCAGCTTCGCGCACTCGGAGAGCGAGATCGCCCCGGCGGAGCAGACCGCTGCATACTCGCCCACGCTGTGCCCGGCGAACGCGGCGGGCTCGAGCCCGGAGGCTTCCTCCAGGCACCTCCATGCCGCCATCGAGCACGTGAAGAGGGCGAGCTGGGCACACTCCGTGCGCCGAAGGCTGGCCTCGTCGGTGTGGAAGCACAGGCCCACGGTGTCTACCCCGGTTGCGTCGGCGACTTCCTCGAAGACCTCGCGGGCGGTCTCATATTGCGTGTGGAGGTCCTGGCCCATGCCTGGCCGTTGCGAGCCCTGGCCCGGAAAGACGATTGCGAACATCGTGACATCCGGACTGTACCTGCCCCTCTCCCTGGTACTCTGCGGCCAGTGCCGACGATCCTCGAGACGTTCGCCAATCCAGCGCCCCACCGCGATTACACGATCGCCCACTCCTGCCCTGAGTTCACGAGCGTCTGCCCCAAGACGGGCCAGCCAGATTTCGCCACGATCGAGCTCGAGTACATCCCCGACGCGCTCTGTCTCGAACTCAAGGCGCTCAAGCTCTACTACTACGCCTTCCGGCAAGAAGGAATCTTCTATGAAGCGGTGGTCAACCGGATCCTCGACGAGCTGGCCGAGGCCTGCAAGCCACGGTGGATGCGGGTCACGGGGAGGTTCAACGTCCGCGGCGGGATCGCGAGCGTGGTCACCGCCGAGACGGGGTCCCGCCCGTAAAAACTTGGGGGCGAGAGCTCACCGAGAAAGGGCCTGAGTCGTCCCGGCCGTACACCTCGAGGTACATGGCGAGGCACCCATCCTTGCCTTCGGGCGAAGGAAGGGTCGAGAGATCGGTGACCTCCGCGGGCCGCCAGAGCGACCCATCGAACCGATGGGACTCCGACTCGGCCGTCCAGAGCCAGGCGTGCGCAACTTCGAGCCCTGAGACCGCTCCTTGCCCTTCACAGACTTCGACACGCGCCTGGTCCCTACCGCCTGCGCACGCCGCGGCAAAGCGCGCAATCGAGCCGACCGCCGAGGGCGAGGACGGAAGGACGTGGGCCGTGTTGGCCAAGAACAGCGCACTCGAAGGGACAGGGATCTCGCTCCAATACTCCTCGCTCGCATCCACGAGCCAATACGGATCGTTCGCGCCACTGACCAGGTGTACGGGGCAGCAAAGGCGATCAAGTCGGCGATAGGGATCCACCAGGCCGAGGAGAGCTTGGCCCTCAGGGGTGTGCGTGGACTCGGTGAGACCAAGCTCGCTATAGGGCTCGTACATCGGGCTGGGGGAACCCCAGAGGGAGACCTGGCGCGCGAGCTGCCGGTCCATCACCAGATGGTCGAAGGCCATAGGCACGGCTCCCTTGGCACGCTCCGCCAGTTCGATCGCTGTGAGCCAAGCCGTCCAACCGCGCTTGCTGGCTCCGATGGGAATCCATGAGGAGAGTCCCCACATCTCTCCCGCAACTCGTGCGACCTCGAGCGCCCCTTCCACCATAGGGTGGAGGAGCGGCCAGCGGGGATCCCCGGTCTCGAGGAAGCGTTGGAACGTGAAGGCGATGAGTTCGTCCTCGACGAGTCCAAAGATGGGCTGGTTCGGGACGTCGAAGCACGCGACGACGGGAAGTCCCGAACGGGCGGAAACCGCCTCCGCCCATTCGATGTCGCCGGGGTGCGGGTCGCCACCGGTCAAATAGAGCAGGCCGGTCTCGGACGGAAGCCTGGACTCGCCCACGAGGACCGCCCGATGCCGCCATGCATGCCCCATCCACTCCCCGCATGCGACTTGGAGCATGGGCAACCCCGCAGCCCAATCCGCCACGACCGATTCGCCGGAACCTCCCACGGCATCAGTTTGAACCAACGTGGGGTTGACTTTGAGGACAAGAAAGTGCAGAATGGCGGTGGTCGCCCGAAAATGGGCTTGGAGTCCGCGTGAAAAGAACCCTGAACTTCGTCGCCGTGCTGTCCTTGGTGCTCGCCGGTGCGAGCGCCAACGCCTCGATGCCCGCCACGGGGACGCTCGTTACCCAGCAGGTCACCATAGACAAAGCGAACGACAACCGGACGCTTACGGTTCGGTACTCCGGCGCGAACGTCCGCACGGTCGAGCTGCGCTGCAACGGCCGCAACTCCGCTGTCCGCAAAGTGAACCCCAAGGGCAAGAGCGGGGAGACGAACTTTGAGCTGGACGGGATTGACCTGCACGAAGGCGAGAACCAGATCGAGGTGCGAGTCTTCGATGAGTCGGGCCGCCTCGTAGCCTCCCAGCGGACCACGGTCACGGTGGAGCTTCTCGGCAAGCAGGCGATCTTCATGGCCAAGCCCGCGTCCGGTGCCACATTGCAGGGCGGGGTCGAGCTCTCGATCGGATTCAAGGTCGCGATGAAGAACGTCTATGTGAGCTTTTTCGTGGACGACGACCTGAAGTCCATCAAGAACTTCGCGCCCTACACCTACCTTTGGGACACGACCAAGGTCGAGAACGGTTGGCACGAGGTGCAAGCATGGGTCGTGGACACCGAAACCCAGACCTACAAGACCGAGCGGGTCAAGGTCTATGTCAACAACCCAGGTGGCCGCACGGAACGGCGGAACCCGGAGGCCGAAACCGCCCCCGTCGTGCCCGTCGCCCCGGTCAAGCCAGCGATGCCCGTGGCCGTGCCCGTGAACTCGCTGCCTGGTTTCTCGCCGCGAGCGGGGACCAAGCCCGTGACCTTTGAAGCAGGTACCTCGATGGGGCTCCGCGCCGTCAAGCCTAAGGATCCTGGCGCGACCGTCAAGCCAATCCCAGCAATGCCCGCCGTGCCCGTCGCGACGACCGAGCCCAAGGCCGAGGCGAAGCCGCCCAAGCTCGAAGCCGTCCCCGTGAAGTCGGCCCAACCCGCGCAGACAAAGGCCGCGACACCGATCAAGGCGGATCTCCCGCTCAAGGCTCCCGAGAGATTGGTGACCCAACCGCCGGTCATGACTGCAAAGCCGGACATGGTTGCGGTCAAAGCACCGCGCCTCGCCATCGACTACGGCACAAGGCTAGCGGATCGCGAGTCCTACCCGGTCTATGTGAACGGCGAGCTCCTCGTTTCCGATGTCCCCGCGAGCATCGAGGGCGGGATCGCGCTCACTCCGTTCCGCTTCCTCTACGAGCACTTCGGGGGCAAGGTCGGCTGGGAGAACCTCTCCAAGACTGTGATCGCCGAGGGCCCCGGTGGGAGCCTGGAGATCACGATCGGGAGCAGCCTGGCCACGGTCTCCGGCGGCAAGCTCTCCTTGGAGCGAGCGGCGTTCCTTCGGAACAACCGAACTATCGTCCCCATGAGCTTCTTTTCGCAGGCTCTTGGGTTCGACATCGCCTACGATGCGACGAGCGGTCACGTGATCGTCACCGCGGCGCGCAAGTCCTAGGCTCAAGTTCACTCGATCACCCTATGGTCGGCCCCTGTTCGGGCCGACCATGTTCTTTGGAGGCAGGCAGGCTCCGCCATCCCTTGAACTTGTCTTGACGCAGTCCGGCTCTCGTCTAACCACGGTCCTGCTCGTCTGCGGCGTGGCCGCAGGCGTGGGAGGGATCGTTTGCGCGATTCTCGCGCACCAATTCCGGGCGTATGCGTTCTCCAGCGAGATGGCGCGGCTCACGACGAGCGCGAGACTCGTCTCCGCATCGCTGTCCGACTTGGACCACCGTGCCATCGTAACGTCGAAGGGCAAGGATGCGTCCCGACTCGCGAGCCAAAGGACAAGGCTCCGCGAAGCCTTTAGCCAGACGGATGGAATCGCCAACGTCTACACGGTCACCAAGCTCCCGACCGGCTACTTCGCCGTGCTCGATGCAAAGTACACGGGCGATCCCAAGTCGTCCGAAGCGGACGCGTACGCCTTCCTCACCCCGGTGGACCGAAGAACCGACGCGATGGTCGAGACCTTCAACGACGCAACCGCACACTTTTCGCCCAAGCCGTACCGCGATCGTAGGGGAACATGGTATGCCGGTTATGCCCCGATCGTGGGAAGAGACGGCACGATTGACTCGATCGTGGTCGTAGAGCGAAACCGCGAGGCCGTGGACAACACGCTGCGGGCCGTGACCGGCGACATCGGGAACATCGCCCTCATCATCGCGGCGGTCTCGGGATTCTTCTTGATCGTCTCCCTTCGCAAGATCTCTTGGGTTACTGAGATCTTCCGGATGAAGCTCAAAGCGGCGAAGTCTCGCAGGATCATCGTCGGTGCGCTCCTCGTGGGCACCGCCCTCGTCATCGGCGTCGAGGCCATCAGTGCCGCGCCTGCTCTCATCCAGAACTCGCGGCAGCGCCAGATCGTACAGCAAGAGCTGAACGGGATCGCTTTCGCCCAAGAGGCCCTCAGTGCGCTCGGCCGAAGCGAGCCTGCCTGGCGGAGCAAGGCCGAGACCGCAATCGGGCTCTTGCGTCCCACGACCCTCCCTTGGGTCGTGACGGGGCTCACCGGTCTCATGTCCGACCAGCCGCTCCGGTCCCGCCAAGAGACCGCGAAGAAGTTCGAGCGGTCGTTGGAAAGGGAGAACAGGCTGAGGCAAGGGTTGCTCACCGAGCTCACGGAGAGCGACCAGTCGCTGACCGAGCGCATGCAGCGCACCTTGATCGGGACTGCGGTCCTCGCCTTCGTGTGTCTGCTCGTCCTCCGCGCCTCCACGATCCAAGACCAGACGATCGCCGCGGCAATAGACCACACCGCCAGAATCGAGCGCGAATACAAGCGCGTGATTGACACGATGCCCATCGGCATGTTCGTCTTCACCAAGGAGGCGGTCGAGTATGCCAACTCCGAGCACGAGAAACTGTTCTCGAAGTGGGAGGAAGGACAGTCCCTGACCACCCACCTGGAGAGGGTCTTCGAGCCGGACAAGGAAGGGGTGCTCAGGTGCCTTGCCGACTCGAGCGAGACCGAGAAGCCTGCGATCCTCAACTACCGCATTGTTCGGCCCCTCGGCGATACCGGGTACGTACAGACTCGAATCGTCCCCATCTTCGACGTCTTCGGCACGTTCCAGCAGATGCTGGGGTTCACGATTGACATGACGGAGAACGTCCTGGCCCAGTCCGAGATCAAACGGAGCCACGCCGAGTTGACCGAGAAGAACGTCTTGCTCGAGGACGCGATCCAAATCCTAGAATCGAACCTGAACTCGTTCGTCAAGGCCATGGTGAGGGCCATCGAGGCCAAGGACATCTATACGGCGGGCCACAGCGAGCGGGTGACCGCGTACAGCCTCGCCATCGCGGAAGAGCTGAACCTCAGCGACGAGTTGAAGCACATTATCTCGACCGGGGCGATGGTTCACGACATAGGCAAGATCGGGATCCCCGGCTCGCTCTTGACCAAGCCCTCGGGGCTCACGCCCGAAGAGCGCGCCATCGTCCAAAGGCACCCTGTCGTCGGCGCGACGATCTTGAGCGGCGTGCCCGCGTTCGAGCCATGCCTAGGAATCATTCGCCATCACCACGAGCGGCTCAACGGAACCGGGTACCCCGACAAGTTGGACGAGTCCCAGATCCCCATCGAGGTTCGGATCGTGAGCGCGGCCGATGCGTTCGATGCGATGACGAGCCAGCGCTCCTACCGCAAGGGCATGGATCTTTCCAACGTCTTCCGCGAACTGGAAAAGGATGTGCGCGAGCACAGGCTCGATCCTCACGTGGTCGCGGCCTTGAAGCAAGTGATCCGGGTGAAGGGGATCATCGGGCAAAAGCCCGATGAGACTAGGGCGACTGCCGCCTAGACCTGTGCAATCGGCTCGGACCTGCCAACCATTACACCATCTTCATGGCAACGCACCGAGTTTCTGAGGCAACGGGCGACAACCGCCGGCTCCACCCGCGACTGCAGGTTTTGGAGTACGCGACGCTTCGGAGCTGTGCCGATGGCCACTCGGAAAAGTGCATCATCGTGGACGTCAGCCTCGGTGGCATGCAGGCCCGGTGCAGTCACGGGTTCCCGGTCGGCGAATCCTTCCATGTGGAAGTGGCGTGCTCGACTTCAGGCTCCGTTGTGATCCAAGCCGAGGTGAAGTACAGCGTCCCCCTGGAGGGGACCGACCTAGTCGCGACGGGTCTCAGGGTGTCCAGCAACGACCGCCACGCCTTGCGACAATGGGTCAACCTAGTCCGAACGATCTTCGAGGCGCAGTCAGATTCCCTGGACGTCTAGCCGCAGCCGCACGATCCGCAGCCGCCCTCGCCAGATTCCTCAGTCTTGAACGAAGAGCCGCAACCGCACGACGAGACCGCGTTCGGGTTCTCGATCTTGAATCCTCCGCCCATGGGGTCGTCCACGTAATCCACACTCGAACCCTCCATGTATTGGAGGCTCAGGCCGTCCACAAAGACCTTCACACCCTCCTGCTCGAAGACCTGGTCCCCTTCCTCGGGCATCCCGTCATCGAGCGCCATTCCATAGGAGAGCCCGGAGCAACCACCACCCGCCACCCAGATGCGCAGGGCGGCCTCGGTCTTCTCCTGGCTCTTCATGAGTTCTTTCAACTCGCTTGCGGCGCGGTTCGTGAGCAAGATTGGCATGGTTTCCTTTTCTCAGGACATCGGAAGGAACGGTGCAGTTCCCTAGGGCCCAACCAAAGGTAGTGTGCCACAGGTACCGCGCCGGTCCCGCCATATGTCCCTTGTCCTACATCCTGTAGTACGATCCCAACACCCCGAATCGGCGCATGTTGGACCCATCGTCCCAGCCGCCTCGCGAAGAGAGGGACGGAGTACAATCCTCACGTGCCCTACGTCGTCACCGAGCCCTGCATCGGGGTCAAGGACAAGTCCTGTATCACGGTCTGCCCCGTGGACTGCATCTACGAGGGGGACGACATGGTCTACATCCATCCGGACGAGTGTATTGACTGTGGGCTTTGCGAGCCGGAATGCCCGGTCTCGGCGATCTTCGTGGACACGGATGTGCCGGAGCAGTGGCATTCCTACATCGAGAAGAACCGCATCGAGGCCGTGAAGCTCTCGGGCGGCTAGGCAAGTTCGCGTACGAACCGTTCCCAGCGCGGCCCATCGAGCCGCGGCATCCTGGCCAGCTGGAAGCCCACACGATAGGTGCCTGCGTCCGAGTCTCCCGCCCGGCAGTAGCGGACCTCGGCCTGGCCGACGACCCGTCCAGCGGGGGTTTGGAGATAGAAGCCGAGGATCGTCCCCGGCTCATAGGGCTGCGACGTCAAGGCTCCAAACCCTACCGGCCCGACATCAATGAGCTTGACCTCCTCTTCGCCGCTAGGTGTGACCAGGTTGGCGGACATGTCATTGACTCGAATCCGAAAGGACTCGTCGGAGGATACGCATCGGAGCGATCCTTCCACCTTGAAGTGGATCGTCGTCCAACCTTCCGAGGATGCGAGGGCAAGGGCTCCGTCGGTAACCGGGACTCGCGAGTGCGCCACGAGGGCGAGCTTGGCCTCAAAGACAGCTGTGACCCCGAGCCCGAACGCCTCGAAACTGAACTTAGCCCCATCGTCGTCCACCAGGCTCTCCACCGTCTGAACCGCAAGGATGCTGCCACGAAAGTCGTCCACCCAGCCGTTGAAGAGCTGGGCGTCGCTGAGTCGCTGAAAGCGAACCCTCGTCCCTATGAAATCCGCGGGTGAGATGCGCGCCATCCCATGTCTTATTCTCGGTGTTCCATACCGAGCCTGGAGCCCATCGCCGTAGAATTGCCCGTTATCCCGCGATGGAAGCGGCGGCGGGCCCGATCTCTAGCATCCTTTGCAACGCAAGGCGTGCCCATCGTGCGACTCCCTCGGGCACTGTGATCCGGTTCATCACCTCTCCTCGCGCCAAGCTCTCCATCGCCCAACAAAGGAAACCAGGGTGAATCCTGTACATCGTGGAGCAAGGGCAGATCTCCGGATCCAGGCAGAAAACGGTTTTGTCGGCGCATTCTGCGGCAAGGCGCTTGACGAGGTTGATCTCCGTTCCAACGGCCCAGACCGTACCAGGCTCGGACTGGCGCACCGCCTTCAAGATCATCTCGGTGGAGCCTGACTCGTCTGCGGCGAGGAAAACTTCCATCGGACACTCAGGGTGTACGATCACCCTTGCGCCTGGGTGCTCCCGCCTCGCCTCCTCGATCTGTTCCACTGTGAACCGTTTGTGGACGGAGCAGTGGCCCTTCCAGAGCAGCAGCCGCGCTTGGGCGAGCTGACTCGGCGTATTGCCTCCCAAAGGCTTGTACGGGTCCCAGAGCGCCATGTCGGTTTCCGGGTCGAGGCCCATACGCAGGCCCGTGTTCCGGCCCAGGTGCTGATCTGGGAAGAAGAGCACCTTCTGGCCCCGCTCGAACGCCCAGCCGAGCGCTCGTTCGGCGTTCGTGCTCGTACACACGGTCCCGCCGTGCTCGCCGACGAACGCCTTGAGACTGGCGGCCGAGTTCATGTACGTAACAGGGACGATCGAGGGGCCTTGTCCAGTCCGGGGCACTGCGGAGCCTTCCGGCTCGATGTCCCCGAGCACCTCCGCAAGAGCCTTCCACGCAAGCCGGACCTGGAACTGGCTCGCCATGTCCGCCATCGAGCAACCGGCCGCGAGATTCGGCAGGATCACGGCCTGAGAAGGAGGGGTGAGAATGTCCGCGCTCTCCGCCATGAAATGTACGCCACAGAAGACGATGTACTCGGCTTGCGGATGGGAAGCCGCGTCCTTGGCCAGCTTGTAACTGTCGCCGAGATAGTCCGCGTGGGCCACGATCTCGTCGCGCTGGTAGTGGTGGCCCAGAACCACGACCCGTTCGCCCAGGCTCTGCTTCGCGATCCGGGTGCGCTCGTCCAACTCTTCTTGAGTCGCCGTTGTGTACTCTTCTGCCAGCGGCGTTTGGTACATCCGTCCTATTCTACGCACCCACGGATTGCGGAACGCCTAGTTACCGGCATTCGGGGCCATCGTCCCCGCTTCGTCCCTGACCCGACCCTCGCCTTTGGGCGTGAGGTCTTCCGTACCGTTGAGTCGAACTTCGTCACGAGTGTCCACTCGAAACTTGACCCGGTTCGACTCGGCCCCGAAAGCACCGTCCGACTGAAGGGTGCGCACGTAAGCCACCTTCTCCCCTTCAGTGTAGAGCTCGTACTGCATGAACCACTGGCCGTCTTCCCCGACGGTGTCGGACTGAACGCCGTAGCCGTCAATCACCAGTTGGAGCAGAGCGCCGGGCTCGCCGGTACCGGTGAAGGGGACGAGCGGGGTGTTGAACTTGGCCCCGTCGGGCGGAGAGGTCAGGAGCGGTTCGGCAGGGGGTCTCTTCGACTTGGGGCTCTCGGTCGGTAGGGAGTAGAGGTACGCCCCCGCCAAGAACATCGCGGCCAGCATCGCGAACTTGAGGCCGTCATAGAGGCCGCGAGAGGACTGTAGCGGGCGTGAAGGATTCACTATCTACCTTCTCTCACGATCGCGGAGGCCTGGTCTATCCAGGAGTCCACGTCCAAGCCGTCCGCACTGTCGCCGATGGCCCTTCGCACCTTGTCGGCGCTCGCGAGGGCGAGCTCGGCGAAGGTTCGAATTCCACCCGAATAGAGCCGCTCCTGGTGCGCCGGGCTCAGCCCCTCGACTTGGGTGAGCGGGTCTCGGCGGAACAAAGAGTCTGTGATCCGGGAGAAGTCTTCGCGGAGCCGATCGAGATCTTGGTTTGCCGAGGCCAAGGAGGACTTCCACTCCGCCGCCTCGCGGCGGGCGGCTTCCGAGTCCCGCTCGGCCGCGCGAAGCTGATCTTCGAGCGATGAGGCGTCACGGATTCGGGAGGCTGCCGTGTCGAGATCAGCCTGGAGGCTGCCAATCTGGCCCTCTTTGTCTGCGAGGCCCGCTTGGAGGCGCTGGATTTCCGCTTCCAGCGCTTCCGACCGCCCGCCTTGGTCCTGCAAACGGCGCAGCGCTTCGTCCTTTTCCGTAACCGTCGCCTCCAGGTCTTGCATCGAGGATTGGACCCGTTGCGCGTCTTCCTCGAGGCGGGACTTCTCGGCCCTGAGCGTTTCAAGGTCTGTACGAACCTGTGCGGCCTGCTCTACCTGGGAGCGGAGGGCCTGAATCTCGACCTGCGAGGCCGACGCCTCGTTCCCGAGCCTTGCGATCTCTACCTTGGCCCGTTCCAGTTCGGTACGGACGGCGACCGCGGCTTCGTCGGCGGACCTTGCCGCTTCCAACTCCGCACGGTTGCCCTGAACTTCCGCCTCCATTCTCGACAGCTCGGCCTCGAGCGCCTCCATCCCTTGCGTGCGCGACTCCATCGCCTTCACGGCCGCTCGCGCCTCCTCCAACTCGCGTTCGAGGTTCTGCGTGACCGCTCCCGCCGATGCGAGGCGCTCTGCAAGCTGGTCCGCCTCGGCGGCCCGAGCCCTCACCGTCGCGACGTCCTCTACCATCGAGCGAGCGGCTTCGAGGTTCACGCTCAGTCGCTGGATCTCTTCGGTTTGGCCTTCCAGCTTGCCCCTGAGACTTTCTGCTTCCATGACGAGCTCGGCATGGCGACCTGCCTCGGCCTTCACCTGGGCCAGCTCCCGTTCTAACTGTGCAACTTGTGCCGATGCCGCCCGTGCCTCCTCGAGTTCGCCCAGCAGCCGCTTACGGTCGGCCTCAAGACTGGTCGCCTGGTCTGCAAGCGGGGTGAGGTGGGCGATCTGGTCGTCCAATTTGGCGACCTTGGCGACCAGTGCGTTCCGCTCACCGTCCAGTCGCGCGAGATCTCCCAGACGCTGCTCGAGGTCCCTAGACTCCGACTTCCTCGCGTCGAGCTCGGCAAGGGTCCGCGCAAGGTCGGACCGCGCCTCTTCCACTTCGGAAAATCGAACTTCACCCCCCGTACCAGCGGCGGGTCGGCTCATGAGCTGGTTCACGTCGGCTCTGAGTTGGCTCAATGCGTGGGCCATCTCGCCCCAAGGGGCCTCTTTGGCTGAGGGAGCCGGCTCCGCTCGATCGGACAGCTTTCGCTGGAGGGTCTCGACTTGGGACTGTAGTTCCATGACTCTGGCTCCAGCGTTCGGCGTGTCGGCGAGTTGGCTCCGAAGTTTGCCCAGTTCCTGCTCCAAGTGGTCGGCTACCTTGTCCTTCCGTTTCCAGGCGTAGTAGTCGAGCGCAGAAAGAAGGGTTCCGACGATGGCTGCGCCCATCAGGCTGGCTCCGATAATCTGGGGGCTCATTCGAGTCACTCTCCGAGTGCTGCCCCAAGGCAACACGGCACACCGGCTCTCCACCTACAATCTACAAGATCGGTGCCAAGAGCAAAACCTAGAGTGCTTTGTGAGTTGAATGCCGACTTTCGACCGAGCTTTCGAGCCCGGTTCGGACAAACTCGGCGATCTCCGCGCCACCGATCCCGCAGATACTGCGAAGCTGAGCCTGGGACCCGTGCTCGATGAATCGGTCGGGCACGCTGAGCACCTCGATCGAACGGCCCAGATCCCTGCAAGCGTCCAGGACCTGCTGACCCAGCCCCCCGGAACGAACGTTCTCCTCCACCACGACCGTGAGGTGGTGTCGCATTACGACGTCCCTTGCCGTCTCCGTGTCTATGGGCTTGATGAAGCGAGCGTTGACGATCGTGGCCTTGATCCCCTGTGATTCAAGCATCGCGGCAGCCTCCCAAGCTTCGGCAACGGTCGAGCCGGAGCCCACGAGAGCGACGTTGCGAGGCAACGAGCCTTGATCCTGGAGCAGTTCCCATCGTCCCATCCGGATCGGTGTTCGCGACTCGGGCAAGACGTCGGAGGCCGCACCACGCGGGTATCGGATCGCCGTTGGGCCGTCGTCGTAGTCCGCCATCCACCGTAACATCTCGCGGAGCTCCGTCGCGTCCCGAGGCGACATCAGGACGAGGTTGGGGATCAGGCCCAGGTACGAATGGTCGAAGACGCCGTGGTGGGTGGGGCCGTCGTCGCCCACTAGACCGCCCCGATCCATCACAAATCGCACCGGCAGGTTTTGGATGCACACGTCGTGGAGAACCTGGTCGAAGCCACGCTGGAGGAAGGTCGAATAGATTGCGCAGAACGGCTTCGCCCCTCCCGCGGCGAGCCCCGCCGCGAAGGTCACCGCGTGCTGCTCGGCGATCCCGACGTCGTGAATCCGGTCTGGAAACCGCTCTTGGAACCCGTTCAGACCGGTACCGTCGGGCATCGCCGCCGTGATCGCAACGATGTTCTCGTCCTCTTCCGCAAGCTCAACGATTGTCTTGCCGAAGACTTGCGTGTAGGCGACCGGTCCCGCCTTCACGGGGAGCTCTTGGGACTGGACGTCGAAAGGCACGACCCCGTGCCACTTGCGAGAGTCCGCCTCGGCGACGTCGTACCCTTTCCCCTTCACGGTCAGGGCGTGGACGAGCACGGGGCGGGGGGATTCCCTCACCGCCCGGAAGATATCCAGCATCGCGTCGAGGTCGTGCCCATCAATCGGGCCGATGTACTCCCACCCCATCTCCTCGAAGATCGTCCCCGTGTCCTCCGGCGCGAAGTAGTGGGTCAGTCCGTGCCGGAAACCGGCAGCGAGCCGGGGAGCAGGCCCAGGGATCCTCTTGATCACGTGCTTGGCCCGGTAGGCGAGATCTTGGACCAAGGGCCGCGAGCGAAGCCGCGTGAAATAGCTGGTGAGAGCGCCCACGTTGGGCGCGATGGACATCCGATTGTCGTTCAGAACCACGGTGATGTTCGTCCCCATCTCGCCGCCGTGGTTGAGGGCCTCCCAACTCATCCCGCTACAGATCGCCGCGTCGCCTGCGACCGCCACGACGCTGTGCGCCTGGCCAAGACGGTCCCGTGCCGCGGCAAATCCCAGGGCGGCAGAGACAGCAGTGCCGGCATGTCCCGCCCCAAACACGTCCAACTCGTGCTCCTCGCGCCTTAGGAACCCGCTCAACCCCCGGAACTTGCGCAGGGTCTCGATCCGGTCCAATCTTCCCGTGAGGAGCTTGTGCGGGTACGCCTGATGCCCGGTGTCCCAAACCACGACGTCGGGCGGCACATGGTACGCGCCGTACAGGGCGACCGTGAGCTCGACGGTCCCAAGGTTGGAACTGAGGTGGCCGCCCGTCCTGCTCACATTGTCCAAGATCGCTTTGCGAACATCGTCAGCGAGGCCGCGCAGCTGCGCGGGGCTCAGCCCGTGAAGGTCGGTCGGTTGGGACACGTTCGCTAGGATCGGATACGGGGACTCCATGGACTCGCGGGCCTACGCCCCTATGTTAGCAAACGGAACCAGCCTGGGTTGCGTTCGGTGTTCTCACCAGTTTGAGGCAAGGAGCCCAGCAAGGCGCTCCAATCTCGCCTCGTCCACACCCGTAAACCGCCCCACTTCGTGCCCATCAATGTCAATCTGGCCCAAGATCTCGTCGCCTCGCCGAACTAGCACGACGATCTCAGAGCGAGTCTGGACGCTACAGCTCAAGTAGTTCTCGAGGTTCCGAACGTCCGCGACCACCTGGTTCTTTCCTTCTGCAACGGCCGTCCCGCACACGCCGACCCCGATCTCGATCCGGTCGTGCTCGGTAGGCGCGCCCACGTATTCGTCGAGCACCAAAGTACCGCCCTCGAGGCGATAGACGCCGCACCAGTCGTAACCAGGCACCCGCGCCAAGCACTCCATCGCGTGCCTGCGCAGTTCCCTGCCTGTCAGGCTCAGTGATCCAGCTTGGGAAACCGCCGCGTCCAGGGTCAAGGCTTGGGCCGCCATAGTGCCAGGAATTGTGACCAGTTTGGGGGGCGGTCCGGCAGGATCTCGAGCACGGTTTGGCACTTCCAGTAGGCCCGGTCCAACCCACCTTCCGCGATCCGGACGGTCCCTTCGCCCGCTTCCAGGGAGTCGCCCGGCGAGAGGCGTGTGCCTTCGAGGCAAGCCTGGGCCACCCCCAGCAGGAGCGATCCTACCGCCCCCGTGCTTTCGGCAGGGATCCCCGTCACCTCGAGCTCGGGCCTCACGAACTTGCGGAGGCCCAACGTATGCACGTGGCCCTCGGAGGTGTGAATCCCGACGAGCTCGCGGGCCCACACCTCCGCCCCGACCGGACGACCGCGCCGGTCTCCGGGCAGCACATAGCTGTGAGCCATGGGATCGGAAACGATCCCCTCCGTCAAGGCTGCAAGCCGGTGCGCGATCGCGAGCCAGAAGTCGAGCGCGGCGTAGACCTCGGGATCGTAACTCTCCCACGTTAGCTGCAAGAGGCTCCATGCCGCTGCCACCCTCCCGGCGACCTCCTTCCCAAACTGCGCCTCGATCTGGCCGAGCGCCGACGGGGATGGGACGAACCCAGCCTCCTCCTTGCTCAGGACTTTCAAGCGGAGCACCGTCTTCCGCTCTGGGCTCGCGATCCCATATTCGCCTCGCTCCAGAGGACGGTCCGGTGCCGACGCGCTCGGCGAGACGGGCACTCCGAAACCGGGCACGGACCCATCGCTTCCCTGGGGCGAGACGACGTCGAAGAGCTTCGGGAGCGGCTGGCGCGCGGCCAGGACGGCCAGATACGCCTGCTTCGAGATTTCTAGGGGTAAACCCTGAGGCTTCGAGAAGCGGAGCGCCTCCCGGAGGCGTCTCAAGCCGCCACCCGTTGCCGGGGGCGTGCCCACCTCGCCTTCAGCCGGTCCCACCAGGCTGCAACCTCGTCGCCCTCGTAGAACGCGACGTACGTGCTCACCATGAGCGGCCCGAAGAGCGGGATGTTGAAATGGTAGTCAATGAACCCGTGCATTGCGAGCCCAGACAGCAGGACCCACTTTCGCAGCTTCGGCACGAAGACGGCCGTACACAACAGCAGCTCGACGATGAGGGTCGCATAGGTGGAGACATATACGAGCGGCAGGTCGTCCACGAACGCCGGAAGTGGAAAGCGGTCGAATTCCTCGAGGCGCGGTACATACCAAGTCGCAGTTCCGTCGCGCCAATAGGAACCGCCCCACTTGTGCCACACCGTCGTGAAATAGAGGATCGCGACCTGCACTTGAACCAGGCGTTGGGGCCAAAGCGAAACCGGGGGCGGGACCACCGGCGCCTTCCCCTGCCGAACCGCAAGCCAACGATCCAGCGAGAACGCTGCGCCCGATGGGCCGATCATCAGGAAGAACAAGAGCTGGCGCAGGAGGGTGTCGCCCGAGTGCAGGATGTCGGGGGACCGATGGTGCAACGTCACGACGAGGACGAACAGCGCGATCGTAGAGACCCGCGAGAACAGACCCAGACAAACGAAGACAGCGGCCAAGGCGCCTAGCCAGAACACAAACATCGTCGTCGGAGTGTCCGTGACCCCGGCCAGAAGGTTTAGGCGCGGCACCCCGCCCGCCCATCGCTCGGCAAACCGAACCGGATAAAAGCCTGACTCCGTAAACCAAGCCTCAAAGGAGAACGACAGCATCAAGTAGTTCACCAAGGCGAGGAAGCCGACGAGTGCCCGAGTGACCCCGAACGTGACCGGCGAGCCATAGCCAAAGAGCCATCGCATCATGAGCCGAGCGCCCTCCTGAGATCGACCTCAACAACGATGTGGACATAGAAGGTGAACCGCTCATATTGCATCGGTTCAGGGTCGAACGGGCCCTTCAGTTGGCGATAGTGCCTTCTCAGCTCGACCCTGGTCGGGAGGTTCGTGGGGTCTATTGTGGCGAGCATCGCCATCCTCTGGGCAAAGTTCGGCCACTTCCAGTTGTCCACAGCATCGCTGTTCGTGCGCTCGATGAACTTCCTGTACCGCTCCGAGACGAACTTCTGGGGGATCGTCATCGTCTTCATGCGCGGATACGGAACCACCCGGGTGGAGCCGTCCGCGTAGGTCACCCTGGCGTCGTACCAGTAGTCGAGGCTTGCTGGGTTGGGGGCGAACATGTCCCAGTACTGCCAAAGACCCGTACATTGGAGGTAGTAGCCGGTCGGCGAGGCGCCCCTCGCGTAGTCGTTCGCATAAAGTGCGAACTCGATCGGGTACTTGAGTACGTTCTCGGTGGTCGGGGGAATCTCTCGGTCCGCGATCCTGCGCGAAGGCATCGGCAGGCTCCAATGGAAGATGAGCGCGATGTGCGCGAGAACGAACGCCTTGACCAGCGGGCTCACTCGCCCGCCCTGCGCGGGGACCATGCGCGCAGTATGGCCGAGTTCTACCAAACGACTCGAACTGGGTATTCGGCGAGCTCGGGACGGGGGGAAACGATCGCTGCGCCCTCCACCAGTGCGGTGGCGACGAGCAGGCGGTCGATCACCGAACCTCCCTTCTGAGGCACCTTGACCAGGTGGGCCGCATGGCTGAGCTTGAAGTCAAGGATCGTCGCGAAATACGTTGTGCAGAAGTCGCGAATCCATGCCTCGAGCGGCCGATCGAAGCTGAGCCTGCCCGTCTGCGCGAGCTCCGTCCCCTCCCAGACGCTCACCACGCTGACCGAGATGTGGGTACCAGGTTCCGCCAGGATCTCCCTCGTCCGCCACGGCACAAGTTCCGGCTCTGTCCCCAGGGCGAGCAACGCGGCAGTGTCCAAGAGGTGGTTCACGAACCGGGCCTCAGAATGGGGAAGGCCTCGGTCAGGCCTGTGACCGTGCCCTTGTGCAGACCGAAGACCCGCCGCTTGGTCGCCGGGGCCGGGACCGCGACCAGGCTCGCGACTGGCACGTTCCGATGACAGACCGTCACCGTCTGGCCCTGGCGGACCATTTCGAGATAACGACTCAGATGAGTCTTCGCTTCTTGGACGTTGACCCTCATCAAGTCACATTATAGCCCAGAAACCTGACTTGATTTCCAGTCAGATCAGGCTAGAGCAGCCTTTTTCGAGCTTCGGGGTCGTCCATGATCGGCCCTAGCCGGTCGCGAACAACCTCTGCTGTGACCTTCACGGTGCCCTGCACGGTGTCCGGTGCCCCGAAAAGCTCGGGGCTAAGCAGGAGCTCGATCATCGTCGCGAGGCGTCGGGCACCGATGTCCTGACCTTGCTCGTTCGCCAGCGTTGCCATGGCTGCAATCTCACGAACGGCCGACATGTCGAACTCGATCTGCACCCCGTCGGAGGCGAGCAGCAGTCGGTACTGCTTCAGAATCGCGTTCTCCGGCTCCATCAAGATCTTCTCGAGGTCGTTCGTGGTGAGGGGCTCGAGCGTGACCCGGATGGGGAGACGGCCCTGAAGCTCGGGGATGAGGTCGTCGGGCTTGCTCACGTGAAAGGCCCCGGCCGCGATGAAGAGCACGTGCTCGGTGCTGAGGGGCCCGAACTTGGTCGGGACCGTACACCCTTCGATCACGGGGAGCAGGTCCCGCTGCACCCCTTCTCGCGAGACGTCCGGCCCTGCCCCTTTCGTGGGCATCGCGACCTTGTCTATCTCGTCAATGAAGATAATCCCGCTCTCTTGGGCCCGTTGCAGGGCCTCTCTATGGATCGTTCCGGTGTCGAGCCGCTTCTTCGTCTCGGCCTCGACGAGCACGGTACGTGCCTCGTAGACGGTCATCGAGCGGGTGCGGAGCCGGGTCTGACTGAAGGGCCCGCCTGCGTCCATTCCTAGCTCCTCGATGCCTTGGTTCGTGAACACCTGAAGGAACGGGCTCTGTACTTCTTCCACGTCCACCTCGACCTCCTCCTCGTCGTGCAGGCCCTGGGCGATCTCCGCGATGAGGCTCTCGCGGCGCTGCTCGATCACGGTGGGGTCCGGTGCTGGCGGGTCGTCCGGAGTGGCGTGCCAATGCGAGAAGTGCGGCGCGAGCTCGGGATCGAGGCGTTCTGCGATCTTGGCGTGGGCGGCCTCGGTGGCGGCGGGGAGCACAGACTCGAGCCGCTCCGCTTGCACTAGCCTCACAGCCTCGGCAGCGAGGTCGCGGACCATGCTCTCGACGTCGCGCCCGACATAGCCGACCTCCGTGAACTTGGTCGCCTCGACCTTGATGAACGGTGCCCGGACGAGCGAAGCGAGACGGCGCGCAATCGCGGTCTTCCCCACCCCGGTCGGGCCTAGCAAAAGAATGTTCTTGGGGACAATGTCGGCCCGATCCTGGTCGGAGACGCTCATCCTGCGGAACCGGTTTCGTAGTGCGACCGCTACTGCTCTCTTGGCATCCCCTTGCCCGACGATATAGCGGTCGAGTTGGGCGACGATCTCGCGGGGGGTCAATTCACGGGGAGGCCGGATCACGCGCACTAGGTTAGCCGCCTGCGCTACGCACGGCCTGGACCTCTGCCGCGATGATCCGGGCCGCACGATCCACTTCTTCAGGCGACGTACGATAGCCCAGCGAGAATCGAACGGCCTCGCGCGAGGCCTCCTCGCCCCATCCCATGGCCCGCAAGGCGCGGCTGGCCTCCAAACTCCCGCTGGAGCACGCCGACCCTGCACTCGCCTCCACCCCTGCCCGGTCCAGACGCACCAAGAGAGTCTCCGCGCGCACCCCAGGGAACCGCCCGTGGAGCAGGCCGGGCAGTCGGCGGGGCCCGGCATCGGTCTCCACAAACCCGGAGGAATCCACCAAATGGTCAGAAAGGGCCTTCCGAAGCGAATCCATGCCGACCTCGGCCCGGCATGCCGCCGCCGCGGCCGCACCGACGATGGCGGCGACGTTCTCGGTGCCCGCGCGCGATCCGCGCTCCTGGCCCCCGCCGGCGATCAGGGGCGAGAGCCTCGTTCCCGGTCGCCGATAGATGACGCCGACCCCCGCAGGCCCGCCGAACTTGTGCGACGAGGCGAAGGCGAGATCGGCTCCGGCGGAAATCGCACCGCGAGAGTCCGGAAACGTCTGCACCGCGTCCACGACCAAGTGCGCCCCGAACGTGCGGCACATGGCACCGATCGCGTCCAGGTCGTTTCGTGAGCCGACCTCGTTCTGTGCGTCCATCGCGGCGACGAGCAGGACGTCATCGGCCAAGGCTGTCCCCAGGGCATCGGGATCCATCCTGCCAAACCGGTCCACCGGAACCGTCTCCACGGCCTTGCCCAAGCGGTGGAGGAACGCGGCTTGCTTGTCCACGCACTCGTGCTCGCTGGCCGAGACCAAGACCCTGGCCCGCTCCTGGGGCCCTGCGACGGCCGTGCCCAAGAGCACGATGGCCGCAGCCTCGCTCCCGCCCGAGCAGAAGGTCACGGAACCGAAATCCACTCCCAGAACCCTTGCGATGCCCTCGCGGGCTTCGTCCAGCGCGTTGCGGGCCGCCCGACCCGAAGCATGGAGGCTGGACGGGTTGGCCGCGAGCCCGAGCCAAGGCTGCATCGCCCTTGCCGCTTCCGGCCGGAGGGGCGCGGTCGCTGCATAGTCAAGGTAGATACGCTCTATCCGAACACCACCACCGCGAGGGTCAAGACGGCGGCGTTGTTCGCCGCGTGAAGCACGAAAGACGGGATCAGGGACCCGGTGTACTGAGCAACGACCGCGCTCGCGGCCCCAATGGATCCCAAACTGAGCCAAAGGAGCGGGCCCTGCGGGTGGACCGCGGCGAACACAAGCCCGCACACTGCGGCTGCACCAACCCAGCCCATCCATCTCCTGAGCGCGGGAAAGAGCAGACCGCGAAACGTCAACTCCTCGAGAATGGGCGCGAGGACCGCGGCCACCGCATAGGTCGCGACAAGGTCGAAGACGCCGCTCCCGCTCGCGATATCCACCGTGGTCGGGTGCGACGGAGTGGGCAGACCGCGGAAGAGCGAGGTCATCACGACCGCAAACAGAAGCACCAACGGGGTGACGGCGAGCCAGGCCCAGAACCCGGCCCCGATGAGCCGCCAAGGTCGGTCCGTCCTTCCGATCAGTCCCCGGATCGAGTCGCGCACCCCTTCGATCCGGATCGCGAGCAGCCCCATCAGTACGAACGCGAAGAGAACCATTCCGATCATCGCCTTCACCATCAAGGGGAGTTCGAGCGGGACAGCGGAGAGCAGGGCGACGACTCCTCCGAAATAGGCGACCAAGTACAGAGCCATCCGTGCCGCGAAGCGGTCTGACATCGCCGGAGTGAGGCCCTGCGGCGGATAGCCGACCTGCGGCAACTTCCGGGCAACCGCCAAGAACAGCACGAGCATCGCCGAGCCGAAAACGAGCACCATCCCGAAGCCGCCGAACACGGCAAGCACAGCGAGCATACGTCCTGGCGCGAAGGCGCTGGCCGACGCGACCGGGTCGCCGAGGGCCTTGGCAGTGTGATAGGCGGCGAGCCTGCGCGAGAAGCTCTGGGGGCCGGAACGCAGCTTCGCCAAAGAGTCGCGGTCGGCTTTGCCCGAATAGACCGCATAGCCGGTGCCGAGCTTGGCGACCGTGGCATCGGGGAGCGGAATGCCGAGCTCATAGGCGACCGGTACCCAGACCCTGGCCGCCTCGGCGGTCTCGGCCGCGTCCTTGCCCCGATCCGCCCATTGCTTGGCGAGGCCCTCACGCGCTTGCTTGTAGCTCGACGGGTTTGAGATCCTTGCCGCCTCTGCGATCCAGAGGACCACCTCGGCCTGGGTTTCTTCGGCCGTCCAAGTGACCCTTCCCGCGTCTTTCTTATCCTGCCGAAGGTAGCCAGAGAGCTGGCTCGCAACGATCGCGACCACCACGAAGGCTAAGAGAGCCCAAGCGACTCCAGCGACGGAGCTCGGTCGTGCGGGCATAGGTTCTGGCGGGGCAAGCGGGGGCTCGCTCGATTCCATGGCAACCCCGAGTATCTACCGTTTGCTCCCGAGTCTGCCAAGCGTCGTGAGTCCTTGAGGCAGGAAAGTTTCCCTACCTCTGAGGTTTTGTCCCGCGCTGCCCGATACATCTACCGGGCCCGTGGCCCACGCGGAGCCGAACCACAGATGTACGAAAAGTATTGGGGACTCAACGAGCCTGCGTTCTCGCTCACCCCGGATCCCAGGTTCCTTTACATGAGCCAGAAGCACGAGGACGCACTCCTCGCCCTGCTCCACACGGTGACGCGGAACAAGGGGGCGGGCCTTCTTGCTGGTGAGATCGGCCATGGCAAGACCACGATCAGCAGAAAGTTGCTCGAGACCCTGGACCCAGTGCTCTACAGGGTCGTTCTCATCGTCAACCCGGTCCTCACCCCGACCCAGATCCTGCAAGAGATCCTAGGTCAGCTCGGTGTCGAGACCGACTCCACGAACCGGCAGGCCCTCGTCAAGGATCTGCACGAGACGCTGGCAAGCCTCTATGAGCGCGGCCAGCGCGCGGTCGTGATCGTGGACGAGGCGCACATGGTCAAACCGACCTCCACGTTCGAGGAGCTCCGGCTCTTGATGAACTGCCAGATGAACGACCAGTTCCTGCTCACTTTGATCCTGATCGGGCAGAACGAGGTCTTCGAGAAGATCAAGAAGGTGCCCGCGCTGCTGCAACGGCTCGCCGTCGTCCAGGCCCTCGCCGCGCTCGATGCCACCGAGTGTGGCGAGATGATCCTCCATCGGTTGAGGATCGCTGGATACACCGGGGAGCGGAGCCCGTTCACACCGGATGCGATCCATCAGATTCACCGCTCTACCGGCGGGTCGCCACGGCTCATCGCCCAAGCGACGGACCTCCTCCTCGCAGCGGCCGCGGCTCGCAACGAGAACGTGATTGACGCCTTCCTGGCCCACCAAGTGGTGGAAGAAATGCCGCAGGTGGCCGCGTGAACCTCGCCGACATCATCCGTCAGGCGAGCATGAACGTCGCCCCCAGCGAGGAAGGCACGGGCGCCGCGCTCGCCTCGGCCCACAAACCGCTGGAGTGCGGCAACGCGATCCGCCTCGAAATGTTCCTGAGCCCAGAGCAGGCGAACAACCTGCTCAAAGCCCTCGTCCACGGCCAGCAGTCGCTGCTGACCCTGACCGAAGCCTCTGCGTTCCTGCGTGTCCGGGCGACCACGGTCGCCAAGCTCGCGAACGAGGGGCAGATCCCAGCCGCTCTGGTTGACGGCAAGTGGCGCTTCCAGCGACACGAGCTCCAGTCATGGCTGGATGCAGGGGCAGAAAGAGCCCAGCAGGAGAACCATGTCGCTTAGACTCTTCAAGCACAGATCATTCGTCGGAATTGACCTCGGCGCCAAGGCGATCAAGGTCGTGCAGATAGACCGGACCCAAGTGGGATGGAAAATCGCACACGCCGCCTCGGTCGCATCGCCGCGCGACGCGATCAAAGAGGGCATCGTGGTGGACCCACCCACGGTCACGGCCGCGATCAAGGATGCGATGACCGTAGCCGGAATCCACGCGGGCTCCGCGATCATCGGCGTGTCCGGGCCTCAGGTGACCGTGCGCAACGTGCGGATCCCCAAGATGGCGGAAGCGACGCTGCGCAAGTCCATCCGCTTCGAGGCGAGCCGGTACGTGCCGTCGAGCATCGGGGACAGCTATATCGAGTTTGAGATCGTGGGCGATGCGCCCGACGATCAGATGGACGTCCTTATCGTCGCGAGCCCGATTGATCTCGTGGACTCCCGGATCGAGGCCGTAGAGGGTGCGGGCCTGGTCGTCGAGTACGTGGACATTGACGCCTTCGCCTCGTATCGAAGCGTGATCGAAGCGAACGACGGCGTGGTCACGGGTCATGACGCCTTTGCGCTCATCGAGATCGGTGCGACCGCGACGAACGTGAGCGTCGTCTCCAACGGCGCCTTCGCGATGACGCGCTCGATCCCCACTGCGGGCCAAACGATGACGGAAGCGCTCCGAAACTACTTCAAGCTGAGCGAGGAGGACGCGGAAGAGGGCAAGTCCCAACTCGACTTCACAGAGTTGGCGAGCGGGCACAAGCCGCTCGAGAACCCCCCCCTGCGCGTGCTCCAGCCTCACGTGGACGAGTTGGTGCGCGAGATTCGGCGCTCGCTGAACTACTACCAGTCTCAGCAAGTGGACGGCAACCCACCGCCGCCCGTCACCAAGCTGATCGTCACCGGCGGAAGCAGCAAGCTGAAGGGATTCAACGAGTACATGGGCAGCAAGCTCGGGGTCGAGACCGTCGCCATCGGCGTTCTCGACAATCCGAGGATCGCCTATACCGGCCACGAGGACTTCGGTTCGGGCCAGGACCTGGCCGTCGCCTCCGGCCTCGCCATGCGACCTTTTGACAAGGCCGCCTAGCAGGAGACCAGAACATGCCATTGATCAACCTAATCCAGGAGCAGAGGAGCCTCGTTCTTCGCAAAGAGCGGGAAGCGAGGATCCTCGTCATCACCACCATCGCGATCGGTGCCCTGTGTTTCCTGACCTCGGCCGCATTCGTGCTCGAGACAGGCAGGGCCGGACTCGAAGGAATCGCGCTCCAGCAGCGCAAGAAGCGGCTCGAACCGCTCCTCAGCCAGCTGGATGCGAACACCGTGACCATCGGTCAGCTCGATCCGCGCCTCAAGTCCTTGCAGTCCGCTGTGACCGACTCCCAGAAGTGGGAGCGGATCCTCGGGCACCTCAAGGTGAACACCCCGAGCGGGATCTATCTCAACGGCATCAAGTGCTCGTCGAGCGATCCAACTCTCGGCACCGTGGTCCAGTTCACCGGGGCGAGCCGATCCCTCGATGAGATCGGGGGTTACGTGATGCGGCTCGAGCTGAGCCCTGACCTGGAGGACGTCGCCATGAAGTTCGCCCAGGAGAAGGTCACATCGGACAAGCAGAAGGCCCTCGAATTCGAGATCAACGCAACGATGACGGGAACTAAGGAGAAGAAGGTCAGCCTGAAGAAGGACGACCAAGGAGACAAGTCTTGAAACCAACCGCGAACAACAAAGGGCTGATCATTCTCGCACTCTTGGTCGTTGCGGGTGGCGGTGCGGCAACCTATTGGATGAGCACCGTCGCCAACGATGCGCGAGAGCGCGTGACCAAGTTGCGGTCCGCCACCCCTTCGGAGACCGAGGTCAAGAAGATGCTGGCAGAGTCCGAGCAGAAGGTCGCACAGTACCAGTTCGAGCTCGAGCACCTGGAGATGGGTGTTCCGAGCATCGCGTACGTGCCGACACTGCTGACCGAGCTCGAACAGCTGGGTCGGGCCAACGAGCTCGAAGTGATCGGGGTTCGACCGGTCCTCGACGCCGAACAGAAGCAGACCAAGCGCGAGGGCGAGAAGTCGCTCACGAAGTCGAACAAGGCCTACGAAGAGATCAACATTGACTTCGTTGGCCGTGGGAGCTACGGCCATGTGCTCCAGACCGTGAGCGCGATTCAGAAGTTTCCCAAGATCATCGCCGTGAAGACGATCAGCATCACGCCCAAGCGTGAAGCGAACAACCCCACCGCCAAGCCCAATCTTGAGGCCGTGGTCCGGGTGAAGGCGTTTGTCTTCGCGGACAAGAAAGCCGACGAGCGCAAGAGCTCGGGAGAACTGCAAACCTCATGAAAGACAAGAAGACTCCGGTGCTCATCGCGCTGGGCGTAGTCCTCGTCGCGGTCGGTGCGTTCGGGTTCCTCAAACCCGAGCCCAAGATCGCCCCCAAGGTGGTGGACACCATGGATCCCAAGGGCGAGACCGCAGAAAGGCCTACAAGCCCACGCTCGGAGAAGGAACCGGGAAACGATGAACGGGCCGAGCAGCTCATGGCTCTCGTGACCGGCCCGTTGCAACCCAGGGACCCGTTCGAACAGACGGGCCCGATGCAGGCGGTGGAAGTCGCGACCCCGCCCACTACGAACCCCGCTGGGGTAGCCGGGAACATCCCGTCCCCCACCGTGCGACGCACTCCACAGATGCCGCCTCTGGATCCGGTTCCTGGAAACCTGGCCGGACCCGTCGGCGGGGTCGGAGTCTCGCCAGGCGCACCGATCCGGCAGCCGTCGGAGTTCGGCTATCGGGTCAAGGGCGTCGTAGTGGGCGCGAAGTCCGTGGTCGTCCTCGAAGACGACAACGGCAACCAACGCCTCGTACCTGCCGGCGTCTCGATTGACGGCGACTCGAAGGTCGTCAGCGTCTCGAAGGGCCGCGTAACGATTCAGCACAAAGGAAAACAGAAGACATACACCGTGTCGGAGGGACAGTAACATCATGAAACGCACACTGATGGTCGGCTTCCTGGCCGCCGTGGCGGCTACCGCCTGGGCACAGGCCAAGTTGACGACCGTAAAGCACATCCAGGCCGGAAACAGCCTGCGAATCATCATCGAGGGCCGGGGGCTCCATGAGCCCAAGGTCAACCACAACTCGGACGGAACCGCGTGGAACGTCGCGTTCTCGGGAACCTTCTCGGGCAAGCCCGGCAAGGTCACTATCGGCCGCTTCGGGGTCAAGGACCTCAAATGGGGCGTCATGACCAAGAACCCGCCCACGGTCCACGTCCATATGACCAAGGTGCCGTCTTGCAAGCCAAAAATCGTGGAGATCAATGGCACGTGGGCGATCGAGTTCGAGCAGGCGACTGCAGCTCCGATCAAGCCCACCAAGATGGAGAACGGGGACGACCTGGCCGCGATGGACCTCGCGATCCGCCAGATCGCAGAGAGCACGAAGCCCGTCCAACCGACCAGCACCAAGACCACGATCCCGAGCGTGCCCACGCTGCCTCCTGGATTCGAGTCCTCGAACCAGGTCCTGACCCCCGTGGCGCCGCTTGCCGTCGCCAACACACCGATCATCAAGACCGACGGCAGGCTCGTCTCGCTCGAGTTTTCCAATACGGACATCGTTCAAATCCTCCGGGCGCTCTCGCTCCAGGCTGGGGTGAACGTGATCGCCGCCCCTGAGGTCAGCCCGGCCGACAAGCCGGTCAAACTCTCGATGGCGTTGAACCAGGTCTCGGTGGACGACGCCCTCTCCTTCATCACAGCGATGACCGGCACCCGCTACGGCAGGATCGCGAACACCTTCGTCGTGACGCCGTCCGCCTCGTTCTCCGCCTCGATGCGGAGCATCATGGAGCGTTCCTCGAACGGGTTCCAGACCCGCGTCGTGAACATCTCCAGTGGTGCCGGGCAAGAGATCAAGTCCGCGACCTTCGCCGCACACCCGCAAGACGGCCCCGAGGGCTACTACGACCTCATCGTGCCCGATGC
Source organism: Fimbriimonadaceae bacterium (assembly GCA_020847855.1). Classification (GTDB taxonomy): domain Bacteria; phylum Armatimonadota; class Fimbriimonadia; order Fimbriimonadales; family Fimbriimonadaceae; genus JADLBH01. The sequence goes on from JADLBH010000037.1 coordinate 87,948, forward strand.
GAACGCGCCGACCCAGCCTGAGACGGCTCCCGCCCCACAGGGCAACGCCCCTCAGACCGGCGAAGCGACCCCTCAGGCCTCAGGCGCTGCGGCAGACAAGCCGGCAACGAGCAAATCTCGCGCCTACTACGTGATGCTGGTCGGTGACCCGGACCGCCTCGATGACATCGAGGGCTATGTCCGAACGATTGACAACCGCATCGCCGCCTCCTACTCCTTGAGCCGCACACAGGACCTCGGTACGAGCGTCGTGCCGATCCTCAGCGGACAGACGACCAGGATCCAATCCATGCTGGAGAAGCTCCTTTCCGAGCACCCGCGATCAGGCGAGTACTCCATCACCGAGAGCGCCATCAAGGAACTCTCGGAGGGCGAGCAGCCGACCAAGGTCTTGCTGATGATCGGCCCCTCGGCCGAGCTCGGCACCTTGGAGCGGTTCGCACGCCAGCTTGACCGCGAGCTGTGCTTCGCCTCGGGCATCACCTACTCGGAGGACTTCTCGACCCAAGAGAAGGTCTACGAGGTCGTTGACCTGCACTTCCTCGAGCCCATCGTGGCCGAGTTTGACCTGAAGAGCCGAGTCAAGGGCCTTTGGGTCACCGTGCTCCCCGACCCGGTCACACCCGGAATCAAGGGCGAGGACGAAGGCGAGAAGGAAGAAACTCCGACCGACGGTGAGAACCGTTCGGCCCCGACCAACAAGACCGCCAAGATCAAGCGCGACATCGGCCGCGAGCCCATGAGGCTCATGCTGCATGGCACGCGCCAGCAGATCAGCGAGGCACGCCAGTACCTCGCGATGGTGGACATCGCTCCGCGCCAGGTCGCGCTCGAGATTCGGGTCGTCGAGATGAGCAAGGAGGACGCGCTGAAGCTGGGTATTGATTGGTCCATCCTGAGTTCGGGCGGCATCGTCCGGCTCCGGAGCAACCAAGGAGCCGGTGGCACGAGCGTCACTCCTGGCACGGTCTCGGGCCAGTTCAATCTCAAGGGCGGCGATGCGACCAACATCCTCGCTCAGATTGACAAGGTCGCGGGGGATCGGAAGCTCATCGCACGGCCCAACGCGCTCGTCTCGGACGGACGCCAGGCCAACCTGTTCGTCGGTGACACCGTCCGGTACATCAAGTCCATCAACACGAGCCAGAACGGGACCACCGTCATCACGGACGAGATCCAGGTCGGTGCGAAGTTCGACATCCGGGCCCGCATCGGCGCCGGTGGGAACGTCGCCCTGGACGTCATGCAGAACTTCAGCCTCCTCACCGGGTTCCTCCCGGTCCCGGGCGGTGGACAGCTTCCGCAGACGAGCGACCGCACGACCAACATGTTCGTGAACATGCAGAGCGGCGAGACCATCGCGATCGGTGGCCTGATCCAGGACAACGACCGCAAGCAGGTGAGCGGAATCCCGCTCCTGATGGACCTGCCGATCATCGGCCAGCTCTTCCGACGCACGGACAACCTCAGGATCAGGACCGAGATCGTGTTCTTCCTGACGGCGGTCGAGGTCGGCGAAGGGACGCGGGACGATGCGGCGCGGCCCAAGGGCGGCTCACTCATGCCCGAGAACATCGGCAACGGCCAAGCCGGAGCCTCGAACTCCCAAGGCCAGGACGCGAACAAGGGCCAAGGCAACTAGCCCAACGTCCTTTCGACAGGTTGCGACGGCCTGCCGGCGAGAGCTGGCAGGCCGTCCGCCGTTTGCGAGGGTCCCTCTCTCGGTCGGGAACGCGTTCCCACCCTTCCCTCGGCGCGTATAGTGTCAGGAGACCTCTTTCATGCACCTGCCTGTCTCGACTGCCATCGTTCTTGGGATCCTCGCTGTCACTTTGGGCGGGGGGTGCGGCGCGACCGGTAGGATCACGATCCCCTTTGCTCCGCCAACCCCCGCCGCCACTCCGACCGAGGCGGGCTTCCAGGAAATCGTTCCCCAAGCCTCGACTTTGCGCGCGATGATTGTCATGTACCACGACGTGGTCGCGGATCGGCGCTCCAAGGACGTCTGGTTCGACGTCACGACCCAGCAGCTGGAGGAAGACCTCGACGAGATCGAGGAGCAGGGCGGCACGATCGTCTCCTTGCGGCAGCTCTACGAAGCACTGACGCAGGGTAAGCCCCTACCCGACAAAGCGGTCGTCCTGACTTTCGACGACTCCTATCAAGGCGTGTACGACAACGCCTTCCCCTTGTTGAGCGAGCGCAAGGCACCCTTCACCGTCTTCGTACACACCGGGTTCATCGGCACACAAGGCAGCAAGCCGAAGATGACCGAGGAGACCCTCAAACTGCTCGATTCCTCGGGCTTGGTCGAGATCGGCTCCCATACCGTCACTCACCCGGAGGACATCGGTGCCCTCAGTTATGACGAGCAGCAGCACGAGCTCTTGGATTCCAAGTCCAAGTTGGAGTCCATGCTCGGTCACAAGGTCGAGTGGTTGAGTTGGCCCACCGGTAACAACGACACCGCCGTCCGGTTCCAAGCGCAGAACGCAGGCTATCGGTTGGCGGTGACCATGGCGTCCGGCCTCGCCGGTGCCTCGCCCGGCATCCTCCAGGTGAACCGCTATGCTCCCAGATCGCTCCGTAAGGGCTTCGAGGACATGGATGCCCTGCCCCCGGTTCGGTTCGCGGAGGCCGCCTGGTCGGAGTCTGACGTGGACTGCCGACGGTTCAAGATCGGCCGAACGACCCTGGTCACCCTGGTGGGTGGGAAAGCCGGGACCGTGCTCGTGAACGGCCGCCGCCAAGTCTCCGAACTCGTGGCCGAGGAAGGGGCCGCAGGCGGGGTGAACGGCGGGTTCTTCTCCATGGCGGCGGTCGCTTCCACGGACAACACGATGATCGGCCCGTGCCTCACCCAGAACTCGAGCTATCTCATCCCGGACTTGGAAACGGAACGCACCGCCCGGATCGCGAACCGGCCCCTCGTGGCGTGGAACGACAAGAAGATCGTCTTCACACCCTTCTCACCGGTCGGGGCCAACGACAGCGACAGCATCGGAAGGCTCCTGCCAGACCCGAAGAACGTCTTCGTCGCGGGTGCGTGGCTCGTCTTCGAGGGCCGTGCCTTGGAGCGGGACGAGATCATGCGGGCCGCCTCCAGCGACGCGATGGATCCTCGGAAGAGGGTGTTCTTCGGCATTACGAACGACGGTCGCCCCATCGCTGGAGCCTCCGAGAACGGCGCCGACTCGGCCCGACTCGCCAAGGCCGCAGCCGCCGCGGGCGCACGGTTCGCCGTCCTCTTAGACAGTGGGTTCTCGACCTCGCTCGTCTATCAGTCGGAGATCCTCGCTTGGGGCCACCGGAACGCGAGCCACGGCTCCAGACCCATCCCGCACGCGATCCTCTTCTACGGCAACCCCGTCGCCACACTCCCGATCGGCGAGGCAACCGAGCTTGATCCCGATCTCAAGGTGCCCGGAACGCTCCCTGGTAGTGCCGGACCTCGTCCTCGGTGATCGCGACGAGGTCGAAGCGAGTGGGCCGACGGTGCTCCCCCGTTTTCCGCAGGTAGGCCTCGGCAGCGGCGGCGCATCGGGCGATCTTCGTCGAGCCTACCGCGTTCTCCGGATGGCCCGATTTCCGATACTTGACCTCGACGAAGACGAGGGTTTGCCCATCCAGGGCGATGATGTCTATCTCGCCCCCGCTGCTACGGAACCGGCGCGTAAGGAGCGTGTATCCCTTGGCGAGGAGCATTTCTGCCGCCCGATCCTCAAATTGGTCGCCCGTGCCCGACATCAGCTGTGGAAGAGAGTCGGTTGGTTCAAGGAGTCGCGCACGGGGCCGAAGCTCGCTCGGTGGACAGGGCACGGCCCGTGGAGGCGCAAAGCCACCAAATGGTCAGGAGTCGGGTACCCGAAGTTGCGCTCGAAGCCGTAGGCCGGGTACTCCCGAGCGAGCTCGCGCATGATGCGGTCACGGGTAACCTTCGCAAGTATCGAGGCGGCCGCGACCGCGGCGTGCCTCGCGTCCCCCTTGACCCAAGCCTCGCACGGGCACGGCATCCCTGGGGGAACTTGGTTGCCGTCCACGACCGCCATGCTGGGCACGCCCGGGAGCCCGGCGACGGCCTGAGCCATTCCTTGGAGCGAGGCACGCAGGATGTTGGACGAGTCTATCTCGGCCGCAGAGACGGTTACGACGCAGTGCTCGGAACGTTCCAGGACGATCTCAAAGAGATTCTCGCGGGTTTGGGGGGACAGGGCCTTGCTGTCCGCCAAACCAAGGATATCGTGCCGCTCCGGCAACACGACCGCGGCACAAACGACGGGCCCAGCCAAGGGCCCGCGCCCCGCCTCGTCGCACCCGGCGACGCCCGGCTGATCCACCATCGTTCGTATTGTGGCCCGGACCCGTCGCTCCAAGCGTCATAATGCGGCTGGTACGGCGGTTGTAGCTCAGGGGTTAGAGCGCCTGACTGTGGCTCAGGAGGTCGTGGGTTCGAGACCCATCAGCCGCCCCATTCCCCCTCACTCGTCCCCAGTTTCCGCGCCGAGTGAGCTAGACCCGGCCCCCGAGGCCACGTCCCGAGCCCTGTCCTTGGCAGCTTGGCCCACACCGCTCCCTGAGCCCTGGACACTCTCGGCCCCGCTCACAGGGGATGCGGCACCGGCTGCACCGCTGGTCATCGGGGCGATCCCGGAGCCCCCGCCGGGCTCGACCACCGAGGTCTGGGCCTTCTCGGTAGAAGGTTGGTCCTTTTCGATAGGTACGGCCGTCGGCTCGGAGCTACAACCCAGAGCGAAGGCCAGAGCCAAGATCAAAAAGACGATGCGCTGCATGCCCTGAGTGTATCCGGTTTCTTGCAACGCCCGGTCGCAAGCCGCTGGCGAACACTGGTAGACGCAGGCCTACCATTTTCGTGGGGCAAGGAGGTACGATCCACTCGGATGTCTCAGGACAAGATCGTGGTGGTGGGCGCGCGGGAGAACAACCTGCGCAACGTCACTGTCGAGATCCCTCGCGACAAGCTCGTGGTCGTCACCGGGGTCAGCGGGAGCGGCAAGAGCAGCCTCGCCTTCGACACGATCTACGCCGAAGGCCAACGGCGCTACGTCGAGAGCCTGAGCGCCTACGCCCGCCAGTTCCTCGGCCAAATGAACAAGCCGGACGTGGATCACATTGACGGCCTATCGCCCGCCATCTCCATTGACCAGAAGAGCGCGAGCCGCAACCCGCGCTCTACGGTCGGCACCGTCACCGAGATCTACGACTACTTGCGCGTCCTCTTCGCTCGCGCGGGGGTGCCCCACTGCCCGAACGGGCATGGGCCCATCGCGCGCCAGACCACCGACACCATCGTGGACGCGGTCTCCGCTTTGCCCGAGGGTTCTCGGCTTCAGATCCTTGCGCCGATCGTTCGCGGTCGCAAAGGCACCTATCAAAAGGAGCTGAAGGAGGTGCAACAGGCGGGCTTCGTGCGCGTGCGCGTGGACGGGACCATGTACGAGGTCACGGACGACATCCCGATGGCGCGCTATGAACAGCACACCATCGAGGTGGTCGTGGACCGCATCGTGACCAAGCCTGGGCTCGAGCGCCGCGTCGCGGAATCGGTCGAGACTGCTCTCAAGATGGGCAAGGGCATGGTGAGCCTCTTTTGGTCCGAGCCCGAGGGCACGGAGCACGAGCAGAGCTTCAGTGAGCACTACGCTTGCGCCGAGTGCGGCTTTTCGATGCCGGAGCCCGAGCCGCGACTTTTCAGCTTCAACTCGCCATATGGCGCATGCCCCGATTGCACGGGCCTCGGCACAAAGACCGAGTTCGACCCCGCAAAGATCATCACCGACCCTACCCTGCCCTTGCGCGACGGCGCGATCCGGCCCTTCGTCTACAAGTCCGGCGAGACCAAGGAGTGGTGGCCCGATGTCTTGGACGGTGTTGGGAGCGCGTGCGGATTCGACGCCTCACTGCCCGTGGCCGAACTCACAGAGGAGCAAATGGCGTCGGTTTGGAACGGGCTTCCCGACCGCGTCGAGGTCAAAGTCGAGTACGGGAAGACGTCCCGCACCTTCAAGACGCAGTGGAACGGTGTTCTCGAAGTGCTCCAGAAGAAGTACGCGAGCACGGAGAGCGAGTGGGTCCGCGCCGACCTCAACCAATATCGAAGCACGAAGCCCTGCGGAACCTGTCACGGGAAGCGCCTAAAACCAGAGAGCTTGAGCGTCACGCTTCCCGGAGCCCGCGGCGAGCAGTGCTCGATCTCGGACTTGGCCGAGCTCACGGTCGGTGATGCGAACGACTACTTTGCGGAACTGCCGGAGAGGCTCGACGCCAGGCAGAGAAAAATCGGTGAAAGGGCGGTCAAGGAAGTGCAGGAAAGGCTACGGTTCCTGGTGGACGTCGGCCTTGTCTATCTCACCCTCGACCGGGCCGCGAACACCCTGGCAGGGGGAGAGGCGCAACGCATCCGGCTCGCCACACAAATCGGGAGCGGGCTCATGGGCTGCCTCTATATCCTCGACGAACCTTCGATCGGGCTGCACCAGAGGGACAACGCCCGGTTGATCCAGACGCTTCTGCGCCTCCGAAACCTCGGCAACACGGTCATCGTGGTCGAGCACGACGAGGAGACGATGCGGGCGGCGGACTGGCTCATTGACCTCGGGCCGGGCGGCGGCGAGCACGGCGGGTATGTCGTGAACGAGGGGCCGCTGCAGACGTTCCTTGCCAAAAGCTCGCCGACCTCGAACTACCTGAACGGCACGGAGCAGATCCAAGTCCCCTGCCAGCGGAGGCAGCCACGCGGTCCTCACCCAGCAGCGACGTCGCACAAAAAGAACGGCTCGGCACCCAAGGCGCGAGCCCGTGTCAAGGCTTCCGGGAAGGCGTCGTCATAAAACCGATCTCCGCGGGCGTGGGCATCGGGCACGTCCATCTGCGGGTCGCCGATCTACAAAGGTCGCTGAAGTTCTATTGCGACGTGCTCGGTTTCGAACTCGTCCAGCTCATGGGGCGGGGCGCCGCGTTCGTCTCAGCCGGGGGCTACCATCACCATATCGGCCTCAACACTTGGGAGAGCCGCGGTGGTTCGCCGCCGCCCGCAGGCACGACTGGCCTCTATCACTTCGCGATCCGCTACCCCGACATCGCGTCGCTCGGCGACGCGCTCCGGAGGGTCGAGGCAGCGGGGATCGCACTGGAGGGTGCCGCCGACCACGGAGTGAGCCTTGCCCTATACCTGCGCGACCCCGACCAAAACGGGGTCGAGCTGTGCTGGGACCGCCCGGAGGACGAGTGGCCACGTGCGGCGGACGGGAGCATCCAGATGACTACGCTGCCTCTCGATCTCGAAACCTTGCGACATCCAACCAACGAAGACTAGGATCGGGACGTCGCCGACGACGCGACCGTCCTGCCCCTCACCCAGAAACCTTGAGTGTAGGCGGGAACTAGAGAGTTGGCGCCATCGTTGCAATCGCCATGGCGAGAGCCTCCTTCGTGGCCCTGCTCCCCCTTGCCTTGCTCGGATGCCAGCCGAGCCCGACGATCGTCGTCAAAACCGCCAGCGGTATAGACGGGGATGGGCTGCACGTTCAAGGCACGGCTACCGTGAGGGCGAGCCCGACCCTGGTGATCCTTCGGCTCGGCTGCTCCTACACGGAACGAAGGCCGTTGGACGCCAAGGCGAAGGTGGAGGCCACAAGCCGAAAGATCCTCCAAGCGCTGCAAACCGCCGGAGTGGGTGCGAGCGAGATCCAGACGACCCAGTTCGCACTCCACTCGTCCGTTAATCCGGAGACCCAACTCACGAGTTGGACCTGCAAGAACACCTTCGAAGTGCGGGTGAAGGACGTCGCAAGCGCGGGCAAAGTCCTGGAAGGCGCGCTGAACGCGGGGGCGACCACCGTACACGAAGTGGAGTACACCATCGAGGAATTGGAAGAACTCAGGGCGAAAGCGAGAGACGAGGCGTGCCGGATCGCCAAGGGGAAAGCCGCCCAATTCGCCAAGAGCCTGGGTGCGAAGCTGGGCAAGCCGACCCGAGTAAGCGAATCCGTGCCCTATGGCTGGGACTTCAGCCGAAACGCGGTCATCCAATCCGCCCTCGACGGCCCGCGATCCCCTGCCTTGAGCCCGGAGGCGGTGCTCAGCGCAGGTTCGGTCTCCGTAGAACTGACGGTGAACGTGACCTACGCCATCGAGTGAGTGCGCACTCCTGCCGCAACACGCTCGACATGGTATCCTCCCGTCTACATGTCTGAGGGCTGGCTCAGCCTCTACGGCGCACGCGGGAACAACCTCCGAGGCGTGGATCTCCACGTACCGCTCGGCCTGTTCGTCTGTGTGACCGGCGTGAGCGGGAGCGGCAAGTCCACGCTCATCCAAGACACGCTCTTCCCTCGCCTGATGTACGAGCTCCACGGGACGCGAGGGTCGTGGGAGGAGCACGATCGCTTGGAAGGGCACGAGCAGGTGGACAAGGTGATTGACATTGACCAGTCGCCGATCGGCAGGACCCCCCGGAGCAACCCCGCTACCTACACCGGCACTTTCGACATGGTGCGCGACCTCTTCGCCAAGACGCCGGACGCACGCCAACGCGGGTACAAGCCAGGGCGCTTCAGCTTCAACGTCAAGGGGGGACGGTGCGAGACCTGCAGGGGCGACGGGATCATCAAGATCGAGATGGTCTTTCTACCGGACGTCTATGTGCCCTGCGAGATCTGCCAAGGCAGGCGATACAATCGCGAGACGCTCGAGGTGAAGTACAAGGGCAAGTCCATCGGGGACGTGTTGGACATGCCCATCGAGGAGGCAGCCGAGTTCTTCGCGCCGGTGCCGCGCATCCACCGCAAGCTCGCCACCCTTGTGGACGTCGGCCTCGGCTATGTGCGCATGGGCCAACCCGCAACCACGCTCTCGGGTGGCGAGGCCCAACGGGTCAAGCTCGCCGAGGAGCTGTCAAAGCGCTCCACCGGACGAACGTTCTATATCCTCGACGAGCCGACCACTGGCCTCCATTTCGAGGACGTCCGACAACTCTTACATGTTCTTCACCGTTTGGTTGACCAAGGGAACACCGCGCTGGTCATCGAGCACAACCTGGACGTGATCAAGACGGCGGACTGGGTGCTCGACCTCGGGCCCGAGGGAGGGACGGGAGGTGGCAGGATTATCGCGTCGGGCACTCCAGAGGACGTGGCGAAGGCGAAAACGAGCTGGACCGGGAACTATCTCAAGGAAGCCCTCGCCATCCGGAAGACCAGGTGAGCTCCCACCTCCTGCCAAGTGAGACGTGCTTCCCTGCTCGATCGGTCTCCGGTGAACGCAGATGCAGTTGTTCCCGAGCGTCAGCTGTGAGCACCGTCGTTCACGCGCGCTTCCTCGATCTCGTGCTCAGCGGCCTCCCACTGCTCCAGTTCGGAGCGCGCGCTTGCCAAGTCTGCCTGCGATGACCGGGGCGTCACGATCGAATCGGCCAAGGAACTTCGGCGGGCCTGGGAAGCGAGCGCCCTCGCGGCTGCACGCATCTCCTCCAAGAGCGGCACCGCCCAACCGTTCGCGACCTCCGCCTCCTGGGCGTCCAGACTTTCTGGTTCAGCCAGCGCAAGCATCTGCGACATGGCGTTCTCCATCTCTTGGCGCGTACGTCGCGCCGCCTCGGCGGCAGGGCCGGCGTGTTCCCGCTCCGAAGGCTCTGGGCACGCGGCGAGATAGGTGCGAGCAGCATCCTCCAGCAATTCGAAGGCACCGACGGAGAGGGCCGGTTGATGTCCGAACAAGCACCGGAACGACAACATGCGGTACCCAAGCTTGAGGCACCGCTGACGCAGAGCGAGCTGGGCAGGAGAGATGCGCCGGGCAAGCACATGGAACGTGAGCCCGAGCCCCACTCCCAAGATCGCAAATGCAGCAGTGCCGATCAAGAACGCGGGGTGAAAAGTCAAGGCAAGAGGCAGGAACAACCCGAAGCCCAAGGCCGCGCCGACCAAGGGCACGATCCACCGGGCATAATGATAGCCGTCCATCATCTTGGCGCTCTCACGATCAATGAGGGCCTCGATGTGAGGGCTGTTCACGTCGAGTCCCCGGCGCATCGCCCACCTTACAAACCGGACTATGGGGATCGGTGACATCGGCTCCGCGTGAGAATACGCTCATACGTCCAAAGCCGTTGCGGCTCGACATCCCATGTCCCAAGAGGTCGAGGAACTGCGGGAGCGAGTCGCCTTGGTTTCGACTCGGGTTTCATGGTGCGGCAGGACTCCTAGCGCGTCCGCTCGGCCACCGCCATCACGATCCGGCACCGATCCTCGGCCAGGGCCTGCCGGAAGTTCGCGAAGCGCTCCGCATGACCTGGACCTGCCAGGATTCTTGTCCCCGTGAGCGGCTTCGAACCCGCCTTGGCGAGCATTGCGTCGAGAAAGGAAAGCGTATTGTCGGTCTCGTCCCGCAGTTCGGGGACCGTCCAACCATTCCGTTCTATCGCGGCCCGGAAGTCAGCCCTCCGGACGAGGTGGCTTGCCGCGGCATCGGTCGCCCACGGCAAAGGCAGGTTCGGCTCGCCCGCATCGCCCGCAACGACCTCATGGAATGCGAGGCGCCCGCCAAGCTTGACGACCCGGCCGACCTCTCGGAAGAGCCCTGGCTTGTCCTCGATGTTCATGGTCACGTGTTGCATCCACGCGCCATCAAAGCTACCGGCAGGGAAGGGGCTAGTCAACGCACTGCCCAGCGCAAACTCCAACCCAGCGTTCGGCATGGTTCGCCGGGTGAGCTCGCGAGCGACCTCTACAAACTCCGGGGTCAGGTCAATGCCCGTAACTCTGAGGCCCTTGCTGGCGAGGAAGCGTGCGGGGCCGCCGATCCCCGAGCCGATATCGAGGACGGACTGGCCCACCTGGAACCCGGCGAGGTCGAAAAGCTCTTGGGTGGCCAGTGTGCCTCGACTGTGGAAGTGGTCGTGGGAGAACAGCTCCTCGGCCGTGAGCTGGTCGGGGTCGAGCCCGGCCTCGCGAAGGGTGGCGAGGACCTTCTCCAGCAGGTTCGGCTCGCCATAGTGCCGCTCCACCAAGCCCGTACTCATCCCACGACCTTACCCTTGGCCCCGGCGGTCCCGGCAAGGAAGGCACCGCTTCACCACCCTGCGCGAGGGAACGGACACGAACTCAGCTTCTGTTCCTAGCAGCCCTGCCTTCAGTTAGAATATTTCTATGGTGGTTTGCGCCTTGCTCGCTGCCTCGCTCGTGTGCCACTTCGAGGATCCCGCGCCGATCCTTCCGGATCTTCCTCGAATCCTCAACCAGTCTTGGGCACTGGAGCGAGGAGGCAGTGCGAAGGTGGACATTTCCATCTCTCTCGGGGTGCCGGTGCTCTACGACAGCATCGCTGTGTACTGCGACAACGAATGTCAGGGTGAGAAGCACGTCTTGCACAGCCAGTGCGACGACTCGTGCGACCTCGCTTGCTCCGCACGCCATGAGGGGATCATCGAATCCACGATCGTAGATCAACAGGCCCCTTTCGCCAACCAGGACGGTTCTGGGAACTTGGGGCGGGGCCTGGAGCAATTCGGGCATGCCAACGAAGTAGTTCACATCGCAGACGTAGCCTATTGGTCGGTGGGAAGGGACCTCGGGTTCTTCGGCGAGGAGGGTCCTTATCCGCCTATGGACTACACGTGGAAGCTAAGGCACTGGAACCGTGATCCGTGCTCTTCCACAGGAAGGGTCTTTCGACGTTACGCCTATGAGGTGAAGGCAAAGTGGAGCATCTACCGATTCGACACGGCACCCGACGGGCGTCAGGTCAAGGTACAGGGCCCGCAAGGAGAGGACGTCATGTTCAAGCTCTTGGTGCCGGATCGGCAGGCTCTACCTGGGACGAACACGATCCGCTGTTCGTGCTCGATCGTCCAGGAGGAGACCCGAAAGGTCGGCTTCCTCCCGCCCTCGGGGACGCGGGTTCGAGGTGAGGTCGCCGAGACTGGCGTCTGCCTCGGTGAGCAGGACGGTGCACCGACTGTGAGCACCGGGTTCCTCGCTCAGAACCAGTTTCAAATCGAGTGCGAGGACATGGTCTCGGCAACTGTTTCGGCGGTGAACTCCACGGACGAGGACTTTACTCTCGTGATCCATCCGGGAACGGTCTTCGTCTCACAGGACGACCGCGTCCAGGACATCGGCGTGGTGCAGCGCATTGTGCTTCCCGTCATGGCAGGGATGAAGGCAAGCATCTCCGTGCCCGTCGTCCGAGACCCCTCGGAACTCGCGGCGCCCCGATTCGAGGCGAAGGGAAGAACACTATGCCTCAACATGAAGAGGCGGGAGCCTAGGATCGGGGACAAGTTCAAGGTCGGTGCCGCCCGCGATCCCGTTGTCCGCCAACTCGCCACATTCACGGCGGGGCTCCGGATCAAGGGGCCCACGGACCAAGTGCGGATGTGGATCGTAACCGACAAGGCGAACAAGGCCGAGATTGAGAAGGTCCTCATCCCAGGGCCCTCCGCAGCAAGCTATGTGCGGGCCATGTATGAAATCGCCCAGAACACCGCGCTCGACCTTCGCCATCCCGACTATCGCCGCGTTTGGGTGCCGCATGTCGCGGGAGGCGCGGCGGCAGGGGACGAGGAGTTCGCGTGGTATGTCAGAAACGTGGAGAGGATGGATCCCCAGGGCCTCGCATCCAGCGTGAAGGAAAGCATCGAGGCCTACGCGAGGATGCTAGGCCCGGAAGGACGCAGCTATGAGAAGGACCTGCCCCTCACGGCGGCACGAGTGCTGGGTGCCTCGCCTTCCGCCGAAGTTCGATCCGCCGCGGTGGACCTGCTCCTTCGAGCCGTTCCCATTTCCGCCAGGCAGGGCTTCTCAGCCCAAGGTGGCTTGAACGGTTTCGGCACTTGGCTTACGACGAACGACGCCAAGGCCGCCGAAGACGCCCTGAAGGTGCTCGAGGCCTATCGGACGCCGGAAGCCGCGATCTTCGCAGCCAATGCGGGCCAAGGCCTGCCGGACCCGCTTCGGGCCAGGGCGGCTGAGCTTGCGGGTATCGTCGGGAACCCTCGGGAGCGTTGAGACGTTATCCTGGGTGCAACGACGTGTGTAGATCGATCCAAGCCCGGTGTGTCTGTGTCTTCTTGGCAGGGCTCCTCGTCGTGCCTTCCCTCGCGCAGGGCCTGTTGCTCCCAACCCCGTGTGAAAGACCGGCGCCGAGCTGTTGCTGCTCCCCTGGCACCGATCACAAGGACTGTTGCGGTTGCGCCGTGGACTCGGGCGAGCAGCACGAGCAGCCCGAGGCTATTGCTTCCTTCTCGAAGGCGGGAAGTTGGCTCTCCGACGTACCGTTCCTTCAGAGCGAAATCCCGTGGGTGCCGTGCCTACGGCTCGAGCCGATCCAGGCACCCAAGATCTGGGACGGCCCGGCCCGTGCCCCTGCGGAACCTGCGGCCAACCCTGGGGCCCCCCGCGCCCCACCTAGCGGACGACGATAAACCGATTCGTCGTTACGACCGCCTGCGATCCGCAGGCATGGAAACCACTAGGAAAACACAATGATCAAGACCATCGTGCTCGCCGTTGTCGCGAGCCTCTTCGCCGTCCCCGCGTTCTCCGCGGGCTCTAGTTCCAACTCCTTCGAGAGCCCTGCTTGCTGTTGCTGCTGCAAGTCCTGCTCCTGCGAGGATTGCAGCACGTGCTGCAAGGATGGGTGTGGCAGCTGCGACCAGGGCTGCTGCGAGTCCGGGGGCTAGCCGCTTGACCTTCTCGGGCCTGTCTCGGCAGGCCCGAGCACTCCTGGCCATCGGCATGCTGGCGTCGCTCGCGGCGCCAGCGGCCGCTCAGGAGGGCTCGGGTCAAGCCCACTGTCCACTGTGAGTCGCGGGCGGTTATGGAGCCAGTTCGGCTACAAACACGAAGTGGACGATCAACACCGTCTACGCACCCACCACCGAGACCACGGCGGAGACCTTTGTCTGGTACCGACCCCACCCCCGAGTGAGCTTGGGGCTCGCCCACCTTTGGAAGCAGAACGCGGTCCGGTACCTCGCCTCGGTGAACGCGATCCCACAGACCGACCGATTGCCCGCCCTCAACCTTAGCGCAGGAGTGCAAGGCATCGGCACCGGGAACCCTGGATATGCGGCAACGCTCGAGAAGGACTTTGCCCTCGAAGGGGTGAGTTGGAACGTCTATGCAGGGATTGGGTTTCGATCCAACGAGTCGCACTCCCACTTGCTGGGAGGCGCGAAGGTATCGCTGGCGAACGACTGGGCGCTCGGCGTCCAAGCGGACGGACACGACGTCCACCCGTTCGTCACCAAGTCGTTCGGGCCCGTGATCGCCGGGGCCTATCTCATCGGAACGAAGTCGCCAGCCTTCATGCTTGGCTACCGGTTCTGACGTCGCGTGGGCCGGGGAGGAACGCTTCTCGGCCCAACAGGACCGGTCCCCAGGCGAGTGTCCAGTCTGGGAAGCCATCGCGAGATAGAATCTCGACATGGCCCTTCCCTACGATCGCCAATACAATTTCTCCGCCGGACCGGGGTGCATCCCCGTTCCCGTGCTCGAACAGGCCCGAGACGAGATGCTCAACCATGGGGGCGACGGGATGAGCGTCATGGAGATGAGCCACCGCGGCAAGGCGTACCTGAAGATCGCCGAAGAGGCAGAAGAGTCGGTAAGAACCCTCATGGGGGTTCCTCCCGAGTACAAGGTGCTCTTCCTCCAGGGCGGGGCAAGCCTCCAGTTCACGATGCTCGCCATGAACTTCCTCCGAGGCAAGACCGCGGACTATGTCGTGACGGGGTCATGGGGGGAAAAGGCGATCGCCACGGCCAAGTACGAAGGTGCCGCCAACCTCCTCTGGAGTGGCAAGGCGGGCGGGTACACGGAGGCGCCGGACTTGGGCGGGCTGAGCCGCACGGCGGGAGCGAGCTACCTCCATGTCACGACGAACGAGACCATCCAGGGCGTGGACTATCTCGAAGACCCCAAGGTTAGCGGGACGGTGATCTGCGATATGTCCAGTTGCATCGCTTCCCGGCCCTTCGACGTTACGCGCTACGAGATGCTCTATGCCGGTGCTCAGAAGAACCTTGGACCGAGCGGCGCGTGCTTGGTGCTCCTGCACGAGGACATGCTCGAACGCGCCGCAGAGGGACTGCCCCCCATGCTCGATTACAAGGTCCAGGTCGAGAACGGCTGGATGTACAACACCCCGCCCTGCTATAGCGTCTATGTCATCGGCCTGGTCTGCAAACACTGGACCGCTTTCGGGGGCCTGGGAGCCGTCGAGAAAATGAACCGGGAGAAAGCGAAGGTGCTTTACGACGCCATTGATGGAAGCGGCGGCTTCTACACCCCCCACGCGGTCACGAAGAACCGAAGCCTCATGAACATACCGTTCCGGCTCCCGAGCGACGATTTGACGGACAAGTTCCTCTCCAGTGCCAAGGCGGAGCGGATGCACGAGCTCAAGGGCCACCGAAGCGTCGGAGGGTGCCGGGCCAGCGTCTACAACGCCTTCCCCTTGGAAGGTTGCCACGCCCTCGCTCAGTTCATGGCGGACTTCGCCGCGAAAAACGGCTAGTCACCGACGGAAACGATCTGGCCACCAAAGGCCTGCACCGCCTCGGTCAGGTCGCCTTGGGCGATCGCAAGCAGGTCGGAGAGCTTGATGAAGTCTGGATAGGCTTCCTCCAAGCTCTTCGACATCCCGTACGCCTCGCTGAGTTCGACGTAGGCGTCGCTCCCCTCTTGGATCGCCTTCTTGCGCTGGTCGTCGGCAGCGGCGAAGTCGCGCGAGACCTGGGCCTGTGTCGGCGGATCCACAGCAAGGTCGGTGACGGTCGCACCGACGCTGTCGAGAACAGAAAGGATATCGCTCAGCGCCTCCTCGGCGTCGCCACCCAAGTTCCCCCGAAGTCCCGTCGCGGTATCTCGAACCTCGGAGAGGGTTTGGGCGACCGCCGCCATCTGCACAGAGCCCGACCTCAACTGCTCATAGAGGGCCAGGTCGGGGTCGGAAGGGTCGGCTCCGTACTTCTCGTTCGCCGGTGGCGTGTAGACCAAGCTCTTCTCCTTCCGGTTGCAGCCAGCCAGACCGAGGAGCACGACGACCAGCAGAAACCCAGTTCGCACCGGTTCAATCTACCCGTGCCCCGATCCCAGTCGGGGACAATCGAGGAATGACCTTCCTCGCCGCTCTCGCCCTCGCCGATCCGTTGCTTCTTCCGATCGGACGACCCGGTACCGTCACCGTCGCGCCCGGATGGACTCGAACGGCGTCCGGGTCGCCGGCCTCTGCCCAGGAAGCAGCCAAGGCGGCGGAAGGGCTTCGGTTCGTCTTCGTCGGCGAGTCGCACGACAACCCCTATCACCATCGGGCGCAAGCCGACATGATCGAGGCCCTGGTCGCTGAAGGGCGGCTTGTGAGCGTCGGTTTCGAGATGTTCACTCGGGACAATCAGGACAGCCTCGCACCTTGGACCCTCGGTCAGTGGACCGAGGTGGAGTTCATCCAGAAGGCTTCTTGGAAGACGCAGTGGGGGTTCGACTACGCGCTCTACCGGCCGATCTTTGAGGCGGTTCGGAAGCACGGCCTCCCGATGTACGCACTGAACGTGCCCAGGGATTGGGTCCGCGAGGTTTCGCGTTCCGGCGTGGAGTCTCTGACCCCCGAGCGAAGAGCCTGGGTTCCTGGACTCGACCTCGGATGGAACGACCATCGCAAAGTATTCGACTCCTTGATGGAAGGGCACCCGCCAGGAGCCGCGCTCGACGGAATGTATCGGGGCCAAGTGACCTGGGACACAGGCATGGCCCAGAGCGCGATGGACGCGGTGGCCAAGTCGAAGAACCCGAGGCGCGTGATGGTGGTCGTTGCGGGAATCGGGCATATGATGTACGGGGTCGGGATCAATGGCCGAATCACCGCCAAGACCGGGGAGAGGGTGCTCAACGTCGCTTGCATCAGCGGAAGCGGCGCCCGAGAGGTGAGCAAGGGCCTTGCTGACTTCGTATACCTCTCTGCCGAGCCCGACAAGGGGACGTGAGCCTCGGTCATCGGTTGCTCCTCTCCCTGCCGCCGGAGACTGCCCACGAAATCGGGCTTGCGGCCGTCTCGCGGGGATGGCTCGGGACAGTCACGGTGCCGGAGCGTCCCGTGGAGTCCTTCGGTGTTCGGTTCCGGAACCCGATCGGGCTGGCGGCGGGCTTTGACAAGAACGGGGTCGCGATCGGGCACTGGCACCGGCTCGGGTTTGGCTTCGTCGAGGTCGGCACGGTCACTCGCCACGCACAAGTGGGAAACCCTCGGCCACGGCTCTTCCGCCTGAGGGAGCATGGCGCCCTCGTGAACCGGATGGGCTTCAACAACGAGGGGGCGGACGCCCTTGCGCGTCGGCTCGAAGGGAGCGCGTGTCCCATCCCGGTCGGAGTCAACCTTGGCAAGAGCAAGGTCACCGCGCTGGAGGACGCACCGTCCGACTATCTGTACAGCTTTCGGCTGCTCGCGCCTTTCGCCTCCTATGTGGTGGTGAACGTCTCCTCGCCCAACACGCCTGGCTTGCGCGACCTCCAACAGACCGAAGCCTTGCGGGCCGTCCTTTCGCCCTTGCGCGAGGCCAAGCCGGAGACCCCCCTGTTCGTGAAGGTCGCCCCGGACCTTGAGCCCGCAGCTCTCGAAGAGATCGCCGACGTTGCGGTCGAATTGGGCCTCACGGGGATCGTGGCGACGAACACCACGCTCGGACGCCCTGGCCTTGGCTCGGGCGTTCCGGAGGGCGGGCTCTCGGGAGCACCGCTCCGGCCCCTGGCGGACTCCGCACTCGAAACCCTCGCGAGATTGGGCACCGGCCTGGTCCTCATCGGCTCGGGCGGGGTCATGGGGCGGGACGATTTCCACCAAAAGGTGAGGCTTGGTGCAAGCTTGGTACAGGTGTACACTGGGTTCGTGTACGCGGGCCCGACGTTCGTCGCTAGCCTGCTCGCCTAGCGCTCGTCGGGCAGGACGATGCCCCGCATGATCACTCGCTGGGCCAAGAGGAACACGACGACCGAGGGCAGGGCCGCCACGGTCACCGCCGCCATGGTGACGGCCTTGGGCGCCGACTGCTGAAGCTGGTAGACGAACACCATGAGCGTCCACATGCGCGAGTCTTGGCAGACCAGGAACGCATAGAGGAACGCGCCATAGGCTCCGATGAAGGCGAGGAGCGCCATATAGCCCAGGACCGGCTTGGCCAAGGGGAGTGCGAGCCGCAGCATCATGACCCACTCCGGGGCCCCGTCCACCTGGCCGGAATCGAAGACCTCGCGAGGCTGAGAGTCGAAGAACCCCTTGAGCAGGAAGATGCTATAGCCGCTGGCCAGGGTCGGCAAGACGAGGGCGGCGAACGTGTTCAGCAGACCGAGGTCCTTGAGAAGCAGGAAGGACGGGATCATCGCGACCTCGGCAGGAAAGGCCATCGTCGCCAGCAAGAAGAGGAGCACCCTGCCCGTCGAGCGCATGGGAAACCGAGACAGCGCATAAGCCGCGAGCGGGTTCACGACGAGCTGGCCCAGGATCGCCAGACCGCAGAAGATCACGGTGTTCAGCAGGGCGCGGCCGTTCACCGCGATGTAGTCGAGGATATAGAGGAAGTTCCGGGACAAGAACTCGCTCGACACGTCTGCACGGTACGCAGTCACGTGAGCCCGCTCCGCCGCGAGGATGGGGAGCGGCCCATTCCCCCACTTGGCCCATTCCTGCTCCACCGTCCCTCGGGCAAACTGCGATGGCAAGGCCGAACGCCGGAACTCATCCAGCAAGGGGCTTGGGGACGCTTGGATCTCCTCGAACTTGGCCGCCGCTCCCCGCACCTCCGCGGGAACGCCCTCGATCCGGTTCCGGAACTTGGCACGCACGAACTCCTGGTACATCCGCTGCTCGCGGATCGGGATCCTGAACTCCCATGGCAGCTCGGCTTTGAACTCGAGCCAGTCCTTCCATTTTTGATCCTGACTCGGTGCCCATCCCTTGCGCTCCCATGCCTCACTGGGCGGCGCGACGGATTGGAAGGAGCTGTTGAGCTCGATATACGCCCGGTTGAGGTCCTCGATGCGGCCATACCGTCCCCGGGTCCAGTCTTGCCACCTTTTGGTGAGTTTCCCGGTCACTTGGTTCGGGGCGGTTCGGAACCCTGCGGCCCAGTGTTCGAGGGGAAGTTGGATCAGGAAGTCTCGGTAGGCCTTCACCATACCTTCGCCTGCCTTCCCCCCTACCCTAGTAGAGGCGATCATCGAGACGTCGCCCGCGTACTTGTCATCCACATACTTCGAGAACAGCGCCTCGTCGTCGCTCCAAAACTGTGGGATCAGCTTGCCGTCGTTCTGGTCCGTCGGGCCCTTGAATCCGGTCGAGATCATGACGGCGAACGGGTAGACGGTCGTGAGAGCCCCCACGCAGAGGAGCAAGTAGAGCACCGCCATGGCGATCCTTGCCCGAGGCCTTCTCCGACCCACCTTGCCCACTAGCGGCACGAGGGGTCACCTTGTGTCGCAATATTCCAGGACATCGCCCCAATCCCAGCAGGAATACCAGGGCAAACCGATGGTCCGGCGCGGAACGACCACGTGGGACGACCCGCGCCACGCTCGCCAGGAAGGCAGCGATCTGCGGGCATCAAGGAGGAGAGCAAAACATGTCCTTTCGCATCAATACGAACACACAGGCCCTCTCGGCCTACCGCAACCTCAGTATGACCGGCAAAGACCTTGCGCAGTCGCTCAACCGACTGTCCACGGGTCTCAGGATCAACTCTGGCGCGGACGACCCGGCAGGCCTGATCGCCTCGGAGCGCTTCAGGGTTCAGATCTCGGCGATGGACGCTGCGATCCGGAACAACAGCGACGCCCTCAACTTCGCAAAGACCGCAGACAGCGCCCTCGACGAAGTGAGCCGTCTGCTCAAAGAGGCCCGAAGTCTGGCTGTCGCCAACGGCAACAGCTCGATTGACGCCTCGCAAAAGCAGGCCAACCAGACACAGCTCGACAGCATCCTCGCCTCGATCACGCGGGTCTCGCAGACCACGCAGTTCGGGCAGAAGAAGATGCTGGACGGTAGCGCCGGCGCCTATGCCACCGTCAACAACCCTGCCAACATCGCTTCCGCGAACGTCACAGGCTCCTTCGGCACTGTAGGGATGGACGCGAACGGCGACTTGGACGTTCAAGTGACCACGGCGGCGACTCGCGCCGTTGTGACCGGTACCCAGGCCTATGCCACGGGAGCCACCCTGGTCGGCGCAGGCAACTTCTCGATCAACGGTCGAGCGTTCTCCACGACCGCCACGACGGACCGGGACGCCCTGGTCGCCATGATCAACAACGCCCAAGGCGAGACCGGGGTAACCGCGAGCGTGAACGGTTCCAACCAGGTCGTGCTCACGAGCGACGCCTACGGCACGAATACCGAAGTCAACCTGACGAGCTCGACCGCGGGTCTGATCCTCGCTGCCGCCGGTAGCGCGAGCGACGCAGGGAGCAACGCCGTGGCCACGGTCACCTATGACTATGGGACCGGAACCGAGGCAGTGACCTTCGACAAGGGGCAGGGCCTGGAGCTCAAGGACTCCAAGGGCAACCAGATCAAGCTCACGGTCGCAGGCAACGCGGTCGCAACCTACACTGGCGCGGTGCAGATCACGGCTGGAGAGTCCACGTTCCAGATCGGCGCCAACGGCGGCCAGACCGCAAGGCTCAACCTGCAGAACTTCGGTTCGGCGGCCCTGGGTCTGAGCGCGGTGGACATCACGGGCAGCGACATGACTGCAGCCCTTGCGTCCTTGGACACTGCGATCGACACCGTGACCTCGGCCCGAGGGAACATCGGTTCCTTCATGCGGAACACCGTGGAGTCCAACATGCGGTCGCTCAGCGTCGCCAAGGAGAACCTTTCGGCGACCGAGAGCTCGATCCGCGAGGTGGACGTCGCGGAGGAGATGACGAACTTCACGCGGCTCCAGATCCTGCAGCAGTCCGGCGTGGCGATGCTCGCTCAGGCGAACGCGTTCCCGCAGGCGGTGCTCTCGCTCCTTCGATAAGAGGCGAGAAGAAGGCGGAAACGGGCCTGGTCGTCCCTAGGGCGGCGGGGCCCGTCCTCGTTTTTGGACGATGGCACCAGGGCTGAGGGCCCGCCCGAACCAGGAAGCGGCCCGATCCGGGTATTATGCCGCTTCGCCCAGCCCATTCGGGCCAAGCGAAAACGATGGGCCAGGTGCGGAGGATCCGCGCCCTTCTTCCTTCAGACGCTCCGCGGACTTAGGAAGTCTCCGGGCGCTCGGCCACCCGAGCAAACCAGCCTGTCACAGAACGAGGAACCATGGCCAAAGAGTGTCTAATCAACAAACAAAAGCGCAAACCCAAGTTCAAGGTGCGCTCCTATAACCGTTGCAGCGTCTGCGGGCGCGACAGCGGGTACATCCGATACTTCGGCATCTGCCGAATCTGCTTCCGCGAGATGGCCCACAAAGGGCTGCTCCCCGGTGTGAGGAAATCGAGCTGGTAGGGCCGGAACGATGCACAGCGACCCTATAGCCGACCTGCTCGCCAGGATCAAGAACGGCCTGAACGCCCGCAAGGACTTCGTAGACGCCCCTGCCAGCAAGATCAAGGTCGAGATCGCCAAGCTCCTCGAAAAGGAGGGCTTCGTCTCGGGCCACGAGCTGATCACCGAAGGAAAGTTCCCGACGATCCGAGTCCACCTCCGGTACGACGCCGATCGCAAACCCATCATCCACTCCCTCCGGCGCGTAAGCACCCCCGGCCTTCGGGTCTACAAGGGCTCGTCGGAGCTGCGACCGATCCGGGCTGGACTCGCTACTCGGATCATTACTACGAGCCAAGGGCTCCTGACCGACCGCGAGGCGCGTCGCAAGCGCATCGGCGGCGAAGTCATCTGCGAGGTTTGGTAAACCATGTCTAGAATTGGACTCAAACCGATCAACGTCCCAGGGAACGTCACCGTGGAAGTGCTCGATGGCACGGTCTCGGTGAAAGGACCCAAGGGGGACCTGAGCGCGATCATCGCCAAGACGCTCGAGGTGAAGCAGGAGGACGGCACACTCACGATCGAGCGGCCGGACAACATCCGCTACCATCGTTCGCAGCACGGCCTGGCCCGGACTCTCATTGCGAACATGGTACAGGGCGTGACCAGTGGGCACAGCAAGACGCTACAGATCCATGGCGTGGGATATCGCGCCCGGATCGCGGGCAAGCTGTTGACACTGAGC
The DNA here is from genome assembly GCA_020847855.1 of Fimbriimonadaceae bacterium. Classification (GTDB taxonomy): domain Bacteria; phylum Armatimonadota; class Fimbriimonadia; order Fimbriimonadales; family Fimbriimonadaceae; genus JADLBH01. The sequence goes on from JADLBH010000037.1 coordinate 110,170, forward strand.
CTGGGGTTCTCGCACGAGATCAACATCACCGCGCCGGAAGGAATTGACATTGACGTCAAGGCTGACGAGAAGACGCGCGTGACCACGATCGTCGTCGCAGGGGCCGACAAGGCCAAAGTGGGACAGGTCGCCGCCGACATCCGCAAGACCCGCAAGCCCGATCCCTATAAGGGCAAGGGCGTCCGATACCTCGACGAGGTCGTCCGCCTGCGGCCGGGCAAGAGGGCCGGAGTCTAAACCATGGCAGTAAAGACAAGAACCGAGATGCGCTTGGCGCGCCATGCAAGGATCCGCAAGAACCTTTCCGGCACCCCGGAAAGGCCGCGGCTTGCAGTCTATCGAAGCACAAAGCACATCAGTGCCCAGATCATTGACGACGTGGCCGGGCACACCCTGGCCGCGGCGAGCAGCCAAGAGAAAGCCCTGGTCGCCTCGGACAACACCGAGGGCGCGAAGAAGGTGGGTGCGGCCCTGGCCGAGCGGGCGAAGAAAGCCGGGATCAAGGCCGTGGTGCTCGATCGAGGCGGCCTTCGCTACCACGGCACCGTGGCCGCGCTCGCAGACGCCGTGCGCGAAGGCGGGGTGGAGCTCTAATGGGTAGGCGCGGGCCGCGGCTCGTTGGCCGCCGACAGTCCTCGCTCGGCAAGGACGGGAGAGCCCCGGAAGGGCCGCAGATGGACGTCCGGGTCGTCCGCTCGAACAAGGTGTTCAAGACCCACAAGGGCGGCAAGACCGCGAGCTGGTCAATCATGGTCGTCGTCGGGGACAACAAGGGCATGGTCGGAGTTGGCATGGGCAAGGCCCGTGGCATCCCCGACGCCATTCGCAAGGCCGAGGAAGCCGCGCGGAAGAACATGTTCCAGGTGAACCTGCTGGGCAACACGATCCCCCACGAGGTGAGGGCGACGTACGGCTCCAGCACGATCGTCCTCAAGCCAGCCTCGCCGGGAACCGGCGTCAAGGCCGGCTCGGCGGTGCGGCAGTGCCTCGAGGCCGTGGGCGTCCACGATGTCTTGGCCAAATGCCTGGGATCGCGAAACGGAACCAACATCGCCTATGCCACGGTCGAGGCCTTCCGGTCGCTCACCGCACCCGAAGTGCTCGCCCAACGGCGCGGGAAGGACGTGAACGAGCTCGTTCCATGGCTCGCCAAGGCGCGCAAGGAGGAGGCTGAGAATGCTTAAGATCACCCTCGCAAAAAGTGTCATCGGGAACACGCCAAAGAACCGGGCCACGGTTCGGGCCCTCGGCCTGACCAAGACGGGCAGGAGCGTCCTGCAGAACGACACGCCCACCATCCGTGGGATGATCCACCATGTGAAGCACCTTCTTCGTGTCGAGGAGGTGGAGGGCGAGAAGACGACCAGGGCACGCCGCGGCAAGGCCGTGGCTGCGACCACACCCAAGGCTGAGCCCGTAAAGGCCGAACCCAAGAAGACTGCGACCACGAAGGCCGGGCCCAAGAAGACCACGAAGAAGGAGAACGAAGAATGAGCATCCACGAACTGAGGCCGGCCAAGGGCTCGACCAAGCGCAAGCGCAGAATCGCCCGAGGCATCGGCAGCGGAATGGGCAAGACGGCGACCCGAGGTAGCAAGGGGCAGAAGGCTCGCAGGCAGATTCCTGCATGGTTCGAAGGTGGGCAAACCCCCATCCATCGCAGGCTCCCGGTCAAGAAGGGCTTCCGCAACCCTAACTCGAAGCACTACGGGATCGTCAACCTCGACGATCTCGAGAAGCACTTCGACGCCGGCAGCACGGTGGATCCCGACTCGCTCCACAAGGCCGGGCTCGTCCACACCGGAGTGGACGGCGTGAAGGTTCTCGCCTTCGGAGAGCTCAAGAAAAAGCTGACCGTCAAGGCGCACAAGGTCAGTGCCAAGGCCAAGGAAGCCATCGAGAAGTCCGGCGGCGCGGTGGAGACCCTCTAGTCATGGCCGCCTTGGGGATGGGTGGGGACAAGAGCCTCAAGCTCAGCCTCTCGGACACATTCAGGCTCGCTTGGACCGACGAGGATCTGCGGCCGCGCATCATGTTCATCTTGCTGATGTTCGGCCTCTACGCCTTGGGCGTCCACGTCCCAGTACCGATCCCTGGAGTGGACCCCAGCGAGATGACCAAGCTCTTGGAAGGCAACAGCTTCCTCGGGCTCGTCAATATGTTTGGCGGAGGCGCGTTCAAAAGGCTCTCCGTCCTCGCACTCGGGCTGAACCCCTATATCACGGCCTCGATCATCCTGCAGGTCCTCACCTTCGCCAATCCGGCCTGGAAGCAGGAGATGCAGGAAGGGGGAGAATATGCCAGGCGGCAACAGAACCGCCGAACGCGGCTCCTCACGCTGGCCCTTTGCGTCTTCCAGGGCCTCGGGCTCCTCACGCTCTTAAGCCAAGGCATCCCGGCGGTGAACAGCATGGGGATCCTCGTCCGAATCGCCACGATCGTCTTTTGGACCGCAGGCGCGATGTTCCTCCTTTGGATGGGGGAGCAACTCAGCGAGAAGGGGATCGGGAACGGGGTCTCGCTGCTCATCTTCGCGGGCATCGTGATCTCCCTGCCGAACGTGGTGACCAGCCTCTATGGCGCCGTTCAGGCCGGGACCGTACCGATGTGGCAGGCGGCGATGGTCGTGGTCGCATTCATCGCGATGACCTGGTTCGTCGTGATGTTCAGCATCGCCCAACGAAGGATCCCGATCCAGCACATGCGCCGGAACTACGGCACGAAAACGCTAGGGGGTCAAACGAGCTACCTGCCCATATCGGTGAACATGGCCGGGGTCATCCCGATCATCTTCGCGATCTCGCTGGTCTATATGCCCGCCCAGTTCATGCAGGCCTTCCCTGCGGGCTCGCCCGTACACAACGTGCTGAGCACGATCACCGACTTCATGAGCCCGAACTTCGCCTCGTGGAAGGGCTATGTCGGGGCCGCGTTCTATACGTTCCTGATCTTCATCTTCTGCTACTTGTGGAACGCGATGGTCTTCAACGTGGAGGATATGTCCAACCAGCTCAAGCGGCACGGTAGTTATATCCCTGGGATTAGACCTGGGAAACAGACCACCGACTTCTTGAACGGCGTGGTGAGCAGGGTGACCTTTGTCGGGGCCGTGTTCCTCGCGGTCGTGGCGCTCACGCCGTATATGTTCTCCTCCATCGCCGCCGTGAGCGGCCTCTCTCTCATCGCGGGCACTTCCCTTCTCATCATGGTGAGCGTCGCCCTGGAGACGATGCGGCAGATCGAGGCGAACATCCTCGCAAAGCAGTACGGCGGCGGGGGCTAGGCGAAGCACCGCGGTTTGGCCCGGTCCTTGCAGCCCTAGCGATCTTGGATATGCGCCTGATCCTCGTCGGTTCTCCAGGCGTGGGCAAAGGCACCCAAGCCGCGTTGCTCTGCGAGCGCCTTGGCTTGCTCCACGTGAGCACGGGCGACGTCTTCCGAAACGCGATCCGGGAGCGCACCGACCTCGGCCTCGCCGCGATGTCCTACCTCGATGCGGGGAAGCTCGTCCCCGACGAAGTCACGATCGAGATGGTGGAACGAATCCTCGCCAGCGCGATCGAATCGGACCGCGGCTTCGTCCTGGACGGGTATCCCAGGAGCATCGGCCAGGCAAACGCCCTCGATCGCTTCCTCGCAGAGAATGGACAAGAGCTGGATGCAGTGGTCTCATTCGCCGCACCGGACGATGTCGTCGTCGCCCGAATGCTTGCAAGGGGCCGCGACGACGATGACGAGAAAACCATCCGAAAGCGGTTGCAGGTGTTCCGCGAGCAGACGGCTCCCGTGCTCGACCACTACCGCGGCACTGGGCTGCACTTCGAGGTGAACGCGAACCAAGCGGTAGAAGACGTCTACCAAGACATCACAGCGAGACTCGGAAGTTGATCCATCTCAAATCCGCCAGCGAGATCGCAAAGATCCGGGAGTCTGGAAGGATCGTCGCCAGAACGATGCGGCTCGTGAGCGAGGCGATCATCCCTGACAAGACGAGGACGATCGAGCTCGACCTCCTCGCCGAGCGGTTGATCCGCGAGGAAGGGGGAACCCCGAGCTTCAAGGGCTATCGGGGCTATCCCGCCACCGCGTGCATCAGCGTGAACGAGGAGGTCATCCACGGCATCCCTGGCGAGCGTGTCCTTCGCTCCGGCGACATCGTGGACCTCGACTTTGGCGTCTATAAGGACGGGTTCCACGCCGACGCGGCCTGGACGTTCCCGGTCGGCACCATCAGTAAGGAGGCCCAAAGGCTCCTCAACGTGAGCCGAGAGGCCCTGAACCAAGGGATCGCCAAGGCATGCCCAGGGGCGAAGGTCGGGCTCGTGAGCTCGACGATCCAAAAGTACGTCGAGGTGCAAGGCTACTCCGTCGTCCGTGAGCTCGTCGGCCATGGCATTGGCCGTGAGCTCCACGAGGAGCCAAGCGTGCCGAACTTTGGCCGCCCCAAGGACGGTCCGGTGCTCAAAGCCGGGACCACGATCTGCATCGAACCGATGGAGAACCACGGGGGATACGAGGTCCTCACCCTGGCCGATGGCTGGACCATCGTCACGAAGGACGGTACACTGTCGGCACATTTCGAGCACACGGTAGCCGTGACCCACGACGGGCCCGAACTACTGACGGTCGAATAAGACTCCCCTATGGCAGGACAAAGACGCAGAAGGAACTTCGGGCCCCCGGTCCAAAAGGACGATCCCAACAAGGAGCAAGGGATCATGCTGGACGGCACGGTAACCGAGATCCTGCCCAACGCTCAGTTCAAGGTCCATCTCGATGAGACCGACCAAGAGGTTCACTGCCACCTGAGCGGCAAGATGCGGAAGTATTGGATCCGAATCCTCAACGGCGACCGCGTTCGCGTCGAGTTCTCACCCTACGACCTGAACCGGGCCCGGATCGTTTATCGCCACCGCTAACCGCGCGGATTGACCGGACGGCCGTTCACGCGCTTCTCAAAGTGCAGGTGAGGCCCGGTCGAGAACCCCGTCGAACCGACGGCGGCGATGCGCTGGCCCGCTTGGACCCGCTGACCGCGACTCACAAAGAGCCGGGAGCAGTGGCCGTAGAGCGTAGAGATCCCACCGCCATGGTCAATGGTCACCGTGTTGCCATAGCCGTTCATCCACCCTGCGATCACGACGACCCCGCTCGCCGCTGCGCGGATCGGCGTCCCGCTCGGTGCGGCAAGGTCCACCCCCGTGTGCATGCGACGACTCCCGGATATCGGATGGACCCGATATCCGAAGCTGCTCGTCTGGCGCCCGTTCACGGGCGAGACGAACCTTCCCGAAAACTTGCCGACGCCACCCGTCAGGCCCTGTTGGTAGGCAAGGATCTGGGCCGTGATCCGGTTGCTCGACTCTTCCATGGCTTGGAGCTCGTACTCCAGCGCGTTCCGCTGGCGGCGGAGCTTGTTCAAGAGGCTCAGCTTTGCATCGTGGGCGGCTGCGACCTCCTTCTTCGCCGCCGCTTGATCCGACTCGAGTTGGGCGACCTTGGCTACGACCTCGTCTTGGTGCGCCTTGTCTGCCGCTAGCTTCGCTTTGAGCCTGCGATACTCGTCAAAGGCGAGCCGGTCATGCTTGGCGATCCGCTCCAGCAGCGACTTTCGGACCGCGAAGTCGGAGAAGTCCTTCGCGCCGAGCAAGACGGCCATGGGCGCTTCGTCGCCCGACATGTACATGGCGCGGATCCGCTGGGAAACGACCTTGCGCTGTTCCTCCACCTTCCGCTCGGTGTCCTCGATCGCGGAGGCGAGGCTCTCCTGTCGAGCCTTCTCCTGATCGAGGAGGTCGCGGGTGTCGTCCAGTTTCGCCTCCGCTTTCGAAAGCTTGGCGTCGAGGCTCTCCATCTCGGCCGCGACGACCCAGACCTCTTCCTTCTTGTCGCGGAGATCGGAACGCACGTCCTTGGCGTTCGACTTGATCTTCGCGAGCTTTTGCTTGAGGACGGAAGTGGGAGACTTCTTCGAGCGCGACTGGGCGACACCCATATAGGGCACGACCAGCAGAACGACCAAGAACGCTGCGAGCCTTTTCATGCCGCCACCCCTTGCCGCCAAGGTTCCCTCACGGCAATGACGCTACACACCGTACCATACACCGCGCCCACGAGTCCCAAACCGACGAGCGTCGCGCCCACCGACATCGTAGGGATCGTCGCCATGCTCCCCATGCGGTCCTGCACCACCTGGCGCACGAAGTGGTGCCCTGTGAGGAGCGTCACGCCCGCCAAAACACCGCCCAGGCTTCCCTGGAGGAGCCCTTCCAGAACCATGGGTGCCCACACCATCGTTCGGCGGGCACCGACCAAGAGCATGATCCCGATCTCTCGCCGTCGGGCCACGACCGTCATCCGAATCGCGTTGTAGATCAGGATCCCGCTCGTTGCCAGCATCGTGACCCCCAACACCAGGCCCAAGATCGGCACGGTCGCCTGCACCTCCTTGAGGAACTCTTGCACGTCCGAAGGGAACTTGACGCCGTTCGGCTCCACCTCCTTCATGGACTGGAGTGAAGAGACCACGGAGTCGAAGTCCTTCTGGTCGGCGATGGAGACGTGGAAGCAGTTGGGGAGAGGGTTGGCCTCATAGAGGCCCGTCACATCAATCTCGGGGTTCTTCTCCCGGAACTCCTGCAAGCCCTGGCGGCGAGGCACGAACCGGACAAAGGTAACGCCAGGGATCGCCTTGATCTGCGCTCCCAGTGCAGAGGCTTCGGCGTCCGGAACGGAGTCCCGAATGAAAACGCGGACCGTGAGCCGCTTGCCGGCACTGTCGGCAAGCCTCGCGATTCCCGCATAGACCTGTACCAGGCCCGCTAGCAGGAAGACCGCCATTGCCACCGTCGTGATGGCCGCGAAGGACATCCATCCGTTCCGCCGTAGCGCGACGAGTGCCTCCCCAAAGAGGAACTCGATGCGGTCAAGCATCGGCACCCTCCAGCTGAGCTTCGGCGGTTTCGGCTTGCGCCCCCTCGTCCGCGCCTTGCACCGTAGCCCTCGGCGAATGGCTGTCTGCAACGATTCGGCCCTGCTCGAAAAGGACGACCCGCCTCGCCACGTGCTCGACGATCGGCATATCGTGCGTCGCAACGAGTACTGTGGTCCCTCGCAAGTTCAACTCCAAGAGGAGGTTCATGACCTCGGCGCTGTGATCGGGATCCAGGTTGCCGGTCGGCTCGTCGGCAAGGAGCAGGGGAGGGTTGTTGATGATCGCACGACCGATCGCCACACGCTGTTGCTCCCCGCCGCTGAGCTCGCCCGGAAAGGCGTCCGCCTTGTGCAACACGTGGACGCGCTCCAGGATCTCCGGGACCAATTGTCGCACCTCGCGCCGGGTGCGCCCGCAAGCCCGCATCGCATAGCCGAGGTTCTCCCAGACCCTCTTCTTGGGTAGAAGCCCGAAGTCCTGGGGCACCACTCCCATGCGCCTGCGAATCTCCGAGACCTCGTTGGGCTCGACCGCACCGAGATCCACGCCGTCCAGGAGAATGCACCCGTTGCTCGGACGAACCTGAAGGGAAAGTGCCTTGAGAAAGGTGCTCTTGCCCGATCCTGTAGGACCACAAAGGAACACGAACTCGCCCCGCCGGACATCGAGCGTGGCTCCTCGCAAAGCGGAGACGATCCCGTTATAGGTAACCTCTACCCCTTGAAATTGGACGTAGGGGGTACCAGCACGGTCGAGCTGGTCTCCCATGGGTACCAGGATACCTGTGAACCGGCGCAGGGTCCAGGAACGTCGAACATCCTAGATGCTGCCGTACCTCTTCGCCTTCCTCGCGCCCGCACAGGACGCGGCAGAGACGCTCAAGGAGGTCTTGGCCACGTACGAGAGTGCGAAGAGCTACCGGATGCGCGTGGTCCATCGAGACAGCTCCGGCCTGTTCCCTGGCACCTTCGAGCAGAGGCTCGAAGCGAAAGGCAAGCGGTTTGAGCTCAAGGTCACGGTCCCGCGCGCTGCGGGAGGGGAGGGCCAGAGCGCTCCCGACTACTATTGCGACGGCGAGAACGTCTTCACCTACGTCCGTGGAGAGCTCGACTTTGCCCCGCTCGATTATCCACAGGGTGTCAGTCCCGGGTGGGAGGTGAGTGGCGGTCTGCCCCTGATGGCGATGATGAAGACCTCCAACTACTCGCGCCTATGGTCGCCACCGGTCGCCTTTGGGACGTTCACGTTCCGTGGCCCGGAAAGCATGGAGTGGCAGGGGAGGACCGTGCGACGGATCCGACTGTTGCTCGATACCGGCGACGGCGCCCTTCGGGAGATGGCAAACTTCATGCTCGATGAGAAGAAGGCTCTGCTCGTAGGGGCGTCCGGCCCCAAACCTACCGAGGGGAGCGGCTTTGCCCAGTATTTGGATCAGGAGTTCGACGTCGCACTACCCGACAAGCTCGGCGACCCGCCCTAGACTCGGGGTACACCTCGCGCTACGATGCACGAGGAACGAGCCGTGGTGGAAAGGATCCGTGTGCGCTATGGCGAGACCGACGCGATGGGTCATGCGTACTACGCCAACTATCTCTACTGGTTTGAACAGGCGCGGGGCGCATGGTGCCGCGCAAACGGGTTCACATACCGATCGCTCGAGCAACAGGGGTTCAAGCTCCCCGTGGTCGAGGTCGGCGCACGATACCGCGGCGAGGTGAAGTACGACGATGAGATCGCGGTCAAGGTCTGGGTCTCGGAGATGCGGCGCGCCTCGATCAAGTTCGAGTACGAGATCACGAACGAGAGCACGGGCGTGCAAACGACCACAGGCTTCACCTGGCACGTCGTGGTCGGGGAGACCATGAAGGCGGTCACGATCCCCTCCTTCTTGCGGGAGAAGATCGAACCGCCCGTACAGTAGGGTTAGATCACGCCCTTGGCGCGAAGCGTCGGATAGTGGCAGGACTTGAACTTCTTGCCGCTTCCGCACAGGCAAGGGTCGTTCCGGCCCACACGCGACCAATCGGCCGAGGACTCGTCGAAATCCGCGCCGACCGCAACCGCAGCGTGCGAAGGTTGAGCGGCGACCTCGGCGGGCTCCTCCATGCGTACCATCTGGGGCACGGGCTCCTCCTCTCGACGCACCTCGGCCCGGAAGATCATCCGAACGGCCTGGTCCTTGATCGCGGCCTGGGTGTGCTGATAGAGGTCGAAGGTCTCTCGCTTATAGGCGACGAGCGGGTCAATCTGGCCATAGCCCCGCAGCCCGATACCTTCCCGGATGTAGTCAATCATCTGAAGGTGCTCCATCCAACGGTCGTTGATCGCACGAAGCATCACCTGCCGCTCGATCTCCTTCATGACGTCTTGCCCAATGGACTCTTGTTTGTCCTCATAGGCCCGCATCGCCGCGCTCAGCGCCGATTCGACAAGGTCGGGACCTGGCGCCACCTCCTCGAAGTCGGCGAGGGAGACATAGTCCACCATGGGGAACACGTCGTTCAAGTTGCCGTAGACCTCGGAGTAGTCGTAAACCGTCTGCCCCGTCTCCGGATCCATGGTAAAGCCCGAGTCGCAAACCTTTGTGATCACTGACCGGATCCCGGCCTTGATCTCCTCGCTGCACTCCTTGCCTAGGAGGACTTCCCGGCGAGACCCGTAGACGGTCTCGCGTTGGGAGTTCAAGACGTCGTCGTACTCTAGGACGTGCTTTCTGGCCTCGAAGAAGTGGTTCTCGATGCGCTCTTGCGTCTTCTGGATCATGCCCGAGATGAACTTGGCCCGCACTTCCTCCATCGGTGGCCAAGCCTTGAGAACCGGGTTCTCCATGATCTTTGGGTTGAAGATCTTCCAGAGGTGGTCCTCGAGGCTGACAAAGAACCGGGACTCGCCAGGGTCGCCTTGACGGCCCGCACGACCTCGCAGCTGATTGTCAATCCGCCGACTCTCGTGACGCTCGGTCCCGAGGATGTAGAGGCCGCCTAGGTCGCGAACCTCGGTCGCAGCGGCAAAGCGCTCTTGGTCGTCCAAGGGCAGCGGGGGCGCTGCCCGCTCCTTGCCGCCCCTTCGGAAGCTAAGGAACGTGTCCGCATACTCGTCCGTGATGCCGCCGTCCTGCTCCTCTTGCCGGCGGGCAAGCCGGACGGTGTCGTCTGCGACCCGGCCCCCGAGCAGGATGTCCACTCCTCGGCCCGCCATGTTCGTAGCGATCGTGACGCCACCCTTCCGGCCCGCTTCGCTGACGATGCCGGCTTCCCGTTCGTGGTACTTCGCATTGAGGACGTTGTGGGGGACCCCGTGCCGGATTGCCTCGTCAAAGTACTCTCGCGAGCTGGCCGGTAGGCCGTGGGTCTGTAGGAACCACTCCGCGGCCTTGTCCGAAAGGGCGTCCGAGGTCAGACCGCACTTGACGGCGACGTCCTCGAGAATCGCAGGCTTGAGCTCCTCGAGCGGGGTGTCGAACAGCGGGTCCGCCTCCTTCTTGTGGTGCTTGCCGTCTTTGTCGTTCGTGACCTTGTCCAGCACCATGTCCGTGAGCACGAGCTTCTGGAGCAGCTCCGGCGTGAGCCGCTTGGAGACCTGCTCGCTCATCTCGATCGAGCGCGTGCCGACGAGCACGGGTTGTTGCTTGGTGAAGAGCCGGAGGATCTCGCGGGAGATGCCCCGGAACTTGGCGTCCATCGTCTTGTAAACGATGTCCTCCTTGTCCTCCCTCGCCATGGGTCGGTGGGTGGGGATCGCCACGACGTCGAGGCCGTAGATCTTCCGGAACTCGTCCTCCTCGGTCTTGGCCGTACCGGTCATTCCCGCCAGCTTGTGATACATGCGGAACAAGTTTTGGAACGTGATGACCGCGACGGTCTGGCTCTCCCGCTGGACGGGCACTCCTTCCTTGGCCTCGAGCGCCTGGTGGAGCCCGTCGCTGAACCGCCTCCCGACCATGAGTCGGCCCGTGTTCTCGTCCACGATCACGACGTCGCTGCCTCGCACCACGTACTCGACGTTCTTGTCGAAGAGGCCGTAAGCCTTGACCGCAGCGTTCACATGGTGCATGAGTCGCGGGTCGGAGGACATGTTCTCGATGCCCATGGCATGCTCGACAAAGTCCATTCCCTCCTCAGTAAGGCTCGCGCTATGGTTCTTCTTGTCCACCGTATAGTGGGTTTCTGGCTCCATGGTGCGAACCACCTCGTTGACCACCTTGTACACCGAAGTGTCCTCCGCGCTTGGACCGCTGATAATGTGGGGGGTCCGGGCCTCGTCCACGAGGATCGAGTCCACCTCATCAATGATCGCGAAGTGGAGCTCGCGCATGGAGAGGTGCGAGACGTCGAAGGCCATGTTGTCCCGCAGATAGTCGAACCCGAACTCGTGGTTCGTCCCATAGGTGACATCGGCCAGGTAGGCCTCGCGCCTGCTGCACGGGCGGCAATGGAGGTACCGGGGATCCTCGTGCTCATAGCCGGGGTCGTACATGTAACTACCGCCCAATTCGTCGGAATCTGGGCTTTGCCCCTGAATGATGCCGATGCTCAAGCCCAGCGTGTGATAGATCGGACCCATCCAGACTGCGTCGCGCCGGGCGAGATAGTCGTTCACCGTGACGAGGTGCGCCCCTCTCCCCGTGAAGGCGTTGAGGGTGAGGGGTGCGACCGCGACCAGGGTCTTCCCTTCGCCGGTCTTCATCTCCGATATTCGACCGTCGTTCAGCACGAGGCCCCCGACGAGCTGGACGTCGAAGAGGCGCATGTGGAGCGTTCTCATTCCGGTCTCGCGCACGAGTGCGAAGACCTCCGGGATCACGCTCGGGATTGGCTCGCCAGCTTGGATGCGGGTCTTCAGGTCGGCGGCTGCCGCCTTGATGCCGTCCAAATCGAGCGCTTGGTACTTGGGTTCAAGGGAGTTGATCTGCTCGACCAAGGGCATGAGCGCCTTGACGTCGCGATCAGAAGTGTCGAAAAGTTTGCGTAACGTTTGAATCATGGGTTTGCGAAACGGTCGGGTCGGGCCTTGACGACTGCGCGAGACTAGGGCTCGGGCAGGTGGGGAGGGTCAAGACCTTCGAGGACCGTCGCGAGCGCGAACCCCGTCCGTCGCAGGCTCCGTGTGGGCGCGGGCCGAAACCTCGAACCCGATCCTGGAGTCGTCTGCAACCGCGACCGAGACCGGGGGGGCCAGGGTCGAGGACAGCGCAATGTGCTCCCTGGCAACCGCAACCGCGATCGCCAGCCGCTGGCACCGATAGGATGCGGACCCGTGCAAGTGCCCCATCCAGCCCGATGCGCACGCGGCCCGAGGGCCCTGCGCGAGCAAGAGGATCACGATGGGGAGCCAAGTCCGCATGTTCTTGGGGAGTTCCAAGGGGATTATAGGTCACCGGGAGGGCGCTTCCCAGGCCGCCGCGCCCCACCTGCGTTCAATATCCCCTACAACGATTCTCGCGCAGTCCCGTTAGGTACACGTACCTATGACGGGCATCATAGGCCCGAACCTCGAACGTACTATCGCTCGTGCCCTTTCTGTACCCCTTTCTACCGCCGGATCAAGTCGAGCGGGCACGTGCAGATCGCGACATTCCCTTCGTGGTACCCAGCCACACCCTCAAGGTGGACGGACGCATCGAAGCGGGCGAGTGGCCCGATGCGGCCATGGGAACCGGCTTCTCGGACTCGGAGACGAACCTCGCCTCCGATGAGGAGGGCGTGTTCTGGGTCACGGCAGACGCCAAGTTCGTCTACTTTGCCGGAAGGGTCAGGACCAACCCCAAGAAGCTCGTGGACGAGGAGTACCGGAGCAATGTGAACCTGCGCCGGAACGATCATATGCGCCTCGTGGTGGACCCGCACGGCACAAACCAGAACTTCAACGCGTTCGCCGTCAACCCGCGCGGCGCGACCAGCCTGGAACTCGCAGGAGGCCGCGCCGCAAAGACTGAGTGGCTCGGCGACTTTGAAGCCTTTGGGAGGCGGACCGAGAACGGATGGGAGTTCGAAGCCAGGATTCCTTGGGGCCTCATGGACCTTCCCCCCGCTGGAACCAGGGATGTCCGGTTCAACGTCACCTGGTTCCGGTCGAACCGGGCGAACACCTACGCCTACGTATTCACGGGCTCGGACAGCACCAAGGTTCCACGGTGGACGGGCGTCCCGATCCCCGCGTTCAGCCGGGCTCGGACGATCGAGCTCCTCCCCTACGGATATGCCGGTGCCACCGACGACGGCGACTCGATCATGGAGAGCGGCCTGGACATGAAGTCCGAGCTTGGGGCAGGGATCACCGGAGTCGCCACGATCAACCCCGACTTTCGCAATGTCGAGAACGGCATCCTCTCGATTGACCCTAGCTTCTTCGAGCGGCTTGCCGACGATGGCCGCGCCTTCTTCCAGGAGGGGTCCCGCTTTCGCTCCCTAGGGTTCGACGCGCGCATTTTTGCGAGCCAAAGGATCAACGCTTTCGATACCGGCCTGAACTTCTACGGCAAGGTCGGCCCCACCACGAACGCCTCGCTCCTGAGCACCGTTGACTTTGGCGAGCAACAGACCCTGATCGGCTCGATCCAGCACCAGTTCGACGAGCGGCGGTCCCTGAGCGTGGGATATGCGGGCAACTTTCAGCGTGGGAGGGACAACGATGCGGTGAACCTTTCCTACAACGAAGAGCGCGGATCGTACTTCAACTTCGCGTCGGTACAGTTCACAGACGACCAACAGCGCAAGAGCGGCCACCGGATCAACGGGGGCATCTTCCGCATGGACGGTGCGGTGCGAGGAGGGTTCGAGCTCATCGAGATCTCGCCTGAGTTTTTCCCCAGGATTGGGTTCAGCCGCGAGTCGAACCTGCGCGGTGCCTCGGCCAATCGAGAGTGGGTCTTGCAGCCCGAGCGCGGGCCCTTCGCCGAGGCTAGCTTCGAGCTGAGCGGCCTCTATTACGACCACGTGACCGGGGGCGACTACCGCCGGGAGGTCAGTGCCGAAATCTCGGCGAGGACCCGATCCGACTTTGGCTTCCAGCTTCAGACGGAGATCGCGCGGTTCGAAGGGTTCGACGATGTCGGGGCCAGCGTCTTCGCCGGTTACCCGTTGAGCGACCCGTACCGAAACGTCGGTGTTTCCTACGAGAACGGCAGCTTCCTCGAGCAGAGGTTCCAGGCGTACGGACTCAACGTCGCCTATCGCCCGATCCGCCAGCTCCAACTCTTTGCCCGCAACGAATTCGTCTCGGCCCGGGGGGCGAACGAAGTGCAACAGATCCTCACGTGGAACTGGGACATCGGCCGCTATGAGGCCTTCGGTGGAAGGCTAGTGCGGAGGGGGGAGGACGTGAACTGGTACGTGAGCTACCGAATGAGCGGCAAACGGGGCAACGAGTGGTTCCTTATCCTGGGGGATCCCAACTCTCGTACCTTCCAGCCTCAGATCATCCTGAAGGTGGTCGTTCCGATCACGATCCGGCTCTAGGAGACCCGGCTCCGCGCCCGGTCGCTCTCTGTGGTCTCTCGGACCGAGCGCACAGCGACAACGCTCGCAGGCTCCACGTCGAGGAGCTTCACCCAGTCGTCCGCCGCATCGCCCTTCGGGAAGATCTCGTTCTCCTTGTACTCTTGGCTCAAGGCGTCGAGCATGTCCTCCAACCGAAGGCCCGCCTCGCTCCCGTCCTCGATCGCCCGCTTGATGGCGTAGTCCTTGGCGCGGTCCACAACCGACTTGAGCAATGCCCCGCTCGCAAAGTCCTTCCAGTGGAGGACGCGGCTCACGCCCGAACGGTACGACACCCGCACGAACTCGGTCTCGGACGACTCGGACCAGAGACGGTCCACCGTCCGCTCGATCAGGAAAGCTCGGGCGCACTCGGGCTCGTGGTGCTCGGCCAGGAGCACCGGGTCGAAGGGGAGCGCCTCCGTGAGGTAGAGGCCGAGGATCTGCCGTGCCGCGTTCTTGTCCGGTCGCTCGACCTTCACCTTTCGATCAATGCGCTCGGGCCTCAAGACGGCCGGGTCTATATAGTCGGGGCGGTTCGAGGTCAGCACCGTGACGACGTTCTGGATCCCCACGATGCCGTCCATCTCGGCGCAAAACTGGGGCACTACAGTATTGTTGATGTTCGTCATCCGGCCCGTCGAGCGGGTTCGGAGGATGGATTCCGCCTCGTCCAAGAAGATCACCACGATCTCCCCCTCCTTGGCCCGTTCTCGTGCGGTGCTGAAGATCTCCCGGACGAACCGCTCGGTCTCGCCCAGCCACATGTTGAGAATCTTGGGACCGCTGATGTGAAGGAAGCAGTCCTTGACCTCCCTCCCCAGTTTCTCGCCGTACCGGCGGGCCAGGTTGTGGGCGATCGCCTTGCCGATCATGGTCTTTCCACAACCGGGGGGGCCATAGAGCAAGACGCCCTTGGGCGGGGACTTTTGGAACTTGCTGAAGAGCTCCGGATAGAGCATGGGCCTCTCGATGATCTCTTGGATCGTCTCGATCGCCTTTGCTTGGCCCCCGATGCACTCCCAAGGCATGTCGGGGACTTCCTCGATGAAGTAGTCGCTGGGCGCCTTTCGGACGAAGTGTTCGATGGCGAGCCTCCCGGTCGGGTCCAGGAGAACGTGATCTCCGGGACGCACCTTCCTGCCCTCTAAGGATCGAGCCCGGCCCACGATACGCCCGGATGCGCCCTCGATATCGGATCCAAGCTGAAGGCGGTCGTCAGCGAGAACCTCGGCCACCTTTGCGAGCCCTCCGAGCGGGCTCGGCTCCACAGTGCCCACCACGGCGTAGGCCTCGTTCAAGCGGACTCGGACCCCAGGGGTCAGGCCTTGGGGGTCGAGCTTGGGATCCACGGCCACGACAAACTCGCTTTCACCCAGCGTCACGCTCGCGAGCCCCTCCTTGTCCAACCCGAGGAACGTGCCTACCCGGTTCGCCGGTGCGACCAGCTTCTCATAGGCCTCCCGAAGCTCACTAGCCTCGTTTTCGACCGCAACGTGGGCCGACTCCATCTGCGTGAGCCCGTCTCGCAGTGCCGCCAAGTACGCTTGCGCCTTGGCGTCCGCTGGATCGAGTTCGCTTGCGAGTCGTTCTACGATCTCGTGGACCTGCTCGCGCGGATCTCCTGGCATGGCTGATTCTACGCCGGATGTGCAGGGCTCGTCTGCGGGGTCTCCCCCGCCAAGCTGACCCACGCCTCGGCCAAGGACTGATAGAGGTCTGCCACAACCTGAAGGCTCGCGAGGCGGGACGTGCCGTCCGACACCTGGCCCATCACCGTCACCCAGACCTTGCCGTCCTGGGCGAGGCTAGCCCTGGAACGCAGGGGGCGCATCGCGACCCCTCCGAGCTTGGAGAGCGCGTCCGCGGTAGCCAATCCGACCGAGGAAAGCACCGACTCCGTCTCCCGATGATGAAAGCCCGTCGCCGCGTTCTCCCCTCGTCGCACCCGAACGGCGGTGGGTACGCCGATGTCCTCCTCGTCCAGTGCCACGAACTCACCCTCCGCGGTGGGGGCGTGCCGTCCCGCCTTGGACGCCAGGCAGGCCCTGCTCGCCAGGGTGATCAAGTTGTCGAGCGTCGCCGCATAGTGCGACGCCTCGCGCTCCTTGGTCCGCTTGCCCCCGCTCGTTCCGTGGCTCACCCGGACACCCGAGGGGACTTCGTCCACTTGGACGGGCTCGACCAAAAGCTCGAACACGGAGTCGTCCACCATGACACGGGGCCGCGCCGTGCCCAAGACGAACTCGTCGCCACCATAGCGGACGAGGATGTCGCCGCCCTCGACCAGGGACTCCAACCGGTGGGACACGGCCTGGATCACCCGGTCTCCCACAACGTGCCCGTGTGCCTTGTTGAACGCACCGAAATCATCAATGTCGAAGAAGACGAGCGAGATTTCGTGTCCCGATGCGAGCATCTTGCTGCCCCAGACCCGGAGGGCGTCGCTCCAGCTCAGGCCTGTCATCGGATCCCACGACCGGCCCAACTCGGGCAAGAGGAGCCGAGCCGTCACGAGGCCCACGAACCGGTCGCCATCGTAGACGGGAGCGAAGTCGTTCTGCTGGCGGACCAAGTGCTGCGCCGCCGTCCTGACCGGGGTCTTGAGGTCGAGGGCCTCCCCCACATAGGGAATCCCTTGGCCGACGGGTTGATCGGGCCGCAGGGCGGCCGCCCCCTCCTTCGCCACTGCGCCCAGGAACTTCCCGTCCTGTACGACCGAGATTGGTTCGCCCGTGTTCTCGGTGATCAACATCATCGCGGTCGCCACGGACGAGCGCGGGTCAATGGATGTTCTCACCAGTGGAATGTCGTTGAGGGTTTGCAAGTCTGCTTTCAGAGTGACGGTCCAAGGGCCGGGCCAAGTTTGCGGGTTAGACCATTAGGAGGCGCGGAGGGCGCAAATAATGGCATTTCTGCAGGCATCCACCGGGCAACTCGCGGAGCCGTCCTCCAGGCTCCTTTTCACGTCCTCAGCCCAGCGGTAGACGGTGGCCTCTCGCACCTTGAGAAACGAAGCAGACTCGTGCTCGGTCAACCCGAGCTCATCGAGCAAGAAATAGGCGATCGTTCGATTCATGGCGTCCTCGCAGTGGGCACCGCCGCAAGTGAAGGCAACTGCATCGGCAACCGTGTCTCGTGCGTCCCATCCACCCGAACCCAGCCAGTAAGGGCGCAACACACCGCAGGCGAGGAGGACGTCCGATGGCTGCGACCACTCTTGCCTCATGAGCTTGAGCCGCTCCAAGGCCCCGATAAGGGAACGACCGTTCCCTCGCAAGTGCCGAGCGATGAGCATGCCGACCTCGTCCGAGAGTTGTAGGTCCATCCCGGATGCGAGCGACCGGACGATGGCGAGCTTTTCGGAGTCGCAGGGCGGCTCGATGGAAACGAACTTCCACGGTCTCGATGCGCTCGGTAGGAGCTTGCTGATCGTAGGGCAATACTCGCTCGTGCCCACGAGCATGGTCGCCCGGCGCGCCCTCGCCCGCTGTGCCAACAGGAGTCGCAACGAGTGCCGGAGCCGAGGGTGACGGGCAAGGCCTTGCACATCCTCAAGGATCAAGACACAGTTGTGGTCGGTTCGGCTCGGTGCCGCCGCCCAGTTCACGGCGTCTCGAACCCGGATGCGAAGGCCCCGCTCGATGCCCTCGGCCTCGATTCCGAGGACGAGTTGGCTCTTTCCCCAGCCGGAAGGCCCGTGTAGGACTACGAACGGGCTGTCACCCCGTAGGAACTTGATCCCGGCCTCGACCGCGGCGATGTTCGATGCCACCACGGTCATGCCTTGAAGGGCGCGATATCCCAGGGGCCGAGGCACCTCGGCCTCGTCCGCCTCGATGCAACCCCCTCCGTGGTACGTCAGCAAGCCCAAATCCTTCGGTCTCCGGGGGGATTGTCCCTCACTTTGCCCTCTCGCGCAAGGCCGATCGCACCAGAGGATTCCTTCAAGTTTCGCTTCGAAACATATAAAGTTCGGAGATCTATCGGCTCATCCATCGGAGGGAACTCGCCGAGAAAGTTTGTCCCAAGTTATCCACAGTGGATCAGTGCGCGATCTTCTTCCAGTACGCCTCGAAGTCGAACTTTGGACTGTGGTCCGGGGTATGGCAAGGAAGGCAAGAGGCCCTGCCCACCTTCCCCAACTTGGCGGTGAGGGGTTGCTTCGCGTGGTCGCCTCCAGGCCCGTGGCACGACTCGCACCCGACATCGGCGAGATCCGGGGTGGACTTGCGGTCGCGAAACCCTTCGGTGCTCGCAAGGCCGACGACATGGCAGCCGACACAGTCCGGGTCGCGGTCCACACCCTCGCGCTCCAGGGTCGCTAAGGCATGGGCGTGCGCGGACTTCTCCCACACCTCCGCTGCCGCCGCGTGACACGGCAGGCACGTCTTGCTCCCCGCAAATTTCGCGCCAGGGGAGCGGGGAAGCATGTCGAGCAGGCCCTCCTCGGCGACCCGGTGCTGGTACCTCCCAAGGACCTCACGGGCGTCACGGTCGTCCTGAACCTCCTCGTCGAGCTCGATGCTTCGGACCACGGGCTTGGCGCCACGGAGCAGGTCAATGGAGAGGACAAACCTTCCTCGGTCGCCAGGAGAGACCAGGAGAGTCGCACCAACTGTCTCCGCCGTCGTGTCGGGCCGCCCTCCCGAGCGGTAGGCGATGACGGCGATCCAAGGGTTTTCGACCGCGATCTGACGAGCTTGCTCCCGGCCCAAGGGGACGGCAAGGACCACAACCTCGTCGCGTGCGGCCAAGCGAAGGGCTTCCAACTGCGATTTCTGGTCCCGCGGAGGAACGCCGAGGGGTGTTGCGACGAGGCCGGGCTCCGGAGCCAACGCACCCACCACGAACCCTGCGCCCCGGACGAAGGGAGCCACGGCCTCGGACTCTGTGCCGAGGGCCAGGGACGTGATTCCCCCTAGGCCGAGCCTCTGCGGCCCGAGCAACGCGCCCTCACCCAGGGCAGCCTCCTCAGGCCCCAAGGCAAGGGCCCAAGGCTGGCAGGCCGCCATCGCCTCGGTGAGGGCCTCGAGCTTCATCTCGCTTTGCCGACCTGGGGCGGCCAGGACCGGGCCAACGTCCAGGACAAAGGTGGACTCCCCACCCAGGGCCTGCAGCACGGTGAGCCGCCGCGCGAGGCCGCCGCTCATGGGCTTGGAGCATCCGCACGGTTCAAGGTGACCAGGGGTGCCGCCCACGAGAACCAAGCGTTGGACGCGGCTTGGAGCCGGGGCGAATGCGGCGATGGCCGCAAAGACCGCCGCCCAGGCCAGCAGCCTCATCGAACGACCGCGCTCAAAGGCACCCTGATCTCGGGTTGAGCGGGATCGTCGGTGAGCACGATCACCTCGGACTGAAACTGGCCTGCAGGCGCCCCGGGGAGAATCTCGACGATGACGCGATAGTCACCCGCGTCGCGGTAGGGCAGGGCGCTCGCCTCGACATAGGCAGAAGCCGAGCGCACGCCGGTCACCTTGAACGGCCGACCGGGCCGGGACACGAGGAAGTCGGCCCGCCGGGGCGAACGGGCGAGGTCGCCAAAGTACAGACTGTTCGGCACAGCGGCGATCCCGGACTGGTAGGAGAAGTTCGCAAAGATCGTCGGACAGTCGGGGTCGTCGGTCTTGAAGGTGAGCGTCGCGCTCTTGCGACCTTCGACCTGGCCGGGATCGAACTTGACCTTGACCTTATAGCCGAACCTCTCGCCTACCGGCTCGCCATAGGCGCCGTCGGCGAGCTCACCTTGCCAAGGGGAGACCGTCAGCTCACCCTTGACGCCGGCGAGGCCCTCCCCGAGGAGCCGAAACTTCCGTTCGGGCTGATAGACCAGGTAGAAGTCCGCCTCGCCGCCCTCCGGTCCGATGAAGACCGGCCCTGTCCCCTCCATGCGCAAGAGCCTATAGATCGGCCGAACCTTGGAGACGAAGCGGCAGACGATCTCGGGGCGGTCCGGGTCGTTGGTCTGAAGGATCACTTTCTTGTCAAACGGGCCGGGCACGTCGAACGTGTTGGCATAGACCTTGACCAAGCTGCTCTGCCCTGGTTCGAGCTGTTGCTGGTATTGCACCGCGAAGCAGCCACAGTCCGGCAGCGCCGCGATCCGCAGGGGGGCGTTGCCTTGGTTGGAGATCTCGATCTCCCATTCCAGGACCGCGCCCTGGATCACCGGTCCCGCCTCGAACCCGGACTGCCGCACCTCGGCCTTGGGGAGCGACGCAACTAGGCGCCTACCGTCCACGGCCGCTTTCCTCAAGGTGTCCGAGACGCTCAGCGTTTCCAAGGCGATGGAGCGCTCCAAGGCGGTCACCCCGGTCGCGACGCTTGTGAGCGTATCCACTCGGCGCATCACGGACATTCCCTTCGGGCTCTCCGCGAGTCCGAGGTACGCACCGATCGCAAAGGCGATCTCGTTCCTGACGTCGTTGGGCTCCACCGGCTGTGGGGGGTCTTCACGCTTCAGCGCGAGCACCGCCTCCAAATGCGGCTCACCAAGGGCATCGCTGAAGAGGGAGGCCGCACCCGCGGGCCGGAACCCATCGGGCGGGGGCGGTAGCGTCTCCACGAAGTTCACGACCAGGTCCGTGCCTTGGCCCAGGCGTATCTTGACCTCGGGGACCGCCTCTGCCCATTCTGCGACCGCCTGCTCGACGGCGGCACGGAACGCCTTCCTCCGTCGTTCGGGGACTGGGGCATCGTCGTACTGCAAGACGAACTCCCTCTTCGGAAGACGGGCCGCCTTGGCCCGGGCCGTGTCGAAGTCGCCTGCCTCCAAGGCCCGCTGGACCTCGGTCGCCTGCTCCAGGAACTGCCGAGACGCCATTGCGGGCACCACAGGGGCCGCCTCTTGGGCGGATAGGAGGAGGAGCACAGGAATCAGCACGGGCACATTCTGGACGCTCGGAACCCTGACGGATTACTCGATGAACGCCCCCTCCTCAGGCGGTTGACGCAGAAAGGCTTGGATAAAGGGCCCAAGGTTCCCTTCGAGCACCGACTGCGCGTTCCCCACTTCGCACCCGGTCCGGTGATCTTTCACCATCGTGTAGGGTTGCAGGACGTAGCTTCGGATCTGACGTCCCCACTCGGCAGGGCTCACCTCGCCACGAAGCGCCTTCACCTTGTCCGCGTCGGCCGCTCTCTGGAGCTCTGCGAGCCGCGATGCGAGGACCCTCATCGCGCTTGCTCGGTTCTTGTGCTGGCTACGCTCGTTCTGGCAGTTCACGACGATGCCGGTCGGGATATGGGTGATCCTCACTGCGCTCTCGGTCTTGTTCACATGCTGTCCCCCCGCCCCGCCCGCTCGAAGCGTCTCTACTTTGAGGTCGTCGGGATTGATCTCAAGTTCCGACTCCTCGGACTCGGGGAGCACATCTACACGGCAGAACGAAGTGTGCCTTCGTGCAGCGGCGTCGAACGGGGAGATCCGCACCAGGCGATGCACGCCGTGCTCGCCCTTGAGGAACCCATAGGCATTGTCCCCCTCGATCAGGAACGAAACGTTCCGATAGCCGGTCACGTCGCCAGGCGTGGCACTGAGCTCCTCGATCTTGTAGCCTTCCGCCTCGGCCCAGCGGGTGTACATGCGGTACAAGATCTCGGCCCAATCGCAGGCCTCGCTCCCTCCGGCGCCCGCACTGATCTCGAAGAGGGCGTTCCGGTCGTCGTGGTCCCCCGAGAGCAAGGTCGCCAGCTCATAGGCGTCCAGATCCCGGACAAACCGATCGCTGAGCCGCGCCGCTTCGGCCTCGAGATCTGCGTCCTGCTCCTGGTCGAGCATCGCGAAGATGCCCTCCAGCTCGCTGAGCCGACCCGTGAGATCGTCGAACGGTTGGAGTCGGGCGCGTGTACGGCTCAGCCGCCGGAGCAACTTCTGAGCCTCGCCTGGGTCGTCCCAGAGATCGGGCGACTGGGTGGCGGTTTCGAGTTCTAGGATGATGCGCTGAAGACCGGGCCGGTCAAAGATGCCCCCCGATCGCGTCCAGCCGACCGCGCGCCTGTCGCAACGCTTCTTGCTGCTCGATCCCAACCATTCCAAGACTGTACCGCGAACGCAGAAACGGGGCCGAGACGCCTATACTGCATGGGTATGCGGTGCGTGCCAGTCCTTCTTGTAGCCCTTTCCGGAATCGGGGTCGCCCAGGGTCAACCCGTCCTCAGCTCCCCGCCCCAGCAGACGATCGAGCTCGGAGAGGCGTACACGGACTCCACGGCCCGGTTCGTCAAACCGATCGTCCCGCCGACCGGCACGCGTTGGTTTCGGCACTGGCACCCGAAGCTCTTCCAGTCCATCGCGACCGGGGAGCCAAACTCGCTCTCGGCTTCGAGCGGCCGGAGCGACACCCTGGCCACTCCAGGCAGCAAGTTCCCCGGCATCTCCTTCAGCGGGTTGGTCCCGCCCGACCCATCCATCGGTGTCGGGCCTGCTCACATCGTTCAGGTCGTGAACACGCAGATCGCTTTCTTCACCAAGGGCGGCACCCCCGAGTTTCAGCAGAGCATGGACGGTAACGGGTTCTTCTCCGGTGTGGCCGAGACCGACTTCGTCTTCGATCCCCGCGCGGTCTATGACCAGGGCGCGAAGCGGTTCTTTGTGATCGCCTTGGAGCAGCGGGACTTCCCACCTAGCAGCGCGATCCTCCTTGGGGTGTCCGACGACAGCAATCCGCACGGCACTTGGTACAAGTATCGAATCCCGACCGTCGTGAGCCGGTTCGGCCAGCAGTATTGGTGGGACTATCCGACCCTCGCCTATAACAAGGACGGCCTCGTCCTCACAGGCAACATGTTCTCGTTCACATCGAGCAGCGCCTTCGGAAGATCCATCTCCATAGACAAGGCGCCCCTCTTGACCGGCTCGACCGCGAAGGCGTACGGCTGGTTCCATGACGACTACTTCACGATCCAAGCGGCGCGCACATACGAGAGTGTGAGCAACACGATCTATGGGATCTCGTTGGCCTCGACGACTCGGATGAGGCTCTTCTCCTGGCGGA
Organism: Fimbriimonadaceae bacterium; assembly: GCA_020847855.1. Classification (GTDB taxonomy): domain Bacteria; phylum Armatimonadota; class Fimbriimonadia; order Fimbriimonadales; family Fimbriimonadaceae; genus JADLBH01. The sequence continues at coordinate 133,575 of JADLBH010000037.1, forward strand.
ACCTGAAGGGGGTGCCGATCATGTCCCAAGGCGATCTTGCCGTGCCTTCCTACTTGGTCTTCAACGGGTTTGCCCAAGCACCGGGTGGGACTTCCATTGATGCGATCGGGGATCGCATGATGGACGCCTCGTTTCGAAGCGGCAAGCTCGTTTGCGCCCATACAGTACGGGTCTCGACCAGCCAGAACCGCTCGATGGTGCGATGGTACGAGGTTCGCGTAGGTACCTGGCCGGTCTCGGGTTCGCCCAGGCTCCACCAAAGCGGGAACATCGCGTTGAGCGGCACGAACAACCTCCTGATGCCCGCCATCGCGGAGAACGGCAAGGGCGCGATCTCTCTCGTCCTCACGCGTACCAGCACCTCGGCCAACCCCGGACTTTTCTACTGTTCGCGCAAGGTCAGCGATCCGCGAGGCAGCATGGGGCCGCTCAAGAACGTGGTCACGAGCGCCAATTCGCCCAACTCGGCCAACTCACGATGGGGCGACTATTTCGACGTCGTCATTGACCCAGGCGACAGTGCCAAGTTGTGGGGCACGGGCGAGTACCTCCAGGCGAACCGGGCTTGGACGACCGAGATCTTCAGCTGGTCCGTGAACTAGGCCGCCTTCTCGGTGGCGACCATGCTCCGCAGGTCGCTCCAGCAGAGCCGAAGGTCCGCGATCACCCGCTCGGCCTCGTCCACGGCGGTCGCGTCGTCCTGCATGTTCCCTTCCACGAGCCGACCATGGGCGAAGGTGTAGAGCGCGGCCAAGTTCTGGGCGATGTCGCCCCCGCTGTCATGGTCGAGCGCGCAGAGCAGCTCGGTCACGATGCGCTGAGCCTTGGTGAGGTGGGCGTTCTGCTTGAAGCGGTCGCCGCTCGCCATGGCGTCCTTGGCGCGGTGGATGTTCGCCAGGGCTGCGTCGTACAGCATGACTACGAGGTCGAGGGGGGAAGCCGTCGTGACGGCTGCCTGCTGATAGGCGTTCGCGCCTTCCGAGTACGTTGTCAATGGCATGCTCTCCGTACAGGCCTGATTCTCGGCAGACGTCAAGTCTCTTGTAGGGCAGATCGAGCAATCCACACAAAAAGTGCAGTCGCGGTCGCGACGTACACGACCCAACCGAGCGGTACGAGGAACACGGCTGCTTGCGCATAGTTCGGATCCGGGGTCTCAGGATCTTGAATGGATGCGAACGTGTGGTTCAGCCGCAGATACTGGAAGACGCCTGCCGAGAGGGTTCCCCCCGCAAAGCCGACGATCCCCGCGAGCTTGAGCCTGCTCGTGGCGATGGCCCCTACGAGGCTCGCGAGACCCGCCCCGACACCGACAGCGGACGCCAATCCCGTCCTCTCGTACTCTGGGAACACAAACCACGGGCCCACTGAGACCGCATAACATAGAAGCGCAATCCCGGCGATCGAGACGCACCCGGACATAAGCTGGGCCTCGAAGGAAGGCTTTCGCCGCCACGGCCCTTCCGCCTGCTCGTCCGTGCCTAGGGGCTCGAAGGGGGCCAGGGCTAGCCGTCCCGAAAGACGAACTTGGCGTTGCCCAGCGCGATTTGAGCTCCGTCGGTGAGCACCGCCTCCTCGACGCGCTCCCAGGCCTCGCCAAGGAGGAAGAGGCCGTTCGAGGACCCAAGGTCGCGGATCTTCCACTGGCCCCCCTCGGTCCAGACCTCGGCATGGCGGCGGGAGACATAGGAGCTGTCCGGCGCCGACGAGACGTCCACTTCGATGGGGCCGACGCTGGGATCAAAGCGCCCGATCGTGCCCTTCTCCGGTAGCTCGAACGCAATCTCCGTCTCTTCGCCGTTCGCGAGGGCGACCAACCTCGCCCCCGTCGCAATCGGCACCGGCTCGGGAGCGGCCGCCTCCTCTTCCGGATCTTCTGTCGCGAGGTCTTGACCGTCGAGTTCGTCGTTCACGTCGCTCATAGCGTGGCTCCGCTCGGAAGTCGCCGCCTTCCTGCAAGCAGCAAAGTCGTGGTGACCGCCCAGCTAGGGATGAGCGTACCCAAGCCGGTCTGTTCGCCCGTCGGCAAGGTCACGAGGAGTTGCGGGTTCCCGGTCGCCATGCCGAAGGACATCCACCCAAACCCTACGAGGAACCCGACGGCTGCCGAGGCCGCGACCCAACCGTCCGAGCGGGACGAGCGCGGCCAGAGATAGGCTTGGAGGAACGGGGTGAGGAGAGCGCCCACGATGCAACCGGCCCAGCTGTACCAAAGGGCGACGACGCTCTGGACCGCCATCGCGAGCGCGACCGCCAAGAGGACGGCGATCACGACCCCCCAGCGCGATGAACGCAGTGGATCGGCCGAGGGCCAGCGGGGTGCGATCACGTCTCGACCGATCGCCGACCCTGAGACCAGGGCGTAGGCGACCAAGGCGTTGAGGACGGTTCCGACCACACCCGCGAAGAACAGGCCCTTGAGGCCAGGAGGGAGCGCTCGGCCTGCCAACAAGGGGAAGAGGAGCAAGGGGTCGTCTGGAGCGGGCTGGACGAGCGCGACCGCATACAGGCCCGCCGTGATGCTCAGCAGATCGAAGAACGCCCAGCACGCCACGGCGACGAGCACCCCACGCCTGGCCACGTCCTTGGACGCGGCGCTCGCCGCACGCTGGTGAAACCCAGGGTCCACCAAGGTCCAGGCTCCCAGGAGGAAGAACGTGACCACCGTCAAGGGCCCCTGCCCGCCGTCCCAAGCGCCTCGCGGCCCCTGAAGGATCGAGTGAAGGGCCTCCGTCGGTGGAAACCGCACCAGGCACGTAGCGACGATCGCGATGAAACCCGCGAACATCAGCGGGAACGCGACGAGCGCGGCACGGACGTCCGCCACAAGGCCCGACCGGACAAAGCAGGCAGACGCCACCACCGCCGCCACGAGGATCGAGGCTTCGATCGGCCACCCGCTGAGCGAGCGGAGTAGTACGCCCAGCATGAGCGCATGAGCAGCGGGCACCCCCAGAAGCACCACCAAAGTCGCTGCGACAAGCCCTGACCTTGGGCCGAAGACAGTGCGGAAACGCTCTGGGATGCTCACCTCGTCGGCCGCCCTCACCCGCCGGGCCAGGAGCAAGGAGTACGCCACCCCGAACACGTAATAGGGCAACCCGAGCAGGAGCCAGGTTCCGATCCCGAAGTAGCTGACCGACTCGCCGATCCCAAGGATCCCCCCGTACCACGTGACCACCAAGGTGGCGACGAACGCAGGCAACGTCAACGAGCGCCCCGCCGTCACGTAATCGAGCACGTTCGACCTTGCCAATCTGGCACTGCCCCCCAGCACTAAGATGGCAAGGGCCAGCAGTCCGAACGCGGCCCAGTCCCAAGCGCTGAGAGCTACCAAAGAGGAACCTCGTCGTCTTGGACGCCGGCAACGAGCAGTGCTGCACCCTCACGCAGGGAGACCGTGACGGGCCCCAAGGCCACGTTGCTCACGCTCACCTGGCCGTCAAGCGAGAGGGCTGCGCGATCCAAGGGCCATCGAGCTCCGGAGAGGCACACCTCAGAACACGGCGAGAGAGGCAAGAGCGAAAGGACGGTGCCCGGCCTCAGGTCGAGATCAAGCGACCTTCCCTCGCGAACAACCCAAGCCAGACCGGTCCGGAGGGCGAGCCGGATGTCCAGCGGCGACCTCAACGCGCTACCCAAGCTCGCAAGGACATGGTCAAGGCGATCACCCTCGATGCCAACCAGGGTCGCTCGCTCGTGGCCGTCTCGCGCGATCTGGCGAAGCAACTTGTCGCAGTCCGTCCGGTCTTGGCTGGGGTCAATCACGACCTGGGTCGCCGTAGAAACCTCGGAGAGCTCGGCGGAGTCGAAGTCGCCCACGACCACGGGCCGAAACCCCATTCGACACAGTCGGGCCCCGCCACCGTCCGCGCCATAGAGCCTCGTGGCCGAGGTAGCCCAACGGGCGAGCACCGCATCCTCCAAGTCGTTGCCAGCCACCACGCCGAGGACTCTTTCGGACATCTCCATAAGTTTCCCAGATATGGTTGTGGGGAACTTTGGGAAGTCGCTCACAATCGCGATCTGCCAGGGGTCACAAGGGACCGGACCCATGTGTATAATCGCTAGCCCGGAGGTCCTCAGCCGGGCACGAACGAACCATGGATGACCAATACTCACTGCTGGACGGCGAAGACAAGACCGCACTGAACAAGGCATGGACCGCCTTCCTCGCCGCGAGCAGGGACGAGTTCCCTGAGACGGTTCTCGAACGGTTCTTCAAGCCCCTTCAACCGATCGGGATGACCGAGCGAACCATGGTGATGGCCGCGCCGGGTCACTTCATTGCGGACTGGATCCGGGACAAGTACCTCGAAAGGATCGAGGACGCCCTCAACGAGGCTCTCGGGAGCAAGCGACGCCTCGAGATTCAGGCCGAGCTCCGCAGCAAGCCCGGCACGGCGCCGGCCGTCCAGGCCAGCGTCGCCGTGGCTACGTCGTCGCCACCACAGCGTGGCGCGACCGGCCGCTTCGTGCCGGAAGGGCGGTTCCGCTTCGACAACTTCATCGTGGGAGAGACGAACCGTATGGCGTTCGCCGGAGCCAAGGCTGTCGCGGACTCTCCCGGGACCCGATACAACCCCCTCTTCATCTATGGGATGAGCGGGCTGGGCAAGACCCACCTGATGCACGCCATCGCCCACTCGATCAAGAAGTCCAACCCGCACGCGGTTGTCATGTACATGACCGCTCAGCAGTTCGCCGAGGACTTTGTGCAGGCGCTCCAGAACAACCGCATTGACGTGTTTCGACAAACCCAGCGGAACGTCAGCCTGTGGCTCCTGGACGACGTGCAGTTCATCGCAGGCAAGGAGCGCACCCAAGAGGAGCTGTTCCACACGTTCAACTATCTTTACGGGCTCAAGAAGCAGATCGTGCTCTGCTCGGATCGGCCACCGCGCGACCTCCTGCTCATGGAGGAGAGGTTCCGGAGCCGCATGGAGTCGAGCCTGGTGGCCGACGTCCTGATGCCCGGCACCGAACTGAGGTGCGCCATCCTTCAGGCGAAGGCGGGCGAAGAAGGGCTCACCCTCGACCACGAGGTCGCCATGTACCTCGCCGAGACGATCCCGAGCAACGTCCGAATCCTGGAAGGCGCCCTCACCAAGGTAGCCGCACACGCGAGCCTTCTCGGACGGCCCATCAACCTCGAACTGGCGCAGGAGATCGTCGAACGCTATTACTCGCAGGTGAACGCAGTGAGACCGAGCACGGACCAGATCATAGACACCGTCTCCAAGCACTACCGGATCCCGACGAACGACATCAAGGGCCAGTCGCGGAAGGCACCTATCGCCCACGCCCGACACGTCGCGGTCTATATGACCCGTGAGATCACAGGGGACTCCTGGAAGCACATCGGCGAGCTCTTCGGGAGCCGGGACCACACCTCCGCGATGCACGGCTATAAGAAGATCCGAGACCTCATGGATCGTGACAAGGAACTGAACTCCACGGTTCGCATGTTGATCCGCGACATCTGGCCGGAGGTCTGAGTGGTTCTTGGGCACGCGACGTGGCAGGAGGTTCGCGACCTCGACCGCGACACCGTCGCCCTGTTGCCTACCGGGTCCTGTGAGCAGCACGGGCCCCACCTTCCGTTGCTCACCGACACTCTGCTGGTGAGCGCGGTCGCCCGTGAGGTCGAGAAGGCCCTCCCGAACGATGTCCTGCTCCTCCCGGCGATTTGGCTAGGGGCGAGCTCCCACCATATGGCGTTCGACGGTAGCATGGACGGCACAGAAGTAGCCTACGCGGAGTCGGTACGAGCTACCCTCGCTTGCCTAGCCACCCACGGGTTCCACCACACCTTCGTCCTCAACGGCCACGGAGGAAACACGTCCTATAACGACACCGCTTGTAGACGGCACAAGGCTGCCCATCCAGGTCACGTCGTGGGCCACAGTGGCTACTTCGCCTGGATCGAGGCCGACCTCCTAGACAAGACCCTGGAAGGGCCTGTGAAGACGATCCGCCATGCCTGCGAGGCCGAGACCAGTCTCATGCTCCACCTCCATCCTGACCTGGTGCGGATGGATCGGGCAAGGGACGACGGTCTGGCTACCGTACCGCCCGTTCCGGGCCTGGTCTGGCACTTTGACGAGTGCACCGAGGAAGGCTCTCATGGCTATGCCACTTTGGCCACGGCCGAGAAGGGAAGAGCACTGTTCGAGGCCAGTGTCGCGGGCGTGACCGCGGCGATGGAGGCGATCCGGCAAGGCGTGGCCCTGTTCCCGGCAGAACACTGAGCGCGCTGACCGGGCTATCATTGAGCATGCGTCGCGTACTCGTCGCCTGCATCGCCCTTTCGTCCGCCCCTGCCTTCGCCCAATACGATCAAATCGGCCTCGGCCCGAGCGCCGGTATCTACATGCCCTCGAGCTCTACCCTGCGGGATGCCCTGGGCGACTCGTGGATCAGCTTCGGCATTGGCGTGACGAACGGTGCCCAGATCAAGCGCAAGATGGGTATGGACTGGAACTTTGTGAGCCAGAACAGCCGCGGAAACCGCGTCCTTATCATCACGCCCAGCTTCGGCATCATGATGCCTTTCCAGCAGCAGCAGGTGATGGGCCCGGTCGGAGCTCAGTTCTACGGCGCGGCTCGCGCCGGGGTGAGCTACATTGACTACGGGATCACAAGGCCAGGAAGCCTCGTCCGGGACAGTGCAAGAAGGTTCACGCTTGATGGCAACGTCGAGCTCGGTGCCGGGCTCGGGCAGATGTGGAAGGCCTATATTCGCTACGACCTTATGCAAAAGGTGGACGACTTCGACTTCAGCGGCCTCTCGCTCGGTGTCAGCTATAGTCTTTTCAAGTTCTAGCCGAACGGCACGGGCCGCGGGAGCGCAACGATCTTGAGCGGCCACGCACTGGAAGAGGCGCGGGAGCGGATCCTCGCGGTGTTCGTCAACCCGGACGCTGAGGACGATGAGTACTCGGAGCTCGAATTCGGCGGGCTCGTCGAGGCGGCTCAGGGCGAAGTGGTCGGAACGGTCCGCCAGCGCGTGGATCGGCCCACGTCGGCCACCTTTGTGCGAAGCGGCAAGGTACAAGAGATCGCGGGGTTCGCCGCGGAACTGGACGCCGACGTGGTCGCTTTCGATTGCGAGCTAACGGGGGTTCAGATCCGAAATCTGGAAGAGGCGATCGAGAAGCGGGTGATTGACCGACCGACGCTCATCCTGGACATCTTTGCCCGCCGTGCGCACACCAAGGAAGGTCAGCTCCAAGTCGAGCTCGCGATGATGAGCTACCGACTCCCAAGGCTGATGAGCGTCTACACGAAGTTCGAGCGGCAAAAGGGCGGCATCGGGATGCGAGGGCCGGGCGAGACGAAGCTGGAGAGCGACCGGCGAATGGTTAAGGCACGCATCGCCAAGCTCACCGAGGAGATCGCCAAGGTCAAGGAACACCGAGAGCAACAAAGGCAGGAAAGGGAGCGATTGCCCTATCCGCTCGTCTCGCTCGTCGGCTACACGAGCGCGGGGAAGAGCACCTTGATGAACCGGATCGCGGACACTGCCGTTCTCGCCGACGCGATGCCCTTCGCCACCCTCGACCCCACGACTCGGCTCGTCACCAGCGAGACCGGCTCCAAGATCTTCCTGAGCGACACGGTCGGGTTCATCCGGCGGCTGCCCACGACCCTGGTCGCCGCGTTTCGAGCGACACTGGAGGAAGTTGCACGGAGCCACCTGCTGCTCCACGTCGTGGACGCGAGCCTCGACGGGTGGGAGATCCAACGCGACGCCGTCCTCGACACCCTCGAGGTGATCGGCGCAGCGGACCTGCCCATCCTCACGGTCTTCAACAAGTCCGATCTCCTCGCACCAGGCCACGCCGAGCGTATCGCGGAAGAGTGGCCCGGTTCCGTCGCAGTGAGCGCACTCCATGGTGAGGGTGTCGGCGAGCTCCTTCGAGCCGTGCAAGACCGGATCACGATCGGCTGGCGCGAAGTGGACGTCCTCTTGCCCTACGACCAGAGCAGCCTGATCGAGAGCTGTCACAAGTACGGTCGGGTCTTGAGCGAAGAGTACACGCCGGAGGGGGTCGCCATACGTTCGGACGTGCCCGCGGAGTGGGCCGAGCGGCTGGCGGCCTTCGCAAGGAAGTGACGGTCGGGGAGTGGCTCGGCCAGGCCTCGGCGCGACTCGCAAAGGTGGGGTCGAACGAGGCCAGAGCGGAGGCGAGCCTTCTCCTCCGGCACGCTACCGGACTCAGCAAGGCGGCGCTCCTGGCTTCTCCTAACTCCCCTGCCCCGGAAGCACTGGAGGGGCTTCTCGCGCGTCGGTTGCGGGGTGAGCCGGTCGCGTACATCGTCGGGAGCCGAGAGTTCTATGGCCGAGAGTTTGCGGTCTCCCCGGCTGTGCTCGTGCCCAGGCACGAGACCGAAACCTTGGTGGACGCCGCCCTCTTCCGAAGTCTCGAGCCTGGCTCGCGAGTGCTCGACGTGGGAACCGGATCGGGCTGCCTGGCGGTGACCTTGGCCCTGGAGCGGCCCGACCTGAAGGTCTTTGCCAGCGACGTCTCCCAGTCCGCGCTCGATGTGGCGGTCGGCAACGCAGCAAGGCTCGGGGCGAGGGTTGACCTTCGCGCCGGGGACCTGTTCGAGCCGTGGGGTGGGGAACGTTTCGACCTTATGGTCAGCAACCCGCCCTATGTTGCGGTGGGGGACGAACTCCCCGCCGAGGTCGCTGGATTCGAGCCTGAAGTGGCGCTCTATGCCGGAGAGGACGGGCTCGCCTTTTATCGTCGGCTCGCTAGCGAAGCCGCTGGGTACCTCGACTCCGAAGCGGCTCTCCTCTTGGAGGCGGGAGACAGGGCGGCGGCAAGGGTCGAAGAGATCTTCGTAGGAGCGGGCTGGCGTACGGAAGGCTGGCGAGACGACCTGATGGGGATGCCTAGGGCCGGAACCTTTCTGCCGCCGAGCCTCGGCCCGAGTGAGTCAGAATAGTCAGGCAAGCCGAGATGGAGATCGTCGTTCCGCCGGATTACCGACATCTTTGGGTCACGGATTCCCGGCACCCGGTGCTCAAAGTGCCCGACCCCGCGTTACGCGAGGTCGCCAAAACCGTGCGCAAGGTGACGCCGCGGCACAGGGTGCTCGTGGAGAACATGGTGAAGGTCATGAGGCAAGCGGACGGGATCGGACTCGCGGCAACCCAGCTGGGCATCATGGAGCGCATCATCGTCGTTTGCCCCGATACGAAACCCCTCGCCTTGATCAACCCCGTCATCACCAGCCAAGAAGGAGAGGAGGACGGCGAGGAAGGTTGCCTGAGCCTCCCGGCGCTTTATGGAACGGTGACTCGGGCCCAAAAGATCACAGTGAACGGCCTCGACCGAAAAGGTGCGGCCGTGTGCATCGAGGCAGAAGGCACCGCGGCCCGAGTGCTCCAGCACGAGATTGACCACCTCGACGGCATCCTGTTCATTGACAAGGCCGACCCGGCGACGCTGTACTGGTCAGAGCCGTCCGGCAAGGACTCCGGTTGAAGATCGTCTTCTTCGGTACGGCCGACTTCGCCGTGCCCACCCTGCGACGGGTTGCCCAGCACGTGAGACTGGTTGTGAGCCAGCCCGACCGACCCTCGGGGAGGGGCCTTCGGCTTCAGCCCTCCCCGGTAAGCCACGCAGCAGTGGAACTCGGCCTACCGATCTCCAAGCCGGAGCGTGCCCGCGCCCCGGACTTCATCCAAAGCATCCGCGAACTTGATCCAGACCTCTCGCTCGTTGTCGCCTACGGGCAGATCCTCAGGCAAGACCTGCTCGACGCGGGCCGACAGGGCTCCTTCAACCTTCACGGCTCGATCCTGCCCGCGTGGCGGGGCGCCGCGCCAATCCAGCGCTGTATCGAGAGCGGCGCGAGCGAGACCGGGGTCACCCTGATGAAGATGGACGCAGGCATGGACACGGGGGCCATCGTCTCCATGGTCAGGACGCCGATCGGACCCGACGAGACCTCGGACGAGCTCGCGACCCGACTCGCCGACTCTGCCGCCGGGCTTGCTGAAGACTGGCTCCCCAAGCTTGCGACCGGGGACTTTGCGGCCCAGCCCCAGGACGAGGCTCTCGCCACCCATGCCGCCAAGTTGACGAAACTGGACGCGAGGCTCGAACCGACCTTGGACGCCCGCGCACAGTACGACCGCTTCCGGGCGTGTACGTCTCGTCCCGGCGCATGGATCGAGTCGCTCCACGGACTGATTCGGATTCGGGAGGCGCGCTTCGTTTCTGGCGAATCCTCGGTTCCCGGCGCGGTCGAGGCGATCAAACCCGAACTCGTGATCGGCTTCGCCCGCGGCGGGCTTCGGCTCCTCAAGGTCCAGGCTCCCGGCAAGGGTCCCGTATCGGGTGCCGAGTTCGCGATGGGGGCACGACTGGCTATCGGTGACCGTTTCGTGCCATAAGGAGCCGCAAATGCCGCAAGACCCGTATCCCCTCTTAGGGACCACTCCGGAAGCGACCGAGCGCGATGTTCGACGCGCTTACCGGGCCCGGCTCTTCGAACTGGAAGAGTCGGCGGCGGGCCAGGCCGACTTCCCCTCCAAGAAGGCTGACCTCGACGCTGCGCTCGCCCAAGCCTTGGAGCACGCAAAGCCCAACGTAGCTGCGGAAGCACCGAAGCTGACGGAAGCAGACGCGAAGCGCACCCCTGAGGCCACGAGAAAGATCGCGACCCGGTTTGGCATCGGCCTGCTCGTCATCGCCGCCTTGTTCGTGGCCTGGCAGGTCGCGCGCGACAAGCTCGTGGACCCCTACGGCGACTCGCCGGTCGAGACTTCGGGATGGATCGCCGCCATCGAGGACACCGGCACGGGCGGCCGAGCCGTCGTGTTCAAGGCGGACGGGACAAAGATCTCGGCACCGATGGACAGAGCCGCAACCAGCGATAGCGAAGTCGTGTGGAGGCCCGATGGGAATCGTATCTTCGTCGTGGGGAGCCGTGGGGAATCCAGCTTCGACATCTATCGTTGGAACCCTGCCGACGGCAGATTCGAGTCTCGAACCCTCGGCTCCATGTCAAAGACCGCGCTCCACTACGGCCCGGCGGATTGGCCAGACCTCACGGCGAGCGGGCTGCTCGTCTCCGGCGGCCAGGTCTACGATTACGACCAGCGAACCCGAGAGATGCACCAAGTCCTGCCCCCCGAGTTCAAAGAGCGCCGCACCGAGGGATCGGCGACGGAAGGCGAGGGCACGCTGGGGCAGATGGAGGCGATGTACAAGGAGATCGGTACGAGCTTCGTTCAGGCGATATGGGGCAAAGAGCGGAAATGGATCTGGTGCGTCATGACCTCCGAGGCAGGCCAGGTCTTGGTCTACCAACCGATGGAGGCTCCCAAAACGGAGGCTGGCACCGACCCAGGGCTCCCCAGGCCGTTCAAAGTTCTGGAAGCGGATCGAATCGAACTCACCGTGGACGCGGACGGGCAGGCTTTCGTCACCACAACGGGGCAGACCACCCTCGACCTCGATGTCACCCTGGGCTACATGGAGAAGTATCAGGAGGCCCTTACCAAGCGCACAGAGTCGGCAGGATTGGAGCGGGTCGGCTCCGAGAGCGAGCGCACGGCGATGCTCGCCAGTATCGAGGAACTTGTACGTAAAGAACTGATCAGCTTGGAGCGAGCCGCGCGCGGCGCCCGTGTGTACCTCGTCTTCGGGGACGGTGGACCGAGGGCGGGGATCCAACCCATCGCCGGTCTCGCCAGTGCGTCTACGACCTTCTCTCAGCCTGCGGCCTCGCCTGGGGACGACAGAGTCGCCGTCGTGGTGAGGTCGAAGAACCCGACGACGGGCAAGATGGAGCCCGGCCTGGTCGTTCTCTCACGGAGCGGGAACCCGGTCGGGGTTACTCAGGGAGAGGTCGCGAACCCTACATGGAGCCCAGACGGAAAGCGGCTCACGTTCACCATGAAGGACGCTTCGGGCAAGCGGGGACTTTTCGTTGCCGACTTGGAGGGCAAGCGTTTGACCCAGATTGGCAAAGACGGGAACTACTCCCATCCCCGCTTCAGCCCTCAAGACTAGCCGCGATCCGTTCCACGATGGACGTAGTCGAGCACCCTTCGCGGAACGGCACCACCACGACGATGCCGTCGTGCGCCTCCACCACTGCCCGCTCCGGAAGATCCTCCATGCGATAGTCCCCGCCCTTCACGTGGACGTCCGGCCTCAAAGCTCCGAGAAGGGCCTCGGGCGTCGGCTCCTCGAAGCTGACCACGGCGTCCACGCACCGCAATGCCGCCACCACCCTAGCGCGGTCTTCCAAACTTACGAACGGCCGGCCACGGCCCTTGCCAAGACGGCGCGCGCTCTCGTCCGAGTTCAAGGCGACCACGAGCATGTCCCCCAGGGCCCTCGCATCCTCCAGCAGGCCGATGTGTCCGGCGTGCAGCAGGTCAAAGACGCCGTTCGTAGTGACAAGGCGCTTGCCGGCCCGTTGGGCCGCGACTTGGGCGAGAGTGGAAAGGCTCATGCGTGCTCCGAAAGGATTCTTTCTGCGACCGTCTCGGCCGATACCGCCGAGACCCTGGCGTCGAAGCAACGGCTATGCTCGCCGTAGGGGCAGCTTCGTTCCGGCGAGGTGAGGGTGTAGACGCTCCACGCCGGTTTGCCAAGAGCGGCCGCGATGTGGGAGCTGCCCGTGTCGCCCCCGACGTGCAAAGCGCACAGCGAGAGCAGTCCGACCAGTGCCCCCATGCCGGTCGCCCCGATCAGATCGAGGGGACTGCCGGGCTCGTGCGCCGCGACCGCGTCCCAGACCCCACGTTCCGATGGTGCGCCGATGAACGCGACCGCGAATCCGGCGCGACCCAAACGAGACGACAAGGAGGCGAACTCGCGAGGGTCCCACCGTTTGGTGGACCAGCCCGCGCCCGCGTTCATGACCGCCACGGGCGAGCCGTCCCACCCCGCCTTGCGCAGAGCAGCGCCTGCGTCGCTCTGGTCTTGTTCCGTCGCCTCCAGTCCCCAGACCGCCCGGTCCGCAGGAAAGCCCGCCGCCCGGGCGACGTCCAGGTATTGGTCCACGATGTGAAGGCTGCTGGGATCGGGTCGCACGCTGGCAGAGACGAGCCACGAGCCCTCTCGTTGCCAGTGGTATCCGAGCCTCCGCTTGCACGGCACCGTCGCCACGACCATCGCCGACTTCGCGAGGCCCTGAAGGTCAAACGCGAGATCAAACCGCCCTAGGCCCCGTGCCTGGCGGAGCCAGGGGCCGATCCCCTTCTCCCGAACCACCACCCGATCCACGGCCGGGCACCGGCTGACGATGGGTTCGAACGCCCTGTCAACGACCCAGGTGACCTCAGCTTCGGGGTTCGTCCTCTTCACGCTGACGGCCACGGGAAGGCCGTGGACGACGTCCCCCATCGAGGAGAGACGGCTAACCAAGACCCGCACTCTGGCTCCTGAGAAGCTTCTCGGCCTCGGCGACGATCTGGGCGGGCGAGACTTCACCCGGTGTGGCTGCCTTCAATACGCCCACCCCCTTCCCGAAGGGACGAAATCTTTCGGGGTCGGTCGGGCCGAACACAGAGACCACCGGCGTCCCATAGGCGGCCGCCACGTGCCCGGTCCCGGTATCGGCTGCAAGGTGCAAAGAAGAACGAGCCACCCAGCCGATGCTCTCGAGCAGGCTCAGCCGTCCTACCTGCGACTCTGCGTTCTCCGGGCTCGGATCGCCGGGCGCCCCCAGATAGACGACCCTATGCCCCAGGGCCTTCAAGTCTCCGCCGACCTCTGCCCACTGCCCCGGCGGGTACGCCTTGCGGGCTTCCCCGGCGCCGGTCTGGATCGTCACCAGTCCGGGCTCGCGGCCCTCCCGCACTGCGGGCATGATCGGGCCCTTCCCATCGTTCCGGCACCAAGGTTCCACGAGCCCAAACCCCATCTCCACTTCGTGCCGAGCACTGGGCGGCGGAGGCAACGGCTTCAGGAGCCAGCGGGCAAGCACGTCCGTCGCCCGGTTCGCGCGAACCTCCCGGCACTTTGCGCAGCGCAAGAGAAGGGCCGTCTTGCTGTGACCTTGGAAGTCGAGCCCTACATCGAACTCCCGCTTGCGCATCCCGAGGTAGAACCGAACCTGGGACGCCCATGTGGACGGTGACCACCGGGCCCGCTTCCACCTCTCTCTTGGCACCACGTGAACCATGTCCACGAGCCCTGGACAGGCAACTACCGGCGCGCACTTCTCTTGCACCGCCCAAACGAACTCGGAACCAGGAAAGGCCCGCCGCAAGGAAGAGACCGCGTGCGCGGTCATCACACAGTCGCCGATCGCACTGAGCCTGGCGATCAGAAACCTCACCGAAGCCCGGCCTCGCGGGCGTAGCGCCACCGGTTGTGGAACCACAGCCACTGGCCCGGTTCGCGAAGGATACAGGTCTCGAAGTACCGGTGGAAGGCCAGCATCATCCCGCTCCCTCGGCCCGCCTCGTCCGGCAGGGCCTGGAGCGGGGGGCCGATCTCGCCGACGACCCGACCGTTCCCGAGGTAGTAGGCGCACGAAGGGAGCACGGGAGCACCGGTGCGGGCCGCGATGACCCCCACCCCTAGGTTCACTCCTGCCATGCGTCCCAGGAAGGGGAGGAACGCGTCCTCCGCGTTTTGATCGGCGAGGATCGCGATGGCGCGGTTGTCACGCAAACGCCGCAGCGTCACGGCGGCGGAGTCGCCCCTCGAGAGGATCTCGGTGCCGCTCGCCCGTCTCGCATCGTTCACGATTCGGTTCACGCCTTCGTCGTTCGCATCCCGCGCAATCGCGGTGAGCGGGTATCCATGCAGGCTCAACCATTGAGCGCCGCGCTCCCAATGGCCCATGTGACCGGTGACGATCAGTGCGCCCTTCCCCAAGGAAAGGGCGTCGTCCAAGTGGTTCAACCCGTGCTGCGAGGTGAGGGCGTCCACCTCCTCGATCCCCCGTCTCGATCCCGCCAAGAAATCCGCAGCGACGGTGCCGAAGTGAACGAACGAGGCCTTGGCCAAGGATCGAACCGCACGGTCCCCCATCTCTGGGAAGACCATCGCGATGTTCTCCTCGGCGCGGTGCCTGCGTCGCGCACCGAGCCTGTGGAGAGCCCGCCCAACCGAAGCACCAAAGGCAAGGCTCCGCTCCATGGGCCAGCTTTGGAGCTTGGACTCGGCCGTGGCCGTAAGGCTAGCGGCCACGAGCCCGAATAGGCGCTTAGGGATCGGATCCATCCAGCGAGTCCAAGAGCCAAGCCCGGAAACGATCTTCCGGCTCGACCGACCAAGTGTAGTCCGCCACGAGGATGGGAGCAGGGGCCGTCGCTGGATTGCGGGCTAACTTGACCCAGTCCTTGCCTGTGACGACGATCGGCAGATCAGATCGAAAGGACTCCCAAACATCGCTCCCGTCGAGGGGATCGTGGTCGCGCTCTGCAATGTGGTAGATGACCTCGCTCCCGGCACCTTGGATCGCCCGGACGAGCGCATCCGGACGCGCCACCGCGGTGAGCGCCTGAACTTGAGGAGGAACCTCGGCAGGGAGCCCGTCCGTATCGCACAGGGACCACTCGCGGACAAGCTCGTACCCCTCGTTAGGAAGCACGAGCGAGGCCCTCTTCCTGCCGGATCGGCGCGGCTCTCTATAGGGCCCCGCAGGCAGGCACCACGTGTTCCAAGAGGGAGGATCTAAAAGGACCGCCAGGTGGCAGGAGAGGCGGAGATGTTGATACCCGTCGTCGAGGACGAGGACCTTGTCGGGGTGATCCAGCTCGGCAATCTGCGCAGCCAGTACCCGGTCGCGACCTACGATGAGAGGGGTGTCGGGCAACCATGACCGCAGGAGGGCCGCCTCATCCCCCCACCGCCCCGGATCAAGAGGCCCCTCAGGGGCCGGCGAAGCTCCCTCGGCCGCGGGGGACCGGTACCCGGAGACACTGAGGACCACGCTTCGGCCCGACTCCAAGAGGATCTTCGAGACCGTCAAGGTCATCGGGGTTTTGCCCGTACCTCCTACGCGAAGGTTTCCGATGCACACGGAGGGGACCTCGGGGATGTAAGCTCGCTTGAGCCCAAGGTCATAGACGAGGCGGTATGCCGTCCACCCGATCGCGTACAGACCGGACAACGGGGACACGAGGACACGAAGGACAGGATCGTCCCAGACTGGCTCGAACCCTGCGCCCACAGGCGCATTCTAGCCCTCGTGCAACCCAATGACGTAATATCTGGCCGTGCCGACCGTCGGGCTGACAACGCTGGGTTGCAAGGTGAACCAATACGAGACCCAACGGATCGCGGACGGGTTCGAGAGCCTCGGTTTCGAGATCGTGCCGTTCGACGCCAAGGCTGACGTCTATGTCGTGAACACGTGCAGCGTCACGGGGCAAGCGGAGGCCAAGAGCCGGTACACGCTCCGCCGAACACTCCGGGCGAACCCATCAGCAGTACGGGTCGTTACCGGCTGCGCAGCCCAGCTTGCGCTTGCGCGCGGCGAGGAGTTCCCGCTCGCCGACCTTCTGGTCCCCAATCCGGTCAAGCTCTCCACCCCGTTCCGCTTCGCAGCCGCGTTTCCGCGACTGGCATCGGACGCCGAGAAGGACAAAGGCCGGGACAAGGGCCGACCCTTACCCAGAACCCGCGCCACCCTCAAGGTGCAAGACGGGTGCGATGTCCGCTGCTCGTTTTGCTCGATCCCCCTGAGCCGGCCTCAAATGGCCAGTCGCCCGGTCGCCGACGTGCTGGCCGAGGCCCAGCGGCTGTCTCGCGCGGGAACGCGGGAGGCGGTCCTCACCGGGGTCCTCATCGGTTCGTACGGCCCGGAAACTGGGAGCGGCGGGCCCGACTTTGAAGATCTCGTCGAATTGTTGGCGGCGGAATCGGGCCTCGAACGTTTGCGCATCAGTAGCATCGAGGTGCAACAGGTGACGCCCCGGCTGCTCGAACTCGCCGCGCAGGGATGCGTGGTGCCCCATTTCCACATCCCCCTTCAGAGCGGCGACGACGGAACCCTTGCCGACATGGGGAGACGGTATCGGCAGAAGGACTTCCTTGAACTCGTCCGAAGGGCCCGAGCCACGGTCCCCGATCTCTGCCTGACGACCGACGTCATGGTCGGGTTCCCGACTGAGAACGCGACTAGGTTCCAATCCACCTTGGAGGTCTGCGCGGAGGCGTCCTTCCTGAAAGCCCACGTCTTCCGGTTCAGCCCGCGACCAGGAACCCCAGCCGACCGCCTGGGGGATCCCGTCCCCCCGAGCGAGAAGTCCGAGCGGGCGCGTGCCGTGGCAGCGAGAGTGGAAGGAACGGCAAGGGATGTGGTCCGGCGGTTCGTGGGGCGGACACTCCGCGTGATCGTGGAAGGGGGGAAACGGGCAGACGGGCTCCTGGAAGGGTGTACGGACAACGGCATCACCACCCGGTTCGTGGGTTCCAAGGAGTGGCGCGGGAGTGTGAGGTACGTTCGATTGGACGAAGCGCACTCCTGGGGGGCGGCGGGCGAGGTCGTTGACCAACCTCCCAGCGGCGTGCCGCTCGCGATCCTGCCGTAGCGCGGTATCGTCTCCCTATGAGGGCGGTCGCGAACCGATTGCTTCCGGCTTGGCTCGCAGCGGCGGGCTCTCTTGCCCTCGGACTCGCCGTTCCCGGCCAGGCGCCACCGGCCCAGCCTGCTCTGAGCCCAAGGTCGAACGATCCGCAACTCGGGTTTGATCCTCAGGTATGGCGCGTCTTCAAGGCCTCGTGCGCGGTCTGTCACAACTCGGACGGAGCGAGCGGTGGCTTGGACCTGACCTCGGAGAAGACGCTCGCGAAGGGCGGGGTTTCCGGCCAGCTCGTCGTCCCCGGGGCCCCGGAGCAGAGCGAGCTCGTGCGCAGGATCACAGGCTCCAGCGGAAAACCCGTGATGCCCTTGGGGTTCAAGCCGCTCGCCAAGGAAGACGTTCAGCGGATCATTGACTGGATCAAGAACGGGGCACGGGCCGGATCGACGGAGGTGCACTGGTCGTACCGCCCGATCGTGAAGCCGCCCGTCCCCGATTTGGACGTCGACGCCTGGGCTCGGAACGACATAGACCGGTTCGTTCTCGACCGGATTCGCAAGGCGGGCCAGGAGCCGAGCCCCGAGGCGGACAAAGAGGCCCTACTCCGGCGACTCTCGCTCGACCTGACCGGCCTACCGCCCACGATCGAGGAGCTCGACCGGTTCCTCGCCGATGACTCCCCCCAAGCCTACGACCAACAAGTCGAGAGGCTCCTCGCCTCCCCCCACTACGGCGAGCGCCGGGCCCTTTTTTGGCTCGACCTCGCCCGATATGCCGATACGAACGGCTTCGAGGCCGACCGCACCCGTGCCGCTTGGATGTACCGCGACTACGTGATCCGGGCCTTCAACGAGAACACACCGTTCGACCGGTTCACGAGCGAGCAGATCGCGGGCGACCTCCTCCCCGATGGAGGAACCCGAGGAAAGGTTGCGACCGGCTTCCTCAGGAACTCGATGTTCAACGAGGAAGGAGGCGTGGACCCTGCCGAGGGGCACTTTGCCGTCCTCCTCGATCGAGCCGACACCGTGGCGAACGTCTGGCTCGGCTCGACCCTCGAGTGCGCCCGTTGCCACGACCACAAGTACGACCCCTTCACCCAGGATGACTACTACTCGTTCTTGGCCTATTTCAGTGCGACCAAGTATGAGAAGCGCGGTGACAACCTAGTCGGCCAGGAGAAGTGGTACGAGCCCACGCTGCCCGTGCCCCAGCCCGGACAAGAAAAGGCACTGGCCGAGGCAGAGGCCAGTGCGAGAGACGCGCGGGCCAAGCTGGAAGAAGCTGCGAAGGGCCCTGAGTTCGAGGCTTGGGCCAAGCGGCTAAGAACCGAGAGGCTGGATCCTCTGGGCCCAGCGTGGGTGCCCCAAGGGTCGTACTGGAAGCAAGCCGAGGCGGATAGTTGGCGGTGGGAGGGCCCGACCCCCGACCAGTACGTCACACGCCTAGACGGAACCTTGGCCGCGGGTTCGACCGGGATCGTCGTGGAAGCCCTCCCAGACCCCGGGTTCAAGCGAGGTGGCCCTGGCCTTTCGAGCGGGGGGAACTTCATCGTGACATCGCTACGGCTCAAGGTGAACGGCGAGCCGGTTCCGCTCCAAAACGCCGCGGCCTCCTTCACCCAGTCCGGGTACGACCCTTCGAGCCTTGCCGCCGGGCTGACCCAGGACGCCTGGGCGATCTATCCCGAGCCCGGAAAGCCCCATCGCCTCGTCGTCACCCTCGCTCCGGGGCACCTGTCGGGGCCGGCCACCTTGGAAGTCGGGCAAGAGTCGAAGGCCTGGCCTCAGCACATGATCGGCCGAATCCGGGTGAGAGCCACGACGACTCCGAGGCCCCACGAGATCATCTCCCAGGAACGCTTGAAGGGGCTGAGCGACGACGAACTCCGTTCCGCTTTCATGAAGTCGGGAGCTCTGGCGGACCTGGAGCGCTCCGACCGCGAGTGCCAAGCGCGCCTGGAGGCGGCGCGGGCCGCGATCCCTTTGGCGCTCGTCGTCGAGGAGGCTCCGCACGAGGGGCCGCCCAGTGCCTTCGTCCGGGAGCGCGGAGCGTTCCTCGACCTCGGTAAGGAGGTGCGTGCCGCCCCGCCCGCGTTCCTACCCAAGCCCTCACCCGCCGAGACGGAGTCACGGCTCGGCCTGTCCCATTGGCTCACGCGAAAGGACAACCCCCTCGTTTCGCGCGTGCAGGTGAACCGCGTGTGGTCGCAGTTCTTCGGCAGGGGGCTCGCGCCCTCACTCGGCGACATGGGTACAAAAGGCGTCCCGCCCACCCAGCCCGAGCTACTCGACTTCCTTGCGTCCGAGTTCTCCACTACTTGGGACGTGAAAGCACTGGTGCGTGCGATCGTCACTTCGGCCACGTACAGGCAGTCCTCGCGGTTCAGGCCCGAGCTAGCGCAGCTCGACCCAGAGAACGACCTTCTCGCCAGGATGCCCAGGCTGCGTCTCGAGGCCGAGACGATTCACGACGCTCTCCTCGCCGCGAGCGGACTCTTGAACCCTGCCATAGGCGGGCCGAGCGTCTTTCCCTTCCAGCCCGAAGGGGTCTGGAACGGGCCCTACAGCGGCGAGTCCTGGACCCGCTCTCCAGGGGTCGAGTCCTACAGGCGTGGAATCTACACCTTCTGGAAGCGCACGGCAACCTATCCCGCGTTCGAGATCTTTGACGCACCGAACCGACAGGCATGCACCGTCGCCCGGCAGCGCAGCAACACCCCGCTCCAGGCCCTGGCCATGCTGAACGACCCCTTCGTCCTCGAAGCGTCCGAGGCCCTGGCAGAACGGACAACGAAGCACGAGTCCGGCACGGCGGCACGCTTCGATCTCATGTTTCGACTCTGCACCTCGCGGCGACCGAGCCAGAAGGAGTCGGATCGGGGGCTCGCCCTGCTCGCCGAGCTCAAGGGCACGGACGCCGAGAACTGGGTGCTTGTTGCGAACACCCTGTTGAACTTGGAGGAGACGAGGACAAGGCCATGAACGACCTGAGGAACCTCACTCGAAGGGCCTTGTTCGCCGAGACCGGGAACGGGATCGGGAAGCTCGCCCTGGCCTCCATGCTCACCGGCATCGGGGCTCGATCCATTGCAGCGCAGGCCAATCCCAAGGTCAAGGCAAAGAGCGTGATCTTCCTCTTCATGGCGGGCGCGCCCTCACAACTCGACCTCTTCGATCCAAAACCGACCCTTTACTTGCACGACGGCGAACCGATCCCCGAAGAACTGGTCAAGGGCGAAAGGTTCGCGTTCATTCGTGGGACCCCGAAGCTCCTCGCCTCGCCCCACACCTTCCACCAGGTCGGTAGGAGCGGGCAGTGGGTCTCGAACCTGCTCCCCCACTTTGCCACGATCGCCGACGATGTGTCGGTCGTCCGAAGCATGGTCACCGACCAGTTCAACCATGCGCCCGCGCAGATCTTTCTGAACACCGGGTTCCAAATCCCTGGCCGGCCCAGCATGGGCTCTTGGCTCACCTATGGCCTCGGATCGGAGAGCCAAGATCTGCCTGGGTTCGTCGTGCTCTTGAGCGGCGAGAACGACCCTGACGGGGGCCGGGCATGCTGGTCTAACGGGTTCCTTCCCTCGATCCACCAAGGCGTGGTGATGCGGTCGGCGGGCGAGCCCGTGATGTTCGTCGCGAACCCCGAAGGGGTGGACGACCAGGAACGCAAGGCGACGATCGGTGCGATCAACGACCTCAACCGGCTCGGCCACGAGCGAACCCTGGACCCTGAGGTCGAGACCACGATCGCGCAGTACGAGCTCGCGTACCGCATGCAATCGAGCGTCCCCGAGCTCCTCGAGTTTGGTAAGGAGACGCCCGAAACCCACACGCTCTACGGGACCGAGCCCGGCAAGCGGAGCTTCGCCAACAACTGCCTTCTCGCAAGGAGGCTCGTCGAGCGGGGGGTTCGATGCGTTCAGCTCTACCACCGGGGCTGGGACCACCATGGCAACGCGGACAGCAACGACCTCACCCACGGGCTCCCGCGGCTCTGCCTCGAAACGGACCAAGCCGCCGCTGCCCTCGTCACCGACCTCAAACAGCGAGGGATGCTCGACGACACCTTGGTCGTCTGGGCGGGCGAGTTCGGTCGAACCCCCATGAACGAGGCAAGAGGGGGCTCGACCTTCCTGGGCAGGGACCACCACCCCCGAGCCTTCACCATTTGGTTGGCAGGGGGCGGCGTCAAGTCCGGCCTTTCTTATGGCTCCACCGACGAACTCGGATACAACGTTGCGAGCGACCCCGTCCACGTCCACGACCTTCACGCGACGATCCTTCATTTGATGGGGATCGAGCACACCGGGCTCACCTATAGCCATTTGGGCAGGAACTTCAGGCTCACCGACGTGGCGGGCGAAGTGGTAACAGGCCTTCTGAGATAGCCATGTCCACCCTTTTCACAAGAATCGCCAAGGGAGAGATCCCGGCTGAGATCGTTTATGAGGACTCCCACGTCTTCGCCTTTCGGGACGTTGCCCCTCAAGCACCGTTCCACGTCCTCATCGTTCCCCGAGAAGAGACGGCCGGACTGGCGTCCCTACCGGATGAGGGCGACCACCTCTACATCCTGAACGCCGCCAGGAGGATCGCCGAGAAGTTCAGCCTCGATAGCGGGTACCGGCTCGTGATCAACCAAGGCAAGGACGCAGGCCAGACCGTGCAGCACCTGCACGCCCACCTAATGGCAGGTCGCCCGTTCGCCTGGCCGCCTGGATAACCTGTTGAAAACACGTGGGTGCCCTCTTCGTGCGACGTCCCACCGGTGGGACCGTCAGGTACATTCGACCCAAGCTGAACGGCCCGATCACCTGGCGTCGAGTCACACTTACCTGTGGGCTTGGCCAGTGCGCGAGGAGACGCTTTCGAGCCGAGCGGACCACTGATACCGAGGCCATCATGCGAAAGGCATTCACCCTGATCGAGCTTCTTGTCGTCATCGCGATCATCGCGATCCTCGCCGCTATCCTGTTCCCCGTCTTCGCCCAGGCGAAGGTCGCTGCGAAGAAAGCCCAGCAGATCAGCAACAACAAGCAGATCAACACGGCCACCATGATCTACATGGCGGACTACGACGATTACTACCCGCGCAACGATGACTGCCAGGCCGGATCCTCGTTGAATCCAGCCCTTAAGAATGCAACATTCAACCCGAACGGGATCGGCTGCACCGCACCGCCGTTCTACAACCGAATGAACCACTACGCTTGGCAGAAGTGGATCATGCCGTACGCCAAGAACGTTCCCATCTTTATCCACAGCACACGACCCCCGCTTGACTCCTCCACAGGAAGCTGCCCTGGCGGCATCTGGTCCGCCTGTGGCCAAATCTACGGTAGCGTGGCAATTAACCTCGCGCTGACAGGTGCGCTGGACACGTACGCCAAACCACCGTCTGCAACCCGGCAGTTCCGAAACAGTTGGCTTGGTGGTAACCAGACTTCACTTCCGGACGCTGCCGCACCATGGCTTTTCATGGATCTGTACAGTACAAGTCTGAACTTTGCCCCCGTGTTCACCTCACCTGAAGCGGTCACTCAGACCGCTTATCCTGTTGCTATCCGAGAACTCTGGGTTCCCCAGTTCATGAAGGGCAACGCCTCCAGCTGCAATTACACCAACGAAGTAGACACGACTCGGGTGCCTTTCTCGGAGACCGTGGTCCTTGGATTCGCCGACGGCCACACGGCCACGATGAACGTCAAAAGGTTTCTCAGCAATACGCCGACCGCTGCACAGTACAACGTATCAAGCCGATGGAACTGCACGTTCACCGGAGGCTCTTGGACGATCTCGACCCCACCCACCTGGACCGGCACTTGGCCGATGTGGGCCTTGCAGTGAGGTTCTTCCACGGGGTGATCGCACTGTGTGCTCTTGGGGTGACACTTGGCTGTGCAGCTGGACAAGGTCCTTCGGATCAAGCCGTGCAGGATACGGACAAGGCCTGGAAGGAAAACAACCAGAGGGCAATGGAGGAGAACCCCCCGCCGCCGGGGGAGGGGCCAGGCAACTAGTGCTCAATTTTGCGATGATTCTGTAGCTCGGTGCGTCATGGTATTCTCCGGCTCACCGCAATGTAGAACATGTCTCCTGTTATGCTTCGACTCGCAGGGAGTGCTCAGCTTGCCCTAATGTGGGCGGCTTGCGTGTCGGGGCAGAGCAACTTCAGCGTTCAAGCAACTTCAGCGTTCACGAAGTATATGTCGTGAACCACACGAATGGAACCGGCGTCGAAAGGCGCGTGACATTCCTGGGCGTGCACGGACAAGGCGACATCCATGCATGGGTTCCCAATGTCAGCACGGGCGTCTACAGTGGCTCTCCTGGGAGGGGCGACGAGTTTCGAAGATGGTTGGGCTCGCGTGGAAGATACACCCATCTTTCGGTGGACGATAGACCTTGTTGTCAATGTCCCAGTGCCTGGGAACAACATTCTCAGGGACGTGAGTTTCGTCACCGAATCTAGCTCGACTATCCGAGGGTTCGGAAGCGTACGGGAGGGATTCCCTGAAACGCTGACTGCGCAGTTCGACTTCGCGAGCGTCTGCGGACTCTACACGACATACAAGAGCGCTTCGACGTGGCATCCCGTCTACGGCTGGTCTTACGGCTTCCACTGGCAGGAGGAGCCCCTAACGATGCTTCAAGGGCCGCAGCCGATCGAGGTGGACGACGATGTCTTTCCGAGGATTCCCGCACCGAACTCCGTTCGTGTGTTTCGGAGAGTGGTCTCTGTGTCGCCAGCCTTTCTCGCTAGCACCGCTTGGAATTGCGATGCGTATCCGGGCGGGCAGGCCATGGCATACGTTGACAATTCCGTTACGCTGTCCGACGTCAAGCCGCCAGACTAAGCTGAACCGGTTTGCAGTACCATAGAGGGGGTGAAACTCGCGATCTGCATTGTCCACAACCGCGATCGGAACCGCTTGCACGACCGACTGGTCGAAGCTGGCTTCAAGTTCACGGTGATCGGGAGCACGGGCGGTTTCCTGCGCGAAGGGAACACGACTGTCCTCATCGGCTTTGAGGCCGAGCAAAAGGAGGCGCTCTCCGAGATCGTCTCCGGAGCGTGTTGCAGTCGCGAGCAGATGGTCACGGTCGCCCCGTTCGAGAGCGGGCCCTCGGCGGGAATCCCACCGACCGCTGTGAACGTCCCGGTCGGCGGCGCCGTCGTTTTCTTTCTGAACGTGGATGAGTTCCAACGCTTTTGAGACCGTGCTCGATAAGATCCCCGCGCTCGCGAGCCAGGATCGCGGCGTTCACGCCGTGCTGTTCTTCGGCTCGGCGGGTGCGGGCATGGCCCAAGCCGCCCGTGCGCTCGCCCGCGCTTGGCTCGGGGAGGAAGGTTCCCCGGCCCTTCGCTCCTTCGACGCCGACCGTTGCGTGGACTTCCAACTCGTCGAGCCGTGGGGAGCAGGACACAGGATCAAGGAGAGTGCGATCAGCCTGGCACCGACCGGTCAAAAGGACGCCTTCGCAGGAACCCCGATGCGGGAGTTCTTCCGGACACGGCCCGCGTTGGCGAGGAACAAGGTCATGGCGTTCCACGGCGCCCACCTGCTGACCCCTGGCGCGGCGAACGCCATGCTCAAGACGCTGGAAGAACCCTTCCCCTATGCCAAGGTCGCCCTCACCACCGACTCGCTCGGGAAGGTGCTTCCCACGATCCGCTCCCGGTGCCTCTGCGTGCCGTGTCAGCACGACCGGTCCGACTCCGCCGACCCCATGACCCGCGTCTTCGGCGAGACCCCGGAGCTAGCGGCCCGGGTCACGGAGCACCCTGATCCCTACCAGGGCCTCTGGGCCCTTCTCGAAAGCCTGCCCACCGCTCCGATCTACGCCGCCGATGGGCTTGCCGAGAGGTTCCGCGAGACCGGCGAGCAAATGGGCAAGGCTCTGGGTGGCAGTGCAAGGACCGGTCACCTCGAAGCCCTCCGTTGCGCCGCCGCCTTCGTCCGAACCTTTCGGCACAACGATCCTGCGATCCTCGCGCGCCTGGCAGAGGCCCATCGAGCCGTGGAGAACTATGCCGCGGTCGGGCTCGTGACCGACTCGCTTTTCGTACACTGGGTAGGTCTGGGAACCCGAACGCCAGACAATTGGGTATGAAGATTCCGAAGATGGTCTCGAATTTGGTTCGAGAGCGCACCGGGAACGGAGCGCTCGGCAGAGAGGTCTATGAGGCCAAGGTGCGCGAATCGTACAAGCGCGCCTATGCGATGGCCTATCGCCTCACCGGAAGCCATCACGACGCAGACGACCTGGTGCAAGAGACCTTCCTCCGCGCCTACCGGTTTTGGCACCGCTATGATCCCAGCCTGCCCTTCCTCAGCTGGATCTACCGGATCATGTCTAACTTGAGCGTGGACACCGCTCGGCGCAAGGCACGCCTCCGCACGCTGAGCTTGGACGCGGCAGACGCGGACGGCAGAAGCTTCGAGCCTGCCGACAAGTCGGTCGGTGCGGACGAGGCCCTGGAGAACTCTCAGCTCGACGAGGCGATCGTCCATGGACTTCGCGCCATGAATGCAGAGTTTCGAACCGCGGTGGTCCTCTCCGACCTGGAAGGTATGTCCTACGAAGAGATCGCAGAGGTGATGCAGACCTCCATTGGGACGGTCCGCTCCCGGATCCATCGCGGCAGAAAGCAGCTGCGCGAGTTCCTCACCGCCCACCGAAGCGAGGTGGCCCCCCTGTGAACTGCACCTCGGTGGAAGCGCGCCTGTCTTCCTATCTGGACGGGGAGCTGAGCGGGAGCGTATCGCTCGCCGTCCGAAACCACCTATCCCAGTGCGAGGCTTGCTCGGTCGAGCTCGAGTCCCTTCGGCAGACCAAGGCGATCCTTCACTCCGCCAGGGTGCCCGAGCCCACCACGTCCCCGGAGGAGCTTCTGCGGAAGGTTCGGATCGCGGAGCGGGAGGTGCCCCGCCGCTGGGCTGTCGCACTCATCGCCGCGAGCGCGGTCTGCGCCGGACTCGTCGCGCTCAACGTCTCGATGCATCGAACCGTCGCCCCCGCCAGCAGCAACGAAGTCCTCAGCGCCTCGGCGGCGGACGCACCCTACACCTATAGCGGCGACACCCTCGCGGGAGGCCTGCCCATTGTCCGCGCGGCTTACTCGGGCGACTAGCCTACTCGCAGCCTCGGTCGGCCTGATCCCCAGCGGTCTCTTTCCGCACGAGGAGGACGCTCAGAAGTTTCTCGAGCTCGCGCTCGCCGGGCAACGGAACGTCCATGCCGTCATCGTACAAAACAGGCTCGGCCCGGACGGGCGGCCCGGCATGTTGGTGAAGATTCAGATCGTGCCGAGCAAGGGAATGAAGACCACGATCCTGCAACCCATCTCCATGCAAGGCTTCGTCGTCGTGGACGATGGCGTGGAGAGCAAGGTCTACGATCCCGACCGCGAGGAGGTGTTCGTGCAACCTTCGCCGAACATCTTCATGCCGCCGATGAGCGTGCGCTCGCGATTGATCAAGGCGAACTACGAGGTCAAATACGGCAGACACCGTGTCCTCGCGGGGAGGCGCTGCCACGAGGTCGTGCTCGACCCCAGACAGCCGAAGATGCCACAGCGAAGGCTCTCGATTGACGACACGAAGCGGATCATCCTGCGCTACGTGATGGTCCCTGCAGGAGGGGAGGCCGCGATCTTTACCGACGTAAAGTCCGTGATCTACGACCAACGCGAGGCCAGCGAGGACTTCGGTCTGCCTGCGAGCACGGAGCGAATGCGAGTCCGCCGCATGGAAGGCCCGAAGGTCGTCAGCGACCCCGTCAGCGTGAAGGTCGAGGTCGGGTTCCGGCTCAAGAGGCCCTCGTCCCTGCCCTACGGGTTCGAAGTTCACGCGATCCACCTCGTCGGGCACGACGACGAAAAGTTCCTCGCCCTGCGCACGAGCGACGGGATGTCCTTCGTCACCGTGTACGCCCGCAAGGACGCCTCGCACTCCTCGAGACCCCCTTCCAGGTCCGGCCCCGGCGTCACCAAGGACGGGATCAAGTTCTCGGCGGTCACGATGGCAGGCGACCCGATCCCTTCCGAAGTGCTGACGTCGCTCTCCGAGGCCGTGTCGCGCTCCCTCCGGTAGGCCCGCGGAACCCCGTTCCCGCCACGTCGCGTTTACTCCTATATCCAGCGGCCCAGACGCAATCCCATGGGCGGCACGAACGAGAAACAACTATGAATTGGGCAAACACATTGACTCGACCCTTGACGTGGATGGGAATAGGAGCCGTGATCGTGGGAGGCGCGGTTTGGGCTCAGAACAGCAATCGCAGCCTTCCGCAGCGCGATGCGGCGACCCTGCAGCTCACCCCCGCCCTCACCTCGACCACTGGCGGCCCGAGCGTCTCGCCCAACGCGATGGAGGAAACGTTCGTCACCCTCTCCGACCACGCGAGCAAGGCCGTGGTCCACATCACGAGCGACACGCGGGGCCTGGTGAACGACCCAGGAAACCAGGGCATGACCATGGGGGGAGAAGGCTCGGGCTTCATCTACCGCAACGACGGCTGGATCGTTACCAACGAGCACGTGGTCGAGGGCAAGTCCAACGTCCGCGTCATCCTAGCGGACGGGCGCGAGCTACTGGGGAAGGTCACGGCTGCGAACGATCCGCAATTGGACCTGGCCGTCGTCAAGATTGATGCTACTGGCCTCGACACCCTCGAGTTCGCCCCGGAGAAGTGGGTACGACCCGGTCAATACGCCATCGCCGTGGGAGCACCCTTCGGCTTGGAGAACTCGGTCACGATCGGGCACGTGAGCGCGATCAGCCGCCAAGGCATGATCAACGACCCGCGGACCGGCGTGGCCAGGGGTTACACGGGCATGATCCAGACCGACGCCTCGATCAACCCCGGTAACAGCGGTGGCCCGCTCATTGACATCGAGGGCAAGGTCATCGGCATCAACACTTCGATCTATAGCACCACGGGCGGAAACAACGGGATCGGGTTCGCGATCCCCAGCAGGGTGGTCAAGGAAGTTGTGGACGAGCTCATCACCAAGGGCAAGTTCGACCGTGGTCTGCTCGGCGTGGTCCCCCGCGACCTCAAGCCCTTCGAGAAGAAGGAGAAGGGGGTTTCGAGCGGCGCGCTCCTCACCGAGGTGCCGGACGACTCCGGAGCCTACAAGGCCGGGATTCGAACGGGAGACATCGTCGTCAAGGTGAACAACAACGAGGTCGCTGACGAGCTCGACCTGCGGATCGCGGCCTATCGACACTCGCCTGGCGAGACCGTGACCGTGACCTACCTTCGCGGGAAGGACACCAAGACCGCTTCGGTGAAGCTCGGCACGCCGACCGACCTCGAACAGCCCCAGCAGGCACCCCAGCTCAGTCCGCGGCTCCCTGAGCCCGATGGAGACGGGTTCTTCCGGTTGCCGTTCGGGCAGGACGACGGCAGCGCACCGCGACAGTCGCAACCTGGCGCCAAGCCGAAGCTCGGGGTCGCCGTGCAGAACCTCGATGCGACGTTGCGGACCCAGTTCAAGCTCGGCGCGGACGTGCAGGGCGTGGTGGTGCTCACGGTCGAGCCCGGTGGGTTCGCCTCGAAGCTCGGGGTCAAGCCCGGCGACATCCTCAAGTCCATTGACGACAAGCCGATCCGGTCTGTCGCCGATGTGAGCGCTGCCATGGAGAAGGTGGGCTGGGGAGACCAGATCGCCCTTGCCTTCGATCGCTATAGCAACGGCACCAAGTCCGCCTACACTACGATCGTTCCCTTCAACCGGTAACGATCGGTCCCAAAGAGGGTTCTGCTTCGCCCAAAAAGGCGGGGCAGAACCTTCTTTCCCTAGGCTCCCCTGAACCGAAGCTCGCTCGTGTCCTGGCCTTCTTTGAGGTGAACTCCGAACCGTGAGCACGATTTCTCGTTGCTTTCAACCTAGAATTGTCCCGAAGGGCTTGCACTCACGGGTTCATTTGAGGCACACTCCATTGAAGTTGGAACCAACCCGGCAACATGACGGGCATGGGCCGACCCAAGCTAAGAGGCATCAAAGGAACAAGCCATGAAGTTTTACAACCTGAAGACCCGCTCGCACGTTGACGTTCCGGATGGAGACATTCGGAAGATGAAGATGGTCCGCAAGACCAAGAATGGCGAGCAGGTTCGCTACGCGCTCACCGCCACCTACGAAGGCACCAAGCTGTTCAAGTTCGTCAACGAGGCCACCTACAAGGCCTCGAACGCCAAGGAAGCCTAAGCGCCCGCTAGGCACGTCCAAACTGCCCCGTGGGTTCTGAACTCACGGGGCTTTTGTACGTCTGTAGGGGTATGTTCGAGGTTGCGCAAGCGGAGAACGTACGCCATTTGCTCCGTCGGTTCGGCTTGGGAGCCTCTGCGACCGAAGTCGAGTTCTATGGCAAGGAAGGCTACAGCCGGGCGGTCGAACTCCTGATCTCGACCGCGAGCACCGACGAGGCGTTCGACTGCGCCCTGGAGAAGTTCGCCAACGATCAGGGCATCATCGCGGCACGCTCGCTCCAGGCGCGATGGCTCACGGCGATGATCGCCACCCGCCGCCCGCTGGTTCATGCGATGGCACTCTTCTGGCACGACCATTTCGCGACGAGTGCCACGAAGGTGGACAAGCCGATGATGATGCACGGCCAGGTGGAGATCCTTCAGCGGCAAGCCCTAGGGTCCTTCCCCGACCTGCTTCGCGCCGTGAGCAAGGATCCTGCCATGCTCTACTGGCTCGACAACCACGAGAACCGCAAGGGCAAGCCCAACGAGAACTTCGCTCGCGAGGTGATGGAGCTCTTCACCCTCGGCATCGGTCACTACAGCGAGAAGGACGTGCAAGAAGCGGCCCGTGCGTTCACAGGATGGACCTTCCGGAGCCGCGGCAATGGCCGGAACATCAATCAGACGAATCTGACGGCCTTCGTGGATAGAGCGACCGACCACGATGACGGCTCGAAGACCATCCTCGGCTCCACCGCTCCCTTCACCGGAGACGAAGTGCTCGACCTGCTGTGCCGCCAAGCGCGGACCGCCTACTACATCACGGAAAAGGTGTGGGGATGGTTCGCCTATCCCGAGCCTGACCCCAAGCTCGTCGAACGCATCGCGGGCGAGTGGCAGAAGAAAGGAATGGTAATCGCCGATCTCGTCCGGCTCGTCGCCACCGCCCCCGAGTTCACCTCGGACAAGGCCAAGCGCGCGATTGTGAAGAACCCGGTGCAGTTCTGCGTCGCTCCCATGCGGCAGCTCGGAATGGGGCAGTTGGCCATCGAATCCCTCGCCGCGGAAGGGGACTTGAGGCGGAGGGCCGCCCTCGGCGGGCTCGCCAGTGTCTCTACAAAGGCGATGGGGATGGAACTGCTCTATCCGCCGGACGTCTCCGGCTGGGAAGGCGGGCCAGGCTGGATCTCGAGCGCCACCATGGTGGAACGGATCAAATGGGCGGACAAGCTCTTCGGAGGTCGGCAGAACCCCAGAGCCTCCCAAGCGATGATGATGCTCTATGCCGGCAACACTGAGCCCGAGGCGTTCGCGAAGCGGACGATGGAGATCCTCGATGCCGAGCTCCCCGCCACCAAGGTCACGTCTCTTGTCGAAGGGGTCAAGGCCTCGGCCCCGCGAGGGGTCACCGCTGGGAACATCCGGCCCGCCGCCCACGAGGTGACGAAGCTGCTCTTTGGGGCACCCGAGTTCCAGTTCTGCTGATGCAGCACCGGTAGACTGCCCCGTCGTGACCATTGACGAGCAACTGGCGCTCCTGCGGCGGGGCACCGCCGAGATCATCAGCGAAGAGGACCTGGCCGCAAAGCTTCGGTCCGGGCGCCCCTTGCGAATCAAGCTCGGGGTGGATCCCACGGTCGCGCACGTCACGCTCGGGTGGGCGGTGGTCCTCCGAAAGCTCCGCGACTTTCAACGGCTGGGCCACACCGCCGTGCTCATCATCGGAGACTTCACCGCGATGATCGGCGACCCCAGCGGGAAGTCGAAGACGCGGCCCCAGCTCAGCCGCGAAGAGATCGAAACCAACGTCGCCGCCGTCTCCAAGCAGGTCTTCAAGATCCTCGATCCGGAGCGGACGGAGATCGTCTACAACCGGGACTGGCTCGGTGCGCTCACTTTGGAGGACTTCGTCAAGATCGCAGCCCAGACGACGGTCGCCAGAATCATGGAGAGGGACGACTTCACCAAACGGTGGAACGAGCACCGCGCGATCGGGCTCCACGAGATCCTGTACCCCCTCTGCCAGGGCTACGACAGTGTGGCGGTTCGGTCGGACACCGAGCTGGGGGGCACGGATCAGAAGTTCAACAACCTCGTGGGAAGGGACCTCCAGGGGCACTATGGCCAAGAGCCACAGACCGTGATGCTCTGCCCGCTGTTGGTCGGCACGGACGGAGCGGAAAAGATGTCCCAGTCCCTCGGGAACTACATCAGCGTCGTGGACGAGCCGAACGAAATGTACGGCAAGACGATGTCCATCCCGGACCACCTCCTCACCAATTGGTTCGAACTTTGCACCGACGTCCCCATGGCCGAGGCCACGGAGATCATCGTCGCCGATCCGTATCGGGCCAAGCGCAGGCTCGCCGCAGAGATCACAACGATCTATCACTCGGAGGCAGACGCCCGATCCGCCTCCGATTACTTCGATTCCGTTTTCGCCAAGCGCGAGCTCCCGAGCGAGGTCGAGGAAGCGGCCGTGCCCACCGAGCTGCTCGCCGAGGGGAGCGTCGCGCTAGCCCAGCTCGTGGCCTCTCTCGGACTGGCGAAGAGCAACGGGGCAGCGCGACAGCTGATTCAGCAAGGTGCGGTCTCCCTGGATGGCGACAAGGTGGGCGACCCCTTCGCACGCCTGGAACCAGGGGATCTCGACGGCAGGCTGCTCAGGGTCGGACGGCACCAGTTCCGCAAGCTGTTCCTACCGAGGTAGGCCCGCGTGCAACCCGTCCGAGCCCCCAGGCGTCGAATACGGACAGAGGATGAACAACCTCCCAGGCAGGCCCCGCCCTCCGGCGTGGGCTCCCATCGTCTCCATCGTCGTGGCCCTGTTCTACGGCGTCTCCCCTGTTGACCTCATCCCGGAGGTGATCCCGCTCTTTGGGTTGCTCGACGACGCCCTTGTGGTCCCCACGTTCCTGCTCCTGGGGATCGTTTGGTGGGCCAGGCGCAAGCGGGCCCAGCGCGACGATCGTCGAGCCGCGATCGAGATCGCTGCCAAGGCGGACTAGGCGAAAAGCCGCTCCGCAAACCACTTCGGGTCGAAGAGGCGCAGGTCCTCGATGCCTTCGCCGGTGCCGACGAGCTTCACAGGTAGATGCAAGCCTCGCTGGAGCCCGATCAACGCTCCCCCCTTGGCGGTGCCGTCCACTTTGGTGAGAACGAGCCCGGTGACCCCGGCGATGTGACCGAACTCCTCGGCCTGCCGCACCGCGTTCTGGCCGGTGTTCGCATCGAGGACGAGGAGTACCTCGTCGGGAGCTCGGCCCATGGCCTTCTCGGCGACCCGCACCGTCTTGCCGAGCTCGGTCATGAGCGCGGACTTCGTGTGCTGTCGCCCGGCTGTATCGGCCAGCACATGGGTGCATCCTCTCGCTTTGGCCGCCTCGATCGCGGAGAACACGACGCTGGCGCTGTCCGAGCCGGGGGAGGCGCCGACGAAGTCTGCGCCCGACCTTTCCGCCCAGACTTGGAGCTGTTCGATCGCGGCGGCGCGGAAGGTGTCCCCCGCCGCGAGCAAGGGCCGCTTGCCCTTGCTTTTCAGAGACGAGGCGAGCTTGCCGATCGTCGTCGTCTTCCCGACGCCGTTCACCCCCACAAAGAGCCAGAGGGCCGGGGGAACGGCAGGCTCGTTGAGACCCTTCACCCGGTCCCAATCGAACCGCGACGCGATCTCGTGGCGCAACCGCTCGCGGATCCCGTCCACGGTGGTCACCTTGTCCTTGCGGACGGCGTCCCGAAGCTCGCTCAGGATCTCCTCCGTAACCGCGACGCTCGTGTCGGCGAGGAGCAGTTCCTCTTCCAGCACCGAGTACAGGTTCTCGTCAATAACGCCGCGACCGAGCACGCGGTCGAGCCGCTCCATTACCTTGCGAAACACGGGGCCAGTATCCTCAGACCAGTTGGACGTCGTGGGGCCCATTCCGGAGCTGGCCGATCTCGGCGGCGTGCTCACCGGACTCGTTCAAGGCTTGGACGATCTCGCCCGCCGCGTCTTGATCCACGACCAGGATCATCCCAATCCCCATGTTGAAAGTTCGGAACATCTCCGCTGACTCGATTCCGCCGTCCCGCTGGATGTGCTGAAAGATCGTCGGGGGGTTCCAAGTCATGGTCTCTACGACGGCTTGGAGGTTGGACGGGATGACCCGGACCAGGTTTCCTGCGATCCCGCCTCCGGTGATGTGCGCTGCGGCCAAGACAGACTCCTGCGCCAAGAGCGGCCAGACCGAGGAAAGGTACGTACGGTGGGGCTTGAGAAGCTCCTGGCCCAACGTGCCCTCCATTCCCTCCAACTGGTCCGAGATCGAGTGCCCCGCGACACTGAAGAGTGCCTGCCGGGCCAACGTGTACCCGTTCGTGTGCAGGCCGTCCGAGGCGATGCCGATCAGCTTGTCCCCTGACCGCGGATCGGTACGAGGCAACCGCCTCGCGCTTTCCACGACTCCTACGATCGCCCCAACCACATCAATCTCGCCGTCCACATACACCCCAGGCATCTCGGCGGTCTCGCCCCCGAGCAGGGCGCACCCCGCGTCACGGCACGCGGCGGCGGCAGAACTCACCACTTGGTCAATGACCACCGGGTCGAGCCGCGAGCAACCGAAGTAGTCCAGGAAGAAGAGGGGCTGTGCGCCCTGGCACAAGATGTCGTTCACGCAATGGTTCACGATGTCATAGCCAAGCTGGGAGAAATCTCCCGCCATCGCGGCGACCGCCGTCTTCGTTCCCACGCCGTCAATGCTCGAGACCAGCACCGGGCTCTCCATGTCTTGAAACTGGGCGCGGAACATGCCTCCGAAGCCGCCGATCCCACCGAGGACCCGCTCATCGTGGGTCGTTGCGACCGCGCCCGCGAACCCGCGGACCGCTCTCTCCGCCACCTCGGGGTCAACCCCGGACGCGGCATAGGTGAGAGGCTCGTGATCCATGGAGACGAGAGTACCCCTCGCTGTGCAGGCCGGTTGGAGTAAAACGGGCCCCAGGAGCCGGTAGCTCAGTTGGTAGAGCAGCGCCCTTTTAAGGCGCGGGTCCTGGGTTCGAGTCCCAGCCGGCTCACTCCTCCCTCGCCAGGGAGAGGAGTCGCCGGAGCGCCTCCGCCCCAGCAGGGTTCGAGCCAAGGCCGGAAGGCTGCACCCCCTCGCCACCTCCCACGCTCAAGGCCGCGATGACCTGCCCCGGGCGATGCACGACGACCGGTTCCACCCCATAGGTGCGCGTGTCCACCCGCTCGACCATCGGTTTCCAACCCTTCCCTCGCTCGGCGAGCCAAGAACGACCGATTGTATGGGATGCAGCGACGCACAGCCATGAGTCGTAGGCATCCTCGGGCAGAATCGCGGAAAGCCCGCGATGGACGCACTCTCGGAAGAAAGGGCGACTTGGCCCTTGGGTGGAGAGGACTACCGTAGCGGAGGGCTCGCGATCCGCATCGAGGGCGACCAGGGGCCCCTCGTCGCCCGGTTCGACGCGAAGGAGTTCAGCTGCGCCTGGAGTGAACCGTACTCCTCCTACCCACGCAAGCCAGAACTGGATCTCCAGTTCCTCGGTGCGTTCGCCCCACTCCACGGTAAGGCTCGCTCGTTCGCCATGCGCCCCGTTCAGGGCGACTTGAGCGATCTCCGAGGGCACACCAGGAGCGAGGGCGATCTCGCCTTCCCAGAGCGCGCAACCGTCGAGCACGACCCTTGCCCTCCCATGGTAACCCGCCTCGGACCGGACACCCACTCGGACGACGCCCTCGCCCGCGGGCTGCACATAGGGCCAGTGCCACCCCGGACGGTTTCCCCCGTCTTCCCAAGGCATCTGCCGGGGCGGGATCAAGAATGCGTGTCCGCTCTGGAAGTCCCCAACCTCGAACCTCCCAGTCTCCAGGATCCCTGAACTCGAAATTGGAGTGTCATGGATGCCCGTGAGTACGTACCCCTGCACCCCTGGCTGGGACATCGCCGAGCGCACGGCGTGCTTGCGCATCCACCGGCCCTTCCTGAGCGAGGCCGCTGCGAGCTCCGCCTCGTCGGGCAACGGGATCCCCCGGCGTACGATGTCAGGAAGGTCGTACTGCCATCGAACCCCTTGGTCGTTCGCCGCGGGGTCGCTCGATGCCCAGTACTCGCCCCGCAAAGGTGCCACGGGCCGGAGTGCGTCGTAGTCGTTGAACTCGCCGAGGAGGATAGGACGGGCTCGACGGGCGCCGGGACGCAGTGCCTCTAGAACTGGCGGGTACCACTGCGCATCGCAGTAAGGATGAAAGTCCTCGAACGACCCGTACTCCCGAAGGTCGCCCCCGTACATCTCCGATCCGCCGCTGCTGTCCTTGAAGAGAGCGGCCCCGGTGAGTTCTTCCCCCAGCTCGACCAGCCGTTTGCGAAACTCGTGCGGCGTCTCCCGGGAGAGCTCGCAGCCGAACGACCATGCCACGATGCAAGGGTGCCTCCGGTACTGCCGAACGATCCTTCCGACCTCCTCCAGGGCACCGTCTAGGCTCGCCGGATCCGTTGCGGGCATCCATAGCGGGAGTTCGATCCAGGCGAGCAAACCTTCCTCATCCAGGGCGCGGAGCACCTCGTGAGGCGGCAGCCAGAGGCATGCCTTCCAGGTGTTGAGCCCCAAGGCCTTCATTCTCCGAAGGGACTCTCGGAACGAGCCCAACTCCGGTTGCGGCGCCCCGACCTCGGGGTGCCATCCCCACGAGAGCACGCCTCGCATCTCCCAAGGGCTGCCGTCGAGCCTCAGACTCGATCCTTCGACCTCGATCCGGCACGGCGGTGCCGGTGGTTCCAAATCTGGTTCCACGGAATGTAGCTCGACCTCGCGATAGAGCCCCCCAAAAGTGCCATAGACATAGGGCAAGAACCCGGACAGCACGTTCCGGACCGGATAGCTCGGGCCTCCGTTCTTCGTCACCGTGACCGTCACCTCGTGCTTGCCTGGAGGAAGCTCCACAGCGAACGCGTCCCATATGCCGGTGTGGCTCAGGACAGGCGTTCCGTCCACGGCCACGTCGGCACGGTAGCTCGCGCCACGGAAGACCAGCCAGCCCGGTTGCTTGCCACAGTCCAGGCTCGTGCGGTAGAGGGCAGGGCCCTCCCAACGGAGGTCGGCCTCCCGTGTCCAGTTGTGCGGGACTTGGCAGGGCCTCGGGCCGTCGCCGTAGTCCACCGTCCACTCGGAGACCCTCTTAGCGTTCAACGGTGACCCGCCCGCTCCCCCCTTCCGTTCCGTGGACGGTCACCCTTATCGGCATGAACTGGCGCACCGCCCAAGCCATCGTAGTGAGTCGCCGCGTGACCTTGGGGGTCGAATACTCGCTCTGGCCGTCCGCCAAGCACGCGGGGAGGAGCATCTGGTCCGCAAGGAAGGGGTCCGCGGTCGCATCGGTCTGGTACCACCTGAGGAAGTCGGCAAAGGCTTGGGATGCCACCTCCGCGACGGGCGACCGCGTCCGGCCCACCGCGGTTCCACTGCCCATGCCGGTTTCGAACCTCGCCCAGCACGTGATCTGAGTCTCGGGGTCGGAATCGGGGTGCCGGGAGATGGAGATCTCGGGCCGAAGGCCCGCGTCATGAAAGAGGTCGTTCAGGGCATCGGCCGCCCTCCCACCTTGCTCCTTCTGCGCCCCGGCGACCGTCACGCTCGCCCCACACGCTTCGAGGCGGCCCCGCGCACCCCACTGCACGCTCTCCAGGACGCTGGGCTCTACCTCCAGGCTGATGTGCCCGTTCGCGACCGGGAAGAAAGCTGCCTTCCGCAGCTCGACCGAGGAGAAGAGCCCTTGCCTGCGGTGGGCCTCCACTGAGACCCCTTCCAGGGCCTCGAAGGCCAGCGTGTTCTGGCCATGGGTCGAGCCATGAAGCTCGACCGTGCTCATCCCACCTGCCCTGGCGAGCACAGGCAGGAGCGCATGGCCCACCACACAGGCACTCACCGATCCGCCTCCATAGGTCTCCCCGCTGAACGAATAGCGGAGCGGGCGCGCCGCGCGACGAGGATAGAACTCGACCTCGTGATCCCCGATGCCGCCCACGACGTCGGCATCGCACGTGGACGCGAGCGCATCGAGGAACATCATGTCCTCCGATGCCAGTCCCCGGCTCCTGAGCCCTCCTCGAACCGAGCCCACAATCACGGGCCTCCCGGTGAGCACGCTCATAGCGAGCACGGTGCGGAGCAGCGCTCCCCCGCCTTCGCCGTGAGACCCGTTCAGGTGTAAGGGCTCGATCGCTGTCGCCACGTCAGACCTTGAGCTTGAAGATCAAGAACTCGATGAATCGAATCACATACGCCAGGGCGATGAGCATGATGGCCCCTAACACGAACTCGTGGAAGAAGTTCCCGCCCTTCGAGTTGCTGGACGGGCTCACGGTGTTGAGCGTCGCGTTGTTCACGAAGCGGTCGAGGTTCGCGACCATCCCCGCCACCCCACTGAGCAAGGGCTCTCGGAACGCGAAGTAGATCCCACCCAGGCCCAGGATCGCCACCGGCATCGCTAGCTTGTACTTGTGCTTCTGGTGCTCGTTGTAGATCACGCACTGGCGGCACCGCTCGATCTTCTTGTCGTCCGAGATGGACTGGTTGTAGGGGATCATGGAAGCGGCGGCGATCGTGTCCTTGGGCACGAGCTTCCCTGCCATCGCGTTGCGGATCACCGACTCTTCGCACATGCAACCGACGCGCTCCTTCCAGCAAGTTCTGCGCGCGTGATAGATCGGGCATTTCTCCCGGACGAACTTGCGGCAGTATGGGAGCTGCCAACACTTGCCCAGGAAGACGTTCTGGATGTCGGCCTCCTCCTTGATCCCTTTGCCGTACTTGAGCTGTTCGGCGCGCGCGCCTTCCCTGGAACGGATCCGCACCCGAGTCGCCACGTCTATGGTGAGCACGATGAAGCCCACGATCCCGATGGCGAGCCCGGTGTTCTGCAGGCCGGAGATCACGGTCCGGCTTGCATCGGTCGGTGCAGGGGAGCCGAAGATCGAGGGAACGTAGAAGGGTGAGAAGTAATAGGCGGCCGCCACGATCAAGATCAAGGGTGCCAGCGTCTCCTCGCCCCACTGGAGCCATGCGACGCCGAGGCTCACGGCCACCCCGCCATAAAGTAGGAACGGTGCGATGGCCTGGGCGTTCTTCAGCGCTTGCGCCGAGACCCCTGGCGCACCGCCCACGTTGAAGTTCATGAGCAGGAGCACCGTCCCCACGAGCAAGGCGCCGCCCCCAACATAGACCGCCATTCGGGCGACCGAGTCCAGGAACCCAGCGAGCGAATCGCTCAACTGGCTCCCAGCTCGGTTTTTCGGCTCTTTGCTCGCCAATTTGCGTTCCTCCTACTTTTTGTTGACGCGCTCGATGTACTGTCCGGTCCGGGTGTCCACCTTGATCACGTCACCCACGTCAATGTGCATAGGCACTTGGACGGAGGCCCCGGTCTCAAGGGTCGCGCCCTTGGTTACGCCGCCGCTGGCCGTGTCCCCCCGTACGCCGGGCTCAGCCTCTGCCACTTCGAGCTCGGCGAAGTTCGCGATCTCGTATCCGAGGATGGAGCCATCGGCGGTCAAGGCGTTCACCATCGCTTCCTCCTTGAGGAACCTGGCAGGATCTCCGATCTGGGTCACGGGCACAGTGACCTGCTCATAGGAGTCGGTGTCCATCAGGACGAGATCGTCGGCTTGCCGGTAGAGGAACTGGTATTCGACGGTCTCAAGGAAGCAAGGGTCCACCTTTTCGCCCGAGCGGAAGGTCTTCTCCATCACGTTCCCGGATCGGAGCCGCTTGAGCCGAGTCCGGACGAATGCCCCTCCCTTGCCAGGCTTGACATGCTGAAACTCGAGGATTTGGTAGATCTCGCCGTCCAGGTAGAATGCGAGTCCGTTTCGAAAGTCGCTGGTGTCAATCGCCAAGATGGGTTCTCCGGAACTAAGATTGTGGCACACAGCCACCCGCGAGGGCTTGGAAGGGTTGCGAGCACCGTTCCGAGTCCCAGAGAGTCCCGGAACCGGGACTCACGACGGCCGATCCGTGGTAGGATTTGCGTTCGCGCCCGCCGCCTTGCACGGAGGCTGGCGCAAGGCTCCCCGCCCTTTTAGACGGATGAGAGGTCGCAAGAGCCGCCTGAGGTCGAATGAAAGTACGAGCAAGTGTCAAGAAGATCTGCGACAAGTGCAAGATCGTGAAGCGCGAGGGAGTCGTGCGCGTCATCTGCATCAACCCGAAGCACAAGCAGAGGCAAGGGTAAGGCCATGGCACGTATCGCTGGCGTTGACCTCCCGCGCGACAAGAGCGTCTTCATCGGTCTCCAGAGCATTTTTGGAATCGGCCCCAAGAGGGCCGGCGAGATCGTCGAAAAGACCGGGATAGACGCGAGGACGAAGATCCGCGACCTGAACGACAACGAGGTCGCCAAGCTACGACAAGTCATTGACGAGGACTACGAGGTCGAAGGCGACCTTCGGCGGGACATCTACGCCAACATTCGCCGATTGATCGAGATCAATTCCTACCGAGGGATCCGCCACCGTCGCGGCCTTCCCACACGGGGCCAGAACACTCGGACCAACGCACGGACCCGCAAAGGCAAGCCGAAGACCGTCGCAGGAAAGAAGAAGGCGAAGTAACCCATGGCACGCAAAGCAGCACCCCGAGGCAAACAAAAGGAGAAGCGACAAGTCGCCCACGGCTTGGCGCACATTCACTCCACCTTCAACAACACGATCGTCAACATCACCGACGCCCAAGGCAACACCCTTTGCTGGGCGAGCAGCGGCAACGTGGGCTTCAAGGGCTCGCGCAAGGGCACTCCCTTCGCGGCCCAGCTGAGCGCCGAGAAGGCGGCCGAAAGGGCCAAGGCCCACGGGATGCAGTCCGTGGACGTCTTCGTGAGCGGTCCAGGAAGCGGTCGCGAAACCGCGGTCCGCTCCCTCCACGCAGCCGGACTGGAAGTGAGGTCGCTGCGAGACGTCACCAAGGTGCCGCACAACGGTTGCCGACCGCGGAAGAGGCCGCGAAACTAACAGCACACCCATGCCGCACATCCAGACACTCGAACTCGAAGAATCCTACGCCAAGTTCGTGCTCGAACCCCTCGAGCGCGGGTATGGGCAGACCATTGGCAATGCCCTCCGACGGGTCTTGCTCAGTAGCATCCAGGGCGCGGCCGTGTGCGGCGTCAAGATTGATAAGGTGTTCCACGAGTTCGCCCCGATCCCAGGGGTCAAGGAGGACACGACCGAGTTCCTCCTCAACCTCAAGAGCCTTGCGATCCGTTGGGAGTTCGAAGGGCCGATCCCTGAGGACGTGACGCTCAGGATTGACGTCAAGGGCCCAGGCCGGGTCACCGGAGCCGACGTCCACTGCCCGCCCGGCGTCACGATCATGAACCCTGAGTGCTACCTCGCCACGATCAGTGCCGCCAAGGAGACGCTTAGCGCCGAGATCTATGTCGGCTGGGGCAACGGATACGTCCTCCCAGAGAGGCAGGACAAGTACAAGGGAGTCATCGGAGTGATCCCCACCGGATCGCAACTCACTCCGGTTCGAAAGGTGAACTACATCGTCGAGGCGACCCGTGTGGGCCAGCGGACGGACTATGAACGGCTCGTCCTCGAAGTCTGGACGAACGGGGCAGTCGCCCCGAATGACGCGGTGACCCAGTCCGCGATCATTCTGGACAAGTGCTTCCAAATGTTCTTCGAGCTAGGCGAGGCAGGTGTGGACATTGACCTGGTCGGGGCCGAGGCGTCCCTCCCCGAGCTGAGCCACATCCCTGAGACCAGCATCGAAGACCTCGATTTTAGCCAGCGCACCTTCAACTGCCTGCGACGCGCGGGACTCCTCTCGCTCCGCCAGCTCGCGGCCGTGAACGAGGCTGATCTCACCGGGATCCGCGGCTTCGGGAAGAAATCGCTGCTCGAGGTGCGCGACAAGCTCCAAGAGCACGGGATCGAGCTACGACCGGCGGCTGGCGGCTACGTCAACATTGACCTCCTTGACGACGAGGACGACTTTTAGGCGAGGCTCGATATGAACCACAAGATTGACCACCGAAAACTCGGCCTTCCCAGCGACCAGCGGCGGGCCCTACTCACGAACCTTGCCAGACAGTTCGTGAGAACCGGCTATGTCCATACCACCCTCGGACGAGGCAAGGAACTTCAGCGCATCGTCGAGAAGCTCGTTACCCTGGGCAAGAACGACACCCTCGCCTCGCGCCGAGAGGCCCGCAAGGTGCTAGTCGGCCACAGCCGCTCTTCCGACAAGCCGCTCAAGGCCCTCGCAGGGAAGACCGACGCCGAAAAGCTCCAAATCCTCCGCGAAAGGAGCCTGATCAACGGCGAGGACCTGGTCACTCACCTCTTCACCAACGTCGCCCCAAGGTTCAAGGACCGGAACGGCGGCTATACCCGGCTCGTCCGCACTGGCGTTCGGCGCGGAGACGCCGCCGAGACCGCTGTGCTGGAGCTTGTCAACTAGGCGAATCAAGCTCGTCGTCGCGTACGACGGCACCGACTTCTGCGGCTGGGCGCCGCAGCGTGGACAGAGGACTGTCCACGGTACATTGAAAGACGCAGTTCGCCAGATCTCGGGCGAAGAGATCGAGATCACAGGGGCGAGCAGAACCGACAGCGGTGCCCATGCCAAGGGACAAGTCGCACACTTCGACCAAGAGTCGAGCATGCCGACGGAGAACTGGGT
This sequence comes from Fimbriimonadaceae bacterium, assembly GCA_020847855.1. Taxonomy (GTDB): domain Bacteria; phylum Armatimonadota; class Fimbriimonadia; order Fimbriimonadales; family Fimbriimonadaceae; genus JADLBH01. Next base: position 175,986 of record JADLBH010000037.1, read on the forward strand.
GAGGGCGCTCGGGGACGTCCTGCCTCCCGACTTGGCCGCGGTCGCGGCAAGCGAAGCGGATCCGCGGTTTCACGCCAGGTTCAGCGCAAAGTCACGGGTCTACCGATACGCGATCGCCACCGGGCCAAGGGATCCGTTCCGCGACCGCTTTGCGCACTGGAACGGCCGGGAGCTCGACATCGAAGCGATGCGACGAGCGGCAGGGTATCTCGTGGGAACCCACGACTTCGAACCGTTCAGCCAAGACCTCCCGCCCGGTTCGAACTTCCTTCGCACGGTGCTCCGGGCCGAGGTGAAGGCGAAGAGCGACCGTGTCGAGATCGAGGTGGACGGAAACGCCTTCCTCCGGGGAATGATGCGAAGGATCGCGGGTGCGCTCTGGCAGGTCGGGCGACACAAGTGGAAACCGATGCTCGTCGGCGACCTCACCCGCCCCGAAACCGCAGAAGGTATGGAGAGACCCCCAGTTCTCCCCGCCCGAGGACTGACCCTCCTCCGTGTGAACTACGGCCGATGGCCCAGGGATTGGCGCGAGACGGAGGAAACGAACGATTGGAACGAGACAGGAAACGACGATGAATAGAACGTACACGGCAAAGCCGAGCACGATAGAGAGAAAGTGGCACATCGTGGACGCTACGGGCGTCCCGATCGGTCGCTTGGCGTCGCAGGTCGCCCAAGTCCTGCGCGGCAAGCACAAGCCCACCTTCACCTACAACATGGACTGCGGGGACTTCGTGATCGTTATCAACGCAGCGAAGGCGGTCTGGACCGGAGGCAAGGGCGATGAGCTGATCTACTGGCACACGATGTGGCCGGGTGGGCTCCGCAACATCTCCCGCGAGGACTTCCTCGCTACCAAGCCCGAGCGACTGATCGAAAAGGTCGTCTGGGGGATGCTGCCCAAGACCAAGCTGGGTCGGGCCACCTTCAAAAAGCTCAAAGTCTACGCCGGGGCCGAGCACCCGCACTCTGCCCAAGAGCCCAAGCCGCTCGACATCTCCAAGAAGTAACCATGCCGAACACAGCAGTCTCTTACGGAACCGGGCGCCGCAAGTGCGCCATCGCCCGCGTCTGGCTCGAGCCCGGCGACGGAAAGATCACGATCAACGACACCGGGCACGAGGACTACCTGTGCCGCCCTGTATTGGAGATCCTCGTGAAGAGCCCCTTCACCCAGTTGGAACTCGAAGGCCGCTACAACGTCAAGGCCAAGGTCAAGGGTGGTGGGAAGACGGGCCAAGCCGGTGCCGTGCGGCTCGGGATCGCAAGAGCCCTGGTGGAGTTGGACGAGGGGCTCCGTCCCGCGCTCCGGGCCGAGGGTTTCCTCACCCGCGACGCCCGGGTCAAGGAACGGAAGAAGTACGGCCGCAAGAAGGCCCGCCGCGGCTTCCAGTTCGTCAAGCGCTAAACTCTGTCCGGTGAGCGAAGCGGCCCCCGGCACACCGCCAGGGGCCGCACACCTTATCCGTGCTCCCTCGTGAGAATCTGAAAGGTTGGCGGCCGGCACCAATAGCAGCTACATTGGAACCGGGTGACGCTCCCAGTCCCGAACTCGCTCGCGTCAGTACCGTGCTTTCGAAGGACCTCTACTGGCCGATCCACTCTCGGCACAGTCCGATTCGGCAGATCGCGTTGGGCGTGCGACTCGCCGTGCGTTCGAGCTCGCGATCCTTCATGTTCCGAAAGGCGACGCGCCTCATGCCGGCGGCTTAGCAGTCCCTGAGGGCCGCTCGAGGCACAACCCCCTGCGAGGGCGGGCGGAACGGGCGGATGTCGTGAGACGTCTACGTGTGTGGCTTGCCCACAAGATACGCGTCGCCCAGTCTTCGTCGGACCGCCAGAGGGAACGTTCGCGCAATGGGCTTCCAGCGACGCCCTCGGCTCGCGCTGGCTAGTCGTCAGCAGTGCCCCTGAGTCCATTCTGAACTACGGAGCCGGGCCGCGCACCCTTTATAAGGTACGGATCCCCATCCCTGCCTCCGGACACCTTGACTTACGAACCTACCTTTGGCACGTCAACAGGACCGGCTCCCAAAGGTACATCGCCTTTGTGCTGCGGTTAGAAAACGCTTCTACTGCCTGGTCGTACACCGGGTTCCGCAAGGAGGACGCTGCGCAGGGGATCGTGGCGGCAGGAATCTGCACGGTGGCGGCACACTTGTACGGCACGTTGAGCTTGGTCGGCGACGGAACAGGGGAGGTCGCCGCGAACGGCACGTTGGTGCTCGGCCCCTACACCCTTACCAACAATGCGTTCCATGGGGCGGTTCACGAGGTTTGAGTGACAGGGACTCCGGAAAAGCTCTTCGAGACCTACGCAATAGTCACTGACGATCCCGCAAATTTGGGCACGTACGCTTCGCCCATCCTCGACTCGGGCACCCACATCCGCGGTTCGTGGCCACATTGCGCCCAGCGAGTTGCGAGCCAGACGTTGCAGGCGCAGGCGAATCAGATCGCCACGTTTGAGCTTGCGCTTGGCCAGGCTGGCGAACCTGACAGAATCCGCATTCAAAAGCGCACGGAGGACGAGCATGGCAAAGACAACGAGGGGCTCTACGGTGTTGACACCTAATCTGTCGTTCACTACACGATTCCCTCGACTCGGTACATTGACGTTGGGCTTTCTGGGTTTTGGCGCGACTTCTATGAACCAAAAGGTGAGACGCCGCACGGGGCCTCCCCGGAGACGTTCCCGAACCCGACGGACCTGAAGGTGCCTCAGGTTTGGCGGACGAAGGAGGGACCAAACAACACTCCTCCAACCACCCGGCTTGTCCGCCTCCGTAAGAACATGCAAGTCACTCAAAACGGCAGTTTCACTGAGCGCTTCGCTGTCGGCGGCGGTCCGACGTTGCCCGGCTACCTCTTCGTCGGCTTCGGCCCAGCCCCGTTCCCCTATTACACCCCGATCTGAATAGCCATGAAGACCCTGATCCAGCCCTTCGCCACTGTGGTCCTCGCCGGGGCGACGTTCGTCCTCGGCCAGAACAACCCCGTGCAGTACTCCAAAGAGATCCGCACCCGCGCCCTCGTCATCGTGGACGGCGACGGCAACGAGGCAGGCCGCTTCGCCTCGCTCGACAACATCACCACGCTCTCGATGACGCCGCTCGGCAAGCCGATCGTCCAAATGCAGGCTCGAGATAAAGAGTTCCACGCGGGATTCGGGGCGGAGGGCGGTGGAATAGTCCTTCGCTCCTCCGGAACGGTATCCAACCTAGGCATGACCGCATCTCGCGGAGGCGGCCAACCAACGACGAGCTGTTAGATCGATGTAGCAACTGGGCTACTCCGGATGCTGGGCCGCCAACCCCAGTCCGACGGCAGCTTGAGCCTCTATCTCGAGAGCGGGCCTATACGCGCGGGCTTCAGCTACCGGAACGAGTTTGGCGGCTGGCTGACGGGCGTAGATTCCGACGGCATCCACACGGTCGCGGGCCCGACGCGCAAGCCGTCGGAGAGCGGAGGCTAGTCGAACGTCCGCGCCTTGATGTTGCGGAAGGCGACGCGGCCGTACCTAGGGGGCGACTCGTAGAGGCTCGCCTTGTGGTTGCTTTCGCGCGGGAGCCTCCTCCACCTATTAGCCCTTCGGCGTGAACGGTCCCGAGAATTCCGTAGAAACCCCGATCTCCCGCCCTTTGATCTCGAGTTGGTATTGGAGTGTGAGGCGTGCTTTACGGTCGCCTATCTCGGCACGGTCGAAGAAGCGACCAGCCTCCTCAGCCGACGCAAAGCCAAACCGCTCGAAACCGTGAAGCATCTCCTCCCGAAGCCGATTGGCCACAGCAGGAGGAAGGTCTGTCGCGCGGGAAGCATCGGCGAAGAGCCCCTCCTTGACCTGCCCCGACCCTGGGTCGTCCGCTGCGGCAAGGAGCGAGGTGTAGGCGGAGCGAACCGAGTCGGAAGCCCGTACGACCGCGGACCGGAAGCTCTCCATGGCTCGGGCCGCGGCCTCGGACCGATCCCTGACGCTCGGCGATAACCCTGGCGCGGAGGCGATCTCCACCGTCACGCTGGGGAACGCGTCGAACGAGAGCGCAGGGTGATCTGGAAGCGTCCTCTCCTTCCCCTTCTCGAGCGGAGAACAGGCTCCAGCCTTGAGTTCCTTCCCTGCGCGACTAAGGATTGCGGGAACCCAAACGGCCTTCCCGCCTGACTCCAACTGGAACCATCCGTTCACGCCGAGCCCGAACTCCATCGCGTCCACGGCCGGGGGCTCGTTCGAGCTCGATGCCGACCAGGCCACATGACCTTCGACGTCCTTCCTTAGATTGCCCGCCAACACCGAGCCTTGCATGGCTCCGTTCTGTCCTGCGGCACGCACCCACTGAAGCAGTTCGGCAGTTCGATCAGCTTCCGCTTGGACACCACACAGGTCGCTCGGGAAGGCCACCCAAAGTCCACCGTAGCTTTCTACGCCGAACGAGTGCTTGGCTCCCCACTCTTCCAACGCGGTCGCGGTCCAAGTCTTGGGCCCCGCCGGGGCTGGGTGCGCTTGCGTGTGGACGATCGCGAGCCATGTGGGTGACTCTTGCTGAGCCGCCGTCGCGAAGAAGGCGCAGGCGAGGGAGATGAGAGCTGGCATTGCCTAGCCTCCCCCCCCTGGCTCGCCTCCGCCAGGCCCAACCTCAGTATGGCCTTGCTTGACGAAGGTGTGCCAAGAGCGATCTCGAGCTGCGGAGACCGAGTTTCTCCACCATGTCTCTGTCCCGACTTCATGGCTGTACTCCATCGTAACCGTGAACGTGTAGCCGGCCGGGACGTCCCAGTTCACTTCCCAGTTCGTCACGAGGTTGCTGTCCGAGCGAGGCGTGAACTTGGCACCCCAAGTGGGACCGCTCGTTGCTGGCGGACCTTCCAGAGCCGATCCCCAAACCTTCCTTGCAGTTTGGTGTTGCCCTCCCACTTGGTGGTTGACCGTCGTCGTACCGCTGTTCGTGAAAGAATACACACTGTTGTCAATATACGGTAACGCCTCCAAGTAGTTGTAGGGGTAGCCAGAGGGAGTCTTGATCCAACCGGACGGAGTGACGAGACAGGCGGTGAGAAGCACCGCTCCAAGCCCATGGCCCATGAGTATGGACTGAGCACGGCTCGAAGTTAGCCCAGTATTTTTACTTGACTTTCTTAGCTTCGGGGTACGGCGAAGATTGCCAGGCCCACTCCGCTTTGCAAACCGAACCCGCGCTTCGCTCTCGTTCTGCCATGGCAGTGCGCCTCCTTGCGCGGCACTGAGGAATGCGGTCCATCGTAGGCGGTTACCTCCATCGGTGGAGGAGGTTCGGAAGCGACCCCTGCTCCCGGCAAACCGGTGGCAATTTCGAATGGAGGCCATGCGAGACAGCGCGCATGGTTCTCCAAGCACTGTGCCCCCTTGTGGGTCGCATCTCACCCCAAAGGCAACGCCCGGCCCATGTACGTGAAGCTCGGTAGACTGGTGCCATGCCAGTCAAGGTAGGGATCAACGGGTTTGGGCGGATCGGGCGGCTCGCGCTGCGGGCGATGATCGAGCGCTCGCGGGAGAGCATCGAGGTCGTGGCGCTCAACGACCTCACCGACGTGGCGACGAACGCCCATCTCTTCCGCTGGGACACGGTCTACGGGCCCTACCACGGCGAGGTCCGGCACGACGACGACTCGATCCAGGTGGCGGGCTACGACATCAAGGTCTTCAAGCAGACCGAGCCGAAGGCGATTGACTGGGCGAGCGTGGGGGCCGAGCTGGTCATCGAGTCCACCGGAAGGTTCACCGACGCGAACCTGGCCAAGGACCACCTGGGCGGCACGGTGAAGAAGGTGATGATCAGCGCACCGGCCAAGAACGAGGATGTAACCATTTGCTTGGGCGTGAACGAGGGGATGTACGACCCGCGGTCCCACCATGTGGTGAGCAACGCGAGCTGCACCACGAACGGCCTCGCCCCGGTGGCGAAGGTGCTGCACGAGTCGTTCGGGATCCAGAAAGGGCTGCTCACCACCGTCCACGCCTACACGAACAGCCAGAGCGTGGTGGACACGGCCAAGAAGGACCTGCGGGACTCGAGGGCTGCCGCCGAGAACGTTATTCCCAGCAGCACCGGGGCGGCCAAAGCGGTCGGTCTCGTGATCCCCGAGCTGAAGGGGAAGTTCACCGGCATGGCGTTCCGGGTGCCGGTGCCCACGGTGAGCGTGGTGGACTTCACGGCGCACCTGGCCCGCGAGGCCTCGGTCGAAGAGGTGAACGCGGCGATGAAGGCGGCGGCGGAGGGCCCGATGAAGGGCATCCTCGCGTATACCGAAGAGGAACTCGTCAGCAGCGACCTGCGCGGCAACCCGAACAGCTCGGTCTTCAGCGCGGTGGACACGGTGGCGCTGGGCGACATGGCGAAGTGCGTGGCCTGGTACGACAACGAGTGGGGCTACAGCTGCCGCATCGCCGACATGTGCGGGTTCATGGCGCAGAAAGGGATGTAGGGGCTTGGCGGTGGGAGCGAGCGGGCTGACCCCGTGGGTAAGCGAGAGCCGGCGCACGAAGTACGATCCTTGAGGTATGCTCTCATCGAGATGAGCCTCAAGCCTCAAGCCTCAAGCCTCAAGCCTCAAGCGGCTAGCCGCCGCCTTACTCGTGGCTAGCGCGTGGGCCTCAGCGCCCTTCGCGGCACTGTCTCAAACATCAAGCTGGATCCATCGGCACGACGACTCTGTCCATGCCTTTGTGCTACCAAGTTGGACGCAGTTGGAAAGTGTCAGCCTAACCAATGCAGGTCGGCGCTTGAAGTTCACGTTGACGTTCGCCAGCGACTTGCCTGCGACAATTCCGGGGGACATGTGCATCGAGGTCTTCTACGGCGGCAAGAGCATCGTTGCCCCTCTGGGTGACTACACGTATAGCTCCTCTCCTCCGACTTCTGCCGGTCAAGCCGCAACGATCCAGCCTGGTGGCGCGTGGACGCAGCTTGCGACAGGCACCGCAGTCCGAGGTGGAAACTCCATCGTTATCGATGTGCCGACGTTCCCCGTGCTATCTGGCGACGAGCCGTTCGTCGAAGTCCAGTACTTACCACCGGGTGCAAGGCCGAACGCACTGAATCGGCTCTCAGGTTCGGTAGCCAGTTCGATGTTCTTCTTCCCGACATCAGCTACGACTTCTATCTGGACGTATGGCCACCCGTGGAGCAACGGGGACGCTCCGCAAGACGACCCTGACTATCCGTGGATACCTGGGACGAACGACACGCCCCACTGCCCTCCCGATCCGAATGACAACGTTACACACGATCCGGAGATTGGGCCCGACGACGAACCAGGTTACAAGTACAACGACGTGGACACTCCATACATGGGTGACACAGGCGGCAACCGGGTTGCCCTGTTTGGGATTGACGACTGCTTCCGTATCGGATACGGGCACGATGACAATGGCAACGGGAAGTAGGATCCTGGCGAGGTTGACCATTGGATCAGCAAGTGCGGGTTCACCAGAGGCCAGAACAAAGCCGGTTGGGATGAAATAGATGGCAAGTACTATTGGCGTCACGTAAACATGAAATGGCCCGCTCCACCGCGGGATTGGTACACATACATATACGACCCTGTCACGAACAAGCTGAAGGTGTATAGTCCGATCTCTGGGCTCATCTACATCGGACCTCCAGAAGGCTTTTGGGGGTGGGATTAGGCATGTTGACGGCTCTTCTCGCGCTACAAGCAACGTCGGTTGCCACCCAGCGAGTTTGGGTGCGAGAGTTTAAGGCTGACGGATGGACTTCTCCCTTCACGGTCAAGGAGGGCGAGGGGGCAGGAGTGGTGGCGGTACCCACCCCCAAGTGGACCAACCGCTGCATCTTGCGGGTGACCTCGTTGGGGGATACGCTCAAGGTCCAGCTCGATTTCCCGCTCGCTGGCAGGCCAGCCAAGGGTGAGCAGATCGTCTTCGGAATGTTCAACGAAGAACAGGATTTCCGGCTCAAACAGTACAAGATCGTCGTATTCAACTGGTCTGGGACAGACCTGCCCACGACTCCAGTGGTCTGCGTGGGAGAGGCGGCGCTCCTGGTCCCTGGGCCCGCGTCCGAAGCCCGCAGAACAGGGGAAAACCTCGCGGTCTCGATCACGAAGCCGACGTTGGCCGGAACGAGCGTCAGCTGGACGCTACGCCACAAGAGCCTCGTCGGCTACAAGCCGTACTTCGCCGAGCTCTACTGGCTGCCGAAGGGGCGGACTCACGGTCCCAACGTGCTCAGCCATACGGCCGCCTTGTTCGATTTCGAAGACCGCGAGGGTAGCGTCTTCCACTTCTTCCCACAACTCTGGCCCTCGAAGGGGTAGCCATAGGCTCTCTGCGCGGCCCGGCGATCCTTGCGCGGACGACGGTACGATCCGTAAATGTTCCGAGTGACCACGGTCGTCCCAGCCGTTCTGCTTGCCTCCTTAGCCCTCGCCCAAGCCCCAGGGTGGGAGGCGAAGGCCGACGATGCGGCTAAGCCTTGGGACCGCAAGGACAGTCCGGGCGGGGTGGTCGGCGTGGCGGTGGACGGCAAGCTGGTCTATGCCAAAGGTTTCGGCCTCGCCAACCTCGAGCACAGCGACCCGCTCTCGCCCGAGAGCGTGATGGACGTCGGCAGCGTCGCCAAGCAGTTCACCGCGATGTGCGTCTTGCTGCTCGAGGAAGAAGGCAAGCTCAAGACCAGCGACGACGTGCGCACCTATGTCCCCGAGGTCGCTACCGCGGGCCAGACGGTCACGCTCGACCATTTGCTCCACATGACCAGCGGCCTGCGCGACTACTTCACCATCTGGGGGCTCGAAGGCTGGAACGGGGTGGACGAGCGCACCGAGGCGGACGCGCTGGCGACGCTCGCCAAGCAGCAAGGCCTCAACTACGCTCCCGGCTCGCGCTTCCTCTACTCGAACTCGAACTATGTCGTCTTGGGGACGGTCGTGCGGCGGGTCTCGGGCAAGCCGCTCGCCGAGTTTGCCAAGGAGCACATCTTCGGCCATCTGGGGATGGATTCGACCCAGTTCGACGTACCGGGATTGGTCAAGCCGCGACGGGCCACAAGCTATGGCCGCGGCCCGGGCGGGGCATGGGTCATGCTGTCTAGCGCGCTCGATACCAGCGGCGACGGCGGCATCGTCACCACGCTCGGCGACCTAGCCAAGTGGCATGCCAACCTTTTGGTGAACAAGCTCGGCAAGGGCGACGCGGCCCTGGTGGGGAAGCTCGTGACGCCGGCGGTCCCCGAAGGCTCGCCGACCAAGTATGCCTGCGGAATCGTGGCGAGCGAGCTGCGCGGGGAGCGGCGGCTTGGCCACAACGGAAACTGGCTCGGGTTCAATGCGGCGACGCTCCTGTTCCCGGGCAAGAAGCTGTCTGTGTTCGCGCTGGGCGACGACTCTGCGGCCGTCCGCAGGCGCAGACGATGGGACTTGATGGTACAATGAGGGTGAGATGAGCCTCAAGCCTCAAGCCTCAAGCCTCAAGCCTCAAGCCTCAAGCCTCAAGCCTCAAGCGGCTAGCGGCAGTCGTGATCGTGGCTAGCGCCCTTTCCTCTCGCCCGCTTGCATCGTGCGCGCAGACCGTGCCCGCCTTCGACCCGCTCGCCGAGACGGTGTTCCACGTTCCGTACCCGGAATTCACGCACTTCACGTCCGCCTCGGCGGCGTTCGCGGGCAAGACGCGCACGGTCACGATGCAAATGGCGGCAGACGTCGCCGCGCCGGCGGGGTCAGCCGGTCTATGGAAGGCTTACTTCAACGACGGAACGATCCTCGTCTACTGCCACGGCGCCGCTGAAATCCCGAACATCCCGATCGCGCCGGGCCAGGTGAAGTTGCTTCGAGGATCGGATCTCCAGCCGCTTGCTACGGGCTCGGCGACAGTCTCAGGCTCGACCGTGACGCTCACCGTCACCACCCTCCAGCTCGCCCCCGGCGGCCCAGTCCCGGCCGGAGGCATAGGGCTGGAGTGGTGCGAGACCAAATACCTGGATGCGGCGACGATCTCCCTGAAGGGCATGGCCGCGCTCGACCTGGTTCCAGGCAGCTACTTCTGGCTAGCTGCTGCGCCAGCATCCTGGTTTTCACTATCCCTGATTACGGAGCAACCTGGGGACGTGCCGAGTCAGAATTGGAAACGGTTCAGAGCAGAACCTCGATTGCGGACCGGGCCCGGAGTCGTGAGCCTTCCGAAACCAACGGACATTACTGGAGACGGACGGACGGATTGGGACTCGGACTCCGACACGCACGTAGAAGGGGACACATACGTTGACGGTTGGATTAGCGACGCCGATTCGGGTGGATGGTTTGGCGACTGCATCATCATCGTGATCGGTCACGACACGAACCAGAATGGGAAACTAGACGGAAGCGAAGTCACGGACATCATCGGGAAATGCATCTACGACCCGGGCGCCAATAGTGCTAAGATCTTCCCGATTCCCGACGGGTCTGTAATCCATCATTGGAACTGGGAGGACTCAAATCGTGACGGGGATCGCGATCCCGGCGAGCGTGCTCGGCACTACATCTACAACACGAAGACGGGCAAGCTCAAAGTGTACGATGAGAACGGCAACCTGTTGTTCTTCGGGGATCCAGATGACTATGGTTGGTAGCGGCTACGCCTCTCTCTTACTGATTGGCTGCGGATGCGCCGTATCTCGCCAGACGCTTAGTGATGCAGTCCAGCTCGAGCAGGCCGACACTCGACCCATGGTGCGTCGAGATGGAAGCCGCGGAAACGTCGCAGTCCCCGGATGGGCCGCACTGGATCGCGCAGAGGTCAGCTCCCGCGGAACCCTTACGCTCAGCTTTCGAAGCCCCGCACCTGCTCAGGGCCAAGGCTCCGGCTGGGCCGAAGTCTTCCTCGGCGACGTTGACAGAACGGGGAAGTGGACTCGCGAACCTACTTGCGCTGTTTACTTGCACCTCAGTGGCCGGCCAGAGGACTCGCGAATGGCCGCGTTTACGAAACCGGGAGACGCGTTCGTTTGGAACCTAGCAGGGAAACTGAGGCGCGCTCCGGTGCGCAGTTCAGGCTCTGACTACGTCCTCGATCTCTCGCGGGCCGAAGTTCGCTCTGCAAAGATTTGCGCTGCCTCCTCACACTGGTACCCCGACCTAGGGAAACAATGGCGGGAGCCACGCGACTGGCAAACTGCCGTGGCGCGATTTGAGAGACCCCACGAAGCGCGAATGTGGTTCGAGCTGAGCTTTGCGGGTCTGGCAGGAGATTTGATGAAGGAACTCAAGCGACACGAGTAGGCGCGCGAGCCCGAAGCCAGCAAATGGCTACGTAGTACGGCTGAGCGCCGCAGCACTAGTATTCTTCAGGGGTGCCCCTGCGCGGGAACCCGCACAGCTCGATCCTCAGCGCGGTGGACACGGTGGCGCTGGGCGACATGGTGAAGTGCGTGGCCTGGTACGACAACGAGTGGGGCTACAGCTGCCGCATCGCCGACCTGTGCGAGTTCATGGCGCAGAAGGGGATGTAAGGCTTGCCGCCCGCATCCCGAGGGCCGGGCGTGTCGCGGCCTGCTACTTTTCGCCTTCGAACTCGTAAGCCAGAGCCTTGCCCAGCAACGGATGTCTGGAGCGAGCATCACGCTCGGCGTTGACGAACCGGCTTTCCGCTCGCTGGAGCAAGAGCTCAGGATTGTCCTGGGCGAAGAGAGATGAACCGCGAACCCTTGCTTTTCGTAGAGTTCTGACGTATACTTAGGGTCCTGAGTACCATGCTTCGGGCTTCTTGCGCTCTGCTCCGCGCTAGCGTCCGCGCACCAGCTATCCCGATGGCCTGAGGTCGGCATCGTGCAAAAGAACTTCACAGGGAACCTCAGCCTCACGGATCGCTACTACCGTAGCGTTCCCGCCCATCGTCAAGTACCCAGCGATCGAGTACCCGGCGTCCCCGCCGATCCTGGGCGTCGCCTACCGGCGGGGCCTGAACGTCGTAGTAACGGTCACTTGAGGAACGACAACCCATTCCGGCTCGTGGGGACGATGACCTTGAACTGGGCCAAGCTCGTGTGCCCGGGCCCGAACACCGAGGGCCCACCCGGCTCGTGGTCCAACCCCCCGTTCGACATCCCCCTCGGGTTCAGCCCTGCGACGACGCCGGTAGACCTCGCCGCCTACGGAGGCTCGCAGAACATCACGTACACGTTCTCCGGCCTGCCGAACCATGTCGCCCTCGGCGACCTCGAAGTCGCCTACGACCTTCCGCTCCAACGCGAAGGGCTGTTCGAGTGGGGCGAGAACGGGGAGACGGGGAAATGGACCCGGGTGTTCCTGACCGATTCAACGCCGGTAGGCGCCCAAGGGATCCCCTGGGCCGACTTTCTTGAGTACACGTGCCGCTGGGCCTGGGGCGCGGCCGGGGCCAGCGACCTGCGCGTGAAGATGACCCGGGGCATGCACTACTCGAACCGGTGCGCAGACCGAAGGTTGCTGTATCGGTACGATTATCCGAGGTTCGCGGTGCTTCAAGCAGACTCGACCTATCAGTACTTTCTGGGTGACCTGACGCGCCTGCTCGACCTTCCTTCGAGCGCGGAGCTCGACTGCAACGACTTTGCCGCCGGGCTCCAACTGGCGCTCTCCTCGCACGGCACATCGGCCGAAGTCATCGTCATGTCGGAGGACGGCACCGGCGGGAGCACTGGGTTCGCCACAAACCCTCTGTGCCAGGCTGGCGACGACTCGACGAACCTTGGCAACTACTACTCGTTCCCATTCAACTATCACATGGTCACCCGGAGCGGGGGCGAGACCTTCGACACGTCCTCGTCCTACGACTTCGACACGCTCGGCTCGCCCTACCAGAACCCGCCCACGTTCTGGGCCGAAGACCCGCACTGGCGAAGCTGGGTCGGCGGCGAGGACTACGGTCTTGTGGACGACTCGCTTCCGATCGGCTCGACGATCACCCCGTTAGTGCCGCGCCCCGTGATCCCGATCTCCCAAGTCATCGCAGGACCGCATCCATGAACACCGCTACGAAACTCTTGGCCGCTTCCGGAGTGCTGGCCGCGTCGTTCCTGGGCTACTCGTTGAGCACTGCATCCCCGCGAACCAGCGCGAAGTCCGAACTGGCCGTCCGCGGCCCGGTCGTCTACGGCGAGCGCCTCGTGCCGATCGCGCTCCTTGCTCGCGCCGGGCTGTCGGTGAAGGGCGAGATGCTGCGGGGCACGAAGTACGGGGACACCCCCCATCCCGAGATCGACCCTAACCCGCCGTTCGTCCATTCGCGAGCTGTCGGATTTGATAGCCAAGGACAGGTGGAGGTCTTGCTGACTTGTACTGTCAATCAGGATATGACTCGTCAAGAGTCCGAGCCGGGAGCGTTTGTCAACGACCTGCCGAAGTTCGTTGGCAAGACTCCACCGTCCGGCCTACAGTTTGCTAAGGACTCACGGTACCAGGCTAGTCCAGGCTGCCGCCGCGTTTTCTTCTACGGAGAATACGAGGCTGGGTACCTACAGATCACTCGAAAGTACATGCGCACCGCAACGGGCAAGTCGGTGTTGCCCGAGTGGGACGCCGAGCCATTCGAGCCCGTGCTCGAGGCTGCTGCGAGGACCTACTTTGCGCGAATCGTTGCAGAACGGCTGGAGCCGGCCGACGACAGACAGGTGGCAGGCCGGCCGGTGCGGACTTGGAGGTGCGTCAAGTCCGGTATCGAGTACGTCGCCCTTGAAGAGTGGGCGGAGGCGCGAGGGTTCGCTCAGGGAGGGGCCGACACCGTGCCGTGCGTGACCCTCCGTCACCACGGGGCCGAAGTGGTGGTCCCCCTCGGCGCGATGGCGGTTCGGCTTGGCGACCGATGGCTCGACCTGCCCGACTGCGTCGCCGAGAAAGACGGGCGCTGGCTAGTGCCGTTGGAGATCGACCGGCTAGTGCCATGATCCGTCTATGCGACGCACGAGCGGTTTGTCATTGACCGCCGACTTCCACACTTTCGCAGCAAATTGAGCGGCAAGTACCCAGTTCGTCCGAAGCGCAAAGCGGCGGGTGAGCAGCGACCGGCGCGGGAACCCGCACGGCTCGACCTATAGCACAGCAGTCACGGTGGGGCTCGGCGACATGATCGAGTTCGTCGCGCAGGACGGACCCTGAACCGTTTCGCGGGCAACGAACCTGTGGACCTGAGCCAGGGCGAGGCTCTCGAGCGGGTTCGAGGTTCACTTAGGAACAGCCTGCCTTCCGTGTTTCTGCTCCCTGACGATACGCAGCCGAGGCGCTTCGCCCCAGCGGGCACAGGGCCCTCCTCGGGATCACATGGGCATCAGCAAGAGGTCGCATTGGGCCCGATTCGACCCTGCGGAACCTCACTGGTCTGCCGACCGTTCATAATAGACAGGTACGGGGGCGTAAGGTTTCGACAGGGTCGGATCAGCCCACGGACTGCGAGTCGAGGCGCCGCTGGCCTCGTAAAAAGCGGCAACAAAGCAACTGCGAACAACAACTTCGCTTTGGCTGCCTAATTGAGCAGCCCGTCGGCTAGGAGCGAGCCTGTAGCGCCTAGTGCAGACGTCGCAAAGTCAGGATCGCTAGGGTAGGCCCCGGTCCGAGGCCCGCCCGGCTAAATAAACCGGACTAGGCGCGAAGGTGGCCGGGCCTCTTGGGCAGCCCCGCGCCGAACCTAATCGAGAGGAGACGCTCGTGGATGTTCGGGGACGACGGCTTTGGAAGGGGGTTCAATTCCCCCCGCCTCCACCAGTTTCCTATGCCATGCGGGGGCTCGAGCCCGCGTGAGAAATGAAACTTTGTGACATTTCTCAACCAGAAATGTCAGGTTTGTGCCAGAATCCGACAAAATGGACGCAGGCACCTAGGTCAAGTCGTCGCTAGGGCATCGCACATTTGTCCCATGTAGCGCATCGGACTGGTCGCCCGACTGGTCTCAAAAAACGCAGCGAAACCTAGAAGAAGCGGCTCACGCGCTGGGGACTGCCAAGGGCCTCTCCGTCCTCATCGAGAACCCGTACCTGCTGACCTTGGCTTCGCTCGACATAGAAGCGATCGCTAGCTCAACCATCGAGAACACGATCGCGACTCCCGATGAGTTCGTCCTGTACCAGGCGATCGGAGGGCCCGAACGAAGCGCAGCTGTCGAGGTGGGGAACTACCGCCAAGCGTTGATGCATGGGGTCGCCCGCCTCATAGAGTTGCCAATCAGCACGCGGTTGATCCTTGAGCTGCACGAAAAGTTGCTCAACCGTACACAGAACGCACACATGGCAGGCAAGCTCAAGGTGGGCCAGAACTACATTGCGCCCAACCCTTCCTTCCCGATCGAACGGGCGACATGCGTCCCACCCCCGCCCGAACGGGTCGAGAGCCTGCTCGACGACCTATGGCGGTTCGTACACGACGACCACAGCGTCGGGAAGGTTGCGAAGATCGCGATCACGCACTACCAGTTCGAGACGATCCACCCGTTTGGCGACGGGAACGGTCGCGTCGGGCGCCTCTTGGTCGTCTTGCAAATGCTCGACTCAGGCCTGCTGGCCGAACCGGTGGTCTACCCGTCGTACTATCTCGAACGGCACAAGGACGAGTACTTGGACCGCTTGCAAGCTGTGCGGGAACGGGGAGACCTCGATCAATGGGTCGGGTTCTTCGGCCAGGCTCTGACCGCGTCCGCACTCGAAACGAACCGGCTTGCTCTTCGAATAAGGGAAACCCTTGCCACACTGCGGGACACCACGGCCGGGGTCAGAAGACGGGCCTCGAAGGAAGCGGTCATCTCGGCTTTCTCCCGCAGACTGTACATGACGGTGAGAGATCTCGCCGAAGAAGCGGGGATCTCGCGACCGTTAGCGGCGGAGTGCCTGCACGAACTCGAAGCCGAAGGCACCGTCCGCGAGATCAGTGGACAAAAGTGGCGGAAAGTCTACGTCTGCCAACCCCTCTTCGAAGCTATCTTCCATGAAGCTCCACTTGAGCGTTAGACCGCCGTCATCTCCAGCCAGTTCGGCCCGGTCTTTACGTCCACCTCGACCGGCACGTCGAGCGGCAGTGCCGACTCCATGCCCGCTTTCAGGCCAGGCAACAGTCCCCCTTCCCCGTCCGCCGTCTCGAAAAGAAGCTCGTCGTGAACCTGCAGCAGCATCCGGGTCCTCGCATCGCCAAGGACTCCACGAACGCGGATCATAGCCAGCTTCGCCATGTCGGCGGCAGTCCCTTGGATCGGGGCATTCATCGCTTGCCGCTCTGCATACTGTCGGATGCCCCGGTTCGCGTTGTGGATCTCGGGGAAGTATCGGCGACGGCCGCACAGCGTGACCGTAAAGCCCTTCGAGCGCGCTTCCTCCACCATGCCCTTCGTGAACGCTTGCACTGCGGGGAACCGTAGGTTGTACTGCTCGATCAGCTCGGCCGCTTCCTTGCGAGAGAACTCGGGCCCGAGTTGGTTGGCGAGACCGAAGTCTGTGACCCCATAGAGTACGGCAAAGTTCAGGAGCTTGGCCAGGCGGCGCTGCTCCGGACCAACCTCGGCGACCTCGACCTTGAACATGAGCGAAGCAGTGACCGCGTGGACGTCCTCGTGCCGCTGGAAGGCGTCGGTCAGCGCTGCATCCTGACTCATATGGGCGAGGATCCTCAGTTCCACTTGAGAATAGTCGCACGAAGCGAACGAGAATCCCTGAGCTGCGACGAAGGCGCGGCGGATCTGCCTGCCGAGCTCGGTGCGAACGGGGATGTTCTGCAGGTTGGGGTCAATCGAGCTGAGCCGCCCCGTCGCCGCCACCATTTGGTTGAAGGTCGTGTGGACCCGGCCGTCCTCGGCGACGAGCTTGGGTAGGGAGTCCGCATAGGTGCTCTTCAACTTGGTCAGCTCTCGCCACGCCAAGATCTCGTGGGCGACCGGGTGGTCAATCTCGTTGAGGATCTCGACCCCGGTCGCCCAGCCGGTCTTGGTCCGCTTCCCGCCTGGGATCGCCAACTTCTCGAAGAGCACCTCGCCCAATTGCTTGGGCGAGCCAATGTTGAACTCCATGCCCGCAAGTTCGTGTACAAGCGACTGGGATTGAGCGATCGAGACCTCGAGCGACTTCGAGAACTCATTGAGCTGTCCGGTGTCGAGTTGGATGCCGTGACTCTCCATCTCAGCGAGGATCGGCACGAGTGGCACCTCGATCTCGCTCAGCACGCGGGTCTGACCTTCGAGTTCGACCCTATCGCGCAGGGCCGGTTCCAACCGTAGCAGGGCCAACGCCGATTGGGCAGGCACAACGGGCCTTGCGTCCAGGAACGCCTGGCTCAGATCCCCTAGTTCGTAGTCCGAGCGCCCCGACTGCAAGACATAGCAAGCCAGGGCGGTATCGAACCGAGGAGGGATCGAGACGCCCGGCGACTCGCGGTACAGCGACTTGACGTCGTGGCCCACCATTTGGTGGGCACGCTCGCGGAAGAGGGCGATCGCCCACGCCCTCGGCACGGTAATGACCCCGTCCGCGAGCCCGACCGCGACCTCCTGCCCGGCCCCGTCGTCGAACATCGAGCGTTGGTCGGCCGTCGTCTCCCAAGCCAGCGAGAACGTGGCCTCCCCCACTTTGTCCAAGAGTGCCTGGGCGCTTCCAAGCGCAGGGAGCAGGATCGGCTCGAGTCCTTCGACCTCCACCTTGGCCTCGTGGTTTCTTGCCGTGTCCGTGAGGTATCCGTCCAAGGCTTCCACGAACCGCTTCGAAAGCGTCCGAAACTCCAGGGATTCGAGCATCGCTCGCGCACGCTCCAAATGGGCCACATCGAGCCTATACGGTTCGAAATCGTAGGACACTGGGGTCTCGCGGTCTATCGTTGCCAACCGCTTGCTCATCTCCATCTGGGCGATGTTCGGCCCGATCTTCTTCCAGAACTTCTCTGGCACCTCCCCCTGCCTCTCGAGCATCGCCTCCACGTGACCGAACTCTTGAATGAGCTGGGTGGCTGATTTTTCCCCGATGCCGGGCACTCCTGGGATGTTATCGCTCGAGTCTCCCGCCATTGCCTTGTAGTCCGTGACGAACTCAGGTCCGAAGCCCATCCGCTCGATCACTCGGTCCCGGTCGTAGACTACGGCATCGGCGCCCCGCATACCCGGCACATAGACCGAGGTGTGCTCGTCCACGAGCTGGAGCGAGTCCAGGTCTCCCGTGACGATCGTGGTCTCGAAGCCTCTCTCAGGAGCAATCCTCGCCAGGGTCCCGACGATGTCGTCGGCCTCGAACCCTTCCAATCTCAGCAGCGGGATCGAGAGCGACTCGATGAAGTCGTGGGAGAAGTCGAGCTGGACCATGAGCTCGGGCGGAGTCTCCTTCCTTGTGCCCTTGTACTCGGCAAACTCCCCGTGACGGAAGGTCTTACCGGGGCTGTCCAAGGCGACCACGACGCACTCCGGCTCGAGCTCTTTGATCAGCCCGACCAGGGTCTGGGCGAACCCGAAGAGAGCGTTCGTGGGGCGACCGTCCGCCGTGCTCAGATACCGGGTGCCGTAAAAGGCGCGAAACAGCAGGCTGAAGCCGTCCAGGACCAGGAGTCGTCGCGCCACCCCCAAAGATTACCGGGGCACGCGGGCATCCCGTCGCACGGGTTGCCAAGGAGGTAGAATGGGCCCGTTCCGGAGTCTCGAGCCCAGCCCGGCAACGGGTGGCGGCTCGCGGAACGCCGGAAGGAACCTGACCTATGGTATATCGGCCAATTCGCTACGAGCAGATGATGAAGGCGGCCGAAGGCTTGGACGTCCGTGCCCGCAGAATGTTCGACGGTATGGCGATCTACTCCGGTACGAAGATGTTTGCCTACCTGGTAGGCGAGGACATTGGGTTGAAGCTCTCGCCGGGGGATCAAGACGTGGCAATGACGATGGATGGGGCCGAACCGCTCGTCGCCGACCCTTCGGCTGGGCCGATGAAGGACTACGTTCGGATGCCGCGCGAGATCCTCGACAACTTCGAGAACTTTTGCGGCTGGGTGGAGCGGAGCGCGGCGTACGCCTCCGGTCACGTCACACACTAGCGATCCCGGTCTTGCACATCCATCCAGGGCAAAGCCCCTTTCAGCCCTGGCCCAGGCCAGCGGAGGCGCAGCATTGAAGCGGATCGGAGTACTCACGAGCGGGGGCGACGCCCCTGGGATGAACGCGGCGATCCGGGCGGTGGTGAGGGCAGGGCTCGCCCGTGGCCTCTTGGTGACCGGGTTCCTGCACGGATGGGAAGGCGTCATCCAAGGGGAAGCCGTGCCGCTCGACTCCAAGGCCGTGGGCGGGATAATTGACAAGGGCGGGACCGTGCTTCGAACCGCCCGCTGCGACGAGTTCCGCGAGTTCGAAGGGCGTAAGAAGGCCTACGAAATGCTCCAAGCGCAAGGGATTGACGGGCTTGCCGTGATTGGTGGGGACGGCACCCTCGCCGGGGCGAGGGCACTCCAAGAGGAGTTTGGCGTGCCCGTCGTGGGAATCCCTGGCAGCATAGACAACGACATCTCAGGAACCGACTTTTCCATCGGTTTCGACACGGCGGTGAACACCGCGCTCGAAGCCATTGACAAGATTCGGGACACCGCCCACTCCCACGAACGGGTCTTCGTGGTCGAGGTCATGGGTCGTGCCAATGGCTTCATTGGGCTCGAAGTGGCCCTCGGATGCGGAGCCGAAGCCGTACTCTTGCCCGAGCTTCCTTACCGCATCAGCGATGTGTGCGACCAGTTGAAGCGATCCCACGCCCGGGGAAAGAGGAGCTCGATCATCATCGCCGCGGAGGGCGCGGCCCGCGCCTCGGACGTGAAGGACTTTATCTTTGAGCACACGGGGATCGAGGCCCGCTACCTCGTACTAGGACACATGCAACGCGGAGGCAGCCCGACCGCCTTCGACCGGGTCCTTGCGCTACGGCTGGGAGCGCTCGCCGCCAATCGGCTCGCCAGCGGCTTCGAAGGGGAGATGGTAGGGGTGGACGGGGGCAAGCTCGTCTGCCATCCGCTCAGCTACGTCCTCAGTCACGAGAGGACACTGGACGCCGAGCGGCTCCTGCTCGTGGAGACGATGTCCCAATGATCCTCACTGTCACTCCAAACCCCGCCGTGGACCACGTGTACTTCGTGGACGGCCTCGTCTTGAACGACACGAACCGGGTCTTGCGGATCGAGACCGACGCAGGTGGCAAGGCCGTGAACGTGGCCAGGGTTCTCGCCGCGCTCGGGAACGTGGTGGTGGCGACCGGGTTTGTGGCCGGGGGGAACGGCGCGTTCGTTCGACACCGTCTCCAAGCAGAGTCCGTGCGCCACGACTTTGTGGACGTCGCTGGCGAGACACGGTCGAACGTGCTCGTTGAGGACGGTTCGGGAAGGCCGCCTACAATGCTGGGGGCACCGGGTCCCGCCACGACCGGCCTCGAGGTCGAGGCTCTCATCGCGAAGATCGCCGAGTACGGTCCCCAGTGCTCGCACATCGCGTTGGGCGGGTCCCTGCCAACAGGGTTGGAGCCGAAGGACTTCGCCGCGCTTGTCGGCGTTGCCGCCCGCACCGGCGCACGGGTCGTGGCGGACGCGGACGGCGATTCCCTGCGGCTCGCCATCGAGGCGGGGGCCGACATCGTCAAGCCGAACGCAGCCGAGGCAGGCCGGTACCTGGGTCGGGAGGTGCTCGACCTTGCGGGGGCGCGGGAGGCGGCCCGCCGAATCCAGGCTGCCATGCGACCGGCGAGCGGAGCGGCGGTGGCAATCGTGTCCGCAGGGTCGCTCGGAGCCGCGATGGCGTGCCCGAGCGGCACCTTCTCAGGGCCAGCGATCGCCGTCGAGGCCAAGAGCACGATTGGGAGCGGAGACTCCATGGTCGCCGGAATCCTCCACGCGATGGTGGCGGGCATGGGACCGCTCGAGCAACTGTCCTTCGGCCTGGCATCTGGGGCAGCCACCGCGACGACGGACGGGAGCCGCATCGCCTCGCGAGACGGCATCCTGGGGCTACTGCCCTCCGCGCGCGTAACGTCCGGTGCTTAGGCGCTCCCTGGTCGCACCCAGGTACGATTCGCCCGGCGCCGGGGTGGCGGAATGGTAGACGCGGCGGTCTCAAACACCGTTGGGCCAAAACCCGTGCGGGTTCGAGTCCCGCCCCCGGCACCAAGAAACTTGAGCCCTGCCAGGACGTCCTAGGAGAACAGGAATCTTCTCGGTGCGCCCATGGTCATGCTCCTCGCCTCCCTCGCCGCTTCGCAGTGCGCCGCCCCTGGAATGTTCGGAACGCTGATGAAGGTCACGCCGGTCGCCTCGGGACTTCATAGCCCCTATTCCGAGGCGCGGGCCGTGGTCGTGCGTTCCCAGCGGCTGTGGGACTCCCTCGCCGAAGAACTCTCACTCACCCTAGAGGCCCGACAGGAGCTTGCGACCTTGCAAGGCCCGCTCCACGGGATGGACTGGGGGAGCGAAATGTTGGTCCTAGCGAGCGGCGGACTTCGTTCCTCCGGGGGATTCGAGGTCAGTTGGATCCGGGTGACGACTTCGCCCAACTCCGAGTCGTGGAGGCTCACAGCCCGGCTCACCACGCCGGGCCCGGGCGAGACAGTCACCATGGCGATGACGACGCCATGGGCCGTGTACCGCATGCGAGAACTGCCCGGCGATCCCAGTTTCTTCCTCGAGACCCGGACCCGAGACTGACCCGCCGCGCCAAAATCGAACCGTGAGGGCAGAGACGGTCACAGTCGGCACCGAGATTTTGCTGGGCCAAACAGTGGACAGTAACGCGGCCCGACTGGGCCAGGTTCTCGCCGACTGTGGCGTGGACCACTATCACCGTCAAGCCGTCGGCGACAATGTCGGCCGCATTGCGGAGGCGATCCAGCTAGCCCTTTCCCGAGCCGACCTCGTGGTGACGATCGGTGGGCTGGGCCCGACCGAGGACGATACGACTCGGGAAGGCGTCGCCAAGGCGACTGGCCTCCCCTTGGTCGAACACGCGGAGACGCTCGCCGACCTGGAAGAGCTTTTTCGAAGGCGGAACCTCACCTGGCTCGAATCCCAGGCTCGGCAGGCGCACCTCCCTCGTGGCAGCGAACCGATCCCGAACCCGAACGGCACGGCTCCCGGCCTCTGGCTCCCGCTAGCGGACGGCAAGGTCGTCGCTTGCTTCCCCGGTCCGCCACGAGAGTTCAACCCTATGGTGGAAACGTGGCTGCGCGACCGCCTCGCTTCCCTGGGGCACCCGCCACTAGTCAGTATCACGGTCCGGGTCACCGGTATCGGTGAGAGCCTCGTGGAGGAAAAGCTCCGAGACATGCTCGACAGCCCTCTGGCGACCGTGGCCACCTATGCGAAGACGGCCGAGGTTCACGTGAGGGTCGCGGCCAAGGGCTTGGCTGCGGCACAGACTATGGCGGAGGCCGTCCGAGAAAGGCTGGGGCCGAACGTCTATGCCCTCGGATCAAGCACACTGCCCGAGGTGGTCGTCGCTCGATTGTGCGATCGCCGCGAGACCCTTGCCGTGGCCGAGAGTTGCACCGGAGGCCTCCTCGGTGGAGCGGTGACCAGCGTCGCAGGTTCCTCCGATGTTTTCCTCGGCGGGTTCCTCGCCTATTCGAACGGGCTCAAGGCGAGCCTGCTCGGAGTCGCGCAATCCACCTTGGAGCGGCGCGGTGCGGTCTCGGAGGAGTGTGCCGTGGAGATGGCCCAGGGTGCTCAACGCGCCGCTGGAGCGGACTGGGCGATCAGCGTCACCGGCATTGCAGGTCCGGGCGGCGGGAGCGAGGAGAAGCCGGTCGGCCTCGTCTGGATCGCGATGGTCGGTCCGAGCGGCTGCGTTGCGCACCGGTCGCTCTTGCCGGGCAACCGCGCAACGATCCGGGAGCGGGCTGTCGCCCGTGCCCTCAACCTACTTCGGCTCGCCCTCGACTAGCCGGGGATCTCGCCCACCATCCGTTCCAGGAAGAACTCCATCATGCGTTGCTGATTGAGGCCGGAGTGACCGGCATCGGTTCCCACTTGCACCTCGATGGACTTGCCCAGTTGAGAGAACTTCCGCACCATGTTCAGCGTGTTCTCCGGGTGGGTGTTGTCGTCCGCAGTTCCATAGTAGAGCATCAGCCACCCTTGAAGGCGGTCGGCATAGGTGAGGGCGGACCCAGCGTCGTATCCGGCCTTGTTCTCTTCCAGAAGCCCCATGTACCGCTCGGTGTAGATCGTGTCGTAGTTCCGCCAGTCGTTCACGCACGAAGAGGCACTGGCCGCGGCATAGAGGTCTGGGTAGCGCAAGAGGAGCATGAGGGACGCATAGCCGCCGTACGATGTGCCGTTCACACCGATCTTCTTGGCGTCCACATAGGGCAGCTTCGTGAGCTCGCGGACACCGGCAGCCTGGTCGTCCATGTCCACAATTCCCAACTTGCCATACGTCGCGTCGCGGAAGGCCTTGCCCCTAGCACCCGTGCCCCGGTTCTCGAAGGTCGCTACGAGGAACCCGAAGTGAACCTCGTCAGGGGGTCTGCGAAAGGTCTCGCTATGGCTGGATCCGTGCGCGTCGAGGGGCCCTCCATAGACGTCCACGATCAGAGGGTACTTGCGCGAAGGGTCGAAGTTCCTCGGCTTGAAAAGCGTGCCGTGGAGCAGAGTCTTCCCGTCGGCAGCCGTGAAGGTGACCCGCTCGGGCCAAGGGAACTCTCCGGCGGCCTTCGACAGAGGAGGGAGGAGGACCGCCACTTCTTTGCCCTCGAGCGCTCGGAGGCTCACCGCAGGGGGCGCGTCCGTGGCTTGGAAGGTGTCCACGAAATATGCGCCATCTGGTGAGAGATCAACCCTATGGTTGAAACGAGGGTCGGTCAACCTTCGATTCCCCTTCCCGTCCATGTTCGCGACATAGAGCTGTCCCTTCGCCCCATTGTCCTCGGCAGCCGCCATATAGAAAACTCGGCGACCCGCGAGGTCAATGCGAACGATCCTGAGGAAGTCCACCTGGTTCTCGGTCACCGGGCTCAGCGAGCCCGTCTTGGAGTCGAGCAATCCGAGGTTCAAGTAGCCGTTCCGCTCGTGCTCGTAGAGAACCTTGCCTTTCCAGGCTTCCCCGCCAGGAAGGGTCTCGAGCCAAGTGAATCCAAGCTTGTTCTCACTGTACGTGCTAGGGCTCGACTCGGAAACGATCACCCGGACGCTCCCTGTGGCAGGGTCGGCGGCGCACACCTGCATGGTCCGCTGCCTGCGGTCCGTCCGCCGGAACACAAGCTCCTTGCCGTCGGGCGACCAGGAAACGTCGTATACATAGTGACCAGTCTCGGGCGAGCCCGCGCTAGAGGAGGTCGCGACTGCAACGGTCTTGCCGGTCGTTGTGTCGTACACTTCGAGTCCGACTTCGGGGTTCGGGAATCCTGGCTTTGGGAAGAGTTGGACCCGAGCGCCTGCCGAGTAGCCCGCCTGCCCATGCATGATATACGTGGGCACGACCTTGCTCTCATCGAAACGATAAAACCATAGGAACCTGCCATCGGGCGAGAACCCCATCGCCTCGTTCTGACCGAGCTCTTCCCCATAGACCCAGCTCGCTTGCCCGAACTTGACACCGTCCATGCCTCCGCTCAACGTGAGGGGGATCGGCTCGTTGTCGGTGGACTCTAGGAACACGTTGCCCTCACGGAACACCGCCTTGGTCGCGCCATCGGGATGGACCGCAGTGTCGTATTGCCCGCCCCGGCCCGGTGCGCGCCGTCCCCCGCCTTGTCGGGCTTGGGTTACTTCGTCCGGCAGAGAGTCCGTCGTTTCGCTTTTGCCGTTCTTGGGATCGAGCAGCATCCACTGGTCCCCGGAGCGCCAGGCCAACTTCCCGCCCTCGACCCATCGTGTCGCAACCGTGCGGTTGGGCCACTCCTTCCCAAGCTGGCTTCGGGACTCGCCCGCGCCCTTGGCAGACGGGAACCTCGCGAGCCGGTTCTGGCCCTGGGACAGGGCGGCAGCCGTGAGGACGAAGAGGACTGGGACGGCTCGGCCGCTCATGCCTCAGGTTTACCCGGCCGCTGGGCCCACCGCGCCGAAACAAGCTCAAAAAGCGGTGCTAGTAGGAGCGCAGGGAGGAAGTTCTCGCTCCGAATCTCGACGACGCCCAGGAGCCCGAGCCCGATCGCGACCAGGATCAAGCCCCCCACCGCGGTGATCTCCTCGATGACGCCAGGCCGTTCCGCCACCTTCGAGAGCGGCCGAGCCGCCAGGGTCAGTGTCCCCTGGATCAGCAAGACCGCCAGAGTCGAGCTCAGTACGCCCTGGCCGAAGGTCTGCGATCCTGCAGACAAGAACAGGGCCGCCGTGCCGTCGAGGAGCGACTTCACACCCAGCAGATCGAGCTTGTTGCGCATCCCGTCCTCGATGCAGCCCAGCAGGGTCATCGGACCGATGCAGAAGAGGACCGTGGCCGTTACCAAGCCCTCGTTGAACCCTTCGCCCCCGCCCAGGCCGAGCCGCATCTGATCGGCGATCCAATCCATCCCATGGTGGATGCCGAGCGCACCTCCGATCACCCCTCCCACCACCAAGGCGGCTGCGGCCAAGATCGGGTTCTTGCTCGGCACGAACATCCTCATTCCCAGCCCCACCGTGACCAGGCCCATGCCCGACATCGCCAGGGTTTTCAGGCTCGGCACCAAGACCGAGCCGATCGCCAAGCCCAGTAAAGAACCCACGAGGACCGCGGCGGCATTGAGAAGCGCCCCGCGCGGAACCCTCAAACCGAGATTTCAGAGGCTTTCGGTCGAGGACGGCGGGCCCATGCTATGCCTGCCCCCAGGATGACCATCGCGAGACTGAGCCATTGAGCGTTCGTCAGGCCAAGGTAGCTCACCGCGCTCGATACGATCCCGGCCCGGAACTCCTCTTCCGATCCGGCCCGTAGAAACTCATACAGGAACCGGCTCGCCCCAAAGACGGCA
Organism: Fimbriimonadaceae bacterium; assembly: GCA_020847855.1. GTDB lineage: Bacteria > Armatimonadota > Fimbriimonadia > Fimbriimonadales > Fimbriimonadaceae > JADLBH01. The sequence continues at coordinate 201,857 of JADLBH010000037.1, forward strand.
AGCATCGCGCCGAACGACGCCCCGAACGGGGGTGCGGCCTTCTCGCGGCGAGCGAGGATCCACGCTCCGATCAGAAGCAGGGCAGTGTCCACCAGTTGGGCGGGAAGGTGACGCTCCGTCCCTGCGCCGACCGGGACCGCACACCAAAGGTCGCTGGGCCTGCCGTAGCAACAGCCGTTCAGCAGGCAGCCTATACGCCCGATCGCCTGAGCCACCAGAACCGGCACCGCGATCACGTCCATGAACTCCCAGAACCCGACCTTGGCGATGCGACGCCAGAGAGAGAAGCCCAAGATGCCTCCGATCAGCCCTCCGAAGCTCGTCAGACCCTCGAAGCGCAACGACCAAAGTTGCTGTGGGTTCGTCGAATAGAAGTCCCAGTGTTGGACGATATAGGCCAGCCTCGCAGCGAGCACGCCAGGGAGCACCAACCACGGCGCACAGTCCCACACCTTTTCGGGCGCGATGCCCCATCGCGGTGCTCGAAGCCGGCCCATCCAGACCGCGACCAAGACTGCGGTCACGAGCAAAACCCCATAGGAGCGGAGCTCGAACCCATTGGGCAGACGGAAGATCACGGGAAACATGGCTAGATCCTCGCCACCTCGCCCGAGAGCCGCTCCGCACGCTCCACCACCGTGCGAGCCGTCACTTGGTCGCCCGCTTTGGCATAGAGGCTCGCGGCCAAGAGCAGCGCGGCCCGGACGTGGACGAAGCGAGTCTCGAGGAACGCCGCGCCCTCTGGAGTCTCGGGGTCTACGATGGTCTCCTGGTGCTGGACAACCGCGTCCACCAAGAGCTTCGCAAACTCCTTGCCGTCACCCTTCGCCTCCGGGACGATCTCATAGAGAACCGCCATGAGGATCGGTGCCTTGTTCGAGGGGTTGGCGGTGAACGTGCTCCGTACGGTCTTGATCGCCGCCTGGTTCTCGCCGAAGTGGGCCATGGCCCGAGCCAGCCGCAACCGGTCGTTCACGCTCCGATCCTCGTTCTTGGCCGAGGTGACGGCCCGCTCGTAGAGGCCCTTCGCGGTCTTCCAGTCACCCTTGAGGCGGTATGCGTCCCCAAACTGCCAGCACTCGTCGTCTCGGATCCTCTTGGGGTCAATCCCCGCGAGCTCCCGATTCAGATAGTCCGCGACCAGCGCGTCCTTCTCGCTCGCCTTCACCGCCCCCTTCGCGATCCGTTCGTCGAGATCGGCCATGAGGCCTGCGATGTTCCGAGCAAGGACACTGCCGCTCACCGGCAAGCCAGGACGGCTCACGTTCGGATCGGACTTCCAAGGCTGCGAACAACCTGCCAGGACGAGGAGGATCGCCAAGCTAGAGCGCGGTCGCGGCACTCAACCTCCCTTCGTCGAATGCGGAGTCACGGTAGACCTCGCTGCCGCACAGCGTCATCACGCACTTGCCCATCATCGCCACATCGTGAAACGGACTGTTCTTTCCCTTCGTGAAGGTCCGGCTCCGGTCGAAGGTCCATTCGTGGTTCGGGTCAATCAAGGCGATTTGTGCCACGGGGGTTCCGCCGGGGGCGATGTTCCCAGCATCGAGGCCAAGAATCTGTGCCGGGTTCGTGGAAAGCTTCCTGATGGTCTCCAAAGGCGAGAGAGCCCCGCTCTGGGTGCAGTAGGTCAGGGTGGCGGCAAGTGTACACTCCAGGGAAGCCATCCCGAAAGGGGCCTCGTCGAAGGGCGTGTTGATCTCGTAGGTCGCAAACGGGGAGTGGTCGCTCGCGATGGCGTCCACGGTCCCGTCGTTCAGGGCCTGAAGCAGAATGTCCACGTCCACCTCGCTACGAAGGGGCGGCGTCGTCTTGAAATGAACGTCGAACTCGGCGACGTCCTCGTCGGTGAAGGCAAAGTGGTGCGGACACACCTCGCACGTCACGGGTGCACCCAGGTACTTCGCCTGGCGGACCAGTTCGACCGAGCCCCACGTGCTCACCCTCAAGATATGGATGCGACAGCCTGTGTGAAGGCTCAGGAGGCAGTTTCGCATCACCGCAACCTCTTCGGCGCACCGCGGGATGCCCTTGAGGCCGAGCATCGCGCTCATCGCCCCGTCGTTCATCACGCCCTGGCCGGTAAGGGCAGTGTCCTCACAATGCAAGAGCAACGGAAGGCCCACCTGCTCGGCCTGTTCCATTGCCCGCATCATCACGGCAGAGTTCTGGATCGGCCCACCCTCGTCGCTGGCCGCGACGACCCCGGCCGCCTTGAGGGCCGCGAGGTCGCACACCTGCTCGCCGCGAAGTCCGACCGTGAGCGCACCGATAGGTGCGACGAAGATCCCGCCCGCCTTGGGGGACGCGGCCCGATCCACGATGAAGTCAATGAGCGTGGGGCTGTCCAGGGGCGGGGACGTGTTCGGCATGCAACACACCGTCGTGAACCCTCCGGCCGCTGCCGCCTGGGTCCCGGTGGCGATGGTCTCGCGGTGAACTTCGCCCGGCTCACGGAGGTGGGCGTGCATGTCCACCAGACCAGGGCTGACCCAGAGCCCCTGGCAGTCCACCGTGGAGTCGTCGGGCAAGGCCTTCACGTCCACGCCGCACTCGACGACCTGGGCATTCTCGATCACCACGGTCCCCACGATGTCGAGATCGCGGGAAGGATCTAGGATCCTTCCTCCGACCAGGGCGGTCCTCAAGCTGTCACCTCGCCGAAGCACCAGTCGAGCACAGCCATCCGGACGAAGACGCTGTTGCGAACCTGATCCCCAATGGCGCTGGAAGGCCCATCGGCGGTAGCGTCGTCAATCTCCACTCCGCGGTTCAGCGGGCCAGGGTGCATCACGATGGCCTCGGGCGCGTGTCGGGCAAGCAGGCGGCGGTTCACTTGGAAGTTGTTCGCGTAGTCCCTCACCGATCCGGCTAGACCGTCCGCCATCCGTTCCTTTTGCAAACGGAGACACATGACGACGTCGGCTCCATGAACCGCCTCGCGCACATCGTAGCAGTGAGTTCCTGGGAGCTTGGTCATCTGGGACGGCATGAGCGAGCTCGGGCCACAGAGCCTGACGGCCGCACCCATCTTGCTCAAGAGCCATGCGTTGCTCCTTGCGACCCGGCTGTGTACGACATCTCCCACGATCGCCACGGTGAGGCCTTCGATCGTCCCCTTGCGATCTTGGATCGTCAGGGCATCCCCTAAGGCTTGGGTCGGGTGTTCGTGACTCCCGTCGCCAGCGTTGACGCAAGGCCCCCCGAACTCACGTGCGGCAAGGTTGCAGGCACCGGACGACGGGTGCCGCACGACGATCGCGTCCAATCCCTCGTCGCGGAGGGTGAGCACGGTATCGCGGAGGGTCTCTCCCTTCCGGAGGCTACTCCCCACGGTGGTGAACGAAACCGTCCGATGGCCGAGGTAGGCGGCGGCCTGCTCGAAGCTGACCCGAGTCCGGGTGGAGTCCTCGAAGAAGAGCAGCCCTACGCTCAAATGGGACCGCTGGGGTACGGGCTTCCTCTCCTTGATGCGCTCGCGATGGGCCGCCGCACGCTCGATAATGTCTTCAATGTCCGGCCGGTTCAAGTAGCGGATCGCGAGGAGTTGCCTCACCCTCGAACCGCCTGGGCGCCCGATTCGAGCAGGACGGAGTCCTCACCATCGAACTCGTGGAACTTCACGATGACCCTCTCCTCGAGACCGGTCTCGACCGTACGCCCCACGAAATCAGGCTGGATCGGCAGCTCTCGGTGGCCCCGATCCACGAGTACAGCCAGCCGCACGGCGGCAGGCCTACCTTGCGCGAGAAGCGCATCGAGTGCGGCGCGAACGGTTCGGCCCGTGAACACCACCTCGTCCACCAGGATCACGATCCGATCCGTGATGGCGAAAGGGATCTCTGTGTCATCGCCTACCGCGAGCCGATCGTCGTCGCGACTTGCCGTCACGTCGAGCTTGCCGCACGGGACGGTCGTCCCCTCGATCTGGGTCATCGCAAAGGCGAGCCGCTTGGCAAGGGGATAACCGCGGCGCAAGACTCCGACCACCACCAAGCCCTCGGAACCCGAGTTCGCCTCCAAGATCTCGTGCGCCATGCGCCCGAGCGTCCTTTTCATCCCTACTGCGTCGAGCACAAGGGTGCCCATCGAGCAGATTCTATCCCTTCGGCTTGACCTGGGCCTGGACCGCCATCCGCAACGCTTTGCCCGTGGTTCGGAAGTGCGTCTTGGCCAAACCGTGGAGCACGTCCTTACCGTGAGTCTGAACAAGGCTCGAAGCCACCGTCACGACGTTATCGTTGGCACCGCGCGGCAACGTCTCTCCGTGTGGGCCCTGGAGCTTCCTGGAGTGCCGCACGAACTCGGCCCTGGCGAGGATGCCCGCGGCAGCATAGGACGCTTGCGACCGGACCCGTTCACCGTCCTCGATCGTCACCTCGAAGCCCTGGCCCGCCAAGAGGAGCCGCACCGCCTCCTTGTTCCCGAGCTCGATGCCGAAAACATTGGGGCAATCGGTCTTTTCGCAGAGGGCGGAGAGGGCGTGCGAGTTCGCCCAGGTCATCATCTTCGAGACCGAGCCCAGTTTCTTCGCAAGCTGGTTGTACTTCTCAGGAGGGATGCTCACGATCGCGTGCCGGCTCGACTTGCGGATCTTCGCATCCAGTTCCAAGCACGCCTCGACGGGGATCTTCCCGCTCTCAGGCAACTCGCCTAGTCGCTCGATCTCATCCGGCAAAAGGTGGCAGGCCGCCACCACCAGCGGGCCGAAGTAGTCGCTCTTCCCGCACTCGTCTACACCGATGCTCCCCAAGGTCACCTCTTCGCTCGCCCGCACAGTCGTGCGGGTTCCCCCCATCGGGGTATCGGAAGAAGGCCCGGATTTGTTTAGGCCGTCCCGAGGCGGTCCGGGTTCAGGCCCTCGAGCTCAGGGAGCACGAAAAGGCCGTCCTTGCGAACCAAGCGACCATCGAACCAGACCTCGCCTCCCCCATATTCCGGTCGCTGGATCATCACGGTGTCCCAGTGGATCGCGCTCTTGTTTCCGTTGCCGCCGGGGGGTGGGTAAGCGTTGCCCGGCGTGAAATGAAAGCTCCCAGCGATCTTCTCGTCGAAGAGCGTGTCCTTCATCGGATGCAGAATGTGGGGGTTGTAGCCCAGGCTCCACTCGCCGATGAACCTGGACCCTTCGTCGGTGTCCAGGATCTCGTTGAGCTTCTCGGTCTTTTCGCCCGCAGTCGCCTCGACGATCCTCCCGTCCTTCAAGACGTAGCGGATCCCGCTGAACTCCTGCCCCTGGTACAGACTCACGGTGTTGAACGCGATCTCCCCGTTCACCGAGTCCTTCACCGGGCACGAAAAACACTCGCCGTCTGGGATGTTCCGCCGACCGTGGCAACTCACCGCACCGATCCCTTGGATACTGAAGCTGAGGTCGAGGCCAGGGCCCTTGAGCTCGACCCGGTCCGTCCTATCCATGAGATCCTTCAATGGCTTTGCGGCCTCTTCCATCCGGGCATAGTCCATCGTCGTGACCCGGAAGTAGAAGTCCTCGAAGGCGGCGGTGGACAAGCTCGCCTGCTGGGCCATGCTCGAGGTGGGCCAGCGCAATCCGACCCACTTCGTGTTCGGCACCCGCCGCTCGAAGACCACGGGAGTGGCGTACACCCGTTGCCAAACCGACATCACCTGGTCGGGGATATCGCTCGCCATGAACACGTTGTTGCTGCCGCGCAACGAGATATACGCCGTCATATTGTCCATCTCGAAGGCTTCGTTCGTGGCGATCAAGGCCGCGTTGGCCTCGTCCATCGCGAGCATGAGCGCGTGCCTCACAACTTCGCTCTCCAGGCGGACGGCGACTCGGGCACCGCGCGAGCGAGCGACGCGGACGACCTCAGCGACCGCCACGTTGGGCACGTCCGAGGCGTGGACGAGCACCGTGTCTGAAGCATCGAGGCGAGTCGAATGGTCGCAGAGAAGCTCGGCGAGCCGGGTAACACGAGGATCGAGCATGTTCCCTAACTTACCGCCCATAGAGGAGCGTCAGAGGGTCAGTGCGGTCTGTCCTGCCTCGTAGAGCGTGGCCGACAAGGCCCGAAACGCGACCTCGGCACCAGGCCATCGGGGCGAGATCCCGCCTTCCACACTCGCCCAGCAAAAAGCAGAGAAGCCCCCGAACGACGGCACCGGGCCCCAGTATTGACCCACCTTGGGGAATACGCGGCCCAGCAACTCCGTCACCTCTCGAACGGAGTATGGACAGAAGACCGGGTTGTCCGCCTGTGTGACGACGATCCCTTCGGGCGAGAGAACGCGGCGCACGTCTTGGTAGAAGGCGTCGGTGAACAACGCCTCGCTCAGTTCCCCTTCCTCGCCCTCATAGACGTCGGTGCTGTCCACCACGACTAGGTCGTACGTGCGACGGGCGTCCCGAACGAAGGCAAAGGCGTCTTCCACCATTAGGTGGACGCGGGGGTCATCGTAGGCCCCTGCGCTCACATCGGGCAAGTGCTCCTGACACAATCGGACGACCGCTTCGTCAATCTCCACGATGTCAATCCATTCGAGCCGGTCGTGCTTGACCAGTTCCCGAAGCACACCGCCATCCCCGCCTCCGACGACAAGCGCAGTCCTTACCGTCGGGAGGTTGAGCACAGGCACCTGGACCAATTGCTCGTGGTACGCGGCCTCGTCGAGGGTCGCGAGCTGGATGTGCCCATCGAGCAGGAGGATCCTGCCCAGGGCATCGGTGTCCACAATGTCAATCTGTTGGAACGGAGATCGCTCCGATGCGACCCGCCTGCTCACGGCGACGCTCATCGAGAGCCGATCCGACCGAATGGGGAAGGTGAGGTGCTCGTGAGGGACCATTCCGGCGCTAGTAGTGCCAGTCCACGTTCGTCACCTCGCGGGCGTGCCGCTCAATGAACTCTCGTCGTGGTTCGACCTTCTCCCCCATCAAGCGACTGAACATCCGCTCGACCTCCACGTCCATCTGCGGGTCGTATTCGACCTTCACCAGCTTGCGCGTCTGTGGTCGCATGGTCGTCTCCTCCAACTCGTCGGCGTTCATCTCGCCGAGCCCTTTGAAGCGAAGCACGGAGTGCCTCTTCTTCTTGAGCCCAGAAACGATCTCGTCCCGTTCCTTCTCGCTGGAGGCGTAGTAGCGCTCGCTGCTACCAACCTTGATGACGTAGAGCGGCGGTTGCGCGAGGTAAAGGTGACCGTGGGCGATCAGCGGCTTGAGGTAGCGGTAGAAGAAGGTGAGGAGCAGGGTGCGGATGTGCTCGCCATCCACGTCGGCATCCGTCATGATGATGACCTTGTTGTAGCGCAGCTTCGTGATGTCGAAGTTCTCGCTATGGCCGTTCTTCTCCTCGTCCATGGGCACCTCGCCCTCGTCCACTCGGGCTGTGCGGACGTCAATGCCGACCCCCAAGGCTGCGATGAGGGACTTGATCTCCTCGTTGTCGAGGGCCTTGTCCAGCCGGGCGCGCTCGACGTTCAGGATCTTGCCCCGCAACGGGAGGACCGCCTGCGTGACTCGATCCCGGGCGCCCTTCGCTGAACCTCCCGCCGAATCACCCTCGACCAGGAAGATTTCGCAAATCTCGGCATCCCTGCTCACGCAGTCCGAAAGCTTCCCAGGCAGGCCAAAGCTGTCCATCGCGTTCGACCGCTTCACGGCCTCCGCCGCCTTTCGCGCCGCCTCGCGGGCTTGTTGCGCGATGATGGACTTGTCCACGATCCGTTTTGCGACCTGTGGGTTCTCCTCAAGGTAGGTCGTGAGGCCGTCGCCGACCAGCGAGTTCGTCAGCCCCTGGACCTCGGGCGTGACGAGCTTGACCTTGTCCTGGGAGTTGTAGCTGGGGTTTTCGAGCTTGAGGGCGATCGCTCCCGCCACGCCCTCGCTCACGTCGTCGTTCGTGAAGTTCCTGTCCTTCTCCTTGAGGAAGTTCATCTTCCTCGCATACTGGTTCAACACCCTGGTCAAGGCCTGGTAGAAGCCGGAGACGTGGGTTCCACCATCTGGTTGATGGATATTGTTGGAATAGGCCAGGAGCGTCGTCTGGTACGAGTTCGTGTACTGCATCGCCACCTCGACCTCCATGCCTTCTCGAACCCGGTGGAACGCGATGGGCTTGTGGATCGGGTCGTACGCCTCGTTCATGTCCTCCACGAGCTGGACGATCCCCCGCTCGAAGTGGAAGGTCTCGTTGTTGTCCGGGTTCCGTTCGTCCACCAACACCAAGGTGAGGTTCGGGTTCAGATACGCCACTTCGCGGAGACGGTTTGCGATCACGTGGTGGTCGTAGCTCGTCTCCGTGAGGACCTCGGGGTCGGGCATCCATTGTTGGTGCGTCCCCGTCCCCTTCGACTTCCCCACCTCTTCGACCTCGGTGACCGGTATCCCTTTCTCGTACCTTTGGCGGTAGGTCTTCCCGCCTCGCTTGACGGTGGTCACCATCCATTCGCTCAGGGCGTTCGTGCAGCTCACGCCCACGCCGTGGAGCCCGCCTGAGACCTTATAGCCGCCACCGCCGAACTTCCCTCCCGCGTGGAGCTTGGTCATGATGACTTGAAGCGCGCTCACCCCCTCCTTTTCGTGAAGGTCCACCGGGATTCCGCGACCATTGTCCTCGAGGCTCACCGACCCGTCCGCGTGCAGGGTCGTTGTGATCAGGTCGCAATGCCCTGCCAAGGCCTCGTCCACCCCGTTGTCCAGCACCTCACGGAACATCTGGTGAAGGCCCTTGCGGCCATTGTCGCCCACGTACATCCCAGGGCGGCGACGCACGGCCTCGAGCCCTTCGAGAACCTGGATGTCCGCGGCCGTGTAGGTTCCGTCCACCCTCTTGGCCAACGTTTCGCCGTCAAGTTCGGCCGAAGGCGTTACGTCAATGGAGTCGGGCTTTGCCATGGGTTCGTCCTGGAGTGGGTCGCTCGTGCTCGCCGACCCTTGGTTTATAGTGGGATTGTACCGGGAGGGCTCCCGTGCTTCAGGACGCTCGGCGGGTTCGAGAGGGTGCAGGCGGGACCTGGCGCCAGGCTCGTGACCGTCCAGGTATAGTCGTGGCTCGGAGCCGACCTTGATTTACGTTAGCGTGCAACCCAACGAGTCCATTGACTCTGCCCTCAAGCGCTTCAACTTGAAGCTGCAACAGAGCGGCCTTTTGCGCGACCTCAAGGAGCACGCCCACTACGAGAAACCGAGCGAGAAGCGGCGACGTCAGGCTCGTCGGCGCGGGACTCGAAATTAGCCCCGTCGTCCACGTAAGCGCACCGGATCCTTGCCCCTTGGACGCCAACGGCGTCGAGGCCGCCGTTCGTTGTGTGCTGTCTCGGTACGCCCCTGGGCCGGGCAGCGTCGAGGTCGCCCTTCTCACGAGCGACGAGATCGCGGATCTGAACCTTCGAACCCGCGGCGTCGCAGGTCCGACCGACGTCCTCAGCTTCCCCGGCCCAGACTTCGCGGGTGCGCCTCTAGGAGAGGTCGCCGTATCCATCGAGCATGCGTTGGAAGGCGCCAAGGCCCGAGGGCTCGAACCGACCCAGGAAGCCATGTTCCTCGCAGCCCACGGCACGCTGCACCTGTGCGGCTTCGAGGACGAGACCGAGGAAGGCAGGGAGAAAATGATCCGCCTGGCCAACGAGGCCCTCGCCGAGCTCGGCGTCCCTGAGCAAACACACTGGGAATCTCTCGCGCATCCTGGGGCAAACTAGCACCGTGCCGCGTCGGGACCCGATCGCCCCGTTTCGAGTCGCCTTCACCGGGATCGTCCACACCTTCCGCACCCAGCGGCACATGCGGATCCACCTGTACGTGACCTTGGTGACCGTCCTGGGGGCCCTGATCCTGAACCTGCGCCTTCGAGAGATCCTCGTCCTCATGTTCATGGTCACGTTCGTGCTCGTGGCCGAGATGTTCAACAGTGCGATCGAGGCGACCGTGGACCTCGTCAGCCCAAACTTCCACCCGCTCGCCAAGTTCGCCAAGGACATCGCTGCCGGTGCCGTGCTCATCACCACGGTGATGGCGATCATCGTCGGGCTCATGATCGCGGTGGGAGACGACCAATGGGAGCGGATCAGGATCGCCCTCACCTCCGAGAGCATTGGAGCATCGGTTCCGTTGCGATTGATCGCAGGCGTCTTCCTCTGCACTGTGATCGTGGTGATCGGCAAGGGGCTCGGCAAGCACGGCCAGGTCTTCCAGGGCGGGCTTGTGAGCGGGCACGCCGCGCTCGGGTTCTTTCTCGCGACCGTGGTCGTTTTCCTCACCGACAACGCGGTCGTGGGAGCCATTGCGATCCTTCTCGCCGCCGTGATCGCCCAGAGTCGTTGGGAGGCAAAGTTCCACAGTATTTTCGAGCTGAGCCTGGGGGCAACGGTGGGGGCAATCATCGCTGTCCTGCTCTTTGGAATCTCAGCGAACTGACCGATGCAGTACAATGGTCGTGCAGCCCGCCACCTATGAGCAGCGAACCTGGGGACAGTAGCCGTAGTCGTTCCTACCACCGCAACCTTCGAGGTGCCACCTCCGCCCTGGTGCTGGGTTTGGCCTTCGTCTTCCCTTCGGTGATCCTCGGTTCGATGATCGTCGCCCAGGCCCGGATGGATCCGTCCACCCTGCTCGGCTCCGTGCTGGGGCTGGTGGGTGCGTTCGCAATCTCCGCTGCGTTCACGGCCGGCGAGACGGCTCTCAGCCTCTTGCGCGAGGCCGAGGTGGAACGGATCCAGGAGCCTCGTATTCGAGATTTGTGGGAGCGCAGGCAGAACTACGCGTCCGCTTGCGAGCTTGGCGGGCACGCCTCGCTGGTGCTCACCATGCTGCTTTGCCTCCCACCGGCCGACGCGCTTCGAGGGACGGTACAGGCTTGGGGCGTTGACTCAGGCTTGCCAGCGTTGCTCGCGGCCGCCGTCATCGTCTCACTGCCAGTAGGAGCGTTCCACTTGATCCTCGGCAGGGTCGTGCCCAAGTCCCTCGCCGCGAGCAGCCCGCTTCGCACGGTGGAACGTTTGGAGGGGTTCATCCGGGCATCGGCCGCCATCAGCCAGCCTTTCGTGCTCTTCGCACTACAACTCGGGGGATTGGTGACGAAACGGTTCGGGGCAGGAGCGACGCTCAACGTCTCCAACAAGGTCGAGGAGCAGATCAAGGCCATTCTCACTGAGGCAGGCGAGGTCCACGGGATCGCGGACGAGGAGCGAGACATGCTCCATTCCGTCTTCGAGTTCGGGGACACCGTTGCGAGGGAGGTAATGACCCCTCGCGTGGACATTGACGGAGTACCGGTGGGTACCGCGCTGTCGGACGTCGCGAGGATCGTGGAGGAATCGGGCCACTCGAGGATCCCGGTGTACTCGGGCACCGACGACCACATCGTGGGAATCGTCCATGCCAAGGACCTGCTCCGCGTGCTCCACCATGGCGAGCAGTGTCAGCTTGCGGACATCCTCCGCCCTGCCCATTTCGTACCCGAGAACAAGGACCTCCACGCACTGCTCCAGGAGATGCGGCAGAAGAAGGTCCAGATCGTGGTCGTGCAGGACGAGTACGGCGCCACCTCCGGGATCGTGACCGTCGAAGACATCGTCGAAGAGGTGGTCGGAGAGATCATGGACGAGTACGACGACGAACAGCCCGAGGTCGTCAAGATTGACGGTGGGTTCCTCGCGGAAGGGAAGACGAACCTGTACGATTTGAACGAGGTCGCAGGAACCGGCTTCGAGAGCGAAGAGTTCGACACGATCGGCGGCTATGTGTTCGGACTGTTCGGCCGACAGCCCAAACAAGGCGACGTCGTGGACGATGGGGACTTTCAGTTCGTCGTAGACGGCACGGATGGCCGTCGGATCGAGCGGCTTAGGATCGTGCCGCTTCGGGAAAGCACACTCAACTTGGGCGAGAACTAGACTCGTAGTAGCCCTCAGCCTCGGACTGGAGCCGGTGTAGCTCTTGTTCCACGTGTTGCCGTACGGCCTCGAACCCAGCGTCGTCGCACTTCTCCGGCACCTGGATACCGGTCCCGAAGATCATCACGCAACGGGCGAACGGCTTGGGGACGAGGTACCGATCCCAGGAAGGCGCACGCCAAGCGCGGTCGGCTCCGACCCCCGTGGGCACGATCCATGCCCGGCTTCGCTGGGCCATGTGCAGGATTCCCGGTTGGACGATCCCGCTCGGGCCCCTCGGGCCGTCGGGCGTGAAGGCCATGGTCTCCCCGTTACGGAGCAGGCGGATGCTCTCCTTGAGCACGTGGACCCCACCGCGCCCTGTGCTGCCGCGAATCGTCCGGAAGCCAAACCCCCGAAAGATACGATCCTGCATCTGGCCGTCCTTGCTGAGGCTGACGATGGTGAAGACGCCCTTCCCTTGGAACAGGATCGCGGCGGGGAACGTGGTGCCGTGCCAGCCCGCGAACACCTTGCCCCCAGGCAGGTCGCCCGCTTCCTCATAGCCTCGCGTCTCGATCTTGAGCGTCATGCCGATCAGGCGTGCGATCCAGAAGACGAGGGGGCCTAAGATTCTGGGCCGGACGTTCCTCCAGCGCTGCTTGAGGGTCAAGGAAGGAGTCCCCGCTTGCGAGCTACCTCGGTCGCTCCGTGGAGCGCGAACTCGGTCTGGAGGGTTCTCAGGGTCGCTTCGCGTTCCGATCCCTCTTGGACCTCCGCGAGGGCGAGGAGAGCCTCGGGCCTTTGCGGGTCGTCCACCTCACCTTCGGTCACGCTCTTCAGGATCGCCGATGCCGTCCCTGCGTGCTCTGCCTGCTGGGCGAGCCTGATCCTGAGGATGGAGGGTAAGACGGCGGCCCGGCCCTCGCTCGCCAGAATCCGAGCCGCCCGAACCGCGTCCTCGCCCTGGCCCTTTCCGGCGATCTCTGCGATCGTGCGCACCCGTTCGTCGGCCTCGCCGAGCGTCTCCAGCGCCTCGGCCTTGGCCCAGAGGCCTTTGACGTCGCCCGGATGGTCCTCCAGGTGCCGTTGGGTCGCGGCCAGGACGGCACCGGGCCCGCGATGGTTCATTACGTCCAAGACCGAGTGCCCGAACTCCCGTGACTCTTCGCCCGGTGCCCGGGTCAGGAACGCAGTCGCCAATCCGACCAGGAACCCGGTCAAGTGCCCGACGTAGGAGGTCCCCCCAAACCTGCCAAAGGCAAGCGAGCCGCCCAGGGCCTGGAGGGCGACCCAGGCCATTGCGATCCACGCGACCTGAACCGCGAGCCCTGGCGCGAGCGGGACCCGAACTCGGGCATACCGAAGAGCCGCAAACCCGGCGATTGCGGCGATCCCGGCGCTCGCCCCCAAGAGGACACTGTGATCCCCGGTGGCCCTCGCCACCACGAAATGGGCGGCCACCCCAGCGAAACCGCCCAGCAAGTAGAGGGAGACCAAGCGCCAAGAACTGCTCGCAAACTCCACCGCCGGACCGACCGCGGCCAAGAACACGAGGTTTCCCAACAGGTGGGCCAGGTTCGCGTGCAGAATCAAGCTCGCAGTCGCCGAAACGACGCTCGGAGCAGACGGGTCGAACCCGAGCTCGGAGGAGACGGCAGGGTCAATGGAGGCCGCCAGGGCTCCCACCAAGTTCACCACCAAGAGCGCCAGCACAGCGCGCGGAACACGGCTCCGAACTGCCATCGTCGTGCTCGCCGTCTACGCCTGTTCGGCGATGTCGTCGGGAATCTCGACGTTGATGTACGTTTCCTTGACGTCGTCGAGGTCTTCCAAGGCGTCCACGAGCCGCAGGATCTTGGGAAAGTCGTCCATGGCGGGCTTGGCCTCGTTGGTCGCGACCCTCGTCAAGCCCACGTCGTGGGTCTTGAGCCCGGCCGCGTTGAGAGCATCGTTGCAGGCGTGGAGCTCGGGTACCGCGGTGTGGACGGTGTACCAATCGTCGTCCGCCGTAACGTCCTCGGCTCCGGCGTCCAGCGCGGTCAGGGTCAAGGACTCCTCATCCGCATCCCCCCGCGAGACCATGATCTGCCCGACCTGCTTGAACTGCCATGCAACGGCCCCGTTTTCGGCAAGGTTCCCGCCGTTCTTGCTGAAGGCGTGACGAAGCTCGCCCACCGTTCGGTTCTTGTTGTCCGTGTACACCTCGACCATGAACGCCGTGCCCCCTGGTCCCACTCCTTCATAGACGATCTCCTCGTAGTTCGAGCCTTCGCCGCCGCCGGATCCTTTGGCGATTGCCCGGTCAATGTTGTCCTTGGGGAGCGAGTTCTCCTTCGCCTTTTCAATTGCGAGGCGAAGCCTGGCGTTGCCCGCCGGATCGCCTCCGCCCAAGCGCGCCGCGACAATGATCTCCCGGGCGAGCTTGGTGAAGAGCTTGCCCCGGATTGCGTCCTGCTTCCCCTTGCGGAGCCGGATGTTCTTCCACTTGCTGTGGCCTGCCATATTGGCTGATTCTGGCATGCGGCCAGTCGTCGGCCCGGCCTCAGAGCTTCTCTAGGTCAGCCTCGCGAACGAGGAGCATGTAGTGCGGCACGAAATCCAACTCGTGTTTCTCGAGGCCCTTGCGGCCCTCCTCGCCCACGGAGTCGGCGAACTTCTCGCGCATCCGCACCGTAGCAGCCTTGTGAACCCCGGCTTGGATCGCGGGCAGGCACTCAAGGTCAATCTTGATCGCGACCTCGTCCTTCGTGTACACGTTCTCGACCACCCCGGTCAGCCCTTGCATGTGCTGAAAGAACGTGTGGACGGTGCTGTCCTGCTCCGTGAGGGGCCGCTTGAGCACACGGACCGAATCGCCTACCTTGATCGCCATGCCACTGATGATACCGGGCGGCAGACTCCCGGCCTCAGTCCCGCGCCTTGCGACGCGAGCGCATCTTTGCCTCGTGCCCACGGTCTGAGGGCTCATAGTACGGGGTTGCCAGGTCGCCCTCGGGAAGATACGCCTGGTCCACCCATCCCCGCTCGTCGTCGTGAGGGTAGAGGTACCCGGCTCCATGCCCGAGGTTTCGGAGCTCTTCGTTGGGGGCGTTGCGCAGGTGCAGGGGTATGGGCGGCAGTGCTCCCTTCTCCGCATCCTCCAATGCCCTTTCGATGGCGAGGTATGCCCGATTGCTCTTGGGCGCCTCGGCGAGATAGCAGGTCGCTTGCCCGAGCACGATCCGCGCCTCGGGCATCCCGATCCTCTCCGTGGCCAGGAGCGCGTTCGTAGCGACGACGAGCCCCATGGGGTCCGCGTTCCCGATGTCCTCGCTCGCCAGGATCACGAGCCGACGGGCGATGAACCGAGGGTCCTCGCCCGCGTGGATCATCCGGGCCAGATAGTGCAAGGCGGCGTCGGCATCGGAGCCGCGGACGCTCTTGATGAACGCAGAGATGGTGTCGTAGTGCTGGTCTCCTTGGCGGTCGTAACGGACGACGCGAGCCGTGAGGGCGAGTTCCACCTCCTCGATCCCGATCTCTTCCCCTGAGCGTGCCGCGCTCGCCGCCGCCTCTAGCGACGTGAGTAGCACCCGTGCATCGCCCCCTGCCGCTCGAACCAAATGGTGGAGGGCGTCCCCCGAGATCGAGTGACCTCGTGATCCCAATCCGCGCTCTGTGTCCTCCAAGGCCCTCCTCACGATCTGCTCGCAGTCTTCGGCGCCAAGCGGCTTCATCGGGAGCACGCGCACCCTCGAGAGCAGGGCACCGTTCAGCGCGACGTACGGGTTCTCGGTCGTGGCCCCGACGAGGGTCAGGACGCCGTCCTCCAGATAACCCAGGAGCGAGTCTTGCTGGCTTCGGTTGAAGTGATGGATCTCGTCGAGCAGAAGAACCGTGCGCTGTCCGGTCATCCCCAACCGCTCGCGGGCCGCCTCGCCGAGCTTTCGAATCTCAGCCACACCGCAAGTCACCGCAGAGCGCGCCTCGAACGCGGCCCCGCAGGACTCAGCGACGATCCTCGCCAGGGTCGTCTTGCCACATCCGGGCGGAGCCCACATCACGACCGAGCCCAACGTGCCAGCCTCGATGGCCGTGCGCAAAGGGAGCCCCTCTGCAAGCAGTCGGGCCTGGCCGACATATTCCGCGAGCGAGCGCGGTCGCATCCTTGCCGCCAAGGGCATCCCTTCTCCGCCGGTCGGCTCGAAAAGACCGATGCTCATTCCTGCTTCAGAGTCCAGCCGAGCCCGCGCTCGCCCTCGTCTTTCGGTTCTTCGGACGTGACGGACGGGTCGAACCATCCCTCGTCCGCGGTTGAGATCTCACCGACCCCCGACTTGGGCGAACTCGCCAAAACGCTCCCCAGGACACCGTGGACGAAGGTGGCACCCGCACCGTCCACATATTTCCGGGCCAAGGCGACGTGCTCGCTCAATGTGACTCTTTCGGGGACGTCCGGTGCCTCCCAAAGCTCCCAGCAAGCCATTCGCAGGAGGAGCCGCTCGATCAAGCCCACGCGCTCGATGCTCCAACCCACCGCCAAGTGAGGGCCGTACCGCTCGTCCCAGAGTTCGGGATCGCCTTGGACCGAGGCTACCTCTGCCAAGTACCGCTCCCGTGCCGCGGAGGGGAGCCCTTCCGGCAGGGAAGGCTCGCCCCCGGTCTCATAGGAATAGAGGGCGCGAAGAACCGCTTCGCGAACCTTCCTCCGCATCGCCAGGGCGCGATGGTTAGGCTTCAACGAGCGACTCTTGGAGGAAGCTGGGCACGAAGCCGGTATGCACGGCACCGGCCTGGAAGTCGGGATGGGCGACGAGCCGACGAAGGAACGGAACGTTCGTGGCGATCCCTTCGATGCGGAACTCCTCCAGGGCAACGGCAAGCCTGCGGACCGCATCGGCCCGATCCTCGCCGCGCACGATCAGTTTTGCGATCATCGGATCGTAATAGGGGCTGACGACGAAACCCGAAGAGACGTGAGTGTCCAGCCTCACGCCGCGGAAGCCAGGCGGCTGCCAGACTGTGATCACGCCCGTGCTCGGCGCGAAGTCGTTCTCCGGGTCTTGCGCCGTGATCCTGGCCTCGATCGCGTGGCCCTGAAGGCGAACATCGGCTTGCTCGAACGGCAGGCTCTCCCCCGAGGCGATTCTGATCTGCCACTGCACGAGGTCCATTCCGGTCACTTCCTCCGTGACGGGATGCTCGACCTGGATCCTTGTGTTCATCTCCAAGAAGTAGAAATCCCCGGTCTCCGCGTAAAGGAACTCCACCGTGCCTGCGTTGTAATAGCCAACGCTGGCGGCAGCGCGGACGGCCGCCTCACAGATCTCCCTTCGGGCTTCCTCGGTGAGGCGATTGCCGGGTGCCTCCTCAATGATCTTCTGATGCCGCAGGTTCTGCACCGAGCACTCGCGCTCGTAGAGGTGGAGGAGCTTGCCCTGCTCGTCACCGAGCACTTGAACCTCGATGTGCCTTGGCCGCACGATCCGCTTTTCCACGAGAAGGGCATCGCTCCCAAAGCTCGCCAGCGCCTCGGCTTGGGCGATCTCGAAGGCGCGCTTGAGCTCCTCGGCGTCCTCGACGGCGCGAATCCCACGGCCACCCCCACCCGCAACCGCCTTGAGAAGGACCGGATAGCCGATCTTGGCCGCCGCCTCCAATGCTTTGTCCACGTTGGGCACCGCACCGTCCGACCCACCCACCACGGGTACGTTCGCGCCCGTTGCAGCTGCCTTGGCGAGTGCCTTGTCCCCCATGGCCCGGATGGATTCCGGCGAAGGGCCGATAAACTTGAGCCCGAGGGAGCGGACCGCGTCGGCAAAGTCCGCGCTCTCGCTGAAATAACCAAAGCCCGGATGGATCGCCTCGGCCCCGGTCACCTCGGCCGCCATGAGCACGTTCGCCAGGTTGAGATAGCTCTCCGTATTGGTTCCGTGCCCGATGCACACCTTCTCGTCCGCCATCGAGACGTGCCGGCTTCCCTCGTCTGCCTGGCTGTAGACGGCGACGCTCTTGACCCCCAGTTCCCGACACGCCCGCATCACTCGGCAAGCGATCTCCCCTCGATTGGCGACTAGTACCTTCGTGAACATCAATACTCCTCGTGCCCGGGGTGCGGGCAACTCACCTTGCCGGTCGAAGGGTCGTAGGTGTAAGGCTCTTTGCCGATCGGGCACTTGAGGAAGTCCGGACTGAGACCGATCGAACCCAAGTCGGCGGGGTTCACGTCGTCCACAGGGTCCTTGTTCGTCTCGATGGCCTGCCGTACCTGTCCGAGGTTGCTGATGCACTTCGTGTCCTTGGCACGAAGGATCGAGCGTCCCACCAGCGTCTCTCCCTGCTTGTCCTTGCGCTCGGGCACCTTCTCGCCGAAGATTCCACTGCCCACGGAAAAAACGACAGCGAGCCCGACAAGGATCACGACGGAAGCGAGAACACCGACGAGCCCGCGACCAAGGCGCTTCATTGCGGCTTGATCCTGGCGATCACTCGCCCGAAGTCCACCACGTCGCCCGCTCCGACCAAGACCGACTCCACGATCCCGCTGCCTGGGCTCGCGATCTCGTTCGCAAGACCGAGGGCGACGACCTCGCCCAATACCTCCCCTTCCTTCACGACCCGGCCCGAGACCAGCGGCTCACCGCGCTCCCGGAAGTAACCGACCGCACTCGAGGTCACGGGAACCGTCCAGTCCAGGCTGCGTTCTGCCTCTTCGCTCGGCACGGCGGGTGACGGGAAGGCCCCAAGAACCGCCTTGAACTTACAATCGCCGCTCTTCAACTCGACGGTGCGGAAACCCCTGGCGAGCGCCGTCGCCAGCGCTTCCCGTACCGGAGCCCAGTCAGAGTCGGCCATCGGTGGCAAGTGTACACGAGTGAGGCCGAGCTAGGGGAAAAAGTAGGGTACGGCTGGAGAGGAGCAGCGCCGTACCCTCATGTCGCTTCGTCCCTCGAGGCTTCGTCGCCCCTTGCCGCCCGGCGTTGCGGGCGAAAGGACTGCCGATGATAGCCGCGGGATTCTCGGCAAGTCAAGTATTTTTACGGGTGACCGAGAGAAAGTAGGAAAACGGGCCGAGTTTCACCCAAGGTTCCGCCACCAAATGTGGAAAACATCCTTCTCGGGGGGCTCGTGCATGAACTACAAGCCGTCATTGGACGAGATCGTCTCGCGAACACCAGATCTACCGTCGCTACCTGCAGCGGCGATCCAGGTCATGCGCGAGGCCGAGTCTGCGACGAGCTCGGCGCACTCGGTCGCGCTGGCCATCTCGCGCGACCAGGCGCTGAGCGCCCGCGTCTTGCGCCTCTCGAACAGCGCCTACTACGGGCTGTCGCGCAAGGTCGGCTCGCTCCAAGAGGCGGTCGTGGTGCTCGGCATGCGGTGCGTCAGGAACCTGTGCCTCGTCGCTTCGACATTTCCATGGATGAACCGCCCTCTCAAAGGCTACGCCCTCGGCCCAAGGGAGCTCTGGACCCTTTCCTTCGGGACTGGCCTCGCCGCACAGTTCGTGGCCAAAGCCTCGCGACGGGTCGCTCCCGACACCGCCCTCACCGCGGGCCTTCTCCATGCCATCGGCAAGGTCGCGCTGAGCATTCGCCTCGAGGACAAGGTCACCGTCATGGCGGAGTTTGCGCGCCGTGCGCACCTCACCTTCGATCAGGCGGAGCGCAAGATCCTTGGCTTCGACCACTGCCAGGTCGGCGGCAGGCTGGGCGACCTGTGGAACCTTCCCCAAGAGATCGTCTCCGCGATCCGATACCACCACTCCCCCCGAGAGGCGGAGATTGCTCCCGAACTCGTGGACTGCGTCCATATAGCACACTGGCTCATGGAGCGGCTCGATCTCGCCAGAGGGATTGACGTCGGACTTTACAGCTTCGACCCAGAGGCACTCGGACGGATCGGGCTGGGCCTGGACGACCTGGCCAAGATCGAAGAGGACGTTAGGAACGGCTTCCAGGCTTATGCCGAAATCTTTGCCGAACTGAGCAAGGCTGCCTAACCAGCGCAACCCTGGGTTTGGCCCCTCGTACCCTCATCGTGCCTAAGAAAAGGAAGCGCTTCCCAGGAATCTGCGCCGACGACTATCGCGCGGAAACCGACGCCAAGGCCACTTCCGCGCTGGAGCGCGTCCCCTTGCTCCCCAAGGTGGTGCACAAGTTTCACGAGCTCGGCTACGACCGGTGGATGTACTGCTGGAACATGGCGATGTCCGTTCGATGCGGCCCTCGCCAGTTCGGGTCGCTCCACAAGGTCCTGCAAGAGTGCTGCGCCGTGCTCGACATGCCAGAGCCGGAACTTTACGTCACGACGAACCCGTTTCCCAACGCCTTTGCCGGGGGCCTGGAAAGGCCGTACCTCGTCGTCCGGAGCTCCTTGATTGACTCCCTCGACGACGAGCAGCTCTACCATTTGATCGGGCACGAGCTCGGCCACATTCAGGCGGGGCACGTGCTCTATCACTCGATCGGCAACGTGCTCATTCCCCTCATGGAGGCCCTGGGCAGGCGCACCTTCGGGCTGGGCGACGCCTTCTCGCTCGCACTCGCTGCCGCCTTCATGGAGTGGTCGCGCCAGGCCGAGCTCACCGCGGACCGGGCAGGGATGCTGTGTACCCAGGATTTTCGAACCAGTGCTGCGACGAACCTCGTCTTGTGCGGTGGCGGGCACCGCTTGCGCGACGAGGCGAGCGTGGACGCGTTCCTCGAACAATCGCGCACGTACCAAGACATGACCGGCCTGGACAACCTGGGGAAGATGCTCGTCTTCCTCACTTACGGCCTTCAGACGACCCACCCGATGCCCGTACACCGGACCCGGGAGTTGGAGCGTTGGCACGAAGCCGGCGGGTACGAAGATATCGTCCACAAGTTCGCGATGCAAGGGTCGCGCAAGTAGGGCACAATCAAGGACATGGCGCACGCGCAATCCCAAACCCCGATCCATCAATGGGTCACGACCGCCAACGAGTTCCAGGGTTACAAGGTCAAGCAATATTTGGGGGTGGTCCGTGGCATCACAGTCCGATCGCGGTCGGTCGTCGGCAACCTCGGAGCGTCGCTCCAAACCCTGGTCGGAGGAAACATCACGATCTATACCGAGCTCGCGGAGACCGCGAGGATGGAGGCGTACCAGATCATGGTGAGCCACGCTGCGGAACTGGGAGCGAACGCGGTGATCGCAATGCGCTACGACGCGAACGAGATGGCGCCGGGCGTGGCCGAGATCCTCGCCTATGGCACCGCGGTAGTGATCGAGCCAGCCTAATCGGAGGGCGGGATTGAGTCCGCCTCTGGAAACCGGACTACAGTCAGGCGGGATACACGCCCCAGTGCCCGGACGGTCAGGCGAGACGCCTGACGATCCGGGATGCGGGCGGAGACGCCCGCCCTCCGTCTCTCGGCTAGGGACGACCGCGCCCCGTTAGCGCCCAGAGGGCGGACTTCAGTCCGCCTCTGAAAACCGGACTTCCGTCCGGCGAGAGGTACGCCCCAATGCCCGGACCCGGACAGTCAGGCGAGACGCCTGACGATCCGGAATGCGGGCGGGGACGCCCGCGCCCCGTCTGCCCTGCCGGCAAGCCGGCTACTCCATAGCGCCGGCAAGCTGCCGCACTCCTTAGCGGCAGCGAGCTGCCACGCTCCGGGAGACAGCCCGGGAGGCTCGCTGGCCCCCGGTAGACTCCCGCCCAGATGGACTACCGGCGCGAGTATCTGCGCGACCTCCTCGCCTCCGGCCCCCGCGCGGGCGCCGAGGCGTACGGCTGGGTGAAGACCCGGCGCGACAGCAAGGGCGTTTCGTTCGTCCAGCTCAACGACGGATCCTGCTTTGCCGACCTCCAGGTCGTCGTGCCAGCGGGCACCCTAGACGCGCAGGGTTTCGAGGGCGTGACCAACGGCGCCTGCGTCCGCTTCGGCGGGCAGCTCGTCGAGTCGCAAGGAGGCGGGCAGAGCATCGAGCTCCTCGCCGACTCGCTCACGGTCTACGGCCCGGCCGACCCGGCCGCATACCCGCTCCAAAAGAAGGGCGCGAGCATGGAGTTCCTCCGCGAGATCGCCCACCTGCGCGCCCGCGGCAACACCTTCGGCGCCGTGAACCGGGTGCGCAACCGCGCCGCCTGGGCCGTACACCGGTTCTTCCAAGAGCGGGGGTTCGTCTGGGTGAACACCCCGGTCATCACCGCGAGCGATTGCGAGGGCGCGGGGCAGATGTTCGCCGTGACCACCGCGCTCGACCCGCACCTGCAAGACGGCAAGTACCGGCTCGCCGAGCCCGACCCCGCCGAGGACTTCTTCGGCAAGCCGGCGTACCTCACCGTCAGCGGACAGCTCAACGTCGAGACGCTGGCGCATGGACTGACCAACGTGTACACCTTCGGGCCCACGTTCCGGGCCGAGAACTCGAACACGCCCCGTCACCTGGCCGAGTTCTGGATGGTCGAGCCCGAACAGGCGTTCTGCGACATCGAGGGGAACATGAACCTCGCCGAGGAATTCGTTCGGACGGTGATCGGAGAAGTGCTGGAAGCCTGCCCGGCCGACCTCGAGTTCTTCAACCAAAGGATCGAGCAGACCCTTCTCGACACGCTCCACCATGTGGTGGATTCTCCGTTCGAGCGGATGACCTACACCGAGGCTGTCCACCTTTTGGAGGGGAGCGGCGAGGCGTGGGAGTTTCCAGTCGCTTGGGGCAGCGACCTCCAAAGCGAGCACGAGCGATGGCTGACCGAGAAGAAGGTGGGCCGGCCCGTCATCCTCACCGACTACCCGCGCGAGATCAAGGCGTTCTACATGCGCCAGAACGACGACGGGAAGACGGTCCGCGCCATGGACGTGCTGGTGCCCCGCATTGGCGAGCTGATCGGCGGCAGCCAGCGCGAGGAGAGGCTCGACCGGCTCGAAGCCCGGCTCGACGAGCTCGGCATGCCCAAGGAGCCGTACTGGTGGTACCTCGACCTACGGCGGTACGGCAGCGCGCCCCACGCGGGCTTCGGGCTCGGCTTCGAGCGGCTGGTGATGTACCTGACCGGCATGAAGAACATCCGCGACGTGGTCCCCTTCCACCGCACGCCGGGCGACGCGGAGTTTTGAGCGGCCCCGGCGGGCGGGTTTGGGCCTGCCTTAGGAATCTGGGCGTTGGTCGCGTAGGCGATGTGCCAGCCCGTAGCCGCAGGCTGCCAGGGCGGACCCTCGCCCTGGCCCTGCGGGAGCCGGCGCCTCTTGTTCTTGCCCGAGCCGCCGAAAAGCGCAGCGAGCACCGCGCACTCCGTACGGTGGGCTCCAACCCGTTTCTGGCAACCGGGCTTCAGTCCGGCTAGAGGCGCCGCCGGCCTGGGGAAGCTGAAAGGCATTGACACGGAGAAGCGAGTGCCGGTAGACTCGCCCCATGAAGCATCGTCTAAACGGCGCTTCGGTGCTTCGGCGCTTCGGCGCTAGTCGCGTTCGTCTCGGCTTGGGCGTGCGCCCAGGTTGACCCGTATTGGCGCGAGTGGCGGCAAGAGGACAACTTCCAGGTGTACGCCGAGATCCAGCTTGAAGCCCCTGACCCTCCCCTTCCTGACGAGGAGCCTGCGGGCCACGTCAAGGTGAGCGGGACGAACGTCAACGTCCGCTTCACCGGCGGCGGGGGGCCGGACGCGAACTGGAACGGCGCCCAGACCTACGACGCGGCCCGGCTGGACAAGATCGAGTTCTCCATCGGCAGCGGCAACGTCACGACCGGGACGCTCGTCAAGAACATGCTGGGCAACACAACGAGCGAGACCGCCCGAGTCCGGTTCGCCTCGACCAAGTTCGCCCACGGCACCGACATCGAGTTGAGGGTCAAGGCCTACGTCAGCCTCAAACGGGCAAGCGACCAGCAGTGGTTCGCCAAAACCATCGAACACCCGGTGCTGGTGGATGCCTACAACACCGTCCAACGGCTCGCTACGCACGAGATCGTCGTCAACGGCGGGTACGAGTTCGACCCCGACCCAACCGGCTTCGAGTACAGCCGGGTCTCGACCGAAGGCACGAACTACGCCCAGCAGCTGCTTTCGCATAACTCCCTGAACCACCAGCTCCAGTGGCCAACGAGCATCGCCGACAACGAGCAGCAGGAGTCCGAACTTGCCGAGCAACTGGACGAGTCCACCGTGAACGTGCTCTTCACCCATGGAGAGGCGGCCCTGTTCCGTAGCAGCTACGACGACGGGAATCCAGCGAACGGCGACGACCGAATCTCCATCGCTGAGGCGGCAGGATACGCAGCACGGGCGACGGGCATACCGCAGATCAATCTGACCCTGCTCTACGCATGCCTCTGTTGCTCCAACGGCGAAGACTGGGCCGCCTCGTTCGGGGCATGGGACGACGGGCCGGTCCCGAACCGGGCACTCGCCGGGTTCAACGGGGTTGTCTTCAGCCATGTGCTCCACGAAGACTACGAGGGAGCCACGGTCGCCGACCACTTGCGTTGGGTGCTGACTTTGATGGGTCAGGGGCCAAACAGCCTTGCGGCCCCGCGATACCGAACGATCTTAGAAGCAGTTGATGACGCCAACGACAAGTTCACTCCGGTTACCTTCGATGACGAACCGTTGCCGATGACGGTTGTCGGAGACGATTTTATGCGACTCGCTGGCGTCTACATGTCGGCTAGCGAGTGGGACGAAGCAAGGAGGACTGCATGGTACTGGCAACGGCAATAGCGCTTCTCGTGAGCTCTGCCCCTCAGCAACGGGTGACGAGCGAGCAGCAGGCGATCGCGATAGCAGACGCGTTCCGCGAGTTCGCAATACTAGGCTCACTCGGAGCAAACGTTGGGGATGAGTTGAAGCCCGTCGCGGAGGTCGCTCTGGATGAGGACACGAGCCGCTATCGCGTTTCATACCCGGACGGATATGCCTACGTACGTGTAGGCGACGCCCGAGTCTCCGCATTCATGCTCGAGGACGACCGGCACTGCTCCCGTAGTATGAAGGAAGAGGTCAGCGAGCAGGCGATCGCGAGAGCCCAGGCGAAAGTCGTCCGGGCGTTCGCCTTCTTAGGCTACAAGGATATGACCGCCGTCTTCGGGAAGACGACTGTGGGAAGCGGATCCATGGCGCTCAACGTTAGCTTCCGTCCGGTCTGGCGCGGGATCGAGTACCCAGGCACGGAGTGGCGCCATGCGACGTTCGACCCAGAAGGAGAGCGGCTGCTCCGGTTCACGCTCACCGGGCTCTCGCGGCCCCCCGAAGACACGACTGTAACCATTGAAGAAGCTGACGCTGAAACCTCGATGCGATTGAAGCTCGTTCAAGTCTACGGCGACGGGCCGTGGGAGCGGACTCGGATGAAGCCGGTGATCTTTCGGCTACGGCCCGTCCGCAAGCCGCACATCTCCGCGATGCACAGTTGGGGCTGGGAAATCGGCCCGCCCTCGGTCGTAGCGTGGGAAGGCGCGTTCGTCAATCCGGCTATGCCGCAACTGCCCACCGACCCACCCTGGAAGGTACACGTCTGGCTCGACGCAAAGACCGGCCATGTGCTCGAGATGCTCAGTGTCACGAATCGGTCTTCCAGCACCTGGCGACCGCCTCCGTAGGGCCTGCGACGAGCAACCGGATTGGCGGGTCAAGGTGCTTTCCGTCTCGAACGGCCGCATGGTCCAAGACCTCTTCGTGGACGTGGACGCCCAGACTGGCGAAGTCCTGAACACGTGGTGGCTGAAGCCGGAGCGCCCGCCCGGATAGACACATCCTCTCGCGGTGCACTTTCACCGTCCGCCCGGCGACGCGGAGTTCTAGAGGTCGGGGTCGAGTATCGCGCGCAACAGGGCTTGACACCGGCAGAACCTTCGGTGTACGCTTTTGAGCATGGCGCCCGCATTACTCGGCGCATCGGCGCATCGGCGCATCGGCGCATCGTCGCATTCATTGTTGCGTCGTTCGTTTGTCTCCCGGCTAACGCACAAGTCTCGGGCGCGGGAGCCTGGGTGCCAGTTCCAGGCAACGACATGCCCTTATACTTTTCAGGCACATTCAACAAGGCCTCGGGAGCAGCATCGTGCCAAAATCCATATAACGGGCAATCTAATTTGATCGTTTGGGCGACGCTGAAAGTCGGCCCTTCCTTGGGCCTTCTAACGACGATCAAACAATACCAGCACGTGCCTGGAGAGCCCGCACTCGTCACGTTGTCGCTCCTAGGATTCTTTGACTCGACTTTCTTCACAGACTACACCCTCGTCAAGGTCAGGATTGAAGCCGAGGACACGTTTGGCAACTATCTCCACAAGGAGGAGGAGCGTCAGGTGGACAACAAGCTGTTCGCCTTCAACGACGGAAGAATCACGGCCTTGCCTGGAGGTAACGGCGCCGCCGAAGTAGAGGCCGCCATGGCTGGCAGTACGTACTCGAGTGACAAGGACCAGAGCTTCTTTTGGAACCATGTCACGGTCTTCCAAGAGTTGGAGTACGCTGGAATCTATCATGTGACTGCGCACGGTGTCGGAGGCACGATCCATGAGGCTCCAGCCTTCGACAGCGGCACCAATTCGCAAGACTATGTCGCTGCAGGAGGGCAGTCGCAATCTTACGAGAACTTCCGCTACTTCTGGAATGGTGGGGTGCTGGGGTTCCCACCCTTCAATCTGGGGCGCCCACCCATTCACTTTGCAATGGCCGACTTCTGCGAGTCAGGAGTCGGCTGTTTCGAGTTTCCGGGCCAACCTGGGCATGGCCCGTTTGAGACTATGCTAGTCCCGTACTATTGGAACGACGAGTACATGCGGAACCAAGCTGTATGGACTTGGAACGGATTCACCAGCGTAGGGCTTACGCAAAACGCTGCGTGGCACGTTTGGACTCGACTCGCCGCTGGTAAGACGGTGAACAAGACTCGAACCGAACTGATCCAGGCGCAAGCAAACGGTCACCCACGCGTAGTCAACATCAGTGCTGTGGCCGGACCTCCTTGGCGTAGAGTCCTGTACTCTCAAGATTGTCCAATCCTTGGTGATAAGCATACGCGGATTCGAAGTGTGTACACAGGAAACGACCTTTCGGTCTCTACAGGTTGGTATCGATGATGCGATGCGTCGGAGTCCTTGTCTACATCCTGCTTGCCAACTTCGGCCTAGCACAGCATGTCGACTCTGAACGCGAGGCGTTTCGACGTGGACGGGATCTGATTCTGTCGATCGCGCCTTACTTGGATTCTGTAGAGCTCACGGTACGCCGCGAAGAGTACGCGCTGAGCGGCTATGACGTCTGGTGGATCGAGGGTCGAAGTGGCGAATGCTCAATGACTGTTCGTGCGAGCGACGGAGCGATTACTTCCTTTGCGGACTACCTTTCGGAGGCTGACTTGAATCCGCAGGGCGAACGAACCGTGACCGACGAGGCAGCGGCACGTGCGCTTGCCGAACAATTCGTTCACGCTCTGTCGCCTAGCTTTGCGAAGTTCAACATTATCGGCTATATATCGCAAGGCCCAGATGGGAGAAGCGATCCTTTCGCACCCGTCGTCGAACTTAGACTAGCGGAGCCAGCCCCAGGCTATGAGGGATCGGTAAACGAAGGAACGGTCAAGTTGGACGCGGTTCGGGGTCGGCTCCTGTTTGCCGCCATTGCGGATATCTACCGATTCGTGCCTCCGCAAGCTACATTGCCACTGGACGAGGCGATCGCTCATTTGCGCACTGCGTGGAACGCGGAGGCTCCTCACTTCGAGCGCTATGGATGGACTTCAAGATGGCCAGGAGACGATGTCTGCCGAAACTCTGCAAGAATGATTGTGTACCCTCCAGCAGGTGCCCACGCCAACACAAGCGAACTGGGTGCCGACTTGGAGCGGAGCCGAACGGCACGTGTCTGCTGGACATTCGGCTACAGAGGGTTCAGCATTGCGATAGATGCAGAAGACGGAAGGCTCGTACGGTCTGACCTAGCGAAGCAGAACCCGAACAAGTCAGCGGATCCCAGGCTAGGCAAAGGACAGCTCACAGCCATAGAAAGGGAGCATCTCCGGCTTGCCCCTGAACGGGACAAGTCGAACTCAGTGCGGTTCTTGGCCGCGATTGCGATCTGCGTGAGTGCTGTAGTCGGATTCTTGTATTGGAAACGTCGAGCAAGCGTGAGTGCTTTGGACTGATTCAACACATCTCACCGCAAGCCAGTACCGTCCGCATGGACTGGATCAAGCTTGTTATTGCCGACGGCAAGACGGTCCGCGCCATGGACGTGCTGGTGCCACGGATCGGCGAGCTGATCGGCGGGAGCCAGCGCGAGGAGCGGCTCGACCGGCTCGAAGGGCGGCTCGACGAGCTCGGGATGCCCAAGGAGCCGTATTGGTGATACCTCGACCTGCGGCGGTACGGCAGCGTGCCCCACGGCGGGTTCGGGCTCGGCTTCGAGCGGCTGGTGATGTACCTGACCGGCATGAGGAACATCCGCGACGTAGTGCCCTTCCACCGAACGCCGGGCGACGCGGAGTTCTAGATTCTGGGTCTCGCATCATTTTCGGGAGGACTTGACAAGGGCAGAAACTAGGGTGTACGCTCTAGGGCATGGCGCACGCTTTACTCGGCGCATCGGCGCATCGGCGCATCGGCGCATCGGCGCATCCGTGCTTCTCGCGCTTGTCGCCTGCCTCTCGCAGGCTGACCTCCACCTCGTGATCCCGAGCGACGGGCCGTTGCCGCTCTACTTCTCCTCCACGAACGCCCGGATCAGTGCGCGCGCCTGGGTCAGCGGGACCTCGGACGGCATCGAAAGCTTCGAGATCAAGCTGAACGGCTTTCCCGTGTACGGCAAGGCCTTCGATCCACAGCAGGGCGAACTGCCATCGGGCTGGCGCGCCCACGTGATGTTCGACTCGACCCATTGGGGCAAGGAGATGACAACTTGCGTCGTCCGCCTCGAGGCCAAGGAGGTGGGCCAGCCGGAGCAGAACACCGAGGTCACCATTCCGATCAAGAACAAGGCTGCCGGCTACATCCTGAGCCACTTCGTCGCGACCGGTGACTCGCTCACGCCAACGATGGACGCACTCGAGAAAATGGGCTACGTCAACCAAGCGGAGGTCTCGGCGCCGAACTGGACGGCGTCCCAGTGCCTGGGCGACATCGCCGGGTGCACCGTGTTCTACGTCGCGAGCCACGGCCACTTCATCCAGCCGGGCAAGTCGTACTTTAGCGACGGCACCGCCGGAGCGAACGAGGTGCCGCCCGGGATGCCGGTCTACTCGCTGGTCGCGCCAGGCTCGAGCAACGAGGTAAAGCCCGTGCGCGAGACGGCTGTCGGCACAAACCTGGAACCCCAGCAGCTCCCACCCTTCAACCCCACAGGCAACCCGCCGATCGCGTTCGCGTGGGTAGACTCGTGCAACACGGCGCTGCTGGAGACCGCTGACGAGTACCTTAAGGGTTTCTGCTACCCCGAGAGGAACAAGTACATGCCAGAGCAGATCGAGAACCAGGCAGAGATGGGGTGGGACAGCACAGTGCCGAACGTCGCAATGCCTGTCTTCGCGGGCAAGTTTTGGTCTTACATTAGCGAAGGGTCCGTGGCTCAGCGGGCGAGAACCTATGCGCTTCAAGACACGGACGCATGGCACCGGGAAAAATACAACAATCTGCCATTCACCCCTACCCCGCGACTGTTCGGCGATCACACTACTCGGTTGCGATTTGTCTACACGGGATTCGATGACATTGACCCTAAACTTCCGTACCCGGGCGTAAAGCCATGGCACCGAACCCTCAGCGAGGGGCAGCCGTGACCATTTCGGTTCTGACGATAGCTGCGCTGACCGTGGCCCCCTCGATGCCACTACGCTTCGAGGAGACCCCGACTCCGGAAGAGTTTGCAGTCGCCGCTTCTTTCTTGAGTTGCTTAGGGGCCGACGCTGGCAAGCGCGAATCATGGCGATGCGGTCGGGATCATGGCATTCACCTCTTCCATCCAGACACTCAGCACGAGTTGGACCTGAAGGTCTACGATGCCAACTTGCGGGTTCAACGATACTCCAATGGGAGACTTCTTAAGGAGCGCAAGGAGGAACGCGGAAGCCGATCCGGGCACAGACACTTGAACGAGGCGGAGAGTGCCGCGAGAATGGACGAACTGTTGAGCCGCCTTATGCCCGAAAGGGTGTGCAGGCGAACCTCTTTCCAGTTTGCCGCCGAGGGAAGCGCCGCAGGCGAGCTCGGCCGGTACGTGCAGGATCTGTGTGGAGGTGCACGGGCAGTCTACGAAAGGATCGAGCCAGAGGGCCCGCTCTTGGGAGGCGGTGAGGCTGAACTGGTAATTGACACCATCGGCGGGCGGCTGATCTATTTCGAGCGTACGCCAATGGACGTTGAGATTACAAGCCGAGCCGATTCCGTAGGCGAAGCCAGTGCTCGTTTGACCGCATCGAACGTCGCACTTCGCGAGTTTGGGTTGATCGTCACAGACCTTCGATCCGATGCGCATAGAGGGTTCTCATGGCCGGGCGACCATCCTGGGAACGAGATGGCCATCCGAACCAAGCAACCTTTGGAGGCTCGGCTATGCTGGCGATACTTGTTCTACGAGGCGAGCGGGAGCCCAGGCCATTGGCAGAATCTATTCGTTTACGTAGATGCGGCGACCGGACGGTGCATGGGTGCGTTCCTGTTAGGACACCCTGGTTGACCGCCGAGCGAGACGGATTTGTAGATGAGGCTAGGGTGACTCAGGAAAGCTCCCGTCAACCGCTCATTGTCGACCATTTGGTGTACGATGCTCTCGCTGCCATTGCAGGTTGTGCGCCCATTTGATGCTTCGCACGACATCTCGCGTCGGCACAACCGTGTGGGCGGGCGAGACTCGATTTCACGATTCCTGCTCTGTGCCGCGAGTCCCCCGCATTTTTACTAGGATTCAACCGTTTGATTGACGTCGCGCAGAGGATCTGGGTATAGGTCAACTCCCATGCGTTGCCTTGCATGCCTGGCGGCGGTGATTCCAACTGGGGCGTGGGCAGGGGTCGTGTTCGACATCCCTGCCCCAGGCTACCAGCTCCCAGACATCTTCAGCGGAACGAACTGCCCTGCTTCGGGGCTCGCCCGCGCCGAGGGCACACAACTTCGTGAGGTTGAGATCTACCTCAAGCAGGGCACGAAGCTGATCAAGGCCGCGTCATGGTCCCACGTGAACGGGCCAGGGGTCGTCCCGCAACGAGGATTCGCAGTCCGTTTTGCGAGCACAGAGTTCGAGAACGACGACGAGGTCAAGATCTACATGAGGGCCAAGGACAGCAACGACGTATGGACCACTTCGCAAGAGGTCGGTCGCAACGTGCAGAACGAAGGCCTGCTCTACGAGATCACGCAATTCGCCCTCCAGTCCGGAATCATCGCCGCCGATATCGCCCTTGAGGCCGCCAAGCACGACACGAGCGAGTACCACTATGCCGACGGATGGACCAAGGCGCTCTTTCTGAGCAAGTTGCAGACGATGGGGACGGCGATCCACCTCGGCAGCCACGGCCAGACAGACGGCGACATCCAGGCCGACGACGGCTCGTGGATGTCCACTTCCGAGTTCCTCGCGAAGCGGTCGGCGGCTGTAGGGAACGGCGTCCCGCCCATGAACATCGGGCTTCTCGACGATTGCAACGTGGGCCTGAGCCAGACCCCGGAGGCGCTCCTCTACCCCTCGAACCCGCCTCCGGTAGACCGGGCCATCGTCTCGTTCAACGTTGAGGTGAGCGCAGAACTGAGCATGTGGTACGCCAATGCGTTCTGGTCCGCGCTCCAGTCCAAGCAAACTGTGGCAAAGGCGGTGGACGACCTAATCGAGGCGTACAACGCGAATGGTGATTTCGAAGGGGCAGACGCGCTTGAGAAGTCGGAGGTTCGCATTGCTGGTGACGAGAAAACCAGGCTCATCGGCGTCTACTGGCCGGGGCCGATCGCCACCCAGGCGATGCGCGACGCGGTCGTGCGCAAGGAGGCGGAATGGTGAGGGCACACGCCTTGCTCTCGGCCCTAGTGCTCGGGTTCGCAGTGGGCTTGCCTCGTCTCGCCGTCGCCCAGTTTACGATCTTCTCGGACGGCGGTTTGCGCAAGCCAGGCGACGTGCCCGACGAGGCCATATACGCTGAGGCCTCACGTTTTCTCACCGCTCATGGTCGCCAAGGCATCCCTCTGCAAGCAACGATGGAGCTCCGCGAGACCAAGTTCCGTCCTCGACGTTGGGAAGTGAGCTTCGAAGATCGAGTTTTGGTAGAGATCGAGCCCACGAGTGGCCGAGTCGTAGAATATTCTGACCTCGAGTACTTCTGGTCCCTTCCAGGTGGCCGACATTCCTCCCAGTTCCGCTATCGCTCCGCAGAGGACGCTCGGGCCGATGCCTCCACGATGCTCCTCGCCCTCACTGCCCCCGTCGTCCCGATGGTTGGGGAAGTCCAGTTCGCGCCGGAAGGGGGGAAGCACCGCACCGCGATTTATGCCTATGGCAGCCTCCTAGAAGACGGCGTCCCTGTGCGATCAGTTTCGACGTCAATAGGCATGGATCCGGAGACAGGGAAGCTCGTGTCATTCACAGGCTTCACGACTTTCGCGTTCGAGAACCGCGAGTCGAGGCTCTCCGAGGTCGAGGCCCAGGCAGTCGCGCTCTCCGCTTACGCCACCATGCGCGTCCTCGGTGAACGGTGCCAATACGACCCGAAGAAACCGCCGGAGAAGATCTATACCAAGCCCCGGAGCCAGTACGGGCTCGCCTACCCGCCGACCGAGGAGGTCGTCCGTCTGCGCCTCGCGTGGCGGGTCCGGTTCGGGCACCACGTCGTGGACGTGGACGCCGCGACCGGCCAGATCCTGGGCGAGAGCCTCGGAAAGCAATAGCCCCTCAGAGAAACTTCGCGGCGAAAATCGCATGGATCGTGCATATAATCCACTCGGGTTAGCCCTATGTCACGATCTTTGTACTTTGTGACCGCCACGGCAGTGATGCTCGTTTGCGGTTGCTCCCAGCCCGTCGCCGAAATCGCCGTCCCCAACGGTTCTGCCGCTTCGGCGGTCCCCGCTCTCGATGCCAAGCACGCGCTGAGCCAAGAGAGGACAGCACGAGCGATGGCCGGGCTCGAAGTCCGCGGTGGCCTCCTCCTTGTAGTCCGGCCCATCCAGGCCACCCCCGCCCAGGCTCAGGCGCTCCTCGCCCAGGCGCGAGCCTCCCTCGTGGAGAACAGTTGGTTCGTCTGTTGCGAGGCGTACGGCAAGGCCCTTCGCGCCGCCCCCGGCTCAGCGGAAGCCTATGAAGGCTTCGCCCAAGCCGCGATGACCGACGTCAAGACCGATCTCGCCGAAGTCGCGCTCCGCTCCGCCCTGAAGTTCGAGCCATCCCGCCTCAGTGCCCGATTCAAGCTCGGCGAACTGAGGCAGATGGCAGGAGACTATGCGGGTGCGAGAGAGGAGTGGGCCCAGGTCGCCGCCGCATCCCCGCGGTTCCGGGATGTGGAGGCTCGTCTCGCCACCGTAGCGTATTTCGATGGAGATGCCCCGTCCGCGAGGCGACACTTGGCCAAGGCGAAGGCGCTGGGACAATCGGTGCCTCCCCAGTTCGAAGCCCTGCTCACCTCTCAAACGGAGGGCCGACCGTGAGGCGCACGGCCTTCTGGATCGTGATCTCCCTGGCCGCGATACTCTTTGCCCAAGACCCTGTCGTCGGCCCACAGGTGCGTATCGGAAACGACGCGCTCTCGAACTCCAGCAACGAGACGAGCGCCTCTGCGGTGACCTCGGACGGGTCCGAGATCGTCGGCGGCTGGAACGACTATCGGACCGACGGCACGATCAAGTCCGGGTTTGCCGTGAGCAGCGACTTTGGGTCGAGCTGGGCGAACGTCATCGTAAGGCCACCGGTCGCGAACCAAACGACGGTCGAAGGAGACCCGATGGCCTGTCACGACCCGCGGACGGGAACGCTCTGGGCCGGTGGGATGGCCTTCGGCGGCAACGGCGGCATCTACGTCGCCCGGAAGAACGTCGGCTCGAACACCTTCCAACCCAGCGTGATGGCCCGAATCAGCGGCTCCGTGGACAAGGGATGGATGGCCGCAGGCCCCCAGCCCGGCAACCCGAACAGCACCAGGATGTACATCACCTACAACCAAGGCTCGATCCGCAGCGACAACCTGGGCGCGACGTGGACCTCCCCGGTCTCGCTGGGGAGCGGGATCGGGTTCCTGCCCCGCGTCGGACCGCAAGGGCAACTCTACGTCACCTATTGGGACTTCAGCAACGGAGTCATGCTCCGGCGAAGCCTCGACGGCGGCTCGACCTTCGGCGCTCCCATCCGCATCGCGACCCGGATGGACGTTTGGAGCACCGAGTTCAACAACATCCGGTTCCCTGGGTCCTATCGCGTTCCGCCGATCCACACCATGGCGGTGGACCCGGCCTCGGGGCACCTTTACGTCGTCTACTTCGACACGACGAACATCATCGGCGGGAACCGGAACGTTGACCTCTACTTTGTCAAGTCCGTGAATGAAGGGGTGACCTGGACGACCCCGATGCGCATGCCGTTCCGGGCCCTGAACACCGTCGGCGACCAGTTCTTCCCTTGGCTCGAAGTGGACGATCGAGGGCGGTTGCAGCTCCTTTACTTCGACACCCAGAACACGGTTCAGAACGACGGCTCCGCGGACGGGTTCCTCGACCAGTACTACGCCTATAGCGACGATGGCGGGAGCAATTGGTCGAAGTTCCGGTTGACCCCGCAGTCCTTCAACGCTCGACTCGACGGTCGGAACTCCAGCACGTCGTTCATGGGCGACTATCAAGGCATCGGCTTTGGGGGCCGCTATGTCTACCCCGTCTATCTCTCCACGATCACGAGCCAGGCCGAGATCTATACGAACGTGATCTATGACCCTGTGATCTGGCCCGCATCGGCCTCGGTGATCCGTGGCGAGGCACTCGCTGGAAACCGGGCTTCGCTCAACCGCAACGACGACGACCGTCTCGTCGTGCGCCGAGGACTGACCCTGAACGCCCAAGAGGCTCCAGTGAACGTTGAGATGACTGCGAACTCGCTCGCCTCCCCGCCTGCCAGCGCACGGATCTTCGTCCGGAGCCTTGCGAGCACCGCGAACCTGGAGCAGAGAGTCGAGGCCTTCGACCTCTTGGACCAAGAATGGGAAACACTCGACACCCGAGTGGCGACGACGAGCGAGACCGTCACCGACGTGGCGGTCCCTGACCCGTCTCGGTACTTCACTCCCGCGACCGGCACGATCCGGTACCGGGTCACCTACCGCGCCATAGGGCCGACCGCGACCGCGCTCTGGACGTTGAGTCTCGATCAGGCCGTCGTGATCGCGGTTCCCTAGAGAACGCGAGCAAGGGGGACTCCCGAAAGGGTGTCCCCCCTCTCCTGATACACTGCGGGCCCCGTGAAGGGCCTCTTCCGGATTGACCCCAGGATCGCAACCGCGCTCGCCAGCCAAAGAAGGCTGGTCGTGGCCGGCCTCGCGTGCTCGGGCGGTGCCGCCCTCCTGCTCGGAGCGACGGCCAAGCTGATCCAGGCCACGATCAACGCGATCGAGGACAAAGACCTGCGCACGCTCACCCTGGCTTCGGCGGGGGTGGTCGCGATCTATGTCGCTCGGTACTTCCTGGTGCGGGGCCAGGGGCTGCTCCTGGGTGAAGCGGCCCAGCGGCTCACCGCCGACCTCCGAAAGAAGCTCTTCCGTAAGCTCCAGCGGCTACCGCTCACCTATTTCGGCGAGCGGAGGAGCGGCGCGATCCAGAGCGTGCTCACGAACGACGTGACCGTGTTCCAGAGCGCGACATCGAGCATCCGCGACATGATTGACGGTCCGCTCAAGATCTGCGCGGGCATTGCGGCCGCGTTTTGGATGCAGTGGCAGCTCGCGTTGGTCTCGCTCGCGTTCTTCCCGCTCATGAACGCCGTGATCCAGCGGAACTCGAAGAGGATGAAGTCGGCCCAGGCGGTGGCCCAGAACGACCTCGCCAACCTGAACGGGATCACCCAGGAGCAGATCGCGGGGGTTCGTGTCGTCCGAGCGTTCGGGGCCGAGGACAAGGCCGCCGAGGTCGTCGAGGAGGCCGTCGAGAAGACGTTTCAGAGCCAGATGGGCACGACCCGACGGATCGCGACGCTCAAACCCTTGGTCGAGCTCATGGGGGCGGCGGTACTGGGCGCCACGGTCCTCTTGTGCGGATACCTCGCCCAGCGCGGCCAGCTCAGGGTCTCCGATCTCGCAGCGTTCGTCTACTCGCTGGACATCGTGAACCAAGGTTTCCGTAGCGTGGGCTCGCTTCGGCAAACTTGGGCTCAAGTCGAGGCCGCTGCCGACCGTATCCATTCCGAAGTGCTCGACCTACCCGACGGCCAGGAGCTCGCCGCCGGTGGGGACCGGCCCCAGGATGCCCGAGGGGAAATCGAGTTCAAGAACGTTACGTTCCGATACCCGGATGGAACGCTCGCGCTCGACGATGTCAGCTTTGTGCTCCCGCCTGGCACGTCGCTCGCCGTGGTGGGGCCGAGCGGTGCCGGGAAGAGCACCATGGTGGACGTCCTCCTCCGGTTCCACGAGCCCGAATCGGGCGAGATCCTCTTTGACGGAAGGAAGGTGCGCGAACTCGACCTCGATTGGTACCGGTCGCAGTTTGGCGTCGTTCCCCAGCGAACGTTCCTCTTTGCGGGCACAATCGCGGAGAACATCCGCCTCGGAAAGCCCGAAGCGACGCACGAGGATCTCACCGAGGCGGCAGTGCTCGCTCATGCGGACGGGTTCATCCGAGGCACGTCAAGCGGCTATGATACGGAGCTTGGCGAGCTGGGGACGAAGGTGAGCGGGGGGGAGGGCCAGAGGCTCGCGATCGCCCGCGCCCTCGTGCGCAGGCCCAAGGTGCTCGTGCTGGACGAGGCGACCAGCAACCTGGACGCTACGAGCGAGCGAACCGTCACGGAGGCGTTCGACGACTCGAGCCGTGGGCGGACCACGCTCGTCGTCGCTCATCGGCTCACGACGGCGGCAAGGTTGGACTCGATCCTGGTCTTGGCGGAAGGCGGCGTGGTGGACCAAGGCTCCCACGAGGAGCTTCTCCGCCGAGGTGGGCTCTACGCCAGCATGTACCAGGCTTTCCTGCATCGGGGCGAAGGGTCGTGAAGGCCCACGATCTCACCATCGGTAGGGACGGCAGAGCGATCGTTTCTGGGATCAACTTGGAGGTCGCCCTTGGCGAGGTCGTGGCCGTGCTCGGTCCCAACGGATGTGGCAAGACCACACTGCTGGACACGCTCGCCGGGCTCATCCCGCCCATCGCCGGAACAACCCTCGTCTCGGGCCAGCCGCCCTTCTCGCTCAAGCCCAAGGATCGGGCGCGCCTCGTGGCCGGTATTCCTCAAAGCGAGCCGACCGAACACGGCTTGAGCGCGCTCGAGACGGTCTGTCTGGGCCGATACGCCTATTCGCAAGGGATCTTTGACACGCGAGAAGACCGCGCCTCCGCAATCGGGGCGCTGGCGAAGGTCAATGCGAAGGGCCTCGCCGCGAGGCCCCTAGCCTCCCTGAGTGGCGGCGAGCGCCAGCGGGTGTTCTTCGCCAGGGTCTTCGCGCAAGCCGCCGCGTTCCTTGTGGCGGACGAGCCGACCGCAAACCTCGACCCTGACCACCAGTGCACCGCGGGAAGGCTCCTGTGCGAGTTCGCATCCGAAGGAAAGGGAGTGGTGGTCGCGACCCACGACCTGGCCTGGGCGGGCTCGTTCGCCGACCGGGCGCTTCTCATCGCGGACGGCCGCGTGGTCGCATGCGCCGAAATCGAGCGGGTACTCGCTCCCGAAGTGCTCCGGGAGGCGTTTCATAGCCCGTTCTTGTCCTTTGAGGGTCGCGGCAGGCCGATCACGGTGCCCGATCACCTCGGGTCTTAGTCGCGTTCCTTCTCGATCTCTTCTGCCCGCTCGGCGGAGTGGGACTCCTCGCGATACCAGTGCGTCGCGATCGAGGAATCGTTGGGTTGAGGGGCGTAGTTCTGAACCGTGGGCAGAACGATGATAGGGATGTCGGGAACTCCTTCCACCGTGTTTCCTGTGGACGGCTTGGTCTTCGCGATCCCTTCCTTGA
Source organism: Fimbriimonadaceae bacterium (assembly GCA_020847855.1). GTDB lineage: Bacteria > Armatimonadota > Fimbriimonadia > Fimbriimonadales > Fimbriimonadaceae > JADLBH01. Next base: position 239,767 of record JADLBH010000037.1, read on the forward strand.
TGCTCTTGCGCATCTCCGCCTTTTCAGCCATGGAGAGCGGCTTTGCCGCTACGTTCTGCGCCGTGGTCGCTTGCTCCTGCGCCTCAGCATCGGGTGGCGGGGCCTGCAGGGCGTTCACGACCACGATACCGACCACCAGGACGATCCCCGCCGAGGTCAGTAAGGTCTTCGAGTTCATTCCCATCGTTTCTCCATTCTACTGGCACCGAACGGCAATACTGGAACCGTGCGGCCCGTGGTTGCCTTAGACGCTCGCCTGGTCTCCAGCCAGAGCACCGGGGACAGCACCTATTGGCGCGGGCTCCTTTCCGGCTTCGCGGAACTCCGAGCGGACGTTGATCTGCTGCTCCTTTCCAACGCCCCTCCTGCGGAGAACGTTCCCTCAGTGCCAGGGGCGAGATGGCTTCAGGTCGGCTCCTCCAATCCGCGTCTCTGGAGCTTGCTCGGGTTCCCGCTCGCGGCTCGACGCCTCGGTGCGAACGTGATCCATACCCAGTACTCTCTCTCCCCGCTGGCGGGAAGGCGCGGGGTGACCACGGTCCACGATGTCTCGTTCCTCATCGAGCCGAGGTGGTTCGAGCCCAAAAATCGGTACATCCTGGCTCGGTCCGTGCCCTCCTCGCTCGCTCGGTGCGCGCGCGCGATCACGGTGAGCGAAACCTCCCGTGAAGAAATCGAGCGGTTTGTCCCTGCCGCCAGAGGCAAGCTCGTCGTCACCCATTTGGCACCGGCTCCGGGCGTCGATCCTCCCGGCGACCTGGGCGGGCTACGGGTACCCGACCGCTTTCTGCTCGCCATCGGGACACCCTGGAAGCGCAAGAACCTATCGTTGGCGATCGAGACCGCCCGCCTCGCTGGGATGCCGCTCGTGCTCACGGGCCGGGCCAAGCCCGGGACGGACGATGGGGCGGTCCGAGTCGGATACGTCTCGGAACAAGTCCTCTCGGCCCTCTACACCCGCGCCGTCGCCCTCCTCGTGCCCTCCCTGCACGAAGGTTTCGGGCTCCCCGTGGTGGAAGCGTTCGCGTGCGGATGCCCGGTGGTGTGCTCGCAAGGAGGCTCGCTCCCCGAGATCGCTGGAGGGGCGGCCCTCGTGGTGACTGGGTTCGAGGCCAAGGATTGGGCGGAGCAAGTTTCCCGCGTCACCCAGGATGAGAGTATCCTCGGCGCAATGAGCTTGCGAGGACGGGAACGTGCGCTAGACTTCTCCTGGAGGAAGTGCGCGGAACGAACCCTAGAGGTTTATCGGGAGGTCGCGGGTTGATCGAGCCTTCGCTCTTGGAGATCCTCGCTTGCCCCGCCTGCGAGACTCGGCCGCCCTTGCGCCAGGATCGGGACGAGCTCAAGTGCGACCTTTGCGGGAGGTCGTTCCCGATCGTGGACGGTATCCCTAACCTTTTGGTTGAGGACGGGGGCGAGTAGGTGCCGCTCAACCCGATCCAGGTGCTCGTGCTTCACGGGCCAAATCTAAACCTCACAGGTTTTCGGGAGCCCGACCTTTATGGAAAGCAGGACCTGGCGGAGATTGACCAGGACATCCATCAGGAGGCGGAACGGCTCGGACTCGTCGTGCGAACCCTCCAGTCCAACCACGAGGGTGTCCTCATTGACACGCTCCATGAGCATAGATCCTGGGCCCAGGCGGTGATCGTGAATCCTGGAGCTCTGGGGCACTACTCCTACGCACTGCGCGACGCCCTCCAAGCCCTCCGGCTCCCGATCATCGAGGTCCATCTCACGAACACCAAGGCCAGGGAGGAGTTTCGCCACACTAGCGTGATCTCCGAGGTGTGTATCGGCTCGATCCAGGGCTTTGGCGCCTTGGGATACTTGCTCGCGCTGCGAGCCGTGACCGGTACCGGCGTGGGGGAGCAGTGAGCAATCTCCTCCGCTTACAGGCTGCCCTCTCAACGACCGAGTGCCCGGCGGTGGTGCTCACCGACATGAACAACGTGCGGTGGGTGAGCGGCTTCACCGGCTCGTTCGGCCAAGCCTGGGTCACTCAGAACCGAGCCGCGTTCGTGACGGACAGCCGGTACGCGATCCAAGCCGCCGAGCAAGTCGAAGGCTTCGACTTGAACGTCTTTGCCGCTCCCAAAAACCTGACGGAGACCATGACGGAGGTGGTCGCGAACCTGGCCTTGAACTCGGTCATGTTTGAGACCAGCTTGAGCGTCGCCACCTGGACAGAGTGGAAGGCGAAGTTCCCTGGGCTCACGCTCGTCCCGGCTGAGGACCTGATGAAGCCCCTGCGCATGGTCAAGACCGAGGACGATGTGAGGCGGATCCAGGAAGCCTGCCGACTCGCCGATGCTTGCATGTCGCACGCTCGCCGGATGCTTCAGCCGGGCGTGACGGAATACGACGTCGGTTTGGACATCGAGTTCTACTTCCGCCGAAACGGGGCCGAGGTCGGCTTCAGCCCTATCGTCGCGAGCGGGCCCAACAGCGCCCGGCCCCATGCGACGCCGGGCGAACGAAAGTTCGAGGTCGGCGATTTCGTCACCCTCGATCTGGGCGGCAGGCTCGATGGGTATTGCAGCGACATCACCAGGACGTTCGTGATCGGCAAGGCTTCCGACCGGCACCGGGAGGTCTACGAGGCCGTGCTCGCGGCAGAGCAGGCGGCGATTGCGGCGATTCGGCCGGGGATGACGGGCAAGGAGGTGGACGCAGTAGCCCGCGACCTCCTCGCCAACCAGGGCCTCGCGCAGTACTTCGGGCACGGCCTCGGACACGGGCTCGGGCTCCAAGTCCACGATCCTGGGGGTCTGAGTACCCGCTCGACCGACAAGATCGAGGTGGGCCAAGTCTGGACGATCGAGCCTGGGGTCTATATCGAGGGCTTCGGTGGTGTGCGCATCGAGGACGATGTGCTCGTTACCAAGGACGGCGCCCAAGTCTTGACCCACGTTGACCGCAGCCTTCAAGAGTTGACATGAGCTCAGGGGCCCTGCTTCGCCTGGAGGGCGCAGCGACAAGGAAGAACTCCCGTGGCTTGAGCCTTTCCGTGATGCCTGGGGACGGCTGGGCCCTGATGGGCGACCGTCGGAGCGACGTGGACCGCCTCTACAAGTCCTTGGTCGCGGGCGATGTCGAACGAGGGTCGGTCGAGCAGCCTGCACAGGCTTCCTCCCCCTTCAAGCCCGGAAGGATGAACACTCGCGCCACGGTGGGAGGAGCCTTCAAGCGGCACGAAGGCGTAGCCTCGGCCCGCGCCCTCAGCGCCATGGGCTTGTGGGACGAGCTAGGGCGCGAGGTCGGTGCCCTCGACGAGGAGGAAACGGCGGCACTCCACCTTGCTTACTTGCTTTCGCAGCCCGGTCCGCTTCATTTCCTGGGAAGGTGGGCCGACCTGCTCTCGCCTTGGAGGACCGCAGGGTTCTTCACGCTGCTGGACGAGGTGCTGGAGCTAGGGCAGGCCGTGTTTGCTTCCACTTCACGGGCGGAGACCGCAGCACGCTTGGGGAAGGTCGTCGTCTTGAAGGCGGACGACCCGCGGTTCGCAGGCCCTGTGGGGGATCTAATCGTCCAGGCGCGACCGGACGAACTAATCGTGGAGACCGACGAACCAGCGGCCGTCGCAGCCATGGCCGCCCCGTTCACAATGCGAGTAACTGTACTACCGGGAGAGCTCCATATCCAAGCCGCAGACGGCCAGGCGCTCGCAGCCAGGCTGCTCACCTCGGGCTACGGTCACATTCGTTCGGTGGTCGTGCGTGCCCCGACCCTGGAGGACGCTCTCCTCCAAGCCACCTAGCGGAAGACCCGAAGGTCGCCTTGGCGAAGGGTGACCCCGGTCGCGTCGAAGTGCTCGAGCAAGGGGATCGCCCAGCGGCGGCTTGTGCCGATGGCGTCTCGAAACTCCGAGGCGGCGAACCCATTGCCACGAAGGGACGTGGCGGCACGGTCGGCGATGGCGCTCACCCCTTTCACCGAGTAGACGATCCCATCGGCGATCCGCACAAGCTCCCCGGCCGCGATCCCGACCTTGATCATCTCCGCCACGGTCTGTACCGGCACTCGGAGGGCCTCGGCAAGGCCCTGCTCATCCGGCACGGAGGCCCCACTGGAGTCGAGAGCCCCCACGATCCGATCCAGCATCTCGCGCTGGCGTGGGTTCAACCTGGGGCCTCTGCCTGTCAATCCGACTTGCGCACCACGAACCTGGACATGCCCTGTCTTGACCATCCGCGAGATCACCGCATCGAGCACCTTTCTCGGCAGATCGGCACCCGAGGCGCGCAGGGCCTGCTCCCGGTCGAACGCGGCCCGCTCGGGGAAGCGGTCGTGCAGGTTCGCCAAGGCATGCCCGATGCGCTCTCCGAGGTTCTCAAGACCCTGGAACGTGAGCCACCGGGTGCCTGCCCGAACGATCTTTCCATCCGCCTCGAGCCTCCGCAATTCTTCGCCCAGCGTCGAGGCCAGAGTGCCGAGGTTTCTCGCGAGCTCCCCTGCTTCCAGTCCCTGCGGATGTTGGGCCAACGCACCAAGGATCCCGTCGTTTGCAGAAAGCGTCGGCGGTAGTGCCGATTTTTTGCGAGGCTCGGCGATGGGGACCAGCACCGTCCCGCCCCCCAGGAGCCTGGGTGGACTGAAGTCGCGAACGATCAAGGGCTGCCCGCGAACTACGGCCACGACACGTTCGAACCGGAGTTGGGAGACTTTCGGTTCCGGGTCGTGGTGGAACACTTTGGCGACCGCCTCGTCGGCACCGATCGAGACCCTGACCCGCCGGGCATGGGTCGGCCGTTGGAGCCAGCGGATCTCCGCGTCCACAACGGTGCTCTCCAGCACCGTGCCCACCGAGCCCACAGTTTGGCCACGCTCGATCCCCTTCGCGCCCGGCCCCACAAGATTCAACCCAGTTCGCTGGCCTCTTTCCGCGCTTGGGCGCACGGAGCCGTGACCTTGAACCGATTTCACTCGGACCACCCCTCCACCGGGTTGCACGACAGCCTCCGTTCCGGCCGCAACCCTGCCTTGCATCAGGGTACCGGTCACGACAAGGCCGTGCCCCTTCACGGTGAAACACCGGTCAACCGGCAGATACCACGGTCCCTCGGCAACCATGGCACCTTGGGCGACCGCGAGAGCCAAGGCTGCGCGAAGCTCGTCCAGGCCTGCCCCTGTAGCACTCGAGACTGGCACAACCGGGGATCCTGCGAACCGAGTTTCGGCGAGGAGGGCATGGACGTCGAGCGTCGCAAACTCGACTTGATCCTCGTCTGCGAGGTCGGACTTCGTGAGCGCCACTACGAGATGGGTGACGGGAAGGAGATCGAGGATTTGGAGGTGCTCGCGAGTCTGGGGCATCACGGCTTCGTTCGCGGCCACGCACAAGAGTGCAACGTCAACCCCCAACGCTCCGACGAGCATGTTCGACAGGAAACGTTCGTGGCCCGGCACGTCCACGATGGAGACCTCGGGGAAGCCCGGAAGCGCGATCCGCGCGAATCCGATGTCAATCGTCATCCCGCGCCGCGCCTCTTCGGGCAAGCGGTCGGTCTCGGTCCCGGTCAGGGCACGGATCAACGACGTCTTGCCATGGTCCACATGGCCCGACGTTCCAATGAGCAAAGCCATTACGCCTCGAGAGCGGAACACTCGTGCATCTGGGGCTCGCCACCGGTCCAAGACCAGTAGGGGAACGTACCTTGGGTCACCGCCGCACCGAAGTTTCCATCTCGGGCGATCGCCATCACGGCGCAAGCCATCTCGCGCGAGCCGGGAAGCCGGCGGAGCATGTAGCGGACCGTCTCGTCGCACGCCTCCTGCGCACTCATGCCGGAAGCCATCCCCCGAACGGTTCGATAGGAGGCACACGCCCTCCAGAGCTGCTCGCCCCAACCCGTGGCCCCCGCGCAGCCGGCCTCGTCGTCCGCATAGATCCCGGAGCCCACGATGGGCGAATCACCTACCCGGCCCGGAACCTTGAACCCCAGGCCGCTGGTAGAACTTGCCGCGGTCACCTTGCCGTCCTGGTTTCCCAGCACGGTCACAGTGTCGTGGGCGGTGTGCACGTACTTCTCCTTGACCTCGGGCCTCTCGAGGTACTCGGCGAACCTTGCCCGCGACTCCGCGGTGTCCAAGCACTGTTCCTTGAGTCCGTGCTGCTCGGCGAACCGCTTCGCCTGCTGTCCGGCGATCATCACGTGCGGAGTTCGTTCCATGACCCAGCGCGCCACCGTGATCGCGGGAAGGATTCCTTGCAGGGCGCACACGGAACCGGCGGTCAGATCGGAGCCCACCATCACGCTCGCATCAAGCTCGATCACGCCCTCGCTGTTGGGAAGGGCGCCTCGGCCGATCGCGACCAAGTGCGGGTCGTCCTCGGCAGCAACGAGCCCAGCCTCCAGGGCGTCCAACATCGAACCGCCCGCCTGCAAACGAGCCACTGCGCTTCGGATCGCGACCTCGCCGGGTTCGTTCCAAGTTGAGAGGACTGCTCGCATACAGGCCTTGAAGTTACCCGCACGTCCTCGGCTACTCACGCCGGGTCGGGGCTCTCGCTCCAAACATGGCCGCGTTTGGGCCAGGGGCCGTGCCTTGGGCAAACTCGTCCAGCATGGCGCGTGCTTGAGACTCGAAGACGTAGGATCCGTCCACGGTTCCCTGCCAAACGTTCTCCACGACCCACGGGGGCACACCAAGGTAGACGACTCGCTCTGGGGTCGCGAGTTCCACGCTGAACATCATGGCGGCACCCTCTTCGTTGAAAAAGGGGAACTCGAGGACGACGGAGTGCGGCGAGGGCAACATGGCCCCAAGGCGGGGCTTCCCGTAGGCTCTAGCCTGGGCCAAACGGGTCCCGTCGAACTTCCCTAGGCTCGGGTCGAGCCCGCGGTCGAGCTCGAGCAAGATGAGGGTTCGGGCCTCCGCCGTGAAGCTGGCAAACGTCACGGCTCCACGCTACCCACCGGTCGCGTGAGGCCGCTAGGAATCGAGCCGTTGACGACCCAAAGGGAGAGGTCTTGCCGCAAGCGACGGCCGATGCTTCGGTTGCCCCAGTGAGTTCGGGCCTCGCGTGGTTCGATCAGGGCCCGTACCGCCTGACCTTCGATCAACGCGTCGAGAACCACCCATCCTCCTAGCCCCAACCAGCTATGAGCGTTCCAAGCGCGACCCACGGCGATCACGTCACTCCGGTTCAGTTGGACGGTCGTCGCATCCCCAAAGAGTTCGAGACTGTCTTCGGTGACGAAGAGCCAACCGACCTCTTCGTGCGGATCGAGCGCGCTCCGATACCGAGGCCCCGCGAAGCCGACGAACATCCTTGCGGCGAGGCTCCGAGTCCGGAAACGGTCGAGCCGGGTCTCCATCGTGCGCCGTACCGCCTGGTTGCCCACCAGCCCCAGAAAGTTCACGGAGAGCCACCCGACCAGGGGGAAGGCTGCCATCAGGCCGAGGGTCCGCGGCGACAGACCGTCCTTTGGGAGGGTCGTCGCGAGCAGGGCGAGCACGACCAGTGGCGCAACCATGGGGAGCAGGTTCGCGAAGACCTTGGGTCCGGACGTCCAGACTCGGCCAACGGACTTGCCCATAGTATCCTTGAGACTATGCCTCAGTCCCGCTTGGGCGTGCTCGTCGCCCCTCCGGGCGGACACGGGCTCGCAGAGGCCTTGCGGACGCTCGTCGCACGCGGGGCGGTGGTCACATCGTGGAGCGACCCCTTGCTCGTCGCCGCGCGGGCCGCTTGGACGGAAGGCTTGGACGGCTCGATCTTCACTTGGGGCGACTGGGTGCGCCGCTTGGCCCAGCACTGCGGCCTTCCCGCCCCACGGATCCCGACCCGAGGGCACCAACGAGCCCTCGTATCCCTTGCATCGAGGCACCTTGGCGAGGAAACGCCGTTCCAACGAACGTGTCGAATGTCAGGCGCGCACTTCGGCCTGGTCTCGGTGCTTTCGGAGTTGCGGTCCTGGTCTCTGGACGCTCCCAGACTGAGGAACGCTGCAGAGGGCGCATCGGAGGAGCTAGCCGACCGGCTCCGGGTCCTCGCGACCCTCGACGAGCTCGTCCGTGACTCGCTCGATGCTGCCGGGCTCGGCTTCGCGGCCGAAATCGTGAAGGCGATCATGGCGGAGGGCGCGCCCAAGGCTTGGCCCTGCGAAGACCTCATCGTTCTCGCGGGGCTCGACCCGCACCCGGTCTACGAGGCGTTCCTGACGTGGATGGCCTCGGAAGGGTTGCACGTCACCGTGGTCGTCGAGGCGATCCCCGGCAGTGACCGGCTCTTCGCCTCGGGGCGAGCTTTGATCGAGCGGCTCCGAGTCAAGCCCAAACCGGGCCTCGGGCCTTCCTGGCACGAGGCGCTCTTTCGCGGCGTGACCGTGTCCGGCGGACCTAATTTGACCTCGATCGCGGCCCCCGACCGGCTTGCCGAAGCGGAGTGGGCACTGCGCCTGTCGCTGGAGCGCGAGTTTGCCAGTCCGGAGGAAACAACCCTTGTTGCGAGCGAGATCGGCACGTACGGGCCCTTGATCCAATCGGCTTCCAAGCGGTTGGCGGTTCCCGTCTCGGCCAGCCTGCCCGCCCCACTCGCCTCTTCGGGCCTCGTCAAGTTCCTCACCGGGCTCCTCCAAGCCCTGGCAACCCGATCACCCTCCTTCCTCGGAAGGGTCGTTCTCGAGGACTACCTCGGGGGCGCGGCCAGCAACCCGCAGGACGATTCGCTCCCGTCCAAGTGGGAGGACGCGGTCGAGTGGTCGCTCCAGGGCAACGGCTCCGACTGGCTCAGAGTCGCCTTCGGCTGGCTCGAAGCTGCACCCGCCCTCGCGACGCTCCGGGAATGGCACTCGCAGTTCCACCTTTTGGTGGGTGAACTGCTCTCGTCCGCTGGCTCTGCCGATCCCGGCGTGGAGGGCGGCCGAGACCTTCGCTCGATGACCCTCGTCCAGCGCTCCATCGCCGAGTACGCCTTCGCCTATGACATCGCGGGCGAGGCGAACCTAGACCTCGTCGGGTTCTTGCGGCTCGCAGAAGACCTTTGGGCGGCCGAGACGGTCATGCTCCCCTCGCCACCGGGAGGGGTGCCCGTCGTCTCCACGCCGTGGGCCGTGGGCGCAGTCGAGACCGTGGTCGCTCTCGGCTGTGTGGAAGGCTCCTTCCCCAAGGGCGCGAAACAAGACCCCGTGCTTCTCGACCCCCACCGTGAGGAGCTGGCCAGGCTCGAAGGATGCTATCTGCTCACGAGCCAAGACGCTGCCCGCGCAGAGCGCGATGCCTTCGTCCGCCTCTGTGGGTCGGCAAGGTCAAAGCTCGTGCTCTCGCGCCCCAAGCGGGACGGCGAGCGAAACTTCGTGCCGTCGGTCTACGTGGTCGAAGCCATGAGGACCCTGAGCGGAACCGAGTGGGAGCCACCGGGCCTCGCAATCCCGGAAGAATCCGCCGTCCTCCAAGCCGACCTCAAGCTAGGAGAAGCCCTCGCAGGCCCAAGGACGGGCCCGGTCGAACCCAGACTCATGACCGACCAGGCGCACCAAGCCGTCGCGGTCGGCGAGAGCTCCGCGCTCGATGTTGACCAGATCGGCGACTATGTCCGCTGCCCGCTCCGCGCCGCCTTCAGGCACCGACTCTCCGTCCGGCAGCGGGGCCGGCTAGGCTCTCACGTCCTGCTGGACATCCCGGTTCGAGCGGGGCTCGTCGCGATCCAGGACATGGAGGAGGCGCGAGAACGGCTCAAGGAGGCACTGGAGGCGCGAATCGGCGAGCTTGCGACTCGCGCCATGCCGCACGAGTCCGCCCTCTTGCGCGCGGTCGGCAGACGGTGGATCGAATCCTGGCTCGGGAACGAGGGCCGTACGCGCGGCGCATGGCCCAGAACGGGCGTCGAGGGGCGCGCGGAGTTCGGGACAGGGCGACTCAAAGGGACGATCCGCATCGCAGAGGACGTGTCCGTTCGGCTCCAAGGTGCGGTAGGCAGCATCGTGGAGGCGGACGGCACCATCCGTGTGGTCCTTTTCAAGTCGCGCGAGCTCGACACCCGTTCGAGCGACGCGGACAAGGATGCGGACGCCGCCCGACGGGCCGTGATCGCCTTGGCTGCGTTCCGAAAGGGTGATGCGGCCGTTTTCGAGATGGACTATCTAGACAAGGGGCGGGTGATCGAGCCCTACGCCAAAGTGTCCTTGACCTATCGAGGCGGCCCAGGCCAACGCGTACAAGGCGGGCCCGACCACGATCTGTATCGGTCGTTGCAGGCAGCCGCGGCCAACCTCCGAGGCGTGGTCGGCAACATGCGTGCAGGGGCGCTCCGTCCACAGCCGGGCGACCATTGCCGCACGTGCGGGATCACCGAGCTTTGCCGATGGTCGCAGGACGAACAGAACGACCGGTTCGCGGGGGGGAACGGCTGAACCTCACCGCTGCGCAGCGCGAAGCGGTCGAACATCGCACAGGGAGGCTCGTCGTGGTCGCAGGGGCAGGGTCTGGGAAGACGAGCCTGCTCGTCGCCCGCTACCTAGCCCACGTTCTCGAAGACGGTATCGAGCCCTCGCGACTCCTCACCGTCACCTACACCCGCAAGGCGGTTGCAGAAATGCGGGAGAGGATCGTCCGCAGCCTGGATGCCAGTGGCCATGGCGAGTTCGCCCAGTCGGCCGAGACGGGCCCGATCCAAACCGTTCACGGATTCTGTGAGCGCGTGCTTCGAGAGAACGCCTTCGACGCCGAGATTGACCCTCGCTTCACCATCCTGGAAGGCGCCCAGACCGACCTTCTAGTGGAGGGTGCTTTCCGTCGAGCCCTGGAAGCCCAGGCGGCGGCCCGGCCCGAGGTCGAGGAGCTTCTCGACCAGATGGCCGGGAAGCCGAGCTTCTTTGGCCCCAACTGGGTCGAGTCGAGCACCTTTCGGCTCGTGCGCGGCCTGGTCGAGAAGGTGAGAAGCTCCGGGACGACGCCCGAGGCGATGCTCGCGGCCCACGAGACCCCAGAGAGGACCCTGGCAACGTGGAGCGATGCAATCTGGACCTCCTACGGACAAGAAGGCGCAGCCCCCTTCGCACAGCCCCACCAAACGGTGGATGCCCTTGCGGAGCTTCACCTGAAGCTTGGGTTCAGCCGGATTCCAGGTCCTGAGGAGGACCTTCGCGCGGCACGAATGACCACCGGGCTCGCGGCACTCACCGTCGAAACCTGGAAACAGCTCGATTCCGCGCTCTTTCAGGCCCGTGCCCTCGACTTCGCACTGCTGGAGTCCCACGTCCTGCGCGTCCTCGAGTCCCAACCCAGGGTCGTGCAACGGCTTCGAGAGCAATATCGCGCGCTCTTGGTGGACGAGGCCCAGGACATCAACCCGGTCCAGCATCGCATCCTTGCCGCTCTCGCCATCGAGCCCACCATGCTCGTGGGCGACGCCGCCCAGTGCATCTTCGGGTTCCGAGGCGCGGAACCGTCCCACTTCCTCGAACTCGAGGGAGTCCAGCGCTCGGCACCGCTCGACGTGAATCACCGCACGACCCAGGTCGTCCTCAACGCCGTGGACCGGGTCTTCAGCCGACAGTGGAAGGAAGACTATGTCCCGATGACGGCCTCCAGGGAGCCGGAGGGCCCGACCGGGGTGGAGGTCTGGGAACTCCCAGCACGAAGCACCCAAGACATAGCCCGACGCATCCACGACCTCGTTCACGAAGGGACTCGCCCGGAGGACATCGCCGTACTTTGTCGTTCGAACCAGGCCGCGACCGACTATGCCGCGGCGCTCCGCGAGATGGGGGTGCCCTGCGAGGTGATCGGCGGGAGCTAGAAGTTCTATATCCGCCTCGAGGTGCGCGACCTTGCTAACGCGCTGGAGGCGCTCGTCACCCCGCACTCCGACTACGCTCTTCTTGGCGTGCTCCGTAGCCCCATGGTCGGCCTCTCGTTGGATTCGGTCGTGGTCCTGGCCAAAGCGGGGAGGGTTTGGGAGCGGTTGGAGTCTTTCGAGCCGGAAGTGGAAGAGGACAAACCCAGGCTCGCCGAGTTCATGGAGTGGTTCGAACGGATCCGGAAGACGGTGCGACGAGGGCCGGCGTGGGAGGCGCTCTCCGCCATCCTCTCCGAGTCCCCTTATCTGGTGAGGCTTGCGGGCTCGACGCTTGCCGAGCAGCGGATCGCCACCGTCCGCAAGCGGGTTCGTATGGCCGCTTCGATGCCGGCGGTCGCGCCCCTTGAGTTCGCCGAGATCCTCCGTGGCGCCCAGGAGCTCGCGGCCGACGAGTTCGAGGCCGATCCGGAATACTCCGATCGGCCCGTCCAGCTTATGACCATGCACTCGGCGAAAGGGCTCGAGTTTGAAGTGGTCGTGCTGCCCGATGTGTTTGGCCGGATTGGAAGTCAACTTCATCCCGACGACGCTTACTTTGACCGCGCCCACCGAACCGTGGTCTTTGACCCCTTCCAAAGCTCGCGGGGCGCTCGCGCCTGGGCGGGCTTCGCGCACGAGCAAGCGAGCAAGGAAGAGCGATGGCGGCTCTGGTACGTGGGGATGACTCGGGCCAAGCGCCTGCTCTGCCTCTGTGTCGCCGCCAAGGATTGGGGCAAACAATTGGCTGCGGCGATCGGGGTGGGCGAGGACCTGCCGATCGGCACGGAGATCGTGCTGCGGCCTCGGGTAAACCCGCAGGCGTGAAATGGAGACTGGCCCTCGCGCAGACGAGGCCCGCAAAGGCAGACCTCGAGTCGAACCTTGATGGGATCGCTGAGGCTGTGCGCCAAGCGGCGAGCGAGCAGGCAGAGCTCGTCGTCTTCCCAGAGAGCGCCGCGACCGGCTACTATCTCGAAGACGCAGTCGGGAGCCACGCGATCCGGGCCGGAGATCTGTTGCAAGGACTCGTGCAGCGGACCGCCGACCTCCCACGGCCCGTGGACGTGCTCGTCGGCTTCTACGAGGAGTCCGACGGGCAACCGTTCAACAGTGCCGCATACATGGAGCTTGGGCCCGAGCCGAAAACGGTCCACGTCTATCAAAAGTTCTTCCTCCCTACCTACGCAATGTTCGATGAGGAGCGGCACCATCGCGCAGGGACTAAGTTGGGGGTCTTCGAATCTCGGCTGGGCCGGATGGGAGTGCTGATCTGCGAGGACGTCTGGCACTCCACCTTGGGGGCGATGCTGGCGATGAGCGGTGCCGAGTTCGTCCTGGTCCCCACCGCATCCCCGACCCGTAGCCTCGCGGACGAGCGGCCCGGCAACGTCCTCCGCTATGAGCGAATGCTGAGGGCCCTCTCCGAGGAGCACGGCGTCTATACCGCGGCCGCGATGCTCACAGGCTTCGAGGGAGGCAAGGGCCTCTCGGGCGGGAGCGTCTGCTTCGATCCGTTCGGCGAGAAGGTCGTCCAAGCCGATCTCTTCGAGCCGTCCCTCGTGCTCGCGGAGATGGATCCCGAGACGATCCTCGAGGCGAGAAGGGCAACCCCGCTCTTGGACGATCTGCGGACGAATTGGCCGAGGCTGACCGCCGCGTTCGGCCACGGCCTGGGGTCCAACCCCGGCGCAGGGTAGGATTTGGGCACGGTCGGGCTTCGTACTGCCCCCAGTAAGGAACTCTTATGCAGATTCAGCTTCAACCCCGTGCGTCAGGACCGGGCAACAAGCCGCACCAGCTCCGGCGACAAGGCATCCTTCCGCTTGCCATCGTGAGCAAGGACGGGCACACCACCCTCGTGCAGACCGACATGGCCGAGTTCGTCTTCGCGCTCGCCAAGACGGACGGCCTCAGTCGCTTCGATGCGACGATGGAGGGCGAAAAGGGCAAGTTCAGCGTCCTCGTGAAACAGATCCATAAGGAGGCGGTCTCACGCCGCCCGATCCACGCCCTGCTCCAGGTGGTCACCGACTCGGACATCGTCAAGGCGGAAGTCTCGATCGCTGTCCACGGCGAGCCGGAAAGCGTCTCGCGGAACGAGGCGACCATGGCACAACTCCTCAACGTGCTCGAAGTCCGGGGCCGGTTGGACAGCATTCCCGGCACGATTGACGTGGACGCGAGCGGCCTGAGCGAGAGCGACAAGATCCTCGTCTCCGACCTGAAGCTCCCGGAAGGTGTCGAGGTTCTCAGCTCTCCCGACTCCGTGGTCGTGACCACGCAGATCGCACGCGCGTTCGTCGAGCCGACCCCCGAAGATGCCACCACCTCAGAGGTCGAGATCATCGGCGAGTCGCCCGCGTCTGGCGACTCCGAGTAGCCAACCTCAGCCCAAGCTCACGTCATGGATCGTGGAACCTCCGGCCTCAATTGGACAGGGGGTTCCGCCATGAGGTGTCCGGGTACGGTGACCCCCCGCCAGTAGACTGGCCGGAGCCCGCATGGATCAGTCCCGCATCCGGAACTTCTGCATCATCGCGCATATTGACCATGGCAAGAGCACCCTGGCCGATCGCATCCTAGAGCGGACGGGCCTCGTGCGAGGCACGGCGCAGGAGCAGATGCTCGACACGATGGACCTCGAGCGCGAGCGCGGAATCACGATCAAGATGACTGCCGTGCGCCTCTCCTACACTGCGAAGAACGGCACCGAGTACGAGTTCAACCTCATTGACACCCCGGGTCACGTGGACTTCACCTATGAGGTGAGCCGGGCGCTCTACGCCTGTGAAGGCGCCCTCCTCTTGGTGGACGCCACGCAGGGTGTCGAGGCGCAGACGATCGCGAACGCGAGCATGGCGATGAACCAGAACCTCGAGATCATCCCCGTGATCAACAAGGTGGACCTGCCCCATGCCGACATCGCCATGGCCAAGGAGGAGATCGAGAACGCGCTCGCGATCGAGGCGGGCGATGCCATTCCCGCCAGCGCGAAGACCGGCGTGGGGATTGATGAGATCCTGGAAGCCATCGTGCATCGCATCCCCCCTCCGCAGGGCGACCCAACGGCCCCGCTGCGCGCCCTCATCTTCGACTCGCACTTCGACAACTACCAAGGCGCGGTCGCCTACGTTCGAGTCGTGGACGGCGAGGTTCGGCCCGGCGACCGAATCCGCATGATGAGCACCGGGAAGACCTTCGAGGTGGACGAGGTGGGCGTCTTCCGACCCAGGCTCGAGCGGTTCGATGTGCTCACCTCGGGCGAAGTGGGCTTCGTGACCGCCGCGATAAAGTCCATAGGCGATGCGAGCGTGGGAGACACCGTGACCTCCGCTGAGAGGCCCGCACAACAACCCCTCCCCGGCTACCGCAAAGCCAACCCTATGGTGTATTGCGGGCTTTATCCCACCGATGCCGACCAGTATCAAGAGCTTCGCGAAGCGATCGAGAAGCTTCAGATGAACGATGCGAGCCTCGCTTTCCAGCCCGAAACCTCGGCCGCGCTCGGGTTCGGGTTCCGTTGCGGGTTCCTGGGCCTGCTACACATGGACATCGCGCGGGAGCGGCTCGAGCGAGAGTTCGACCTCGACCTCATCCTCACCGCGCCCAGCGTGGACTATGTCGTCCACCTGACCGACGGCAAGATCCTCGATGTCACAAACCCGAGCGAGATGCCCGAGACGACCAAGATCGCCTCGATTGACGAACCCGTCGTACATGCGACCGTGCTCGTGCCGAACGAGTACGTCGGCACCGTGATGACCCTCTGCCAAGACCGGCGCGGCACATACCAGAGGACGGAGTACCCCTCGCCGAACCGCGCGATCCTCCACTATCAGCTCCCGCTTGCCGAGATCCTGCTGGACTTCTTCGACAAGCTCAAGTCGCAGACCAAGGGCTATGCCAGCTTCGACTATGAATTGGCAGGCAACGTTGCCGCCGACCTCGTGAAGGTGGACATCCTCCTCAATGGCGACCTCGTGGACGCGCTGAGCTTCATCGTGAACAAACAGTTTGCCTACTACCGCGGCAAGGCGATCGTCGAGCAGCTCCGCAAGGTCGTCCCCAGGCAACAGTTCGAGGTGCGGGTGCAGGCCGCCATCGGGGCCAAGGTCATTGCGGCCGACACGATCAAGCCATTCCGAAAGAACGTGATCGCGAAGTGCTACGGCGGCGACGTGACCCGGAAGCGCAAACTGCTCGAAAAGCAAAAAGCGGGCAAAAAGCGGATGAAACAGATCGGCGCAGTCGAGGTGCCTCAAGAGGCGTTCTTGAGCGTGCTCAAGGTCGCCGAGTAGGATCCCCGCTCGAATCGGCGAACGGTTCTACTCGGTTGCCCAAACGGTCTGCGTGTCGGTGAGTGCTTTCACGATCGCTTCAATCGCAGTCCGCATGCGCACGGCGTCCACCCCTCGGTTCTCCACCGGCATTGCGAGCTGTAACCGGTTCGAAGAAGTGATGTAGAACTGGCTCGGCTGAACCGTGCCGTTCGACTTCAAGAGCTCCTGGAACTTGGTCTTCTCGGTCACGTCGCCCAAGTTCACCAAGAGCCAAACATATCGTTTGCTCGTGCTGATCTGCCCGGAGAGGTAGATCTTCCAGTCCGTGCCGGTGACGAACTCGTACCCAGAGGTCTCGGAGTCTCCCAGAGACTTTGCCTCGTACCCCATGTTCTTGAGGAGCTCATTGAGAGAGGCCCGATCCAACTGGGCGTCCTGCCCCGTCGGCACCCCGCGAGCGGTCAGTGCTCCAAGAACTAGGAGCGAGAAAAGTGTTGCACCTCGGAAGCTCGACATCACTGGAGATTATGGGAGAAATGGGCTCGCTTCGTTACGGGAGGCTCTTCGCGATCCATGTGTACTCGACGTCGTCGGACTTCTCAGGAAAGAGCGGTGCCTTCTCGGTCTCGTCTACGCCGTCCAGACCGATCGAGTAGACGGTGAGCTTCTCACCCTCGACCTTGAATCTCAAAGGCTCCCCACCGAGGGGGCTCACCGGTGCGCCACCGGGTACGTCCGACCACTGCTCGGGCCATTTCGCGGTAGCCGAGCGGAGGCGGGCGATCTCGAGCAAGGCGTCGAGGATCTTCGCCTTCGTGGCACTGGAAAGGATCGTCACGTCAACCCCCTCGAAAATCGGCAGGCAGTCGCCCAGGATCTGCTCGGTCGGCTCGCTTGATTTGGCGGCTGCGCGTCGCGCCGCGGAGAGCGTCCGCCAACGCTCGCCCGGTTTCGACCGGGCCGCCTGAGCAAAGTTCTCCAGCAACCGTGCCGCAAACGCCCTGCGAACAAGGCCGAGCGGCATGAACTTGGGCAGGAGCCGGTCGGGCGAGACCGAGCTCTGCTCGGCGATCCTTCGATTCAAGTGGTTGGCCACGAAGAGCCCAAAGTAGGACTCCCCCGCGATTGCGGCCTCCGCATCGGCATGGATCACGGTCGACTCGGCCTCGGTCTTAAGCTGAGCGAGCTTCTCGGGCTGGGCGGCGAAGACGCCCGCAATCTCGTTGACCGCGTCGAGCCGGGTCGTGCTGAGCGAACTCGAGACCATTTGGGCGATTAGCAAGGGCTCGGTCGCCACGGCCTTCGCCAGTCCATCGAGCATCCGAATGTCCTGGAGAGCCCCTGCAAAGTCGCCTTCGTTCGCCCGGACGACGGAGCGAAGCTTGAGGAGCTTCGCACCGAGCTTGAGGTCCGAATACTCCGGCAACGTGGTCTCCAAGGGGTTGGAGAAGTCCCGGTCGGCAAAGAGTGCGGAACGGCCTCCCACGGTCTCGGCAGCAACGAGCGCCGGGGTGTGCTGGGCTAGGGTCTCGCGCACGGTGCCGGCGTCGTGGGTCTGCACGGCCCGGTCATAGGTGGCCTTGGCTTCGGGCGAGCGCCCCCGGATGAACGCGCCCAGATCGCGGGCAGCTCGGGCGGCCTCTGGGTCGGCCTTTCCCACCATCGCCATGAAGTCCGCCTCCGTGACGACGACCCCCGCATCCTTCGCATCCGAGAGGGCCTTCTCGTACCGCGATGCCGCCGCCAGCCAGGGATAGGCGGCAATCACCCACGCAACCCCTACTCCTACGAAGATCGCTACGGTTCCGGCCAGCAAGATCCGCCGACCACGGGGCTTTCCACGCTGTACTGTGCCCATTTCGTCAGTATAGTTGCTGAGAAGAGGGGACTTTATCGAAACCGCTCGTTGCGTTGCCTCGGTACCGGCTCGTACGGGCCACGCCCGACGCCACCGGACGGAGCAGGTGCCGTCCGAGGCACTCCGCGAGAGGAACGGGAACGGCGTTCCCGAGCTGGCGGTACTTCTGTGCGGTAGTCCCCTCGACGCACCAATCGTCCGGGAAGCCTTGAAGTCGAAGATACTCCTCGACGCTCAAGGGCCGGAGTTCGCTCGGATGCGCGAGCAACGTGGCAGGCATCGTGGGCGAGGTCACCAGGGTCGGGCTCGGCTCATCCCAGGCGAGCCGTCTGAGAAACCCGGTACGGCCGCCACTGGAATCGAAAGCACGCCCCAGTGCCTCCCGTTGGAGCCTCTCGGGCAAGTCTCTCCAGTTCTGCCCAGGCCCCAGCATTGCGGTGTACTTGGCTTGGGCCGACCGGAGAGGTGCATGCTCGTGACGCACGAGCCCTGCCGTGGCCTCCCGGAAGGTCACTCCTTGCAAGGCTTCGTTTCTCGGCGGCATCAAGGGCCATGCCAAGCTGCCGCGAGAAGCGATCAGGATCACGCGCTCGCGCCGCTGTGCAGCCCCATAGAGCGAGGCGTCGTAGAGGCCCACGCAGGTGCGATAGCCCGCACGGGACAAGACTTCTCCGACCCGTCTCAGCACGCCCCCTGGCCGCTCATCCTCGCTCAAAGGCGGATAGCCCGAGCCCCTCTCAGCATGCGGCCGGTGCCGCAACGGGGCCGAGAGCAGCCCACGGACATTTTCCAAAACGATCCAGCGAGGTTCGAGTTGGATCGCCAGGTCAAGAAAGTCAAACGCAACCGTGCCTCGCTGGTCGGCGAGGGAGCCTCGCCGACCCGCCGTCGAGAACGCCTGGCACGGGGGGCCCCCGGCCACGAGGTCGAGATCGCGATCGCCGAGACCACTCTCGCGCCTCACACTGTGGGCATCGAGCTTGCGGACGTCACACTGGAGCAAGGGGAGACTGGGGCGGTTTCGTTGGATGGTGGCCGCGGCGACAGGATCCATCTCGTTGGCCCCGAGGCACTCGAACCCTGCCTGCTCCAGGCCGAGGTCGAGTCCCATCGCCCCTGTGAAGAAGCTCAGGAAACAAGGACTGCGCATCTTCCGGGGCCTCTAGAGAGGGACGGTCCTCGAACCACGAACGAACCGCCCGGATCCTGGGCCGAGCCGCCTAGCGCGGTCGCGCTCGTCGGGGCCGGATCGCCGGTCTATTCCGAGGCCCGAGACTGATCCTCAGGCACCATGGCCGCGATGTCGTCCGCCGCGCCCTTTTTGCCGTTCCGCTCGGGGCCTGCGCCTCGATCGTCCAGGCGGTCGGGCCCGACGGACCACACGATGAACCCATCCTTGGAAGCCGAGGTACCCAAGCGTGTGCCGTTGAACGGGTCCACGAAGGCAGTGCGCTGAGGCCACTGTCCGGTCTTGGCCTCGTACTGGAGGGCGGCGATCAGCGCAAGCGCCGTTCGCTCGTACGCAACGCGCTTTCGGTATGCGGTCGCCATCAGGCTCATTTCCGGCAAGTATGCGGCGAGCAGCCGGTAGCTCGGATCGCTCTGGAACCGGACAGCCTTGGCCCTCAACGCCACCGCCTCCATTTGGCTGATCGGGTCTTCCTTGTGCTGGTCGGTCGCTCCGAAGACGTCGCTCCAAAACTCGAGCGCACGCGCCTCGTATGCCGATCTTGCCATGGGTACAGGAAGCCACCGCGGAGCGAGACTCGCCGTCTTGTTCCCGGGATTGGTAGCGGTGGTCGAGACAAAGTCTCGGTCAGCGTGCCGCGAGATGTAGACCATCAAGTAGCTTTCGCCCGCAAGCGTTTTCCTTGCGTCAGGAAAAAGGGCTTCCTTACCGAGGGCTGCGGAGACGTTCGCAAGGGCGGCCTGGTCACCTCGCGATGCCGCCGCCACCCTCCTTGCCGCGGTCGCCGCCAGCGAGTCTACGTTGCAGGCGACGAGTTGTCCGATCATGGTCGGCGACATCGCGGAATGGCGAGCCAATTGGCGGAGCGTCTGGATGTCCTGGACGGCACCGGCAACGTCCCCGTCCAACCCCCGTGCCCACGCCCGAAGGTGCAGAGCCTTGGCGGCGCCTTTCATGAGGCTGAACTCAGGGAACATGGTCGAGAGCGGCTCCGACCAGTTGTGCTCAAATCGGCAACTGGGCCGAGCGGCGGCTTGCGTAGCGAGCTCTAGGCCCCGATCCCAGTTCTTGAGCGCAGCCAAGGCCGTGCCTGTGTCCCCACGAAGGAGCGCTTGGCGCGCTTGCTCCGTTCGGTCGCTCTTGTGGTCGGGCGCAACGTCGGCGATACGCGAGTAGAGTAGGGCTGCGTTCGCCGACGGGGGTACGGTGCCCGGTTCGAGGTCGGCGGCTTGGACCGGGACATTGGCCTTGGACGCTGCGGCCCGTGCCTCGGACAGACCTTGACCCGCCCTTGCATAGGGGAGCACCACTGCGGTCCAGAGAGAGGCGGCGACCACGGCGACGGGAACCGTCGCGAGCCGCGCGATCTTCTTGCACTGTGCGGCAAGCTTTTGTAACTTCTCGTTCTTCCTCATTCGCTGACTCCAGATCCAGGTTCAAAGGTACTGACGTTCGGTGTTCCTCAGTCGTTCGCAACCTGGGGGAACATCACATTGTCCAACCCGGTAACAAAGCCTCTCAAATCACGGACACCCGCCACCGCCAACTTGACCCCAGGCATGAAGGATCGGCGATCCAAGGAGTCGTGGCGCACGGTCAACACTTCGCCCTCGCCGCCGAACATAACCATTTGGTGAGCCACGAGCCCCGGAAGCCGGATCGAATGGACCTTGACCTCGTGGACCGTGGCCCCCCGTGCGCCGGGCACCTTCTCGACCGCCATCGCGTTGCGCCCGGGCTTGCGCGTCCTCGCCTCAGCGATGAGTTCCGCGGTATGGGCGGAGGTTCCGCTCGGGGCATCGAGCTTCCCGGCATGGTGCATCTCTACGATCTCTGCGTCGGGCATCCAAGGTGCGACCGTCTCCACGAGCCGCATCATCAACACCGCCCCCACCGCAAAGTTCGGCACGAGGAGGCACGGGCAAGAGAACTCGACGGCAGCATCGCGCAACGCGGACAGCCCGTCTGGGCCAATCCCGCTCGAACCGATGACGACCGCGATCCCTCGCTTCAGCGCGCTCGTCCCATATTCCGGCGCGCTCCCTCCGTGAGTGAGCTCCAAGAGCACGTCCGGTTTCGAGGCGTCGAGGGCAGCCCCGAGCTTGCCCTCGATCGTAAGGTCGGGCGCCTCCATGCCGGCCACGTCACGGCAGTTTTCCCCAACGCGGCTGCGGTTCACGGCCGCCACCACCTCGAACCGATCGTCCGTGCCCAGAGCCTTGACGGCTTCCCGGCCCATCTTCCCAGCCGCGCCCACGATCGCGACCCGAACCGGCCCCCTAACTTCAGACATAGCCGATCATGGCACGGTCAGCGCCTTTCCAGGACGATCCCGTTCGGAAGCTCGACCCGGACAAGATCGCCCCGCTCGTCCAAGTCGCTCCGAACACCGTCCACGATCGTGCGCTGGACCTTCCAGACCTTCCCCGAAAGCACGGTCTCACGCGGACCGAGGTATGCGGCCGTGGCTGGCTTCCACGCCCCTGCGCCCAGGTCGAAACGATGGTAGGAAAGCCTCTCACCCTGGATGGGAACATCGCGCAAAAACCAGAACTCGCTCGGTGCGGCGGTCTGGCCCGACTCCGGATACGGAACCTGGGTCGGCTGAAGCCCCGTGCCCGAGTAGGAGACGAACCTGCCGTCAAAAACCGCGCTGCGAACCTCGCGCCGACCGTTTCTCACCGTGGTCTGAAGCATCCGCGAAGGGCCGCCGTCCGTGAGGTACGTGCTCTCTTGCGAGACTTCGATCCCTTGGTCGGGGAACTTCATCTCGACCCGGTTCAGTTTTCGCCCATCGCCGAGGAGCTTTTGCTCGATCGTGCCCGAGCCTGCGGGAAGCCCGGAGATCAGCACTTCGAACCGCACCGGGACCGGGGTGAGCGCAAGGGCGGCGAGGAGCGTTGTCATAGGGTGCTCACCAAATGGTGAGCGGCTTCCACCCCGCTCTCATAGGCGAGTTCGACCCTGCCCCCCAGTGTCCAATCGCCGCACAGGACCAGGCGTTCGCCAGGGCGGTTCGCCGAGGAGAAGCTTGCCATCCCCTCTGGCTGGCTGTACTGCCACCGCTCTACCGCTGCGTACCGCACGTCGGCAACCTCCGTGTGGAGCAGACGTCCGACGTCCACGAGGGTTTCGGAGACAATGAGCTCGTCACTGGCCTCGAACCGCCTTCGGCTGTACTGCGGGCCGAGTTGGGCGACCAAGGCCGTGCATCCTTCGGGCGAGCGACCCGAGGGCACCTTTGAACTCTCCATGCTCAGCCAAGTGAGGGGCACCGCGTGCTCAGGGTCAATTGCGGCGAAGTACGGGGTGTCGAACTCGTGGCCCACCCCCAGCATCACGGAAAGACACGGTCGGTACCGGGCAGAATTGACCTGCCTCCTGTCGCGAACGGACCGAAGCAGCGGAGCAGCGAGCGGTGCTGGAACTGCAAGGACGACGGCATCGCAATCCTCACCAGAGACCGAAAACCCACCATCGAGTGGACGTGAGACCTCGTGGACCATCGTCGCCGTGCGCACATCTAAGCCCTCTGCGAGCAGTCGGGGCAGCGTCTGAATTCCGCTCAGGTAACAGTACCGGTGACCCGCACCCCTGGCGGCGTCCCCTGGCCGCACGTGGAACCCATCGTGGACGTAGACCGGCTTCTCCACAGGCACCAATCCCTCCGTAGGCAGTTCCTCGAGCATCGTGCGTTCCAAGCTCAATCCGCGCGGCGCAACGGTCGTTGCACCGGAGTCGAACACGAAGCCTTCGGCTGCGTGGGTCAAGCAACGCCCACCCACTTGACCTGAGGCCTCGAACACGGTGACCTCGTGCCCCTGCTGCCGGAGGGTTCGCGCCGCGGCCAGTCCCGAGATCCCGGCCCCAACGACCGCGACCCTCATGCGGTGACGGGCTCCCTCGTCCGCAGGATGGCCTGCGCCGCGGTCATGCCTGCCCTCACCGCGCCCTCCAGGGTCGAGGGGAAAGCACCGGTGGCAGCAAGGAGCCCTCCCCCAAGGTCCGTGGGGTGGAGCGCAGCAGCAAAGCCAGGCGCGTGCCAAGTCTGAGCGCTCTCCAGCCTGTAAACCGCCAAGGGTGACCACGTCCTCGTATCCGCCTTGGGAAACCACTGACCAAGTTCGTACAAGACGGAACGGGCGAGGGGCCCGTCCTCCTCGCTAGGGTTGCCGAGAACTGTCGCAGCAATGAGGTGCTTACCAGGGGGCGCGAGCGAGGGACAGACGTTCGTCGTGACCGCGAGGTGGTTGACTTGACCCTCAAAGTCTGCGTTCAGGACGACCAGCGGATCCGGGTACGGAGCCCGGTCCGCAGCGAAGTAGATGCACGTGTTCGCTCGGGTCGGGGCCGCAGTCACACCAACGAGCGTCTGGGCCGAGGCGCCGTCCGTCGCCACAACGACCCTCGCAGCTTGGAACACCGTGCCATCCGAGGCCCGAACCCCATGGACCAAACCGCCCTCGCGGACGATCTCGACGATCCGACACCCCGTCACCACCGCGTCCTCCGGTAGGTATTCGGCGACTTGGGCAGCGATCGCGCCCATCCCAGCCGATGGCAGGATCGCCCCGCCCCCGAGCGAGGCCTTCGCATGAAAGCGCATCAGCTGAGCCGAAAAGCCAAGGCTCCGATCCAAATAGACGCTACCGTAAAGGGGTCGGAAATATCGGTCGAGCGCACCCTCGGAGAACCCGGCACGACGCAACTCGGTTTCTGCGGTGCAATCCTCCGACCCGAAAAGATCGTCGAAGTCCAAAGCGGCCAGACTCTCGTCGTAAGCTTTGAGGCGAACCTTGTCCCCCACGGACATCAGGCGCGAGAGCGCGATCCCGATCGGGTCATCGGCTCGAAACTCACGCATCCGGCCCTGGGAGAGCACGATCGCACCGGGGGCGAACGGCTTTGCTTGCAGGGCAGGCAGGTCAATCTCGCGTGAGAACGCACGATAGCCAGGTAGAGCGAACTGGAAGCCGCGGTCCAGCAGGAACCCGTCCAGCCGATCGGTCCGAAGCTTGCCGCCCAATGTGCCCGAGGCTTCGAGGAGCAGGACCTTGATCCCCGAGCGGTGCAATCTCCTCGCGCAGACAAGACCCGCGATCCCTGCCCCAACGACGACGACTTGAGCCTCCATGCGAGAGGAGTTTTACCTGGCACGCCGCATCTTCGGAACCGATTCCACGTACACTGTGAGTAAGGTGGACAAAGGCGAGCCGATCTTGCGAACCGAGGAGGACGTGGAAGCCGTCTTGCGGCTCGCGGTGCGCCACGACTCGGCGGAGACCGCCTCTGATCTGCGGGCCCGCTTGGAGCAGACCGCCTCCGAGCTGGGCCTCTCCCGAGAGGCGCTCGAGGCGGCGGAGGCACAGTACCGGGAGGACCTCGCCCAAAGATCGGCCCAAGAAGCCCGAGCCCTCGCCTGGAAAAAGTACCAGCTCGACCGGGTGAAGAACTTCCTTTCGCACCTTGCCAGCTACATCGCCGTGAACGCGGGGCTGATCGCGATGGACTGGCTTCCCGACGGCCGGCTCCATTGGGCCTACTGGCCGCTCTTAGGGTGGGGCATCGGAATCCTCTCCGATGCAGCCTCGACCTTCTTGCCGAACAAGGAGACCCGCAAGAGGTTCGAGAAGCGAGAGCGCCGACGGGAGGCGCAGCGCTCGATGGCCTACAGCGAGTCCAGCAGTTCGAGCGATCCGTCCTCGACCCTGTAGACCGCCCCTCGGAGTTCCGTCCGGCCGGACGTCACCGCGGATCGAACGATCTCGGACTCCGAGACGAGGAGCCGTGCGGTGGCCCTCACGTTCTCGCGGATCGTCTCGTTCTCCAGGTCCGTGATCCCGGCTCGGAGCCGCACTGCGGCGGCCGCCTCGGCGACTTGTAGCCGCAAGTCCCCTCCCAGCCCGGTGACCTTCCCCTCCACGACCTCTCGAACCGCGAGGCACCCCGTATGGCCCAGCACGACTACGAGAGGGATCTGGAGCACGGCCATTGCGATGTCGAGGGTCCAGCGAACGCTCTCCGCAAGCACGTTTCCTGGCACGCGGGCGACGAAGAGCTTGCCTACAGGCTGATCAAAGAGGATTTCCGGCGCGACCCTCGAGTCCACGCAGGCCACGACCACTGCGATCGGACTCGTACCGCTCGCCACCTTGGGAACCTCAGAAAGGGCGGAGGTGACCCCAGTGGGAGTCCCCGCGAGGAACCGGCGGTTCCCTGCGAGGAGTTCTTGCCAAGTTCTCTCGGCCGCCTCGCTCTTCATCGAACCGCGGCAACTGCCTTATCGGGCGTTGCCGCAGCTTCCGGCTTCGGTTCGAGCGCCGCCCGGCCACGTTCCACCTCGGTCAGGAGCCGTGCCACGCTGGCCTCGAGCTTCGCCAGGACGTCGTGCGAATATCTCTCCGCCCCGCGCCGCAACTGAAGGCTCTCCTTCTCGGCGAACGATCGAATCTGCTCGGCTTGGGCCTGTGCGATCTTCAGAACCTCGCTATCGGCCACCAACTGCTCGCTCTGGATCCTGGCCTGCTCCCTGGTTCGATCCGCCTCAGCGCGCGACTCTTCCAGCATCCGGTCCGCCTGGGCCCTGGCCGTGTCCAAGGTGCTCGCGGCCTCGTCCCGTGCCGATTCCAGAATCCGATCCACCTCGCGGGCGATCCCGGCAGCGTCACGAACCTCTTTTGGTAGAGAGGCTCGCACCTTGTCAATCGCCATGGAGAGGTTGTCGGCGTCATAGCCGAACGTGATTCCAAGGATCGGGACGCGCTTCGGAGCGTAAACCTGCTGCTTGAGGTTCTCGAGCATCCGCACGACGTCTTGGGTCGAATCTAGGCGGTTGGACATAGCGATGGAGCCCTATAGTCTAACACGCTTTGGACCTGGAATCCGCTTCACCGGGGCTGGTGAATATCCTGGGTTCTGGGCGATTAGGCCCTCCCTGCGCCCCTGCTTCGCTCGATGATCCGCTTGACGGCCTCCGGTACAAAGCCGCTGAAGTCCCCACCCAGCTCCGCCACCTCGCGGACCACGGAGCTGGAAAGGAACGAGAACTCGTCCCTGGTGAAGAGGAACACGGTCTCAATCTCGGGCGCCAGTCTGCGGTTCGCCATCGCCACTCTCGCTTCATACTCGAAGTCCGAGACCGCACGGAGCCCGCGCACCACGACCCGCGAGGACTTCGAACGGACGAAATCCACCAGCAAGCCGCTGAAGGCTTCCACCTGGATCGCAGGGTTGTCGAGGGTGCATTCGCGCAAGGCTTCGATCCTGTCCTGGACGGAGAGGTAGCTCTGCTTCGCCGAGTTCTCGCCGACCGCGACGATGAGCGAATCGAACAAGTGGGACGCGCGCTCCACGATATCGAGGTGTCCGAGCGTTGGCGGGTCGAACGAGCCTGGGTAGACGGCCGTCTGCGGCATGCCGACCCATTCTATCCTCAGGCGGTATCTTCCTGGCGTGCTCGTAGAAGGCGGCCTCGTCCCACTTTCCTTGTTCCCTGCGATCGCCCGAGGCGACGAGCCCGCCGAGTTCAGCGAACAAGCGAGCGAGAGGATGGCGAAAGGGCGAAGCGTAGTGGACCAAGTCCTCAGGTCGGGAAGGACTGTCTACGGTGTGAACACCGGCTTTGGACGACTGAGCGACACAGGGATCGGCTCGGGTGACTTGGAACAACTCCAGTCGAACTTGATCCGATCTCACGCTTGCGGTGTCGGAGAGCCGCTCTCCCAGGAGGAGACTCGGCTCGTCCTCGTGCTCAGGGCCAACGTCTTCGCGACCGGGGGCACCGGGATCAGGCCGGAGACCGCCCGAACCCTCTTGAGCCTCTATACGAGCGACGTGATCCCGGTCGTCCCTTCGCTCGGTTCCGTCGGGGCGTCGGGCGATCTCGCCCCGCTCGCCCACATCGCGCTCGTCCTCCTGGGGGAGGGGCAAGTTTGGTCCGGCGAAGGACGCGTGCCCGCGCTCGGTGCGCTACAACGAGCCGGGATCGCGCCAATCCGCCTCGCCCCCAAGGAAGGATTGAGCTTGGTGAACGGGACCCAAGTCATGCTCGCGGTCGGCGGACTTGCCTTGGCCAAGGCCCTCCGCGTCGCGAGGGCCGCGGACGTGGCGGCAGCGATCTCCGTGGACGCCCTGCTCGGCACGGACGCCGCGTTCTGTGAGGAGGTGTGCGAGGCGCGGCCCCACCGAGGGCAAGCCAATGTGGGTGCCCGCCTTCGCCACTTCATGGCTGGGAGCTCGATCCGCGAGTCCCATCGGACCGGCGACTCCAGGGTGCAGGACGCCTATTCCCTGCGGTGCAGTCCTCAAGTCCACGGGGCCGTGATGGACACGTTGTGCTTTGCGCGCTTCGCGGTGGAGACAGAGTCCAGATCCTTGACCGACAACCCGCTGGTCTTCCCGGAGTCGAACAGGATCGTGAGCGGGGGCAACTTCCACGGTGCGCCCCTTGCCTTGGCCTTTGATCATGCTCGGGCCGCCTTGGCGGTCCTCGCCTCAATTTGCGAGCGCAGGACTGACCGTTTGGTGAACCCCGACCTAAGCGAGGGCCTGCCGCCCTTCTTGGCCCGAAAACCTGGCTTGGAGAGCGGCCTAATGATGCCCCACGTCCTCTCGGCCGCTCTGGTCAACGAACTCAGGACGACCGCTCACCCCGCCTCCGTGGACAACACGAGCACGAGTGGTGGCAAAGAGGACCACGTCTCGATGGGGATGACCTCGGCCCTCTTGCTCCGCCGGGCCGTCGAGCTCGCGGCGCGGGTCGTCGCAGTAGAGATGTTCGCCGCTGCCGAGGGCCTGGAACACCGCAAACCGCTCGAACCTGGGCCGAACCTGGCTCCCGCGGTGCGGACGATCCGCGACTACATCCCTGAGCTGACGGCCGACCGATCCACGGGGCCCGAGATCGAAGCCTTGTCCGAGGCGATCTTGGCCGGGGTGTTCGACGGCTTTGGCGATCCCCCGTAGCGCAATACGAGGCACCACCACCCCAGGAACGTGGCCGCCCCGAGCGCGACCTTGAGCCACGCCGGGACGGAGGGATTGAAG
This sequence comes from Fimbriimonadaceae bacterium, assembly GCA_020847855.1. GTDB lineage: Bacteria > Armatimonadota > Fimbriimonadia > Fimbriimonadales > Fimbriimonadaceae > JADLBH01. The sequence goes on from JADLBH010000037.1 coordinate 267,924, forward strand.
CTCACAAACCCTTCGATCGGGGCCGCCAGTCCGATCATGACAAGCCCGAAGACCAGAAGGTAGAAGGCGTCCACGCCAGCGATCGCAAGCGCGTCGGCGCGACGCCTGCGCCCCGGCATGATCGCTGCCCTCCCGAGCACGAACCCCCCGGCGCCGGTGACGCAAAGCCCGCCGATCTCGCTCACTCCGTGGGGCACAAGGCTCGCGAGAAGGAAACCAAGCTTGCCCACCGAGGCCATCTCGCTCGAAAGCGCTCCCACGAGCATTCCGTTCGTCCACTCGATGTAGGCCGTTCCCAGCCCGAACGTGGCGACAGCCAATGCGTTCGTCATGACCCCGGCCCTGGGGTTGTTCATCGCATAGAAGGACGTCATCGCGATTGCCTGGCCCGTGGTGCGCTGCTCGAACCCTCCCTTCTTCCACTCGTCGAAGTTCGCCTTCATCTCCTCGGCGATCACGGTCTCCTTCAGATCCGGCCTCACCGTAAGTAGAGCGTGCGTCACGACCGCCCCCCCCAGGAACAAGGCGACCCCCAGCCAAATCGCCCATGCCGACCTTCTCACCGTCTCGGCAGCCCGATGGGCCGCGTTGGACACCGCGCTCAGAAATCCTTTCGACTGACGACGGTACAAGGCGGCGTGGGCTGCACCGACCAGCGCGTTCAAGTACGTCGTCATGTCGCGGTTGCTGGAGTGCGACCGCATGTAGGCCAGGTCGGAGCTCGCCGCGCGGTAAAGGCGGACGAACTCCACGACCTCGTCCCCTGCCAGTCGTTGGATCCCACTCGCGGACTGCGTGACGAGCTTCTCCAGGCGACGCCAGCCGGCGACGCGCCTCGCGATCAGAGCCTCTTCATTCAGCGACACAGCAGTTCCGCTGGGAACTTTGGCACATCGTGTGCTGACTCCAAGTCCTACGAAGGAAACCCGAGCGCAAACCCGCACGTGAGTTAGCCTGAGGAGAGATCATGCCGAGGAAGAAACCGAACGGGATCGGCGACCTTGCCCCCGCGACGTTCGCCCGCCTCACCCGGTCCCCCTTACTCTCCCCCGAGGAGGAGCGGGTTCTCGCGCTTGCGGCCCGCGATGGGTGCGAACCGAGTCGGAAGAAGCTCGTTGAGGCGAACATGCGCCTTGTGGTCAGCATCGCAAGGAACTATGCGAACTCGAGAGCCGAACTCGACGACCTAGTCCAGGAAGGGGCCATCGGCCTTATGCGCAGCATCGAGGGGTTCGAGCCTTCGCTCGGCTTCCGCTTCTCCACCTACGCCTCCCATTGGATTCGTCAAGCCGTGAGCCGAGCCCAGGCGGTCAAGTCCGGCACCATCCGACTCCCCGCCCACGTCGTCCAACTCCTCCGAAGGATTCACGCCGTGCGCGGAGAGCTCGCCCAAAGCCTTGGGGTCGAGCCTTCGGACGAGCAAGTGGCCTTGAAGGCGGGCCTGAGCCCTACCAGGGTGAAGCACTTGACCGAGGTAGCGCAGAGGATCGTGAGCCTGGACGGGCCGAGCACGGTGGCGTTTCGGGTCGCAGATACCGAGGTGGGCCGGGATCCCGTCCAAGAGTGCTTGAACGGGGCCCTCAAGGATGAGATCGAGACCGCGTTCCAGACTCTCAGCGCGAGGGAGCGCGCCGTCGTCGAGGCCCGGCTTCGAAGACACGCCGGGATCGAGGAAGAGCCCGCCATCCACGAGCAGCTCTCCGTGACTCGGGAGCGAGCCCGCCAAATCGAGCAGTCCGCTCTCAAGAAACTGCGACGTCTGGCCCAAAGGCGGTCGCTCGGCGAGTTCCTGGGCCCATGAAGCACCCATAATCGGCGCCACGGATGCCTTCCCCTGGCGGTAACCCAATCGAGTTCCTGCTCCACCTGGACGTCCACTTGGCCGAGGTGATCCGAACCTATGACCAAGGCACGTACGGCATCCTCTTCGCTTTGATCTATTGCGAGACCGGACTGGTGGTCATGCCATTCCTGCCTGGAGACTCGCTGCTCTTTGCCTCAGGGCTCTTTACTCGTCCCCCGGACGGCCCGCTTTCCCTTCCCCTCTTGTTCTTCGGGTTCTTCGCCGCCTCTGTGCTCGGGGACTCGACGAACTTTTGGATCGGGAAGAAGCTCGGGCTCAAGCTCTTCAAGCCAGGAGGCAGGTTCCTCAAAGAGGAGCACCTCGCGAAAACGAGAGCGTTCTATGAGAAGCACGGCCGAAAAACGATCGTGATGGGGAAGTTCGTCCCCTTCGTTCGCACCGTGGCCCCGTTCGTCGCAGGACTCGACGCGATGCCTTACGAAAAGTTCCTCCCCACCAGCATCCTGGCGAGCTTGATTTGGGTCGGGGTTTGCGTCGGCGCCGGGCACCTTTTCGGGTGGATTCCCTTCGTGCGCGATCACTTCGGAGAGATCATTCTTGCCATCATCGCGCTGAGCGTCGTAGGGATCGTGGTGGAAATTCTCCGCTCTCGGCGCAAGCATCCGGTCTAAACTGGTCGGCGATGCCCGGAATGTCCCCGAAAGAGATCCTCGACATACTCCCGCACCGGTACCCGATGCTGCTCGTGGACCGGATCGTGGACGTGGTGCCCGGCAAGTCCTGCCGCGGCATCAAGAACGTGACGTTCAACGAGGCGTTCTTCGTGGGCCACTATCCGGGCAACCCGATCATGCCGGGAGTCCTCATCGTGGAAGCTATGGCGCAGGCCGGTGCCGTGATCCTCTTGACCGACCCGGCCTTCGACGGCTACGTGCCCGTGATCGGAGCCATAGACGACGTGCGATTGCGCCGACCCGTGGTCCCAGGCGACACTCTGGAGAGCCAGGTCGAGTTACTTTGGTTCCGTAGAGACGTCGGACGCATTAAGGCCGTCGCGACCGTGGGAGGGGAGGTCGCGGCGCAGATGGAGCTCACATTCAAGTTAATCAAGCCTACGGAGACGCAATGACCGTCGCTCACCCGACCGCCTGCGTCGCGGCCGGAGCGGATCTCGCCGAAGGCGTCGAGATCGGACCTTTCTGCGTCGTGGAGGACAACGTCGCGATCGGGCCCGGCACGAGGCTCGAGTCCCACGTGACCGTCAAATCGAACACATCCCTGGGCGCGAGGAACGTGGTGGCCTCTGGGGCCGTGCTCGGGGGCGACCCTCAAGACCGGAAGTACGCGGGCCAAGACACATTCCTGAGGATCGGCGACGACAACGTCATTCGCGAGTACGTGACGATCCACCGTGCAACCGGGGAAGGGAACGCGACGAAAGTGGGCGACCGCAACTACCTCATGGCCTTTGTCCACCTCGGCCACAACGTGACCCTCCACAGCGACATCACAATCGCCAACTCGGTCGGGGTCTCTGGGCACGTGACGATCGAAGACATGGTCACCATCGGCGGCATGACCGGGATCCACCAGTTCGTGAGGATCGGCAAGCTCGCGATGGTCGGTGGACTCTCGCGGATCGTCCGCGACGTGCCCCCGTTCATGCTCGTCGAGGGGGCAGACCAGGCGGTGCGGGACATCAACGCCGTTGGCCTACGACGAATCGGCGTGACCCAGGAATCGAGGATGGCCCTGCACAAGGCGTGCAAGCTCCTCTTCCGAAGCCAACTGGGCCTGACGAACGCGATGGAGATCGTGCGACGGGAGGTCAAGGAGACCTCGGAGGTCCGCTATCTGCTCGAGTTCCTGGAGCGGCTGTTCCACGGGAAGATGGGGCGGGGCGACCAGCGCTAGCCTAGGTTCGCCGTGAGACCGGTCGCAGCACTCTCGTAGGCGGCGAGAGCCACCCTGGACGCACAGATCCCGTCCTCACCACTGATCCTGAAGGGCTTTCGCTCCTTCACGGATGCCACGAACTCTGCGACCATCGCCGCGTCCAGATCGGAACCCGTACCTATGTGGGCCGCCCCACCCTGGTAGACCCGCAAGCCCTGTCCGAAGAGCTCCACATCGCATGTTCCGTGCTCCCCGACGATGGAGAGGTTCACATCGCCCCAAACCGGGTAATCCTTCGGCCTAGACCAGCTCGAGTCCAGAGTGGCGAAGACACCGCTAGGGAAGCCCAGTGTCAAGTGCGCGGTGTCCTCGACGTCCAAGCCAAGGAGCCTGTCGCCGGTCTCTGCGGAGACCGAAGTTGGACGTTCGCCAAGAAGTCGCCAAAGAAGATCTGCAACGTGAACCGTATGGTCAATCATGGCCCCGCCGCCGCTCTCTTCCTTCTTCACGAACCATCCCCCAGGGCACTTCCCCCGGTTCGTCGCCGACACGCTCAGCACGCGACCGATCTCACCGGAACGAACCATCTCCACCATCCGGTGGAACACCGGGGAGAATGGACAGGGAAAGGCGGTGCCGAGCAGGCCTGGTGCCTGTGCGTCCGCCGCGGCGATTCGGCTCGTCTCCTCGGCCGAGGCTGCCAGCGGCTTCTCGCAGAGCACCGGCTTCCCTGCGGCCAGCACGGCCTCGATGATGGAGGCGTGACCGATATTCGTCCCGGCGGCAACCATTGCGTCGCAATCCGTCGTCAATTCCTCGAGCGAATCGAACGCCGCGCACCCGTGCTCGCCCGCGAATCGAGCCGCTGCGTCGGCATCAGGATCCCAAACGCCACTGAGCTCGGCTCCACCGCTCTGCTCAAGACACCGGGCATAGCTCGGAGCGTGAACATGGACCACGCCGGCAATCCCAACCCGAACCATCGCACGCCATTATACGGCTCCAAGGGTCTCCGGGCCCGCGATCGTGATCCTGCGAGCCGCCCCCTCGATCTCGATCTCGACCCGCCAGGCCCGATGCCCTTGAGCAAACCCAGGGTCTCGTTCGCCCCACTCGACAAACGTGACGCACTCGCCCAGGCGATCCGCGAAACCGAGATCCTCTGGCTCGTGAAGCCGGTATAGGTCAAGGTGCAGGACACGAGGATCGGTCTCGAACTCGTTCGCCAAGGTGTAGGAGGGAGAGCGAACCGACCCTTCCCAGCCCAGCGCGCGCAGGGCCCCTCGCACAAACGTGGTCTTGCCCGCTCCGAGAACGCCAGAAAGGATCACTACGTCCCCTGGCAGCAATTGGGAGACCAGTTGCGCCGCTATCCTCGCCGTCTCCGCCTCGCAGCGCGACTCGAGCCTCACGCGCGCGCCTTGACGAGAGGCAAGACGTCGCGGAAGTTTGGATGGTCAGCCGAGCCCATCCACTCGTAGACCACCGACTCGGCCAGGGTGAGCACAGCTCCCGCCGAGGTGAGGCGCTCCAGGGCGGTGCGGTGCGCAAACTCGGAACGGGCACCGAGCGCGTCCGCCACCAGGAAGACTTCCCAGCCCATCGAAAGCAGGTCCAGCGTAGTCTGTGTGACACAGATCGGGGTTTCGATCCCGCAGAGGACGGCTTGGCGGGAGCCCGTTCCTGCGAGCGCATCGGCAAAGCCCGAGGCGCCGAAGGCGCTGAACCCCATCTTCGGCATCGGAGCCGCGCCCAGCAACTGGGTCAACTCTGGATCTGTGCCCCCCATCCGTTCGGGGTATTGCTCCGTGGCGAGGATCGGTACACCGAGCAACGTCGCGCACTGGGCTAGGAAACGGGTCGTCTCGACCACGGTCTGGCTACCCACGATCGGGACCAAGAAGCTTGGCTGCAGGTCCACGATCACGAGCGCGCTCTCCTCGCACTTCGATCGCCCTAGGCTCACCGCGATGGCACCACCCGGCCCGAGCACTCGCCGAACCCGACCCTCAGGCCGTCTCGCTCTGCGAAGGCCTTCATCGTGACGGTGTCCCCGTCCTCGAGGAACGTCCTCGTCTCGCCGGTCCCGTTCAGGGGGATCGGCCGACTTCCTCGCCACGACAGTTCCAGAAGGCTCCCGAACGTGCCGGGCTCGGAGCCGCTGATCGTCCCAGTGGCGAAAAGGTCCCCAAACTCGAGCGGCGTACCGTTCGAGGTCATGTGTGCGATCTGTTGCGCTACCGACCAGTACAACTGGTCCATGTTCGTGCGACTAATCCGTGTCGGGACCTTCGCCTTGGCGGACTGGAGCCACACCTCGAGTTGGATGTCGAAGTGCGGTGCGCCCTGTACCCGTAGGTGCGGCAACGGGGCCGGATCCTGGTTCATCCCCTCGACCCGGAAGGGCGCGAGCGCGTCCAGGGTCACGATCCACGGGCTCACCGTGGTAGCGAAGCTCTTGGCCAAGAACGGGCCGAGCGGCTGGTACTCCCATCGCTGAACGTCCCGAGCGGACCAGTCGTTGACGATGACGAGGCCCAACACGTGATCCTCGGCCGAAGCGGCCGTGATCCGTTTGCCTGGATCCTGGCCGTGCGACACATAGACCCCCATCTCGAGCTCGAAGTCCAGCTCCTCGCACGGGCCGAAGACAGGGGCCTCTGTGTCAGGAGCCTTCTTCTGACCCTTGGGCCGCACCACCTCGCTACCCGACTCGACGACCGTGTTGGCCCGGCCGTTATAGGCGATGGGCATCCAACGGTAGTTCGGGAGGAGCGGTGGGCTATCGGGCCGAAACATCCGGCCCACGTTGCTCGCGTGGTGGATGCCGCTATAGAAGTCTACGAACGAGCCGGGCGCGATCGGCACTTGTAGGTTCGCGTCCGCGATCGGGAACAGGGCCCGCTTGCGGAGGGCGGCGTTGTCGCGAAGGCGGGGGTCTTCGGTGCTCAGGAGGCCGAAAACCTGCCTACGCAGGCTGCGGAGCGACTCCACGTCCAACTCGATGAAGCAGTCGAGGATAGGGAACTCTTCCTCGCTGAGGAGCCCGGCTTCTACGAGCACCCCTGTGTCCAGGGCCATCTCCCCTATCGCGACCACGACGGCCTCCGGCCTGCCCTTGGGAGCGGCAAGGCCAAAGGGAAGGTTCTGGATCGGGAAGTCACAACCCGCAGGGCACTCGACCCAACTCGTAGCATCCTTGGGGACGACGAACATCAGACGACGTTCTCCATGAGCCAACCAAGCCTTCGCAGTCCCTCGATGGGCTCCTCGACCGAGCAGGAGCCAAACCCACCGAAGAGGTCTCGGAAACTCTCGATGTCACCCAAGTCCGCGCGGTGGCCCAAGACGTCCATGGCCCCCTCGGAGAAAGCGAATTCCTGGCATTCCAGGACGGAAGCGACCTCGCGCCTGCTCAGATCGCAAGTGAGAGCCAAACACGAGGCGGCCAGAACCGCAACAAACCCGTGGTGCCAGACGCCGAGAGACTCGTCCCAATGGTGCAGAGGCTCATGAAGACCGGCCGTGAACTTCACGGGGACGTTGAGCGAGGCCGCTTCCACGATGAAGTCCGCGACCTCTTCCGTGCTGGGGAACATGGATCGCTCTACCCCGCCGGCACGAAGCTTGAACCCAACGTCTTCGAGGCTCGCTGAGAGTTCCTGCATTGCGGAGGATCGGTCGCCATGACCCACAAACTCCACGAACAGGGGCCATCCGTCCGGTTCAAACTCCTCCGCCAGCTTGGCAAGGGAGCGTGCCGCCTTATGGGCGAGCTTGAGGTCTGCCAGCTTCGCCTCGTAGGCCTGGACAATGACGTTCCCTGGGGCCCCCGCGATCGCCCTAGCGTCCCGCTCAAAGTCGCTCGTGGCGTTCGCAGGGTGCCCGACAACGGAGACCCGCACCTCCGCACCTGGCTTTAGGGCCGCGCCGAGGTCTTCCAGCTTGGAGACGGGGCAGACGAAGCGGTCCACCAGCCATCCGTTCCCGCCTGACAACGTGGCGAGGTATTCCGTGGCCGCGGCCCCGATATCGAGCCTCGCGGGCGGGAAGAGCCCGGCATACTCGAGAGTCCTCGCCAAAAGTGCCTCCAAGGCTGCTCTCATCCCACCTAGTGTATCGGACTCCTGGGCGCGAAGGTAGCATCGGGCCCTGCCCGATGCGAGTGTTGATCGCCGACGACGACCCGATCATTCGTCTTGACCTGATGCAGATGCTCTCCAGCATCGGCTATACCGTGATCGCCGAGGCCGAGGACGGCAGGGCCGCCGTCGAGCAGTCCTTGGCGCTGAAGCCTGAGGTCTGCGTGCTCGATGTGAAGATGCCAGTGATGGACGGGATTGACGCGGCTCGAGAGATCTCGGAGGCCGGAGTCGCGCCCGTCGTTCTCTTGACCGCGTTCTCCGACCGGGAAGTGGTGGAGCGCGCCAGTCAAGCCGGCGTCTTCGGATACCTCGTCAAGCCGTTCAAGCCTAGCGACCTCGGCCCTGCCATCGAGGTGGCTCGGGCTAGATTCGAGCAGAGCTTGCTCCTGGCCCAACAGATCGAGGACCTGAACGACCGCCTGGACGCCCGAAAGTTGATCGAGCGTGCCAAGGGGGTCCTTGTCACACGGGACGGACTCGAGGAGGCCGAAGCCTATCGCTTGATGCAAAAGGCCTCGATGAACCGAAGGGTCTCCATGCGCACTGTCGCCGAGGCGATTCTCGCCGGTGGCAAGCTCGCGGACTGACCGAAGGGTGCCACAATCGGGCATGGCGGAGCACCTCTGGTCGCCTTGGCGGTTTGATTACACCACCTCGGCAGTGGCGGGCAGCAACGACGACCTCTTTCTGAGGCTCCCCGCCGCCGGCGACGATCGGGCGAACCTCATTCTGCACCGGGGCCAGACCGTCTTCGCTGTCCTCAACGCCTTTCCCTACACTAGTGGGCACACGATGGTGGTCCCGTTCCGAAAGGTCGGGCGTATCCAGGACATGACCGATGCCGAGCTTCACGAGACCAACCAAATGGTGCGCGACGTCGCTCGATGGCTGGACGCCGTCTTCTCACCCGAAGGCTATAACATCGGTGTGAACCAAGGTTCCGCCGCAGGAGCAGGAGTGCCAGGGCACATCCACTGGCACGTCGTTCCGCGATGGTCGGGGGACACGAACTTCATGACCACGGTCGGGGATGTCCGCGTGATCCCGATGGAGCTAGGGGAGGCGTACGGCCGAATCGTTTCCGCAAAGGTGGGCACATGAATCTGGATCAATGGGAGGCAAAGGCCAAGGCGTGCAAAAAGTGCGGGCTCGCCGCAAAGCGGAACCACGTCGTCTTTGGCGAAGGGAACGCTTCGGCTCCCCTTGTGCTCGTCGGTGAAGGACCGGGCGAGGAAGAGGATCGAACCGGCAGGCCGTTCGTCGGGCGGGCAGGGCAGTTGCTCGACCGTGCCCTGGCCGAGGCTGGGCTCGACCGCACCATGGTCTACATTTGCAACACCGTGAAGTGCAGGGCGTGCGACTGGGACGGGGAGAAGGCGTCGAATCGGCCGCCCAGCGCCGAGGAGACCGCGGCTTGCAGGCGGTGGCTCCTGCCCCAGCTCGCCGCGATCCGGCCTGAGGTCCTGCTGTGCCTGGGGGCACCGAGCGCAAGGAACCTGATCCATCCCGACTTTAAGATCACGCGGGAGCGAGGGAAGTACTTCCCGTGCGAGTTTGCCCGCACCGCGATCGCGACGATGCACCCGGCCTATATCCTTCGCAACGGCGGTGGCGGCGCAGATGGCGGATACGCCCTTCTCGTTGCCGACATCGCCCGCGCATGGGCCGCCGCGCTTCAGCTGCGAGACGGCCGCGCCGCCGTCACGATGGCCGAAAAGGAGCACACGAGTGACCGTTGACGCCCTCCTCGCCGAACTGCGGGCGTGCCCGCTCGTCGCGAGCGTCCAACCGGAAGGTTGGGCAACGGGCTTGGGGGTGGAAGGGGTGGTGGAACTGGCCAGGGCGTCTGTGGACGAAGGGGTGCGCTGCCTTCGCATCGAGGGTGCGGCCGTCGGGCCCAGTCGAACCCTGGGAGTGCCCGTCATGGGTCTGGTCAAAGCCTCCTACGAGGACAGCCCAGTCTATATTACGCCGACGATGGGCGAGATCGAGTTCCTGATTGATTCGGGATGCGAAGCGATCGCCGTGGACGCCACATTGCGCCCCAGGCCGGGAGGCGAGCAAGTGGGTCAGCTCGTCCGGCGCATCCACGACGCGGGACGGATCGCGATCGGGGACTGCGACTCGACCGATGCCGCGCTCGCCGCCCAGGACGCAGGGTGCGACATGGTCTCGAACGCGCTCGCAGGCTACACCGCTGCTCGCCCACCAACCTCAGGCCCGGATTGGGAACTTCTCGACCAAATGGTAGGTACTTGCCACGTGCCGGTCCTTCTGGAGGGTCGAGTCCGGGGGCCCGAGGACGCCTTGCGGGCAGTGCGTGCGGGGGCGACCGCGGCCGTGGTGGGCAGCGCACTCACCGATGCTCGCAGGCTTACGCGAAAATTTCTGAGCTCACTGCCCACAAACCGAAGGGTCGGTGCCGTTGACATCGGCGGGACCTGGATTCGATACGCGACCTTCGAGCGGAAGGACGAGCACGGGCCGGTCACGAAGGCGCCTCTCCCCAAGACCTTTGCCGACCGGCTCGCCTGGATCGAGGAGCAAGCCCAGAGCGCGGGGGTCGAGGCGGTCGGCATCTCAGCAGGCGGGACGATCCACCCAGGGAGCGGGCTCGTCGTCGAGTCCCTGGAAACCATCCCGGACAACCTCGGGCGGCGCTATGCCATCGCAGGAATTGCTGTGAGAGCTCTCAATGACGGCCTCGCCTCGGCTTGGGCCCACGGGCACTTGGGCAACCGGGTCCTCACGGTCGCACTGGGTACCGGACTTGGAGCGGGGATCGTGTGCGATGGACGCTTGGAGGTTGGAGGGCATGGCGAGTACCTCCGGCTCAACGAGGCACGTTCGGTCGGCGGTGCGAGCTTCGAGTCCACCCTCTGCGGCCCTGGCGCGGGTGCGGACTCCGTCGTCGAGCTAGCCCGCACGTGCGAAGGCTTGTTCCATCCCGACCGCGTCGTCCTCTGTGGTTCGAGGGGCCTCGACGAGCAATACCTCTCCCGATGGCCGGGAGCGTGCGCATCACCGTTTGGGCACGATGCCGGCCTACACGGTGCAGCCGCCCTTTTCTTGGCCCCACCGCCGGGGGTGTTCACCGAATGAGGGTCGCCGTTGTGGGTGCGGGGATCATGGGAGCAAGCTGTGCTCGGTGGCTGGCGGAGGCCGGTCACGAGACGACCCTCTTCGACGCGCACCAACCAGGACACGTCCTCGGTAGCTCCCATGGCGGGCAGAAGATCGTCCGACAGGCCTATCCAGACCCCTTCCACACGGCTCTCTTGCTGGAGGCGCACCCACTTTGGCGAGAGCTAGAAGAAGCGAGCGGGCTCGAGCTTTATCACGAGGTTGGACTCGCTTACATCGCAGCTACTTCATCGGGCCAAACGCGGGAGATGGCCGCAATCCTAGAGCACCTCGGCGTACCGTACCAAGAGGTGGCAGCGCTGCCATCGTCGATGAGCCTCTCGGCGGACGAGACCGCGATTCTCACCCCCGAGGCGGGATGGGTGTCCACGGTACAGGCGTTGGCAGGCACTCTCATGCTCGCCCGCCGTGCTGGTGCTTCCTTTGTTCACCAAAAGGTCGAGTCTGTTCACGAACTTGACGACTTCGATCTTCGCGTGTTCGCTGCGGGAGCATGGGCCGGCCGCCTGCTCGGGCTCCGGCTCGTTCCCACGTTGCAGACGTCTGCCTATATCCGGGGAAGGTACGAAGGCCCGGTGTGGATCGAGGGCTTCGGCCCCGAGCTTTACGGCTTTCCTAACGAACCGGGCTCTGACGCCTTCAAGATCGGGTTCCACGCAACCGGGCCCGAGGCCAACCTGGAGAGCACCGCGCGCCCCGTGCAAAACGATCAGCTTGCGACCCTTGTCGAACTTGCCAAGCAACGATTCATGATCCAAGAGCCGGAAGTCGTGTCCGCATTTGCCTGCATCTACACCCGTACGCGAGATGAGCACTTCCGCATCGGTTTCCTGGAGCCTGGGACGATCGTCGTCTCGGCGTGCAGCGGCCACGGCTACAAGTTCGCCCCTTGGATCGGCCGCATGGTGAGCCGCATGGCGACCGGCGAGGCACAACCGCCGCCCGAGTTCGCCATCACCGAGGCTGACCGGATATCCTCGTAGGCAGGCTGTTCAAGCGACTTTGGTACTGGTTGGTGGTTTCCACGGTCCGCCGCGTGGTCTTTCCGGTTCTTGGAGGGCTCCGGGTGATCGGTCTCGAGCGCGTACCTGCGTCGGGTCCTGTGCTCCTGTGCCCTATTCACGTGAGCCACGTTGACCCCGCCGCGGTGGGATGCTCCTCGCCAAGGCAACTCGCCTTCATGGCCAAGGCGGAGCTCTTCCGCGTACCGATCTTCGGCCCGCTCATCTCGAGTGTCGGGTGCTTTCCTGTGGATCGAGGACGATCCGGCGTCTCCTCGCTCCGAAAGGCGGTGGACGTGCTCGATCGAGGTGGCGCTTTGCTCGTCTTTCCCGAGGGCCGAAGGGGTGACGGGGAACGGCTGCAATCCCTGGAGCCAGGGGTCGTCGCCCTCGCAAAGCGGGACGGTGTCCGCGTGGTCCCGGTCGCGATCGCGGGTTCCGCTAGGATGCTTCCGAAGGGCTCCTCCCGGCCGAGGCGCACTCGGGTCACCGTTCGCTACGGCGAGCCCTTCACGTTCCAGGAGGCTACGGAAGGTAGCAACGAACCCAAACAGGCCTTCCTCGAACGACTTGCCCAAGAGCTAGAGAACGGTCAGGCCGAACTCGGCCAACCGTTCAAAACCGGATCTGCAAAGTCGCCTGGACCCGCTGGCCCGGCCTCTCTGCCAGCCACCGAAGACTGAACCCTGCGATCGGCCGCGCTTCGAATCCGGCAACGACGTTCTCGCCGCTCCCTTCGGCGAGGATCAAGAACCGATCCCACAGCGGAAGGCTCGCCCCAACGAACAGGAGCCCGCTCGAGCGGGTCCAGAACCCTAGGGTCACTTCGGTCGGTGTGTTCTGGTTGAGATCACCAAAGTTTCCGAACCGTTGCGTGAACGCTACGTACCCGGCTCTCCCCGGTCCCGTCCGGTCGAGGACGTCGAGCACGCCCAGCGAGAGGCCCGGAGCGATGTCCGTGATGGGAGGGGACAAGTTGTAGCCCACGTCCATGGTCCCCCTCCAAGGAAGCCCCTCGGACCGCGAGAGCTCAATGTCCACCTCGTAGGAGTCCATCACCCCGGTTCCAAGCAGGAACTGACCGCCTGCTCGTTCTCCGATCGGCGCACCGGCCCTCAATCGCACCGCCCCCTGCAAGAGCTTGCGCCCCAAGGGGATGTCCACGAGGCGGTCGGCCATGCCCAGTGTAGGCAACATGACGGCGAGGGCTGCGATCCAGCGCACGAGGCCGAAGTTACCCCGGCCCAAGCAGTTCGTCGAGCGTCGCAGCGAGAATGTCCGGGGTCTGGGCGGAGACCGTGTAGACCATGGCTTCGCGATAGACCCTCCCCTCGGGTGCGTCGAGCGCGACCGAACCGCCACCTCCCGCCGCGATTGCGACATGGGCAGCCTTGGCGGCGAGAGAGATGGCTCTTGCCCTGGCTTTGAGCTTCACCGGCGGCCCCACCTTGCTCGCGGCGACCTCGTCCATTTCTGCCCGCAGCGAATCTGCGAGCGCGACAAGTTGCCCGTGCGCGGCGTGGAGCCTCTTGGAGGACTTTCGTTCGGCCGACTTCAGGACCAGGTCGCTGGCGGCCAGGGCGCAACCGAGCGCGAAGTAGCCTTGGAGCACCACGTTGAGCATGTCGTTCTCCTGAACCCAACCCCGCGGCTGAACCCCTGCCACGCCTGCATCGGGAACGAAGCGTGAATCGAGATCCACGGCGACGGTGTTCGCAACCTCGAAGGCGGAGAGTCGCATCCGTGGCCCCACGGTCACCCCCTCCGAGTCCTCGAGAGGAACGAGACCCAGGACGGCACGGCCATCCGGGAGCTCGCCCGCCGCTAGAAACTCTTGGAAGAAGCCATGACCGGTGACCCAAGGAACCCTTCCCGTGAGGCGATATCCGCCCTGGACCTCTTCCGCGACCACGAGCGGCGGGCCCGACCGGCGCAACTGGCTGAAGCCGACGCCGACGAGGCGGCTCCCGTCCGCCATCAAGGGTAGGAGACTCGACTGGAGGCCCTCGTTCGAGCCCTTGGCGATCAAGCTGGCAGCGCTCTGGTGCTGGGTCTGTAGGAAGCCGAGGGCCCCGCTCGTACGAGCGACTGCCACTTGGAAGTGTCGAAACTCGATCTCGGGCAACGCAGGACCACCGAACTCCCATGGTCTCTTGAGAGCCAGGAGCCCTTCCCGTCCCAGCCCCGCCAACGCCTGACCTAGCGCCGCCTCGTCTCGGTCAATCTCCACCGCGAACGGTGCTACCTCCTCCCGCAGAAACCGCTCGGCACGATCGAGCACCTCGCTCATCGAAGCACGCCCTTCGGGTCAAGGATTGCGTCCAAGCGTGCCCGCATCACCTCGGTCACCGGATCGCCGCTCCTCTGACCTCTTGGGCCGAGCAAGAGGCGGTCCGTGTTCGTGGGCGGGGTCATGGACCAAATGGTACAAGAGGCCGGGTCGGCAGCAAAGGGACTGAGGTTCTCGAGAAACGGCTCGTACTCGCTCCGCAACGTGCGGACGATCCACGCATCCCCTGGGTGTGGCTGGATCAGGCGAGCACTCATCGGTCCGAGTGCGCGGCACGGGAACGTTCGCAGCGCGACCTCCGTCATCACGAGCCATCGTCCCCAGTTCCCCACCACCATACGGTGGACGTCGAAGCCGGCGACGGACTTTACGACCTTGCTCCCAGACTTTGCGACCACACCGCCGGGCCGGACGAACGTAGCCCCCAAGACCCAGTCCCTCGGGCCCCCGTGCTGCGCGAAGAGACCGTGGGGCATGTCACAGGCGATCAGTCCGCCCACCGTCCCCCAATAGCCCGCCAGCGCGTCACCCGCGATCCCTGGATCCGGCAAGGGCAGGCACTGGCCAACCTTTCTGAGCTCGTCCTGGAGTTCGGTGACCCGCGTCCCCGCCCGCACCACCACCGTTTGGTCAGCCGGGTGGAACTCCGTGATGCCGCTCAGATCCCGCAGCGAGACCACCTCGCCCGGCCTCTCGGGGGCCCAGGCTTCCTTTGTGCCCGCACCCTCGATTCGTATCGCCCTACCGGAGGCCAAGGCGTCCGCGAGTTCGGCCGTAGTGATCGGTGACGTCAAGTCGCCGCCCCCCGCCAGCGCGACCGATGCTCCACGCAGCCCTTTTGGTCCGGGATCACCTTGCACGGGTTGCAAAGGACCGAGGGCTCGAACGCGCCGCGAACGTCCGACTGTAGCCGCAGGTCCGCAGCATTGAACATGAGCTTCAAGGGCCTGAGCTTCTCCACACCGATCCCATGCTCGCCCGTCACCGAGCCCCCTAGTTCCACGCACCGGGCGAGGATTCGCTCGCCCGCCTCCACTGCGCGCTCCACCGCGCCTGCCTCACGCTCGTCGAAGTAGAAGCAAGGGTGCAGGTTCCCATCGCCGGCGTGGAATATATTGGCGACGCCAAGCCCTGATTCCCGGGCGACTGCGTAGACGGTTTCGAGCACTTCCGCCAAGCGGGAGCGAGGGATCACTCCGTCGTGCGTGACGATCGTGGGCGCGAGCCTGCCCATCGCTCCGATCCCCTTCTTCCGGGCGATCCAAAGGCGGGCTCTCTCCTTCTCAGACTTAGCGACCTCGAAGTGGAACGCGCCGTGGGCTGCACAGGTCTCCAGGACAAGCGCCATCTCTTGCGCCGCCTCTCCCACGTCTCCTTCGCACTCGACGAGCAACGCGGCCGCCGTCCCTGGCTGTAGCGGAACATCGAACGCCTGGGATACCGCCTCGAGCACGAAGTGATCCATGAGTTCCATCGCCGCGGGCAGCACCCCGCGTGCTACGATCTCCGAGACCGAAGCCGTCGCGTCTCCCACGGTCCGGAAGGAGACCAGGGTCGTTGCGACCTCCAAGGGAATCTTGACGAGCCGAAGCCACGCCTCGGTGGCGATGCCCAGCGTGCCCTCCGACCCCAAAAAGAGCGCGACCATGTCGCTCCCTGGCCCACCGGGGACGAGCGACCCGAAGGTCAGAACCTCCCCCGAGGAGACGACGGCTCGCACCTGGAGCAAGTGCTGGGCCGTCACGCCGTACTTCAGGGTGTGGGGCCCCCCAGAGTTTTCCGCGATGTTGCCCCCGATCGTACTCACGCTCTGGCTGGAAGGGTCTGGAGCGAACATGAGGCCGTGCTCCGCCGCATGGGCGCTCACCGTCGCATTGGGCACCCCACACTCGACGTGTGCGTAACGATCCACTGGATCTATGGCGAGGATGCGGTTCATCCGCTTCGTGGATATCACCACCCCTCCGAGCGCAGGCATAGCCCCGCCGCTCAGCCCCGTTCCCGCACCGCGCGCCACATAGGGGACCCCCTCCCTCTCGCACAGCTGGACGATGGAAGCGACTTCCTCGGTCGAGTTTGGGAAGGCGATCGCGGTGGGCTGAGACCGCTCCACCGAGTAGGCGTCGCACTCATAGACGGAACGCGAAGCCGCGTCCCGCCGCACCCGGTCCGGCCCCAGAAGCTCTTCCAGTCGAGCCAGCCAGTCCGAGGGAGCCGCGTTCATATCGGACATTGTGTCCGGTGTATCCTCCTGCCGTGTTCGTGACCTTGGAAGGGCCCGAAGGGGCTGGCAAGAGCACAGTCGCACACCTCCTCGCGGAACGTCTGCGCGGAGGAGGGCACAAGGCTTTGCTCACTCGTGAGCCAGGCTCGGGCGAAGTTGGTAGCCGTTTGAGGGAGCTGTTGCTCTCCGGGGAAGATCTCGACCCTTGGACCGAGACGTTCCTCTTCCTTGCCGACCGGGCCCACCATGTCCGCACATGCCTCACGCCCGCCCTTGGAGCGGGAAGTCTCGTCCTGTGCGACCGCTTTACCGATTCCACGGTCGTCTATCAAGGTCACGCGCGCGGCTTGCCCATAGAGACCCTTCGCGAGCTGAACGATCACGCCACAGGTGGTCTCGCGCCCGACCTGACCTTGCTCTTCGACCTAGACCCCGCCATCGGCCTCGCCCGCGTAGCGGCCAAGGATCGGCTGGACCGTCAGCCCCTGGAGTTCCACGAGCGGGTCCGTGCCGGGTTCCTCGCCGAAGCGGAGCGGGAGCCCGATCGCTGGGCCGTGCTCGATGCGTCCGCGCCAATCGGCTCTGTCACCGAATCGGCATGGTCGGCTCTGACGTCAAGACTACGGCAGGTGACCCTATCACCCTAGTTCTAGCAGGAGTGTTGGCGCAAGTCTCCGTTCTCGACCCCATAGAACGGTACGCGGCCTGGCGGGCGGACCACTCGATCGAGGCCGAGTTCTCCGTCGAGAGCCAAGAGGAGGTCAAGGTCGCGAAAGGGGTCTATCGGGCGGGAGCCGCGCGGAGCCAGTTCTTCGAGATGGTCGCGGGCGGCGAGACCGAGCGAATGTTCCAGTGGGGCTCGGACACCCTTTACGAGTTCCCGAAGGACGCTGTGTACCTCGAAGCTCACGAGCCGGTCCACATGGCTGGCCCCCCCGATGAGGCGGGCTTGGCCGAGCAGCTCTTTTTCCCCGTCTTCCTTCAACGGTCCGACTTGACTTGGCTGCTCAACCAAGAGGGTTGGACGACACAGAAGCCCGAGGCGGTCCTCGGGACTCTCTGCGACGTGATGCAGGGCTCCAATGCCCCCCAGGCCGGTGCTGGCACGGTCGTGACGGGCCACCTCGTCCACCGTGTCTGGATAGACCCCGTGGGCCGCATCTTGCAATGGGAATACACGAACAACTCCCCCAGGGGAACCCGGACCACTACCTTTCGCTTCACCAAGATCGGGCTCTCGAACTGGGGCCTGAGGGCGCTGCCGTCACCCAAGGAAGGAACCGTGCCGCTCTTCCTACCCCGCCGGGGCGAGGGCATCGAGCTCGGCTCGAAACCAAAACTCGCCTCATGGTGGAACGATGTCCGCAAGGAGGTAGAGCCGGGAAGCCTCGTGGGGAAGAACGGGATGATCGTCCTCTTCACCCGGCCCGACTGCGAGCCCACCAGGGCCGGGCGCGATTTGTGGCAAGCCTTGTCGGACGAGGCGAAGAAGGCCGGGCTCAGCTTCACCGAGGTCGTGTTTTCCGAAGTAAAGGCCTTGCCCAGCCCCCCATGGCCGCGGTATTGGGACATCAAGGGCGAGATCGAGAACCAAGTCGCCCCTCCTGGCACCCCCTATTTGCTGAGGTTGGGGCGGGACGGCACGGCCCTCCGAGCGTGGTACGGCTATTCCCAAGGTGAGGACGCAGAGATCCTCGACGCTCTCCTCAAGTAGCGAGCACGCGCTCCGCAAGTACCACGGCTGCAAAGTCGTCAATCGGCTCGGGAGGCATCTGGAGCGTGGCGGGAAGCAGGCGCCGCCAGCCTCGCCGCGGGTTGTGCTCCCAATACCGCTCCCTCGCCTTGAGGGTCGTGTTGCTCTCGTCCACGACCAACACCGCCTTCCCCGGAAGGCTTGCGCGGACGGACTCGACCGTCCTGCGAGACCGGGTGCCCGAACCCACTACGATGAGGTCGCACGGCTCGGCTTGGATCGCGGCCTCCAGGGCGGTGGCCAGTTCCTCGGAGGGGACGATCGTGCGGTAGCGCACGCTCAAGCTCCCGTTCTCGCGCCGAACCACCGCCAAGCCACACTTGGACGATCCGGGATCAATTGCCATCACGGTTTGGGCGGGGCCGCTCGTCAACGTAACCGCAATTCTAGCTTGAGCCGGTCGGCCGCCCTGGTCTCCTCCGCGGCAAGGAAGACCAGTCGCAAGGGCCTTCCTGCCTCCCTCGCCAATCGCACCACGCCAAAGAGGGCGTCGCTCTCGATCTCTCCCAAGGGCCGAGGCTTGCCCGTGGCCGGGATCATTCCCTTCTTCACCACAGAGTCTGCGAGATCACCGGACGCATAGTCGTTGATCTTCTGCAGAATCAGCCTCTCCGACTCTCCTCCGTCAATACGAACCTCCCCCACCACGCTCCCCATTCGATAAACGACCGGATTGGGCGAGACCTGAAGCACGACCGCGACCGGCTCGGACTGGAAGGTGTTGATGAAGGAGCGTGCGATGACCACCTGGTCCAAAGGCTTGCCCGCGAGGTCGTCCACCGCCCTCTGCAACTGCTGCTCAGGCGAGACGGGGCGATCGTTCTGGTCGGTGCGGGGGACGAGCCCGGCGTGCCGACCGTCCGCCAAAGATCCTGCTCCCACGCCCTTTGCTTGCGCGTCCGCCGACTCCAAGACGGCAAGGACGAACGCCTTCGCCTCCGCCGCCGAGAGCGAGGAGCGAACCGCGATCCGCGCCAACTCGTCGCCGATCTGGTAGGTGATCGGCTTGACGCGGGACGAGGCTGTCATGTCCTTGAGCCGGGCCACCATGCTCGTGTAGAGCGCGCTTGCGTCGTTGAGCGCCTCCACAGCCTTGGCCCGTTCGGCCTCGGCCTCATCGCGCGCCTTTTGCAACCCTTCGACCTCCTCCGCCAGTTTCTTGAGCTCGACCGCGGTGCGGGCGCTTTCCGATGCGAGTCGTTCTTGGAGACCAGAGATGGTTCCTTGTAGGTCCTTCACCGTTTGGTTGAGCGAGGCGAGTTGCCGGGTCTGTTCTTGGATTTTCGCCTCGTTCTGCGCGACCGAGATCTCAAGCCGGATGTTCCGCTCTGCGATCTGCTTGTTCTGGCGCACGATCTCCTTGTTGTTCGCCCCAAGCGCGTCCGATTCCTGCATCAGCTTGCGATACTGGGCCTGGATGGTTTCGAGTCGCTTCCTCGATGCACTCAGGCTCGCTCTGGCCAAGTCCACCGACTTCCTCAGTCCCGCTGCCGTGCCCCGAAGTGCCGAGATCTCCTTCTCTGAGGCGGCCACTTTCTTGCCCGCGGCCGCAAGTCTTGCCTTCTCGGCGGCAAGGCTACCGAGGGTGCCCTCCAGCTCTTCCCCGGTCTGAGCCAGGCTGCGCTGCGCTGCCGCTAATTCCGTGCGCGCCTTGTTCCCCTCGAAGACCCATGTGCGAACCGGCTCGCTGATCATCACGAGCGCCACGACGGCAAGGAGCGTCGCGAGCCCGCCAAACACGCCGGTCATCACCGCGGCCGTGTGCCTTGGGCGAAGTCCAAGGATCGTGAGCCTCTTCTTTCCGAGCGAGCGACCGATCAAGTCCCCTGCATAGGCGACAAACCCAGAGACGATGACCATGAACCCGAGGAAGAGCAGGCTCACGAGATCCATGCCGTACATCAGCGGTTCCTCCGATAGATCAGGAAGACGGCGACGCCAAGACCGACCACCGTGGGTGTGAAGCTCGCGATATAGGCGGGGAACAGGCCGCCTTGCGCAAGGATCGCCATCAGATTCACGATCATCATGTAGCCAAAGATGATGACGACGGAGAGCCAAAAGCCGGTCGCCGCACCGGAACGGTGGTTTCGTATCCCTAATGGCGCGCCCACAAGCCCAAACACGAGCGCGCCCAGGGGAACCGCGACCTTGTTCCAGTACCCGAACTCAAGATTGGCGAGCTGGCCCGGATCCTTACTCGGGTTCTCGCGCTCCCGGTGGATCTGCCGCCCCATTTCCGACATCGCGAGAGCATCGAGGTCGCGAAGTGTCTGCGCGAGAATGTCGGAAGGGGTTGCGCTGAACCTCGGTACCTCTCGCGGCCACACTCCGTCCACAAAAGTGACCACCGCACCACCGTCCCCCGGCACGAGCTTTGCCGACCCGTTGATACGCCAGTCCTGCTCGTCGTTATAGACAAGCTCCTCGGCGTCGAGGAAAAAGCTGACTTTGTCGTCGTCGCCGTAGACCGCGATGACGACTCCGCTCAGGGCGCGACGCGCGAAGCTGAAATCACGGGCCACGACAAACGCGCGCAACTTCCCGTTCTCAAAGATCGGTCTCGAAGTCGGTTGGAGCGTGGTTCCCTGGAGCTCGCGATCCATCTCCTTTCGGATCTCCAGCGCCTGCCGGGCAGACCACGGCACGACCAACTCGCCGAACACGAATGCCGCCCCAGCGACCACGATCCCGAACAAACCTACCGGCAGGACGAGCCGAGGAACGCTGAACCCCGCAGCCTTGATCGCCACGATCTCGCTGTCTCCCGAGAGGCGCCCGAAGGAGAGCAGCGCGGCGAGCAACACCGCCATGGGGAAGGTCTTCGCCATGATCCCCGGCAGAAGGAGCCCGGCGAGGCCCGCTACTTGGAACGGCGAAGATCCCTTGGCGATGTACTCGGTCAGCTGGAACAAGAACGAGCCTGCCGTCACCAAAACGGTGAAGATGAGGACCCCGAAGACCCACAGCCCCACGATTTCGCCGAGCACCAGCCGGTCGAGCCTGCTCATTCGGGCAAGCCGACTACGCCTTTGCGCGCCCCCTCGCCTAGGTAGAACTTGCGAACCTCCTCGTTCGCTCGGATGTCTTGCTCCGTACCCTCCGCAAAGATCTGGCCGTCAATCAAGATGTAGTTCCAGTCCGTGATCCCCAGCGTCGCTTCGACGTTGTGATCCGTGATCAGCACCCCGATCCCATCCTTGGACAGGTTCCTGATGATGACTTGCAAGCCGTCTATCGTGACCGGGTCTATGCCGGTGAAGGGTTCATCGAGCAACACGAACTTGGGCGCGACGGCCAGTGCCCTCGCGATCTCGACGCGCCGCCGCTCACCGCCGCTGAGCACATCCGCACGCTGATCCAGGTAGTCGCCAATGTGTAGTTGACTGGCGAGCTCCTCGATACGGGCGGCGAGCTGGGGCTTGCTGAGCCGTTGCCGCTCGAGCACAAGCTTCAGGTTGTCCCGTACACTCAGCCGCCGGAAGACGCTGTTCTCCTGGGGAAGGTAACTGACGCCGCGCCTGGCGCGAACATACATGGGCGCCCTGGTCACGTCGCCCTCCCCCAGCCACACGCTGCCCGCCGTGGGCCTGACGATGCCGATAACCATGTAGAACGTGGTGGTCTTGCCCGCCCCGTTCGGCCCGAGGAGCCCCACCACCTGGCCCTGGGAGACCTCGAACGACACTCCGCGGACTACTTCCCGCCGCCCATATCTCTTGTGGAGGTTCTCACCTCGGATCTTCAACCTCCACCGCCTTCCTTGACTTCCGCGCTCCCTGGGGCTCCTTGGGCCTGGATCCGATCCACGGTGTAGTCTTCCTTGAAGTTGACCGTGACCCGATTCAGGCCAGACATCGTCCCCTCGAAGCCAGGCCCATCCTCGGGCACGTCCTTGGCGTCTATCGTCACCGCGCCGGTGATGACCAAGCGGCGACTGGAACGGTCGTATTCCAAGCGGTTGCCTTGGATCGTCATGTCGCGCATGGTCAGCCCGTTCTTGGTGTTCACGATTCGGATCGTGGAGCGAGCCGCGACCGTGACTCCGCGCAAGGGGTCCTTGCCTTGAGCCTCCAAGGGGTCCAGCCGCACAGTGCCGGCAGAAGAGGTGACCGTCACAGTCCGCAAGCCGCCGTCGGTGGAAGTCGCCTTGTTGGTCAGGGTGAAGGCACCGGGCAGGGCCACGACGGCTTCCGACTGGCTTGCCGTGAGGTTCAGAGTCTCGGAGACCACGACAGTGCCACCGCCGCTTGCCGACTCCACCTCCACTCGCGCCGCCCCCTTCATGGTGCCCTCCCTGAGCCGCATCGCGCCGCCGCGGGGTTGGGCGACCTTGGCGTCCAGGGTTCGACAGGAGAAGGTCAGGCCTTGATCCAGAGACTGTCCCCGAACCGGGTTCCCCGAAGCGGCAAACTCAAAGCCACCAGGGGTGAACTGAATCCCGGTCGAAAGAAAGCCCCAAACCTTGAAGCGGCCCTTCTTGTCTTCCAGCATGGGCTTGGTCGCCTGCTGGGCCACCGCCGTGAAGGCGAGCAAGGTCAGAACGAGAGCGAGGGAGCGTGGAATCATGGGAACCGGTCAGGGGTAGCGACCCGCTGGAGGTCGGGGGTGGCGCAAAGATTCGCGAAAGGGCCGAACTTCCACTCCGTTGACGATACCGTGACACGGCCCGTCGCCTCGATCCGATCGCCTCCGT
The DNA here is from genome assembly GCA_020847855.1 of Fimbriimonadaceae bacterium. Classification (GTDB taxonomy): domain Bacteria; phylum Armatimonadota; class Fimbriimonadia; order Fimbriimonadales; family Fimbriimonadaceae; genus JADLBH01. The sequence continues at coordinate 290,877 of JADLBH010000037.1, forward strand.
CCTGGTACCGAATGGAATCCGCGCGCATCGCGATCCCTCCTTCCGAGTCCTTGACCACCACGTTCCCTTCCGCATGGACTAGACGCCTCACTTGGTCCACCGTGCCGCGATCCGCACGAAAGCGAGACTTGAGCTTGCCTGCCTCAAAGATCTCTCCGTCCACAACCCGGAGTTGGGAAGAGCCCACGCCTTCCCCCACCTTGATGTCCGAGGAGGCGGCCCGCACCACGAACGCGGTCTCGCCCTTCTCGTTCTTGGCCAAAACCTCCACCTTTCCCGTGGCAAGCGTCGTGGTGCCGTTGTCCGACTTGGGCGGTGGGAGGGATGTGTTCTCGGGCTTGCGAGAGCGCTGGGGGGCACAGGAGGCCAGAGGGATGAGGGCAGCGAGCGCGACCATCCACCTCACGTGACCATCCCCAGTTGGGACGTGCGGTGCCGGCCGAAGCGGGCCCGGTGCTCGCCGGCAAGCTGGCCGCACGCAGCCGCGATCTCGTGGCCCCGCTCTTGCCGCTGGGTCACGTTCACACCCTCTGATTCCAAAATCGTCCGATATGCGGCGATGGCGTCCCGCGTTGGCCGCGCAAACCCCTGCTCGGTGTCCACGAAGTTGAACGGGATGAGGTTGACGACGCACGGCAGCTTGCGAACCAACTTCGCGACCGTTCTCGCTTGGTCCGGCTGGTCCGTCACGCCTTGGATCAAGAGGATCTCGAAGGTGACCTTCCGGCCGGTCTTCGCCTGGTACTCGCGCACTGCGGAGACGGTCTCGGCCACGGGCCACCGGCGATTCACCGGCATGAGGCGCGCACGGGTGTCGTCGTCGGGCGCGTGGAGGGAGAGGGCAAGGTGGATCGGGAGCTTACGCTCGGCCAGGCTGCGGATTTGAGGGACGATCCCCACCGTCGAGATCGTCACGTGCCTGCGGCTCATCCCCACCTCGTCCGCCAGAATCTCGACCGCCCGCAAGACGTTTTCCGTGTTCAAGAGCGGCTCGCCCATACCCATGAAGACGACGTGACTGATCCTTCGCGCGGCCGTGGCCTGAAGGAGCAACACCTGGCCCACGATCTCGCCCACGCTGAGGTTGCGCTCAAATCCGCCAAGCCCGGTCGCACAGAACGTGCAGGCCATCGGGCAGCCGACCTGCGAACTGATGCAGCAAGAGACCCTTCTCTCGAACGGGAGCAGGACGCACTCGAACACGTTCCCGTCGCCCCCGTGGGTGAGGAGCTTGACCACTCCGTCCGCGGCGTCCTTCCTCCCCGCGGCGTGCAAGGGGTTAGTGCGCCAGCCTTCGGCAAGCGCCTTCCGGAGTGCCGCCGGTAGTACCGACACACTGCGGACATCCGCCACAGCGTCCCGATAGATCGCTTGCGACAGCTGGCGGCCGCGATATGCCCTCGCTCCAAGCTCGACGACAAGCTCGGTGAGCTCGCCGGTGGTCCGTCCTACCAGCGAAGGGGCTCCCACAGGTTCAATTCTACCTCACAGCACAGCGCAGGCCCCCACGCCCGACCACGGCCCCAGGCTTGGAACGCGAACCGCGCTTCAAGGGTATAGATTAGGTACGAGCGATGCAAACGAAGAGACTTCTCCTGACGGTCGTCCTCACCGCGGTTTCCGCGTTTGTGGGGGTCTTGGCGGCCGTGAAGCTCCTGCCAGGGAACCCCGTTCTGGGCGAGGCACAACCCGCCAAGCGTGCGGCCGGCGTGCTGCTTCCGGCGGCGAACGGTACCACAGCCGACTTCCGGGGCGCTGTCAAGGCCATCCTCCCCAGCGTGGTGAGCATTGACACGATCGAGGAGGGCACGAACTTCTTCAACGAGCGGATTCGACGCAAGGCGCAGTCGGGCTCGGGGGTCGTGACCACCGAGGATGGATACATTGTGACGAACGCCCACGTCGTGCTCCTCGAGACCTTCGGTGGGGAGAAGAGACCGGCAGACGGTGTCAACGTGACTCTCTCCGATGGCCGGGTCGTCAGCGCAAAGATCGTCGGTGTGGACACTCGTAGCGACCTTGCCGTCTTGAAGGTGGCCGCCAAGAACCTCGTCCCCATCGCGATGGGGGACAGTTCCGGTCTCGAGGTCGGCCAGTGGGTCGTGGCCGTCGGCAACCCGCTCGGCTACGAGAACACGGTGAGCGTCGGGGTGGTCAGCAGTATCAATCGTCCGCTGCCCATGGGCGATCAGGCCGTCTTCATTGACGGGATCCAGACCGACGCCGCGATCAACATGGGCAACAGCGGCGGTGCCCTTTGTGACGCCGATGGCCGACTCGTTGGGATCAACACCGCCATCGCTAGCATCGGCGGAGGCAACATCGGCCTCGCGTTCGCCATCCCTGTGAAGAGGATGCGGACGGTTATGGAAGACATCATCAAGGTAGGTCGGCCCGTCTACGGCACTCTCGGTGTGCGCGTCTACCAGCCGTACAGCATCATTCGCGACCCTCGGCGACGGGAGCAGTTGAAGGAACTGACCCACTCGCCCACCGAGCCGCCGGAGAACGGGATCATCCTGGACGAGATAGACCCGGCAGGCGGGGCGGCCAAGGCAGGGCTCGCGCCCCTCGACGTGGTCACCGAGATGGACGGCAAGCCCATCAACTCGATCGAGGACTTCCTCATCGTCCTCTCGCCAAAGCGCCCTGGGGACACCGTCGAACTCACCGTTTGGTCAAAAGGCAAGGTGAAGAAGGTCGCGGCCAAGCTCGAGGACGCGAGCCAATAGGCACCGTCCCGGGCCGTGCGCCCCGCTACCCAGACCCAACTGTGCCGCCAACGTCGTCCAAACATTCAGAGCAACCCATGTCACGCAACGCAGAAGGAGTCACCGAACTCCTCGATGTGCTCCCGCCGGTGATCCGTGAGAGGCTCCTTGCCTCGCCCGACATGAACGACCTGGTCGAGGTGGTGCTGGATTACGGCAGGCCCGCGGAAGCGCGGTACATGACCTCCGTGGAGAGGTGGCCCGGCACGATCATCACCGAGCACGACATCGAGCACGTCGTCAAGAACGTCGGCGAGTTTGGCGGGGACAACCGCGCAGGCATCGAAAGAACCCTCCACCGAATCTCGTGCATCCGGAACCGGGGCAAAAAGGTCATCGGCCTGACCTGCAGGGTGGGCAGGGCCCTCGAAGGCACGATCGACATCATTGACGACATCGTACGGAGCGGCAACTCGATCTTGATCTTGGGTCGGCCAGGGATCGGCAAAACGACCAAGCTGCGGGAAGTGGCCAGAGTCTTGGCCGACGAGGTCAACCGCCGGGTCGTGATCGTGGACACCTCGAACGAGATCGGCGGGGACGGCGACGTGCCCCACCCCGCGGTGGGAACCGCTCGCAGAATGCAAGTGCCGAACCCCTCCGAGCAGCACGCGGTGATGATCGAGGCGGTTGAGAACCACATGCCCGAGGTTATCGTGATTGACGAGATCGGGAACCAAGCCGAGGCAGAGGCGGCGCGAACCATCGCGGAGCGCGGGGTCCAGCTCATCGCCACCGCCCACGGCCAAACGCTCGAGAACCTGATGCTCAACCCTTCGCTCTGCGACCTCGTGGGCGGGATCCAGGCCGTCACTCTGAGCGATGACGAAGCGCGGCGCCGAGGGACCCAAAAGACCGTGCTCGAGCGCAAGGCCCCGCCGACGTTCGAAGTCGTGATCGAATTGGTGGACTACGACCGGCTCGCGGTTCACCATAACGTTCAACGCACCGTGGACCTCATGCTCCGTGGCGTGCAGCCCAAGCCCGAGATTCGGGTTCGGACCGCTTCCGGAAAGGTGGAGGTGGTCCACGGAAGCCAGCTCGATGCCACCGTGGACGAACCGGGATTCGACCAGCCGATCCCTGCCTTGGCACGCTCGGAGCCCACGGCAGACGTCCCCGTGCCCCCAGTGCGGATCTATCCGTTCGGAATCGCCCGGACGCGCCTCGAGCGCGCGATCCGCGAGAAGCAAGCCAACGCCGTGATCACAGGCGATCCCCACCAAGCCGACGCCGTGATCGCCCTCCGCTGGAGCTCCCAGTCCCGGCCAGGCAAGCTCCGTGAGACCGCACGGTCGGTGCCGACCGTAGTCGTCCGTTCCAATGCGTTCAGCGCGATCTCTGCGGCGCTCGACGATGTGCTCCAAGGGCGCGAAAGCTCCGTCCCGAGCGGCCTCGTGGACGAGGTTCATGCGGCGATCGAGGCGGTGATCCAAACCGGTAAGCCGGTCGAGCTTTCGCCTAGGGATGCCCCGGCGAGAAAGGTCCAGCACCAGATCGTCGAGTCTCGCCATCTGGCGAGCGAGGCGGTCGGACGGGAGCCCAACCGAAGGATTCGCGTGCTTCCCGTCCGCGTTTCCTAGCTATACTCGGCCATGGCCGCAAGACTCGACGCCGTAGGGATCGTCGTCCGAGACCTGGCCCGCAGCGTAGAGTTCTATCGCCTTCTGGGCCTCGACTTTCCGGGGGGCGATGTAGAAGACCATGTTGAAGCCACCACGGCGAGCGGCCTCCGGGTGATGCTCGACAGCGAAGAGACGATCCTCAGCTTCGACCCCGATTGGAAACGGCCGCAAGGCAACAGTATCGGCCTCGCGTTCCTGTGCGACTCCCCTGCCGAGGTGGACGAGATCTTCGCTCTCTTGGTGGGCGCGGGCGCCGTGCCGCACAAGAAGCCTTGGGACGCGTTCTGGGGGCAAAGGTACGCCCAAGTCCGCGATCCCGACGGGCACACGGTAGACCTCTTCGCCAGCCTTTAGGGTTGCTCCGGCGGCTCAGAAGCCTCCACATAGCGAACCTCGACCGGGCCGTCTTCCGACTTTTGTGCCCCGAGGTTCCTCACCTTCTCCGCAAGGTCTATGCCGAAGACTTCCTTGATCTGCTCGTTAGCCCGGTACAGCGACGCGGCCTCCGACTTTCCGCTCGATCCACCCAAAACCGTAAGCCGGTCAATCTTCGTATCGGCGATCGTGTCCGTCACGATCTTCAGCACCGGTTGAAGCTTCTGCATGACCAGGATCTCGCGCGCTCGTGGGCCCGCGCTCTCCCACGCCTCGGCGAGCTTGGTCAGGGCCTCCGCTCGAGCCCGCCCCTCTTCCACGATCGTCGCGACGTCGGCAGACGCCTCCTGCTCCATGGCCTTGCAGTTCGCCTCCGCCACAGCGATCACGTCGGCTTGAAGCTTCATGCGCACTTGCTCGATGCGCGCGCCCTGAACCTTGAGCTCGGCCCCGGCCTGGGCCACGAGCGCGGCGACCGCCGACTTCTCTTCCGCAACCAAGGCCGCCCGGCGGGTCTCGGCGTCCGTCAAGCGTTTGCCCGCGTCCGCGGTGGCCACATTGGTCTCGGCTGCGATCTGGGCCTGCGCCTCTTGCAGCAGGTTCTCGGCCCGCCGGATCTCACTTGCGGCCCGTGCCTCGGCCTCTGCGATCCGTGCGCTCGCGATGAGAGATGCGTTCCGAATCCGGCCAATGGAATCGAGATACCGCACGTCGTCCGTCATGTTTTGGATCTTGAGGGAGTCAACGACCAACCCGAGCGCCGTCATGTCCTGCTCGACCTCTTGAACCAACTTCTCATTGAAGAGATTGCGATCCTCGTTGATCTCTTCGGGGGTCAAGGTAGCCAAGACCCCGCGCAAGGAACCCTCGAGCGTGGCTTTGGCGATCCCCATGATCTCAGCGCGGGTCTTGCCGAGAAATCGCTCGATCGCATTGTTCAGCACCGGTTCGAAGCCGGCGACCTTGACGTTCGCGACGCCCTGGACGTTGAGGGGCACGCCGCCTTTGGCATAGGCACCCGACGCGCTGAGCTCGATGATCATGTTCGTGAGATCGAGTTGGTCCACCCGCTCGATGAACGGGATCCGAAGCATGTTCCCCCCCTTGAGGATTCGGTACCCCAGCCGCCGGCCCCCCACCATTCGCCGAGTGCCGCTGAAGATGTACACCCGGTTCGGCGGACAGACATAGAACAGCGTCCGCAGGTTCAGCAAGAGCAGGATGAGGAGGACACCGACCGTTCCGGCCAAGAAGAGCGCAATGTTCACTTCGATGCCTCCTGGGTCCGGCCAGAGACTGTGCCGGGCACGTCCACCCCGGTGGCGGTCTCCAATGCCTGAAAGACTGCGTTGAGCATCCCTGGGTACGCCGTCAAGTAGTTCGGCAGGGCCTTGCCGTCCCCGGAGTCGAGAACATGGATGGACTGCACCTTCACCTTCGTGATCCCTTCCGCGGCGCGAGCGATCAGGTTCTCCAGGTCCTCGATCACCGCGATCTGTCGCGCGCTCGGGCCGGCCTTGGCCCATGCGGCCTGAAGGGCGTCCAACGATTCGCCCATGGCTCGTCCCTTCTCGCGCACGGCTGCCGCTTGCCCTCGGGCGGCGAGCTCCGCACCCCGACGAGCGGCCTCGGCGGGGAGAACGGTATCGGCCTCAAGCCGAATCGCCTCCACTTGCGCACGCAAGGCTTGTAGCTCTTGTTCGGCGGTGGCTCTGGCCTCTCGTGCGGCCGCCGTGGTCCGTTCTTCTTCGGAGCGAACCTGTGCCTCCAAGTCCGCCTTGAGCCTTCGCAGCTCGTTGCGCAGCTGGGCCACCTGTCTCTCCGTCTCCGCCATCTTGACTTGGGAACTGCCTACTGCCTTGGCCTCGCTTTGCTCGGCGTCGCGCTTGGCATCGGACTCGGCGATCTCGGCTTGCTGCACGACGAGCGCGATCGCCTTGCGCCCGGTGGCGTCCAAGTACCCGATCTCGTCGCTCACGTGAAGGATCTTGAGCGTGTCGAGGTGGAGTCCCAGCTTGGCCAGGTCCGCCTCCGACTCAGCAGCCAACTCCTCGGCAAAGGTCAGACGGTCCTCGTTCACCTGCTCCGGCGTGAGTGTCGCAACAACGCCACGCAGATGCCCCTCGAGGGTCTCTTTCGCCACCCTTCGAATCTCCTCCACGTCCCGGTTCAAGAACCGCTCCACCGCGTTCCCGATGGTCGTGTCGTTGCTCGAGATTTTTACGTTGGCGATTGCCTCCACGTTCATCGCGATACCCCCGCTCGAATAAGCGTTGTGGACGCCGATGGGAACCTCCATCAGGGACAGAGACATCCTATCCACCCGGTTGATGCCAGGGATCGCGAACGCCCGGCCCCCGATCACGGGGAAGAACCCTTGCGTCTTGCCCCCGATCTGCCGGCGGCGGCCCAGGCCGGAAACGATCAGAACCTCGTTCGGGCCACAGATCTTCAGGAAGAGCTTCACAATGATCGCGACCAGGATCAGGAGGATCGGCGCGAAGGCCGCGCCAAGGATCAGGGAACCATAGGCCCCCAGTTGATTGAGAATGGTTTCGGGCATCAGGTCTCTCGTCTCATCTCTTGCAGTACGTCACTGGCTCGAGCCACTCGAGCGATATGGCCCTCCATATCAAGAATCACCACTTCCTCCCCCGAGAGGATCTCCTCGTCGCCTGCGGGCAAGGCGATCACGTCAATCACGTCACCACGGATCGTTGACCGAAGTTTCCCTGGCGACCCGACCCGGATCGGCACGCTCACAATACCAGTGGCGCCCATAAAATCCTCATAGCGGACGGCGCTGGAAACATCGGCGCGCCGTAGCCAGGTGACGACGAAAGTCGCCAGCAAGCCACTCAAGATGCCCGTTCCGGAGCTCAACCCCAGAGTGAGCGGCTCCGCGCTCATCTTGGAGAGCGTGAGCACGGTGCCGACGATTCCGAACGCGGCGAGCAAATAGACGTAGAATCGGAGCGAGGTGAACGGGAGCCAACTCGCCGAGTCCGTGGCGGCGTTTTCTTCGTGCGGCCCGGCGTGGCCGCCGACATGGCCGGGATCGTGGTCCCACGGGTCACCGTGATGGCCGAGATCGCCGTGACCACCCAGGTCGCTGTGTCCGCCTAAGTCGCCGTGCCCGTGCAGACCTGCGATCGCGGAGAAGAGGACGAGGACTCCCCCCAAGATCGCGCACACCAGGTAGAGCGGCAACACGGTCGTACCCGATCATATCCCAGGACCGCAGGTTCGGTTGCATCGAACCCAGGGGAACGATGGGCGGGCGTGCGAGTAGAATGCAACAGACGGATGGGCTGGGACTCTGGGCCACAACTGGTTGCGGAACGCACGGAACGGGCTCGCCTTGTCCGTGATGTCTTCACACGGATCGCACCCGTCTACGATCGTGGCAACGCCCTGCTGAGCCTGGGATTCGAGAACCGATGGCGAGCGGCCGCCGTTGCAAAGTCCGAACTCCGTCCCGGCGACACCGCGCTCGATCTCTGTTGCGGCACCGGCTCTTTTCTGCCGCACCTCCGGCGTGCCGTCGGAAACTCGGGGACGCTCCTAGGGCTTGACGTCTGCCTACCCATGCTGGGAAGGGTAGGGACGCGGCACTCCGGCGCAGGCCTTGTCCTTGCTGACGCCTGCCGCGTTCCGGTTGGCTCGGCAACGGTGGACGCTGTCACGATCGGCTGGGGGCTCCGAAACGTGCCCGACCTCCGACTATGCCTCGAGGAAGCGGGCCGTGTGCTCCGCCCTGGAGGTCGGCTCGTGTCGCTCGACATGGCCCATTCACGGGGCGCGCCCTTCGCCGCTTGCACCCTCATGGCACGGTTGGTAGGAGGGATCCTCGGCCAGCGGTCGGCGTATTGCTACTTGGCGCAAAGCACCGCCGCGTTTGCTTCTCCCGAGGAGCTCGCGGCCGAGTTCTCGAAGGTCGGGCTCCGAGGCGTCGGTCACCGCAGGATGTTTTTTGGCCTCATCGCGATCGTCTGGGGGGCGAAATGACGGCGGCTCAGATCCTGCTCTCCCTTTCGGACGATCTGGGGGCGGCCGTTCCCACCGAGCTTTCTCAAGCCCTGGACTTGGTGGAGGACGTCCTCACCGAGGGTACTCGGAGCCGAGTCGAGCTTGTGGAAACAGCGGCTACTTCCACGCTCCGGGCTGGTGGGAAGCGGATCCGGCCCGCGCTGACCCTTGTGAGCGCCTTGGCGTGCCGCACGGACGCGGACATCGCACGGACCGCGACCCTCGGGGCGTGCCTCGAAATGGTCCATATGGCCACACTCATGCACGACGATGTGATTGATGGGTCGGCCACTCGCCGCGGGCGGCCCACCGCAGGCGTCCTCGTCGGCACCGAGGCCGCCGTGCTCTCAGGGGATGTGCTGCTCGCCAAGGCGATGAACATCCTCGCGCTAGACGGCGATATCGAAGTCATCCGTTTGGTCAGCTCGGCCGTCGTCGCCCTCGCGGAGGGCGAGATCCTGGAGATCCAGGTACGGGGGAGGTTTGACCTGGCCGAGCACGAGCTTGACCAAGTGGTTGAGATGAAGACGGCGGCGCTCCTCCGAGCCTGTTGCCAAATCGGCGCCCTGGTGACATCGGCACCCGCAAGGCACTTCGATGCACTGTCTGAATTCGGAGCCTGTGTCGGAAGGGCGTTTCAGGCAATAGACGACATCCTCGACTATGTCGGCAATCCCGCACGCACTGGCAAGGCCGTCGGACAAGACTTTCGCGAAGGCCAAGCCACGATGCCGCTACTCCTTTACCGTGAGAAGGCGAGCGCAGAACACGTCGCTTGGGCCGAGCAGAGATTTGGCAAGGACCCTTCGGAGCAAGACTTCGGCCAGATCGTTGACCTTATGGTCAGCTCAGGGTGCATCGAAGAAGCGCGCCGACGAGCGGACGCCGAGCTCGATCGCGCGCTCGCAGCTCTCGGGCTCCTGCCAGAGAGCCCCTATCGGAACCTGCTCGAAACGATGGCTCTCGCCCTGGTCCGGCGCGAAGGATAGTCGCCTTTGGAACTACATATCGAGACCCGCTCCCTCACCAAGCGGCACCCGCTCACCATCAGCCGAGGGACGAGCACGGGCAGTGAAAACCTCTTCGTAACGATCTCGCACGAAGGTGCCACCGGCGTCGGCGAGTGCGCTCCAGGGGTGCTCTCCGACTACCTGTTGGCAGGCAAAGCCGAGACTGCCATCCGCTCCGCGATGGAAGGCTTCGAGATCGAGCGCGGTCCGTTCGCGGCGATGGAAGCCATGCGGGAAGAAGGTGTGGAAGAGGCGGCCGCTGCCGCGGTGGACATCGCCCTCTGGGACCGGCTCGCCCAACTGGCCGGATTGCCGCTCTATCGCCACTTGGGCCTCCCCACGCCCTCGGTGCCGACCAGCGTTACTGCAGGGATAGACCCGCCCGAGACCGTACGCAAGAAGGCGGACGAGTTCCTTTCGCGCACGGGGGCCAGGTACTTGAAGGTCAAGCTGGGCTACCCGGGAGGACTGGAGGAAGACAAGGCGGGGTATCTCGCGGCTCGGCAAGCCGCGATACGCCACTCCGCGCGACTCAGGGTGGACGCGAACGGAGGATGGTCCCCGGAGCAAGCGATCCAAATGGGAGCATGGCTGGCTGAGCACGATTGCGAATACATCGAGCAACCCTTGGCGCGGGGCGAGGAAGAGTCTCTTCCCGCCGTCTTCGCGGCACGGCGGCTCCCCATCTTTCTCGACGAATCGGTCCGAACGAGCCAAGACGTTCCGGCCCTCGCCGATCGGTGCGACGGTGTGAACCTGAAACTCATGAAGACGGGAGGGATCACGGAGGCATTGCGCCTCGTCGCAACGGCACGGGCCTTCGGGCTCTCCACCATGATCGGTTGTATGGGAGAAAGCTCGGTGGCAATCGCCGCCGGGGTTGCGATCAGCGGGCTCTTCGACCATGTTGACCTTGACTCCCATCTCAACCTTATGACTGACCCTGCATCGGGTCTCTCGCTCGTCGAGGGCATCGTGACACCGCCCGAGCGGCCCGGCCATGGTGCCAAACTGAACGCGGAGTGATCGCCACCACCGACCGGATCTCCCTGCTCATGGAGGGCTCGATTGACGATGGGACCGGGAAGATGGGCCTGGCCGTACTCCGCTACCACGTGGCCAAGGTCGTCTGCGCCATTGACAGCCGACACGCGGGGCGGTGCCTCGGCGAGATGTCCGGCGTTCCTAGGCCGTGCCCCATCGTTGCGAACCTTGACGATGCCCTGGAATGCAAGCCAACGGTCTTGATCTTGGGCGGGGCCCCGCCTGGGGGTCGCCTCACCCCGGCTTGGGAGGAAACGGTCGTCACTGGGCTTCGTGCCGGGCTCAGCATCGTGAACGGTCTCCACGACCCGCTCGCCGGCAGGTTCGGAAGCCTCGCACCTGACCAATGGATCTGGGACGTCCGAGCGGAGCCCGAGGGCTTGACGACGGCGACTGGTGCCGCAACCGCCTTAGACAATCGCCGTGTGCTCTTTCTCGGCACGGACATGTCGGTGGGCAAGATGACGGCGGGACTCGAGGTTCAACGCGAGGCCAAGAGGAGAGGGATCCCGTGCGGCTTCGTCGCCACGGGCCAATGCGGGATGGTCGTTACCGGCGAAGGGGTGCCGCTGGACGCGATCCGGCTGGACTTCGCCGCAGGGGCCGTCGAGTGCGAGGTCGTGCGCCGCACTGAACCCTTGGTCCTCATCGAGGGTCAGGGCTCGCTCAACCACCCGGCCAGCTCGGCCACGCTCCCACTGATGCGGGGCGCCATGCCGACCCATCTGGTCCTTTGTCACCGTGCGGGGATGAACACGCTCCCGAGGTGGCCTTGGGTCACGGTTCCCGATCTACCTCGTCTCACAAGGCTCGCGGAAGAACTCTCCGCCGGAGCGGGGGCGTTCGCAAAGCCCACAACCTGTGCCGTCGCGCTCAACACCCGCGGGCTCGACGAGGGTCAGGCCGCAGCCGCGATCGAGAAGATCAGGAACGACACCGGTCTACCAGTGGAAGACCCAGTTCGGAGCGGGGGCGGCGTGATCTTGGACGCTCTCTTGGACTAGTCCCGTCGGACGGCAACGAGAATATCGCGCCAACGCCCAAACCGGAGATCGTCTGTGTCCACTCCCTTGTTGTTCGTGCTGCTGTGGATGAAATAGGCGCCACCATCGGCGTGAAACCCGAGGAAAATGCCCGTGTGGCCGATTTTGCCACGCTTGGAATCCCAGAAATAAAGGCGGTCGCCCGGCAACATCTCTTCCAACCGCTCGACCTTGGCACCCACGAGTGCTTGTTCTGCCGCCGTTCGGGGAAGGTCAACCCCAATCTTGCCAAAGAGCTGCTGGACAAACCCCGAGCAGTCAATCCCGTTCGTCAGGCTGTTGCCGCCCCAGCGGTAGGGCGTTCCCACGTACTGGAAGGAGGTTTGGAGCATCTGGGACTTCGCGTCGGTTCCCGTCACGCTCGCGCGCACTCCCGAGCGAGAGGTCTGGGAGGAGCCGGTGCGGGGCGCCGGAGCGCTCTGGCGAACGTCGTAGGGTAGGCGTGCGACCTTCTCCGCTAGGATGTATCCGGTCTTCCCGTTCTGCAAAACCACCGAGAACCACTTCTCCCACTTGGTGGGGTTGATCACGAGGTACTGGAACTTCGTCGTCGTATAGTAGTTCTTGGCCCGGTCGTCGGGAGTCGAACGGATGGCCGTTTCCTCCAGGGCCTGGCCCAGTTTGCCGATCACTACGCCATCGGCCTGAGTCCCTTCGGCGACCGCCTCCTGCGCACGGGCCACGAGGGGGCCTGCAAGAAGGAGCCAGCTGAGGAGAAGGGTTCGCATGCGCATCTATGGACGATTGTCGGCCGGCATCCCGTTCGGCCTCAGGTTCGTTGTACCTGATTCAGCACCCTGAGGAGCCCCAGTCCGTCCTTCGATCCGAGGCTCGGACGGGTCGCACGCTCTGGGTGCGGCATCATCCCGAGTACGTTGCGACCCTCGTTGAAGATTCCCGCGATGTCATGAACTGAGCCGTTTGGGTTCGAGACGGGCGTGCGTTCCCCGTGCGAGTCCACGTATCGGAACGCGACCCTTCCTTCGCCTTCCAGCCGTCGCAGTTCCTCTTCATGGGCCACGAAACGTCCTTCTCCATGAGCAATGGGAATCCGGATCAGCCCAACCGCGCGAACCGGCCAAACTTCGGAGACGCCCTCGGGACGGAGCCATACATCCTTGCAGACGAACTTCGTTGCGGAGTTGCGCACCAGGGCCCCCGGCAACAAGCCTGACTCGCAAAGGATTTGAAAGCCGTTGCACACTCCGATCACGGGCGCCCCGGCAGCGGCAGCGGCCCGAACAGATTCCATCACGGGGGATCGGGCCGCTATCGCCCCGCAACGAAGGTAATCCCCGTAGGAGAAGCCTCCAGGCACCCAAACCGCATCGAAGCTGGAAAGATCGGAATTCTCGTGCCACGCATACTCGGCGACATGGCCCGCATCGCGGAGCCCTTGGAGCGCATCTTCGTCGCAGTTCGAGCCAGGGAACCGTACGACCGCGAACTTCAATCTGACTCCTCGATCACATAGTCCTCGATCACCGGGTTCGCCAAGAGCCTTTCGCACATCGCCTTGACCTGGGTTGGGTCAACCTCGTCCATTTCCAGTTCGATGATCTTGCCGATACGGACGGATCGGACACCATCGAAGCCCAGACGAGCCAGCGAGTCACCGACCGTGCGCCCGGCGGAGTCGAGCAGGGCGGGCTTAAGCGTCACACAGACTCGTACTTTGGCCACGACTCATTGTGGCAGTGCTTTCGTAGCGCAGGTAACGTTTAGCCCATGCCAAAGCGGCCGATGCGATTGGAGGATCTGGAGCAGATGACCTTCCTGGGAGACCCCCAGATGAGCCCCGATGGGAAACAAGTCCTCTTCGCCAAGAAGACATGTGGGGAGAAGAACAAATACATCACGAACCTATGTCTCGCCGAAGTCGCCTCCGGCACCGTTCGACAGGTCACGCAAGGGGAAGGAGGAGCGGGGCTGGGCCGATGGTCTCCCGACGGCCGTTCGATCGCGTTCGTGAGCGGCCGCGAGAAGAAGCAGGCGCAGGTCTTCCTCCTGAGCATGGAGGGCGGCGACGCTCGGCAACTCACCGCGTTTCCCGAAGGTTCCCTGGGGGCGCTGGTCTGGTCACCGGACGGCAAACACATCGCGGTCTCCTTCCGCGAGACCCATCCCGAGCGCACCCAGTCGGCGGCAAAGGCTAGGGAAGAGAGCGGCGCAAGCGAGCCGCCGTGGGTGATCGAGGACTTGTTCTACCGTATGGATGGGGACGGCTACTTTGGGCCCCAACGGTACGGGCTGTTCGTAGTCGAGGTCGAGACCGGCAAGCACAGGCCCCTCGAAGGCGCCGACAAGTTGGGATTCTTCAGTTTCTGCTGGCTGCCCGACAGCTCCGGGCTCGTTTCGGCGCGCTCGGTCAACCGAGAGCCCCTCTTGCAAAAGCCGAACGATCAGTTGTTCCTCGTGCCGCTGCAGGGCAAGACGAGCAAGATTGCTTGCAACACCAAAGGCACGAAGGGCAGCCCAAGTGTCTCGCCCGATGGGAAGTGGATCGCGTACACGGGTTCCGATGTCCCCGAAGATCCGTGGGGCGTCCACAACTCGCGGCTCTGGATCCTGCCGATCGGTGGGGGAGCGGCAAGGTGCCTTACGTCCGAGGCCGACTATTGCCTCGATGTCTTGAGCCTGAGCGACACAAGTTTCGGCTTTGTGGCCGACGGAGGGGGGAGCGGCCTCGTGCTTTGGTCTCGCGACTCGAAGACGGTCACGGTGAACGTCGGACATCACGGAGCCGTTCACATCGCGCACGTGGACGCTGCCAGAGGAGGTGTGAGGCTCGCCACGAAGCCCAGACAGGTCGCGGTCGCCTCCAACGCCAGTTCCGACGGATCCAAGGTCGCTTGTACGATCGGCACCGTGACTCGTCTCGCGGAAATCGGCATCTACGAGCCAAAGTCTGGCAAGCTCCGCCAACTCACAGACGTGAACAAGAAGTTCCACCAAACGGTGGAGATCGTTCCCCCGACCGAGCACTGGGTAGAAAGCACGGACGGTGTCAAGGTCCACACTTGGAAACTCCGACACCCGCGCAACAAGGCTAGGAAGTCCCCAGTCGTCCTGGAAGTCCACGGCGGTCCGCACGCCCAGTACGGCTGGGCGCTCTTCCACGAGTTCCAGCTCCTCGCCGCCGAAGGCTACGTCGTCGTCTACAGCAACCCGCGTGGCTCTAAAGGATATGGAGAAGCCTTCTGCTCCGCGATTCGGGGCAACTGGGGCGAGAAGGATTGGCAGGACGTCCAAGCGGTCACGGCTTGGATCAAGAAGCTTGATGGGATTGACCCCAAGCGGATCGGGGTGATGGGCGGCTCTTACGGCGGATACATGACGAACTGGGCGGTGAGCCACACCACCGAGTACAAGTCTGCGATCACGGACCGGTGCGTCTTCAACTGGCTGTCGGCCGCGGGCAACAGCGACTTCCCTTTGAACAAGGACGGTTACTTTGGCGGCCAAGCCTGGGGCCCGCACGAAGAGACGAGGACGCTATGGGAGCAAGGCCCGGTCGCGCACTTCCACAAGGTCAAGACCCCCATGCTCATCATCCATTCCGAAGGCGACTTGAGGTGCAACGTCGAGCAGAGCGAGCAGGTCTTCTACGTCTTGAAGTGCCTTGGGGTCCAGGCGCGGTTCGTCCGCTATCCCGCCTCCACCTCGCACGGCCTCTCGCGCAACGGCCCCATGGATCTGCGACGGCACCGCCTCGGCGAGATTGTACGGTGGTGGAAGGCGACCTTGTGAAACCATCGTGACGGAAACGAAGCTTTACGGGATCAACAGGCTCCGCGAAACCTTGGTCGTCAAGGAGAGCGTCCGCCGTTCGATGCAAGGGAACGCAAGCAAGGACACGAAGCCGGAGGTCAAGCTGAGGAAGGCCCTCTGGGAAGCCGGCCTTCGTGGCTACCGCAAGAACTATCCTCGCTGGCCCGGCAAGCCCGACATCGCCTTCGTTGGCAAACGGCTCGCCGTGTTCGTCCACGGGTGCTTTTGGCATGACTGTCCGATCTGCAAAGCGGGCAAGCTCCCTGCCACCAACGCCCGCTTCTGGCGTGCTAAGATCGAGCGCAACCGACAGCGCGATGGAGAGAACTTGGACGCACTGAGGTCGGCGGGGATCTTGGCAATCGTAATCTGGGAGTGCGAATTGAACCGAGACCTCGCGTCGTGCGTTTCCTTGGTCTCGAGCGCCCGCACGAAGATGGGAGGATGCGCGAGCAGGATCTAATCCGAATCTTGGGCAGCAACGGTGAAGGCCGTTGCAAACGGCTCGTACGCGAGGTGTTCGAGTGGCCTGGGCACCCCGAGCGGCTTGCCTCGATCGGGCCGATCCAAGTCCTGGAGCGGAACGAACCCACCTTCGACCCCGGAAGCTTGGTGCTCAGCAAAGCTACAGGCCCGGAGATTCAGCTCTCTTGGGTTCGAAACGAGGTTCCCGCCATCATCACCTTGAGCCCGGAGAGGGCGTTTGGCACCGAGATCGAACGGCTCGAGACCATCCAACTCGCTTACGACAGTGCCGAGCCCAAGGTGCTCCTCGACCGCTCCTTCGACTCGATGGTGACCGCGAGGGCGTTCGTGGCGGAGATGACCGCCTTCGTCGAGGACTGTTACCACGGCGTCGAGGCGGCAACCTCCACGCGGCGATCCGCGACCAGGCCGCTCCCTCCCACCCAAGCCAAGTCCGTCCTCTCCTCCTATCTCACCAAGACCGTTTTCGTATGGTTCCTGCAAGAGCGGGGTTGGCTCACGTACAACGGACAAACGGGCTACCTACAGGCGCTCTACGATGCCTGGAAGGCAGACCCCGGATCCTATCGGTTCTATCAGCGCCTGGGCCATATCGTCTTTCGGGCGATCGCGGCGACGGACAATTCGGCAAGGAGCATCCTACGCCCCTTGGTCGGCGACGTCCAGAGTATTGGGGCGAGCTTCCTCGGTCCGGGTGAGGTGCGAGCCCTCGGCTGCGAAGGGTTCGAGCCGGTGATCGCGGACGAGGTGTTCGAGAGGCTGCTTGGGGAGAACGGTCTGTTACGCCGATACCACCCGCAGTTCGAGCACGGGCACGAAGACATCGAGCACGTCGGATTGAGCTACCTTGCGATGACCGCCGCCCTCGAAGAATTAGAGTACGGTGCAAACCACGAGTCCCTCATGGACCTATTGCGGCAAGCGAGAGAAGCGATCCAAGCGGAGGCTGGAGGGGCGGGAGCACCGCCCGAGGAGAGGCTCGAACGCCTTCGGGGACTGCGGCTCTACTCCCCGGAAGCAGGTTCGGGAGCGATGCTCACGGCGCTCCTCCGTGAAGCGACCCGTGCCTTCAGCGAAGCGCGGGAAGAACTGGGAGGAGAGGGCGAGAGCCCAGCCGAGTTCGCTCGGTCGCTCGCAAAGGACCGCGTGACCGCCGTGGACCATTGTCCGAAGAACGTTTTAAGGACTCAAGCTGGGATCTCGCAGCTTCTGCTCGAGCTCGATTCCGTAGAGTCCCCAGCGATCCTGCCCAACCTCAGACAATCGGTGCAGGAAGGCAGGGCGATCGTCCAATTGCAGGCCCCGCGCATGGTCGAGGACGAGCATAACGAGTTCAAGTCCTCGTTCAACTGGAACAGCCGTACCCAGCAGCGCGACGCTCGGCTTCGCTCCGGCGTCGTGCGGACCGTGGCCGCGTTCCTCAACACGAACGGTGGAACGCTCTGGCTCGGGATTGACGACAATGGCAGGCCGGTAGGCTTGGAAGACGAGCTCGCGCTGATTGATGACGCCGCAGCCGAGGACGTGTTCCGAGGCCAGGTTCATGAGGCGCTGAAGAATCAAGTCGAGCCTTTGCCCTTCCACCACCTGATCTGGGAATGGCGCAGAGTGATGGGCAAGAGCGTCGCCAAGATCTCCGTCCGTCCCAGCCCAGGCGTAAGCTACGTACTGGAGAAGGCGGAAAACGGTCGCGTGGACGAGACCATCTATGTTCGCGACGGCAACCGCACGATCGCGCTCCTGGGGAGGCATCGGGATCAGTTTGTGATCGCGCGCAGTACGGGATCGGCTACTCTCTCCCCGGCATGGATCGAGACGAAGCCTGGGCACTAGTCACGCACCACACGGCGTCGGACTCCCTTCGACGTCACATGCTCGGTGTGGAGGCTTGTATGCGATGGTATGCGCGACACTTCGGAGAAGACCCCCATCCCTGGGGTCTGGCCGGGTTGCTCCACGATTTCGACTACGAGGAGCATCCCGGCGAGCACCCGCTCTGGGGCCTGGAAAAGCTCCGCGCTCTGGGAGTCGAACCGGAAGTCTGCGAGGCCATCGCAGCACACTATCCCGCCAAGACCGGGGTGGAGCCGATCTCCGCGATGGCGCGCCACCTCTATGCCTGCGACGAGATGACGGGGTTCGTCTTTGCGGTCACCTATGTTCGGCCAAGCCGACGAATCGAGGAGGTCGAGGTCAAGAGCGTGACCAAGAAGATGAAGACACCTTCCTTCGCTGCCGCAATCCCAAGGAGCGATCTCCTGCTCGGCGCAGAACTCATCCAACTCCCGATCGAAGACCACATCGGAAACGTTCTCCAGGCCCTGGCGGGGCACGCCGAGGCCCTCGGCCTCGCGGGTAACTAGCCTCCGACGCGCCCTCGGAGGCTCGGGGAACTTCCGCCGCCGCCCGTCGAGCCCGAAGACTCTGCGGGAACCTCGCCATCCTCGATCACGATCGTCGCTTCGACGCCTGCCGCCGACAGGTCGTCGTCACCTTCCTTGGTCGAAGCGTCCACCCAAGTCGCTACATAATCGTCGCCCAAGGAGTTCACCATGCGCACCTTGCGGTCGGGGGTGCCGGTGAGCTTGATCCTCTCCGCCTCGAGGTCATACTGGGCCTTGTTGGCCCAAATCACTCGCCAGGCGTCGGGCCCCAGGCTCTGCCTTGCTTGGGGGGCACCCGAGAGCACTGCCCTTCGCGAGCCTTCGGAATACCAGTACTCCACGGTCTCGGCGGTGATCGCCATCGGATACTCGCGCAAGCTTTGGCTCTCCCGCAGCGGGTTCGCCTTTTCGGGAGCCTGCTCAGGCCGTGGGCGGCCCGCGGAGAGGTTCTCCGGAACGAGCGGGGTGACCGGCGGCACCTCCACCACCTCGATGCCCCGCTTGGCTCGCGGTTTCACCAAAAGGTCAACCGTGCCCTGCAGCAAGACACGGCGCTCTTTCCGGAAGACGGTCGCCTTCCTCGCCGTCGCGTTCAGTTCCTTGCCGTAGTAGGTCACGTTGCCCGTCGCCAAGAGTACGTCGGTCTCGCGGTTGTACTCCGCGGTGTCTGCCTTCACCGTGACTTCGCCGTCCGTCGCGGTCACCTTCGTGAACTTGCTGACCGGTCCCTTGATCGTGGTCACGGACTCGGGGCTCGTAGTGAACCGCCAGTTCGTACGGCCCTTCTGCTGGGGTGGTTGCCCTTGCCAAAGCAGACCGGTGAGTCTGAGGGTGCCGTCCTGAGGAAAGTAGGCGAGGCGGGAGGCCTTGACCGAGCCCTTGAGCAGCGTGCCTCGGATCGGCCCATCGCTCCGGAGCCAGGATTCTTTGGGCTCGAAACGGAAGGTCGGTGTGTTCACGTCGAAGTCCGCGGTGTGGACCCTGGCCCCGCCGCTCCCTGTCAGAGCACCTTGTTCCGAGTAATAGACGACGCTTTGTGCATCGAAGCCGAAGGCTCGGCCCTCCTTCGTGCGGTATACGCCGTCGCGGACGCGGGAGAGGGTCACGGTGTCGCGGGACGCATCGCTACTGATCTTCGCGACCTTCGCCGTCGCCACGAGACGGTCGCCATCATGGGCTTGCCACTGGTTCACCCGCATCTCCACCGCGGGCGCATCGGGATCCGCCTCTGCGCGAAACTCGGCCATGGGATCGGCACCCAGTGCCTTCTTGCCCACGAGATAGCCCTGCCACGCTCCGAAGCCGAGCAGCACGGCACCGACCGCGCCCAGAAGCCTACGGTAGCGTGACATCTACTTCTTGGACGACGGAAGGGTCGGTAACGGTGAAGGCTCTCTCCCCGGTTCGTGACCCCTTGACAGCTTTGATGCGGTAATTCCCAGCAGGGATCCAGAACCGGTATCGCGAACTACCGTCGGCCCGTCCGAACCGGATCACGGCGCTCCCCTTGAGCACTTGCACGAGCGAGTCTGCGCCATCGCTGAGCGGGAGTACGTCCCCCGCCACGTTGAACGGCGGAGGGGGTGGATCGTTCGACCCGACAGGGGACATCGAGACGTCGCCCGTGTCTGCCACACCTCCCACCGGGCCCTGGCTTGGGCTCCAAGACCTCGGGAAGAACCCGGTCGCGGTCGCCTGGCCCTGTAATCCGAGGAAGACGGTAAGCCCCGCAGGCGAGAATGCCACGTCCTGGATCGAGAAGCTGCCGTTCGCGCCGGAGACCGCCATCCGCCCCGCCAGTTTCACGGTCGCCCCTAGAATGGGGGCACCGCTCGATGCGTTCACCGTCCTCCCTTGCACCGTGACGACCTGAGGCCCGATGTAGAGATCGCCCAGGTCCACGTCGCTCGTAGCGGCAGGGAAGGAGAACGTGCGCACCACCGCCGAACCCCCGGTGGGGGTGAAAGTCACCGTCACAGAGGTGGCCCCTTGGGGCACGATCAAGGTGAAAAACCCGTCGCTCAGATCGGTCGTGTTCGAGATGGATCCTGAACGGACCGTCGCCGCTGGGTTGGGCGCGGCACCGGTCTCGATCCAGACCACCCTGCCGGTCAGGGTCACGAGCAGGCCCCCGCCTGTGCCGCCCCCACCCCCACAGCCCCCGAGCAGGAGCGCAAGCATGGTGAGCACGAGAACAGCTCTGGCTACCATTGTGCGGTCGCCACCTCGATCGTCTCGCTGCTCGCCCTGGCCGTGAACAGGAAGTCGTTCCCAGGGCCGAAGGGCACCTGCCTGCCGTCTCGTACGGCCGCGACTCGCGACGCTCCATAGGTCGGTGCATAGCTCATGCGGTATCGCACGCCTGGGACGAGCCCGGTCAACCGGACGTGAAACGATTGGAAGAACCGAGGCTCGCGAATGTCGCGGTAGAGGCGGAATCCCGAACCGACCGAATACACCCTAGCGCCCACGATCGAGCTCGGCGGCGTACTGTCCCAGAACCGGTTCGCCGAGCCCGTTGCCCCCTTCGCCGTCCCGATCCTCACGGAACCGAGGTCTCGGCGGCCCGACGAGAAGCGGAGCGTGCCCTCCCAGGTCAGGGTGCGACGCGCAGCCGCCCGCGCCCTTGCATCGCGGGAGGAGCGGTCCCCAAAACTCGGCCTACTGGCCGATCTGGGAACAAACAAGAGAACCGCACCTTCGCCCCGGTCGCAGCGCACCCAAGTTGCCTCACCGGGCCGGATCCGGTCGGTCTCCTCCATCGTCCCTTCGTCCGGATTCGTCGCCGATTGCTCGAATCGGAACATAGACGGACCCAGGATTCCGTCGGTTTGACCCTCGGCGAGCGTCCGCATCGCCTCGGTCGTGGTCGTGACGAGGATGTCGGCACCGACTGCGGTCGCGTCGAACGGCGTACTCACCATGTTCCAGCCTGGGCTCAGAGCGACGAGGATCGGGGTGTTCGGCATGTTCCTTCCGGATACGACCGCGTTCTTCACCGCCGGTGGCCTTGCCCAATAGCCCAGCCCTTGGGAGCCAGAGCCCTCCTTCGGATAGAGGTCGTTCCGCAAGGTGAGCGGGTTCCACCGAGCCCAAAGGGTGTCGCCGGGAAGCTCCCCAAGGATGCTCGACGCGTCGGGCCGGTACGGCTCGATCGGCAACCCAAGGGACTGGAGGGCCGAACGGAGCGGCAAGGAGTAGGACGTGTCGGCGGTCGGGGGCCGGAGGTCCAGAGCGATCGCACCCACCGTCTTGTTCACCTTCCTCGTGAAGAGGAGCAC
The DNA here is from genome assembly GCA_020847855.1 of Fimbriimonadaceae bacterium. Classification (GTDB taxonomy): domain Bacteria; phylum Armatimonadota; class Fimbriimonadia; order Fimbriimonadales; family Fimbriimonadaceae; genus JADLBH01. The sequence continues at coordinate 312,696 of JADLBH010000037.1, forward strand.
CTGGGACGTTCCCTCGACCCGATAGACGCGGATCAGGAGCGGGCCTGGCTTCAAGAATCCCGCGTCCGTGAGCTTCTCGCCGAAGGCGAAGTTGTGGACACGTATCCCCGAGCGGCGGCCCCCGATCCAGTCCACGACGATCTGATACTCGGCAGGCAACGGCTCCGGGAGGCCGACCAACGTACCAAAGAACGTCCTCGGTTCAGGATCGCTCCCGGTCGAGATCGCCCCTGCGGGAAGGACGCTTCGCGCGTTGAGCGTCCGGAACGGGAGGTCAACCACCATCCGATATGGGGCCCCGCTGAAGCTGTCGCCAGGAAAGTTCGCAACTACGGAGCCGAACGCGCCCGAGACATTGATCTTGTCCTCCTGCGCGGTCAGGAACGTTCGGGCAAAGTCAGGAAGGAAGTAGAGCGGCCAGGACTCTCCCGCGAGCAACGTCTCATCCCCGTTCTTTTCCGTCTGGAACGCATTGAGAACGATCCCAAAGAGGCCGAAGTCGCCCGATCCCGGAATGGGCGGGGCGGGGAACGGCTGGCTGATCACCTTGAGACCGGGGCGCTGGGAGACATCGAGGATCGCTTGCCGCTCTGCCCATGCCGCGTATCGGAGACCCTCCACCGTTGGGTTGGGAACCCCCGTCGCGTCCTGGAGCGCCTGATCCCCCAGCGCCTCGAGCGCCTCGACGGTTTGGTAGCTAGTGGGGGCGAGGTCGTAGCGGCTGCGGAAGGCGAGGAGGAAGGCAGGCCGCTCGGCCATGAGCTTGAGCCAACTACTCCCTGCCATCTGGTAGCGCAAGAGGAAGACCCCCCCTGTGGAGCCGCCGGGCGGCAGTTGCACGTTCAAGAGGTTCGGTGCGATAAACCTGGGCGCGCCGAGCGAAGTCGAGTTGTACCAATCATAGAAGCTCGTGACGTCGTAGAGTCCCTCGAGCGTGCCTTCGATATCGAGCGCGGTCGCTCCTGGGATCGTTCCGGGCACTCGGGAAACGATCGCGGTGGCGGCGCGGGCCATACCCTCCGAATAGGCGTCGAAAGGCGGCTGGATCCGGTTTTGGTACGCGAGCAACAGGGTATGGACGAAGTTGATCGAGGCCGCGGTCAGGTTGTTGTAGACAGGGAACCGGATCTCGGGCCCGCCTGGAGCGTTCGGGACGAAGTAGCCCCCCGCCACCGCGTAGCGATCCTGGATGTCGGCGTCATAGTTCTTGACCTTGATCGGCCCACCCACGGAAGCAGGACCAAAAACGCTGTCCATGACCGACTTCGCATCGGCGAAGGTCTGTTCCAGTTGCTGGCGATATTGGGCCGTGAACGCTCGTGAGCCGGTCGTGTCGAAGACCAGCGTGATGTTGGCCGCGGGCGACTCCTCGGGGGGCAACGGCCTGCCACCGTCCGTGAGGACGACCGTAGTCGGCAGGGAGAACACTTCCGGAAAAACGCCCGCCCGACGCATCCGAGAACGGGCTCCCTCGCTGAGGAGCGAAAGGGAGCGCGCACGGAAGCGCACGGCATGGTCAGCGACGGACGACCAAGCCTCCGGCGCGCGTCTCGAGCCCACCTCTACGCGAACCGGGCCCGCGAGAGACAAGGCCGGGAGAACTAGGAGGGCGGCGAACGCCGCCCTGGTTTGGAGCCGAAGAAGCATCGGTTCAGAGTTGGAACGTACCAATCTGGCTAATCGTTCGGCTGTCATCGTTATCCGCCAGCCCGACGACCACGTAGTAGTAGGTTCCTCGAGCCAGCGAGGGACCATCGTACCGCGCCGAGGTCCCAGTCGCCCGGTTCCCGTCGTTGTTCCAGATAGAGGTCACCCCCACGGAAGGAAACTCGTCGAACAGGAACACGATGAATTCCTGCCCACCGCTCCCTGACTGCCACCGGAAGGTGAGAGGACTGAAGCTTGGGTTCGAGAGCCGAAGCGATGCCAGGGTCCTGGCCCGTACCACGGCGCTGAGATCGCTTTCTGTGCCTGTGAAGTCGGGGTAGAGCGAGGAGATCGTCGTGACCGCATAGTTGTACGTCCTGGAGCGGCGCAGGTCGAGGTCCACATAGTACGAGGAAAGGGGGTCGGCGAAGAAGTCAATGCCTTCGAGGCTGCCGCCTTCCAAACCCCGATAGATCCCAAATCCGGTCACATCGTCGCCTCGAACGAAGTCCCAAAGCACATCGGCCTCGACATAGCTGTCCCCGTCAGGGGTCATGCTCCGCAGGCGAGTGCCCTTGCCCGCCTTGCGCAAAGCGCGACCGGGGTCCACCAGCTGCTTGACAGCCTCATAAGGGTCGCCACCGGGTCTTCGTGTGGCGTCCACGGGGGAAACCCAAGTCGTCGCAAGGACGTTCTGGGGAGGATCGAGGGGGGGAATCCCTGGGTCACTGACAACGAAGTTCAGGGTTCGGGTCTCCCCGATGTCCAAATTGACCGCGGTGCGGTCCGCCCTCAGGCCCTGGCCGCCAGCGTACAGCTCGTAGTCCACTCCCGCGACCAGGTCGCGGAGCGTGTAGTCCCCATCCTCGTCGCTGAACGCACGCTGACTCGACCCCGCGCCGAAGAAAGCGTAGACCGACGCCCCTTGCAGGGCGTTCCCGTTCCGATCCCGGATCGTGCCCCGGACCGTGGCCAGTTCGTCCTCGGGCGCGACGATGATGTTGGCGCTCGAAGTCGTGCCGTTCTTCATGTTGAGCACCCAGGTCCTACCTCGGTACGTGCGCCCACCTTTGTCAATCTCGGCGGTGATCTCCACTTCGCCCTCCCCTTGGCGCGGCAAGGAGTAGGCACCGGTGGTGGAGGTGCGGGTAGAGCCAAACCGGCTGCTGACCCTCGCGTCGCGGATCGGCTGGTCGTTGATGTCCACGACGGTTCCGCTCACGGTCGTGGTCTTGGAGCCACTGAATCCTCCACATCCAGCGGCGGCGAGTGCGAGGCCGACAACGGCAAAGGAAATGTTTCTCACACCTGGGAAAACGTGCAACCTCCTGTAACGTTTCACCTTAGCCGCCAAAGTTGAACTCAAGCTCGAAGTCGAAGCCCGAGCTTCGATAGGCCCCAGAATCGAAGCCAGGGGTCGTGTTCCGCACATCAATCCAGCGATAGCCCAGGTTGAACGCCAGGCTCTTCCAGATTTGATACTGGTACGTGAGGGAAGCGGAAGAATGGTTCTGAGGCAGGTATCCCCGAATCTGGCCGAAGTCAAGTCCCAGCATCAGGTTGTGCCGAGGCGCCAGGCGGTAGCCGAGCGCTGCGTCCAAGGCAAGGCTGTCCTGTGCAAATTCGCCTGAGCCGCCCGTAAGCAGTGCGGTCAATCCGGTCCGGTAGGTGAACCGCCCTGGAGGCGAACCCTCCACACCCAACGCGGCGGTCAAGACGCTCGCCTCCCCGACCGTCCCGCCGAGAAACTTCGTTCGCGTCCCGTCCAAGGAAAAGTCCACTAACGCCGACCTGCCCAGGTTCCAACCGACTTGCAGTCCGGCCCCTAGGGTCTCCGTGTTCGCGCTGAGACCTCCTTGACGCCGGCTCGCGTGCAAGGAGCCGACGAGCGTAAGCCGATCCGTAGGCAGGTAGCTGGCGAGCAGGTTTACGGCGGTGACGCTCCCCGCTGTGTTCAAGAAGCTACTGTCCGCGCCCGAGGAGAAGCCGTTCCCACCGTATCCGATCCCGAGGCCGGAATCAAAACCCAGCGCGGAGAGCGCCCCACCGTCGCTGTCCGAGACGTCGAGGCGAAAGTCCAGCTTGTCGCTTGCGCGGTAGCTCGCGCCGATCCCGATGTCCCTTCCTAAGCCTGACCTGCCCGCCGCGCTCACCTGATTGAGGCCGGCAAAGACGGTCGCACCGAAGCGATCCTCGCCGCGATAGCCTGCCCGCAGCTCGAGCCCGCGCGTCGTCACGGTTCCGTTCTGGCGTTGACCCGAGAACGTGAAGGGGCCCTTGGCCGAACGGTGGGTCAAGTCGAGTCCAAGGGACCATGCCCCGGTGTTCCGCGAGGTTCCCAACGTGGTGGTGTCCACGGTCGTCGAGCCTTGGATCGTGCGTGAGCCCGTGCGCACGTGGCGGAGGCGGAGCGGCATCCCGTTCTCCGGGGTGAGGGACACCCCGCCTTCCGCTCGCGTGATCCGGTTTGCGACGGTTCGCACCGAGCTTCCGGTACCGACCCGGCTCGCCACGCTCGAGTTCCGATAGAGGGCGTCGTAAGTCAGGGTGGCGCTGGGCCGGTACACGAGCCTGAGGTCGGCGGTCCTCTCGTTCCGCTCGAACCCCGCCGTCTCGATGCCCACGAAGTTGCTCGGAACGTCCCGGACGCCGGCGGCGACCTCGAAGTCTCCGAGGCTGTAGCGCAGGTCGGCGAACCGGGCGGTGCCCCGCCTGGGGTCGGCCGTGTTCGTGAGTTCACCGACGGTCTGGGTGACGAGGAGCCTGCCTGACTTGCCGAGCGGCAGGGTGTAGTCCACGCCCACCACGGAGCGGTCGCCGTCCACGTTGGAGAGTTGCTTCGGCGTATAGAGCACGTCAATCGTGCTCGTGGAAGGAACGAAGCGGGTCATGAAGAAAACGGCGGGGTTTGCTGCATCGAACTGGTAGTCCACATTGAGCCGCTGTAGCACGCCGTCCACTCGGATCACCACGCCGGCGATGCTCTGCGGCTCGAACTGCAGCACGTAAGGCGTGGAAGGGGGGCCGAAGCCTTGGAACCGTTCCAAGCGACCCGAGCTTGCTCCGGACGAGCCGCTCTTCTGTCGCAGGGCGGTCACCCCGATCTTGCCGAGGCCCCCTGCGTTGTAGCTCGCGCTCACGCCTTGGATCGTGCCGCTCGATCCGCCAAAGTTGAACGCTTCATAGGTGGCGACAATCGTGCTCGTCGGGGGGATGATCCTCGCCTGCAAGGTCTGGCGGTTCACGAAGTAGACCGCCCCTAGCTCGTAGTCCACGGTGTAGTCCTGGCCCTGCACCTGTGGCTCGCCATCCACCTCGATCCGCTCAGAGCCCCTCACGACCTGGCTTGCCTGTAAAAAATACGGGCCCGCGGAGTTTGTCCCGGCAAAGCTCACCGTGCGGGCCTCGCCTCGTGCTTGACTGTGCAGCACTTTGGCCTCGAAACCTGACGATTTGTAGCCGATGCTGACGCCGGTGAGGGATCGCTCGAACCGGGCGTGGGGATTCGTGCTTCCCAACGTGCCTCGGATGTCCCCCGCATTCGCCGTGAACCCGCCTCCCTCGTAATCCAGGCTCAACCGGTTTGCCTGCGGGTCTTGAAAGCGGCTGTCCTGAATGTTCACGTCGAAGTTCAAGAACCCCATGACCTTGAACCCTGTCACGCGCACGTAGCCAAAGTCTGTGAACCGATCCAGGCCTCGGCCACCGTACTCGGTCACGTCGTAGGCATCGAGGTCGCCCTCGACCTTGCGAACGTGGTAGCCAAGTCGTCGGTTGCCCGAAACGGTGGTTCGGCTCGCGATGTTCTCCTGATACCACCTTTCGAGCGACGAACCTTGCTCCTGGGGTGCAGCGATCGCGGAGGCCACCGCGACGAGCCCTGCGAAACTAGCCCGCAAGCGCCCGATCGAGTACCTCGATGTTCCGCTCTGCAGCGGCGCGAAGCGCCTCCACCCGCTTGGGCAAGGCGGCGGCGATCCTTTCCGAATCTTGTATGAATGAGGCAAATCCTTCGACCAATCGGGTGGACTTGAGGCCATCAATGCGCAAAGGTGCCGCAAGCCCGAGTGCCGGGGCTAGGGCCGTCACCTTCGGGTCATAACTGACCAGGTAGGTCGGCACCCCCTCCAACGCAGCGAGGATCCCTGCGTGCAACCGCATGGCGATGACCGCGTCCATCCGCGCCATCCGCTGTTGGACGGTGCGGGGGCTGTCTAAGTTCTTGATCTCCGGGGCCTTGCCCCCAAGTCGCTTGCCGATCTCCGAGAGCAACGGGCCGTCCGACTCTTGGTCCATCTCGATGAAGACCGGCATGAAGCCTCGCTGGCTCAGACCCCGCGCCGTCTCGGCGAAGAGCTCTGCGACCGCCCCACCCTTGCCCCATGGCCTGGGCGCGATCCCGATCGTCTTGGAAGCCGCGACCCCGAACGCCTCCCCGCTCCTCCCTTGCGGTGGCAGCAGCCAGGCCAAGTCGGCCGTGACCTCCACCCTGCCCCGATGTCCCAACGTTCGCAGCGTCCTTTCGGAGTCTGGGTCCCGTACCGCGACCGCGTCTGCGGCGTCAAAGGCTCCCATCGCGGCGCGTTTGCCGAAAAAGCTCGTGAGCGGCCCCACGCCTTGGCTCAGCATGACCACCTTCTTGCCCTTCTTCTTGGCCAAGCTCACGAGCTTAGAGTAGTAGAGGACGCTCGCGGTACTGGTGACGTCCTGGAAGACGCTTCCACCGGGGAAGACGAGGGCGTCGCACGAGTCCAGCGCCTGGCCGATCGCGCCGAAGTCCTTCCGCGGCACCCCTGGCAATCCGTACTTCCTCATCATCATCTCTTGACTTGCGGTCAAAACTTGGAAGGAGTGGGACTTCGCCGACCCAATCATGGCGAGCAACAGGGCATCGTCGCCCAAATTGCCGCAACCGAAATAGCCGGCCAGAAGAAGTCGTGCCATGGACTAGCCCGTCTTCCCCCTTGCCGGCCAAAGCCGCTTGCCTGCCAGGCCCCACACAACGAGGCCGAGGATACCGCCCAGCACGATCCCGATCCCAACCCGCGCCGTGGTCAAGAGCAACGGGGAGTGGAGGTGGCAGAAAGAGTTCGTGATGCTCGTCTGCCCGATGGCACCGAGCACGAGCAGCACCGAGGCCCAAGCGTCGCCGAAACGTCTCGCGCTCAGCAGGCAACCGATCACCAAGGCCGGGTTCCCGATCAAGAACTCCTTGGTCCGAGGCCGGGTGTAGAGAACCTTGTCGAGCACATCGCGGAACTGAAGTTCCCAGCCGCTCACGGCGGCGGGGCTGTCGTTCCCCGACCGGACCACCATCAAGCCGAGGGCACCAAGCCCCACGAGCACCAAGACGGCATCCCCCCAGACTACCGGCCTTCGGAACAGCTTGCCGAAGCCACCTTGCGCGCGAATGGCAAGGATCACCGCGAACAGGATCGGCAGGTTGTGGGCCGCCTTCACGCCGGGAAAGACCTCCAAGGAAAGCATGTGGGGTAGGTCCGCGAGCAGGCTGGCGACACAAAGCCCCCCTACGGTCGGCAATCCCAATCCCCCGGCGAGACGAGACGCGATGCCCCCCTCCCTGACTTGAACCCAGACCTGCGCAGCACACGGGAGCGCGAGCGCCGCGCCAAATGCGGCAAGCGGGCGCAGTCCGGACCCAGCAAGTCCCGCCATCAGGGGCACGAAGCCCAGCGCCGCCCAAGCAAGACTTGGGAACAGGCTCGTCACGAGCCACCACGCCACGATGCCCGCCCCGAGACCGGTCACCGCGTGCGCGACGGTGGGCACGGAGAAGTCGCTCAAGGGCCGGGCGCTACGGACGCCGCTGCCCTCCTCGATGAGCCGGGTTCGCAGCTTGCGCACGAATCCCGCGGCATCGTCCAAGGGCTGATCGCCTGCGAGCGAAGGGAATCGCACAAGCAGGGCCCGGATGTTCCGCTCCTTGACAGCCTTGACGTAGCGATCCATCGCTGCCCCGTCGGACATTCGGTCCATCTCCGCTTGTTGGATGGCGTGGAGCCGGACCACGCTCGGGATCGCCTCTGCCGCCACCTTCGCGTCCCCTGCGATCTTCGCGAACTCGGGCGTGAGATAGAGGGTGCCTGTGGCCTTCAGCTCCTCGCCAAGCGCGTCCGTCGCGCCGCGGAACCCGAGCACGCTATCGCCCGAGGGCAGGAAGCTCGTGGCACCTTGGCGAGCCGCGTCACGCACCAACGCCCGAACCGACTCGGCGTCCAGGCCCGGGGAGTTGGCAATCCTGGCTACGATCTCCAGGCCGGCCTGCTTCGCCGCGGCCACTTGGCCGGGATCCAGCCCGATCACCAAGGAAGGGAGCACGGAAGGCTCGACTCCCTTGACCTCGACCGTGCCTGGGCTTTCGCTCACCCGCCAACCCCGAATCTGGGCGAATTCCAGCACGGCGGCGAGGTACTCGTCTCCGCCGGCGACCTCGGCACCGATCTCGGTCTCCCGGACTGTGGCCCGACCCTGCGCGACCGCCTCAGAAAGGCTCAGGGAGCCAATCGAAACCCCGGTGGCCCCCGCGTCCTTGAGCTGGTCCAGCGCCTCAGCAAGGCTCGCATCGTTCGCGAGTGACGCGACGGTGGATGCCTCCACAATCAGCGCGGCAGCCCGGTTGGACGCTTCGACCCTGTGCCTTCCTGCGAGCCCAGGTAGGGAACCCGCGAGACAGATCACCACCCCCAGCGCCAGGCCGAGATCAGTCCTCTTCAAAGTTCTGGTCCACCTGCAAGTCGCTGTCCTTCAGGATCGCGGTCCGACCCCCGAGCACGAGCATCGTCGCCATACCTGCCATAAAGCCGCCCGCGTGCGCCCACGTGGCCACACCGGGCTGGGGAATGAAGATTTGAGCCAAGAACCAGAGTCCGAGGAGGAGCCACGCCGCCACCGTGAACGTAGTCCAGATCAGAGGCACGATGATGATCTTCACGCGGCCCGCCGGAAAGAGCAGGAAGTAGCTTCCCAACACCCCGCCTATCGCCCCCGAGGCTCCCAAAAACGGCACCGTGGAAGCAGGGTCCACGAGAATGTGCGCCATCGCTGCGACCAAGCCCCAGAAGAGATAGTAGACCGCGAACCGGAGACCGCCCAGCGCCACTTCGATATGGGGCCCGAAGACCCCCAAGAACAACACGTTCCCGAGCAAGTGTGCGATGTTGCTGTGCAGGAACATCGAGGTGTAGAGCTTGCCTAGCTCGGTGACGTCGCCGCGCTGGCCTTGGATCGCCATCATCACCTCGGCGGGGGTCGCCGCCAGGTCGGCGAACGTATAGCCGGGACCGAAGACGCTCCCTCCTCGGCTCCAGAGGTAGATCGCGACGTAGAGCCCCACGAGCGTCCAAGTGACATAGGCACGTTCCTTCGTGACGAGGTTGTCTCGGACGGGGAACATGCGCCCAGATTCTAGACCGTACGGTCAAGGCCTATCCACAAAGACTCCCAATTGGCTGGTGGCCCGACTCTCGGTGCGGGACGCCCAGTTCACCGCCCTCGTGCCGTTTTGAGCCCAGGTTGCCGAGGGTGGATAGCTGTCCTGGCCCGCTTTGTCCAGGAACATGCCCAGACAGAGGGTCCGTTCGCGGAGGCTCGCCTTCTGCCCCTCGCTGGACGAGCCTAGGGTCAACCCAGAGGCTTGGTACCGGTCGTTTCCCTCAGCCTCGTAAAAGACTCCAATCCCGTTGGCGTTTCCCGCCCCCAAACTGAGGTTCGGCCCCGTGTAGACGTCGTCTCCGGCCCAATCGAGCATGTAGCCAAGGCCGAAGTCGTGCCCTGCCCCCATCGCCATGTTCATCTCGGCAAGGTAGACGTCGCTTCCCGCGAGATCCTCCAGATAGCCGATCCCGAAGTGCGCCGAGGCGCCCTGCACATACCATTGGCCACGGTAGCCGTCGTCTCCCGAGGCGTCCCAAAGCAACCCCGTGCCGTCCCAGTATCCCGTCCCTTGGCCAAAAACCCCGCACTGGTAGAGGTCGTCCCCCGATTCGTCGTAGAGGAGTCCGATGCCTCCCGCAAGGCTGTGGCCACTGCTGAAGTCCGCGCGGATCCCATACCCTGCCCCTTGGGCCAGGCTCACATTGTGCTCCGCGCTTTGCGGTGAGGGAAAGTCTATCGTGGAGTCGTTGGCACTGTACCGATCGTCTCCCGAGCGATCCAGGAGCATGCCGAATCCCATGGGCATGCCGCAACCCTGACCCTGAGAGAACACGTGGTACTCGTCCTTTCCGGCAAGGTCCTCGACGGCCCCGATGCCAAACCAAGCATAGCCAAGCGAGTCGGCATAGGTGTCGTAAACGTCCTCGCCCTCGACGTCCAGAAGGAAGGCACAGCCAAAGGTGGCCGAACCGAACGCGGGTGCGAGCGACCGGTACTGATCGTCACCCTTCGAGTCCACGAGGAACGTGACCCCGAACAAGGCTGACCCCGGCCCCCGACTTTCCCGATGACCATCCCGGCCCTGGCTTTCTGCGACCTTGGCGCCTGCTAGGGCAAGGTCGGAAACATAGGCGTCGTCCCCGGCGGTGTCTATCGTCACAGAGAGCCACGACTGCCCAACTCCGGTTCGCGGGATCCCCACATAGGTGTCCTTGCCACCGGTGTCTATCACAAGGAGGGGCGGGTCACCTTCATAGGTATCGTCGGAGCCGCCGGTCAGCACGATCGGGCCCCAAGCCGTGGGAACCTTGACCTTGTACTTCGTGGAAGCCGGGACCAACCTGGCCTGCGACTCGGCGTAGCTCACGGCAAAGCCCAAGCCTTGGGCACTGACGAGCAACGCGCGGAGATCCACCGCGGCCAAAAAACGAACCGCCTTCGTGGCGGCGGCAGGGCTTCCCATGTCCGGCAAAGACTTCCACTCGGATCGCTGAGTGTCCGCGCTGGTCACCCCGAGCATGGCTGCCCGATACCCTTCATGCCGGGCGAGCGCCGATGAGAGCAAGGCGGCCGCCGCCTTTTGCGCGTACTCCGGGACCGTGGAGAGATCCGGAACGTCCGACTTGATCCATCCCAGGGCTTTCATCTTGGACAAAGCCTCGGAAAGGGCGCCAGGCTCAGAGGCGGCCTTGGCCAGGGGCTCCACCGGGTTGCCCAGGAGGCTGAGCCTCGCCCCTTGCCCCAAGAGGCGGGACGCGACCTCGATCGAGGCGCCGGGATCGCCCTTGGCGACGGCGAACTGTCGCCTTGCCATCTCCACCTCGAATGGCGCGCGCCAGGGCCGGGCTTGAAACCGGCCCGACCAAAGGCAAGGGTACGCCGCCTGGCGATAGAATGCCAGGGTGTCCAGGTCGAGCCGAGCCGACTCCGTCGTGAGCCCTGCCGCACCGAGCCCGAGCCCCATGTCGGCCTCGAACTGCGCCCCAGTCTGTCCGGTCAGGGCAGCCAGGGCGGCAATCGTGGCGGTCGTGATGGGCATCGGAACCATTGTGGCCCAATGCCAGTCCTTGACCGCGCCCCCGCCCCCGATCCAGTTCGGGCCGATGCGCCTGCGCGAGAGCCAGGAGTTCTACCGCGAATATCAGGTCGAGTTTCCCAGTGCCCGGCCGTCGGGCGTTGCCGCCAACGACACGGTCACTGTGCGCGCCTGGTTCCCGACCACCAACGACGGGCCGGTGCCCTTCGTACTCATGCTCCACTACTGGGGCGCGACCGATCTCGGCCTCGAGTCGGCACTTGCAAAACGACTTGCGAACGCCGGGATCGCCTCGGCAGCGATCGCCTTGCCCTACCATTTGGAACGCACCCCACAAGGAAAGCGATCCGGAGAGGCTGCGCTCACGGCAGACTCGGGGGAGCTGAAGCTTACTATGGCCCAGGCGCTTGCCGACGTGAGGCGGACCCTCGACTGGGCGCAGGGCAGGCCGGAGGTGGACGCCTCCCGTATGGGGATTGTCGGAACCAGCCTTGGAGCGCTCGTGGCCGCCCTGAGCTTCGGCGTTGACCACCGTATCGAGGCGGGCGCGTTCCTTTTGGGAGGCGCCGACCTCGCGCACGTCTTCTGGAACAGTTCTCGAACCGTCGCGCTCCGGAACGAGATGCGCAGCCAGGGCTACACTGAGGAACGACTCCGGTCGGAGCTCACGGAGATCGAGCCCATGGAGGCGCTGAAGGGGGCACCTCCGCGGCCCGCGCTCGTCCTCTCAGCGAGGTACGACAACGTGGTCCCACCCAGGAGCTCCAGCACCCTGGTCGCTGCGCTCGCCGAGCCCCAAGTGATCATCCTGGACAGCGGGCACTATGGGGGGTCGCTGATCCAAAACGCGATCCTGCGCAACACGGCCGAGTTCTTCGCAAAGACCTTCCGAGGGGAGCAATATCGCGCCCCTGGCCGTCTGTACGTTCCCACGCTCCGGGTCGGGCTTGCCCTGACGAGCGAGCGCGGGCTTCAGGTCGCAGTGGGGCTCGACCTGTGGCGGCTTCGCAACTCGAACAGCCTCTTCGCCTCCGCCTTGGCGACGCCTCAGGGAGTCCAGGGGTTCTTGGGATACAACCTCAGCAGCGGGCTCGCGGTCGGAGCGATGGTTCTACCCAAGCACATTCAACCGGGACTCTTCTGGAGCATCGTTTTCTAAAAACCGCGCAGTTGCCAAGGGAACCTTGTGCTTCGACATGGTATCTTGAAAGTGGAGGGAGGAAGGATTCCGTGCGAAGCAAGGCATTCACTCTGGTCGAGCTACTGGTTGCGCTCGCCATCGTTGCCGCGCTCGCCGCGATCCTGTTCCCGGTCTTCGCTGGGGCCGAACGCGCCGCGTACCGCGCCAAATGCACCTCGAACTTCCGCCAGACCGTAGTCGCGGCGAACCTTTATCAGCAAGACTATGACGACTATCACGTCGTCGTTCGTTACCAGGCGGCGACCCCTCCGTCTGGAACCGCGGACCGAATCTGGCCCCAGCTTGTGCTCCCCTATCTCACGGACATTCGAGGCATGCACTGCCCGGCGGACCACACCCACGAGTGGGAGACCGAGGCCCTGTTCGACGAGGATTTGAGCGTAGGCGACACCTGGGCGAGGTTCTATGTCGCCGCGCAGCGAGTGAACACCGGCTATAACGCGGTGTACCTAGCTCCCATGATCCGCAACGACCGGGGCCAGTGGATCTCCGTGCCGCGCACCTCCAGCTCCGTCACCGACCCCGCCGCCACGCTCGTGCTGGGAGACTCGGCCTGGAAGGTGGGCGAGAACGGGAAGCCACAAGGCGGCGGGCACTATCTGATCGTTCCCCCTTGCCGATATACGGACTCGAACCGCCGCGATACGTTTGAGCTCGCCGGAGTCAACGACGACTCGATCTTCACCGCCAACCTCCGTTGGAATCCGAACGGGGAGCAAGGCGGCCTTTGGGGATGGCACGAAGGCCTGATCACCGCCGCCTTCGCGGATGGGCACATCGCCGTCCAACCGAAGGAACGGATCGTGGACGGTTGCGATGCTCGACCTGACTGGCGCGGCCGCGTCTTCGACGCAAGCCGGTACCTCTGGGACCTGCGCTGACGAGCCCACATAATCCTTTCAAGCCCGAACGGGCACGGACGAAAGAGAATGAAGGTCAGTATCATCGGCGGCGGCGGTCGCGTCGGCTCGGACGCAGCCTATGCGCTCCAACTCACGGGAATCGTGCGCGAGATCGCGCTCCTCGACGCAGACCAGGACATGGCGGCGGGTGAGGCGCTCGACCTACGCCACGGCGCCGCCATCTACGGAGGGCAGACGTTCTCCTCGGGAGACTACGGGATCGTGGACGGGAGCGACTGCGTCGTCATCACGGCAGGGCTCCGGCGCAAGCCTGACGAGAGCCGCCTCGACCTCATCAACCGCAATCTCGGGCTCTTCAACGGCATCCTCGGCGATCTCAAGAAGACCAAGTTGAAGTCCACCTCGACGATCCTTGTCGTGAGCAACCCGGTGGACATCCTCACCCAGTTCGCGGTCCAGTCCGGGATCCTTCCGCCATCGCAGGTCTTGGGCCTAGGGACGGTGCTCGACACCGCCCGGTTCCGCTCCTTGATCGCAAGTGCGCTCAAGGTCAACGCGCTGGACGTTCGGGCCTTGATCCTCGGCGAGCACGGCGATAGCATGGTCCCGATCTGGTCGAGCGCAACGATCGGGGGCGTGCCGATCTCGTCGGTCTCGGGCTGGACGCAAAAGACGGCCGACGACCTCTTCCAAGCGACCAAGACGAGCGGGTCCGAGGTGATCCGCCAAAAGGGCGGTGCAGGGCGCGCGGTCGGTGCCTCCATTGCCGAGGTCGTCAACGCCATCGCCCTCGGTGCCGACCGGCTCCTGCCCGTGTCCGTGCATCAATCCGGCGCACTAGGAATCGAAGGTGTCTGCCTGAGCCTGCCGACCGTCGTGGGTCGCCAAGGTGCGAGCGCGGTGTGGGCGCCTGCGGTATCCGAGGGGGAAAAGGAAGGTCTGCACAAGAGCGCCCAGTCTTTGAAGGACATGCTCGGGCAGATCCAGGCGTAGCCGAGGTCGCACAAGCTGCCCCAGGTCTCCGTCGTGGTGCCGAGCTACGGGCACGCAAGATTTCTCGATGCGTGCCTAGCGAGCGTCGCGGCTCAGGAGTTCCAAGGCTGGGAGGCAGTCGTGTTCGACGATGCGAGCCCGGACGGCAGCTTCGAGATCGCCCTGGAGTGGGAGCGACGCGACCCGCGGTTTCGTGCTCTGAAGAACGAGCAGAACCTAGGGGCCTACGCCACCCAGGCCAAAGCTGTCGGCATCGCACGGGCCGGGTTGATCGCTGTCCTCAACTCGGACGACCTGTGGCTCCCCGGAAAGCTCGATGCCCAAGTCCGCCTCCTCGAGGAGCGACCCGACGTGGCGGCCTGCGCGACCGCCGGCTGGGGTTGTGACGAACAAGGCACGGTGGACACCGAGAAGGATTGGCACGGCGACTGGCCGATGGGGGATATGAATCCCGCACCATGGCTGCTCTACGAGAACCGGATCCTCGCCTCTTCGGTCGTGTTCCGCCGCGAAGCGTTCCGACCCTTCGCCCAGCTTCGCTACTCGGGAGATTGGTCGGCCCTCCTCGCGGCCTCCGCGTTCGGTTCGCTCCACGTCCTGAGCGAGCGGGCGACACTTTGGCGCCAGCACGGAGCGAACTCCTACACGGTGAGCCCGGCCCAAGTCGCGGAAGAGATCGCTTGGCGACGGATCCTTCCCGCAGTCGCGGGACGGCTCGGCCTGAAGGGCGCAGAGGGGCGTAGCGGACTCGGTCGCAACGCCCTGAACCTCTTCGCCCTCGAACTCCTCACCGAAAGGCCCGGCAGGGCACTCGGCATGCTTCCCGCCATGGTCGCTACGCCGGAATGGCCCAGGGGCCTCAAGCGGTGGCTCTCGCTCGCCCTCGGGCCCAAACGCGCACGTCGTCGGATCTGGCGATCCCAGCCGGGGGCTATGGAAGCCGTCAAGGTCAGCGATCTTGTCGAGGCCCGCCTCACACCCGAGGCGTGGCTTGCTTCCCTTACCAGCGGATCAAATTAGCACCCCAGACCAAGCCCGCCCCGAACCCGACGGTTAGAACCAGGTCGCCCTTCGTAAGCCGCCCGGTCTGCTCCGCTTCTGCCAGCCCGATGGGGATGGAGGCACCGCTCGTGTTCCCATACTTCTCGACGTTCACGAACACCCGCTCGTCCGGAAGCCCCAGCCGCTCCTGGGCCGCGCGAATGATGCGAAGGTTCGCCTGGTGGGGGACAAAAAGCTGAATGTCCTTGGGCTCCAACCCAGCGAGCTCGATGACTCGGCAACAGGCGTCACCCATCGCCACCACCGCAAAGCGGTAGACCTCGGCCCCGTTCATGTAGACCTTGAGCCTCCTTCCTTGGGACTGCGGCTCCCCGAAGGGGTAGCGCGAGCCCCCGGACTCATAGCTGATGTGCTTTGCCCCTCCGCCATCGGCGAGCAGGACCGTCTTCACCAGACCCCGATCGCCGGTTTCGCTAGCCTTGAGGACGACTGCGCCCGCCCCGTCACCGAACAGTACGCACGTTGACCTGTCGGTCCAATCCACGTACTTCGTGAGAACGTCCACCCCGATCACGAGGGCGTTGTCCACGACCCCGGTCGCGATCATCGCGTTGGCGTTTGCGAGGGCATAGATGAATCCCGCGCAAGCTGCCCCGACGTCGTAGGCCGGAATCGGGGCGATTCCCAGTGCTTCATGGATGAAGCAGGCCGTCGAGGGGAAGGCCATGTCCCCGGTCACCGTCCCGCACACGATCATCTGCAACTCTTCGGGCGCCATCCCGGCCGCGGCAAGAGCCTTCCTTGCTGCGTCCGTGCCCAGGGTGGAGGCGGTGTCTTCGGGACCGGCGATGCGTCGTTCCTTGATGCCGGTCCGTTGGACGATCCACTCGTCGGTGGTGTCAACCAGTGCGCTCAAATCATCGTTGGTGAGAACTCGATCGGGAACCGTGAAACCGACCCCGGCCACGACCCCCCGCCTCAAGTCCCAACCTCCATAGGCCGCGCCAGCGCGCTCCGCATCTGACCGACGATATCGCGTTCGAGGGCACGGTGCGTCACGTTCAGCGCGTTCCGGATCGCGCGAGCGTTGCTCCTGCCGTGACAGATCATGCAGAGGTGGTTCAGGCCCAGGAGGGGGGAGCCGCCGTACTCTGCGTAGTCGAGCTTCCGCGTCATGGGAGCGAGTGCCCGTTTCATGGGCAGGTAGAGCCATCTTCCCAGCCCGGTCGGCACCTGGCCCCGGATCTCGCGGAACACGAGTTCCGCCACTCCTTGCGCGGTCTTCAGGGCGACGTTCCCGACGAAGGCGTCGCACACGACCACGTCGCACGGTTTGTCGAACATGTCTTTGCCTTCGATGTTTCCAGCAAACCAAGGGTGCCCGCTGAGGAGGTCGTAAGCAAGCTTGCTGAACGCGTTGCCCTTGCCAGGCTCCTCCCCGATGTTCAACAGGTGGACGGTCGGGTTCGGACGGTTCCAGACGCTGGTGGCATAGGCCCGACCCATGTGGGCGAACTCGACCAGGGACTCGGGCTCGACGTCGGGCGAAGCCCCCGCGTCCAAGAGCACGAACTGTCCGGTCCGCGAAGGGAAGGGCGATGCGATCGCGGGGCGGTGCGCGCCCTCGATCGTGCGCCAAGCAAGAAGGCTCGCCGCCGTGCAAGCACCCGTGTTCCCCGCCGAGACGAACGCGTCGGCCTCACCGCTCTTGACCAGTTCGACGGCGACAGAGATCGAGCTTGCACGCTTGAGCCGAAGAGCCTCCATCGGCTTCTCGTCCATGGTGACCACTTCCTTGGCGTCCACGATCGAGATCCGAGGATGGGATCCCGCGGGCAACAAGTCTCGAACAACCAGCTCGGGCCCGACGAGGAGAATATCGGCAGGCACGGTAGCGGCGGCCTCCACCGCCCCTTGCACCACCGCCTCCGGGGCATGGTCGCCCCCCATGGCGTCCAGGGCGATCCTCACGCCATTCCCTCCTCCATCATCCGTTGCAAGCCTTGCAACCCTGGATGGCCGGAGCTCGGTTCCTCACTTGCCGCCGACCCTTCTGTGCAACCTTCCCCACAGACGGGCTGAACGGGAATGCTCAGCCACACCCCTTGGCGCACGATCTCTTCAAGGTGGAGCGCGTTCCCTTGAAAGAGCCCAGGCTCCTCGCACTCGACTTGCGCATAGCTGTCCGCCGCATAAGCGGAGGGGATCCCCTCGACCGTGAACTCCTCGTGCATCCGGATCTCAAGGTCGAGCTCCGTGCTCGCGCCGCAGCGGGAGCACTCGACGACCGCGGTCGTCGCACACTCTAGCTTCAGCACGAGGACGTTCCCGGTGCTTACCGCGCTCAGCTCGCCCGTCACGGCGCGCGTGAGATCGAGGTCTTCCTCGGACTCCAGGGACGTGGAAACTGGGACCGTGATCCTCCGTCCTGGATGTTGCACGACCTCGTTCAGATCGAGGAACCCAGACCGGCGCATCGTTCTCGCATCTTACCGAACCCGAGGGTTCGGACCATGCGAACACTTGAGGGCCCTAGGCACGTCTAAGTGCTCGGACAGGCTGCCCTGGAGGGCACGAGTTGATTATTTTGCGCTCGCACCGCTATAATCGGCCCGGACAAGGGACTGTCCCTTCCGGAGGAACACAGGAGTTGCATAGCTTGAGAAACGGTTGTATCGCCGCCTTGGCCGTGGCGGTCGTCATCGGGTGTGGCGGTGGTGGCGGGAACGCGGGCGGCGGTGGAGGCGGCGCGGGCGGAGGATCCGGCGGGACTAATCCAGTGCCGACGATCGTGCTCGACGACGTTGCCCAGGTTCAAATGCTCTTCGCGTCCGGCCAGGGCCGGCGCGCACCGGGCTCGACGTACGCCACGATCCAGAACTTCCAAGTTCAGAACGGGCCGACCGACTTCGTGCCGTCGTCGTTCCAAGGATCGGCGTCCCCGATCCGGACTCAGCTCGACGGCTACAGCCTCAACTCCGTCACGTTCTCCGAGTATCAGAGCACGCCGGAGCGGATCTTCACCCAGCTCCCCATCGAGATTGCCAGGGTGGATCGCGAGGACAGTTCTGGAAACCTGCAGACCGTGTTCACTGGGCCCTTCCGCACTTCCCCGCCGTTCAAGCTTCGCATGAACATGATGCCGGGCAGGCAGTCCTCGATCCAAGTCAACCTCAACGACGCGATTATCTCCGTTACTGGAAACGCACTGTCGTTCAACAGGGCCCAATTCGAGAGGGAGAACTACGATCCGGCCGACAACCGGGTGAACAGCTTCCTCTCCGACATGGTCTCCTTCGATCTGACCGGCGTGCCCGCATTGGAGCGACCGAACATGCTCAACGGCGGCGGCACGTGCGACCGGGTCTTCTTCTCCGGCGATCTGATCGGGGTGGGCAAGGGCTTCGACACTCTTGGCTCCTTCGAGCTCCTCAGCCCGCTCGTCATTGACGAAGGCGTGCTCAAGGCCAAGTCCGTCGTAGGGGGCAGGCCGGTACCAGGCACTTTCTCTGCGGTCGAACCTGACCCGCGAGACCCCTTCAACCCCGACGCCCACATCTCCGCGCTCCTTGGGATCTTCCGCGAGCACGACGAGGTACTGGCCGACATCCCCGCCTTCACCGTTCTGATCCTACCGAACAGCCGCGGATCGAGCGACAATCAGGTCGTGGCGTTCCTCTCCGCGGGCGGACGGATCACGACCCTCTGGCAGGGCGTGGCGAGGTTCAACAGCAGCACCGCCGGGGTCATCGAGATCTGGAGCCTGGACCAGTTGGACGAAGGCACTGCGAACAACAAGGCCAAGGGGACGATCAACTTCACCAAGGTGGGTGGCGTGGTCAAGAAGGGCACCGTTAGCTTCAGCGTGAAGCCGGCCGCGTTCCCCTTCCCCGACACCGGAGGCTTCGCGGTCTTCCGAAAGTAGGATGCGGCCGATCCTTTGCGGCCTTGAGACCGAGTACGGGCTCGAGGTGGCAGGGTCGGGGCCGAGCGAGCAAAGCGACCATGCAAGGGCCGTGGTGGAATCCCACCCCGGCCCTTGTGTCGTCGGGTGGGACTACCGGCACGAGAGCCCTCGGCGCGATCTAAGGGGCTTCTCTCTCGAAAGGCTCGCGCACGATGATCGGGACGCGGTGTACGACCTGGGCAGGGCACCGCTGCCGGCCCACGTCGAGAGGGCCGACCGCGTCCTTGCGAACGGCGCCCGCCTATACAACGATCACGGCCATCCCGAGTATTCGACCCCAGAGTGCCTCAGTTCCCGCGAACTGGCGCTCCACGAGGCCGCGGGAGACCGGATCGTAGCCCAGGCCGCCCAAGCCTACGCTCAACGGATAGGGCGCGACGTCCGGGTCTACAAGAACAATTCTGACGGTCACGGCGCAAGCTACGGCGCACATGAAAACTACCTGGTACCTCGGAGTTTGGGCTTTGCCCGGCTGTACCGGGCCGTTACACCGATCCTCGTCGCCCGGAGCTTGATCTGTGGGGCCGGGAAAGCGCGGAGCGAGCAAGGTGCACCGTGCCGGTTCCAGGCGAGCCAGAGGGCAGAGTTCCTCACCCAGCCTGCGAACGCGGAGACCCTCACGAACCGACCCGTGTTCAACACTCGCGACGAGCCCCACGCCTCAAGGCAAGCATGGATCAGGCTGCACGTCATTGCTGGGGACGCGACGATGTCGGCCCATTGCACGAGGCGCAGAGTGGACTTGGTCAAGACGGCGATCGCGCTGGAGGAACGTGGACTCGCGCCGGCTTGGGACCTTGCCAATCCTGGAGCCGCCATCGAGGCGACCAGCAAAGACCTCGGGGATGCAAGGCTAGTCCTGGCGGACGGCGCAGAGACCACGCCCACCCGCATCCTTCGCAGCTATCTCGAGGCCGCCGTGGACGCCTTCTCTGGGGAAGACCCATTCGAGGCCGAGCTCGTCGCGAACGCTCGGGAATGCCTGCGCCTCCTCGATCATCTGGCCGACCGTACGCGCGAATTCTGTGCCCAGGTGGAGTGGGCGGCAAAGCTCGCGATGATCGAAGGGTTCTTCCAAGCGGAGGGAACCGAGTTCGAACCGGCGACAGCCGCATCGCTCGACCTGGCGTTCCACCATCTCTCCGAGGGAGAAGGGCTGTACCCCGCCCTACAGGCCGAGGGCCTGGTCGCACCTCCACTCGACCTTAGCGAGGTGGAGGCTCGGGAACGCACGGTCTTCGAGCCGACTCGGGCCGTGGCCCGCTCCATCGCGATCACGAGGTTCCCGGAGGCGGTTCGGGAAACATCTTGGGGGACGCTTACGTTGCATACTTCCAGGGGGCCCCTCGAGATCATGCTGGATCCGATTGCCGAATATGCAGGCGCGGTGCAGGAGGCACGCACTGCCGACGAGCTCGCAGAGGCCTTGAAGACAACATGAACTTTGACAACGACCGAGCGACCAGACCCCGCGCGCCCGAGCCCAAGCACGGGGAGACCGACGAGCCAGGGCCGCGCAAGCCGGACATCGGGCGTCCCGACGCCCCGAACGAACTGCTCCGCAGAATGCGCCAGGTAGACCCAGAGCAAGCGAAGCGGTACCGTCAGCGATCGGGCGAATGAGTCTGGCCGACCTGCCGACCTTCCCGTCCCTCCGGCCCCATTGGGGTGGTTGTGCGCCCGATCAAGAGACGCACGGGACTACCGTCCTCGCCATCCATCACAAAGACGGTGCCCTCGTCTTGGCCGACCGCCGCGCGACCATGGGGAACCTCATCATGTTCGACAAAGCCGAGAAGGTCATCCCGATTGACCCGACCGTCGTGCTCGCGGTGAGCGGGGCCTATGCCCGCTCCATCGAGGTGTGCCGCTACCTCCGGCACCTCTTCAAGTACTACGAGCGGCTCGATCAGGTGACCCTTAGCACCGAGGCGAAGCTGGGCGAGGTGTCGCGTGCGCTCAGCGGGAACGTTTCGCTGGAGAACGGCTCTGGACTGTTTCTACCCATCGCGGCTACGTACGACGCTTCCACAGATCGATTCGGCGTACACTTTTTCGACGCTGCTGGGGCGAGGTTCGAATCGGGCGCGTACGCCTGCGCGGGCTCGGGCTCGGAGAGGATTCGGGGGGTGTTCTCGTACATCGAACGGACTAAGGGGCCTTGGCATGGGTTCACGAAGAACGAAGCCCTGATCGAAGGGATCCAACTCCTCCGGATTGCCGCCGACCTGGACTCGGCCACCGGTGGGCCGAGAAGCGGGCTTCCCAGCGCCTTTGAGATCACGCGGGAGGGCACCCGGCGGGTCGCCGACGAGGATTTGGAAAGGGCGGCACAAGCAACCGCGCCCGGCAGCTGAACTGCCGGGCGCGAACCTCGAAGAGCCTTGCGGTTCTAGAAGCGGTAGCCGACGTAGAGGCCGATGCTCGTCGCTCGGGCACCATTGGCGGAGTCGGTGATGAGGAAGTTGCCCTCGGCAAAGATCTTCTCGCCCAGCTCGACGCCATAGCCCGCTCGCGCGGCCCAGACCGTCTGAGTGGAGGTCACGTCTACGATCGCCACGCCCGCCCCGAAAAAGGTGTAGGTGCGCTGCGTCGTGCCCGGTCGGGCCGGGCCGTAAAACCTCTGGTTCAGCAAGATCGGGAAAGCGTTTCCCTTCGCGCCGCTCCCAGACTTGCCGAGCCAGTCGAACGAGAGAGTGGTCTCGCCGTTGTCGCCGACGAGGCTCTTTCCGAAGAAGTAGTCGGCACCTACACCGATGAAGTTTCTCACCGCGTCTCGCGTGGTGGAGTCCAGCGGGTAGGCGTAACCGATGCGAAGGGCAATGTTGACGGGCGTGTCGAACTGTGCCATCGCGGGGGCAGAAACAGTGGCGGCGGCCGCCAGTGCAATCAGCTTTTTCATGGGTCTCCTCCGTGACGGGGCACGGGCCCCTTCCTGTGGGGCGGCGTCATTCTACTGTGTTTGGGGCCCAGTATGATAGCCCCTGCAGGAAAAGCCCTCGTCGGTACACTCTCGAGCCATGCCGGAACTGCTTCTCGAACTCGGTTGCGAGGAGTTGCCCGCATGGGCCGTGGGCCCCTCGGCCGTGAATCTCGCCAGCGCGCTCCACGATGCCCTGGCCCAGGCCAGGCTCGAACCCGGCGAGCCGACCTACCTCTCGACCCCGCGACGGCTCATCGTCCGCGTCGAGGTCGCCGCGAGCCAAGCCGACTCCGAATCGCGCTTGCGCGGGCCCGCCCTTGCGGCCGCCTATTGTCCGGACGGCGAACCGACCCAAGCCTTGCAAGGCTTCTGCAGAAGCAAGGGCCTAGAGGTTAGCCAACTCGAGAAGGACGGCGACTACGTCTGGGCCACCGTACGCGAAGTCGGTAGGGCCGCAGCCGAGGTGGCCCGCGAGGTCGTTCCCCAAGCGATCGGTTCCCTCAGCTTCAAGAAGACCATGCGATGGGCTGAGGGCAAGACGCGATTCGCCCGACCCGTTCGGTGGATCGTCGCCAACCTGGACGGTCACGGCATCGGCACCGAGTTTGCCGGAGTGAGTTCCGGGCCCGTGAGCAGGGGCCATCGGTTCCTCTCCCCTGAGGAGTTCGAGGCAGGGACCTTCGAGAACCTGGTCCGTGAGCTGAGGAAGCGAAAGGTCGAGCCCGACCGCAGGGTTCGGATCTCAACGATTCGCGATCAAGCGGTGGACGCCACGGACGGTAAGGTCGTGCTCGACGAAGCCCTCATCGAGGAGAACGCCGACCTGACGGAATGGCCCGTCTGCCACGTCGGGGAGGTGAGGGGCGAGTACCTCGGACTGCCCTTCATCGTCCTGGGCACCCTGCTCGCCAAGCACCTGCGATTCTTGGTCTTGGAACCCGACGGCCCGAGCCCGAGCCCCAAGTTCGTGGCCGTGCGCAACGGTGGCGAGGAGGACGCCGTCCGGCGAGGCAACGAGTGGGTGGCGAACGCCAGACTCGACGACGCGCAGTTCTTTTGGAACGAGGACGCCAAGCGAACCATGGACGAGTTCCTCGCCGCCACAAGCGGGATCACGTTCCAAGCCAAGCTCGGGACGGTCCGCGAACGTGCGGACCGTCTCAGCGCCCTTGCCCGGCAGGTCGCACAGGACACCGGGGCCGACGAGGCAGAGGCCGAGCTTGCGCGGCTCGCTGGGCTCTACGCCAAGGCCGACCTCTCCACCGGGCTCGTGGGCGAGCTCGACGAGCTGCAAGGACACGTCGGAGGGATCTACCTGCGGAGGGAAGGGGCCGACGGCGCGGTCTGCCACGCCATTGCCACCCACTATGACGCCCGGCTCAACCCAACGGTGGACTCCCCTGAAGCGAGGACCGCGCTCCGGCTCTTGATGGCGGACAACCTGGACAAGCTGGCCGGGTATCTTGGTCTCGGGTTGGAGCCTACGGGTTCGAGCGACCCCTACGGGTTGCGACGTAGTGCCAACCTTTTGGTGGAGACGGCTTGGTCCTGGCCTACCGGGTTCCCAGGCTTCGCGGCCGCTTTCACCACGGCCCTGGGGCTCTATCGTGAGCAGGGGATCGAGCTCGATGGCGACGGTGCGGAACCCAGGTTTCATGCTTTGATGCGGGCTCGGTGCACCACCTTGCTCGAGGGGTTCCGGCACGACGTGGCGACCGCCGCCGCGAGCGAGGGCCCAGCCTCCGCCGATCCTCGACGCATCCGGGTGCGGGCACGAGTGCTCGATGCTCTCGTTGCCCAGCCAGGACTAGTGCAAGCGGGGCTGCGCCCCGTGAACATCGTGGCCGCCGCCCGGAAGAAGGGAATCCCGTTCGCCGAAGGCAAGCTGGACCCTGACCTGCTCGAGTCTGCCGAAGGCGAGGCGCTCTGGGCGGAGTGCGACCGGCAGGAACCGCTGCTCGCGCAGGCGTTCCAGGCCGAGGACGAGGGCGGGGTCGTTCGTTGCCTTCAGGCGCTTGCCGCCCCGATTGACCGGTACTTCGAGTCCACTATGGTCATGGACGAGGATCCGCAACGGTGTGCCGAGAGGCTCAAGGTCGCGCTCCGCGCGGCCATGCTCTGGCTCATGGCTGGGGATCTCAGCGCCTTGGCCGGTGAGCCCTAGAGCCGAGGCAGCAGGAGGGACTCGACGTACTTGGCCAGAACGTCGTACTCGATGTGAACCCCGTCTCCGGCTCGCAGGTCCGCGAGGTTCGTGCGCGCCAAAGTCTCCGGAACGAGCCAGCACTCGAACTTGTCAACCTCGATCCTGGAGACGGTCAGGCTCACTCCGTTCACTGTGACAGAGCCTTTCTCCACCAAATAGTGGGGCTTGGCACACTCGAAGACGGTCCGGGCGCCAGTTTCCCGCCGGTCTATCTCCACGGCCTTACCGACCTCGTCCACATGGCCCTGAACGATGTGCCCTCCCAGCCGATCCCCGGCTCTCAAGGCTCGCTCCAGGTTCAGGTTCTTCCCTTCGGCCATCCTGGCAAAGCAGGTTCGGGCCAACGTCTCCTCGCTCAGTTCGAACACCAACGGCTCGCGAAGCCAGGTGAGACAACAACCGTCCACGGCGATGCTCTCCCCAGGCTCGAGCGCGCCTCCCTTCCACGCGCCCGGAGCCTCCACCGTGAGTACGGAGCCGTCGAGCGAGACAAGACGCCCCTGCGCTTGAACGAGACCCGTGAACACGACTTCAGTCTATTCGAACCCGGTACTTCAACGGTACGAAGGAGCGGTCGCGCGAACCGATCTGGGGGTATGGCTAGCCGCCCCGGCCACCACAACTCGGTGCAGACCGGACTCCAGCAGACCACGCGGGTAGATCCGCGGCTCATCGTCATGGGCCAAGTGCTTCAGTTGAACCAGGCCGAACTGGAGACCTTCATCGAGCGCGAGCTGGACGAGAATCCCGCACTGGAGAGGTTGGAGGAGGACACCCCGATCACGTCGGACGACGTAATGAGGATCGTTGCCCCTGGCGAGTTGAAGCACACTTCGGAAGACCGCGAGCTCGCCCGCTCCTTGCCCAACGATGGGCAAGAGACGAGCTGGGTCGAGTATGCGGCCTCGATCCAAGTGCTCGCGGACCACGTGCTGGGCCAACTCGCCGTCACGGCGCAGCAAGAGGACCCGACCGTGCTCCACTACCTGGTCGGGAGCTTGAACGAGCGCGGTTACCTCGCCTGCTCCGTCGAAGAGGCGGCCCTGGCCTGCGGGGTTTCGCTCGAGGAAGCCGAGCGTGCCCTTGCCCAACTTCACCGTTGCGACCCACCGGGTGTGGGAGCCCGAGACCTGAGGGAATGCCTCGCCCTGCAACTCGCCTACGCCTCGACCGATGCCGAGCGACTTGCGCGGGACCTGGTTACTCAGGCATGGGACCACCTCGTACGACGGAACTCCAAGGCCATTGCCCGAAAGTTCCGTGTGAGCTTCGACCTCGCGGAGGAGGCGTTCGAAGTCATCACGAACCTTCAGCCCTATCCGGCCGACGGTTTCGAGCACGCCGCGCCGCCAGAGCACGTCGCCGCACTCGCCACCCCTGACCTGCGGCTGACGCTCCTCGAGCAGGGCTGGGTTGTCGAGGTGAGCGGGCCCTCCGACTCCACGCTCTGTGTCAACCGATACTATCGGCAACGGCTGGACCAAGCCAAAGCATCCCACGCGCTCGCCGCCGAGCGGCGGCACTTGTCGGAGTACATCGGCCGAGCGGAGAATTTTCTCAACGCGATCTTGCAGCGCAGACAGACCTTGAGGAAGGTGGGCGAGTACCTCATCGAGCATCAGGACGGCTTTGTGCGGACCGGGGACACCCGGTTTCTCAAGCCGCTTACCCGTGCCACGATCGCACGCGCCATCGGGGTACACGAGAGCACGGTGAGCCGGGCAACGAGCCACAAGTTCTTGGAGATCGCGACCGGCGAGATCGTATCGTTCGAGACCCTGTTCAAGCCTGCGTTGCGAATCCAGCGCAAGATTGAGGAGATCCTCGCCACCGAGCATCCCGACCGACCACTCAGCGATGCCGCGATCGCCAAGCTCCTGGCCGACCAAGGGATTCACGTAGCGCGACGGACGGTGAACAAGTACCGCGACAAGACTCGGCTCCTTTCCAGTCGCCGCCGTCGGTCGGCCTAGCTTCGAATGACCGCGATCCGGGTGATCCGTCTTCGGGCCATGTTCTCCACCCGTAGCGTGCCGACCGGGGTCTGAACCGTGTCACCGAGCTTGGGGACGCGACCGAGCGAGTCCACAACGATTTCCGCGAGCGTCTCCGTCGTCAGCTCGTCCTCCTCCCTTGGCTCGACATCCAGGAACTCGAGAAGCTCGTCATAGCGCACCTCCGCCCTGGCACTGACGCGACCGTTCGCGAGCACCTCGAGCGTGGGACGCTCGTGCTCGAGGCTGTCCTCGAGCTCTCCGAAGACCTCTTCCACGATGTCCTCGAGTGTAAGGAGCCCCGCGACGCCGCCATATTCGTCCCGGACGATGAGGATCTGAGACCGCGCCTCACGCATGCGTTGGAGGGCGCGATCGAGCGAGATCGCCTCGGGCACGAACTCCGCGGGACGCACCACCTGGCGCAACTCAAGGCCCTGCTCCAGGGCCCGCAGAACGTCTTGAACGAACACGATCCCGATCACCTCGTCCAGGTCGCCGTCGCAAATCGGAATCCGGGAGTGGGGGATCTGGGCGAATCTCATAAGGAGCTCGTCCCGAGGCGTCCCGACATCGAGCCAACGAACGTCGAGGCGATGGATCATCACATCGTCCACTTGGAGGCGGTCCAGCCGCAAGGCTCGCTCGACGAGCCCAGCCTCGTCCTTGGCGAGGGATCCCATTGCCTCGCCCGACTGCACCAAGAGGACGAGTTCCTCGCGGCTCACCGACCCGGAGACGGCCTGTTCGTCCTGCTTGGGCGAACCGATCACGAGATTTGCGGATGCCTGCAGGAGCCAGACCGCGGGCGCAACGAAGCGAACCATCACGAGGATGGCTGGAGCCGTCGCCAGGGCCCAGCGCTCCGGGTGACGGATAACGATGAACTTCGGCACGAGTTCGGAGAGCACGACGAGCGGAAACGCCACAAGCAAGATCGAGACCGCTTGGAGCACCCCGAGGGGAACGAACGCCAACCGGCCACGGATGAACTCTGTGATCAAAGGCTCGGTGACCGAGCCGAGCGCGATCCCGACCAGCGTGATCCCCAGTTGCAAGGCCGCCACCGTCTTGTCCAATCGGTCCAAGAGGTTCAGGGCCGCCGCGGCCCCGCGTCGCTTCCGCCGGGCGAGCGTTTCGATGCTGCTGCGCCGCACGCTCACCATCGCATACTCGCCCGCGACGAAGAAGGCGTTCACGGCGAGGAAAACGACGCTAAGGACCGCGGTGAGCCAACCAGACAT
Organism: Fimbriimonadaceae bacterium; assembly: GCA_020847855.1. Classification (GTDB taxonomy): domain Bacteria; phylum Armatimonadota; class Fimbriimonadia; order Fimbriimonadales; family Fimbriimonadaceae; genus JADLBH01. The sequence goes on from JADLBH010000037.1 coordinate 340,166, forward strand.
CGTAGACCGCTCGGGGACGGCTGGCCGCTATTATGTCCGGCAGCGGTACTGTCCGTGTTATGAAGCCGGGCGTTTATCCCGCGATGGTGACTCCGATGGATCGGAACGGCGATCCCGACGCAACCGCGATGGCGAGGCTGGCCGCGTGGTTCGAGGCACAAGGCTGCAAGGGGGTCGTCGTGGCGGGCACGAACGGCGAAGGCCCGTCCTTGGCAGCCGTGGAGAAGCGAGACTTGTTGCGCAGCCTCGTGCCCGCCGCGGGACGTCTCTCCGTTGTCCTCGGGATCGCCACCCCCAGCCTGAGCGAGGCGACGTGGAGCTCCGAGCAGGCGGCGAAGGCAGGTTGCCGGGCCCTCCTTGTCATGCCACCGAGCTATTACCCTGAGGCCGGAGGCATCGAAGAGTGGTTCCTCGCCCTGGCGAACCGATCCCCGTTGCCCATCCTCATCTACAACTTCCCCCAGCGCACCGGGGTGACGATCTCGGCGAAGACGTTGGGACAGCTTTGCCAGCATCCTAACGTGATCGGCGCGAAGGACAGCAGCGGGGACGCGAGCAATTTGACCGCGTATCGCCTCGCCGTCCCGACCGGTTCTTCGCTCTTCGTCGGGGACGAGACCTTGTTGCCCGAGGCCCTCGACGCGGGTTGGAGCGGAACCATCAGCGGGGCGGCCAACCTTCTCGCGGCCTGGTTGGTCAAGGCGGTGGGCGACTACCTCGCGGGGAACAGGGAAGCCGCCCTCGTGCGGCTCGCGGCGGCGAGGGAGGCTCTCCTGGCGATCCGATCCTCGCCTCAGCCTGCGACGAACAAGGCAGCCCTGGCCGAACTCGGCAAGATTCCTTGCCCGGCGGTGAGGCTGCCCCTGACGAGCGCTTCCGCGAGCCGTCTCCTCCAAGAACTGAACCGGCTAGGGGTTCTGTAGGCTAGGGTCGTTGCTCGGATACGAGCCAAGGACCGTAGACTCCAGGGCGATGGCACTGATCTGCTGGATGGCACGGGCCACGCGGTCGTCGCTCCGGTGCCCCCCGCAATCCGCGAAGAACAGATACTCGAAGCTCGCCCTCGGGGCCGGGCGCGACTCGATCATCGTCAAGTTGACGCCGTTCTCAAAGAAGGCCCCGAGCACCTTGTAGAGGGCGCCGGGCTCGTTGCGAAGGTTGAAGAGCAGGGTCGTCTTGTCGCGCCCGGTCGGGCGAGGCTCGTTGAAGCCGAGGACCACGAACCGGGTTCGGTTGTGCGGATTGTCCTCGATGCGGCGGGCGATCTCGGTCATCCCCAGCATCTCGACCGTCATCGAGTTCACGATCGCGGCACCGGCGGGATCGTCCAGGGCCATCTGGGCCGCCTTGACCGTCGGGGCGACCGGGACGATCTCTGCGTTCGGTAGGTTGGCGCGCAACCAAGCTCGGCACTGTTGGGCGGGCTGGGGACCGGCATAGACGCGCTCGACGCCTTCCAAGCCAGCGACCGAGCCAGCCAACACGTGGGAGACCGGAACGAACGTCTCGTCGCAGATCTTCACGTTTGTCACAGGGAAGGAGTCGAGCGTCTCAAGCACGACGCCTGCCACCGAGTTCTCTATGGGCACGATCCCATAGTCCGCTTGCCCGTTCTCCACAGCCAGGAAAACGTCCGCGATCGAATCGGCCGGGGCCGCGGTCGTGGACCGACCGAAGACTTGGACCAGGGCGAGGTAGGAGTATGTGCCCTGAGGACCCCAGTAGGAAACCGTGAGGGGCCGCTCGGCCGCCCTGGCCGCACTGATCACCTCGCGGAACACCGCTACGATTTGCTCGGAGCGAAGCGGCCCCGAAGGCAAGGAGCGCAAGCGTTGAAAGATCTCGTGCTCCCGCTCGGGTGTGAAGTACGGCTCCGAAGACTTCCCTTTGAGGCTCCCGATCTCGCGTGCAAGCTCGGCCCGGCGAACGAGGCACTGCACGATCTCGGAGTCAATCGAGTCAATCTCCCCGCGCACATCCTCCACCCGCCTGCCTGCTGCCACCGAGTTATTATGGGTCGCATACCGGCCCGACTGAAATTCGTGCATGCGGTTTGCCAGAATGGGACCGAGAGTGGAGGCGATCACCCGGCTGTTTCACACCAGTGAGGGCCCTGTTTGGCAAACGGTGGTCGCGATTGCGGACGTCCTGCTCGTGACGTACCTCATTTATCGCGGCCTGAAGCTCTTGCACGGCGTCCGGGCCTGGCGCGTCGCCCTAGGGGTCGGGTTCTTCGCACTCGCGCTCTTTTTGAGCGACATCCTGTACCTGGTCACCCTGCACTGGATCCTGGAGAAGGCCGCGGTGCTCATGCCGCTCGCCCTAGTCATCATGTTCTTGCCCGAGCTTCGACAGGCGATCGAGGACTTCGGCAAGATCGGCGGTCTGGGCACCAAGTTCTTCAGTGGCAAGACCGGCGTGCGGAACCAGACTCTGGACGAGGTCTGCGTCGCCCTCGAGGCGATGAGCAGCGAGAACACCGGCGCCCTCATCGTCGTGCAGCGAGGTAGGCCGCTCGACGAGGTGATCGGGAGCGGAGTGCAGCTGAACGCGATCGTCTCGGCCCCACTGTTGTGCTCGATCTTCCATGGCGGAAACCCCCTCCACGACGGCGCGGTCGTGATCCGGAACAACCGCATTGTCGCAGCCGCGTGCCAACTGCCGATGAGCGGGAAGCGGCTCCGCCAAGGGCACATGCGGCACCTCGCCGGGCTCGGCATCACGGAAGAGACCGACAGCATCGCCCTTGTGGTGAGCGAGGAGCGCGGCACCGTGGGGATGGCGGTGGACGGCGAGCTCCAAATGTTCCGATCCGTCCAGGAACTGGGCAAGGCGCTCGAAACCGAGCTGGAGTCGCCTTCGAGCGTATCGAAGAGGGGTCTGACCGCGTGAGGACCCGCAATCTGCTCATGCTGCTCGCGTCCTTCTTGATCGCGATCCTCTTGCGCCTTGCCATCAACCCGACCGTGGTCACGGAGGTCGAGCGCGAGTTCGAGGCGCCCCTCGCGCTGACCGGGCTCCCGGAGGGCCTTGCCGTCGTCCAAGCTCCCGCATCCGTCACTTTGGTCGCGCGCGGAACGGTCACCGAGGTGGATCGCTTGGAGACCCGCACGCTGCGCGCCAATGCGAGCCTCACCGGGGCGAAGCCGGGTACGGACCGATACGCGGTGAGCGCCTCTGCGCCCGTCGGCTCCAGGGTCTCGCTTCGGCCCAAGAACCCCACCGTCACCATCGAAGCGGAGACCGCGATCTCGAAGAGGTTCACGGTGGATTTGATCACTTCGGGGGTCATTGACCCGCGCTATGTCCTGGAGGGCATGTCGTCCGAGCCGGCGACTGTGAGCTGCTCGGGGCCCAAGTCCCTCATGGAACGCGTGGAACGGGTCGCGGCGACCGTAGCCCTCGGAAAGCTCGACCCCGGAGCCCAGCTAGAGTTGGAGACCCTCGCCCTGGACCGTACTGCCAAGCCTGTGCCGGGGCTGATGATCTCGCCCTCCAAAGTCACGGTGACCACGGTGGTGCTCGACACTCCCCAGACCCGCCAACTTCCCGTCTCGATCATCTATCGCGGGCAACTCCCACCTGGCTTTGTGTTGGAATCGGCCACCGTCACACCCTCGCAGGCCGTCGTCAAGGGCGAGTCCGTCGCGCTCTCGAGCATGGCGAGCGTCCGCACCAAGCCGGTGGAGCTTTCTACGCTCAAGTCCAGCGCATCCTACACGGTTGGGCTCGACTTGCCGGACGGGGTCACGAGCGACACAGGGGTCTCCTATCGAGTCCAAATCAAGGTTCGGCGCCAGCGGACCGAGTCGCGCGCGCCGTGATGGAAACCAGGACGATCCGTCGGGACGAGGCCGAGGAGTTCCTCGGTCTCCTCTGCGGCGTGTTTCGCCTCGATGTCTCCCGCGCGAGCGCGGTCTTCTTCTCTGAACCGCTCTTCGACCTCTCCCGCAAGTGGGCGCTTTACCAGGACGGCATGATGGTCTCGATTCTTACGACCTCACCGCTTCGGTTTGGCTGGGGTCGGGCGATCGGGATCGCCGGAGTCGCAACTGCACAGCCTCATCTTGGCAAGGGGTACGCGACCCGGCTCTTGACGCACGTCCTGGAGCGGGCCGAGGAGGACGGCGAAGGGCCCGCGATGCTGTTCGCGCATGCGGAAGGCCTCTACCGGCGCCTCGGCTTCGAGGCCGTGGACGAGGTCGTTCGCGGGGAGCTGGCGTGCGCGGGACCTAGCGAGACCGCGGAAGGCATGAGCAATGACGAGGTCCTTGCCCAGTACGGGCGGTGGTGCGAGCGTAGCCTTGCCCGATTCGTCCGTGACGATTCGGCCCAGGCGCGATGGAGCTGGAACCTGCGCCACTGCGAGCGCATGCTGGGCGGCTATGCGTGCATCGAGCCTGGCCAAGTCCGGGAGGCGTGGCTGCCCGAGGCCGGGGAACGATGGCCCTTCGCGCGCGGGACGGAGTGGGCGGGCCTGACGGCGGTGGCCCGGGAGGACAAGGTGCCCGTCCAACGGCCCCGGCACGAACTGATCGTGATGACCCGAAGCTTCCCCCTCCCTCCCCAGATGTTCATGACCGATCAGTTTTAGGGCCTGGGGAGGGCGACTGGTACTCTCCCCTTGCTCAAGATGAGATTGATCCACACCTCCGAAAGCGTGAGCGAAGGGCACCCCGACAAGGTAGCCGACCAGATCTCGGACGCGCTTCTCGACACGTTTCTCCACGGGGATGGGAAGAACCCTGGGGATCCCCACTCGCGAGTCGCAGTGGAGACGATGCTGGCCCACGGTGTCGCGATCGTGAGCGGCGAGGTTCGAACGACGACCTACGTGGACGTTCAAAGCGTAGTGCGGCAGACGATCCAATCCATCGGGTACACGGACACGCGAGTCGGGTTCGACGGCGGGAGCTGCGGGGTCCTCGTCGCCATCCAACCGCAGTCCCCGGACATCGCCCGTGGCGTGGACACCGGGGGCGCCGGGGATCAAGGCATGATGTTCGGCATGGCCACGGACGAGACGGCGTCCCTCATGCCACTCCCGATCACGATCGCCCAAGCCATCATGAAGAAAGCGGCCCTCGTGCGCCGGGCGGACGCTTCCCTTGGCCTTCGGCCCGATGCCAAGGCCCAGGTCTCCATCTCCTATGAGGACGGCAGGCCACTCACGATCGAGACGATCGTCGTGAGCCATCAGCACGACGAAGGGATCACTCAGCAGGCGATGAAGGTGCGCCTCATGGAGCACATCGTCGCGCCCGTCCTGAAGGAGTATTGCGACTATGTGGACAAGGAGCCCCAGTTCCACGTGAACCCGACCGGGGTCTTCGTACTGGGTGGGCCCGCCGCGGACACCGGGCTCACGGGCCGCAAGATCATTGCCGACACTTACGGCGGGATGTGCCCCCACGGAGGAGGGGCCTTCAGTGGGAAGGACCCGACCAAGGTGGACCGTTCGGCCGCCTATATGGCCCGCCACGTGTCCAAGTGCATCGTCGCCGCTGGACTGGCCAAGAGGTGCCAGGTCGCGGTCGCCTATGCGATCGGAGTGAAGGAGCCGGTCTCGTTCTATGTCGAGACGTTCGGCACGGAGACAGTGGCGCCGGAGAAGATCTCCCAGCGGGTGATGGAACGGTTCGACATGAGCCCGGCCGGGATCATGGCGCACCTCAAGCTGCGCGAGACCCGCTACCTTCCCACCGCAAAGTGCGGTCACTTTGGCGACCCTGCGTTCCCATGGGAAGGGACGGAGCCGGCTGCCGACTTGGCGAGCGGACTCTAGGCCGCCGGGACGGTGGCGCTTCGCCACCGGGTGCCCGCCTCAGCCTCGATCTCGGACGCGGCTTGGCTCGAAGCCCATGCACCGGCCGTCCGCTCGTCTGGGATCGCCACCATGAGCCCGACGCCGGGCCGCACGCTCACGAGCGAACCGGCAGGAAGCGCTTCCGCCACGCGCTGGCTGAGAGGGGCTTCGCCCTCTTGAACCGTCAGGGTCAGCATCACGTGCCCGCCCAGGGCGATACGGTCGGCGAACGTGGACGAGTCCACCACGCGGCCATGGGCCGTACTCGCGCCGGAAAGCTCCCCGGCGGACTCTACGAGCTCCTGGTATGCCGTCGCGGAAATCGAGCCTGGGCCACGACCTGCGCAAACGATCCATCGCCCGTCCCCGGTCGGCGCGAGCGCGACCGATCCCGCTCCGGTGCGGAGCGCCTTGCCGGCAACGATCCAGGGGGCTTGCCCTTCGGCGGCATAGCGAGGGCCGGATTGGAACGCCGAGGGCTCAAGAAGGCTCCAATCCACCGAGCGGCCGACTTGAACCTCCGTGGCCCCTTCGCGGTCGAGGATCGCGACGCAATCGGCCCGCCATTTTCGGCGCAGAACCGAGAGCCACGCGATGGCCGCGTCCGGTTCAGGAACCGGTTCCGTTCCCAACTCCATCGCGACCTCTGGCCCTACGGCCTCCGATACCGTGGCAACGGACATCACCGCAGGCATTGCGGCCTTGGCCAACGCAGCCGCGGCCCTGGAAAGCTGCCCGCGAAGCACCGGAGGGCCGTTGCCGACCACCGGCACGAAGAGCACGACCTGGCCCCCGTCCGCCAGCGAGGCCTGAGCGTGGACGGCCCGGTGCCCAAAGTATTCGGCGACGCCTCTCTCGACCGTCGCACTCTGAGGATCGGGGAGCGATCCCGTCTCCCTCCACTCCTTAGGAACCTCGCCAGCGCACGCCGCCTTGCCACGAACCCATAGAAGGAGGCCGGGTGCGGCGAGGCTGTTACGAATCGTTTCGGCCCACCCGCTTTCGAGAGAGGGAGAGGCCCCTCCCCAGTCATCGAGCAGCCGCACTACGAGCCGATCGCGCCACCCCTTCCGTTCCAACCCTTGGGCGTGCTCCCGCAGTGCGCGGAACCGCTCTCGAAGGCCCTCGTCGGTCTCCACGGTCGCCTCGATCCTTTCGACCACGACTTCTGGCTCGACGTCGGGAACCGGAGGTCGTCGAAAGATCAGCGGCACCGCCATGGCGAGCGCCGCTTGGGCGAACGTCTCGCGCGAGTAGGGCGACGCCGAACCGAGATTGTGCGCCGCGATGACGATCGCCCCCATGAGCGGTGAGAGGGCTCGGGGGTCGGCCCCAGAGCCCAAGGACCGCTTCAAGGCCGGCCCGCTCACGGCGATGCCGAAGAACGGCAGCATCCCGGTGAGACTCAGGGCCGCGCCGATGGCAGACGCCTCGACGACTGCGAACCAACCCGCAATCCCAGGGTTCATGAGACCGCGCCGAAGGAGCGCTCTCGTGGCGAGCCACGCAACCGGCAGCGTGGCGCCAAGGATCAAGATCGCAATGCCGGCTTTCGTCATCTCGAGGGCCGGGAGGCTAGGTTCGGGCATAGGCGCTTCCCTCCCATTCTCGGTGCCTTGAGCGCAAACATGAGGCTCGGTGCGCCAAATCGAGGCCGTGCCGCGTCTGAACGATCAAGCGACGGTTCCAGCTGGGCCAGGAAGAGCTTGGCAGACCTCGCAAGGAAGCGATATGCCGGCTTGGTCTGTCCTCTCCGCTAAGCCGGCACTCTTTCGCCGGACCACTCCCACAAACGCGCGACGTTCGCCGCGTGCTGTGTCTCGGCATCCGGTGTCTCGACCACGAAGGGTACGTCGAACAGCCTGGAGTCGCTGAGCAGCGCACGAAAGCCCGCTTCCCCGATCTCGCCTTGACCGAGGTGTTCGTGCCGGTCTTTGCGAGATCCTAGAGGGAACTTGCTATCGTTGACATGGACGCACATCAATCGGTCCAACCCCACGATCCGATCGAACTGGTCCAGCATCTCGGAGACGCCGTCTTCGGTCCGAATGTCATAACCTGCGGCGAAAACGTGGCACGTATCGAGGCAGACCGCGAGCCTACTGGGCTGGCCCGAGAGTTCAAGGATCATTGCCAGATGCTCGAAATCGTAGTTCAAGCACGTGCCTTGGCCCGCCGTCGTCTCCATGAGCAGGGTCACGTCCGCAGGGGTTCCGGCCAAGATCGCCACCGTTGCCTCGGACACGATCTTGAGCCCCTCCTGCTCGCCCTGGCCCATGTGCGCGCCCATGTGCGAGACCACGAGCGGGATTCCTAGCATCGAGCACCTGCGCAGTTCCGCAGTCAGCGCATCCACGCTCTTCGAGCGGATCTCCGGGCTCGTCGCGCACAGGTTCACTAGGTACGTATCGTGACTCACGATCCGGGAGCCGATCCCCGTCTCCTCCACCGCGGCTCGAAACGCGGCCACCGCCTCCTCCGTGGGGTCTTTCGATGCCCAGTTGCGCGGGCTCGTGGTGAACACTTGCACGGCGGTACACCCGATCTCGCTCCCTCGGCGAAGCGCCTTGTCGAGCCCGCCCCCGGTGGGCATGTGCGCCCCGAACCACCGCCCCGCCATCCGTCCGTGATACCCTGACGGGCCGCGGGTAAGTTGCTGACCTATGGGCCGGTACCTGCCAGCGTTCAAGGCATACGACGTTCGCGGCGTCGTGCCCGACGAGATGAACGTGGAGCTCGCCTACGCGATTGGGAGGGCGTTCGCCGACGAGACCGAAGCGGGAACGGTCTGTGTCGGACACGACATCCGCTTGAGCGGTCCCGAGCTTTCCCATCCTCTGCAGCTTGGTTTGACCGATGCCGGCGCGGACGTCACCGATCTGGGGATGGTCGGCACTGAAATGGTGTACTTTGCGACAGGAAAGTATAAGTATGACGGCGGAATCATGATCACGGCAAGCCATAACCCGCCGCAGTACAACGGGATGAAGCTTGTTCGCTCCGAGAGCCGGCCCATCAGCGGGGACAGCGGTCTCGACCGGATCGAGAAGGCCGCGTTCGAGCGTACGTTCCGCCGGGACGGGAACGGCTCGAAAGGCACACGAGACGTCTACTCGGACTTTGGGCGTCATCTGGCAACCTTCGACCCCGAGAGCAAGGCCCGCGATCTCAGGGTCTTCGCGAGCCCTGGCAACGGCGCAGCCGGTCTCGCGGTCGAGGCGTTCCAGCCCCACACGGGCATCACCTTCACCCGACACCGCTTCGAGCCGGACGGCTCGTTTCCGTTCGGAGTCCCGAACCCGATCCTCCCGGAGAGCCGGGCCTCCGTCGAGACCGAAATGGCCTCGGGTGGATTCGACTTCGGCGTGGCCTGGGACGGGGATTACGACCGGTGCTTCTTCTTCGACGGCGAAGGAAAGTTCATCGAGGGCTATTACATCGTGGGCCTCCTCGCCCAAGCGATTCTCGCGCAGAACCCCGGTGCCTCCATCGTCTATGACCCTAGGCTGACCTGGAACACGATCGAGATCGTCCGGAAAGCCGGGGGGAACCCCGTCCTGTGCAAGTCCGGCCATGCGTTCATCAAGGAGCGGATGCGGGCCGAGAACGCGGTCTATGGCGGCGAAATGAGCGCGCACCACTACTTCCGGGACCACTGGTATTGCGACAGTGGGATGATCCCTCTTGTGCTCGTCGCGAAGCTCGTCTCGGAGACCGGCCGATCACTCGCCGACCTCGTGGGAGCGATGCAGTCCGCCTATCCGTGCTCGGGCGAGGTGAACTCGACGGTGTCGGACGTTGCGGGGACGCTCGCGCGCATCGAGTCGCGGTACGCAGCGGACGGCACCGTGGACAAGACCGACGGGCTCAGTATCGAGTACAAGGATTGGCGATTCAACTTGCGCGGATCCAACACAGAGCCAGTGATCCGGCTCAATGTGGAGTCTCGTGGCGACCGAGACCTCGTCGCCGAGAAGACGGAGGAGCTGCTCGCCCTCGTTCGCGAGTAGTCGGGCCCAATCAGGGTTCAAGAACAGGCCTGCCGTACGTCCCGGCGAGCCTGAGCCTGGGAAAAATCTGTGGAATAGTCCCAAAAGCGTTGCGGTACTGCGCACTGATGCGTCAGAATACGCACGCGGGGGTACGTACCCGTACTCGGAAAAAGACGCAGGAGGCGTCGCCAAGCCAGCGAGCGCTCGGCTCCACAGGGAACTTGAGGAAAGTTGTGGAACCCGTGCCAACCTAAGGCACGGCGGAGTCTCCGAAGCCTGAATCCGGGTTGTATGGAGACACACAAATGAACAAAATGTTCAAGATCGCGTTCGGAGCGGTCCTCAGCGTCGGCCTGGTTCTCCCGGCCATCGCGCAGGACAACTTCCCGGACGTTCCTGAGAACCACTGGGCATACGAAGCCGTGGGTCGCTTGAAGGAGGCCGAGATTCTTTTCGGCTATCCGGACGGCGCCTACCGCGGCAACCGACCGATGAGCCGCTACGAGTTTGCGGCTGCCACCTACCAGTTCTGGAAGAAGGTCCGGGGCTGGTATGACAACCACGAGGCCCGCATCAAGGCACTCGAGGGTGGCGGAGACGGCGGCGACATCAACGAACTGCGCGACATGGTCAAGCAGCTTCGCGCCGACGTCGACATGATGAAGGGCTGGGGCAAGCGGATCGAGGACCTCGAGAAGCTCTCGGCTGAGTTCGAGAAGGAGATGGCTGCCATGGGCGTTGACGTCAAGCAGCTCCGCTCCGACCTCGGCGACCTCGAGGAGCGCGTCTCCAAGCTCGAGAAGGTGAAGCCGGCTGTGGACATCCACGGCACGGTGGACTTCCTCGCGCTTGCGGGCCACTCGACCGACGGCAACATGGGCATGACCCCGAGCAACCGGGTGTTCGGCCTGAGCGACGCTGGCTTCCGGGCCGGCCTCACCAACGACCTGACCATGTACCACGAGGCCGCCATTGACCTCAAGGGTACGAACGAGGAAGGTCCGAAGTGGCAGGCCACCGTGGTCGTCGGCAACATGATCGGCGCCTTGGGCGGCCTCAAGGCCAACCTGGGCAGCTACAACAATGCGAACTTCGGCTCCGGCTTCACCGCCGGCTCGGCCGATATCTACATTGACAACGCCACGGTCACCTTCGACACCGCGCTGGTCGGGCAGGGCTTCAACGCCACGGTCGGCCGCATGGATCACATGGTCGGGCAGTACCTTTGGAAGCGCTCCGACTTCACGACCTACTTCCACAACGCTCGCTGGGACGACCACAAGCACACCTTCGACGGCGCCATGCTCGACTTCAACTTCGGGCCTGCCGCGCTCAAGGTGTTCGGTGGACTCAACAGCGAGATCCAGTCCGTGAACGGAACCGAGCTCAACCCGATCGCCGGAACCGGCATTGACAAGACGCTCGGTGCGCAGTTGATGTTCCCGGTCGGAGACATGGGCGGCATCAACCTTGCCTACCTATGGCACCGCGGCGACACCCCGTTCGGGCTCATTGACGGCGTGGATGTCTATGGAGGCGAGGTTGACCTCAAGTTCCAGAACATCAACGTCTACGGGGCCTACTCCAAGAGCGACACCAAGCTCGGTGACAACAATGTCACCAACACCGACAACACGGTGTGGGACATCCACCTGGGCTACAGTGCCGACAATTGGGGCGTCGGTGGCGGCTATAAGGAAGTCGAGCGCAACTTCGTTGCCGCTGGCTCCTGGCAGCGCATCGGCAACCAGTGGTCGCCGACCAACATCAAGGGTTTTGACGCCAAGCTCTGGTTCAAGCCGAGCGAGGACTTCAAGATCTGGGGCAAGGGCCAGCGGCTCGAGCCCATCAGCACCGGCGGTCCGTTCCCGTTCGCGGGCTACGACGACATCACCTCCATCATGGTTGGCTTGGACTACCAGTTCGGTCCGAACTGGGGCACCATGCTCAGCTATGAGGACGTGCGCTTCAACAGCCTGGGCGGCGCTGCCGACCCGAGCCAGAAGTGGTTCACCATCGGGTTCAACTATGGCATGGGCGCCAACAGCAGCCTCATGTTCACCTACCAGTTCAGCGACCTTGACTTCAAGGGTCTTGCTGGCGCTGGCCTGGATCCAGGCGGACGCAACCGCTACAAGGGCGGTCTGCTCGGCACCCAGCTGAGCGTCAAGTTCTAAGCTAGGACTCGACCGCAACGACAACGGCCTCCAAGGGAACCCCTGGGGGCCGTATCTTTTCACCTCCTCAAGCGTATGAACTAGTAGCCATGCTCCGAAACGTAAAGCTCACCCGCCTTTTCGCCGTCGCCTCCCTCACCGTCGCCGTGTGCGCGCTGGGTACCGGGCAACTCAAGCAAGCGATCAAGATCATTGGGGTCGGCGCCGCGGTCACCCAGTTCGGGCCCGAGATGAACCGTCAGCTGAACAAGCTCACCGGCCATACCGACACCGAGGCCAAGTTCACCCGGGTCGTGCCCATCATCACGATCGGCCTCAATACGCGAGGAGCGATCGGTGCCGCCCAAGTCATGGGCTCCAAAAAGCAGGTGATGAAGGTGAAGGCGGTCGCCCAGCCCGAGGTGGACCTCTTCGGCGAGGTCAAGCTCCGCGCGATGATCCCGGTCAGCGACATCAACGTCACCGATCCGAAGAAGATCAAGGCCGTGGACGGGGTCGGGGTCAGCGGCGTGGTTGACCTGAAACTGTAGCCAGGGTTCCCACGAGAGCCCCAGATTCGGTAGAACTGCGGCATGCTCATCGCAGCTGTCGCCTTGGTCACTAGCGCCTCTCCGATCGGTCGAATCGCAGACCCAGCGATCTCGCCGGACGGAATGACCCTCGCGTTCAGTTGGCAAGGCGACATCTGGACCGTGCCGTCCAGCGGTGGCCGTGCAACCCGGCTCACCGTACACCCGGCTGACGATTCCAACCCGGTTTGGTCTCCGGTAGGCGACCGGATCGTCTTCGCCTCGAACCGGTTCGGCAGCCTCGATGCCTACTCGATGACCCCGGACGGGGACGATCTTCATCGCCTCACCTACGAAGCGGGGTCCGAGTACCCGACGGCGGTCTCCCCCGACGGCTCGCTCGTCATCGGATACAGCAACTCCTTCGGCCGGCTTGACTTGTTCTCCGTCTCCATGAAAGGGGGCGACGCCGTCCGCCTCACAGGCCACCCCTTGGAGCCCGAGCACCAGCCGTGCTTCCTTCCCGATGGCACGACGATCGTGTATTGCCAGGGCGGTTCGCCTGGGCATTGGCGCAAGCCCGGCCAGAAGGGAGCCAACACCGCCAGACTCTACGCTGGCGCTTGGGGTGCCCCGCTCCAAGGGATCAAGCGCCTCACGAGCGGCGACACGTTCGACCTGTTCCCTACCCCGCTCGGCAGGGATCGCCTGGTCTTCGTCTCCAACCGTAGCGGCGAGCCGAACTTGTGGTCCATGCCGAGCTCCGGGGGTACGGCCAGGCAGCACACCAGGTTCTCCCACGGTACGATCCGGTTCCTCAGCGCGTCGAAGGACGGGTCGAAGGTCGCCTTCCAGAAGGACTCCCAAGCTTGGGTCCTCGACACTCAAACTGGAACCGCATCACCGATCCGGATCGAGACGCCGATGGACGCGACTCGCGACCCCTTGACGAAGCTCAGGCTCGACACGGGGGCTCAGGCGTTCGCAGCCTCTCCGAACGGCAAGCGCGCCGTGATCGAGGTAAGGGGCGACCTTTTCCTGCTACCGGAAAGGGGAGGCACGACACGGAGGCTGACCACGAATCCTGGGTACGACGGTGACCCCGGCTGGCTCAATGACGAGACGATCGTCTATTGCTCGGCGGGCGCGAGCGGACACCGGAGCCTGAAGAAGGTGAACTTGGACGGCGAGTCGAGCGAGTTCGCCAGCGATCCTGGTACCGACCTCATGCGCCCCGTGGTCTCCCCCGACCGATCCATGGTGGCTTGCCACCGTGGGATGAACGAGATCGTGACGTTCCCCGCTTCGGGCGGTAGCCCGACCGTTGCGGCGAGCGGCGCCTTCGCAGACTCCTACCTTGGCGGCGCCATGTTCGCTTGGTCCCCCGATAGCGCCTGGATCACGTACTCGACTCCTCTGCAAAGATCCGTCGCCGTCAACGCGGTCGAGGTCAAGTCGAAACGAAATGTACTCGTGGCGAAGGTCGGGAAGTCGGCGAGCGGTGCCATGTTCTCCCCTGACGCCAAGTTCGTCGCGTTCTCCGGGGTTCAGGGCACGGACTACAGCGAGGTTCGAGATGGTCTGAACCCGGTCTACTCCGTCCGGCTCGCCCCAGCTCCTCTTCGGTTCTCCGAGGACGACTTGGACAAGATCGAGGAACCGCAGCAGAAGCCTGGGAAGCCCGAAGTCGCCTTCGTGCCCGAGGGTATCGCGGAACGGTTGAGTCGGACGGGGGCGGAACTGGTCACCGGACTCTGGCCAGGGCCGGACGGAAGCCGCGCCTACGCCAACGTCGCCTCGCAGTTCAGCACCGTGGACTTGGAGAACGGGGCGACCCGCGCGGTGCCGGGCGTGACCGGGCCCGTATCCGGCGTCAGCATGAGCACCGATGGGAGGAAGACGTACTTCATCCAAGGAGGAAAGGTCTTCTCGCTCCCTTCCGGGGCTCAAGCTCCATCGCCGATCAACTTCTCGGCGGAGCTGACCGTGGACTACGCGGTGGAGGAGCAAGCCCTCTTCGATGAGGTCTGGTGGACGCTGAACCGGCTCTACTACGACCCCGGGATGCACGGAAAGGACTGGGGGGAGATCCATGAGGAGTTCGGTAGGATCGTGCCCGCGATTCAGTCCCGAGAGGACTTCTACGAGCTCATGGGCGAGATGATGGAACTGCTGGACAGTTCTCACCTCGGGGCGACCTCGCCTCCCGGATGGAGACCGACGGTCACGGATTCGCCCGCTTGGCTCGGGATCGAGTGGGACTGGAATGCTCTCCTTGCCCTCGGGGAGTATCGCGTCGGCACCGTCTATCCCGAATCGCCCGCGGCGAACCCTGGCTCCCTCCTACGCCCAGGGGACGTGATCGCGAGCGTGAACGGGGTGAAGCCGGGCGCTTTGTCCCCGATGGCCGTGCTCTTGGACGGCAAGGCTGGCCGCAAGGTCGTGCTCGGTGTACGGTCGGCGGCGGGGACGCGGGAAGTGGCGATCCGCCCTTCCTCCAGCGGAGCCCGCACGGGTGCGCAGTACGAGGAGTGGGTGCGCTGGAACCGAGCCGAGGTCGAGCGGCTAAGCGGAGGCAAGCTCGGCTATGTCCACATTCAAGGGATGAACGTTCCGAGCCTCGACAAGTTCCTTACGGAGACGCAGACGATGCTCGATGGCAAGGAAGGGGTGATCGTGGACGTCCGGTTCAACGGAGGTGGCTTCACCTCGCACATCATCCTCAACATCATGCGCAAGACCCCCTGGCTGATCCGGACGAACCGTGACGAGCCGGGCCGTCTCCAGAGCGAGAACTCCTATCGCGGAAACGCGGTGGAGCTCCCGGCGGCGTGCTTGGCAAACCAATTCAGCTTCAGCAACGCCGAGATCTTCTCCGAAGGCTTCCGAAGGCTCAAGCTCGGGCCCATCGTTGGGGAACCCACGGCCGGGGGCGTGATCGGGACGAGCGGCTTCGGCTTGTGGGACGGCGGCTTCATCCGGCTCCCCGCCGCAGGCTCGTACACGATTGACGGAGTGGACCTGGAAGGCAACGGCCGCAAGCCTGACATCCGGGTGGACTTCGACCCCGAAGCTTGGAACCATGGCAAGGACCCCCAGTTGGAGGCCACAGTGAAGGCACTCTTGAAATCTTTGGGGAACTAGTGCTAGAATAGCATTCACACGTCTACTATAGGTGACCCATGGCAAACGATAAGGCGACAAGCGAACGAGAACGAGCACTGGAAATGGCCCTCCAACAGATCGAGAAGTCGTTCGGGAAGGGCAGCGTCATGCGCCTGGACGACACGAGCCGGGACGTGGAAGCCGTCTCCACCGGCTCGTTGACTCTCGACATGGCCCTGGGTGTGGGCGGGGTGCCCAGGGGGCGGATCACCGAGATCTACGGGTCGGAATCGAGCGGGAAGACGACCCTGGCCCTTCATGCCGTTGCCGAGGCGCAGAAGCAAGGTGGCATGGCCCTCTTCGTGGATGCCGAACACGCCCTCGACCCGGAATACGCCAAGGCCCTCGGAGTGGACATTGACCGGCTCTACATCGCCCAGCCCACCACCGGGGACGAGGCCCTGGAGATCATGGACGCGATGATCCGTAGCGGGGCCCTCGATATCGTCGTTCTCGACTCCGTGGCCGCGCTCGTGCCCAAGGCGGAGCTGGAAGGCGACATGGGGGACACCTTCGTGGGCCTCCAAGCACGGATGATGTCACAGGCCCTGCGGAAGCTCGGCGGCTCTGTGAACAAGGCGAAGACCGCTGTCATCTTTATCAACCAGATCCGAGAGAAGATCGGAGTGATGTTCGGAAACCCGGAGACGACCCCCGGTGGGAGGGCGCTCAAGTTCTGGGCTAGCGTGCGCCTGGAGGTGCGGCGAGGGGAGCTGTTGAAGAACGGCACCGACCACTATGGAGCCCGCACCAAGGTCAAGGTCGTAAAGAACAAGGTGGCCCCACCGTTCCGGAGCTGCGAGTTCGACATGATCTATGGAAAGGGGATCAGCCGCTCGGGAGAGGTGCTCGACCTGGGCATCGAGAAGGGCATCCTCGGGAAGGCTGGAAGCTTCTTCAACTACGGCGAGACCAGGCTTGGGCAAGGCCGTGACAACGCCCGTACGTTCTTGGAGGAGAACCCGGAGGTCATGGCGGAGATCGAATCCAAACTCCGCGCCGAGCTCGCCCCGGCTCGGAAGTCCGAGCCCGCGGAGCTTGCCGCAATCGAGGGTTGAGACCGCAGGTCTCCGAAGCGCTGCGCCACGCCGCTCGCCTCTTGGCGCAGCGGAACCTCAGCGTAGCGGGGCTCCAAAGCCGCCTCCTAGAAGCGGGTCACGAGGAGGAAGCTTCGCGAGACGCCCTCGATTGGCTGATCGAGCAACGGTACGTGGACGACCGCGAGGTCGCGAGCCGTGAGGCGGAGAAAGCGATTCGCAGCCGCAACGCAGGCAGGCTGAGATTACAAGCAAGGCTCGAGAGCCTTCAAGTCACCGACGAGGCGGCCTCCGCCGCGCTGGACCTTTTGGACGAAGCGACAGAGACGACCTTGGCCTCCCTCGCCCTGGCTCGGCGCGTCAAACCCGGTATGGACGCGAGCAAGGCGGCACGCTATCTCTCGGGACGGGGCTTTTCTGAAGAAGCGATTCGCGGAGCTCTCAACGAACGGTTTCCAGGATGGGAGGAGCCAATATAAGCCCGACGTATGTCTGGTATAGAGGCGGGCGATGAGCCAGTATCGCATCGTGTTCCTGGGGGATATCGTAGGGAGGCCAGGCAGGGAGGCGGTGCTCGCTGCAATCCCCTGCTTGCAAGAAGAACTCCAACCGCTCTTCCTGCTCGCGAACGGTGAGAACAGCGCGGCCGGCGTCGGGATCACTCCTGCGATCGCGGACGAGCTCTTCGACGCCGGCGTGGACGCGATCACGCTTGGCAACCATGCGTTCCACAAGAGGGAGATCGTTCCCTACCTGGATAGCGGCCGTCCTATCGTCCGACCGGCGAACATGCCGATCGAGGTTCCAGGGAACGGCTGGGTGATCGTGGAGAAGGCTGACGTCAAACTTGCGATCGTGAACCTTTGCGGTCGCACCTTCCTCGACGGATACAACGACCCTTTTGCAGAGTTTGAGCGGATCGTGGGCACTCTCCCGACGCGCCATGTCTTCGTTGACTTCCATGCTGAGGCGACGAGCGAGAAACAGGCGTTTGGCTTTGGTGCGGACGGAAGGGTCACCGCCGTCGTCGGCACCCACACCCACGTACCCACCGCCGACGAGACCGTGCTCGAAGGTGGCACCGCCTATATCTCCGACGTCGGGATGTGCGGGCCCTATCCTAGCGTCCTGGGAATGGACAAGGACGTGATCCTGCGACGATTTCGCACCAGTCTCCCCACAAGGTTCGAAGTCGCGAGCACATCCGGTGTAATCTGTGGGGTGGTCATAGACGTCCTAATGGATACAGGTAGAGCTGTCGCGATCCGTCGGATCGGCGGACTGACCTCGGAGTAGATTGGCAATGAACAGGAACCACACCTATCTTTCGCTTTGCGCCCTTGCCCTGGCTTGCATTTCCGGCGCTCAAACCTTGTACGCGGGGACGACTCCAGCCGCAAACCAAGGTCTCACGTTCCGCTCATGGGGCAGCGGGTCGGCCAAGGAGACCGACGAGGCCGCGTTCGAGGGCACACTTTCCGTTCGGGTCAGCTCTCGGAACTACTTCCAGGGCGGCATCCTGGTCTTTGGCAAGCCCGTTGACCTTGCCTCGGCCTTCGGCGACAAGTCAAACTTGCTCCGGTTCGCGCTCAAGCTGCCCCTCAAGGCGGCAACGAGTGGAGGAGCGAGAGGAGGGGGCAAGGGCGGCGCGATCGGTGCCGGGGGCGATGGCCCGAGCACCGGAGGTACGGCCTCCGGCAGTAGCGGGGGCTCCCTCGCGGGCGGAGAGGGCGGAGGCGCCGCAGCCGGTGCCTCCGAGCTTCCCGCCCTGTCTCAGGTTCGAATCGTGATCACAACGTCCGACGGCAAGAAGTCCGAGGCCATGCTCGACGTGAGTACGTCCTTGGCCGACAACCGAGGTTGGTCGCAGGTCGGGATCCCGCTTGCGGCAATCCATGGCTTCGACAAGACGAACAAGACCGTCCAGTCCATTGCGATCTCTTGCGACGCGCTCGCCACGGTTTATGTGGGCGAGGTCAAGATCCTGAGCGATGCGACCCCGGTCTATGGAACGCCGAACCACGTCGAGCTCAACTTGGCCCTGGGGGACGAAGTCGTCTTTCGAGGCACGGGAAGCGCAGGCACCACACCTGCGATCTTCGCCTGGGACTTTGACGAGTCCGACGGTGTCCAGGTGGATGCAGAAGGGGCGGTGGTGCGTCGAAAGTTCCGGAAGGCGGGAAGCTACGTGGTGACGATGATCACGAAGGATGCCTACGGCTTGAAGCCGCCGCACATGTCCAAGATCCGGGTAACTGTGAACCCCTAGGCTGAGTTGACGGAACCGGCGACGAGCGGCGCGCGGACCGATGGCTGGGCCAGGCGCGCCTGGACGGCTGCGTTGCTCGCCGCCCTCGGGCTGGCCGCTGTGTTCTCGAGCAGCCCGTATCCTGTCGCGGTGCTGGCCCTTGTCGTTGCCATAGCCGGATATCGCGAGTACGCGCGGATGACCTCGTTGCAGGTTCATTTTTGGGGCGGGATTCTGGTCGCGGTCACGGCAGGATCCGCCGTGTTGCTCGTTGCAGCGTGGGAGCCTCCCGGCTCGTTGTGGTTCTTGGGGGCGGCCTGGCTTGGGCTGCTCGTCGGTCTTGCCGGACTCGCGGACTACCTCCGGGCCCGGCCTCACAGCTGGCTTGCACCTTTTGGTGGAGCGTGGGTCACGGCACCGGTCGCCGCTGCCTTGGTCGTTCATCAACGAACCGCGATCGAGCCTGCGCCTTTCGTTGCCAATGCGGTCCTGTTGCTGCTCGTCCCGATCTGGCTTGGGGACACTGCCGCCTTCTTTTTTGGCCGAAAGTTCGGCAAGCACTTGCTCGCCCCGAGCCTTTCTCCCAAGAAGACTTGGGAGGGCGCGACCGCGAACCTCATCGTCTGCATCCTTGCCACGGTCATGCTCGGGGGCTCTCTCGGTGTCCCTTGGCCCACTTCGCTCGCGGTGGGCGCCCTTGCGGGTGTGCTTGGGCAAGTGGGCGACTTGTTCCAAAGCGCCGTCAAGCGGGCGGCGGGCCGTAAGGACAGTGGCGGCATGCTTCCTGGGCACGGCGGGGTTCTGGACCGTATGGACTCGTTCTTTGTCGCTTGCGTCCCTTGTGCCACCGCCCTTGCCCTCGGCGCACCTTGGCTGTTTCACGTGAAACAACTCTAGAGACATGGACGCCATCGTTGTCGAAGGGCTCACCAAGCAGTACCCGCGTGCCTCCAGGGATGTGGGCCTCGCCGCTTCCTTCAAGGCACTGTTCCAGCGGAACCGGGACTTCGTCACGGCCCTTCAGGACGCTGACTTCAGGATCGGGGCAGGGGAAATCGTTGGGTTTCTTGGCCCGAACGGCGCGGGTAAGACCACTACGCTCAAGATGCTTGCCGGCATCATGGCCCCTACGTCGGGCACAGCAAGCGTGCTAGGTTACACGCCGTTCGATCGCGACCCCAGGTTCCTCTCCCAGATCGCGCTTGTCATGGGAAACCGACAGCAGCTATGGTGGGACCTCCCCGCTCAAGAGAGCTTTTCCGTGCTCGGCGACCTCTACGACGTGCCGCCAAACGACCTTAGGGCACGACTCCACCGTTTGGTGGACGGACTCGGCCTCCAGGACAAGGTCACCGTCCCCGTCCGACGACTGAGCTTGGGAGAGCGGATGAAGTGCGAGCTCGTCGCCGCCCTCTTGCACAAGCCCAAGGTGCTGTTCCTCGACGAACCCACCATAGGGTTGGACATCGTGAGCCAGGAGCGGATTCGCGAGTTCGTGGCCGATCTCAACCGCGAAGAGGGCTGCACCGTGCTGCTCACGAGCCACTACATGCGTGACGTCCAGGAGCTCTGCGAGCGCGTGATCGTGGTCGGCGACGGGCGGATCGGGTTCGACGGCAAGCTCCGGGACGTGGCGGCGCGAGTGGGGGCGACCAAGCGGGTCAAGGTCACGTTCGAGCACGCCATCGAGGGGAACGACCTCGTGGAGTACGGGGCTCTCGCCAGCCAGGACGGCCACACCGTCGAACTCGACATATCGGCGGACTCGGCGCCTCAAGTCGCCAGTTCCCTCCTCAATCGATTCGCCGTGCAGGACATCACGATCGAGGACCCGCCCATCGAAGAGGTCGTAAAGCGACTCTTCGAGGCTGGCACGGGTACCCGAGAACCCGACCGGTAGACTGATCCTGGTCTTTCGAGACAGGAAAGAGACATGTCGGGACAAGAAATCGCGACGCGCTACGATGCGTCGCAGGTCGAGCAGAAGTGGTACCAAGCGTGGGAAGAAGCGGGATGCTTCCAACCGGGCGAGCCAGACGATAGACCGGTTTTCTCCATCACCATCCCGCCGCCCAACGTGACGGGCTCGCTCCACATGGGGCATGCCCTTTGCTATGGCCTCCAAGACATGCTCGCGAGATTCAAGCGCCTCACCGGCCACCGAGTCTTGGTGCTCCCCGGCCAAGACCATGCCGGGATCGCGACCCAGAGCGTGGTGGAGAAGCTGCTGCGAAGCGAGGGCACGAGCGGGGCACAGATCGGAAGGGAGAAGTTCCTGGAAAGGGCGTGGCAGTGGCGTAGGGAAAGCGGCGACACGATCTTGGGGCAGTTCCGCAGGCTCGGTTGTAGCTTCGACTGGACGCGGGAGAGGTTCACGCTCGACGACCACTATGCGGACGCCGTTCTCCGGGTCTTTGTAGACTGGTTCGACCGTGGGCTGATCTATCGCGGGCTTCGCGTCGTGAACTGGGATCCCGTGCTCATGACCAGCGTGAGCGACATCGAGACCGAGCGCAAAGTCGTCAAGGGGAAGCTCTATCGCGTCCGATACCCCTTCGCGGACGGGAGCGGGCACGTCGTCGTGGCGACAACGCGGCCTGAGACCATGCTGGGGGACGTCGCGGTAGCGGTCAACCCCTCCGACCCCCGATACAAGGACCATGTTGGAAAGTCTCTCCAGCTACCCTTGGTTGGTCGCGAGATCCCCCTCATCGCTGATCACCATCCCGACCCCGAGTTCGGTACCGGTGCCGTCAAGGTCACCCCAGGGCACGATGCCGATGACTTCGAGATTGGGCAACGGCACTCCCTCGAAACCTTGATCGTGCTCGACGATCGGGCGAGGGTGGTCGAAGGCTACGAGCCGTATTCCGGGCTCGACCGCGCCGAGGCGCGCAAGCGGATCGTTGCCGACCTGCAGGAGCAAGGCTACTTGGAGGGGGAGGACGCCCATGAGATCGCCCTGGTGGTGAGCTCTCGGAGTGGGGAAGCGACCGAGCCCTTGGCGAGCGAGCAGTGGTTCGTCCGGCAAACCGAACTGGCCGCACCCGCGATCGAGGCCGTGAAATCGGGCCAGATTCGGTTCTTCCCCGAAAGGTACTCAGGGATCTACTTGGAGTGGCTCGAAAACATCCGGGACTGGTGTGTCAGCCGGCAACTCTGGTGGGGACACCAGATCCCGGTCTACTACGCTGAAGACGGAAGCGTCGTGGCGGCAACGAGCTGGGAAGAGGCCGAGGTGAAGTCAGGAAAGAGAATCGCTCGCCAAGACACCGATGTCCTCGACACATGGTTTAGCAGCGGGCTGTGGCCGTTCGCAACCTTAGGATGGCCCGAGGAGACCAGCGACCTCCAAGAGTTCTTTCCCACCTCCGTCCTCGTGACCTCCCGCGACATCATCTACCTTTGGGTGGCCCGCATGGCGATGGCCTCGCTCGATGCCACGGGCAAGATCCCGTTCCACGAGGTCTATGTCTACGCGACCGTGCTCACCGAGGACGGGAAACGAATGAGCAAGAGCCTGGGAACAGGCGTTGACCCCATGAACGTGATCCAGGAGAAGGGTGCCGACGCGCTTCGCTTCACCCTTTTCAGCCAGACCGGAGAGAACCAGGACATCCGCTATCTGGAGCGCCGCACCGTGGATGCGCGGAACTTCGCGAACAAGGTCTGGAACGCGAGCCGGTTCGTGGCGCAGAACCTCGCCGGGTTCGACGGCGCTCAGCCTGCCGAGCTCGGCGAGATGGATCGTTGGCTGCTCAGCCGCCTCGCCCAGGCTATCCAGGAGGTGAGGGCCGCTTACGAGGGCTATGATCCTCAGACCGCGTGTAGCGCGCTCTACCGGTTCTTCTGGTCGGACCTCTGCGACTGGTACATCGAGGTCAGCAAGGGCAGGCTCGCCGACGAAGCGACGCGCCATGCGCCGCAATGGGTGCTCGAGACCGCTCTTCGGGCCTTCCTCGTCATGCTCCACCCAATCATGCCGCACTTGACGGAGGAAGCGGCCTCGCTCATGCCGCGATCGCAGGGCATGATCGCGAACTCGTCCTGGCCGGAGGTTCGGCCAGCTTGGAACGACCCCCAGCTGGAAGCGCGCGTGGAGCGGTGGCTTGACGCGGTTCGCACTGTTCGCGCAATGCGTGCCGAAATGCAAGTGACGCCCGGAAAGCGCCTACCTGAGCTCTACTTTGAAGGGGACCTGGAAGGTGGCGAGACCGTAATCGGCTCGCAAGCGTGGTTCGACGCCGTCGTCCCTGGGCGCCCGACTGGACGCTTTGTCTCTACCACAAGCTTTGGCTCTGATTTCCACCTTTTGGTGGGCGACTTGGTGGACAGTGAGAAGGAGGCGGCGCGGCTCGCCAAGCGCCTCGAGGCCCTGGTGGACGAGGCGGAGAAGCTCGAAGCGCGTGTTTCCAATGAGGACTTTGTCGCAAGGGCGAAGCCGGAGATCGTGGAGCGCGAACGCCTTGCTTTGGCCGATCGCAAGGCGGAGATCGAGAAAGTTCGAACCTGGCTGAGCGTGTTCAGCCGCTGACTGGGCGGAGCCTCGGGCGCCACAAGAGGCCCAGCAGGACATAGATCAGCACGATCAGCCACTCTTGGGGCCGCGGGGTCTCGATGACGCTCCAGGGGAGCGCTGCGGTGCGGGTCACCACCAGCAGGATCCAGCCTGCCATGGGCTCCACCACGAGCTTGAGCAGACCGACCGACACTCCCAACCATAAGGTGGATACGCTCCACGCCGCCAGGCTCGCGACCACTGCGATCGCCACCGGGATCGCGATGAGGGCGTTGCTCAATGGGCCGACCAGGCTCACCGCCCCGAAATGGTAGGCGAGGAGGGGTGCCGAAGCGATGGTGGCCACGGCGCTCACTTGGGCCACCGCGAGCACAGGTCGTGCGACGTACTCGATCAAGGACTTCGCCCCACCGCCCAGCCTTGGGGCGAAGAGCACGAGCGCGGCCGTCGCGACATAGGAGAGCTGAAACCCGACATCGTCCATCGAGGACGGGCTCCACGCCAAGTACCCAAGACCGGAGGCAGCGATCGCCGAGGCACCGTCCGGCTCGCGTTGAAAGAGGTACGCGGCGAGGCCGATCCCCACCATCGCTACCGCTCGCACCATGGGCGGCCTGAACCCCGCCGCGGCCGAGTAGAGGATCAAGACCAGCAGGAGCACGAGAAGTTTCAGCGGGCGAGCCAGGGGAACCTGATAGAGCGCGAAGGCCAAAGCGGTCGCCACGATCACGACGTGGAGCCCCGAGGTGCTCACGATGTGAACCGTGCCGCTTCGGCGAAGCTCCTCGTATTCCACCGGCGATATCCCAGAGGTGACGTTGAAGCACAGGGCGTTGACGATTCCGTTCGTCTCCGGTCTGCCATAGCTCGACGTGAGTCCGAGGAAGGAGTCCCTCAGGCGATCGCCCATGGCCCAGAGCCACGGCCCCTTCCGAACCCGCTCGATCGGTCGGGTAGGGCGAAGGATCGCCACGCCGCCCTGGGTGGAGAGCCGCGCTTGCTGGAAGGGCAATACTTCCGCTTGGAAGCGGATCTCGTCGCCCATCGAGAACCCCTCGTCCCGGCCCAGCCAGATCAGATATCTCCTCGTGCCAGATTCCACGATGGCGGAGTAGCCCTGAGAGGTCGGGCGGGCGGAGGTGAGCATCGTGGCCGTGCCCTCCAAGGTGCCCCCAGGCACGGTCACCATGGGCTCGACGGTGGGCCGGAGCCCTACCCCTAAGAGAAGCCCGACCGCCAGGGCGACCCATGCCTTCGCCCGGTTCAGGAACGGGGCCAAGGCGACGACGTAGAACACGTTCGCCGGAGCGTGGGTGGAAGCGAGCCCACAAAGCATCGCGAGGAACGCGATGACGAGGGGCCGCTCAGAGAGCTCTCGCCGCATCCGCGCCCTTCCGAACCGAACCGCAGTCGGCCTGGATCGTGACCCGGAGCTCTTGGAAGAGGCCGCGCTCGCCCGCTGCTTCGTTCAGCCGTTGAAGGATGCTCTCGCGGCGCAGCCTGATCTCTTGGGCCCAGACCGACGTGGTCACGGCGACCCAAAGGGTCCCGTGGTCGAAGCGGTCGGGAGCGGACCTCGCGGCGAGGATCTGACCCACCACCGACTCCCACCTTCTCGCTACGCGGAGGGCACGCGCCGCTCGAAGCACGTCCGAGCGACCCAAAGCCTCGGGCAAGACCTCCGAAAGTTGCCTCATCGTGCTACCACCGTGCCGGAAGTTACCTCGAACGTCGCCGCTTCGCTCGCGATCCGCGCTCCAGCCTGGCTGACTTCTGTACAGGTTACGAACACTTGTCCTCCACGTTCGTGGACAAGGCCGACGAGCGAGCCACGACGGTGGGAGTCCAGATCCGAGAACACGTCGTCGAGCAAGAGGATCGGCCGCGCGCTCAGCTGCTGAGCGATCAGCTCGAGCACGGCCAGCTTGAGGGCGACCACGATCGTTCGCTTTTGCCCTTGGCTGGCAAAGTCGCGAGCGTCTTTCTCCTGGATCAGCACGGCAAGCTCGTCCCGGTGCGGACCGGTGCCGGTGCTGCCCCTCTCGCGATCGGTTGACCGGGAAGATGCGAGGCGGTCGGCGATCTCGTCTGCCGAGCCAGCATCGTCTTTCACCTGAGAACGAATCGTGACCGCCTCCGATCCGCCTAGATCGAGATAAGCGGCGCGGAAGCACGGCTCGAGGCTCGCCACCCATTCTGTCCGCCTCGCCCGGATCGCCTCGCCGTGCAGGGCAAGTTGCTCCTCCCATGGCTCGAAGGTAGCTTCGGGCACGTGTTCCTCCCTCCAGAGGCGGAGCAGGGAGTTTCGTTGCTGGAGGGCCCGCTTGTAATCGGCGCACACCTTCACGAAGCTCGGGTGCAATTGCGAGGACTCAGAGTCCAGGAAGTGGCGTCGCTCTTCGGGCTCGCCCTCCAGGAGAAGGAGGCTCTCCGAGGTGAAACACACACACGGGGCCTTGCCAAGGAGGTCGCTCGCCCGGCGTAGCGCCGAGCCGTTCAGGGTGAGCGTCTTCCGGCCTGACGCAGGCAGGTTCGCCTCGACCTCTTGGCCGTACGGTTCGAACTGGGTGCCCACCACGGCACACTCCGCCCCGTGCATGACCGCTTGGGCCTCTCTCCGACCTCGGATCAGTCTGCCCGTAGTCGTCAGGTGCACTGCCTCGATCAGGTTTGTCTTGCCTTGCCCGTTCGGCCCGACCACGAGGTTAACTCCCTCTCCGAAGCCGACCTCCGCGTGCCGATAGTTCCGAAAGCTATGGAGTCGGACCCTCGTCGCTCGAAAGCTCGGTCGGTTTCCCACGCCTTCTATAAGAACAACCTCGAAGAATAGAAAAGTCTGTTACTACTGTTAGGGGGCGCTACGATTGTGGAAAACATGGAGGGCAAGGTAAGGGCGTACGCAAAATCAAGTTCAAATCGCACCATGTGACAATGTGGAAAACAATGTGTATGAGTGCAGGGATAGGCCCCGAACTTACCCCCAGCGCGAAGCCTGCGATCGCAATTTCTTCGTTTTCCGCCACCTTTCACAGCAGGTTGTGAATAAGGCCGTACTTCATGACGACGGCCTCCATGTGGTAGATGGGGTGGACGTTGGGTGCAGGTTCGATGGCGTGAGCTTGTGCAAACGGCCTCCAAATCTCATGGATGCCTTTGGCCTGGGTTTCCGGGAGCAGGTCAGGGAAACGGTCGCAAAGCCTCTTGAGCGCAAAGTATTCGGGCATCGTCATTCGATCGAGCGGCGGCAAGGTGTGCTCGATGGGATGAATCCCGGCGTGGTGCGGGGCCGGGACGAACCCGGAAGGTATCCCAGAGTCGGCGATGACCAGAGTGCCCGCCACAATGTCGCCAAGGCGCTGCCCCCGTGGGTTCGCCAAGATCACCCCGATGCCGAGGGCGTAGCCGATCGGGAGCATGTCCACGATCCTGAGTAGGTTCCGATAGGTTGCCGCCAGGAGGGTGGGAGGGGTGCCGTCCACCATGACCGTGCGCAGCCCGAGAGAGGTCTTCCCGATGGTTCTCCCTTGCCACAGCCACTCTTGGAGGACGAAGTACGCCACTAGGGTGGTCACGGCGAAGAGCCCTTCCACGGCAGAGCCCGCATCTGGCCCCGCGATCGCCGAGAAAGGCGCGGCGAGCAGCCCCGCGACCCCACTGCAGGCAATCGCCAGGAAGCCGTCTATCGCATGGGCACCGACTCGGATCGGCAACGGGGCGAAGCGACGAACGACCACGACTTTCTCCGGCGTGAGGACGAAGTAGCTGCCTTGCACCCGTGTATGCTACCAAGCGATGAAGGCGGTGTGGGCTCCCTCTGCCAAGGCTTGGTGGCTTGCTGCGGCCGGTCTCGGCCTAGCCGCAGGAGGGGCTGTGCTGCCGGGACTGGAGCGGTGGCTCCTTCCCTACGATCTTGGGCTGATCGCCGTGGTGGCGGGATCTGGGATCGTCGGTGCCCGCTCTAGGCGGATCGTGGTTCGGAGGTCTCATCGCGAGAGCCTCGCGGCAAGGGCGCAGAACCCGGTCACCCTGACCCTGGAGAACCAAGGCCGCCACCCCATCAAAGTACAGGTTTTCGACGAGGAGTTAGAAGGATCCGAGACGAACGGGAACGAGGCGAGTGTCGAGCTCCCCGCGGGTGCCCAGCGCGAGATCGAGTACACCGTGCTCCCCACGCGCCGGGGTGCCCAGGAGTTCGCGGGCACGTGCCTGCGCTTTCTCGCCCCGCTTGGACTTGCTCGGGTTGTGCAGACCTTGGACAATGCCAGCACCGTGCGCGTCGTGCCCAACGTTCGACCGTTGCGCGACTTCGAGCTCTTGAAGCGCAAGGGGCACCTCGCCTCGCTAGGCGTCCGGAAGGCCCTGGGCAAAGGGACAGGGATGGAGTTCGTCAGCTTGCGTGACTACAACGAGGACGACGTCCGGCTCATGCACTGGGGGGCGACGGCCCGGCGCGGCCGGCTCGTCGTGAAGGAGCTCGAGCCAGAGCGGAACCAAGCGGTCGTTGCTTGCCTCGACTTGGGCCGCCACATGCTGGGAGAGGTGGAAGGGGTGCGCAAACTGGAGCACATGCTCGATGCCGCGGTCTTCCTTCTCCATGCAGCGTCACGCCAGGGCGACTTGACCGGCGTGCTCGCGTTCGACGAGGACGTCCGTGCGTTTGTCGCCCCGCAGAAAGGGCGCACCCATGCTGCACTTGTTGCCGACAGCATCTACGATTTGGAGCCCGTGGCGACCCAGCCGCACTATCGGGCCGCGGTCGCGCACTTCGGGCGGCACTGGCGTCGTCGCGCGCTCATCGTGCTGTTCTCAGACGCAGAGGACGCCGACCAGGCCCGAGAGCTGGCAATCGCGTTCGCCCCGCTACGGCGTCGTCACCTCGTCGTGGTGGTCCGGGTCACCGATCCGGGTCAAGCAGCCACGCTCGGAGCCGTGACAAGCGAGGCAGGGATGTTGCGGACAGCGGCCGAGGTATGGAACCAGGACGAGCGGGACGCCGCGGGAGCGATCCTACGTAACGCTGGGTTCGAGTGCATCGAGGCCCATCCGAGCAACCTCGCCGGGGCCCTGGTTTCCGCCTATCTGCGATTCAAGGATCGAGCCCGAATCTGAACGAGAACAGGTTCGGGAGGGGCGATCACCGCCAAGGGGAGAGCTAACGCGGAGTCGCCCTCCCACCGTTGTTCTTGGCACAGACGTGAGTGTTCCTTAGGGTTGCCTGGAAAAATGCCATGGCGGGTACTGTTTCGGCGTGAAGTCAGTTCGCGACCTTGTGGACGAAGCCCTCACCGCGATCCGGGAGGTAGAAGTGACGGAGCTCGCCGACATGCACGGGTGGTGCCTGCTTGATGTTCGGGAGCCCGAGGAGTTTGCCGCGGGGCATCCTGCGGGAGCGAGGAACGTGCCGCGCGGGATGCTGGAGGTGGCCGTGGACCTCGAACACCCCAAGCGCGACCCTTCGCTCGCCGACCGGAGCATCAAGCTCGCCTTGATCTGTGGAAGCGGCGTCCGGTCGGCACTGGCGGCCAAGGCCATGCTTGAGATGGGCTTTCACGACCCGGTCTCGGTCCGTGGCGGCTGGGCCGCGTACTCCTCGGCCGGTCTTCCCGTGAAGACGGGGCCGTAACCGTGGCCTGCACCTCGGTCTCGGTCTTTTGGCACGAGGCCCTGTCCCAAGGGAGAGACCGGACCGCCTACCTGCTTCGCCAAGGTTCGGGCTACAGCGCCTTGAGCTATGGTCAGGCTTGGGAGCGCGTATATCAGGCCGCGTGCTCGGTCGCTTCCCTGGGGCTCAAGCCTGGGGATCGGCTCGGCATCGTGGGAGACACCGGGCTCGAATGGGCGTTGGTGGACTGGGCTTGCCAGACTCTGGGGATCGTCACCGTGCCCGTGTTTCCGAGCCTCCCTGCCGACCAGGCGACGCAGATCCTCCGGGATGCCGAAGCCTCTGCGGTCGTGGTACAGGACGCGGGCCAAGCAGCCAAGGTCTCGGATCTTGGGGTGCCGGTGCTCACCTTTGCGGATCTTTTTGCTCGAAAGGTGGAGCTGGAACGGTCGGCGTGGGAGAGGTCGGTCACCGAGCCGGCCCTGACCGAACTCGCGACGATCATCTACACGAGCGGGACTACAGGAGAGCCGAAAGGGGCGATGTTGGGCCACCAAGGCTTCCTCGACCTGTGCAGGGCGATCCCGGACACGCTTCCGCTCGGCCCTGACGACGTGTTTCTCTCCTGGCTCCCGATCGCCCACGTTTTCGAGCGGTTCGCGGGCCATATTCTGCCTATATCCTTGGGCGCGAGCATCGGCTACGCCGGCTCGGTGGCCACGATCGCCTCGGACATGGCCAAGGTGAGGCCGACGATCATGCTCGTGGTGCCTCGATTCCTGGACTCGTTGCGGTCCAAGATTCAAGAAGGGATGCGCAATGCCCCCCCCCTTAGACAGAAGCTGTTCGCGCTCGCGCACGCTCAGGGGAGGGCGAGGGTCGAGGCGCTCAGTGCGCCGCTCTACCCGTTGACCGACGCTTTGGTCGGCAAGAAGCTCAGAGAGCGGGTGGGAGGACGACTTCGGTACTTTGTGAGCGGGGGGTCGGCACTCCCTCCCGATCTGTGTACCTTCTTCGGTGCCTTCGGCATCACGACGCTCCAGGGCTACGGGCTGACGGAGACCACCGCGGCCTCGTGCCTGAACGACCCGTTCGAGAACCGACCTGAGACCGTGGGCAAGCCGTTCCCGTGCCTCGAGGTGAAGATCGCCGATGACGGCGAGATCCTGATCCGTGGCTCATCTGTCATGAAGGGCTATTGGCGCAAGCAGGCAGCGACCGCCGAAGCGATAGATCCTGAAGGCTGGTTTCACACGGGCGACCTGGGCGATCTCGAGGATGGGCGGGTGCGAATCACGGATCGCAAGAAGGACATCCAGGTGCTCGCGAATGGGAAGAACGTAGCCCCACAGAAGGTCGAGAACCTGCTTCGTGCCGAGGCCGAGATCTCCGAGGCAGTCGTGTTCGGCGATGGCAGGAACCACTGCGTCGCCTTGATCGTCCCCGACTACGCCCATCTCCGATCCAGCCTTTCCCTCGGCAACATGACGGACGGAGAGGTGGCGGCGGACGAAAGTGCGACCAGCGAAGTGCGGCAAGCAGTGGATCGGGCGAACAAGGTCTTGGCCGACTTTGAACGAGTGCGTCAGTTTCGGACCCTGGCGGAGCCGTTCTCCCAAGAGAAGGGCGAGCTCACGCCGAGCATGAAAGTGCGCCGCAAGGTGGTTCGGGACGCCTATGCGGCCCGCCTCGCCGAGATGGACTGAGGGACCTGGGGCGCAAAGTCATAGACTGGCATCGTGGTCAAGCGAAGTCTAGGGTTGGGAATCGCGATCCTGCTTCTCGTCGCGGCGGTGTGGATGCAGTTGCAGACCCCCAAGCCCGTCTCGAACTCGGTGAACCTTCTCGACGAGCCGCGCCACCCGGTCAGCGAGGCCATGGCGCGGGCGAGCGAGGCCCTGGCCTCGGGCACCGCCCCCTCGGCTACTCTGCGGGACGGAACGGGACGGCCCATGGAGCTCGCTTCTTTTTGGGAGTCGTCGCCCGCGGTCATCGTGTTCACCAAGGATCGGTGCCCCTGCAGCATGGAGTCGCAGACGTACTTCAGCCAGCTCGCGAAGAGCTTTCAGAGCCGGGCGCGGTTCGTTGCCGTGATGGACGCCGAGCCTGCCGCCGTCTCGAAGTACGCCGACGATTTCCGACTCCCCTATCCGGCACTGTCCGCGAAGGACGATTCCGTCTTTCAAGCGTTCGATGCCGAGCGGTCCGTCTACGTGACTCTGGTCGAGAAAGGTGGCCGGATCGCCAAGCAGTGGCCTGGCTACTCGCGTTCCATGTTGCGCGAGTTGGACCAGCGCCTCACGGTGCTCTGCGGAGGCCGATCCTCTGGTCTCGACTTCGAGGGGGCCCCAGAGAAGGCATCGTCCGGTTGCAAGTTGTTCCGACCGGTCGGTGAATAGCCTAGACGAGGCTCACGGGGTCTACGTCGGCCACGATGCGCACCGTGCTCAGGCGGAGGGATTCTAGCACCGTGGCGATGGGGGCAAAGTCAGCTCCCGGCTCCAGCTTGAGGAGCGCGTGTCGTCGCCACTGTCCGTCCAATCGCGCCAAGGGGCAATCTGTCGGACCCAGTACCTCGCCTCGGGGCACGGCTCGTCTGAGTGCCTCGGCGACGCTCGCCGAGGCTGCGACGACCTCGGTGCGCTCGTTGCCAGAGACCACGACGTTCACGAGGCGGCGGAACGGTGGGTAGCCGGCTTCGCGGCGCTCCTGGATCTCGGCCTCGAAGAACCCCTCATAATCGTGCGCCCTCGCACAGACGATTGCCACGTGGTTTGGCTGGAACGTCTGGATCAGGACACGGCCTGGCCTTTTGGCCCGTCCCGCCCGTCCGCCCACTTGCGACAGGAGTTGGAAGGTCCGTTCCGAGGCCCGAAAGTCAGGGACGTGGAGCGAGACGTCCGCCGCGACCGCACCCACGAGGGTCACATTGGGGAAATCGAGGCCCTTGGCGACGAGCTGCGTGCCGACGAGGATATCGGTCGCTCCGGCGCGGAACGAGGCAAGCACCTCTTCCAAGGCACCGGATCTGCGGGCCACGTCACGGTCGAGCCGGGCGATCCGCGCTTGGGGGAAGAGTTCGGTCAAGCACTCTTCCAGCCTCTGCACACCGACCCCGAATCCCGCAACGCGCTGGCTCTCGCACTCTGGACAGTTGGCGGGCGCGCGCTCCGAGTGGGTGCAGTGATGACATCGCAGCTGGCCCGCCTGGCGATGATAGGCGAGCGCCACGGTGCAACGAGGGCACTCCCAGCAATGACCGCACTCCCTGCACTTGAGCACGGGAGCATAGGCGCGCCGGTTCAAGAACAGGATCGCCTGCTCCCTTCTCTCCAAAGTGGACGCGATCTCCGCCTGCAGGCGCTCGGAGACCAGGGCGGGCTTGCGTGCGCGGAAAAGCTCGGCGAGATCGAGGGTTTCCACCGTAGGGAGGGTTGCCGCGGCTGCACGGCTTGGCAGGCGGAGCATAGCGAGCTCGCCCGTTTTTGCGCGGTGGAACGTCTCGATGCTCGGGGTCGCAGAGCCGAAGACCACTGGGCAACCGTGTCGGCGGCCATGAGACTCGGCCAGGGGCCCGGTCGAGTATCGGGGGGGGGACTCTTGCTTGAAGCTACCTTCGTGCTCCTCGTCAATCACGATCAGGCCGATGTCCTCGAGCGGGGCAAAGAGCGCCGAGCGCGCACCTAGGACGACGGACCTTCGCATCTGTCGGATGGCTGTCCAGCTTTCGAGGCGCTCGCGAGCGGAAAGGTTCGAGTGGAGCATTGCGACCCGGTCGCCAAACCTCGCTCGTAAACGGGTAAGGGTTTGGGCGGTGAGTGCGATCTCGGGTACGAGGTAGAGCACGCCTCGCCCCATTTTCAGGGCTTCGGCCATGCATCGCATATAGACCTCGGTCTTGCCCGAGCCGGTCACGCCGAAGAGAAGAAACTTCTCGGGTCGGCGTTCGCAGACCGCCTTGGTGACTGCCTCGATGGCCGCGTCCTGATCGGGGTTCGGCTTGGGTGCGGGCAGCATCGAGGAGGCATCCTCGCCGCCAGCGACGAGCACACCGGCATCGAGCAAGGCTTGCACGGTGACGTCGGATACTCCCGCGAGCGCCCTGATCTCCCGCGTCGGAAGTGCGCTCGTGCCAAGGCCCTGGAGCCTCATGACGGTGACGGCTTGTGCGGGCCGCTTGCGGCCAGGCCCTGCCAGGAAGCGCTCCACGACCGAAGGGTCCGGGTTCAATGCGACCATCTGCTCTCCGGACCGGCGGTCGGACCAACGCCGCAGTTCGAGGCCGCGTTCTGCGAGCCCTTTCCTCGCCAGGGTACGGAGGGCGCGCTTCATCGGGTCGGCGATCGAGCTTCCCGCCCCCTCATAGAGGATCCCCCGCTCCTGGAGCAGCTTGAGTGCCTCGGCCTGTCGCCCAGGGAGCGGCCCCGTCACCGCACTGCCGGGGCGCCACGTGACTGCCAGCCGCTCCCGAATGCCTGGAGGCGCCGCAGCGGAGAGCGCGGAGGGGAGGGGGGACAGGGTCTGCCTTGCGGTCTCCTCGATGAGGTCCATCAGGGCTTCGGGAAGGTCGAGGCCACGGATCGGCTCGGTAAGGGGACGTAGCCGCGCCGGATCGAAGCCCAATTCTTCAGGCGAGGCCGAGCGAACCCCGAGGATGTAGCCGATCGCCCTGCGCCCGCCCAGGGGCACGATCCACGCCTCCCCTCTGCGAGCTTCAGGTGGGGCGGCATATGTGTAGCTGGCCGTGGCCCCGGCGTCCTTGGCACTTATGACGACATCGGCCACAAGAAGGGTCGCGGACGTGGTCGTGCTCACGCTTTTGCCGCCGAAAACTTGAGCCGGGTCAGCCAACGGATTTGGAACACGGTAAAGCCGACCAGGATCGCACCCATCACCCATGCGGCGGCGGTGGCATAGCCGAACTTTAGGAACATGAACGCGTTCTGCCAAACCTCGAGCCCGATGGTGTGCGTCGCGTAAAGCGGCCCCCCTCCGGTTAGCACAAAGACGTTCTCCATGGCCTTGAAGCCGCCGATGAACACTCCCAAGAGGTTGATCAGCATCAAGGGTTTGATCCCTGGGAGCAGGACATACCGCAGTTTGTGCACCCAGCTCGCCCCGTCCAGGTCGGCGGCCTCGTACCTCTCGTCCGGGATGTTCTTGAGGGCGGCGAGATAGAGGACCGAGCCGGGCCCGGCAGCGGCCCAGATCCCTGGGAGGACGACGGCGAAGAGCGCGAGCTGCGGGTTGCCAAGCCAGTCGTTCGAGTCCGTGAGGATAGGCCCGCCGAATCGGGCGAAGAGTGGGTTGAGGAAGGGAACGAAGGGCTGGACCACGTGGTTCAGGAGCCCTTCCGGCCCTTTGTCGTAGAACTGCCTCCAGAGGAATGCGATCACCGCGCCGGAGATGGTCGCCGGGAGGTAGAAGAGCGTCCGAAGCAACACCCGCGCGTATCGGATCTCGTTCAGCACGACCGCGAGCCCGACGGGAAGCAGGAAACCGATACTGATGGTGAGAACGACGTAGAGCGTGCTGTTGAGAAGCGCCTTCCAGAAGACGGGCTGGCTGAAGACCGAGATGAAGTTGTCGAAGCCGACCCAGGTCGCACCTAGTACGATCTTGTAGTCTTGGAAGGCGATCTGGAGTCCCTTCCCAAGTGGATAGTAGGCCCAGACCATGAGGGTGAGCACGGCAGGCAAGAGGCAGATCCAAACGAAGGTGAGCGCGGTTCGTCTCCGATCTCCCTTGGGTAGAGGGTCGTAGGCAGGGGCGGACGTTCGCGCCTTACGCACGGAGACGCCGACCACCGTCGCTACGAGCGCGGCAAGGATCCACGCTATCCAGGTCGCAACCTGTCGCTGCTTTCGGATGACCTGCTCGGGGACATAGCCGAGTAGCTTTTGGTCCATGGACTCTTGGACCTCTCGTAGGATCACGTCGCTCGGGGTGTCTTCCAGGCGTGCGCGGTCGAGCGCCTCGTCCAAGACGACATAGACCTGCTGGCTGTTTCTCCCGTAGGGCTCCGGCTTGCCACGGGAGAAGAGTTGCCGGTTCGCCTCCAAGTAGGCTGGATCCACACTGGCGGCAAGGTCGTGGTATCCATACCTCTCGAGCAAGACCGGGTTTACGAGCGAGGCGAGGCCAAGCTCGACGAGAGTGTGCGTCTGAACCTCGGCTGCGTCTTGACTCGCAAAGTACTCGATGAACCGCCAACACGCCTCGATCTTGGCTGGGTCCTTGACGGCCGAGTTGATCGCCCACATTCCGGCGTTGATCTCGTTGTAGCTCCCGGCCGGGCCTGCCGGCATCGCCGCGACACCGATCAGGGCGGGGTTGATGTCGCTGATCGAGAGCATGACGTCGTTCGTGTAGGCGAACCACATCGAGACCTTGCCGTCCGTGATGTCGTTGTTGTACGTCGCGCTGACGCTGGCGGCGGGCCCGTGCTCCTTGCCGTCCTTCCCGACCCACTTGTCCTTGGTGAGCTTTCGGAAGAAGTCGAGGGCGACCGCCCCGGCAGGGCTTGCGACCACCGCACGGGAATATCCTCGCTCGGCTGGGACCAGGACCTCGCCTCCGGCCTGCCACACGAAGTTCGTCCAGTGGTACGCCTTCCCGCCGGGCCCACCACTGAAGGCGAAGCCCGATCTGCCGGGCGCGGCATCGGTGAGCTTCTTGGCATCCTCGTAGAACTCTGCCCAGGTTCGCGGGGGCCGTTGCGGGTCGAGTCCGGCCTCGACAAAGTGGTCTTTGCGGTAGTAGAGCGCCTGGGCGACTTGATAGAACGGGACGCCGTAGAGGTGGCCGTCCAGGCTGCGCAAGACCGTCTCGATCTC
Organism: Fimbriimonadaceae bacterium; assembly: GCA_020847855.1. Taxonomy (GTDB): domain Bacteria; phylum Armatimonadota; class Fimbriimonadia; order Fimbriimonadales; family Fimbriimonadaceae; genus JADLBH01. The sequence continues at coordinate 376,057 of JADLBH010000037.1, forward strand.
GGGGACGATGCGCGAAGTGGCGTCCGGGTGACGCGATGCCAGGTCGTCGAGGGGTCGGCAGAACCCTTGCTCGACGTAGCTGAAGTATTGGCGGAAGTTGACATAGAAAACGTCGGGTGCGGTGTCGCCCGCCATGGACATGAGGAAGTTGCCGTCCGCCTTGTCCCCGGTGAGTTCGAGCCCCCCGGCGTTCACGACCTGGATGTCCGGGTTCCGCCGGTGGAACTCGTCGAACACCGCCCGGCGCGTGATGTTCCGGGGAGCCGTGGAGTCTCTGGGAGGGATCCCGAAGGCCGGGCCCGCCATCATCCGTATCGTCGTTCGCTGGGCGACCGCGGACGCGGCGATGAGCCCACAGACGACGAGCGCGAGGCCACGTACCACCTCGGGAAGTATAGCGTCCCTGCCCTTAGACGGGGACGAAGCTCGTGTCCGCCTTGACCTGGCGGCAATAGGCGGCCATGAGCCGGGCGCACTTCTCGACGTCGCCCAGCTCGAGGACCTCACAGGGCGAGTGCATGTAGCGAATCGGCACCCCGACAAGGCCGGTCGCGATCCCGCCGCGCGAGACCTGCATCGCGTTCGCATCGGTGCCGGTGCCGCCGGGCTCGGCACAGAGTTGATACGGGATCTTTTCCTTCTTCGCCCCTTTCATCACCAGGTCGAGCACGACAGGGTTGATGTTCGCGCCTCTGGTGACGCTCGGGCCGCCACCCATGACCGCGTCGCCATAGCGCGATTTGTCGAGGCCGGGCGTGTCAATGGCAAAGTCCACGTCCACTGCAAGGCCGCTCTGCGGGTCCAGGCCGAACGACGAAGTCTTGGCCCCGCGTAATCCGATCTCTTCCTGCACCGTTCCCACGGCAAAGACCCCCACGCCCTTCGCCAGACCTCCCTCCTCGTGCAGAAGACGAAGGGCCTCGGCAACGATGAACGCCCCCATCTTGTTGTCGAAGCCACGCGCGGTGACGCGGTCGCCCAGGAGGGGGGCGAACTCCCACTGGTACGTCGCACAGTCGCCGATCGTGACCACCGTTTCGGCCTCGGCCTTCGACCTTGCCCCGATGTCTATCCACAGGTCGTGGAGCTTGGGACGCTTCTCCTTCTCGTCACCCTCGAGAAGATGGATCGGTTTGCGACCGATGACCCCCGGCACGCGCTTGGTGCCATGGATCCAGACCCTCTGGCCGATGGGCACCATGGTGTCGTGGCCGCCGATCCCAGCAAAGTAGAGGAGCCCTCCCTCTGATATGTGCAAGATTTGCAGGCCGATCTCGTCTAAATGCCCGGCAAGCATGACCTTCTGGCCGGCACCGGGGTTCAGAGCGGCCCACGTGTTGCCATGAACGTCCGTCTGGACTTCGTCCGCGAATTTTTGCGTGTAGGTACGGAACACGCGGGCCGCGGGCTGCTCGTAGCCCGAAGGGGATGGAGCGTCACAAATCTCCTGAAGGAAGGCAAGGGACTCTTTGCGCACCGAGCGAGGATACCGGCAAGAACGCTACCGTACTCGTCGGTCACTGCTCCGGATGTACATCCAGAGGCACGACCACGCCAGAAGGGGCGGGATCAGGGCTAGTAGGATCGTCTGCATGGGTGAGGCTCTTGATTCGTTCGGAGTATGCCGCTCTAGCCCAGAGCGAGAGGGTCCCGGCCATTACGAGGATACCGGTCCAATAGCTCCCATCGAAGCCCCCGGTCTCGACCGTTCGCGAAGGATGGAACGAGGCGGCTTGCACTTGCGGCAGTCGCGGGAGTACGAACACTAGGAACAAGACTGGCAAAAGGCTCGCCACGGCATAGGCCGAGCCGGCCGCCGCCCGTTGGGCGGGGTCGTGAATCGCCCAGCGCAGGGACACTCCTGCAGCGATGAGCATGAGGACGACGAGGAAGCTGGTCTGGCGCGCGTCCCACTGCCACCAGGCGCCCCATTGAACCTGGCTGAAGAGGATACCGGTGGCCATCGTCAGCCCGGCAAAGATCAAGCCAAGGTCGGTGCTCGCCGAGAGGCGGTGGGCCGCCGCGGGGCTTCGACTTACGAGGTAGCGAATCCCGACGACGGCCGAGAGGACGACGAAGACCGTGGTGAGAACCGCACAGGGTAGGTGGGTCGCGACGATTTTAGCCAGCGCGGGCTCGCGAAACGCCTTTGCATCCGGGAGCAGGACGGTGACCAAGGTCGCTACGGCCGCCGCGGCCCAAAGGACGGCGTGCCCGGTGCGTCCCCATCGCGTCACACCGTCATTATTGCCCCGGTCTATCGGTCGAGTTGGGCCAGGCGCCAGACCGAGGAGGCCAGGAGCGGGAACAAGGCGGAGATCGCGACCTCCCAGCCTGCGAGACCTAGCACCGATCGCCAGCCTTGGGATGCTTGGGCCCCTCCCAGGGCGGCATGGATTGCCGGGAAGGCGAGCAGAGCCACGGGAAAGAGCATGGGGAGCGCGATCCCGGACGCGACCATCGCCCTGCCTTGTGCTCCCAAGGCCAGGGCCCCGCAAAGCGACACCCCGAGCGCGCAACCCACCGCGGTCAGCGTCATCGCCGAGGCGAGGAGCCAAGGGTCGGTGACACTTGCGCCGCTCAGCGCGATGTAGATCGGGGTCAGGACGGCCGCACCGACCACACCCTGCACACAAACGAAGAGCGCCTTGCCCAGGAAGACGGCCCACGGATCGGCGTGGAGCCGCAGGAGGGGCATCGTGCCCTGGTCCGCTTCGGCGAGGAACGCTCTGGGCAGCGCGACCACGGCGGTCAGCACGAGGAGGGAGACGAGGGTCGCGGCCACGGTCTGCGGGGGGGGGCTCGCTCCGAAGGAGGAGAGCCCGTGAACGAGCACCGCCCCCACCCCGAAAAGGACCGCGGAGGCGAGTCCGTGCCTCGTCCGCCGCTCGATCGCCGCCTCCTTTCGGAAGACGGCCAGGGCGTCAGCCAGCGAGTTCGAGCCGGTGCGTGGCATAGGCTAGGTCTCCAGGGTCGTTGGTGGCGAGAACGACCGCTCCGCGCTCCCGTTGCTCGGCGACGACGCGGGTCAGGATCGCCCTGCCCGTCTCGTCCAGGGCGACAGACGGCTCGTCGAGGAGTAGCAGGGAAGGCTCGTAGAAGGCAGCGAGCAGCAGTTTGAGCCGTGCCTGTTGGCCCGAGCTGAGGTGTCCCACGCTCTCGTGCCGGTGGTCGTGGAGGCCGAAGGGTTCGAGCCCTGGGGCCGGCCTGCCGTGCAAGCGGGCGATGAACTCGACGTGCTCCAGGACGGTAAGAGACCCATAGAGGCTTTGGTCGAGGGCGGCGAGGCCCCGAGCATGGCGGGGCGGGGCTCTCAGGGACCCGGCTGTGAGCTCGGTGAGCCCGGCCAGGACTCGCAGGAGGCTGGATTTCCCGCTCCCGTTCGGCCCGGTCACGGCTAGGGCCTGGCCGTGCACGAGTCGAATGTCCAGTCCCTGAAACACAGGCAGTGCCCCATATCGAAGGCCAAGGTTTCTGGCTTCGACCAGGACGGTTTCCTCCAGCCCTCTGCCTATGGACACGCGCGGAGGATACCGAGGCTCGTGCAGGGGTGGCTCAGGGCTGTGGGCCGCGTCTCGGCTCGGGGCTACTCCCGCAAGCCGCCTTTGTGAACGCGAGTTGATCCTACGTGCCCCTGCCCCGGTGCCGCTCGACGTGGGATGACGGTACTATGCGTTCCATCCGCCGCAGCGGTGCGAGCAGGCCGCTCGAGGGCGGTCGTCGCCTTAGGGCTATGACGACGATGGAACCCGACCTACGTCAAACCGCTCTGGCAGAGAGGACGTACGTCCTTGAAGTCGAGCTCGGTTCGAGGGTCAAGGAGTTGGCTCCCTGCGATATCCTTCGCTTAGCGGCGACGACTTGCCTGAAGTGGTGCGCCGGCAAGGCTGGGTCGGAGCCTACGCCGCGTATGTTGAAGCTGGAGTCCGACACGATGGACAGGGACGGGTTGCACTCCCTTCGCTCGGTCGGCCGCATCGAGGACGGAGTCTGGGCGGCTCGGCTCCAATACGCCGACAAGGACAGGGGCGCGAAGAGGGCCGTGGCCGGGCGGTCTTGGCGTTCCGAGATTGTCCTGAGGGAGATCAACGGAAAGGTTCGCGTACGCATCCAGCTCTCGATGTCGGCTCGGGAAGGAGTGGATCGGTCCTATATTCACGACCGGCCTACCCTTGTCGTGTCGCTCGAGTCTGAACTTGGTCTTTGGGACAAGGCGCCGGTCGCGCCGGTGGTGACACCGTTCGCCGCTTCTGCACTCCTACAGCTCGCGAGGATGGATGGCCGTTCGAGATCGGTCGTGGTGCTCACGGAGACCAAGGATGACGACCCAGGGTTCTCTTACACTCTTGATCAGGACTCCCTCGGGCCGCAGATGCTCGGGATCGCCTGGGTCGTGAGGCTGTCTCGTGAGGAGACGTTTAAGTGGACTGAGGAAGTTGGACGCCGATGGGCCGCTTTCGACGGCGTCGTCCTCGTGCTCCGCCCTGGCTGGGATCCCATCGAGGACGAAGCGAGATTCCACCGCCGGTACTTCCCCGACTACATCAACGGCTTCGAGCACCGTGGATGGCGCGGCGAAGAGGCCTTCCGCAGCTACTTGGCAGAGCAGTGTGTCCGTGACCTCTGTGCCGTGCGGGATGAGGGGAACGCAAAGATGAGCTTTGATGGCGTCCTTGCCGAGGATCTGGAGCGTCAGCGAGGGCTTCAGGAGTCAGGGCAACGGCTCCCCATCATCGAAGAGCAGAAGCAGATCCTGGAGAGGAGGCTTCAGGAGCAGGAGGAGGCCCTCGCGCTCGTGCAGATGGAGCGTGACGACCTACAGTGCGCCTTGGAATCCGTCACGGAAGAGGCTGGGATCTTGCGGGTGCAAGCGCAGCACTGGCAGGCGATCGCCGAGAAGCAGGAGTCCAGCCTGCCTCAGGAGGTTGAGCCCAAGTCCCTTGCCGAGATCGGTGAATGGTGCTTCGGGCTCGTCACGAAGATAGTACTGCTCCCGCGTGCCAGGCGGCTCCTGAAGAAGGGCGAGTACGAGGACGTTGGATTGGTGGTGGAGGCGCTGAAGCTGCTCGCGAGCGAGGGATGGAACTACTTCGCAGGCGAAGCGGGGGGGCGGGATAGGTTCCTGGCGAAGTGCCACGAACTAGGGCTGGACAACAAGAAGTCTATCAGCGACACTTCGGCAGGGCTGGAGGGCGACACGTACTTCGTCGAGTATCCGCACGGCAGGGGCGAGAAGCGAAAGCTGGAGTGGCACCTTTGCAAAGGGACGGATCGCGACCCCCGAACCTGCTTGAGAATCTACTATTTTTGGGACAAGGAAGCACGGGTCATCGTGGTGGGCGCCCTGCCCGGGCACCTGGACAATTCCTTGACCTGACGGCCAACGCTAGGATGGCCAGGGAACGAGCCCGCCGGTAAGGTTCCTCGCCTGGGTGTCCCACTCGTATCGGCCGACAAACCGAGCGTGCGAGCCGCCTTGGCAGACCCACGTCGCCCCCACACATTCCGGTTCTTGGAGGACGGTGTGGGAGTGACCGCCGAGGATGATGTCAATGTCGCTCGTCGTCTCGGCAATCTCTCGGTCAGCCCGGTGACCGATGTGGGTGAGCGCGATCACGAGGTCAGAACCGGCCCGGAGCTCCCGGGCCGTCTGGATCGCGGTCGAGACCGGATCGTCCCACAGGAACGCGCTCGCCACGGCGGACGCCATCCTCTCGGTCACCATGGCCACGCTCACCCCGAGTACGCCGACCCGCAAGCCGCGCACCTCGACGCAGCGAGTGCCTGGGAGGGGCCGGCTACCGTCCTTGGCACGAAGGTTCGCGCAGAGCACCGAGTGTGCCGCTCCTGCGAGCTTCGCCCGGAACGCGGAGGCCAGCACATGGGTCTCGCGGTTCCCGATCACGCTGGCGTCGCAACGGCACTGGGCAAGCAGCCTCCAGACCGGCTCCTCGCCGAGCGGCACTCCGAGGTTTCCCGATTTCACGCAATCGCCGGAGTCGAAGTAGAGGTCGCACTTCGGGCGAAGCTCGGACAGGGCTAAGGCCCGCGCGGCGTCCAGCTTTCCGTGGAGATCGTTCGTATGCAGTACGGCGAGCCGCACCCTTCCGCCTAGAAGATGCGGTGGCCGAGGACGTCCAGGACGATCATCAAGCCCATGAAGCCGAGCCCGAGGTACAAGGTCACCTTGCTGATCTGATCGTCAAAGCTGGCCTTACCCTTGAACGTGGTGCGGACGGAACCTCCGCCGCCCGACATCGCATCGCCCTTCCCTGTGAAGAAAACGAGCACCGCGAAGGCGGCGGCCATGACGGCACCGATCGCGAGGAGGACGTTGTATACGGTTTCCATTGCCGTGACGGGTTAGGAGAATACCCTCCAGGCGGCAGGGACCCGGAGCACGATCTCGGCGAAGTAGAGAAGGATCTCCGAGGCCGCCGATCCAGCGATGATGTGGAACAGGCCCGAGCTCAGGAGGCGCTTGCCCAGGCTTGCCGTGCGAGGAGCGGTCTCCATCTTCGTCAAGAGCTCCTCGCCCGCCTTGATCCCAGACTCGATCTGGCTCATCGTGGGGGGCTTCGTAGTGACGAAGTATTGGAAGATCGAGCCCACCGGGCGCCAGAGGGCGAGGGTCGCAACGAGGGCGACCAAGAGCCTGACCTCCTCGCTCGTCGTCCACCGTAGACCCGCCAAGAAGATGAAGACTCCGGCCCCTACTGCGAGGTTGGTTCCGCAGCGCGGGTGGACCCTCGGCATTCGCGATACGACGAGCGGCGTCAGGGGCTCGCCACGCTCGATCGCGTGCACCACCTTATGCTCGGCGCCGTGGATCCCGGCCAGGGGGATGGCCCGCAGCATGCCGAGGAAGAAGACGGTATTCAGAAGATCCCCGGCGTGGCGCACCCAAGCCTCGCCGCGCACGGAGACGGGGAGCAGGAGGAACGTGCCCGTAGTGAGATAGGTCGAAGCCGCGAGGAGGCAGAACAGCAAGGCCCCTGTGGCGACGAGCGGCCATCCCTTTGCACCCGCGCCGATGTTGCCGTTCGTCAGATAGACGCCGAAGGGGGTGGCCATGCCGCCGATGATCGCCTTTCGGACACGGCCGTCCTGTTCCGACGCATAGAGGCGCGAGGCCCTCACGAGTCCCATCGTCGCCCGGTTCCCGTCGAGGACGACAACCGCCGCCGCACCGGTCTCTGCCAAGATGCGAAGGATTTCTGCCCCGGTCGCGGTGGATGGCACCGTGGGCCACTGCGCTACGAATCGGCTCACCTCGGCAGACCCGTCCGCACCCGCGGCCAGGGCCTGAGCCAGGGATTGCTCGGTGACCACCCCTACATAGACGCCGCCCGATTCGACGGCCACGACGCCGACCCCTTGGTGCGCCATCTCGCTCGCGGCGAGGTAGAGGGAGTCCTCTCGTTGGACGGGCTCGATGGGGGTGCAAAGCGCACCCGCGGATTGGACGAGCCGCGTTGTGGCATCCTGGAGCTTCCGCGGTTGCAAGGCACGAGTGTACAGGCAAGGTACGCCCTGGGCCCAGGCAAAACGAGCACGGCGGCGAGTTCGCCCCTATCAAATTCCCTAGGGTCCTCGGTTACTATGGTTCTCGAGGACGGTCCTCATGAACGTTAACATCCCAACTCTAGTCGCCTCGGTCGCCGCCAGCTCGGCCACCGCGGCGGTGTGGCCGTCTGGGGCCGGGCAATCGGGGCGGGTTCGGCCACCGGCGTCTTCGGCGAAGTGCTGAACTCGAACGGCACCGCACTCGCTGCAACGAACAGCGGCAGCGGGAACTCCCTGACGGCCGGGACGGCGAACGACTCCCTGCAGACGACCGGCAAGCTGCCTCGCCACAACTATGCCGCTGGCAACGCAGGCACCATGGTGCCGCTTGCCTATGGCATCTTCGACAGTGGCGGAGGCGCCTTCTACGGGACTCCGAACTGGACTGGTGCCAATCCGGGAACAGGGCTCTACGATATTGATGTCACGGGAAGCGGTTTCAATAGAAACACCTGCGTCGTGGTGGCCACGAGCTATGGCTAAGCTGGCGCCGAGATATGTACGATCGAGGATCCTTCATCCGGAGATTTCAGGATCAGTGTCCGTGATGATGCCGGGACCCTGATCAGCTCTGCTGGATATTTCATCGTGTATCGCCTCACGGGGAACGCTGCGTTCCCGTTTGGGGATTCCGAGGAGGAACTTCCCTACGGCGGGGACATCGAGAAGTGGGAGAAGAACGACCCGCGCTCGTTCAGGGCCTACCGAGACAAGCTCCGGCGAGCAATGGAGGAGGCTGGCCGCAACGGACAGTACTCCGTCCCGATGGACGAAACTGGGCAAGGACAGCCCAAACGTATCGTAAGGCGGCAAACCCCTCAGACTTGAGGGGTCCCCCCCCGTCTGAGATCGAGGTCCAAACGAGGACGTAGACGTACTATCACTGCGGAAAGATAGTGTTCTGCGTTGCCACTAACGGACTACGATGTAGCGATGCGAAACCGCAAACTGCTCGTTATCGCCCTTGCTGCCACCGTCGTGCTTGGCGTCGCCGCCGCGTAGGACCAAGGCGTCCAGGCCGTCATCGGCAACGTCTTCCTGCAGAACACGACGCCCAGCACCGTGCAGCCCGGCCACGCCAGCATCGGCGGGACCTTCCGCGCCGGGCAGGTGCACGTCTCCCAAGCGACCGCCACCACCGTGCCCGTCATCGGCAACAACACCGCGGTGGGCGCGGGGACCTCGGTAGGCGGCTCGTTCACCAGCGCCCAGCAGAGCGGGATCGGCGTTCGGGGCACCGCAGTCGCGACCGTCGGGCGGGCGAACGGCGTCTATGGCGAGTCACGTAGCGCGGGCGGGGCGGGCGTCTACGGCAAGTCCACGACAAGATCCAATTTCGCAGACGAGTTCGCTGCAGGGGTACTGGGGGAGTCTGTCTCATCCAGCGTACCAGGCGTGATGGGTTTCAGCACGGTAGGGGCAGGAGTGTACGGGACAACCTTGGCCAATGGAAGCGCCGCGATCACCGCGTTTCATCAGGGGACGTCGGGCAGCGGCATCCACACCTTCGGGCCTACGGGCATCTTCGCGAGCGGGGGGGTGCCCCCGTTCGGCGTCGGGATAGACGCTCGTGGAGCGAACGGAGGCACGTTTTCAGTCGTCAATAACGGGAACGGGACAGCTTGTAGGGGTTCGAACGCCATGGCGGTCAGCACCGGTTTCGGCGTCTATGGCAGGCACTTCACGAACAACGGCTTCGCCGTCTTCGCCGAGGGAAAGACTGGCGCGACGGGCACGAAGTCGTTCGTGATTGACCACCCCTTCGACCCGACCAACAAGACGCTCTCGCACTACTGCACCGAGGGCGAAGAGCCGCTCAACGTCTACCGCGGGCGCGTCGTGACCGACGCCCGGGGCGAAGCGTGGGTCCGCCTCCCCGACTACTTCGAGGAGATCAACACCGAGCCCACGGTGCAGCTGACCGTGTCCGACTCGTCCGACTCGTTCGTCATGGCGAAGGTCGCCCGCGAGGTCTCGGGCGGGCGGTTCTTGATCCGCACCTCGAAGCCGGGCGCGAAGGTGTTCTGGCGGGTCGAGGCGCGGCGCAACGACCGATGGATGCAAGCCTACGGCGCGCCGGTCGAGGCGGAGAAGCCGGACTTCGTCCGCGGGACTTACATGCGCCCCGAGCTCTATGGCAAGCCCCAGTCCATGAGCGAAGACGCCCGCCGCTTCCCCGCCATCGCAGAGCCGAAGAGACCGGGTTCGCGCTGAGTGCGCGCGGGTTGATGGCGGCACGCTGTTCTTGCGGCTGCGCCAGGTATTGCGAAGCACCAAGAACGCGTTCGTTCGCGTTCGTGCCGAACTCCGTCACATTCGGTGCCTTGACTCTGCCCGCAGCCTTCTAGGCAGTCTGGCGCCTGCCACCAATCTACGACCGCGACCTAGACTTCGTAGAGCCCTGAGCCGTTGCTTGGGCGCGTCCCCGCGCCCAAGCGTGCTTGATACTATCTGCGCCTGGTGAGCGAGCGGCCAGCAAGGACCGCTACGACCCCGCCGCCGACCCAGGCGAGCCCGGCCGGGAACCCGGCGCGCTCTTGCGCTTGCGAGCTGCCGGGCAGCCCGGGAAGTTTGCCCGCGTACGCGTAGTTCGCCGTGCGGCCCTCGCCGCCCCGCATGTCCACGACGGGCGTACCCAGCGCGAGCGTTGGCCAACCCTTCGCAGAGCTCGCCGACGGCTCGCCGTCGAGGCGGATCTGTTGCATCTGCACGACCTTCGCCCCGCCGTAGAAGGCGAGGTCCACCTCCCTCCCGGACGAGCTGCGCGTGCCGCTCGCCACGACCGAGAACGCCGGCTGGCCAGGCTTTCGGTACTGCTCAGGGGTGACGTACCCGAACTCGAAGCTCGTGATCTCACCCCTCGCATCCCTACGGACTACCAGGCGCTCGAGCAGGTCGTTGCGCGGACGTCCGTAGACGGTCTCCCCACCCGTCGAGCTCTCGCTCTCGAACCCTGCCGGGACCAGCCCAAGCAAGGCTACGTCGAAGACAGGCGAACTGGCCATCTCGCGGCCGTCGCCCGGGTAGACGCGAGCTTGGCCGTCCACCTCGATGATCGTGTTGCCGCCGTCGAAGCGCTCGGTAACGACCGACCTCGACTGGCCCGGGATCGTCGTCGTGCCGACCGTTCGGAGGAAGGTCGCCTCCCCGTCGCGGGCGTACTCGAACTCCCCGCTGGCCGAGAGGCCCGCCGCCTCTTTCGCCGCCGCGTCCTGCATGGCTTGGCGGTTCTGGCTGACGACGTCCTCGTCATACCCCATCCGCCGGAGCTGGAACTCTTGTTGGGCGGCGAGTTCCACCGCGCTCCGGCCGGGAGCAGGCACCACGACGGCGACCGACCCGGACACGCGCTGGGCGCTGGCTGAGGCGGCGAAGGCCGCCACGACGATGGTCGCCACAAGGCCAGAGTGAGCCTTTGTGGCCAACCGGCTCGACTGGGAGCGGTTGCGTTCTGCTTGGTTGTTCATGTTGTTCATGTTCTTCCTCCTCGCCGGGATCAGCCCGGCCCCGTTTGCCGGTGACTCAGCACCGGTCTTGGTTTACGATGTAGGTTGTGATCGAGCCGCCCGTCGTCGGGCAGACGCAGAGGCCGGTGATGCTCGTCACGCAAGTGTATGTGTACTTGATCGCGGTGGTCGCGCCAAACGAGATTGTGCACCCGCTACCCCAAAGTACGCAGTTGTACTTTGGCACTTTGTGCCGTGTATACTCGCCAGGCGGGGCGCCGCAGCCCCCTTCAGGAACCGTTACGCACGTGATCCCAGGGTACTCCTCGTACATGACGTCGCAACGATCGAAAGGTCCACCCGCCGCCGGAATGGCCGCGATCGCGGCAACGGCCAGCGCCAGGCCCCGGATCCTCACCTGTCCGCCCCTCCCGGGTGTCCCAAATTCGAAAGGTCAAGCCCGACCCTTCGATTCACCGCGTGGCCCGCAAAGCTCACCCCGACGACCGGTGCTCCTGTGCGTATCCGCGTCGAATCTGGGTCAACGTGGGCCGTTACTTCTTGGCTCGCAAGCGGTGCGAGCCGGACGTAGGTAACCCCGTCCATCGAGCAGCAGTTCCCCGACACCGCTGCATTCACGGCTTGGAACGTCGGATTGTCCAAGCGCACTCGAACCCCGACTAGCCCGTCCTGCCGCGCAGGGCCATCTACGAATGCCACCGCTCTCGCGCCGGGGGCGGGCCACGGGACGGAACTCGCGGCACCAACGAGGCACATCGCTACGCCACTTCCTACGAGGATCCTGGAAATGACAGGCCTATGTCTGTCTGTCTGTCTGTCACTGTTGCCCCCTGCTCGGCAGGCTTTGGGAATCCAGTTCCCAAGGTTTCGATGGTATCACAGATTATTGGCGATCTTGTCAACTTTCTTGCAAAACGATCTGGAGAGACTTCGATCAGCCCGCATTCGGCCTCCCCCTCCGGGCATTCTCCCCCTCACCCTAACCGCTTCGCCATCTCTGGGATCGCCGTGGCCGCGTAGGGCGACACGCAGCCTTTCGAGGTCGGATAGTCGCGGTAGCAGCCGAGCTTCTCCCCGATCGCCACCGCCCGCCCGCGGTGCTCGGCGTGCCGCACCCCGATCTCGATCAGGCAGAAGTTCATCGCCCACCGCGCGAACTCGTCCGCCCCACCCATCTCCGCCTCGATCCGGTCGAGCAGCCCGCCCAGGTCGAGCCCCTCCGGGCTCTTCGCCACTCGCTCCGTGGTCAGGCTCCAACCGGCTCTGGCCGCGCCGGGGTCCGGGTCCGCCATCCAACGCTCCCGCAGCGCCTCCTTCTCCGGGTGCGCCTTGACCACGTAGGCGTTCAGCCAGTCGGCGAGCTGCGGGTACCGCACCTCGCGCACCATCGCGTCGAGCTGCGCCCCGCCCAGTCGCTTGGGCTGGAAAAGCAAGCAAGCGAGCAGCCGCGCCTCGTCCACCCCGGTCTCCCAAAGCTCGAGAGCGAGCCCGTGCCCATCCCGGATGGGCTTGGCAAGCGCCCGGATGTCCCCCATCTTCACTCCGAGACAAGCCTCGCTCGCCCCGTGCGTGAGGGCTACGGCGCGCACCTTCGGGTCGGCTAGCTCTTGCAGGCAGGCGAGCGCTTCGACGGCGATCATAACCCCAATCTACCAGCCTCGCCGCCCGATAGGACGAAGGGGCTAGCCACAAACCGACAAGGTATCTCTCCCGACTGCCGCCGCCTCTGCCCAACTATGATGTACCGCGCATCATCCGCACTCGCCATCCTCGCCGTAGCCGCCCTCGGCTGGGCCGACGACACCATGTTCCTGACCGACGAGCCCGGCAACTGGTTCAAGAGCGTCACGACCAACTCCCCGCTCAGTGTCATAGACCCGGGCGACGAGGTGGACTTCAAGATTGACGACTGCTGCACGAACACGCGGCACACCGTCACCCTCCTCGTCAAGCCCGTGGGCTCCCAAGCCGAGATTGACCAAGACTCCTCCCAGAAGGGCACGCTCTCTGCCGAGTTCGACCTTCCTGGGGTCTACGTGGTGGTCTGCAAAATCCACCCCTACATGACCGGGGTCGTCGCTGTCCGCGGCACGGACGGCCAGATCCCAGACGTCACGGCGGGGTCGCTGCCCTTCCTGCGCCACCTCGGCGTCCAGTCGCTCCCGGCCGCGACCGTGCTCTCGGTCATGACCACCGTCGCCCCCGACGACGCGGCCAAGCTCGCCAAGTGGGACATCCTGGATCAGAGCCACGAGCGCAGGCCCTCGATCCCCGGCGTCGGCGAGGTCTGGGTCAATTCGCAGTTCGAGCGCGTGCCCGGTCAGGCCGACGAGCGCGGGGTGGCCAAGCCCGGGACCATCACGATCCTCGACGCTGCTAGCTTCCGGGTCGAGAGGGAAGTCAACGGGCTGACCGCCAACGGGCTCTGGAACAACCCCCACAACATGTGGGCAAACTTCCGGCTCGACACCGTCTATAACGGCAACTGGTTCGGCAAGTGGGTCAATAAGATTGACCGCGCCACGGGCAGCATCCTGGGCTCCGTGACGGTCGGGGAAGCCCCGACCCACATCGTTACCATCCCCGCCGGGCCGCTTGCCGGGCTCCTGACCATCCCGCTCAGCGCCGACAACGACCTTGTCAAGGTGGCGGACGGACCCCAGGGCCTACGGATTGTAGACAAGTCGCCGACCGGCAATGGCAAGACCCATCCCCACGCCCATTGGCTCACCTGCGGAGAAGGCGACCGGGTCGTCGTCCCGAACGTCTTTACCGGGATCGGCGTGGGGGGCTCGGTGAGCGTCATGGACTCGGATACCGGATCGCTGATCCGTGAGTTCAGCTACGACCCCGCGGACCCGCTCGCCAGCGCGCTCCAAATGCCCGTGGCCGTCGGCGAATGCCACGTCAACGGGCGCCACAAGGCTTACGTGGCGAACATCGTCTCCGGCATGGTCACTGTGCTCGACGTGGACGGCCTGGCGCTCGTCAAGAACATCCCGGTCACCTTGACCCCGGACGGAAAGCCCGGCTTCGGGCTCCTCGACACCCTGCAAGTTCCGATCCAGACGCCGGTCAGCCCGGACGAGCGGTGGGCCGCCACCGCGGTGCTCTCGCTCACCAACGTGGCCCGGGCGAACACCGGCGAAGCGGACCACGTCGCGATCATTGACACGTGGTCCGACCGCGTCGTCGCCTATGTCCCAACCCCCGCTGGCACCCACGGCGTGAACTGGGGCGCGAAGCTTGGCGGGGGCTACTACGCCTACGTAACCAACCAGCACGCGAACGTTCTGACCGTGATTGACCCCGACCCCAACGGTGACGACAACGGAACCGACGCGGCCGCAGTCGGCACCTTGCTGCTCGCGAACGCAAGCCAGGGCGCCGGGCCCACCGACGGGTGCGGCGGGCAAGGCGTGAAGCCCTTGCCTATGACCCACGACGGCTGGATCCAGCCCACTTGCAGTCTGTCCGGCAGCGGGCAGCTCTCGCAAGGAGTCGAGGGTTGGCTCGCCTTGCTTACGCCCGAGCAGAAGGATCCAGACGGCCACGCCCACTTCGCCCTGCCCGACTCGTTCACGATTGAGTTTGGCAGGAAGGTGGAGGGCGAGGTCGTGGACCTCCTTTCCGACGACGACTCCCGGCTCTCTCTCGCCAAGTTCGTCGTGCCGAACCAACTCGCGCCGCCTGTCCGCATCCTGGTTGAGGCAACCTCGCCAAACCCCGCGCCGTCCTCCATGAGCGTCATCATGGACACCCGTGCGAGCGTGGCAGGGCTGCGCCAGACCCTCGAGCTGTTCGACTTTGCTTCCGCGGCGTGGGTCGAGACCGACGCTCGCAACGCGACTCTGAGCGACTCGAAACTCTCCGTCCCGGTTCCAAACCCGGCGCGGTTCGTTCAGCCTGGCACAGGCCGGGTCCGATCCCGGCTCTCTTGGAAACCGACCGGCCCCGTCCCGAACTCGACATGGACGGTCGGCGTAGACCAGACGGTCTGGCGAGTCGGCTAACGCCGCCGCTTCGGCCCGGGCAATACCTTGCCCGGGCCGCCTAAACCGCGCCGCCAGAGGCATCATGGCGGAGAATAGCAAGTAGCCCGGATTGGGCCGAGACGCGCCAACTCGACATTCGGCTGAGCCGTGAAGCGAGGGAACGCCCCGCACGATCGCGAACGGCCCTTGCGCGGGTAGCTACCAGCCCCGGCCCGCTAGCAGCTCGTCCGGCCTGAGCGAGCCGGCGCTGATGCCTACCATCTCACTCATCCGCTTCATCGTCGCGTAGACGAGTTCACCGATCTCGACGGAGGTATGTCCGTGAAGTAGGCCTCTCGAACGTCGCCTGCCGGCTGATGGCCGACGACTGCATCTTGCAAAACCTTTGTGACAATAGGGAGAGCCGCAGTGACAAACGACTTCAATCTCTCCTTCACAGCATCACGCCACTGGTCAACGTCCTCGGCGTCCTCAAATTTCGTGTTGCTTAGGGATAGCCTGAGAATCCTCGTAAACACATCCTTCGATGTGCCGAACTTACGAAATGGCTTGCCATAAGTCTTGGCAGCTGATACCATTGCGGCTCGGAGCGCTTTGTCATCTGTCGGACCGATCTCGAGCTGTATTGCGGAGGCCCTGACCGAGTTTTCGACCCAAAAGCTTACTAGCCAAGGTCGAGTGCTTCCCGCAGGCATCCAATCAACCCAGGACTGCGGGACGAGGAACCCCTTCTTGACCTCGAAACCTTGCTCGCACATGATTGCTTCAATGGTGGCGACTGCTTGTTTGGCCGGATCACCCATTTGCTTTGCAAGGATCGTCAGCGCCTTGCGGTGCTTAGATATTATTCTTTGGCAGAGTTCGTCTTGAATCGCGTCGGACACGACGTGCCTCCTCAACAACTTCTCATAGTGCTTCATCGCGAGTGCGACTTCTGGGCCCATCGCCGACTCCGCGACTGACCTCGTGATTTCGGCCACAGTGTCATAGGAAAGAGTGAGATAGCGTCCGTCACGATCCTGCTCTTGCCCAGCCTTGGACAGCAATACGAAGAGCACACGCCAACCTGGGAACTTCACTTTCGTCCTTCGGTGATACTTGTCGAGTTGGTCGGAGTGTTGCCGCGCCTTGATCTTGTTCTCGATGACCACGACGAACTTGTTGGCCGGGCTCTGGACTTCGATGTCAATGTTGTCCGTCTCGCACGCGACAGCGGCATCGCTCATATCCATCAATTCGAGATCGAGGGCGGTCACTCCTGAGCCGGTTTCGGGGGCCGACTTGGCTGCAGCCTGCAAGATCCTGGTCAAGAACTTGGTGCCCAACCCATGAGGGTTGTGTGGGTCGAGCAGGAAACCAAGGAACCGGGAGTGCTTGGTCTCTTGGTCGGTCAGCCCCGCCGCCTCAAAGATGTTGAACTCGCCGAGCAGTTGTTCGAGCGCTTCTAAGTCAGGGTTGTCGACGCAGAAATCTTCGAGCGCTTTGAGATCGGCGTTGTCGGCGGTACCCATAGCTCCTACTTATCGTAGCGGGAGGGTTGATGCAAAGCTGTGTTCATTTTCCATTGCGGTATTCACCAGACAAGTCCGAGCCGGCTTCGGGACGATGTACGGGCCGCAGATTATGCAATCGGTTCCTACCAGCCCCGGCCCGCTAGCAGCTCGTCCGGCCTGAGCGAGCCGGCGCTGATGCCTACCATCGGCTCGCCCAGGTCGCGGCTGATCTCGGCTAGCTTGGCCGGGTCGCGGTGGAAGAGAACCGCTTCGACCATCGCCTTCGCCCGCTTGGCCGGGTCGCCCGACTTGAAGATCCCGCTCCCTACGAACACCGTCTCCGCCCCCAGCTGCATCATCAGTGCCGCGTCCGCCGGCGTCGCGATCCCGCCGGCAGAAAAGTTCGGCACGGGCAGCCGGCCCGTCTCGTGGACTGTGTGCACCTGCTCGAGCGGCGCCTGCATCTCCTTGGCCAACACGTAGAGTTCGTCCTCCCGCGCCGCCGCGACCGCCCGAATCTGCGACATGATCGTCCGCATGTGGCGCACGGCCTCGACCACGTCGCCCGTTCCCGCCTCGCCTTTGGTGCGGATCATCGCCGCGCCCTCGCCGCAGCGGCGCAGGGCCTCGCCCAGGTTCCGCGCCCCGCACACAAAGGGCACAGTGAAGCCGTGCTTGTCCACGTGGTTCTCCTCGTCGGCGGGCGTGAGAACCTCGCTCTCGTCAATGAAGTCCACCTCGAGCGCCTCCAAGATCTGGGCCTCTGCAAAGTGCCCGATCCGGCACTTGGCCATCACCGGGATCGAGACCGAGGCCTGGATTCCCTGGTTCATTTCCGGGTCGCTCATTCGGGCCACGCCGCCGTCGCGCCGGATGTCGGCGGGCACCCGCTCGAGCGCCATCACCGCCACCGCTCCAGCATCCTCGGAGATCTTGGCCTGGTCGGGGTTGACCACGTCCATGATCACCCCTCCCTTGAGCATCTCGGCCAGACCGACCTTCTCGCGCCAAGTCTTCTGCGCGATCCTTTCCGCTTGCGACAACGAGGCGGGCCGGGGTGTGCTTCCTCCGTTCTGCATGGTTCTATTGTACGGGATGCGAACCTGAGTGCTTTGGGATATCGGAGCGTTGCCGATCCGGGATGCACTGGAACGCTCGACGCGTCGCTCATCTTTGCGACCAAGAACGCATTCGTGAAGCGTGCCGGGGCCGAGACGTTGGCTGTGCGCATCACGAACGTCGCGGTGCACGAGATCGGGCATAGGTTCGGGCTTGAGCATTGCCGGACGTCCGTTGGGGCCTTGCCGAACCGACCTCATCGCCTGAGTGGGCGATCCGAGCAGAGCCTGATCCCCGTTGCTTGGTATCGAGCAAGACTGTCCCCTCCTCCAGCCTGCTGGTAAAGGCCGGAAGAGATCTCCATTCCCGTTGCGGCGAGCCTCTTGCTAACGGCCAAACTCTCCGGCACAAACGACGACTTCTACCCCCCTTGTCCGGCCTGCGAAGAACATCTGGGCCAACGCGGTCTTCTTCCTACTCAGATCTCCGTTCCGGCATTTGAGGTAGCCAGAAGCTCGGTTCAGCATCCTAGCCTCGACCTCGCATGCAGTGCGTGCCTTCACGACAACCCAAAGGAGTATTGCCACGCTTTGCACCTCAGAAGGTGTTGCAGGTCGCGAGCCAACCAAAGATCAATGCCGCCTTCGTACTTCTGCGCATGGCCCTCATAGGTCAGCGTCTGTACTGGGACAAGTGCTTGCTCCATTGTGTGCCCTTGGCCGTGAACCCTACCGGTCGCATAGGCACCGAGGTTGCAACCGTCGTTGCTCCGTTCTGGTAGCTTGGAACCATGAGGCGCGCCCTTCCGACCCTCGCTCTGGCGGTCTTGACCTTCCTGGCTCGCGCAGACGCGCTGGTAACGAACATCAAAGTGCAGGGGGGGCACGTCGGTACGAACCGCTACGAATCGTCTGCGGACGGCTCGTTCACCTCCACCACGGAGATGAAGGTGGGGACGATCACGATCGCTAGCTCTCTGTCGGGCAAGGTCCAACACGGCGCCTTGAGTCGGTTCGAGTTCTCGCTCAGTCAGGGCCCGGTGAACGTCAAGGCGACCTATGGCGAGGGAAAGCTCACCGCCGAGCAAGGCGGCAAGGTGGTCGCGAACGCTGTGCCCCTCGATCTTGCCGGAATGCCGTGCTTCTCGGCGATTCACCCGCAAGTTCTGGGCTCGTTCTTTCGGTACCACGAGTCGAGGCCCTCTATGTCGAAGGTTCGTGGGTTCTCGATTGACAACCTAGCCGTCTTGGAGTTCGAGATCGTCTCCAGCGCGGATCGAAAGGTTGTGAGCAGCACGGGGGCAGTGGTCGCTAGCGACCTCAGGCTCAAGATTGCGGGGCTGAACCTTGAGATCGTCGGCAACAAGGAGACCACGTTCGGGATCTCGATCCCAGCGCAGTCCACAGTGTTCGAGTTGGAGGGTACGAAAGGGGTCTTCGAAGACCCCCTTGCGAAGTTTCCCGAGCTCAGTCAGCCTAGGTACAAGACGAAGCGCACGACCGGGCTTGAGGCGACGATGCGCGACGGTACCAAGCTGAAAGCCGACGTCGTGATGCCGGAGCAACCTGGCAAGTGGCCGGTGATCCTCGTCCGGACGTGCTATGGCCGGGGCCTTTCGTTGCTCCAGGCCGAGTTTTTCGCCTCGCGCGGCTATGCCTTTGTCGCGCAAGACGTCCGGGGCCGCGGCGATAGCGAAGGGGACTTCGACCCGCTCGTTCAGGAGACGGCCGACGGGTACGACACCTTGGAGTGGATCGCGAAGCAGGAATGGTCGAGCGGGCGCGTCGGAATGATCGGTGGGAGCTACTTGGGGTTCGTGCAGTGGTGCGCGGCCAGCACCCATCACCGAACCCTGAAGTGCATCGTGCCCCAGGTCAGCCCGCCCGACCCTACGCGCAACTTCCCTTGGGACCATGGGATGTTCATGCTCGCGGGCACGCTCTGGTGGGCGCGGATCGGGGGCGATCGCTCCGGGGACGTGGCCAACGCCCTCGCCGAGCTCAAAGGGATGAAGAAGCTGGAGACGCTCCCACTGACAAAGGCGGACGACGCGTTCCTTGGCAAGGACGTCCCGTGGTTCGACCGCTGGTTGGCACGGGACAGCCTCGCAAAGTGGGCAGGGGCGTTCACCCTGGCCGATGTGGCCAAGGTCAAGATCCCGGTGTTGCACATCAGCGGTACGTGGGACGGCGACGGGATCGGGACCAAGCTCCACTGGGAGACGATGAGGGCCGCTGGCAAGAAGAACCAATGGCTGGTCTTTGGTCCGTGGAGCCACGCCTTCAACACAAGTAGCGCAATGGGGGATGTGCAGTACGGCGCGGACGCGATCCTCGAACTGGACTCGCTCTATCTGCGCTTCTTCGACACCAACCTCAAGCAGCGCGAAGGGTACATGGACAAGGTCCCCAAAGTGCGGTTCTTTTTGAGCGGCGCGAACCGATGGCTCGACCTCCCGGATTGGCCGCCGCCAGGCTCCTGGGCCAAGACCTGGTACCTCACGGGCGGTAGCTCCCGAGGCTTTGAGGGAGGGGGCAGACTCTCTGCGACACAAGCCTCGGTCGGGCCGGCGACGATGGTCTACGACCCTACCGCGATCAAGGTCGAGAAGGACTCCATGACGGTCGAGATGAACCCATCCCTGGTGCTGCCGAAAGAGGCGCTCGCGGCGAAGGACACGCTCATCTTCCGCACGGAGCCTTTCCAGCGCGCGACCAAGATCGGGGGGCCGGTCGGGCTGGAGATGTTCGTCTCGACGTCTGGTCGGGACGCAGGACTCCTCGTGTCCATCGCGGAGCAACGTGCCGACGGGAGCGTGCGGTCGGTGTGCCTACCGGGCAAGGCCCGGATCGGTTGGAACGACCGAGGGACGTGGGGGCCGGTGCCGCCCGGCAAGGTGATCCACCTGACCGTCGAACCGTGGGAGTTCGCCCACGAGTTTCCCAAGGGAAGCAGGCTTTTGGCGATCGTCACCTGCAACGGCTTCCCCGGCCTGGCGAGGATTCCGGGCACCGGTGAATCGGAGGCGACGGCGACGAAACTGGTCAAGACTACCCAGACCCTCTACCGCTCCGGGAACCGAGCAAGCCGCTTGACCGTGACGATGTTGCCGGGCTAGCCTCTAGTTCTAGGAAGACCTCCCGACGATCCAATCGGGAGACATGGCCGCCCCAGAACTCACCTCGCACGCCGTTTCACGCTCGGAGACAGCATCGCACGAGTGCCACTTGGCACGGGTGCAACTGCGTCGGTACATGGCGGGCGACGAGATTCCCGAACAGCTTCTCGAAGAGCTTCGTCACCACCTAAGCGAGTGCGAGGGGTGCAAGTCGGAAAGCGTTCGGCTCCGTGACGCCCTCGCCTCCGTCGCGCCTGGCACCTCGCCCGCCCCAGGCGCATCCGCCGACACGGGAAACAGCGGACTGGTCGGCAGACTCCTGGCAAGGATCCCTGCGGTTCCGGAGGGCAGGCTGAAGTCTGCTCTCAAGGCTCCCAAGACCGTGGGGATGTCCATTGGCCTTGCCGTGGTGGTCGTGCTGCTCTCCACGGTCTTCAGGAACCCGACGGCGGCCTTGGGGCCGAAAGCGTCCGAGTCCGCAACGCTCTCAAGCGAGGCCGAACCCACGAGCGAGGCCGCCACAACCCATGCATCGAATCCGGGAGCCGAAGAATCCTCGGATTCCATAGACCACGGCGACGAGAAGCCCGATCCGTCACAAGCTACCGATTCAGAGCCTTTGACCACGCCCCGTGATGCCCTGGTGGAAAGCACCGACCCCACGCACGAAAGCGACAAGGAGCTTCGCGACGAGCCGCCGGTGACCCCCGTACTCGGAGGGAAGGTAGTGATCGCCGGGGGATCGCCTACCACGGCTCAGGCGAAGCCGTCGGCTCCTACCCGTCGCACCACTCCCAAACCCCGCGCCACGGTGCGCAAGCTGACCACCCGCCCACACCGCACGCGAGCGACCCCTCAAGCGAAGCCTGCCGCACAACCGAAGCCGAGTGGTACGAGCGGCGCCTACGTAAAGGTTTACGACTAGAAACATGGACAGGCAACGATCATGAAAACCATCCACACCATCCTCATCTGCATCCTGCTGGCGCTCAGCGCGATGCCCTGCGCGGCCCAGATCTATGAGCAGGACGGCCAACCCGTCGTCACCTCGAAGGAGACGGGTCTAATCACGGTCGCGAGCAAGGGCGGGGACGTAAGGGACGTCCTCTTCGACCTCTTTGACCAATCCAAGAAGAGCTTCGTGCTCGAGCCCAGCGTACGGTTCACACTGTACCTCTCGCTTCGGGACGTGGAGTTTCAAGAGGCGCTGGAATTGATCTGCGCCACCGCGGGCCTGGAAGCGACCCAGGACAACGGTGTGTACTTCGTGAACCGGAAGAAGACGAACCTACCCGCCGCCGTCCCGACCCCAAAGATCGTGCGCAAGTTGGGCGAGAAGGACATGGAGCAGCCCGTCACCGTCAAGCTCATGATGACCGATTTTCGCACCCTTCTTGGCGAGATGTCTCGGCAGACGAACGTCATGATCGAGATTGACGAGAACGTGCCCAGGGTGAAGGTGGACGCGGTCTTCAACGCGACGCCGCTACGCCAGGCTTTGAGCGTTCTCGTCAAGGCGGCCAACCTGGAGTTCGTGCTCACGGACCACTACACGGTGCGGGTTCGCAAGGCTCAAGCCAGCGTATCGAGCCACGGTTGAGCCCCGGTAAGATTAGGGAACCGAGCAACCGTCTCCGTGACGGCTTGGCGCTCCAACCGCCGCCACGGAAGCGGCAGTGCAGGTGCTTGCGCGGCCGCGAGCGCGGCGTGATGCGCCGCCTCCGCCTCCATCCGGGCTCCGGTGAGCAGGTTCCACGCTAGGAGCCATCGGACGAGCGGGATTTCGACGTGCCGCAGTGCCTCCTCCGAGAGACGCGCCGCCGACTCCCGGTCACCAAGATCGAGAAGCCTGCCCAGGGCGTCGAGAAGGGAGTCGGGGTCTTTCACCAAAGGCCCGAGCAACGGCGAGGGCTCCCGACCCTCCGCGATCGGGGTCGACAGGAAGGCCTCGACTCGGAGCAAAGGTTCCAGCGGGCTGAGGAAGTGGGCATTGGCAAGGGTTTGGGAATTGTCCTCGCCCAATGTCGCCTGGACACGGGCGAGCGCCCACCACAAGCACTCGTTCTCTGGGAGGAAATTCAGGGCCTCCTCCCACGCTTCTCGCGCGGTGGCAAAGTCTCGATCCCGGAAGGCGCTCTCCGCCCTCATCGCGTTCCAGGGGCCTTCCAGACCGGCCGTTGCCTCGGTGAGGGTGCCCGCAAGCAGCATCGCTTCCGCGGTGTCGGGCTGCGGGCCGTCCCACGCGGCAGAGGCTCCCGATGTCACAGGAGCCGTCAGGGTTGGGCGGGGATCGGGCCACTCGAGCGCGTCGGAGCCCGATTGCTCGACCCGAACGCGGGCGACCGGGCGTGGCAGATCGGTGTCCAGCAGCCCTGTGCCGATTTCCGCCGTCGCCTCATGGCACGAAGCATCGTCTAAGGCGACGGTGACGGTCGCGGGCCCGGGCCTTGCCGACCTTGCGACCAGGCGATTGCCCTCCACCCGTATCGCGAGGTCGCTGCCCACCGCAGAGGGTGCTCCCAGACCGGCGAGCGGCAAGAGGCGAAGAGTGTGGACCGTGGTCTGCCAAGGGCCGAGCACCAGCCCTTCCCTGCAACCAGGAGTCAGGATCTGACAACCCTCCCCGGCATCGGCACCCACGCTACCCCGTACCTGAAGCGCAAGATCGGTGCCGGGAGCGTAGAGGCTCACGCCTTCAGGGTTGGGCGAGGACTCCCACTCGCCACCCAGAGTCCAGACCGGGCGAAACCGCTCCGGGGAAGAGGTTCGGTTCGTCGCCTTGACTTGCACGAGGATCTCGCACCGATCCTCGGGTACTGCCCAACAAACCGTGACGCTGAGGCCAGTCTCGATCACGATCTCGAAGGTGAAAAGAGCGGCATGGCCCGAGGCTCCTTCGCCCTCCCGAATGGACCAGGCCACAGGGCCGAGCGAGTTGGCGCGATCGGACCCTCCCAGCCCGAGTGCGAGGCCGTGTCGCCAGATCCTCGCACGGACCCCTCCGGGCTCGGTCTCGATCCGGTTCGGCATCGCGATCAGGTCTCTGCCGGCCGCTTGATCCCTCCAGGCGATGAGCCGACCGCCGAGCTCCGGGCAGACCGCGGCACGGATGAGGTCGTTTTCCAAGACGACCACCCCAAACTCGGCGGGCCGAAACTGACCCTCCGAGGCAAGGGCCAGTTGGGAATGACCGGGACTTACTCCCGATACGGTGAGTACTTCGGCTTCAAAGCTATACGTTTCAAGCGACACTGAGGGGCCTTTCATTCCAGTTTGCGATTTGTGCGCCACAATAGTATCTGCGGAGGGATCGAAACCGCGACGATGCGCAACACGCCGCAGAAACCTTGGTGGCACGGAGTTCTTTGGGGAGCGTTCATCTGGCTCCTCGTGCCAGCCATACTCTTTACCTTAGGCTACAACGTGATTGGGCCCAGGGTTGGCACCGTACCCGCTCTCAACGCCAAGGTGGACGATCTGGCTCGGCGGTTGGGAGGCTCAGAGGCTAAGGTCGAGCCGGATCCAGTGACGGATTCGGAACCGGCGCAAGCCGGTGTGCCCCAAGTGGAGGTCGAGGTGACCCCGTCCAAGGCGGAAGAGTCGGAGGACGAGCCCGCGCCACGGCGACGGGCAAGGCCCAGACGCGAGCCGGAGAAACCCAAGCCGGAGGAGCCGAAAGCGGAACCGGAAACGCCTCGGGACGAGGCGGGGGGCGGCACACAAACCCCGCCGCCCGAGCCCGAAGTCGAACAACCACCAACGGAGACTCCCCCACCGACCACCGGCGGGGACGGCGGGGGCCTCTAGAGCCCTAAAGGCCCGAACACGGCAAGGGCGTTCGTCGTCGTCGCCAGCGCGGTCTCTGTTTCGGTGAGGCCCTTGACGCGCGCGAGGCCCGCGTTGACGTAGGTGACCCAGGCGGGCCGGTTTGTCATGCCTCGGTGGGGCTCCGGTGCCATGTAGGGCGCGTCGGTTTCGACGAGGAGCTTGTCCATGGGGGCTTGGTAGAGGACCTGTCGCAATGGATCGCCGCTCTTGTACGTGATCGGGCCGTCCACCCCAATCCAACCCCCAAGATCCAGCGCCCTGCGGAGGTCGGTCGCGTCGCCGCTGAAGCAATGGAAAATCAGAGGTGGGGCCGCGCCTTCCTCGAGGATCGCCAGGAGGTCCGAATACGCCTCTCGGCAGTGGATCACGACCGGCTTGCGAGCGTCCAAGGCGAGGGCGAGCTGGTCTCGGAAGGCCCGCTCTTGGTCGTCTCGGCTGGCATGGTCTCGGTAGAAGTCTAGCCCGATCTCACCTAGGGCGACACATTTCGGGTGGGCGAGCAGCGCTTCGATCTCCTGCAATCCCGCGGCGCTGTAGTCCGAGGCATGGTTGGGGTGCCATCCCGCCGTTGCATAGACTTCCTCGTGACGCTCAGCGAGTCGAACTGCATCGTGGCTCGAATCCCCATCAATCCCGATCGTCACCATGCGTCGAACCCCCGCCGAGAGCGCTGTTTCGATTTCAAGGCGCGGATCGGGGAAGGCGCGCACGTCGCTCAAGTGGCAGTGCGTGTCAACCAAGGTCACGGAGTCCTTGTACCCTCCCAACCGAGATCCCGAATCGTGCGTATAGTCCTTCAGCGATGTCATTGCGATCCGCGGCGCGAAAAATCCCGGCCCTCGTGAACTATCTCGAGGCCACTCAGCGCGACTCTTTCGGTGGGACGTTGCGGACGGCGGGCCCCAGGTTGGCGATCGCCCTCGGTGCCACCGTGGTCGCGAGCGTCCTCGGAAACCTGGTCGCCGGGGGTTTCACGGGCTGGATCGTAGGCAACGCCGTCTTGGTCGCGGGCACGGCATGGGCCTGGTTCTCCTCGTCCAAGGTAGTGGCGAACCGCGATCCCCGGCTGCACGAAGGACGATTGTCCGCGGCACGGCTCGCCAAGCTGGGCCAGTCGGGAAGGTTGCTGAGAGACGTGGACGCTCGGGCGCTGCTCGCCTTGGAAGCGTGCGCACACCATTGGCACCGGATCCGCGCTGCCTTGAGCGGGCCTGCGTGGGAACGGGACGTTCCCAGCCACTGGGAGATGGTTCGCGGTCAGGGTCGGAGGGCGGCTGAGCTGGGAATGGCGGAGGCCCTCGTGCTCGCCGAGTCTTGCGTAGGCAAGGCGGAGACAAGCCGCGAGCAAGAAGTGTCCAACGCCGTACACGACCTGTTCTCCTTGGAAATCTCCAGCGCGCTGCACGGCCTCAAGGAGCTCACGAAGTCGGATTGGACGAAGTACTCACACCGTAGCCCCAACGCGCCGACCGTGGTGCCGCGACTGCTCGAGGTAGCGAGCGACATGGGCCGTCTCGCTACCGAGGTCGAGTCGGCCAACGCTAATCTCACGATCACAGGCGGGGGGCCCGGCCGCGAGTCGGCCCAGGCGATTGACATGGCGATCTCGGAGCTCAAGATGATCCAGACCGCCGAGAGCGAGATTGACCGTCTCGACCAGCGCTGACCTGGATACTTCCTGGTGGCAACGGTAACCTATCGCCATGGCGCAGCGGCTCCCGGAGTGGTTGACGATCCGTCTCCCTCGCCCGGACACAATCAAGCAGGTCGAAGGCATGATGCGCTCGAAGCACCTGCACACGGTGTGTGAGAGCGCTCGCTGCCCCAACCTGCCCGAGTGCTGGAGCAAGCAGACCGCGACCTTCATGATCTTGGGCGACACGTGTACTCGCTCCTGCGGCTTTTGCGCGATCAAGGTCGGCCGGGGGCTGAAGGTCGAGTCCGACGAACCCGCGAATGTCGCCCAGGCGGCACTGGACATGGGGATGAAGCACGTCGTCGTGACGAGTGTGGCCAGGGACGATCTCGCCGACGAGGGCGCGGGCCAGTTCGCCGATACGATCCGCTCCTTGCACGAGAAGATCCCCCACGTGATCGTCGAGGTGCTGACCCCGGACTTCAAGGGCAAACAGGAGTGCATCCGGACGGTGTGCGAGGCCGGACCGGAAATCTACAACCACAACATCGAGACGATCGCGCGGCTGCACACCATCGTTCGGCCCCAAGCCAAGTACGAGCGGACGATGGGGCTGCTCCAGTGGGTGAAGCAGGAGTACCCCGGAATCTATACGAAGTCGGGAATCATGCTCGGGCTCGGGGAAACGAAGGACGAGGTGATCGCAACGCTTCGCGACCTGCGGAACGCTGGGGTGGACGCGGTCACGATCGGTCAGTATTTGCGCCCGACGATGAGGCACCTTCCCGTGATCGAATACGTGCATCCGGACGTCTTTAAGGAGTACGAAGAGATCGGCAGTGGGATGGGGTTCGAGTTTGTCGCGAGCGGACCGTTCGTGCGGAGCTCCTACAATGCCGTCGCATTCAGTGAGAAAGTGATGAAGGATCGCTTGGATCGGGTCGGGATCAGCGTCGCTCTGGCCGAGTGAGGCATGCTCACCGGTTGCTCGCGTCGCTCGGGCTGCGAGGGTTGGTCGCGCTCACGGGCTGGGTGGCGGTGATGCTCATGGCGGCATGGTGCGTCGCCTATCTTCGCTCGTGTCTTTCGGTCCTTGCCTCGCCCGGCGTGCCCATCGAGCTGCCCTACCAAGGGACTGGGGGCGACTTCATCGCCAGAGGCGAGGACGTAGTCTTCGACCCTATTGGTGGCCGCATCCTCGTCGGGCGGGCCACATTGCGCGAAAAGGGTGGGCCCGAGCTCGCACGAGGTCGAAAGATCCAGGTTCACCTTGGAGGACCGGCCCTGCTCGTGACCGTTGCAGAGGCGGAGGTCACCCTCGAACGCGATGCGCGCGGCGATCTGAACGTCACCAAGGTCGTCCCCCAGGGCAAGCCGGGTGAGAAGGCACCGCTCTTGGAGGCGAAGGTGGGCGTGGCGCGAATCACATGGGTGGACCGGTTTCAAGGGCCCCGGCTCTCGGTGCCCTTGGAGGTTCGTGGCGTCTCGTTCTCCCAAGGGCCTGACGACACCTACTGCCGAGGCGCGGTCTTGCTCGACCGGTCGCCCGAGGGCCGGTTTGCGTACCAAGGCTCGACGGATGGCTCCCTTTGGTTCTGGCTCGACCAGCCTGCGACCGACGCCACGGGCCTTCTTCCTGCCTTGCGCCGCGTCGTCGCAGCTACGGCCGAGTTCGACTTGCGCCAGCTGAAAGCAACCAGCTTGGTCCTGGGTGGCGAGATGGAGGCATCCCGACAGGGTGCCCGTGGCGAGTGGGGGGTTCGCGGCTCGATTTCCGCGGAGGGTGACGGCTTGAGCTACCCGGTATGGCTGGATCGCGCGAACGTCCGCACCCGGGTTGTGGGCGACTTGAACCGGGCGAGGGTCGAGCTTTCCTCCCTGGAGGGAGGTCGGAGAGTGGGGTTCGCGGGGACGATCGGGCTTGGGACGCAGTTCACCCTGGCGGGGGATGCACGGATCGCCTTGGCAAGGACGAACCTGGCCTGGAAGCCTCTCCGCGACCTGCTCCCGCGGGATATGAGCGCCGAGGGTGTCCGCTTTTCTGGGCCGGTCGCCGTCTCCTCGGCGGGAGTGCGGCTCGGGGGAGGAGTCTCCGCACACCGCTTGGAAGCTCAAGGTGAGCAGCTCCAGGACCTCCAGTGCAGGGTTGGTTGGGACGGGCAGAGCTTGGTCTTGGGTGGCGTCACGGGCTTGTGGCACGGACAGTCGGTCGCTGGTGCGCTCGCGATCGTGCCCTCGGAGGATCGCATCCGCGGTCACGCATCGGGGCGGCGCATCTCGATCCAAAACGTAATCAACAAGTATAGCCGCCTGGAGTTATACGGAACAATGGAAGCGACTGTCCTCGTTTCTGGCAAGGCAAGCCGACCCGAGCTGAGCTTCTTGGCACGCGGCGCAGGGCGTTACTCGCCTCGCGGGGGCACCGCGTTTCCCATGGACTCTTTCAGTCTTCAAGGGAGCTTGACGGGCCAGGTGCTCGACCTCCAGCGAGCCGTGGTGCGAAGCCGCGGCGCGGTCGCGGCCGCGAACGGCCGACTACCTCTGACCCGCGGGCGTGGGAGGATCGAGATTGCTACTACCGGGATCGCGGTAGAGGACTACACGGACGTGGGATCAGGGACCCTGAGCGCTCAGGGTGCCTTGACGGGGACCCTCGCCGATTGGAGGGCGACCGGGACGGTCGAGCTTACGAACGGTCGCATTGGGGACATTGCGGTCCCCCTCGCCTCGGGTCGGGTCTCCGGCACGCCCGACGAGATCCTCGTCTTTGGCGCGAAGGCCGCGGTCGCGAACGGGGTGGCCACTGGAGACATCTCGTGGCGATCGGTCGGGGGTGCGTTGTCAGGCTCGTTCGACTACTCGGAGGGGTCGCTTTCCGCGGTCTCCGATGGACGCGTGATCGGGCTGGTCTCCTTGCGCGACGGGTGGATCGGGGGAACGCTGGAGCGGCCTACTCTGGGTGCCCGTGCCAGTGCCGACAAGATCCGCCTAGGAGAGGTCACGGTCAGCGACGTGAACGCCCAAGCGACACTGGCAGATGGCCGGGTCCAGATCCAGGGATTGCAGGCAAAGCTGGGTGGCGGCGCACTTTCGGGCGACGCCGAAATGGACTGGAGCGCGCAGACGGGCCTCGCGACGTTCCAACTCGACGAAGCCGACTTAGGCGAGGCAGGCGTGTCCCGTGAGGAGATGGATTTAGGGGGGCGGGTCAGCGGAGAGGGTTCAGCCCGGTTTGGGCCCGACGGCGTCCGAAGCGGCGAGGCGAGCGTGTCCATCCAAGATTTCATGTTCAACGACTCACTCCTGGGTTCGGGAACCGGCAAGGTGGCCCTCGTGGGGAGCAAGGTGTCGGGGCAGGTGGAGATCGGCACGTTGGACCGCTATATGGACCTTCGTGACGTGATGCTCGATCTGGACAGCCAGACGCTTGAAGCCGACCTCAGTGCCTACAATATCGCCCTCGACACATTCGTCGTTGCCACTTCGCGGTGGAGTCGGGACTTGCCGAGCGCGCTCCAAGCTGCGATCCGGCAAAGTGAGGGCTATCTCCTCGCGAGCGGCCATATCGGGGGCAAAGTGGACGATCCTGACATCACCGGCGGACAGCTCAGCTTGACCGGGCTCAAGATCCGGGGTCGGGAGTTTGGTGAACTGTCAGCGGGCTTCGAGCGAACCCAGGGTGCTTGGGAGGACGTTTCGCTCGACTGGCGGTCTGGGGACAGTGCGCTCGTCGCTCTTGGGCGTTACGATGCGCAAGGAACGATCGAGGGCCAGATCGAGCTTACGAAGTTCGACCTTGCTACGCTCACGGCTCTCGTCCCAGACGCGCCAAACGTGCGGGGGACCCTGGACAGCATGACCGCGGTCATCGGAGGGACGGTGGACTCGCCCGAGGCACAAGCGAGCATGTTGCTCAACGTCATTGGTTTCACTGACCAGGACGGGACGAACGTGGACTTCCCGGTTAGCGCAAACTTTGATGAGATCGGGTTCGACCGTCGTCGCGCCCGCTTCCGCGGGGAGGCCCTCGTGGACGGCTTTGCCGGGAGCGCCGAGCTCACCGTTCCTTGGTCCGCCTTCGACGAGGAGAACCTCGAGCGCGAGCCGATCGCCGGGAGTTTGGTCTTCGCTGAGCGACCGCTCGACGAC
>JADLBH010000038.1 GCA_020847855.1 Fimbriimonadaceae bacterium
AAATGGGATCTCGTGGAACCGCCTACCGGGGATCTTGGCAACAGCACTCCTGCGAAGAAGACGGCGACTCGAAAGGTGCAGGACGAGATCCCCGAGACGGGATATGCGCCGGTTCGTTTCACCTCTGCGCTCAACGACGCGGGACTGCAAGGGGTGATGAACGCGGTCTTCAAAGCAAACGAGAACTGGCACCGGAGGATCTCGACCGGCGTCTTGAATCGAACGGTCCAGGATGCGATCTTTGAGAAGCCCCTCACGCGCAAAGGAAGGGCGTTTCGGATCTATTACTCGACGCAGCCCTCTGCCTGTCCGCCGACTTTCGTGCTCTTTTGCAACGACGAGGGCCTTCTCCACTTCTCCTATCGCCGCTATCTGGAGAACACGATGCGGTCCAAGTTCGACTTTGAGGGCACTCCGATCCGGGTTGTTGCGCGAACGAGTCGGGGCCGAGACTGACTTCCTGGGTCAGGCACGGAGTGGTCGGTACAATTCAATCCAAGAATGAACTTGGACGAGTTGACTGGGACGGAGCCGGGCGTCGAGCTTGATCCGCCCACGGCGCAGGCCGAGCCCGCTCAGGACCCACGTGACGAAGAGATCGAGCGGCTCCGCTCCCAGGTGAGCGAGCTTCAGCAACAGGCTCTTCGGACCCTAGCCGAGGCCCAGACCGTTCAGCGCAGGATGCGTTCCCAGGCGGAACTAGAGCTGAAGATGGCGGTGCAACCCTTGGTCGAACGGCTCCTGCCCTTGCTCGACAACCTTTCCCGCGCCCAAGAGATGCTCTCGGGCGGTGCAAGCGTAGACTCCGTGCTTGCGGGATTGGCCGGGCTCGAAAGGCAACTTCAAGCGGCCTTGGAGGCGAGCGGCGTGCAGCGAATCGAGGCCGTGGGCGAGCGCTTCAACCCCGAGCTTCACGAGGCGATCGCCGTCGTTGGCGCAGGCGACGGGGAGGAGCGCGTGGCGGAGGAGGTGAGCACGGGGTATCGCTTGCACGACCGAGTGGTGCGCGCGGCGAAAGTCAAGGTATCGAGGGTCGGGTGAGCCTGAAGTTCGGAACGGACGGCGTCCGCGGCCTCGCGAATCGCGAGCTGACGCCCGAATTTGCCCTTTCGCTGGGGTTGGGCGTCGGTGCCTGGATCGCCGAGCGCGGTTTGAGCCCTTTGGTCGCGATCGGTGCGGACACTCGCCGAAGCGGTCCGATGCTAGGCATGGCGTTCTCCTCGGGCCTGAACAGTGCCGGGGTGTCCACGCTTCAACTGGGGGTCGTCCCGACCGGTTGCGTCGGGTGGGCGACCCGCCGAGCCGGATGCGGTATGGGGGCGATGATCTCGGCGAGCCACAATCCGGCCCCCGACAACGGCATCAAGCTCTTCGGCGCCGATGGTGCCAAAGCGGGCTCAGAGGTGGAAGACTTCGTTCTGGCGAACCTGACTAGCCGGGAGGATCGGCCGATCGGCAGCGGGATTGGCTTCGAGACGGACGGTTGCGAGTTTGTGGACGAGTATGTCCAGTGGCTCGTCTCCATCGTTCCCGAGAACCTACAGCGCATGAGGATCTGCATGGACTGCGCGAACGGGGCGGCGTTCAACGTCGCGCCTCGGGTTTTGCGAGAGCTCGGTGCCGAGGTCACTCTTGTAGGTGCGGAGCCGGACGGCGACAACATCAATGCCGGATATGGCGCGACCCATCCTGTGACGATCCAACGGCTCACCCAAGAAACCGGCGCAGACGTCGGGGTCAGCTTTGACGGCGATGCCGACCGGGCGGTGTTCAGCGACGGCACGGGGCGGCTCGTGAACGGCGACCGCACGATGGCGGTCTGGTCCACTCACTGGTCAAAGAGCCACAGGTTTGACCCTCACGTGATCGTAGGAACTGTGATGACGAACACTGGGTTCGAGCGCGCGATGCAGGGCCTTGGAGTCCAAGTGGAGCGCGTGGACGTGGGGGACAAGCATGTGAGCGCCAAGCTGCGCGAGCTTGCGGGCAAGATCGGGGGCGAGCAGAGCGGCCACATCGTGTTCACAGACCATGCCCCGACGGGGGATGGTCTCGTGACCGCCTTGGAACTTCTCCGTGTCTTGAAGATCTCTCGCAGAACGATGACGGAGGCGTATGACTGCTACGAGCCGTGGCCGCAGTTGCTGGTGAACGTGCAGGTGCGAGGTGCGAAGGAAGTCGCGGCGAGCGAGGATGTTGTGGCAGCCGTGGTCGGTGCCCGCGAGGCCTTGGCCGATGAGGGCAGGGTCAACGTTCGGGCCAGTGGGACTCAGCCCATGCTCAGGGTGATGGCGGAGGGCAAGGACGAAGCGATCCGCGATCGGGCCGTGCAGGGCATCGTGGACGCAGTGGTCGCCGGACACGGAGGAGAGATCGTTGGAAGGGTCGAGCTCACCCATGCTCTGGGCGATTGACATTGGGAACACCGAGACCGTCCTGGGTGGGTGGGACGGGGTGTGGCGTCACGTCTGGCGCATCTCGACCCGGATCGGTCGAACTGCGGACGAATGGGCCGCAATCCTTCACTCGCGAGCGGATACAGCCGGTGCTCGGCTTGCCGATGCGTCTTCGGTGGTGGTTTGTTCGGTGGTGCCAGAGAGCGATCGGGTTTGGGGTGCGACCATGGAGACCCTGGGGATGCCCGGTCCGGTCTTCCTTCGCTCCGGCCAGCAGGTCGGGATCGAAGTCCTCTATCACCCGCCAACCGGCGTGGGCGCCGACCGGATCGCGAACGCGCTCCATGCGAAAGAGGTTGGCAAGCTACCTTGTATCGTCGTGGACATCGGAACGGCCACGACGCTAGACGCGATTGACGGTGAGGGGCGCTATCTTGGAGGTGCGATCCTCCCTGGCCCTCAACTGATGATGGGTGCTCTTGCGAGCAAGGCGGCACAGCTCTCGGCGGCCTCGTTGGACAGGCCCGCGGTGGTGATCGGCAGAGATACCGGCTCCGCCTTGCGCTCCGGGGTGGTGGTCGGGCATGCCGGGGCAGTAGATCGGTTGGTCCTTGAGTTCAAGAAGGAGCTTGGACCGGCCCACGTGGTCTCGACCGGGGGGCTGTCCGCCTTGATACTTTCCGAGTGTTCGGTGGCGATGGAGTGGGTCCCGAACTGGACGCTCGACGGTCTCAGACTAGCCGAGCCTTATCTCCGCCATTTGACTCCGTGAGTCTCGCAAACTCTCGCTCGAACCGGTCCTCACGGACAACGATCCGCTGGCCGAAGAAGGTGACGCCCATATCGAACCGGCTCGCAGGGGCTTTTGCGAGTCGGGTGTACTTCGCAACCTTGCCCGCGACGATCCAGTCGGGGACGTCTTCGAGCCCAGGCTCGTTCGTAATGAGTGGCAGGATCTTGCGGAGCCAGCGATCCACGGCGAGAGTGTAGATGCGTTCCGCGGGCGAGACGAGTTCTTCGAGATCGAAAAGGACCACAGTGTCACGCACGAAGGTCGAGGCTGCCTTGGGCCCGATCCCGCGGATGTCCACGATTCGCTCGTACTCCGGTTCCAAGACCTGGTGCTCCCGAAGCCCCTTGACGATCCATGTGGCCAGGGAGGTGCCAGGGTAGAGCCTGTGGATCTCTTGGGCGAGTTCGAGGATCCCTTGGACGGTGCCTCGGTTTTGCTCCTCGCGCGGCTTGAGCCCGCGCTCCTCACAGACCGCGACAAACTCTGCCCAGAGCTGGGCTGCGTCCTCAGACTCGATCAGGGTCTGTTCCCCGATACGCTCGGCGGCTCGTGCGAGGGCAGTGGTTGCGACGGACGCGACGTCTTCCCTTTCTCGCCCGCGCCTAGCGAAGGCATAGTGGCCGAAGAAGGCCCCAAGGGTCTGGAAAGGGGAATGGAGCACGCCGAGTACCGCTTCCTTTTCTGGTTCGACCTTGGCGAACCTGGAGATCGGGCCGATGAGAAAATCGCGAAGGTAGAGGTCGGCGTACCTTCCCGCGAGGGTGTGAACCGCCGCTACGTTCCGCGCAGCGTAGTCTTTCTCGTTGTTGTCGGGAGCCAAGGGTTAGAACTTTGCATCGGTGGCCATGTTGAAGACCCCGGGCAAAGTCGGTGTCTGTCGGCTCTGGCCGCCGACTCCTCCAGGGGATGCACCCCGCAAACTATTGAACACTTGCCAGCCGAACTCCATGATGGGGACGCTGTTCGATCGGAACTCGGTGAGCACGTCGTACATCGCCTTGGCGAACGAGCCGACCTCTCGGCCCGACGTGACCAGGCCGTATACCGTCCCGCCAGGGACGGTGGCGTGGCTTTGGGCGATCCTGCCAACGAGGGGGTCCTCTTGACCAAAGTAGCGGCCCTCCTTGATGGGTCGGTTGCACTCGTTGAACGCGAAGATTTTTGCGCCCTTGTTCAAGAAGATTTGATAGATAGCGCTTTTTGCCACCATCTTGGACGTATCGGTGGGTCCGGACACATCAATCCCCGCATAGTAGTCTTTGCCACCCACGTTGACGCCGGTTCCGGCGAAGTAGATGAAGATGGTCGCGTCGTCGGGCATTCTGTCCGCGAGGGCTTTCGCGGCGGCTAGGATCGCCTCCGATGTCCCGTTAAGAACCATGTCGGTGTTGGCCTCGTCGTACCCTGCGCTTTGGACGAGGGCTTCCCGTATCATTTGTGCGTTCGCTGCGGCGAAGGCAACCTTGTTGTTGGGATCGGTGGACTCTGAGTTTCCGATCAGGAAGGCGTACTTCGTGGGGATGACGGGAACTCGCGAGGTGCTCGTGGCGGCTTCGGGCTGGGTGGTGGCGACCCGTCCCCCCGGTGTGGTCTCGGCCCCTGCGACGACGACGTTCGGCTTGTTGCTCTTCGCCCCGGTGGCAAGGGCGATCCCCGAGGCCTCTTCGGGGGTGACGTAGCTCGTATCCACCTTCCACGGGAGCTGGCCCGACTGCTTCATGGCGGCCTCGATCTCCCGCTGCTTGTCAATCCGGCGGAGTTCGCCGTAGGCCTGATAGAGGAAGTAGTAGGCTGCGTCGCTCCCTTGGTTCTTCGCCAAAAGGGTCTCGAATCCCGTCACGGCCTCGGTCATGAGCCCCGCCTTGTTCGGTTCAGGGGCCGCTTGCGCCAATTTATAGGTGGCATAGGCGGTGGCGAAGTTGGGAGAGTATGGGGAGCCCCCGCGCCACTTCACGGGCTCAGTGAGCGACCCTGGGAGCGTGGTCGGTTGCGACTGGTCCTCGGGACGGAGCGCGATCGCCTCCGCCATCGCGGCCTTGGCGCCGGCGTAGTCGCGAGCACCAAAGGCAGTGAGCCCGCGAGCATAGGCGTCGGCCCAGTTTTGGGCTTGGGCGAGGGTCGGTGCAACGAGGGTGGCGAGGACGATGAGTCCGGAAATTCTCTTCATGTTCATTGGGGTATGTGCCCGCATTACTTGGACAGTCGGTAGGTCACTCCGAGCCCGGTGTCCATGCGCCCGCCGTTGGACGGCACCGCGAAGTTCAGGTCAAGTGCAAAGTCAGACTCTTTGGGTCTATAGCCGAAGCCGAACGTGAATGCGTTCCGGCTGGTGAAGGCGTTGCCTCCGGAAGGCACGCTCTGGTAACCCAGCCGAACGGGGAAGCGCGCGTTCCAGCGGTGGAAGTTGTACTCGGCTCCGCCGCCCAGGGCGAGCACATCCTTGCGCGGGAGAATGCCGCCCTTGTCGCCGCCGAAGAACCAATCCGCTTGCAGCCCATAGACGAGGAAGTCGTCGCCATGTCCCAAGGTTCGCTGGGCTACGCCAAAGCTGGCCCGCCCAGGGATCGTGTCGAAGAAGCCCTTCGGGCCCCCGTTCACCTTGATCGGCGTCCGGATGCTGGCGCCCACCATGGTGTTGCCGTTCCCTGCGTTCGACTGGATGCCGATGATCGCGCCGACGCCGGTGCCGTTGCCGGCAACGTCCGTGTTCACGTTCCCAATGTTGTTGTTCCCGGCATCGAAGATCTGATAGCTCTGCTGGTTCTTCATGTATCGGTTCGCCATCACGATGCCGACACCGAAGTTCGAGGAGCCGCTCCGCTTGCCGTAAGCGACGGTGAAGAAGTCAACTTGGGACTGGATCAGCTCCTGATAGTTGCGGATACTCGTGAGGCCGTTGATCAGGTTGTTGCCAATGCGGTCGTCCCGGATCGCGCCACCGAGCGTGTAGGAGAAGCCTAGGGTGCCGCCCTTGATCGGCATCGCATAGCCGAGGTGGCTGAGCCTCCGGGCACCGACGAACTCGTCGGTGTCCATGAGCGGGTCGTTGAAGTTCCCGCCGATTCGGCTGGAGGACTCGGGGATGTTCCGCACCGACATGGAGAACGTCGGGGACTGGACGAAGGCGAGGCCTGCCGGGTTGTGGTATGTGGAGAGGGTGTTAGCGTCGGTGACGCCGGTCGCTCCTCCCGCCCCCATGGATCGCCCTCCTGCATCGAGTGCATTGAGGAGGTCAGGGATCTGAGCAAATGCTCCGGCCCCTGCAACCGTCAAGAGCGCGAGTAGCGCTGTCCGCATCCATCCTTGGCTTGCCATTCTATGTCCTCGTAACGATCTTCGATTGCTAGGACGATTCTACCCGTGCTCCAGTCGCAGACTAGCGGACCACTTTCACCCTGACTTCTTGAACCACGGCCCGATTGCCTGCCTTGTCAATCGCTGTGACCACGATCTTGAAGTCGTTCGGGAGCGAGTCTCGCCACCGAAGCCGTCCGACCCAGCTCAAGTTGTTCCCGCTGGAGTTGGCGGACCGTCTCGCGACCCTAGTGATGAAGGTTCCGTTGAGCCTCCGGGCCACGACGTCAATCCCGGTCAGGCCGACGGAGTTCGCGAACTGGTCCGCAATCTCGATGCCTACGGGCAGGTGGGTGCCTGCCCTGAGCTGGAAGTTGTTCGTGGGAGTCAGGATCGTGCTGCTCGGCTTGACTCTGTCCAGGGTGACGGTGAGGCCCCGGCTCGCGGAGTTCCCGGCGAGGTCGTCCACGGTGATGTCAATGGCCTGGTTGCCGTCGTTCGTGATGCCGTCGGTGTCCCAGTTCACGGAGACGCTCTCGGACGATCCGCTATTGCCTGGGATGTCGCCACCGTTGATCTTGACGCGCCACTCCTCCACGTTTGCCTCGAGGAGGCTCGCAGTGATGCGGATGATGCCGCTTGCGTTGCCCTTCACGAAGGCGTTGTTGATCGGGTTGAGGGTTCGGAAGGAAGGGTCTTTGACGTCCACGGTCACGTCAATGGGATCGGGAGTGTTGTAGGTGTTCCCGGTCTCGGTCGCGGTGACCCGGATACGGTACTGGCCCTCAGGGGTGCCTTGGGCAAAGTTCAGGTTAATGTTCCCGTTGATCTGACCATTGGAGTTCGGGGTGAACCTCTCTACCACGGTGACCGCGATCTGCTCGTTGCCGCCCGAGAGCACCCGGAACGCTTGGACCCGGACCCTCACTTCGCGGCTCGCGCCGTCAATGTTGAAGCCGACGGTGTTGGAACGGCCCAGGAAGTCGCCGTCTTGAGGCTTGGTCACGGTGATGCTTCCTGCAAGAAGCGATGACGCGAGTACGATCACGGAAGGAAATAGGATCACGGTTCTGTATAGTCCCCCTGCGAGACAGTATGCCCGACATTCCGCTTCCGATGCTGGCCGTAGCACACCACGCGCAGGCTTTGTAAGGAGACGGTCTGCGTCCGCCGAAGATTCGGTTTGGGAGAGTCCTAGCCTCGCACCAAGCCTGCCTTCGGTTGTGATTGTCGGGCGTGTGCCGCGAAACTGGAACTCGACCTCATCCCCGTCGGTGGGCGAATTCGCCCGCCGTGAGTGCAGAAGTCGCAAATCGGAAATTGCCCATGAACAACAACTCCAACCAGCCGTTCTCCATTCGCGCCCTGAGCCGAGCCATGGTGGACCTCCCCGCGCTCCCTACCGTTGTCTTGCAGGTCATGAAGGCTGCGGAGAACGAGAACGCGACGACTTCTGAGATCGAAGGGTATATCCTTGGCGACTCGGCGCTCTGCATCAAGCTGCTCAAGGTGGTGAACTCGGCTTACTTCGGCCTTCCCCGCCAGGTGACCTCGATCGGACAAGCGATCGGGATCCTGGGCCTTGCCAGGGTGCGGAGCCTTGTGCTCACGGTCGGAGTCTTGAACGCGCTCAGCAACCCGAACCCAAAGACAGCCAAGCTTCGCACGGAGTTTTGGAAGTGGAGCCTGACCGCCGCAGCGGGAGGGCAAGCCTGCGCCAAGCAGATGGGGCTTGATCAGCGGAGCCAGGAGAGCGCGTTCATCGGTGCCTTGCTCTCCGATCTCGGAAGGCTCTTCCTGCTCAGCCTCTTCCCGAAGGAGTACGAAGAGACGCTCATCGAGGCGATGCGAGGGCCGCGACCGCTCTATGAGGTCGAGCAAAGGGCCTTGGGGATGGATCACGCAACCCTCGGGGACCAACTCAGCCAAAAGTGGGGCTTCCCGGTCAAGCTGACCGAGGTCGTCCGCACTCACGAGTTTCCCGACGCCGACAACTACGTCGCCTATTGCGCCCACGCCGGAGACCGGCTTGCTGCCATGGTGACGAACCCGGACTGTGCCGAGACGGTCTGGCCGTGGGACGCAAAGGTCAAGTCTTGGCTCTCGGCAGAAGTTTACAGCGACTCAGCCCTCGAGCAGTTGCGCAAGAAGCTCGAGGAGAGCGAGGCACTGCTCAAGGCTTCCTAGGAAGTCTGCCGGGTATCGGGAGCCGCGTCGGCTTCCGATACTTGGGGGTACGGGCCGTGCGCCTGTAGATGAGGGGAGAAGAATGAGTCTAGGGGGGAGCCTTTCGGGGGTCAGCTTTTCGGGCCTGGGGTCTGGGATTGACACCCAGTCCATCGTGAGCCAGTTGATGCAAGTGGAGTCCATCCCCTTGCGCAGGCTTCAGGCGCGTCGGCAGGAGATCGAGGCGCGCGAGCTGCTCTACAGCGGTCTTCGCGACCGGGTGAGCGCCTTTAGGGACGCTGTGAACTCCCTCCAGCAAACCTCGGTGTATCAGAAGATCAAGGCGTCCAGTTCCGATATCGCAGTCGCGACCGTGAGCGCGGACGCGACCGCCTCGGCTGGGGGCTTCACGCTCGCCGTCTCTAAGCTCGCCCAGGGCGAGAAGTTCGTCTCGACCGCGTTCGCCTCGGCCTCGGACGCGCTCGGCCTTACGGGCTCCTTCCTCGTAAATGGGAAGAAGGTGGATGTCACCGCGGACGAGAACCTGCAGCAGATCGCAGGCAAGATCAACCGCGCGGGTGCGCAAGTCTCGGCCACGGTGGTGAACGGCGGACCGAACCAAGTGGTGTTGTCCATCTCAGGCTCGCAGACCGGTGCGGGATCCAAGGTCTCCTTCGCTCCAGTGAGCGGCTCCGTGCTCCCTTCGCTGGGTTTGTTTGGGGCGGGTTTGGAGGCGAGGCACGCTTCGGCACCGAGCACGGCCCGCGGGCTCGGGCTCACGAGCAAGACCGCCCCTTTAGGCACGCTGATCGGTTCGAGCGCGGCAGGCAACCTGACGATATCCGGACAGGATGTCGCAGTGGACTTCGCCGTGGACAGTCTGGAGACGATCGCGTCGAAGATCAATGCCGGCGGTACCGGAGTCACGGCGTCCGTCGTGGAGGTGACGAACGGTTCGGCCAAGAGCTACCACCTGGAAGTCGCGGGCGCGGCGGTTCCTTCTGGCCTGACGGACGGCGACTCGCTTTGGCAGCAGCTCGGGGTGTTGCGTGCAACCCCGCTTGATATACGGCAGCAGTCCCAGGACGCCGAGTTCACGGTGGACGGAATCGCCCAACGGAGTGCGACCAACACCGTGACCGGCGTTGTCCAGGGTGTAACGCTGACGCTCCTTGCTGCCGATGTAGCCACTCCGAAGACCACCCAAATCGGCCTGGAAAGGGACACGGCGGCGGTGAAAGACGAACTCAAGAAGCTTGTGGACGCCTACAACGGGGTTACGACCTTCATACAAGAGAACAGCTCGTTCGATTCCGACACCTTTGAGAGCGGACCCCTCTTTGGGGACAGCGTCGCACGCCAGGTCGAGCAGAACCTGTTCCAAACCTTCTCGTTGCAAGGAAGCGGGGTCGGCCTGGGGAACCTTGCTTCCTTAGGTCTTTCCCTCGGGAGTTCTGGAACCATGGAACTGAACGAGGCAGCGTTGGACACCGCGCTCTCGACCGATCCCGACGCGATTCGCCGCACGATGTCGGTGGACGGGAGCACGACGGGTGCGAACCTGAGCTTCTTGGGAGCGACCGCCCGCTCCCGCACCAGTGCGAGCGGGTATGTCGTGAACGTGACCCAGGCTGCCACGAAAGCGGCCATGCTCGCAGCCTCGCAAGCCACTCTGCCCTGGTCGGCCACGGAAAAGCTCACGTTCAGTGGGACGGTGTTCGGCAACAGCCCAATCGAGGTCACGATCGGAGCGGGGTCGAGCCTTGCCCAAGTGGTGAGTCAGCTCAACTCTGACACTCGGCTGGCCGGACGGGTGGTCGCCTCCGTGGAGGGGGGGGCGCTCCGATTGGACTCTGCCCGGTTCGGCACGCCGGGCGATTTCACCGCAGTGAGCGACCTGGATCCTGCCGCTGACAACTCCGGGCTGGGCAAGACGGGGGGAAACTACACTGCCGCGCTCGATATTGTCGGCACCATCAACGGTGAGACCGCAGACGGCATCGGCCAGCTTTTGACCGGTAAGAAGGGGAACCTCACTACGGAAGGGGTTCAGCTCCTGTACAGTGGATCGGCGACCGGGGACGTGGGCACGGTGAGCTTCACGGTCGGCTGGGCCACGAGGGCCGTGGATGCGCTCCTCGCGCTCACCGACCCCGTGAACGGCTTGATGGAAGCGACGGACCAGCGGCTGGAGGACCAACTCGAGGACACAGACCGGGACATCGCGAGCATGGAGGCGAGGCTGACGATTCGGCAGGAGACCTTGCGAAGGCGCTTCCTTGCGATGGAACAGGCGATGAGCGCGATGCAACGGCAGTCCGCGGGCCTGCAGCAGTTTGGGTCCCAGCCTTAGGACTTTCTCAAGAGGCGATCGCCTTGGAAGGACCTGGCGACCATCACGAAGAACAGCCCGGCAAGGAAAAGGTGGACCACAGTCGAGGCGATCGCCATGCCTGTGTCCGGCCGTCCCAGCAGGGCTTGGCGAATCGAGACCGCAGCTCCCAAGACCGGGGTCCAACCGATCCAGGCCGCGGAGGAGTCGCCTAGGAACCCGATGAACTGGCTATAGACGGCAGGCAGGATCACGCCGAAGCTGACGAGCGTGAGGTGGGTCTGCGCCTCTCGCACCGATCGCGACGTTGCCGTGACCGCCGCCGTCATCGTTGCGCAAAAGGCCGCGAAGGGGAGAAGGGCCACGAGAACGAGCGAGCCCCCGGCGAGGCTCAAGCGCGGTGGCTCTGGGAAGGCTGCCTTGATCATGGGGAGCCCGGTGTTTCCAAGAACGAGCACGGCAACGAGGGTCGAGATCGCAGCGAGCGATGAGAGCAAGAACAGTGCCGCAATCTTGCCGATAGCCAGTTGGATGCGGCTGCCCGGCGAGGCGAGCAGGGTCTCGAGCGTCCCTCTCTCCTTTTCGCCCGTGAAGAGGTCGGTGACCGAACTCATGATGCCGTAAAAGGCCCACAGCACGATGAGGTAGGGGAGGAGCGTGCCCACGGATGAGGCGCCCAGTCCTGCGGGCCTACGGTCCTCAGTTGCCTGGAAACGATAGGGGGCGGCTTGAGCCGACACTATGCCCTGTCGGTCGAGGAGCGCGCGCATCGCTTCGCGGTTCGCGGTGTCGAACGCCCGTTCCGTCGAGCGCAGGGCGATCTCCGAGAGCGACTCGGCGGGATCGTAGACCGCCTCGGCGTCGGCCCCCCCGCCCGGTGCGGGCCGGATCTGGAGGACAAGGTTGACCTTGCCATCGCGCAAGAGCTTCACTCCTGCCTCGCGCGACTCGACGCTCTGAAACTTGATCCGGTTCTCGGCCCCGGATTCCTCGGGGACGTGAGACGAGCCGACGAGCGCGACCAAGACCTTTCGCTCACGGACACTGCTCTCGAGCAAGGAGAACAGCGAGACGAACAGGGTGACGATGAGGATCGGGCCGACGAGGGTGCCCGTAAGGACGCGGCGGTCGCGCGCAATCTCTCGGATCTCCTTGGTGGCGACGATCCTCCAAACGCTCCTCACAGCCTTGCTCCCTTCTCATATCCGACCGCTTCCAAGAAGGCGGCCTCGAGCGACGGTGCGCCAGATTCGGCGACGAGGCTCGCCGGAGTCGAGGCAGCGCGAACCGTGCCGTCATGGATCACGACAATTTCGTCGCACAGCCTCTCGATCTCGCTCATCACGTGGCTGCTCACCAGCACGGTCTTGTCCTCGTCCCGGCACTTCTCGATGAACTCTAGTACCCCTTGTGCGGCGACCACGTCGAGGCCAGCGGTCGGCTCGTCGAGGAAGACGACGCCCGGATCGTGGATGACGGCCCTGGCGATGTTCGCCCTTTGCTTTTGTCCCGTGGAGAGCCGGTCCCCCAGGGTGCCGAGGAAGGACTCCAGCCCGAAGCTGGCGGTCACCGACTCGATGCGAACCTGGAGGAAGCGTTCCTCGAGGCCATAGAGCCTGCCGAAGTACTGCAAGGTTTCCAGGACCGTAAGCCTGCCATAGACCGAGGTCGTCGCGCTGAGGAACCCGATCGCGCCCCGGACCGCCTCGGGCTCGCGAACGATGTCCCGCCCCGCGATGACTGCGGTGCCTGAAGTCGGTGGAAGGATGGTGGCGAGGGTTCGGAGAAGCGTCGTCTTGCCTGCGCCGTTCGCGCCTAGGACTCCGAGCACGGTGCCGGGCCTTGCCTCGAAGCTCACGTCGTCCACGGCCTTCACCGTCCCGCGCTTCGGATCTTGGAAGTGGCGCGTGAGGCGCTGGACGGAGACCATCGAAGGCTACGGTATCACACGAAAGGCTCCGGGCCCGGACCCCAAGCTACGCGGCCGATCCGAGCCTTGCTCCGATCTGGCCCAAGATTTCGACGTCGGCGGTGCTGGCGACCTCGTTGTAGGCGAGAAGCGGAAGCTTGGGCAAGTGACGGTCGAGCATCCTGCGGAGCGGCAATCGGATCGAGACCGAGCAGAGCAGAACCGGTGACTTGCCCAACGCCTTGGCCTCCTCGACGGCCTGCGTGGCGTCTTGGACGATGACGCCCACGGTCTCGGGATCGAGGGCGAGGATGGAGCCGGACGCGGACTGTTGGATGCTCTCTTGGATCGCCCTTTCGAGAGCAGGCTCGAGGGTGAGGCAGAAGAGCTTCCGGTCGCTGTCGAGATATTGCCTTGTGACCGTTCGCCCCAAGGCGGCACGTACGAGCTCACCAAGCTGATCGGACTCTCCTACTTTAGGAGCGAAGTCCGCGACCGTCTCGAGAATCGTGGTGAGGTCGCGCACGGGGATTCGTTCTCGCAGGAGGTGTTGGAGGACCTTTTGAAGCTCCCCGAGCGAAACGATGCCGGGAACCGTATCGGTCACTGCCGCCTCGTCCGTCTGTTTGGCGTTCTCGAGCAGGTCGGCCACGTCTTGCCTGCTCAGGAGGTCGGCGGCATGACCGCGGACGACCTCGCCCAGGTGGGTGGCGATCATGGCACCTGGCTCGACTACGGTCAATCCGTTCCGCTCGGCTTGGCCGCGCATCTCGGGATCAATCCAAAGCGCGTCGAGCCCGAAGACCGGCTCCTTGGTGGGGAAGCCAGGGACAAGGTCCGGGTTCGCGGGCTCGCCGATCGCGAGGAGCCTGCTGGCCTCGATCTTGCCCTCCGCAACGCTCTCCCCTCTGAGCTTGATCACGTAGGCGTC
Organism: Fimbriimonadaceae bacterium; assembly: GCA_020847855.1. Taxonomy (GTDB): domain Bacteria; phylum Armatimonadota; class Fimbriimonadia; order Fimbriimonadales; family Fimbriimonadaceae; genus JADLBH01. The sequence continues at coordinate 13,822 of JADLBH010000038.1, forward strand.
GGTGGGGAGCACCGCATTGTCGCGAATCCTGACGCCCGGCATCACGATCCCCAACTCGAGTGCGATCTGTCTTCGAGTGGCTGAGACGCGCTGCGGGAGGTCGCCTCCGGTGCGGGCGTCCGCCAGTTTGGTCAGGCCATAGCCGATCTCGATCTCGAGCGGATCCACCGTCACGAGGGGAAGGATGGAGCCCACGGCACCGGCCGCTTGGTCTTGGGCAAGGGGGGGCTTTTTCTCGCCCGCTGGGGTGGGGGGTTTCTTGCTCGCGGATCGGCCCAAGGCGAAGATCCCCCCTCCTACCGCCAGGAAGAGCAGGGTAGGGAAGCCTGGGAGGAACCCTAGGCCAGCGAGGGCGATGCCCGTGGTGGTCAGTGCTCGCGATTGTCCCGCGAGCTGGGCGAAGACAGTCGCACCCATGCCGGTCGTTTGGCCCGCACGAGTCACCAAGAGGCCGCTCGCCGTGCTGACGAGCAGGGCTGGGATCTGGCTGACCAGGCCCTCTCCCACGCTGAGCATGGCGTAGGTTCCTAGCACGGTCGCGACGTCGCCGTCGCCCCGCATGAAGCCTAGGGCAAAGCCGCCCACGATGTTCACGACGATGATGAGGATGGCCGCGATCGCATCGCCTTTGACGAACTTCGAAGCACCGTCCATGGCGCCATAGAAGTCGGCCTCCTGCTTGACATGGAGCCTTCGGCGGCGCGCTTCCTCCTCGTCAATCAAGCCTGCGGCGAGGTCAGCGTCAATCGCCATCTGCTTGCCAGGCATCGCGTCGAGCGTAAACCTCGCCACGACCTCGGAAACCCTGGTCGCACCGTTCGTGATCACGATGAACTGCACGATCATCAGGATCAAGAATGCGACGAAGCCGACGATGATATTGCCGCCGAGGACGAACTCTCCGAACGTTTGGATCACCGAGCCCGCATGCCCGTGCCCGAGGATGAGCTTGGTCGCGGCCACGCTCAACGCGAGGCGGAACAGGGTTTGGACGACGAGCAGCGAGGGGAAAACGCTGAACTCGAGCGGGTCCTTCACGTTGACCGTCGTGAGCAAAATGACGATCGCCCCTGCGAACATCACCACGAGCCCGGCGTCGAGGACGAACTCTGGCAAGGGCACGACGAGCATGCCGACCATGAGCAAGAGCCCAAGGCCGATGAGGTTGTCGGTCTGGCGGAAGATTCGAGTGAGCGAATTCATCGCTTGGGAGTGGACCCAAGGGAGAGATCGGTCGAATTGGTCGGTTTTCTAGGGTCGCTGGTAGCCTTGCCGAATATGATTTCCGAGCTTCGGGTCACCGTGTTGGGCTATGGCAACCAAGGCCGAGCCCACGCCTTGAACCTTCGAGAGAGCGGGGTTCGCGTCACGGTCGGCGCCCGGCAAGGCAAGGGCTTCGAGCTTGCGGTGGAGGATGGCTTTGAGCCGACCGGTCTTGGGGAGGCGGTCCGGGAGGCGAATCTTGTCGCGCTCTGCCTGCCCGACGAGGTGATGGGGGCCTTGTGGAAATCCGTGATCGAACCCAATCTTGCCGAGGATGCCGCTGTGCTATTCGCCCATGGCTTTTGCATCGTTTTCGGGCAGATCGTCCCTGGGGACTCCCATCCCGTCCTGCTGGTCTCACCAGTGGGTCCGGGCACGGCGGTGCGGGAGCGGTTCGGGTTGGGCGGCGTGCCGGCGTTCGTTTCCTCGCGGGAGCCTGGCGACCTGGAGCTGGCACACGAGTATGCGGCCGCGATCGGCTGCGAACGGAGGATCGAGACCACGTTCCTAGCGGAGACGGTGTGCGACCTTTTTGGCGAGCAGACGGTTCTGTGCGGCGGCATGCCATGGCTCGCTCGGGCCGCTTGGGAAACTCTGGTCGAGGCGGGATATCCGGCAGAGGTCGCCTATCTTGAGTGCGTCGCGCAAGTGCGGCTGCTGGCAGAGCTGATGGAGAAGCGCGGAATCGCCGGGATGCTGGAGGCGGTCTCGGGCACGGCCGAGTTTGGGGCTTATGAAGCGGGGCCGGACCTCGTGGACGAGCATGTCCGCTCGCGGCTTCGCCAACGGCTCCAACGGATCGAGAGTGGGGAGTTTGCGCAAGACTGGCTCCAGGATGCTTCGAGCGGGGCGACCAAGCTCCTCCGCCAGCGCCTCGAAGCGGCCTCGCACCCGGTCGAGCAGGCCAGGCACACAGGGTAGGCGAAACGCAGCGCGATCCAACTCGTCCCTCTTCTGGGATGAAGCGTGTCAGGAACGTGTTGATCGCGACTCTGGGTGCGGCGGCGACGGTGTCGGTCGTGGCTGCCCAGGATAAGTTCGCAGGCTTCGTTGACGTTGGGTCGAACTTCCGTTTCGAAGAGGTTGTGCGCCGCTGTGCAGACATGGTTAGTGCCTCGGACGCCCAACGATATGTACAACGAAGCGGCCTCAACTTGATGAATCTCACGTGGGAGGACACAGGTCGGTACAAAGGGTCCTCGGTAGGGCCCAACATCAGCGACATGACGATCCAAGTGCGGGTCGCAGGGGGGCGCTCCCCACGCACGTATCTCATGCCCGTGATCCGGCACCCGAACTTCTCCGACTTGACGGGCGACGTGGACCCTCGTTCCCTGGGAATCTTGGTGGGCAACGAGCACGGCGAGCCCCTCAAGCGAGTCTCGTTGACCGCCTTCCTCGCCGATCCCGGCCGGTACATGTCGGACCCTGCGAGTTGGAAGGGCAGGCCAAGATCTCTTCTCGCCGAGCGGGACAGTAAGGTCCTCGTGAGCGCGCAAGCTTGCTTCCTGCCGGTCCCGGGTGGGGAGAAGGCCGAGTTCAACCCGGTACTCTTCAACTATCAATCGCAACCCGGCGATCCGGCAGTGCTGACCATCTTGGCAACCCGAGAGGGAACGAGCATGACCGTCATTGACAATCAGCGGGACACGGTGGACACGGGTTGGAACTGGGGCCAGCGCCTCTTCTTCAACGATGATGGGAAGCGGGCAAGTCTCACCGGAGAACGACTGTCCGATTACAAGGCTCGCGGAGGCGACCCGATCCGAGAAGGTGGTGTTGCCGTCCCGGAGGCGCAGTTGAACATGGTGATGCTCATCCAAGTCCCGCTCAAGCAACGGAGCACGTTTCGGTACTCCGCCGCAACCCCCGCTGCAGAAGCGGCCGACGCCGCTTCCGCGAAGATGAAGGGGGGAGCCGGGGGAAGGGCCAATGAGAACGCGGTCATCGGGCACGGAGAGTGGGAGGGCCCGTTTGTGGAGATGGCCGGGAACGAGATCGAGCGCGACCCGCGCTTCCCCATCCGCGTAACGGTGCAGTTCTATAAGGCGACTGAGACTGGACAGGTATCTCCTGGTGAAGTTGCACAGATCAAGAAGGACATTGATCTGGTCTACGCCTCAGCGAGCGCGGTGGGAAGCCTGGTCACCGGGGGGCGGACGGGCCGCGTCACCGAGTATGACGGCATCAAAGTGCAACCGGCGGAGTGGTGGAGCGACTTCTGGGGGCGATATGAGTTGTATAGTGGCACCCAGCGAGACGTGGCCGTGAACCGATTGCGCAAGCTCATCGGTACGAACTACATGGATCGGCCGGTCTGCGAGCTCTACCTCCGCGATCTGTTGCGCCCGTAGCCCTGAGAGGGCCGAGTGGTGTAGGCTGAGGCATGTTCCTCGCAGCCGCCATGATCGCCTCCCAGCTTTCGTCGCCCTCGGCCGATCGGCTCCTTGCCACGGTCGAGAAGCTCGCGTCGTTTCCTACGCGAAACTCGCTGAGCTCCGGTCTTGCGGACGCCTGCGAGTGGATCGCGACCGAGTACAACGCGATTCCAGGGGTCAAGGCCGAACTTATGAAGTTCACCTTCCCGCGAGGGCGGCGGATTCCAGAGGACACTCCTGCCGTGCAAGTGGTAGCGGTGCTACCTGGGGAGGCGGACGCCAGGGTCATCGTGGGAGGGCACATTGATTCGCTCAACTTGGCCGCTGACGCGAAGACTGGCAGGGCACCGGGTGCGAACGACGATGCCAGCGGCGTCGCGGTCGCCCTGGAGTGTGCCCGCCTGCTTGCGGGAAAGAAGCACCGGAACACGCTGGTCTTCGTCGCGTTCAGTGGCGAAGAGCAAGGGCTCTTGGGCTCTCGGGCCCTCGCGGCTCGGGCCAAGGAGTCCGGATGGAAGGTCCTCGGGGTGCTCAACAACGATACGGTGGGCTCTAGCATGAACTTGGAGGGCCAATCCGACAAGTCGAGGGTGCGGGTCTTCAGCGAGGAGGGAGAGCATGGAAGCCGGGATCTGGCCCGTTATGTCGAGTGGCTGAATGCGCAGGACGACAACGGGTTTGGGATCAAGCTCGTTTTTCGTCGGGATCGGTTCGGTCGGGGCGGGGACCACACGCCGTTCGTGGAGGCCGGTTTCCCTGGGGTCCGTTTCGTCGAGGTACTCGAGGAGTACAGCAGGCAACACACTCAGGAGGATCTGCCCCAGTTCGTGGACAAGGACTATCTTGCGCACGTGTGCCGGGCAAACCTGCTCGTGCTGGAGGCGTTGGCAATGGCCGGGCCCGCTCCGACCAACGTTCGGATCGTACGGGATCAGGCCCATTCTACTACCGTGCAATGGGATGGCGACCCTGGCGAGTCCTACGGCGTATATTGGCGCGAGACGACCTCACCGACTTGGCAAGGGATGGAAACGGCCGAGGGCGCGGGCAAGCACACGGTCCAAGGCGTGAACAAGGACGACCACGTCTTCGCGGTCGGTTGCCTTCCGGGTGTGCCGGTCGAGGCGAGGTAGGAGGCTTACTCCATCGAGGCGACGGCCCGCGCTAGCGACGACTTGCGCGAAGCTGAGCGATTCTTGTGGATCACGCCGTTTTGTGCCGCCTTGTCGAACTGCTTCTGAGCCACGACCATAGCGGCCTCAGCGGCTGCCTTGTCGCCTTCCTCCACCGCTTTGCGAACCTTTTTGGCGTATGTCTTCAGGGACGTCTTGACGCTCTGGTTCCTCGCCCGCTTCACGGAGCTTCTTCGCAGGTCTTTCGTGGACGACTTCAGGTTGGCCATGGTGGTTCGCGAGGGGGGATTCTACCTTGGGTTCGAGACCGTGTGGACTCTTAGTCCTTCTTGACGAACTTCCGCTTCGTCTTGTCGAAGCCCTGGTCCACCTTCTTGTGGTCATAGTGCCAGACTGGGGAGCCGCTCCTTTGATAGAAGCACACATAGCCGCTCAGCAAGCTCGCGAGCATCCGCCGGCTGGACCTGCGGACGACGTTCACCTCCCAGAGTAGGGTGAGGAAGTCCACTCCCTTGGGCCAGTGTGCGATGACCTCGCGGACGATTTGGTAGGTGGACTTTCCTTCGGACTCACCCGCGATCTCGCGCAGTTCCTCCATGCGCTGGCTACTGATGTAGACCACTGGGTCGTTCTGCCCCAACCATGCAAAGTCGAAGACGTTCGGCTTCTCGGTGCGGCTCAGCGTGAAGACGGCGCCGGACTCGACGGGCTGGTCGAGCCAGAGGTCGATGAGACCGAAGATGAGGCGCCTCTCGTTGTTGAGCCAGAAGGAGTGTTCCTCGCCTTCGTCGGTGCGCCAGACGAGCTCCTGGATCTTGGGCTCGCCTTGGAACCAATCCGTGGGGAACTGAGAAAGCGGGAACGTGCCCAACTCTCGGTGGATGGGCTTGAGGACGAGCCTCATCGAGTCCGGCTGGTTCTTCGGCGCGGCGTGGTAGTCCTCATCGTTCACATCTGTGGCGAGCGGGTGCTCGATGAGCTTCCTCAAGGACGTGCTGAGACCGTCGTCCGTGAGCTCCACGTCCACCATTTCACCCTCCTCGTCAAGGAGGTCGGAGTTGGCGAACAGGAAGGGCGCGGGCAAGTCTTCGATCCCCTCGGCGGCCGTTCCCGCCTTTCGGAACCGGTCGCCTCCCACCCAGAGCAGCCCGGACTCGGCCCGGAGGGCTGCGATGACGGTCGCCAGGTCGTCGGGGAAGGTCTTCACGGACGGGGTGATCTCGAATTCGTTCTCCAAGATGCTGGTCGCCGCCACGGACTCGTTGCTTGCGAGGATCTGCTTGACCATTTTCTCCACGTTGGCCTTCTTGAGCTCGAGCGGTGCCGCGTCCTCGATCTCGATCACTGCCTTCGCCTTTTCCGCGACCTTGGCCGCCTTTGCGAGCCAATCCTTCACGGTCGTTTCGGGATAGATGGTCCCGTCGGCGCCGTAGACAAACCCTGGGACGCTGAGGAGCTCTGCGTTGAACGCGCGCCAGTCGAAGTGGTGCTCGCTTTGCGGATCCTCAGGATTGAGGGCGCACCAAGCCACGGCCCCAAGCACTTTCGCGCTTACGGGCGCAGCCTTGTCGAGTGCGCTCACGATCGCGTCTCCGTTGAGCCAGTCGAGCTTCGCGAGCACTTTCGCGACCCTCTCGACCTCATCGGCTTCGACCTGGTTCAGGGCCAGGGCGCGGTCGCGGCTCTCGTCGCCGGCGGTGAAGACCATGCCGGAGGTCGCCACGCGACCGTCCTTGGTCAGGAGCAAGGTGTCGTCGCTCGAGGCGATGCGAGCGACGATCCTTTCTGCAACCTCGGTGTCCAGGCCATAGACGCGAGAAACCTCGAGCGCGAGGAGGGGCGCGGGCATCGGGCCACCGAAACGCTCGGCGGCAAGTCGGATCGCCTCGGCGATCGGGAGCCCAACGCCAGCGACGCGGGCGGCGGGCACCCATCGCCGCTCGTGATAAGCGAACTTTTCTGGGTTCGAGGAGAGTAGGGATCGGACCGTGCCGAGCCCGATCCCTCGGTCTTTGAGCCGGTCAGAAATCTCGCCGGGCTTGACCGCTTCGTGGAGCTCGGTGAGTTGCTCGAGCACGATTCGGTCGGCGTATTCCCTGGCGACGTGCTCGGGGGTGGTGGTGGGTGCTGCGTTGGCCAAAGCGGGATCCTCGGACGGTTGAACACCGTCCGGCGAACCTTCAATGTAGCACTTTTCGTGGTGCCCTTGAGTCGAGAGTCCCCCATGGGTTGGGCCCTTCCGGAATCGCTGGTTGACGTTCTCGGGTCGGGGTGCCCTCCCCTACGAACCGACATGAACGACACCATCGAATCCAAGGTTCCCGAGGCCATCGAGGGGCTCCGACGTGCAGCGTCTTGGGGGCCAGGTTACCTGGGGACGCGAGAGCCTGCGTCCGACTCGGAACGCACGCAACTCGCCGAGCAGCTCGCGATCGCGGGCGAGGAAGTACCTACGTACCTCAAGGCAAGCCCGATCTGGGTGGACCGACGAGCGAAGCTCTTCGAGGTCGGCGAATACCCGGACAAGGGCGTGACCGTGCTCCCGTCCCACCTTGAGCAGCTTGCAGCGAACTTCGACCTGCCCGTGCCCGTTCTCATCGAGCATGCCAAGTCGCCGCTCGAGATTGGATACCTAACCTCGCTCGAAGCCGAGGGCGACGAGCTCTTTGGCACGATCGCCCTGACGGAGCAAGCCCACGGCCTCATTGAGAGCTCGGGTGCGCGGTCCTTGTCCTTGGGCCTCGACAGCGACCTCACGCAGGTTCGCGAGGTCAGCCTTGTCCGCTCACCCAGAATCGCCTCGGCCCGCCTTTTCTCCTCCCCGGTCGAGTTCGCCCATGTGTGGCAGACCGACTGGCAGTCCGAGCGAAGCCAGTACTTGGCCTCCAAGAACGAAGAGTGGCTCGAAGGCCTAGTCGCGAAGGGAAGGGCACTGCCCGCCCAACTGCCCCATGCCCGTGCCCTCCTTGCTTGTGAGGAGGGCGTGAGCTTCGACGGGGGCAAAGTGCCGGTCTCCCGTCTCGCCCGGGCCCTGCTCGAGTCCGGGCCGGTTCACGCCTTGTTCACCAGGACCGTGCCCGAGAAGGGTCCGGCAGTCTCCGCGCTTCCGCCCGAGGAAGCCGACTTCTATCGCCGCCACTTTCCCGGCGTGAGCTTGGAAGAGATCGCGCTTCGCAGGAAGGACGACCCGGCGGCGTAGCCGCCCACACAACAAACCTCATGGCTCTAAGCAAATCATTCGAGACGTACGAGCGGCCAGGACTGGTCGTGTCGTACAAAGTCAACAACGTCAAGGTCTTCAAGGGCGCCCTAGTGGGCGTCAACGCCGCGGGTATGGCGGTGCCGATGTCCCATGCGACGGCGGGGCTCAAGCTCGTCGGCGTGGCGAACGAGACCGTGGACAACACCCCGGGCGCCGCGGGCGCGAAGAGCGTCAACGCGACCAAGGCCGGTGCCTTCGTCTTCAAGGCCGCTTCGGGCTACACGCCTGTGCAGTCCGACCTCGGCAAGGAGGTCTATTGCACGACCGATTGGGAAGTTCAGGTCTCCACGGTCGGTCTCACGAACCAGTACAAGGTCGGAACGATCGTCGCCGTGGAGGCGGCATCGACGGGCCAGGCGGGCGTACGCGTCCGCATTGACAACTACAACGTTTAGTACAAGGATCAAACTATGGCACTTACCAAATCCGACATTCCTGACCTCTTGCTCCCCGGCCTCAAGACCGAGTTCGAACTGGCCTACCGGGCCCAGGTCGAGGACAGCATCGCCAACACGATCGCAACGGTCGTGAGCACGACCCAACCGGTGCAGAAGTACGCCTGGCTGGGTGCATCCCCGCCGATGCGCGAGTTCGTGGACGAGCGCAGGCCCCAAGGCATGGCTTCATACTCCGTGACGATCGAGGACAAGGTCTTCGAGAGCACGATCGCGGTGGATCGGCGCGCCATCGAGGACGACCAGATTGACCTGATCCGGCTCCGGGTTCAGGACCTCGCGACCCGTGTAAGCCAGCACCGGCACCAGATCGTGGTCGAGTCGCTCCTCGCGGGTGGAGCCGGCATCGGCTATGACGGCTTGCCCTTCTTCAGCACGTCGCACCCGACCTTCGGTGCCGCGACCGAGAGCAACACGACAACGGCCCAGCTTAGCGGGACGAGCCTGGCCGACGCGATGTCCGCGATGATGCGGTACCGTGACGACAGTGGCACCCCCATTGGGGTCGTCCCCGACACGTTGGTGGTCGGCCCGAAGAAGATGTGGGAGGCGATCGAGCTCGTCGAGAGTCCGGTCGTGGTCTATAAGGGCACGGGTACGGCAGGTACTTCGCCCACCGACTACGTGAACGCCTTCCGCGGGAGGCTTCGGCTCGTCGTCTCGCCCTACGTCACGGGTAGCCAAGAGGACGCGTGGTTCCTTCTCGACACGACACGGCCGATCAAGGGCATCGTCTTGCAGCAGCGCTCCGACGTCCCGGTGGAGTTCACCGCGCTAGAGTCCAACTCGGGCAGTGAGTCTGCATTCATGCGCGACCGCTATTTCTACGGGATCCGGGCCCGGTACAACGTCGGCTACGGCCTCTGGCAGGCGGCATTCGGTGGAAAACTGGCTTAGCCTGGCCACCGCACTGGGCTTGGGGGGGAGCCTCGGCGCCCTCCTCGCCTTTCTCGTCGCAGGCCGGAAGTTCGCCGGAAGATTGAGGTCCCTCATCTCCTCCCTCGAAAAGGCGCTGCTGGACATGAGGCGGGCCGACCTCAACGCGCTGCGAGACGAGATGGTCCTGGTCGAGCAGGAGGCCCGTCGGCTCTTCGGCCTGTTGAGCGGGCTCTTGAAGGGACGTTGACACCAGGGGGCCCCACGGCCCCCACCCCACATTCTATGCAGAACTTGACTGAGCTACTCGCCGTCTTGGCGACATTCGTCGGTGCGTCGTTCACGTTGGTGCGAATGACGCTCGCCCAGCAGCAACGCTCCACCGAGCGCTTCGTGGCCTTTCTGGAATCGTCGCTCGTGCGGCAAGAGGCGACGATCGGTTCGTTCCGAGGCTCCTTGGACAATCTCTCGGAAGCGATTGCCGAGCATAACGCCCTCCTTCGCCGTGTGACGGAGACTGCGGGAGGCCGTTCGTGAGCCTCGTCGTCACCGTAACTGCGGTGAAGGAGAAGACGCGGGTCACCGATTCTTCTCTCGACTCCCTGGTGGCAAACCTCATTGCGCAATGGGTGCCGATGCTGGAGTTCGCCATTCGGAGCGAGCCCTTGGCCGACACCGGCAACACTGGCCTGCAGGCCACGTTGAATCTTGGAGCGATCGAGGCCGTGGGCGGCGAGCTCCTCTCGCAGCTCGCCCGCGAGCCTGGCGCGGTCGAGTCCTTCAGCTTCGGGTTCTTCGAGCTCGGGCCAGCAGGCGGGGCGGCAATTGACCCCAGCGGGCTCAAGGCCCAAGGATATGCACGCTTGCGACCGTTCCTTAAGTCGCCTGAGTTCCTTGCCGGCACCCTTGGCGTCGCTGCCGGAGGATCCCGCACGGGTGAGGACGAGTGACCGCGCTCCAGCGGCGGGTTCAGGGCCATGTCGCGAGGAACGGAGACGCCTTCACACTGGCGGGCCAGCCTGCCAAGGGAGTCTTCTCCCACGCTCCCTTCGGCACGATGCGCCTCTACCTTCCGGTATCGGTCGTGGACACCTTGGTGCCCCCTTATGTCCTATGCCTGGTGAACCAGGCCACGACCGCGGTGGAAGGCGACTCGGTGTCGTGGAACGGGCGGTCTCTCGTGGTGAAGCGGGTGGTCGAGGCCCGCTGGGGCGGGGCGGTCGCAGGTCGGTTGCTTGTGCTTGGCTAGGTCCGCTCGCAGGGACGAATCCCTATCGCGCACGATTTTCCATCCGTACCTGTCAGAATGGCGCAGACACGCAGAAAGGTGCGCGAACAACCGGCACAGGTGCAGACCTGGAACCAGACTTCCCAGCCCCGAACGCGTTCAAGGATCAAGGAATGGCAAAGTCATTGTTCGTAGGCAACCTCTCGTACGGCACGTCGGAAGCGGCGTTGCGGGAGGCGTTCGCACCCTATGGCGCTTCTCAGGCCCGCATCGTCGAGGGTCGTGGGTTCGGGTTTGTGGACGTTGAGGACGACCAGGTCGCAGCTGCGATCGAAGGAATGAACGAGGTCGTTCTGGATGGCCGGAAGATTTTCGTGAACGAGGCAAAGCCCCGCGAGCCCCGCAGCGGCGGTGGTGGCGGGGGATATGGCGGCGGTGGCCGCGGCGGTCGCGGCGGTGGTCGCGGCAGCGACTGGTAGTCCCCAGTTTCAGGGAGGCAAATGGGGCCGGGCGCCGCGAGCGTCCGGCCCCTTTCCTGTTTGGGCCGCGGGGATGCTGCGTGCAACAATCAAAGCTGAGTGAAGATTCTCGTCATCGGGAGCGGGCCGATCGTGATCGGGCAGGCTGCGGAATTCGACTACGCCGGGACCCAGGCATGCCGGGCGCTCCGGGAGGAAGGCTGCGAGGTCGTCCTGATCAACAGCAACCCGGCCACGATCATGACCGATCCCGAGACTGCGGACGCCGTCTACATCGAGCCCTTGACCGTGGACTTTTGCGAGAGGGTCATTGCCAAGGAGCGGCCCGAAGGGCTCCTTGCGACCTTGGGGGGCCAGACCGGGCTCAACCTCGCTTCCCAACTCGCGGCCGCCGGCGTTTTTGAGAAGTACGGGGTGCGGCTGCTCGGCACGAAGCTCGAGTCCATCCAGATGGCCGAGGATCGAGAGCTCTTCCGGGCTCTGATGCGCGAGATCGGCGAGCCCGTACCCGAGAGTTGGATCGTGGAGTCCGAATCCGACCTGGAGGCACTGCTCGACACCGTTCCCTACCCCTGCATCGTCCGGCCCGCGTACACCTTGGGGGGCACAGGAGGGGGCGTAGCCTACGACCGTGAGGCCCTTTGGGAGATCGGCCGAAAGGGCCTCAAGCTCTCGATGCGGTCGCAGCTCATGGTGGAGCGATCGCTGTTGGGGTGGAAGGAAGTCGAGTACGAGGTCATGCGCGACTCCGCGGGAACGTGCATCACGGTCTGCAACATGGAGAACCTCGACCCTATGGGGGTCCACACCGGTGACTCCATCGTCGTCGCCCCCTCGCAGACCTTGACCGACATCGAGTACCACATGCTCCGCACGGCCTCTCTCAAGATCATTCGAGCCTTGGGGATCGAGGGCGGGTGCAACGTCCAACTCGCCGTGAATCCGGACAGCTTCGACTACTACATCATCGAAGTGAACCCGCGAGTGTCGCGGTCCTCGGCGCTCGCCTCCAAGGCGACCGGTTACCCGATCGCGCGGGTGGCCGCCAAGATCGCCCTCGGGATGCGCTTGGACGAGATCCCGAACAGCATCACGGGCACCACGAAAGCGTCGTTCGAGCCCAGCTTGGACTATTGCGTGGTCAAGATTCCCCGCTGGCCGTTCGACAAGTTCGTGAGCGGCGACCGGACGCTCGGCACCCAGATGAAGGCCACTGGAGAGGTCATGGCGATTGACCGGACCTTCGAAGGAGCGCTCGTGAAAGCGGTAGCGGGTTTGGAAGTTCGGAACAAGGACCTCGACGATCTCGGTTACCGCAAGGCCACCGAGGAAGAATTGGCGGAGTTCGTACGGGTTCCGACCGACGGTCGGCTTTGGGCCTTGGCCGAGGCCCTACGTCGAGGGTGGACGATCGCCGAGGTGAACCGTCTTTCCAAAGTGGACCCCTGGTTCCTCGAAAAGATCAAGGGAGCGGTCCAGAGTCCTCCCCCCAACCCCATTGCCTACAAGATGGTGGACACTTGCGCAGGGGAGTTCGACTCTCGCACCCCGTACTACTACGCCACCTGCGAAGCCGAGAGCGACATGGTGGCCGATCCCTCGTGATCTGGGCTATGGCGCTCCTGGCGAGTCCTCCGAGCTTGGCCCTCGACTACGCTACTTTCACGGGTCTGAGCGTGAGCGTGATGGACATTCCCGTCGTGATGGGCTCGTCGTTCCAGCTTTTCGACGCGGAGAGTGGGAAGGGGCTCTATAGCTCTCGCTGGGCCCCACAGACGGTGGAGCTCCATGGCGATGGCAAGACGAGCATCCGGTTCCTGGCCCTCGACGGTAGGTTCACCGGAACCCATTCGCTTCAGCGAACCCTCGAGGGTTTTGAGGTTCGGTACCGGTTCACCTGGAAGGGCGAGAGGGCCGCTCGATTGGAGAACAGCTTGGGGCTGCTCTGGAGCTCGTGCTTCGCCGATGGGAGCGCCAGGGTGGACGGCGGGACCCCGTGGCCCCTGGATCGCCCGATGGTCGGTTCGCGCCGCGCGCGTCGGGTCGGATCCGCCGGCGAGGAGGTGCACCTCGATGGCGGCGTGATCGCGGTGAGCGTTGCCACCGAACCACCCACGAAGTTAAGCCTCTTGGATGGCCGGGGCTCGACGGACTCGTGGGCGCTGGGCCGGGGGGCCTTCTGGGTGGGGCAAGAAGCGATCAAGATCGCTCCTAACCAAACGGTGGAGTTCACCGCAAGGTGGGAACTGGATGCGCCAGGCCGAGTCCGGGCGTCACCCTTGGAGCGGGTCGCCAGCGAGTCTCCCTTCTCCGAAGCCGTGGAGCCCGCAGCGCCGCTCCCCCTCCTGCCCGCTCCAAGGGAGCGCCGGGAAAGGCGAGGATGGCTCCCGATGGGCTCGGGGCTGGTGGGCAAAAGTTCTGGGATCCCCATGGCTTTCTTGAGGTCGCGATGGCTCCTGGATGGCCAGTTTGGCCCTCCTGCGAAGCTCTCTACCCGCGTAGGGAACCTGGGCTTGCCCGCGGAGGGATATCAGGTTTCGATCGGGGAAGAGGGGATCGAGGTCATAGGCCAAGACGAGGCAGGGCTCGCGAACGGCCTCGCGTGCCTCTCCGGCCTGGCAGTCGCCCAGGCTGGTGTCCTTGGCTGGAAGCACCAAACGGTCAAGGACTGGCCCAACGTCCGCTGGCGCGGCGTCCACCTCTTCCAAGGTGACCCCTCGTGGCACAAGAAGCTCGCGCTGGGAGTGCTGGGGCCGCTACGGTTCAACCATGTGGTGGTGCAATGTGAAAGGACGCAGTGGGAGAGCCTGCCCCCAGGGCCCGCCACCGATATGGGGAAGGACGACCTCGCCAAGCTCTTCCAGCAGTACCAAGATTCCGGGATCGAGCCCATCCCACTCATCCAGAGCCTGGGCCATATGGAGTGGCTCTTCGCGAACGGGAGGCTCAAGCACCTGGCGGTCAACCCGGACGTGCCGTACACGCTCGATGCACGCCGGGCGGAGGCGCGGGAGGTCATGGGCAGGGTGTGGGACGAGGCCGTGGCGCTGCTCCGTCCCAAGGCGGTGCACTTTGGCCTGGACGAGTTTGGCAACCGAGGTTTGCCCGACGATCCGGGCTTGGAGACCCGGCTGTGGACGGCGATGGTGCCCAGCCTGGAAGCCGTCGCCCGACGCAACCGCGTGGAGGCGATGGCTTGGGGGGATGTGATGCTCGCGCCGAGCGAGGCCCTGGACGCCGCCCACGCCCCGAGCGAGGCGGAGGCGGCAAAGCGGAGGGCGGTCCTCCCTCGTTCGTGGCGGGTTGCGGATTGGCACTATGCGCCCGAGGACAACCCAGCAAAGTACGTGAGCCTGCCGCTCTGGACGGCCCGGGGTCACCGCGCCGTGGCCGCGAGTTGGGACAAACCCGAGAACATTCAAGGCACCGCCCTCGCGGCCTCGATGTTTGGGACCGGCTTCCTGCAAACGACCTGGGCAGGGTACACGACCGACGAAGGTTCCGCCTATCGCGAGGCGGGGCAGTTCGCAGCCTACGCGGAGGCAGCTTCGTGGGCCTGGTCGGGCAAGGCCCCGCCCGCCTCGGCCAAGGGCTACGTCCAGCGTGCACTGTTCGAGGCTCCCCTCGAGCCCGCTGGCCGTTCTGGTACCGCCCTCTCGCTGGGTGCTTTTGACCGCGAAGTCAAGCTCGGGCGGATCGGGTTCTTCTCGATCGCGCCCATCCAATTGCTCACGCCGGTCTCTAGGGCGGGTCGGGACGGCTTCTCGCCGGTCACCCTTCGCGTCAGCGTTGCGGCGAGCCAGCTCGCCCTGCTGGTGGACTGCTTGGCCTGGCTGGGCGAAGGTCACGAGCTCGCAACCGTCACCGCCGAGTTCGAGGACGGGAGCACGGAGTCCGGGATCGTTCGGTATGGAGCCCATGCCCGCTCGCCCGAGGACCGTCGCCCCACGACGACCCTGGCTTCGAAGGACGGAAAGGGACTCTTCCGAATGCGTCTCCACGGCAAGTCGAAGGTGGTGGCGATCACCCTCGACGCCAAGGACTCCATGGGTGGCCTACGCGTCCACGGTGCCACACTCGTGCGATGAAGGTCCAGGAGATTCTGGAGCAGGCAGTGCGCGAACGGAAGGCTCCAGGGGTCGTCGCAGCGTGGGGCACAGCCACGCAAGCGCGGTTTGCCTCCGCGGGCCGGCTGACGTTCGCCGAGGACTCGGACCCGGTCAGTGATCGCACCGACTTCGATCTCGCTAGCCTCACGAAGCCGATCGCGGTGGCGTCCGTCTGCATGGTCCTGGAAGGTCTGGGCGAGTTTTCTTCCGAGGAGCCGGTGAGCGGCACTCTGCCTGAGTTGAAAGGGCCGGGAACCACCTATGGGCATCTGCTCCGGCACGATTCGGGCGCAGCAGCCTATTGCAACCTCGAAGGCGCAGGGTTGGAAGGCGACCGTGCCCTGGATGCGCTGTTGACGCTGGAGGATCCTTCTCCCGTCGGTGGCTCGCCCGTCTACTCTTGCGTAGGTTATATCCGGCTCGCCGAGGCCCTCCGCCGTCGGACAGGCAAGCCGATTGACGCGCTCTTCGAGGAACGGGTGAACCGGCCTCTGGGGACTCGCTTCCGGTACAACCCAGGCATTCCCGGTGTTGCCCCGACGGTGGCCTGGGAGCCTTGGCGAGAACGGTGCTTGGAGCGAGCGGGGCGGTCTGCCCCCTTGCCCTGGGTTACCGGGGAGCCCCACGATCCGCTCGCCTGGCTCTTGGGCGGGGTGAGCGGGAACGCAGGGCTCTTCGGCTCGGCTCGTGACCTGGCGGAGTACGCCCAAGCGGTCCTTGCAGACCGCGCACCCTTCCCCGGGAAGGTGTGGCAACGTTACACCGATGCACGGACCGCGAATGCGGACCGCGTCCTGGGCTGGCACTTGAAGTCGGACTCGGGTAGCTCGGCGGGCCCCTCGTGGGGCCGGAGCTCAGTGGGCCACACCGGATTCACCGGCACCATGTTGTGGATCGAGCCGGAACGGCAGTGCTTTGCTGCCTTGCTCGCATCCGCCGTACATCCTCAAGGCGACCCTGTCCCGTTTCGGAGCGTCCGGCCCAGGTTCAGCGAAGCTGCGATCCAGAGCTTGCCGAAGGGCTAGTCCTAGAAATCTAGGACAAGAGGGCGGTATAAGCGCACTGAGCCGCGGGAGCGTGATTGCTCTCCCCTTCGCGATTTCCCGTCGGCTCCTTACTCCTTGGGCCCCAGCTTCGCGACAATCTCCGGGATTGCCTCGAAGAGGTCGGCTACCAACCCCAGGTCAGCGGTCTCGAAGATCGGCGCGTCGGGATCCTTGTTGATCGCTACGATCGCCTTGCTGTCCTTGATCCCCGCGACGTGCTGGGTGGAACCGCTCACTCCCGCGGCAATGTAGAGGTCTGGCGCGACGATCTTGCCCGTTTGCCCAACCTGAAGCTCGTTCGGGGCGATTCCGCTGTCCACGGCGGCGCGGGTGGCGCCCACGGCGGCACCGAGGCGATCGGCCAAGCCCCCGATCACTCGCTCGAAGGTTTCGGCATCCTGGAGCGGCCTCCCGCCCGTCACGACGCACTTTGCCTGGGCGAGGTCGGGCCTGGAGCCTCCCCGGACGGTGGTTGCGACCCTGGTCGCGAGCTCGGGGCCGAGTGGCGGGGCAGCGGCCACAGCGACCGCACTCCCGGCCTCGGCTGGCACGATTCCCGCGGCACGGAACGTCAAGAAGACCGGCTCGACCAGCGTTTCCACCGTGGCGAGGACGCTTCCCGCGAGAATGGGCCGGACGAACCGGTTGGGCGCCTCGAAGCGCACCACGTCAGTGACCATGGCGGCCCCCACGAGCCCTGCCGCCCGTGCCATGAGGTCCTTCGTCGCCATCGAGGAGACGGCGACGACATGGCTGTAACCCACGGCGGCGGCCGCGACGCACGGCGCAAGCACATCGGCCGTGGGTGCCTCTGTCGCCCCGAGTGTCATGACCTGCGCGGCTCCGTAGCCTGCCCCGGCGCTCCCGTGGACGAGCAGGACGTCGAACTCCGCCCCGAGCGAAGCCGCGAGGCCGCCGCAGACCGGGAGCTCGGCCTCGGAGAAGGCGACACAGAGCAGCTTCATACCAGCCCTCGCGACTTCAGCTCGGTGAGCAACTCGTCTACGCTCGCCACCTTTCTGCCTGGTGGCCTCGGTGGAAGAGCGGCCAGGTGCGTCAGCCTAACCCGAGGGCTGGCCGAGGTGCCCCTCCCTCGCTTGGCGAGCGGCTTGCTGCGCGCCTTGATGATTCCTGGAAGGGCGATGTACCGAGGCTGGTTCATGCGGAGGTCGGTCGTCACGACGCACGGCGTCTTCATCCTCAGGGACTCCTCCCCGGAGTCCGTTTCGCGGTCCACCGTGACCTCGCCGACCCCTGGGGTCAGCTTGCAAGCGAACGTAGCCTGAGGCCAGCCCAGCATGGCCGCCATCATTTGGCCCACCTGGTTGGAATCGTCGTCTGTGGACTGCTTACCCATGAGGACAATGTCGGGCGCGACCTCTTGGACGAAGGCGACCAGTTCCGCGGCGATCACGCTCGCGTCGAGTCCGTCGGTGGTCTCAATGAGGACTGCCTCGTCCGCCCCGATCGCCAGGGCCTTCCGGAGCTGCTCCTCGCACTCGGGGCCACCGATACTCACGGCGACCGTGTATGTGGAGGGATCGCGCTCTTTGATCCGCACCGCTTCCTCCATCGCGATCTCGTCAAATGGGTTGATCTCGAATTTGACACCGGCCACGTCGAGCCCGGTGCCGTCGGCCAACGGTTTGACCTTCGCATAAGGGTCTACCACCCGCTTGATCGGAACGACGATCTTCATCCTCGATTCAATGTACCAATGAGATCGTCACGGCTCGGGCCTTTCTCGGGTGCAAACCTCGGTCAGGATTCGGTATTACTCCCGTATGGCACGCGGACGCATGGTTCTGCTCTCCTTCTCCCTGCTTGCGGCGATCTCCCACGCGAAGGCAACGTACGAAGTCACGGTGGACGGTACGACGGGTGGGTTGACGATCGCCATCACGACCCCGGCGCAAGGAGGGAAGGTGGAATTCCAGATCCCCAACTGGGCCCCTGGATCGTACCGATTGGCGAACCACTACAAGTCGGTGAGCGAGGTCAAGGCCTGGGTGGGAGGAGCCGATGCCGTCCCTGACCATCCTTCCGACACCCTGTGGTCGGTTTCGGCCGGCGACGGTAAAGAAGTTCGGTTCCAGTACCAAGTGCCAGGCCGGATCAACTCCGGAACGGTCCATTTCTCCGGCCCTAGCACATATATGTACATGGTCGGCCGGCTCAAGGAGCCGATCCTGCTCCGACTCAATCTCCCCGAGACCTGGGCTTCGGCGTGTGGGTTGGACTCAACCGCCAAGAACGAGTACTCGGCACCGGGCTACGACGTCCTGGCCGACAACCCGGTCACGGTGGGCAACTTCGTCTCCGACACCTATACCGTGAACGGGGTGCCGCACCAGATCGTCTACCACAGTGGCGATGCCTCCGGCGTGGATCGCAAGAAGGTGATTGACTTCTGCACCTATGTGACAAAGTCGCAGGCCGACTTTTGGGGCGGGCTACCTTTCAAGAAGTACGTCTGGCACTTCTCCCCCTTCAATGCGCAGGACGGTGGATGGGGGCTCGAGCACCTGAGCAGCACGCAGATCGGCCTGGCCACAGGGCTCGGCCAAGGCACGATCAGCGTCTGCTCGCACGAGTACTTCCACGCCTGGAACGTGAAGCGGGTTCGTAGCTCCGTCCTTGGACCCTTCGACTATCAAGTCCTCCCCAAGACCGGTGCTCTCTGGTGGCTCGAGGGTGTCACCGACTACTACGCCGACGTCCTACTCCACCGATACGGCTACTTCGGGGATGACTACTTCATGGAGAACATCCTGAGCAACGTCAACCGGACGCGGTCGAACCAGCAGCGGTTCGAGGTGAGCCCGTATGATGCCAGCTACCGCGTGGGAGAGGCTGCCAACGGGCAAGGGAACAGCTCCGGCTTCGGGGTCAACTATTACAACACGGGCTGGCTGCTCGGGCTTTGCCTCGACATCGAGCTCCGGACCCAAACCGCGGGCCGTCGCTCGCTGGACGATGTAGCGCGGGGGCTCTACGAGGTCTGCAAGGACGGGAAGCCCGGTTTTGCGGAAGACGAGATCCGGAAGCAACTCGTGAAGTTCGGTGGGGATGCTCTGGGCACCGCGTACGACAACTGGGTGATGAAGCCAGGAGAGCTCCCCGTGGAAGAGCAGCTAGCCAAGATGGGACTCGTGATGACCATTGCAGAGCGAGAGCTACCCAGCTTGGGCATTGCGGGCAACTTTGACCGCACGAAGAACGTCTTGCTGGTCGGTGCGGCGAGCGGAAACGCGGAGCAGCTCTTCGAGCCGGACGACGTGATCGTGAGCATCGCAGGCAAGGAGATCACGGCTGCGAACGGGAACCCCACCCGGGCCCTGAGGGCAGCGGAAGCAGGGCTGAAGATCGGTAGCACCGTGGACGTGGTGATCCGACGGGGAAGCGACACCAAGACGGTCTCGCTCCAGGTCGGTGCCCGCACCGTCTCGCAACCCAAGATCGAGGCAGGCCCCACTCACGGGGCCACTAAGAAGCTTCGGGACGGCTGGTACTTCGCGGCGAAGCCTCGTCTGGTGCCGTGAAGCCAGGCGAGCGGCGACAGAGCGGCAAGAAGTCGCAGCCCGAGCAAAGCGCCTTGCCCACGGGCTCGTGCCCTTGCCAGTCCCGGTCGAGGATCTCGTTGCCCAAGGTGACGAGATCCTCCCGCAACTGAGCCAAGGAGGTCTCGTCCAGCTCACTGCTCGCCTTGGCCCCCGAGCGGACTGCGACGATCGTTGCGATCACGCGGTGGCCGGGCACCGCTTCCTTGAGAAGCAACTGGTAACAGGACATCGCCAGGTTCCCGGCGACGTCCTCGGCCTCGACCGACTCCCGCCCAGTCTTGTAGTCAATGACTTCCAAAGTGCCGTCCTCGTGCTCGTCCACCCGGTCCACTCTCCCGCGTAGGACGAACCGGCCAAGGTCGAGCGTGAGGGTCTTCTCTACGTAGAGCGTTGCCTGGGTGGGTGCCTCCGCCCAGTGCCGCTCGATGTGTCGCTCGAGGATCTGCTTGCCCTCGGCGAGATCCTGTAGCATCTCGTCCTGGCTGGAATACCCCGCCTCGACCCAGTTCTCCTCCAGGGCGGCCACAGCCTGGTCCACGGTCTGGATCCCGATGTCGTTCGTGTCGTGGAACCGTTGAAGGGCATGGTGCAGGCTGGTCCCGAAGGAGAAGTTCCGCCTCGCCCGGCGGTACCAGTTGCCGCGGCTGTCCACGTAAGTCCAGAGGTACATGGTCGGGCATGCCAGGTATGTGGTCAGCTTCGATGGGCTTAGGGTCGGCCTGCGCACGGGTTCATTGTAGTGCACAAGGGTACGCTCTTCCCCGCATGGCGCGGTACCGGACGAGCGTGGGCATCGAGGTCCATGCCGAGCTTTCGACGCGAAGCAAGATGTTCTGCCGCTGCCCGGTGGAGTTTGGAGGCGAGCCTAACTCCCGCGTGTGCCCCGTGTGCCTCGGCCTACCGGGGGCCCTGCCCGTACCGAACCGTTCCGCGGTGGACTTGGCGGTTCGCGCCGCGCTTGCTCTGGACTGTACGATCGCCCGCGAGTCGGTCTTCCATCGCAAGAGCTACTTCTATCCCGACCTGCCGAAGGGCTACCAGACCACGCAGTTTGGCGAGACCAACCCGATCGGTTACGGGGGCGGGATGGAAATCGAAGCGGACGAGGGAGGGGTCAAGCGTATTCGCATTCGACGAGTCCACCTCGAGGAGGACACGGGGAAACTCATCCACGGCATCGAGGGCGGGACAGGGATTGACTACAACCGTGCGGGCGTACCGTTGCTCGAGATCGTCACCGACTTTCCCCCAGACATCACATCCGCCACCGAAGCACGACGGTATGTACAAAAGCTCCGGGACTTACTTGTATGGATCGGTGTAACACACGGAAAGATGGAACAGGGTGGCTTGCGCTGCGAGCCCAACGTCTCCATTCGACCGGAGGGCAACGACAGCCTGGGAACGAAGACCGAGTTGAAGAACCTGAACAGCACGAGGAGCCTCCAGGTCGGCATCGAGTTTGAGGTCGCTCGCCAAGCGCGGCTCCTCGAATCGGGCCGCCCGGTGGTCCAGGAGACCCGCGGGTGGGACGAGCAAACGGAGAGCAGCTACGCTATGCGAGCGAAGGAGGACGAGGACGACTATCGCTATTTCGTCTGCCCTGACCTTTCACCGATGCAGTTTGACGACGCATACCTCGAACACGTTCGAGCCACGCTCCCGAAACTGCCCGACACCGTGCGTGAGAGGTTCGTGAATGAATATGGGCTCGCGGAACGGGATGCGGACAGGATGATCGCGGATCGAGCGTGGGCGGTGTGGTTCGACGCGTGCGTGGCCCTGAGCGGAAGCCCCAAGGCCGTCTTGAACTGGATGATCTCCGACTTCGCGAAGCTCCTGAACGAGTCTGGCCAGGCAGTGCCCGGTGGCGAGGGCGAGCCCACCTTGGTCACACCGGAGCACCTCGTCGAGCTGACTCGGCTGATCGCCGACGAGAAGCTGGGGGGCAAGGCTGCCAAGTCGGTGTTCGCCGAGACGTTTCGCACGGGAGAGCCGCCCGGAGAGGTGGTGACACGCCTCGGCTTGGCCCAGGTCTCCGATCCAGAAGAGATCGCTTCGCTCGTCCAGGCGATCTTGGGCGAGAATCGGCCGCTCGTAGAGGAGTTTCGGGCGGGCAAGAGCCAGGTCCTAGGATTCTTGGTTGGCCTGGCAATGCAAAGGACAAACGGCCGCGTACATGCGTCCTTATTCCAGGAGGAACTGCTACGACGCCTTACCGAAGATTAGCCACACTGGTGGGCGGCCTTCTTGCCGCGCTCTCTGGGGCGCAGCCCGAGGGAGCCTCCGGAAGCTCGATGTCCGAGCTTTCGCGCGCTTCCGTCCAGGCAAAGACAAGCTTGAAGTCCGAGCAAGATAGCTCGAATGTACAACTTTCGAGCTTGTTCCTATACGCAAGGGCACGATTGCAGTCGGAACAGGACGTGGCCTTCGACCAAGGCGACTATCCGCGCGTGATCGCCAGCCTGCGCCTGCTCGCAGAGGCAAGGCCGCGGGACGAGGAAGTCTGGAGCAACCTCTTCTGGATGCTGGGCAACATCGAGGAGACCGGCGAGGCCTGGGCGATGATGAGGGTCTTCGAAAGGAACAACCCCAACTACACGGACGCCACGTACCACGAGGCGCAACTGATGTATCAAAGGCGGGCATGGGCCAAGGTCGTGCCGCTCCTGGAACCTGCGATCCAGGCAAAGCGGCCCCCGCGCGACTCGGTGAGCTACCGAATTCTCGCGCAGAGCTACTTCCGGCTTGGATACTATGAGGACTCGATCCGAGTCTCGCGGGCGCTCCTCGAGCGGTGGCCCAACGACGAGACCGCCAAAGCGAACATTCGCAAGAGCGAGGACAAGATCGCGGGCGGCTGAACAGGACTAGACCCGTTCGGGATTAGGTAAGTTCTCTGGCGTGATCACCGCACTCTGTCTTGCCAGCCTTGCAAACGCCGAGCCCGCCCGGTTTCTGCGATATCCGGACATCCACGGTAGCAAAGTAGTCTTCACGTCCGAGAGCGACCTTTGGCTGGGTGACACGACGAGCGGGGAAGCGCGTCGGCTCACAGCGGATGCTGGGATCGAGCGGAACGCAGAGTTCTCCCCTGACGGGGCCACGATCGCCTTCGAGGGCGAGTACGACGGCTTGCGCGAGGCCTATGTCATGCCTGCTTCCGGGGGGGCTCCGAAGCGGCTGACCCTGAGCGACATGTTTCGGGCGGTCACGGGATGGACGCCCGACGGCCAGAGCGTGGTGTTTCGTAAGGTTGGCTACCCAACGAACTATGCCTACTACACCGTTCCTGCAAAAGGCGGTGCGCCGCAACCCATGCCTTTGGAGTTTGCCTCCCATGTGAGCTTCGCACCGTCCGGTAACCGGTACACGTTCACGAGATTCAATCGGTGGTATGCCGCATGGTGGCGCTATATAGGCGGAATGCAGAATCAGATATGGGTTTATAACGGCACATCGTTCCAACAGATAACGCAAGAAAAGGGGACGTGCGAGTATCCCGTTTGGTGCGGTAGCCATATCTATTACGCTTTGGAGCACGAAGGACAGTTCTTGTTGCGGCGCGTACCTGCGACCGGGGGTAGGCCCGAGACCGTGGCCGGGCCGTTTCGAGAGGAGGTACGGGAGCTGGGCGGTGACGGCCAACGGGTGGTTTTCGAGGTTGGAGTGGGTGCCCGCGTCTACGACACGGCAACGGGAAGGGTCTCTACGCTTGAGTTCAAGATGCTGACAGACGATGCCCGCACGAGGCCCTACCTCGTGTCCGCCGGGACTTTCTCGTCCGGCGCGAGCATCACGCCCACCGGAAAGAGGATCATGGCTGACCCCCGTGGCCAGATCGTGGACGCGCCCTTCGGCGAGGGTGAGGCGAGAGTGTGGAAGTCCGCACCCGGTGCCCGGCTGCGACTACCTGTCATGTCTCCAGATGCCAAGCATGTCGCTTACGTCAGCGATGAAGGGGGGGAACAGCAGATTTGGATCGCAAACTCGGATGGGAGCGGCGCGAAGAAGGTCACGAGCGGGAGTCGCCGTCAAATCATGACGATCGGTTGGTCGCCGGACGGCAAATGGATTGACTATTACTCCAGTGCCATGGAACTTCGGATCGTCTCGATCGCGGACGGCTCTGAGAAGAAGGTCACAGAGATGCCGTTCTCTTGGTTCGGTGTCCCTCACGAGTGGTCACCCGACTCGAAGTGGATCGTACACCAAGGCCTGAACCTGGGCACGGACCAGAACCAAGTCGGTCTTTTCGAAGTGTCCAGCGGAACGAGCACGGTGCTCTCAGACGGGCTGGGTTCCGACCTCGCCCCCGCGTTCAGTGACGATGGCAAGTACGTCGCCTTCCTTTCCCAAAGGAGCCTGGGTGTGAGCGGCGATCCCATGCTCAACCAGCTCAACTTGGGCCAGACCGTTGTGGCCTATATCGCACCGGTCTCCGAAAAGACGACGAGCCCGTTCTTGACCAAGGACGAAACCGAGGCCCCGAAAGACGCCAAGCCGACCGAGGAGAAGCCAAAGGAGGACAAGCCAAAGGAGGATCCGGGGGTTGAGATCGAGGTCTCGGGGCTCTTCGCTCGCAGAATCCAGGTGCCGGTGCCCGCCGGGGAGTACAGCCAGATCGAGATGGTGGGAAACCGCGTCATCTTGGCAGGGGGCGGGCAGATCACGTACTACGACGTCTCCAAGAAGGCAGGTGGAACGATCACGCCAGGCGGGAGTTTCCAAGTGAGTGGCGATCAGAAGAAGCTTCTCGTGGACGGTCGCCGCGCGGTGGACGTTGGTGGGGACGGGGTGCCCGCCACCTCGGGACTACCCAAGACTGGTGCCCTAATGCTGAGTGTCGAGCCCGTCAAGGAGTGGGCCCAGATGTACTGGGACGCCTGGCGGCTTCTCCGCGACTTCTTTTATGTCGAGAACATGCACGGCTTGGACTGGAAGGCGGTCGGCGACAAATACGCCCAATATCTGCCTTCCGTCCGATCGAGGGACGAGCTGGACGAGCTGATCCGCTGGATGCAGTGCGAACTAGGCTCGTCGCACCAGTACCTTACTACCGGCGACGCTCGCGATATCAAGACCCGGCTGACCGCCGGATACCTGGGAATTGACCTTGTGCCGGCCGAAAATGGAAGCTACAAGATCGGCCATATCTGCCGGGGCGATGGGTTCCTCACCACCGAGCGTTCGCCGCTCGCCGAGCCCAGCCTCAACGTGAAGGAGGGGATGTACGTCATCGAGATCGCCGGTATCCCCACGCAGGTCGGCAACGATATCTTCGGCGGGCTGGTGGGGCGCGTGGGCCAGGTGGTTGGGGTTCGCGTCAACGACAAGCCGGGCAGGGAAGGATCCCGTGTGGTCTATGTGAAGCCCGTGGCCTCGGAGACGCGCATGCGTAGCCTCGATTGGGTCGCGGCGAACCGGGAGTACGTGACGAAGCGGAGCGAGGGCAAGGTTGGATACATCTACCTGGACGCCATGGGAACCGAGGACATGAGCGACTTCGTCAAGCAGTACTTCCCCCAGCGGGGCAAGGACGCCTTGCTCGTGGACGTGCGCTTCAACAACGGTGGCTTCGTACAAGACTACATCATAAGGATCCTCTCGCAGAAGCTCTCCGGGTTCTTCAATATGCGCGAGAGCCCTGGCTCCTGGACTCGGCAACAGGACTACTTCTCGGGCCCCTTGGCCTGCCTCATCAACGAGTTCTCGATCTCTTGCGGGGAGGAGTTCCCTTACCACTTCAAGGATGCAAAGCTCGGCCCGCTGATCGGTCGCCGGACGATGGGCGGGGAAGTAGGGTCGAGCCCCGGCTGGCCCCTCATGGACGGAGGGGTCGTGAACGTTCCCAACTATGGGATGTGGGTGCCTGGAAAGGGATGGGTGATCGAGGGGGAAGGGGTGAAGCCCGACATAGATGTGCCGAGCGACCCGAACCAATACGTGAAGGGGACCGATCCACAACTCGACGCAGGAGTGGATTGGCTCCTCGAGGAAGCGCGGAAGCGACCGCCGGTCAAGCGCATCCCGCCGCCAGATCGAGACCGGGTGGGCAAAGGCTAAGGCGAAGGTGAGGAGGTGGCTCCCTTGGCTGGCCGTGCCTGCCATCGTCTCGGCCTTCCTCCTCGCTGGGCGGGCGACGGGCCCCGAACTGCTTCAAGACACCGACACCCGAGTGCTCCTCGCAAAACTCTCGGAGCGCGGTGCCCCCCTCTCGTGGTTTGTGAGCGACTGGCCGCTCGAAAACCACTTCTACCGTCCCGTCTCTACGCTCTTCTTCGAGATGGACGCCAAGCTGTACGGCTCGCACTCGGCAGGGTACGGCCTCACGAACGCTCTCTTGGCTGTGGCCCTGGTGTGGGCATCGTTTTGGCTTTTTCGCGAGCTGACTTCCGTGCCGTGGGTCGCGGGGGCGTCGGTCGGGCTCCTCGGCCTCTGGATGCTGGGGACGGGGTTGCCAGAGTTGTTGTCGAGCGGGGCCCGATGGCTCGGTTTCTTGGTCTGGATCGGCCTGCTCCGGGGGGGGCTCCGAAAGCTCGGCGCTGTTGCTTTGGCCTCGGGGGGGCTCTTCTTCCTCTCGTGGTCATTGCCCGCGCTGGCGCCGCTCGGCGGACGCATTCTGGGCTGGTTGCCGGGGCGAACGGCGAGCGTGATGGCGGTGTTCCTCGTGCTCGGTCTTGCCGCAATGGCACGCTGGGTCCGACTGTTCGCGAAGCCGCTGCCCGACCCCACGCCCGACTCGATGACCGTGCCCGCGACCAAGGGCACGGAAGTCGTACCGCGGGTGGGGCTCCACGGGTGGGTGTGGTGGCCGTTGGCGGGCTTGGGCTTCCTTCTTGCGTTGGGGAGCTATGAGCAGGCGGTGGTCCTTCCCGGTTTGGTCGTCGTGCTGACGGTCGTCTTCGCAACGGCCCGCAGGCGGTGGGCGGGCTGGGGGTGGCTTGGCCTCTCCATGTCCGCGCTTGCCCTGTACGTCCTCGTGAGGGTCCTGGTCGTTCCGAGCGACCCGTCTGGCTACCAGGCTCAGCAGTTCCGGACCGGCCCGGGCGTCTGGCTCTCGCTCTTCGACTACAGCCTGCCCGGCCTTTCCGGCGTGTTCGGGTTTTCGTCATACCTGGAGGCGGGCGCGAGCGCTTTCTTCATCTCAGACTTCTGGTCGCGGATCGGTCTAGCGTTTGGGACCGTTGCCGTCGCCGTGTTACTCTTGGGCCGGTTGGGCCGGCCTTACGGCGTGTGGCCATGGCTGGCCGCCCTCGTGGCCTATCTGCCGATGGCGTGGTTGAAGTACTTCGAGCATTACCACCTGCTCCCGGCGGTCTTCCGGGCTTGGGCGGTCGTGACGGTTGGGGCGGTGGTCCTTCGGGCCGTTGCTATCGCAGTCTCGCCCCCAGCCCTTGTAGCGCCTCCACGATCCCATCCCGCGCCCGGTTCGCTTCCTCGTCCGTGAAGTTTCCATCCTTGCGGAAGAGAAGGGCAATCGCTAAGCTGTGAGCCCCTTCGGAGACGCCGGGGCCCTCATAGACGTCGAAGAGCCAGTGTGCTTCGAGGTCATGCCCGCCAGCCTGGACGACCGTAGCCTCGATGTCGCGATAGGGGACTGACTTGAGGACCTCGATCGCGATATCCCTCCGCACCGCCGGGTGACGCGAGAGCGGCCGGAACCGCTCACCGTGCTCCGCCGTCGTCAACCAAGCGTCCAGGTCGAACTCTGCAAGGAACGTGGTCGGCGCCAGGTCGCACTGCTCAGCCACGAGCGGGTGGATCTGTCCGAAGAGCCCGAGACCCGCAACGCCTGCCTGCCGCGTCGGGTGGAACCGCGGGTCCGAAGTTCCCGTCCATTCCTGGGTGCCCAGCGCGGTCTCCACAACCCCCTTCATCGTGAAGAAGTCCGCCTCGCTGGTACCGTCGGTGCAACCTGTGAGCAGCACGGCAAGGGAGACGCGCTCGGCCGGTGCGAACACGCGGCCGAACTCGAAGAGCCCGAGGTTCCTTCCCCCGTTCTTCATGGCCGCCTCGGCCAGGCACGGGAGAAGGCTGTTGCGGAGGAGCGCGGTCTCGGGGGAGTGCGGGGTTCGCACTCGCACCCGGTCGCCCTCTGCGTCCAGGGCGTGAGCGTCCCGCAGGGTGTGCGACATCGTCTGGATCAGGCCGCACCGGACAAGGCGAGCCAAGAGGCGGTCCGTTCGCAAAGAGCCCCCGTGGGTCCCTCCGACCGGGGTGCTGCCGATCGGTGCCTCCGTTCGGATGTGCTCGTAGCCGTGAACCCGGCCGACCTCCTCGATCAAGTCCTCTTCCCCGTGGACATCGTTCCGCCAGCTCGGGACGGAGCAACGAAGGGAGTCGCCCTCGGCTTCGGGTGAGAATCCAAGCCGCTCCAGATAGTCCGAGCACTCGCGAGGCGTGACCTCACAGCCGAGAAGCAGACTCGCGCGAACGGGCCGTACGGACACATGCAAATCGGGTCGGCGGTGGGGGTAAATGTCGAACTGGGTGCGGGGCTCGGTTCCGAGGAGCCTCGCAAAGAGCGACATCGCACGGAACGTTCCTTGCGGGTCCACCCACCTCTCGAAGCGGTAACTCGCCTCGGTGTGCATACCAAGCCTCGTGCGTGTCGCGCGCACCGCTTGGTTGTCGAAATGGGCTGATTCCAGCAGGCACCGGGTCGTTGCGGGCCCCACCTCGGTGTCCTGACCGCCCATCACCCCTGCGAGTGCGATAGGTCGGTGGCCGTCCGTGATCACAACGTCCCCCGTGGCGAGCTCTCGCTCGATACCGTCCAGGGTAACGAGCTTCTCTCCGGGCAGGGCGCTGCGCACCACGATCCGCTCCCCCGGAAGCTTGTCCAAGTCAAAGGCGTGCATGGGCTGGCCGGTCATGAGCATCACATAGTTCGTGAGGTCAACGAGGAAGGAGATCGGTCGCTGGCCCAGTGCGGTGAGGCACTCCTGGAGCCAGTTCGGGCTGGGCTCGTTTCGCACGCCATCGAAGAGCATCGCCGAGTACCTTGTGCAGCCGTCGGCCTCGATCGAGATCGTGCCTGCGGCGAGGCCCTCGGGATCGTGCCAGGAGACGAGGTCGGCCATGGACTGGGTCGGCTTGGAGGCGGGGTGCTTGGCGATGAGCTCGCGTGCCAAGCCGAGAACGGATGCAGCGTCTCCACGGTTCGCCATGATCGCGATATCGAAGACGGTGGCCCCCCCCGTATCGTGAATCTCCTCGAGCTCGAATCCGGTCATTGTGAGAGCGTCGCCGATCTCTTGGGCAGAGAGGGGCGAGTCCACAAACTCGCGGAGCATGGCCTCGGTGAACTTCACGGGAACAGCAAGTCTACCGTCCGACCCTCAGGCGAACTGGCGAAGGAACCGTAGGTCGTTCTCGAAGAAGTAGCGCAAGTCGTCCACCCCGTGTTTCATCATGGGCATTCGCTCCACGCCCAGGCCGAACGCAAAGCCGGAGTAGCGCTCGGTATCAATCCCGTAACGGCGCAGGATGTTGTTGTGGATCAGCCCGGCGCCCCCTAGCTCCACCCATCTGCCGTCGAAGAGCCGAGGCGAGGAAATGGCATAGTCCACGCCTGGCTCGACGAAGGGGAAGAAGTCGGGCCGGAACCTCACGGTCACCTCGTCACCGAGCATGCCTCTCACGAACGCCGCCAAGGTGCCCTTGAGGTGGGCCATCGAGATCCCTTCGTCCACCATGAAGGCGTCCACTTGATAGAACGTATGGCCGTGGGTGCGGTCCACGGCCTCGTTGCGAAACGTCCGGCCCACAGTGAAGACCCGGAACGGCGGCTTCCGTTGCTCGAAGACTCGTCCCTGCAGGGCCGTACACTGCGTTCGGAGCAAGACTTCGTCCGAGATATAGAACGTGTCCTGCTCGTCCATCGCGGGATGGTTCGGCGGATAGTTCAGGGCATCGAAGTTGTACCGGAACTCCTCGAGTTCGGGGCTCTCGTGATACTCGAATCCCATGCCCCCCATGATCCGCTTGATCTCGTCTATCGTCTGCTGAAGGACATGGACGAGTCCCGCGTTGGGGGCTCGGCCCGGCATCGTCACATCGAGGGCCTCGTTCGCGAACTGCGCCTGGAGCTCGCCTTCGCGCAGGGCACGGCGACGGGAAACCAGCGCTGTCTCGACCTCGATCCTGGCTTGGTTCACCGCCTCTCCGAAGCCTTTGCGCTCCTCGGCTGGCAAGGCACCGATCCCTCGCATGAGGCCCGAGATGGAGCCGCTCTTCCCGAGGAACTCCAGTTCGACCTCGCGCAGTCGCGCCGTGTCCTTCGCTTCCGCGACCGCGGCCAAGGCTAGGCTCGTGAGTCGAACGACCTCTTCCATGCAGAAGAGATTTTGGCACGTGATCCAGTGCAAGTCCAGGAAGCGGACGGGTAGGTGTCCTCCGCGACGGACAGAAGCGACTGGACTCCCGGCTCCATCGGCCGAAATCTGCGAGAGTGCGTCGTCGCCTCTACGGGGGGCTTCGCCGAGCTGATTCCGGGAACGAGGATCGCCGCGAGCGACTCGTTCAGCGCGAAGCCCCTCCGTGGGCTCAATAGACGGAGTCCGGGAAGTAGAAGTCCTTGGCGTTGTCCGGAGTGATGAGCTCGACGTCGAGCTTCATGTGCCTAGGCATGAACTGCTTGATGTCGTCCTTTTTGCCGTCCCGAAGGTTCGAGACTGCCAGATGAATGCCCGTCGCGATCATCGAAGGCGGGTACGTGATGTTGGCTGGGAAGACGGGATCCTTGTCCATGACCCGCTTGACGATGTCCTTCATCCCGGCGCCACCGAGGATCCAAACGTTCTGCCGCCCGGCCTCCTTGAGGGCCTGTTCGGCACCCAGGGCCATGTCATCGTCCGAGGCCCAGATCGCATCCACTTGGGGATGCTTCAAGAGCATGGCCTGGGTCACTTCCAGGGCCTTCTGCCGGTTCCACATCCCGCTCTGGCTCTCCAGCACGGTCACACCAGGGTTCGCTTGAAAGACCTTGTTGGCACCGTTCACCCTGTCCGTGTTCACCGTGCTCGGGATTCCTTCCAGGACGAGGATCTTGCCCTTGCCGCCGAGCTTCTGCACGACGAACTCGGCAGACTTGCGGCCGAACGCCTCGTTGTCCCCTTCGATGAACACATCGGCCACCGGTTCGAGGAACCCGCGGTCCACGTTCACGATATAGATTCCGCGCTCGTGCGCCGCCTTAGCGACCGGGGTGAGGGGCGCGCTCTCCGTTGCAAGCACGACGAGACCGTCCAACTCGCCGGTCATCATCGTCTCGATGTCCGCGATTTGGGTCTCGGGCTTGTCCGCGGTCTTATAGACCCACTCAACGTCGGGATACATCGCCATCGCCTTCTCGGCCCAGTAGCCGACGCCCGCGGTCCAGCCGTGGTCCGCCGAGGGCACGGAAACGCCGATCTTGATCTTTTTGCCGGGGGTTGTGCTCGCGCTGCCCCCTGCCGATCCGGTTCCCGAGGAAGTGCCGCAACCCGAAACGGACCAGAGCGCCGTGAGGACAAGAAGGCTCGTTGACAGTGACCGTAGGTTCATTCGCTATTCCGGCCGCGCTGCAAGAGCACGGCAAAGAGGATAATGGCACCTTTCACGGCTCCGTGCAAATACTGGCTCACCTCCAGCGTCACGAGCATGTTTTGGATCACCGAGAGCACGAGCACGCCGACCACGGTTCGGGTCACGCTCCCGACACCGCCGGAAAGGCTCGCACCCCCAATCGCCACGGCGGCGATGGCGTCCAACTCGTAGAGCGTGCCTACTTGTGCCGTCGAGACCGAGTTCATCCGCGCCGCCTGCAGGAAGCCACCAATGCCGCAAAGCAGGCCCGTCAGGACGTAGGCCACGGTCTTGACGCGCTCCGTGCGGACTCCGGCGAGGCGGGCCGCGGTCTCGTTCCCTCCGACCGCGACCATGTTCCTGCCCAGCGTCGTCCTTTCGAGGATCAGCCACCCGAGCACCGCGGCCACGATGAGGACCAGGATGTTCCAAGTCACCATCGGCTGGCCGTTCCCGACGAGGGGCCAGGGAAGCCCGCCCTGCCCGATGCCGGGATAGATGTCCAGGCTCGACGACCGAACCTCGCCCGCCTTGGCTGGCGTGAGCGCGAAGGACCGAAAGGCGACCAGCCCGCAGAGCGTCGCGATGAAGGGAGCCAGCTTGGCCCGTGCGACGAGCACTCCCATGGTCCACCCGCAAAGGGCTCCCACGACGGCACCCGTCCCCAGCGCGACGAGCACAGCGACCGGTTCGGAGGCTCCCTTTGCGAGTTGGGCGTTCATCGCGTACAGCCCCATGGTCGCGCTGAGCACCACCGTGCTGCCCACCGAGAGGTCAATACCTCCTGTCACCACCACCAGGGTCATGCCGATCGCGACCAAGCCGATCACCGCCTGTTGGTTCACGATGTTCCTCAGGTTCTCGGGATTGAGAAACGTGGGCGACATCACGGCGCTGAATGCGACGAGGATCACGAGCGCGAGGTAGATCCCGTACTTATCGAGAAGATGGGAAGCCTTGGGATTCATCCGTCCGGGACATTTTGACGAAAAGAGCGATCGGATCGCGCCCAGAATCCTTCGAACCGGTGAGTGCCCAGGTGAAAACCCGCCAAAAACACCACGAAGGCTTGGCTGCCCGACAGGGACTCGAACCCCAACTCACAGAACCAGAATCTGTTGTCCTACCATTAGACGATCGGGCAGTAGCGTAGGGATTATAGCAGTGATGAGCCCACGGGGGTTGACCACCGGCCCTTGTGCCGCCTTGGGTCGGCAGCGATGAGACCCGCACAGCCCTACCTACCGACTTCGGCCCTGCCTCAAAGCCGAAGCGTTGCGAGCGTCCTTATGGAGAAGTTGGACGTCCGCGGCCACCTTCGCGTCATGTTCGCTGGCGACTCCATCATGGCCGGCATCAACGATACGGGTGGCCTCCGCCTCCCGATCATGCTCGGCCTCCAGGCGATGGGAGTGCCCGCAAGGACCGTGGGCGAGATAGACGACGGATCCTCGGCCCATCGGGTCATGTACGACCTCTGCGCAGGGAACTCTCAGCACCAATCCATAGGAGGCTTGACCACAGCGCAGCTCGTCTCGGGGGGGAACTACGGCGGAAAGACGATCTCCCCGATCGAGACCGCGATCGCGAACCTCGCGCCTGACGTCGTCTTCCTTGCCGTGGGCTCGAACGACGCCGGAACCGAGCAAGAACGGTCGGATGGGTTCGTCTCGCTCTACACCGCGATCGCAAGGGCTCGCCCTGGCACCGCGATCGTCCACGTACCGCCCTTTGCAAGCAACAACGTCGCCAACGACTTCTTCAACCTCGATACGAACCGCGAGACCACAGCCAGGGCCGCCCGCAAGGCGATGGAGACGATGGCGGAAGACGGACTCCCCGGCGTCGTCGTGGACGCACACTTGCACCTGGCGGCAAGCGTTCGGCGGCCCGGTGCCGCCTTCAACTCGGCCACGGCGCATGCGAATGCCGTGTTCATGGATTCGGCCCACCTCCATCCCGAGGGCTCGGCCCCGATCGGTTGCGCCGCTGTGGCCATTGCCCTAGGGATGGAGTGCGCGGTGGTGCAGGCAGCGATCCAAAGCAGGTCGCCTCATGCCCCAGTACCTTGGAACGCTTCCGCAACGATCGCAACGGCGGGCCAGACTACCTTGGTCGCGAGCGGGCCGAGAAAGCACCGCCTCGGCTTGCTTCGACTCAGGAACGGGGGCGCGTCTGCCGCAACCGTCTTGTTACAAACCCTTCGGAACCCAGGCGCGGCCGCCACGAACGTTTTCACATTCACACTAGGTGCGGGTGAGGTCGCGAGCCTAGCCTGGTCAAGGACCGAAGCACCCGTCGCATGGGTGAACGAAGCTTGGCGCCTCGATGTCTCCGGCTCGGGGCTCAACGTGGAGGTCAACGCCTCGGGATCATCGTTCTGGGCCTAGGCCCAGCCCGGAACCCTAGATCCCGTGCTGAGGATCGGCTCGGCGGGCGGCGAGCGCGAAGTCTCGAATCTCGGCCGCGCCTTCGGGGCTGACATCGGTCACACTGCACTCCGAGGCGGCGACGCGGACGCTCACCGTACACAACCGAAACCACCGTTGAAGCGGGGACTGCTCGACCGCCACCATCTGGGTCCGGTTCGCCGGTACGGCCTGCCAGGCGCGCCAGAGTCTTCCTGACCTTCGCGCGAACTGTCTTCCCGATGACCGGTGCCGAACGAGCAAAGCAGTGAGCGCAGCACCTGCAACCCCGATCCCCGTCAGGCTCGCCAAGGCGACGGAGGCGTACTTCCGAACCCCAACGAGCACCGATGAGATCGTCTTACCGAGGTCGAGCCACCGGTCGAGGGACAGCAGTACCGCGACAACCGCGATGAGCAATGCCCAACCGAGAAGGGCCGAGATCGCAGCGGCGGGGATCGCCCGGCTCGGTAACCGGAGCCAGGGGCCTTGGTCGAGAGGCTCCATGCCTGGCATCGCGAGCTCGCAAAGTACGGGAACCTCGGTGGCGATAGCAGCCGGGGAGAGATATCCGGAACCGCTGGCCTCGTTCCTTGCGAAGGTGACACCTGCCGACCTCGCGCGGACCGCGTAAAGTCCAAACAAGCGGAACATGACTCCTTGCACGACCGTCAACTCTTGGATCCGCTCCGTACGCATGACTCGTTGCGTTCGGTTGCCCAGGCCGTAGACGACCTGGAACCCCTTCGGATGCCGCTCAATGCGGAACCCGGCGAAGTTCCAGATCCCGAGGCAGCCACTGAAGAGCCAGCCCGCCAAGTAGACCGAGACCGCGATCCCCACCCACCTCAGCGGTTCGATGCTCCTTCCGAGGCCCGCGACGAACGGGACGATCCGGTTGATGATGTCCTCATCCTCGACGAAGGGCATCACGACTCCAAGGGCCCCGACGAGGAGCAGGAGCGCCCGGTTCTCCAACATGGAGGCGAGGATGATTCGGCCCGTCGAGACCTCATATGGATGGGGCTCGGGGCGCTGGTAGAACTGTGGGCCCCTCGCACCTGTCAGCTCGTTTCGGAGTTCTTCTGCGCGTTCCCGGCCCAGGGAGTCAAGCACGATCTCAGCCTCTCCTCCTGCCGCGCTCTCCACTTTGACCTGGGTGAGCCCGAGTGCCCGTTGGAGCAGGTTTTGGGTGAGGTGGACCTCTTGGACGCGCTCTCGGGGGATCACCCGGCGACGCTTCCAGACGAGTCCCGTGTTGAACAAGACATCGGTCGGGGTGACCTTGTACGTAGTGCTGGCATAGCGGACGAGCGCACTGGCGACCGTGAGCACGAGGGGCACGGCAATGGACAGCGCAAGAAACAGGCTCGCCCGACCGATTCTCTCGCCACCTCGGGCGAGCTGCGATACGATCACGACGAGAACCACGCTGCCGAACTGGCGAAGCGCGACGAAGAACCCCGTGAAGATCGAGAGCGGATGGAGTCTCATTCTGCCGCGGGCTCGGTCGGGATCATGCGGTCGCGAAGCTGTTGTGCTTCCTCGAGGGTAAGGCCCGGTATCGTGACCACCGCCCCGACCCCAGCCGTGTGGACGACGACCTGTGCGAGCCGGTTCCACCGATCCACCGGCCCTTGGTTGATGTCTACGTGCTGGATGGACTCGCGAGGTATGTACTTTGCGACCCGCCACCAAACCCCGTACCGCACGATCAGTTCGTTGTCGGTGAGCAGGTACCCCCACGCCTTGAACTGGCGGTCCACGAACAGGACGGAGCGCACCAGCAAGAGCACGACGAGCCCGACCAGGATCCAGACAACGTTGATCGGCGCCTTGTCCAGTTGCGATTGCAGCAAGAACGCAAAAGGTACGAGCACCGCGAGGATACCGAGCGAGCTCGCGCACGATGAAAGGAGCCAGACCTTTCGAATGGCGGGATGGATAGGCCGGAGTTGGCCGGGCTCGGGAATGGCCGGCAGGCGGGTACTGGCTGGCTCTGTCACAAGTTTCGGCGAGGATACCGGCACCGTCGGACGGGTTTCGGAGGAACTTGGTGCCCAGGAAAGGACTCGAACCTTCACCCCCTTTCGAGGACTAGTACCTGAAACTAGCGCGTCTACCAATTTCGCCACCTGGGCAGGTAGGCTCAAGAAGGATACCTCGGTCGGTCGCGACCCGCGACGGGCCCAAATTGGAAGGTTGGATGCTCCTATGTTGACAAGAACCCTATCGCTCCTCACGTTCTCGATTGCCGCCGCGCTCGCCACCGCCCAGATCCGTGTGATGGTGAACAACGAGCCCGTTTCGTTCCCCGGCCAAGGCCCGGCGATGATGAACGGCCGCATCCTCGTCCCGCTCAGGGGCGTCATGGAGAAGATTGGCGCGAGCGTGAAATGGGAGGCGGCGACCTCGACCGTTGTGGCGATAGCAGGGAACCGGGACGTGCGGCTGCGCATCGGCGACGAGTTCGCGATGGTCGCGGGCCAAGCCGTCAAGCTCGACCAGCCTGCCGTGGTCGTGCGAGGCACCACGATGGTCCCGTTGCGCTTCATGGGCGAGGCACTCGGGGCCGAAGTGAAATGGGACGGTGCCACGAGCACCGTGTACATGACGACAGGGAGCAGCGGGAACACCGGCAACACGGGCAACGCTGGCAACACGGGTACCAACGCGATCTCGTCCATCGAGTTCCAGCCGCGCGGATGGAGCACGGTCGGGGGACAGATCCAAGTCACCCTTCGCGCACCCTCGGGCGGTCGCTCGTTCTTCAGCATGCCAGGGGTCGTCGAGGAGTTCGCGATGTCCGAGGTCTCCGCAGGCGTCTATCGCGGCACGTATTCCGTCCCTGAGCCGAGCTTGAAGACGCTCCAGGTGGACGGCGTGCCCGTGATCGGAGTGTTCAGGCTAGACGGCAAGGAGCACGTCCGGCAGGCGGACCAAGGCGCGAGAATTGACAACGTCAAGCCGAGCGTCACCTCTCCGACGCCGGCCGACAAGGCGACGATCAACGACCCTCGCCCGTCCGTTTCCGCGCTGGTCAACGACCTTTCGGGAAGCGGGATCAACACGGCGGGCCTCAAAGTTACTCTCGATGCCAAGGACGTCTCGGCCGATGCCACCGTGACCAAGGACTTCGTCGCACTTCGGCCTGCCCAGCCGCTCGCGGCCGGGAAGCACAACGTCACGGTGACCGCCCGTGACGTCGCGGGCAACGTCCAGTCGCTCACATGGAGCTTCACCATCTCCTCGGCCCCGAGCCTGGTCAAGAGCCTGAGCCACAACGGGATCCGCGCCCTAAAGCCAGGCGACGTCGTCCAGTTCAATCTGGAGGCCCAAGCCAAGGGCCAGGCCGTGGTGACCCTCGTCAAGAACAAGCGTACGGTGCCGATGCGGGAGGTCACGCCAGGGCGCTACCAAGGCGAGTACACGGTAAGGCGTGACGACGACTTCGCCGACGAGACCGCGATCGCGACCTTCACCGCGGCGAACGGGCAGAAGCTCGATTTCGAGGCACCGCGCAAGGTCGGATCCACTGCCTCGACCACCTTGGGTGAACCACAGGTCACGAGCCCCAAGGCGGGGGCGACCGTCACGTCGCCGCTCACGATCACCGGCACCGCACCCGGCGCAGCCCAGGTGAAGATCAAAGTCACGTACCGAACCGTCCTGGCGGGGAACTTCCCCCTCGGCGGGACCTTGTACCAGCAGGCACTGAAGACCGATGCGAACGGCGGCTTCGAGGCGAAGGACATTGACGTCAGCCTGAGGATCAAGGGATCCGACACGACCTACACCATCGAGGTCGTTGGGGTCACGTCGGCGGGCAAGGAATCCAAGGCCACAACCGTCGTCGTGAAAGGCTAGGCCCGTCAGAGTTACCAGGAGGAGTCGCCACGGGTTGTGGAACGACTCCCCTGGGATGCTCACGGGCGACATCTTTGTGGCTGAGGGCCTTGTTACGTCCGACCAACTTCAGTTGGCGATGACGAAACAGGCCGAACTGGGTGGCAACGAGCCGATTGCCAAGGTGATGGTCGAACTCGGCCTGATCACCGAGCGCGATCGCGTGAAGTGCATGGGCAAGGTCTGGGGCATCCCCTTCATTGATATTTCGGAGGGTCACCCCAAAGAGGTCGCCCTCAAGCTCATTTCCCCACAGTTCGCACGACGCTTCAAGGTCCTGCCGCTGGATACCCACAAGGGCAGGCTCATGGTCGCAATGGCCGACCCCCTGGACGTCTTCGTCGTGGACGAGCTCAGGCTCACGACCGGAATGGACGTCGAGCCGCTCATCGCCCTCGAGGAGGACCTCATGGCCGCGATCGCCGAGCACTACCGCGTGGACGTGAGCGCGAACGAGGCCCTCGCCGGGGTCCTTCAGGATTTCGACGAGGACATTGACGTCACCAGCAACGAGGAA
Organism: Fimbriimonadaceae bacterium; assembly: GCA_020847855.1. Taxonomy (GTDB): domain Bacteria; phylum Armatimonadota; class Fimbriimonadia; order Fimbriimonadales; family Fimbriimonadaceae; genus JADLBH01. The sequence goes on from JADLBH010000038.1 coordinate 52,016, forward strand.
GAGGAACTCAGTGCCGAGGCCCTGGCGAAAATGGGCGAGGACGCCCCGATCGTCCGACTCGCGAACATGATCGTCGCCCAGGCCGTGGCCGACCGAGCGAGCGACATCCACGTCGAGCCCAGGAAGTCTGGCCTCTCGGTCCGGTACAGGATTGACGGCGTCATGGTGGACGCGATGAACCTTCCCAAGAACGTCATCGCTCCGCTCACGAGCCGTTTCAAGATCGTTGCGAACATGGACATCGCCGAGAAACGGGCCCCGCAGGACAACCGAATCAGCGTCCGGCTCGCAGGCAAGGACTACGACCTCCGCGTCTCCACGCTGCCCGTTGTGAACGGGGAGAAGATCGTCATGCGCGTCCTGGACAAGGAGGGGATCAACGTCGGCTTGACCAAGCTGGGGTTCTTGGACCACAACCTCCGTGCCCTCGAGGACATGGCCGCGAGGAGCTATGGGATCGTCCTCGTCACCGGGCCGACCGGGTCAGGAAAGTCCACAACGCTCTATTCGCTCATCAACCAGTCCAACGACGGCCTGAAGAACATCATCACGATCGAGGACCCGGTCGAGTACGAGCTCGAGTCCATCAACCAGTGCAACGTGAACGTCAAGGCGGGCATGACCTTCGCGGCGGGCCTCCGTTCCATGCTGCGACAAGACCCCGACGTCATCATGGTCGGTGAAATGCGCGACCATGAGACTGCTACGATCGCCATGGAAGCGGCGCTCACGGGTCACCTCGTCTTCAGTACCCTCCATACGAACGATGCGTCGAGCGCACCTTCGCGACTCATGGACATGGGGGTCGAGCCCTTCTTGATCTCGTCCTCGATCATCGGCGTTCTCGCCCAGCGCCTGGTTCGGCAGCTTTGCCCTCAGTGCAAGGAGCCCTACACCGTGACCCGCGAGAGCCTTCTCCGCTTCGGGTTCCCGGTGCCCGAGGACGTCGGGTCCGAGACGAACGGCGAGATCACCTTGTTCCGCGCCATCGGGTGCGACGTGTGCCGCGGCGCGGGCTACAAGGGTCGCTCGGGAGTTCACGAGCTCCTCTCGATGTCCGACCGGATTCGCGACGAGGTCTTGCGCAAGTCACCGAGCCACATCCTGCGCAAGCTGGCCTCCGAGGAAGGCATGCGAACCCTTCACATGGACGCGTTCCAAAAGATCCTCCTCGGGGTGACCTCCGTGGACGAAGTGCTCCGCGTGATCTACGCCTAGCGGCAGTCAAGCACCGAAAACAAGAAGGGGAGAAACATTGGGAGAAGCAGCACGCAAACTCGTACCTGAGCCGGACCCGATCGCGGCGAAGATCGCGCGGTCCACGCAGGTCGCGGTCCTGCCCCAGGTCGTGTGCCGGATTGCCGAAATCGCGGGAAGCAGCGATGCCTCGGTCTCCATCCTGGAGCGAGCTATCCTCATTGACCCCGGCCTGAGCGCGAAGATCCTCACCCAGTCCAACTCGGCTGCATACTGCCTCCCTAGGAGCGTGACCTCGATCCGAGATGCGGTCATCCTCATGGGATTTCGTGAGGTGCGACAAGTCGCGTTGGCGGCTGGGGTGTTCGATCTGTTCGTCGGCCGTTCCGACAAGGAGTCCTTGCGTCGCCGGGCCTGGTGGCGAACGTCCCTGGATTCGGCCGTGTGCGCCCACGCCTTGACCCGCCGCTGGCCCTTGATCGGCTCGGACGAGGCCTACACTTGCGGCCTTCTCCACCTCATCGGCAAGACTCTGTTGGACCGCAGTGACAGTCGAAAGTACACCCGAATTCAGGAGGTCGTGGAGAAGGGGGTGCCCGACATCCTCGCTGAACGTGCAATCTTCAAGACCGATCACGTCGCGACTGCAATCGAGGCGGCAAAGTTCTGGGGCTTGAGCGACCGGCTCTCGGCTGGGCTCGACTATATCACGCCCAACCTGGACCACGAGGATGCGGACCTCTGCGCCCTGGTCGCGGTAAGCCATCGAGTCTCGGAACTCGCCCTCACCGGAAGGCCGGCCGATGTGGACCCAGATACCCTTTTGCCCATGTGGGCTTGCAAATCGTTACAGATCCGGCCGCAAGACGTGGAACAAGTAATCCAGGTAGGCATACAGGCGATTGCCAGTGCCGCCAATAAACATTTGTAGGAGCGCGGCACGGATGTCCAGTGGTTACGATTGGGAAAGGGTTTTAGGTCAGTCTGGAGAGCAGGAAAAGGCGGAGGAGGCTCCCGCCGAGAAAGGGAAGAATTGGTGGCCCTTCGCTCGAAAGCATCACGAAGAGCAGGGTCCTGAGGAATCGGCCTCCCAGCAGGCTATCTCGGACGAGTCCGTCGTCGCGTCCGTGGATCCACCGAGCACCGATGCCTCGAAGGCTGGGACTCTCGCCGAAGTAGCGGCAGAGGCAGCGGCACCGAGCACCGCTCTGAGCGAGGCTCCCGTAACCGAAGACCTTGCACCGGTGGAAGTCCAGCCGGCCGTCACGAAGGCAGAAGGTGCGTCTGAGATCGAGGAATCGGTTCAGGCCGAAACGCCCGCCGCGCCGGAATCCATTTCCGAGGTGCCGTCCACGACCGGCAAGGGTGAGGACGCCGCCCCCGAGCCGGCCAGCCCCGTGAAGGACGCGGCGGTGTCTACACCGCAACACGTTCCCGCCGAAGCGAGCACCCCGCTCGGTTCGAACGAAAGCACGGTCGAGGCCGAGGCGACTGAGGATTCTGGCGCGAAGGCAGAGACCGCGGCTTCCGAAGCCGCGGCGGAGGCGCCGGTCCCTGAAGTTGCCGTGGAACCCGAACCGATCTCTGCCGAGGCCGAAGAGGCGGTCGCAGAAGTACCCGACGAACCCGAGCCGGTCTCCACCGAGGCCGAAGTGGCGGTCGCAGAAGTAGCCGACGAACCCGAGCCGGTCTCCGCCGAGACCGAAGAGGCGGTCGCAGAAGTACCCGACGAACCCGAACCGGTCTCTGCCGAGGCCGAAGAGGCGGTCGCAGAAGCACCCGCCGAACCCGAGCCGGTCTCCGCTGAAGCCGAAGAGGCGGTCGCAGAAGTAGCCGATGAACCCGAGCCGGTCTCCGCCGAGGCCGAAGAGGCGGTCGCAGAAGTACCCGACGAACCCGAGCCGGTCTCCGCCGAGGCCGAAGATGCGGTCGCGGAAGTAGCCGACGAACCCGAACCGGTTTCTGCCGAGGCCGAAGAGGCGGTCGCAGAAGTAGCCGACGGACCCGAGCCGGTCTCTGCCGAGGCTGAAGAGGCGGTCGCAGAAGCCCCCGACGCACCCGAACCAATCTCTGCCGTGGTCCAGGAGGAAGTCGCAGAAGGTCCTGACGCGCCCGAGGCGGTCTCCGCTGAGGCCGAGGAGGTTGCCGAAGTCGCGGAGGAGCTAGAGCCGGTCTCCGCTGCGGACGAAGCGATAGTCGCAGAAGTACCCGACGAACCCGAACCGGTCTCCGCCGAGGCCGAGGAGGCCGACGAAGTGTCCACGGAGATGGAGACACCAGAGCCAACCGCTGAGAACGAGACCGAAGAGCCCGACGTTCCCGTCGTGCTCGAAGCAACCGAGGAGGAAACAGTGAGTTTCAACTATGAAGAGATCGAAGAGGCCGGGCGAGCTTGGTCCTCCACCGTGGAGACGAGTTCTGAACCGCTCGACGAGAACGAGGCCGGAGCCACCGAGTTCCAGCTCTATACGAATTCGGGCAAAGGAAACATCCCGTCGGTCTTTGATAAAGCGATCGAGGACACCCCGCACCTTCCTGCCCACGTGCCCGCCGATCTTGTGAATGCGAGCACTCGGGAAGAGAAGTTCAAGGCGTTCGAGGACGAGGACGAGGAGTACGTGCCCGCCGCGCTGAGAACCTCTGCCAAGAAGCAGGGCACCAAGGAAAGCAAGTACTTCGTTGGAGACGATCTCCAGGAGCCGAGGTTCGAAGCCTCCGACCCCGAGAGCCGACCGCTGCGCGAGGTTCATATTGACGACATCCTGCGGGAGGCCGTCGAGCGAAGGGCGAGCGACATCCACCTCACGACGGGCCTGCCCCCTATGATCCGTGTGGACGGCGAGGTCATGCCTCTCGACTACGAGATCGTCGCTCCGGACCAGTCGCAAAGGTTGATGTACGAGATCCTCACCGACGACAACCTGGAGAAGTTCGAGCAGACCCACGAACTCGACTTCGGCTACACCGTAAAGGGCCTTGCCAGGTTCCGTGTCAACGTCTACATGCAGCGCGGGTCGGTAGCGGCCGCCCTCCGAATGATCCCGAACCGGATCCCGTCCTACGACGACCTCCGGCTGCCCCAGGTGGTTCGGGAGATCGCGCAGAGGTCGTCCGGCCTTATCCTGGTGACCGGCCCGACCGGCTCAGGCAAGTCCACGACCATCGAGGCGATGATTGACGACATCAACGCGACCCGCTCGGCGCACATCCTTACGATCGAGGACCCGATCGAGTACTTGCACCGGCACAAGAAGTGCATGGTGAACCAGCGGGAGATGCACTCGGACACATACTCGTTCCACAACTCCCTGCGGGCCGTGCTCCGCGAGGACCCGGACATCATCCTGGTCGGCGAGCTGCGGGACTTGGAGACGATCGAGGCCGCCCTCACATTGGCTGAGACTGGCCACCTCGTCTTCGGCACCCTGCACACTCGGAACGCCCCGGCCACGATTGATCGCGTTGTGGACGTGTTCCCAGCGGACCAGCAGGACCAGATCCGCGTGCTGCTCGCGAACACAATCGAGGGCATCGTCTCGCAACAGCTCCTGCCCAAGCTCGGTGGCGGGCGAACCGCGGCCTTGGAGATCATGACCGGGGTCGCCGCCGTGAAGAACCTCATTCGGGAGGGCAAGACCCACCAGATGTACTCGGTGATCGAGACCTCGAAGAACGTGGGGATGAAGACCATGGACTCTTCCCTCGCGGAGTTGTTCCGGAGCGGCTATGTGAGCTACGAGGAGTGCCTGCTCCGCGCCGTGGACAAGGACTCCTTCGCAAGGCTGGCCAAGAACGCGGCGTAGCGCTGCCCCTTCCCCGGCCATCGAAGCCAAAGGCTCAATGGCCGGGGAGGTCTGGGGCTGAGACTCTACTCTGCCCTGCTCTTGCGCGCCCCATACGGCACTTCCGCTTCACGCGCCCTGCGTCGTAGGGCGAGGGCGCCAGGGCCGGATACGGAGTACCACTGGGTGCCGCCGCCGTGGCGAACCCGGAAGAGTCGGATGAACCCATCATATTCTCCGCTGACGAGGGTGTCGCCATTGCGGACCGTCACGGGCCGCCCAACGAACTCGAACCTCGGGTGTGGCAACGATGGACGAAGCGTTACCGAGATTGCTGGCCCCGATCCCGTCGGGTCTTGGACAGTCGTCCAGTCGGCAATGGGCGGGGACGGCCGCTCGGCGGGCAAGTTCATCGTAAACAAGCCCCCGGAACTGTCCGAGATGGCGATGGCTCGGCCTGTCCGACCGTCCACGTAGACGAACTGTGACAGGGCGTGGACGCGATGCGCGGGCAGGTACGACGAGGGGTCGAAGAAGGCGGGGATCGCAATGTTCGCCAGGCCAAGCTCCATGAGTTCGTCCGTGAACTCGCGGGGTTGAAAGAATCGCGGTGCCGAAACTCCGAGTCCAGTGCCTTTGAGTTCGGTCCAAGCGAACGGCTTGTACCGCAAATAAGCGTCAATGGCGGCCTCGCGGGCGACCGAGACTTCGACGACTGGAGCGTCGGCGAACCGTAGGTCGGGCGCGTACCCCATGTACGCGGAGACGACGACCCCACGGTGTCGGCTAACCTCGAAGATGCACTCGCCTTGTTGCCAGAGCATCCTGGGACCCACGTCGGGCTGGGCCCACAAGTTGAAACGGTCTCGGGACTCATGAACTTCTGTGAACTTGAGCCGGAACCTGTCGTCGTTGATGTGGTACAGCTCCGTGCAAATCCGCTTGGCTTCGTCGAGTGTGATGGGGGGCTCGAGGCTTGCTTCCCGCCGTGGCTTCACGTCCACGTTCTCTCCACATCCGAATTGGCGCATCCGGTGCGACTTGCTGTCAAAGATCGCGCTTGAGACCGCGATCGAGAGCGAATAGGTGTCGCGCTGGATGGGCCCGTCGAACCCTCGCCGGTTGCCGAACTGGGTGCCCAAGAACGGAGTAAACCCTCGGTCGAGGCTCTCCATGAGCTGGATCGCCGCGAAGAATCGTTGCTTTCCGAGGCTCTTGGGATCTTCTTCCTGGGCGCTGGCGACGGCGGTCGAGAGAAGCACCAAGGCGACGTACGTGAGCGAAAAGAGGTGCTCGAGGTGTCGGTTAGGGTTCGCGGTCATGGTTCAGTCGCTCCAAACGTAGTACCAGAAGGTAGCCTCGTCCGCTACTTTGGTGGCACTTTGCTCCGCTTCAGTCAGGTAGACGCGGCGTAGGGTCGTTCTCCGGTCGCCGCGGAACACCATCGGTACCGCTTTCTTCTTGAAACCGCTCGGGAACGCTGGATCCGCCACAGGCATGCCTCGCGGCATCATTTCCGCGTTTGCGAATGCGAGCGACTCTTCGACGATCCGCTCCTTCCCGTTCGTATCGGGGTCTCCGGCCCAGTGCGCAAAGAGCTTTCGAGCATGCTCGCTGAGCCGGGTCGTAGCGGTCTGGAGGTCTACCCACTCGTTTGTGTTTCCGGGCGCAAGCAAGCTGTTCACAACGTCTTGGAACCCGCAGTACACACTGTCCCGCGGCTCGCCGTCAAGGTCCTGCATATTGAACTCGGGATAGGGGTTCGGAGAGTTCTCGAGAAGGGTCTTGCACGAGTACAGCACCGCATAGCGGAACTTAGGGACGCCGTTACCGTCCCGAGGCGCGAGTGGCGCTTCGATATCCGATCCGAAGGCCAAGCAGTTCGCGGGCAGCTGTTGCCATCCCGCCGAGTCGTTCACCCCGCCGAGGTCACCGTGCGCGACCGCGAAGTAGGAGGTCACGTCCGCAAGCGACGCCACGATCGCAAGTTTTCCAACGTTCAACGTGTTGCCTGCCGGCGTAACTGTGTGGCCGTAGGTGCCGAGTCTGGAAGCCGCCTCGTCCGTAGCCTCCATCGAAACAAGCGAGGTGACAAAGTCCGCATTGCCGTAGAGGTTCTTCGTCGTACCGTAGACGACCGCCTTGTTCCAAGGGTCGAAGGGAAGCTCGACAACGACCGTTTCAGTGTCGTCAATGCCGTGTGCCGAGCACTGAAGTCTTGCGGTCACTTGCCACTTAAGCTTCGGGACGCTCGCTGAAGTGTCCGGGAAATGGGTTGGGAGTAGCGGACGTGGCCTCCGTCGAAACCGACCGGCACGGCGATCGTCTCCCTTCCGATCCAGACCTTTGAGTCCAAGATTGTGTGCGGCGCGGGATCGTGGATCTGTGCGAGAGTGCTCACGTCAAAGTTGGCATCCGTGCCACTCACTCGGACGATCCCCGCTCCAGGGGCCTGGGCGAAGGGTGGTTGAAACTCGATCGTCAACGTGAGGTGGCCGTCCCCGATCGCAACGGAGTTGGTTGCGGAGGTCTGCGCCAGCGCGAAGTAGGCTATGCACGCGCAGATGCGCCGATCCCTCGGTCCATAACTCTCAGGTTGCCCCTCAGGTGTGGCCCGTGTCAAGATAGAGCCCTTCCGCGATGCCCAATGCGAGAGTGTCCCGGTTCGTGATCGCGATGGACGGGCCCTCGGGGGCAGGGAAGTCCACCGTCGCCGCCTTGGTCGCCGCCCGGCTTGGCCTCCGTGTTCTCGACACCGGGGCCATGTATCGAGCCACGGCCTGGCTGGCGCACCGTGAGGGAGCGGAGGGCGAACAAGCCCTTGCCGCGCTCGCCTTGGCGCACCCGGTCAGCTTCCAAGGTTCGCGAGTGGTGATCGCCGACACAGACGTTTCCGAGGCGATCCGGACCCTCGAGGTGGGCCAGGCCGCCAGCCTTGCCAGCACGTTCCCTTCGCTCCGCAGGGCGCTCGTCGGCCAGCAGCGGGCTGTCGTCGCCCAGGGAGGGTGGATCCTCGAAGGGCGGGACACGACGACCGTGGTCGTGCCCGACGCCGACTTGAAGGTCTTCCTCACCGCCAGCATCGAGGAGCGCGGGCGGCGCAGATGGGTCCAGCTCCGCGACGAGTCTCCCAGCCTCACGTTGCAAACCGTCGTGCGCGAGGTTGTGGAGCGCGACCATCGTGACTACACCCGGGCCGACTCCCCGCTCGAGCTTGCCGAGGACGCCGAGATCGTCGAGACGTTCGGAATGAGCGCGGAGGGCGTTGCGGATCGGATTGTCGCGCTCGCTCGCGGGATCAACGCAAGCTAACGGCCGCGTCAAAGCCCTGGGCCAGGTCCGCGGTGTGGTCCTCCCCTGCTTCGAGGCCGCAATAGAGCCGGATCAGCCATCGCGGTGACGGCCAGTCCATCGCTTGATACTCCAACGGAACGACGAGGCTTTCGTGCCCGCCCCAACTCACCCCGAGTTGGAAGAGCCGGAGTGACTCCGTGAACGACTTGCACCATTCCCGGGTGTTCGTAGAAGGCTCGAACGTCACGAGTCCTCCCCATCCGCCCATTTGTCGGTCGCGAAGCTCGGCTTGGGGATAGCCCGGCGAACCGACGTAAAAGACGCGCTCGACCTCGGGCCGGCTCGCCAACCATTCCGCCACCCTGCGGGCCGACTCCTGCACCGCACGCATCCGGAGCCCCAAGGTCCGCATCGAGCGGTTCACGAGCCAGGCGTTGAATGGTGACATCGCCGACCCGAGCAGTTCATATTCGAACTTGCGGATCGGGGCCATCCGCTCGTTCGAGCCGCAGAGCACCCCCCCCACGACGTCGCTGTGCCCACCGAGATACTTGGATACCGTGTGCGCGACCAGGTCAATCCCCAGGCGGTGGGGCTGCTGGAAGATCGGTGAGGAATAGCTGTTGTCAATGAGCGTCGCAATTCCACGGCTTCGCGCACGCTTCGACACCTCCGCGAGGTCTTGCAGGCGGAACACGATGCTCGTAGGCGATTCGAGCACCCAAAGGGACGTCTCGGGCACGCTCGCGCGAACGAAGTCTTCCGGGTTCTCGCCGACCACGTACGTGGTCGTCACGCCGAACTTTGCCAAGTACTCGGTCAGGAACATGCGAGTCGGGCCATAGATGGAGTCCACACAGACCACGTGCGACCCGGCTCGCACGTTCCCCATGATCCCCGCCGAGATCGCGGCCATCCCGCTGGAGAAGAGGCGCGCATCCTCGGTTCCTTCCAGCGCTGCGATCTTGCGCTCCGCCACTTCCAAAGTCGGGTTCGAGACACGACTGTAGTGATACGGCCCCCCCACCGGGAACCCGACCGCAGATTCGAAGTTCTCCCAGGCCTCGTGGACGAAGAGCGTGTTCTGAAAGATCGGGGGAACGACGGCTCCGAGGAGCTTTCTCGCCTCTCCTTCGTGCTGACAAATGGTTGCGGGGTGGGCGAAGTCGCTCACAGGGCCTGGATTCTACTGCTTCGAGGCAGGCACCTTGGATGCGAGGCTCGTGAGCAGTTCGGCCAGGCCGTTCTCGTACCAGCTCTTCGCCTTGCGAGGCGGAGGTGCGTAGGTCGGCCCAAGGTAGGTCTGGAGCACGGTCTCGTCCAGGGGGAACGATTGGGCGATCTTTGCGTAGTCGGACTGGACCTGTGGGCTGCCCAAGAACGACCACCAGCCGAGCAAGAAGGTTCCGGAGAGTTGGTAGGGGCCGTACCCCTTGCCCTCTCCCACCGCCGCGTTCGAGCTAAAGCGATAGACCCCGTTCCATCCGTTCATGTAGTTCGTCAAACGGAAGCCATGGAAGGCATCGTCCGGGGGGACGAGCACGACTTGGAGCAGCTGTGTCGCCAGCCCCGTACGTGCGTCTTCGAAGAGCCTCTTGTCGCTCCCCACGGAGGCGTCTGCGAGGGACTTGAAGAAGAGGGCGAACCGGTGGAAGTGCGAGCTGTCCATCGTGACGTCGTCCTTCGAACCCTTCGCCATCCCCGGCAGAATCTCGGTCTGGGCCGAAAAGTTGTTGTCAGGGTGGTCCCGCCAGACCCCGACTTGATAGAGCCACCCGCCCTCGCGACTCCGCTGGCCGTCCAGCCTTACCGTCCTTGCCGCATAGGAGACCATCTCGCGGAGCGTCGCATCCTCGGCGCCACGGATCCCCTTGCTTTGCCGGAACCGGAGCATGTCGGCAGCCTCGGCAAAGAGGAAGAACTCCTCGTCGGTCACGGCGCGAAAGTACGACTTCTTTGGGCTCAGCAGCGACATCTTGTAGTCGAGTCGCGCCCGTACTCCGACGAAGGGGGCGTGCTCCCACATGATCGCCTCGTCGCTCGTCCACTGGGAAACGAGCTCACGGGTGAGGAGCGGCTCCAGTTTATCGGCGATGGGGCTCTGATACTCGAGCTCGGCGCACAGGGCGAGGTAGCGGGTGGCGAGGTAGAGGTACTGGGCCCGCGAGAGGGGGTTCTTGCACCAAGTGTCCGGGTTGGAGGCGACGAGCCGCGTGAACTGGGCCTCGAACCGGTCGCGCCAATCCTTGTCCTTGCTGTACATGGCCGCGTGGAGCGGCACCATGAGGAAGTGTCCGTGCAAGTAGGCGAGGGACTCTGTCCAACTGTCCCTCTGAAGGTAGAGGCCCGCGGTCTTTTCAAAGAGCCCGCGCTCGTGCGGCGATATTTCGCGGCTGTTCGCCGCCAAGATTGCCAAACCGATGAGGACCGCGCTTGTCATCGCACTATTGTATTGGACGGGGCCAGTCTGGCTTCGTTCCTGCCAGATAGGGCACACGCAGTCTCACTCATCATGAACCGCCAGCCTCGCAGAGCCGATCACGTTGCCGGACTGGATCACATCGAAGCGGTAGAGACCTGGAGCGGGGATCGGTGCATCCAAGAATAGGGTCTGGCAGACGAACGCATAGTTCGGGAGCCCGTCCGGACGTGCAGCGAAGTGGACGCTCACCTCGTCGTCCGTGATGATGGACCCGTCTGCATCAATGAGCACGAACTGGAGGATCGTCTCGTGCCCGATGTCCCACGGCTCTGCCTCGAGTTCCAAGACCACTGTGAACGGCGGTAGGGGAGAAGGGAACCGCTCGAGCCGAGTCTCACGGAAGATCCCAAAGATCACGGGCGAACCGGTCGTCAACTGGCCCGCGGATTGGCAGAGCACGAACATGTTCACCGTCACAGTGGGGAGAGGTTAGCACCCTGGCCCAGCGACACCGGTAAGATGCACCTATGGGTTCATTCTCGGGGCCGAAGGACTGGGGCCGTCTCCTCACCGCCATGCTGACCCCGTTCGCGAGCGATGGGAGCGTAGACTTGAAAGGGGTCCGACAGGTCGCTCGACACCTGGTCGGCCCGATGCGGAACGATGGCATCGTGGTCTGCGGGACGACCGGCGAGTCTCCCACCCTCAGCCATGACGAGAAGCTGGCGATCTTGGACGCCACCCTGGACGAAGTGGGCGGGGAGGTCGCGATCGTATTCGGCGCAGGAACATACGACACCCGAGAATCCATCGAGTACGCCAAAGCAGCCGAACGAGCGGGCGCGCACGGCGTTATGGCGGTCAACCCTTACTACAACAAGCCGGGCCAGGAGGGGCTCTACGCGCACTTCTCCGCAATTGCCGAGTCCACGAGCCTCCCCGTGATGCTGTACAACATCCAGCCCCGTAGCTCGATCAACCTCGAGACCGCCACGCTGAAGCGTCTCGCCGAGGAGCATCCCAACGTTGCTGCGGTCAAAGAGGCGAGCGGAAACGCCGGGCAGATCGCGGAGGTGTGCGCCACCGTGCCAAAAGGCTTCCGGGTCTATAGCGGTGACGACGCATTGACCCTGCCGGTGCTGAGCCTGGGCGGGCACGGGCTCGTGAGCGTTGCCGCCCATATCATCGGCGACCGGCTCAAGGCGATGATCGAGACGTTTCCTTCGGATCCGGCCAGGGCCGCGGCCGCTGCCCGAGAGCTCAACCCAGTGATTCGCGCCGTCTTCTCCGCGCCAAGCCCGGTACCTGTGAAGTACGCGCTCGCCCGCCAGGGAATCGGGAGCCCCGCGGTGCGGTTGCCTCTCGTTGAATTGAGCCCAGAGCAACGACGGCACGTGGACGCGGTCCTCGCGAGCAAGGCAGCCGTCGAAGTATGACCGTGTCCCGCGGACTGAAGTACCCGAGCGGCACCGTCCAGCTCGGATTCGACCTCTATAGGCCGGGGGACGCACCCGCGCCCTTGATCGTGTTTCTCCACGGTGGGGGCTGGATCAGCGGGGATCGGGGAATGTACGACGAGGAGGCAGAGTGGTTCGCGGCGAACGGCTTCGCCTCTGCCACGATTGACTATCGTCTAGCGCCGCTCTACCCTTATCCGGCAGCGGTGAACGACGTGCAGGCTTTCATCGAGTTTGCACGCAGCAACGCAGAGGAGTTAGCCATCGAACCTTCTAAGATCGGTTCGTTCGGGAACAGTGCTGGAGGCCACTTGTCCCTGCTCCTCGGTCTGGCGCGGAGCACGCCAAAGGGTGGGTTCTGCAAGCCGGTGGATGCGTTTGTCGCCGTGTGTGGCATCAGCGATCTCAGGCCAGCGGAGGGAAGTGCAGAACTGGCGAGTACTTTTATCGAGCAGTTTATGGGTGGGCCCCATTCAGAACTCAAGGGCAATTACGTTGCCGCGAGCCCAATCTGCCATCCGCCGGTCTGTGGTCACGGACTGCTTTTCCACGGGGAAGCCGACGACATCGTACCGGTGGAGCAGAGCCGCGCACTGGCGGCTCGACTGAAGGATGCTGGCAACGACGTCAGCTATTTCGAGCTGCCTGGCGAGCAACACAGCTTTTCCTACCATGCCTGGGGCTCGATCCGTGAAAGATCGCTCGAGTTCTTCCGGAGGTGCCTCGGGTGAGACCGATTGACCTTCGTAGCGACACCGTTACCAGGCCGACCCCAGCGATGTACCGTGCTATGGCCGAGGCGGAGCTAGGCGACGACGTCCTGGGCGACGACCCGACGGTTCACCGCCTCCAGGAACTTGCCGCAGAGATGACGGGGAAAGAGGCGGGCCTCTTCTTGCCGAGCGGCTCGATGAGCAACCAGGCAGCGATCGCGACTTGGATCGGCGATGGCGAAACCCTCCTGGCCGACGAGGATTCGCATTGCTTATTCTATGAGGGAGGAGCTCCGGCAACGGTCGCCAGGGCCATGGTCCGCTCGGTTCCTGCAGAGAACGGAGTCATTGATCCATATAAGTTACAACAGCGAATCCTAGTACAATCCGAGCACACTCCCGCCACGACCCTGCTCGTCGTCGAAAACACGCACAACCGAGGCGGCGGCTCGGTCACACCCGTGCCCACCATGGCCGCCATACGATCCGAGGCGACTCGACTGGGATTGAACATCCACCTCGATGGGGCCAGGGTCTTCAATGCATCCGCAGCACTCGGCGTCTCGGTGGGGCAGATCACGGAGCACGTGGACAGTGTGAACTTTTGCTTGAGCAAGGGACTCTGCGCGCCGGTCGGATCGATGCTCTGCGGACCGTCCGAGTTCATCCGCGAAGCTCGATACTGGCGAAAGCGGCTCGGCGGTGGTATGCGCCAAGCCGGAATCCTTGCCGCGTGCGGGATCGTAGCCCTCCAGGAAATGACGGACCGTCTTGCCGAGGACCACGTGAAGGCCCAACGCTTGGCCGCGGCGGTGCGAGGCGCCTCCGGGGTGAAGGTGAACGACCCCCAGAGCAACATCGTAGTCCTGCAAGTGGAGGCACCGGCAACCGATTGGATCGAGGCACTCGCCGGTCACGGGGTGCGTTGCCTACCGTTCGGGGCGCAATCGGTACGGCTCGTCACCCACCACGACGTGGACTCGGCGAGCATTGACGCCGCCTGCGCGGCCCTAGACGCCGTTGCCAGCCGGCACGGCCCCCGTCTCTAGGACAAGGGCCTTGTCATACGCGATCTGGGAAAGGCGCTCCAAGTTCACAACGTCTTGGCGATTGTAGGCGACGAGAAGCTCGAGGGCAGAATCGTCGCCACGTTGATAGTTTCTCCAAAGCCGAATCGCGTCCCGCCCGTCCAAACCGTCTGTGAGGCCCCGGTCAATCCCGAACTCCCGCTCGATCTTCTTCAATCCGCCACGGTGCCCCAGCCGTTTGAGCAGCGGGCAAAGATCGAGGTGGATGTGGTCGAAGGGAAGGTAGGGGAAGGCCTTGCGCAGCATTGGGATGTCGAACCCAAGCCCGAAGAAGGTGACGACCATGCCATAGTGCGAGAGCACGTCGGGAAGTTGGCCGAGATCGTCGTCCTTGAGAAGGCACTGGAACTTCTCACCGTCGAAGAGCCCGACGCAGGTCACCGCATCCCCGCCAAACCCGCCGTCCGTCTCGATATCGAGGTAAACGCACGATGGCCGGAACTCGGGCCAGGCCCTCCAGGCGAGCCGGGATCCGAGGGCGTCCCGGAAGAACTGATGCTCTTGGGCCTCGACCGCCATAACGCTCCGAGCCAGGGTCTCCTTCACGAGGCCCCGGTCGGCACCGCCGATCTTATAGGCGGTGGGCTCGGCGAGGTAGTGGTCCCACGTGAGGCAGCCTTGGTCCCAGAGGAGTCGCTCGGTGGTCTGCCCAAGCCCAGGGACGTGCAGGAAGGTTCGCCGGAGCACTAACCGCCCTTCTTCTTGGGCACTGCGTTCGGGTTCGTTCCCATCTTTCGGGTGGGCACCGTGACATCAATCACGTTGTTCGCTAGCCAGTACCGTACGTCCTTGGTGTCCTCGAACCAATAGGTGCCTGTGTTCAGGTTGCGGTCGAACTCGCCTTGCAGCCTCGCGGTGCCAAAGCCGTACCAGACGCCTTTCATGTTCGTACCGAACCACTGGATGGCCCGCCACTCTCCGGTCACTGTCATCTTGCCCCGGCCATTGAGTACGAGGCGGTCGTGGCCCTCATACTCCTTCCTCGCGGCCCCATCGAGCTTCCAGGTTCCCTTGAGCTTGCTGATCAGGACGGTGCCCTCGAACGTGAACTCCACCCGGCCCCGGCCATCAATGAGCCGGAAGCTTCCGAGGTGGGTCTGCATATGGAGGACCCCAAAGTTGGGGTCGGGCGTGACACCGGCCATTTGGGCGGGAGTGGCCATCTGGCTGTGCCCGGTGAACGCGAGCAAAGGCAGGCAAGCGATCACGAAGGCTCGGATCGGACGTGTCATGACTCACTGGACAGGATACTCCGTCGGGAGGTTCCCCGAGCGGCCCGTTGGTCCAGCGCGTTCGCCAGTACACTAGAGACCGATGAACATCCGTGTGGCGGGGGTGGCGCTGCTCGTCGCGGCGGGGCTTGGATTGGCGGTGATGGCGTTCGTCTGCAACGCGAGCCCATACGTCACCGTGAGCCAGGCGCGGGCCTCGACCCGGGAGGGCGTCCACTTGGCGGGGGACATCATCCCCGGCACGCTGGCGACGGACCGCTCCACGATGCAAGTTCGGTTCCAATTGCGCGACGAGGCCGGGGACACGACGTGGGTTCGGTACGAGGGTCTGCCCCCTGCCAACATGGGCGAGGCCACAAAGGTGGTCGCGATCGGCAAGGTCGAGGGCGACGAGTTTGTCTGTCGAAAGATGCTCCTCAAGTGCCCCTCGAAGTACGAGAGCACCAAGAGCCCAGCCTAGGATGCACGACCTCCATCTGCCGCTCGCTCCAGGCTGGTCCCTGGCCCTGGGAGGCTTTGGCCGTGGCGCCGTGGCCGTGGGCTTGGTCGCCGGTCTCCTTGCGGCGGTCTTGGCTTGGCGGGGCAGGGATCGCGCGGCGGGTTGGAGCTTCGCGGTCTCGGTCATCGCTTGTGCGGCAGCCTTCGTGACGCTGGGCGTCCTATTCGTTCAGGACCAGTTCCACTTCCGGTACGTCTTTTCGCACGGGGCGGCGGACCACGAGCTTCGATACAAGATCGCCGGAATCTGGAGCGGCCAAGAGGGATCGTTCCTCCTTTGGTCACTGACGAGCGGCCTGTTCGCCTTGGCCGCGTTGCGTGCAGTGGGCGAGTTGAGGCGTGGGTACCTCGTCGTGGTGGGGCTCGTTCAGGCGGCCCTCTGCGGGATCCTTGCGTATGAGTCCCCGTTTGCCCTGATGCCCCTGATGGAGGGGAAGCAGTTCCTCCCGCCCACGGGCCAGGGCCTCCCGCCGACGCTGATGAACTATTGGGTGACCATCCATCCCCCGGTCATCTTCCTCGGGTTCGGCTCGCTCGGGGTGCTTTTTGCTTGGTCGGTCGCCGCGCTTGCCTCCGGACGGCTCGAGGAATGGGTCCGGCCCGTGCGCCCGTGGGCCCTTGTCTCCCTGAGCGTCCTGGGGGTCGGTCTTTGCATGGGAGGTTTCTGGGCTTATGAGACCCTGGGTTGGGGCGGGTTCTGGGCTTGGGACCCGGTGGAGAATGCGAGCCTGGTGCCTTGGTGCGTCGTCGCCGCGCTCGTTCATGGGGTCTACATCCAAGTCTCGCGCGGGAAGGGGCACCTCGCCACCGCGTACCTCGGGGGCCTCCCGTTCCTACTCTTCGGGTACGGCACATTCTTGACCCGTTCGGGGTTCCTCGGCGACACCAGTGTCCACTCGTTTGCCTCGATGGATCGCTCGGCGTTGTGGATCCTGGTCGGGCTGGTGTCGGTCTCGGCGGTCGTCTTTCATGGGTTCTTTGTGCGCGCGGCGCGGCGATGGCGGGCGGAGAACACTCAACCCACCGGCCCCAAGGAGAAGCTGGTCGGCACCGGCCAGTTGCTCCTCGCTTGTATCGGCGTGGTGACCGCGGTCGGCATGAGCGTGCCCTTGATCCAAACCCTTTCTGGCCAGGCGGCCAAGGTCGTGGAGGAGCGGCTCTACAATACAGTGCTCGCCTTCCTCTTTGTGCCGTTCCTGGTCGTGATGACGCTCGCGCCGTGGGTTCCTTGGCGCAAGCTTGCCTGGAAGGATCTCATGGGCAAGTTGGCGAACGTGTTCGCCGTGACCATCGGCCTCGTGGGCGTGACGTTGCTCTTTGTGAAGGGTTGGGGTGGGCTCGCCGCGGTGCCGGACGCAAAGTCCACGCTCCTGCTCCGCTATGAGGTTCCGCAGGTGCCCTTCGTCATCGCTCTACTTGCCGTGTGCTATTTCGCAGTGGTGGGGAACGCTTGGCGCCTCATCGAGGTCGCGATCAAGACGAAGACGACCGTCGGAGGCCTCCTGGCCCACGCGGGGGTCGCGATCGCGCTCACAGGCCTGGTCTTCAGCCGGGCCTTGGAACAGCGTCAGCTCATCGCCCTCACCCCCATCGCTCCCGCCCAAGCCCTCGGACGGCAATGGGTCGCCAAAGGCCCGACCAAGGACTTTGCCGACCGGAACAACGCCGTCCGGGTCGAGGCGGTCTCGCACGAAGGGGTCGAGGAGTTTCGCCCTGGCTTCTACTACCTTTCTCCCGGCGAGGACGGCCAACCCCGCCCCGTCTCCTGGCCCGCGGTGAACGGCAGGCCGTTCTATGACCTCTACCTCGTGGTCGTCGAGATGTACTTCGAGGCCACCGACCCGACCCAGATGGCGGTCGGGGACGAACGGGCCCTTCAGAGCGCAGGGATGCTCGTCAAGTACAACGGGCTCGAGGTGGAAGGCACGCCCGGCACGCCCGGCGCCGTGTTCGGTGCGAAGCTCACCGTCAGCTTCCTCGATGGTCGTAGACTCGATGTCAAGCCGACGTTCGGGGTCGCTTCGGGCCGAAAGGAGGTGGTCGTGGACGAGGATTTCTCCGTTCGGCTCGACCGGATAGACGCCGCAGACAGGTCTGCGGCAATCACCCTGCTCTTCCGGAGGCCGGCCTATGCCGCGGAGATCTTCTACAAGCCCATGACGATCCTGGTCTGGTGGGGCATCGGTATCATGGGCCTAGGAGGACTCATTGCGGCCTACCAACGCCGATTCCGTCCGTCGTCTAACGTAGTTGGGCATGTTCCCATCGGTACAGAAAATGAGACTGAGCCAGCTCCTGAAAGCGAAGTTGCACCACGCTAGGGTCACCTATGCCAACCCGGACTACGTAGGGAGCATCGAGCTCGGCCGGGAGCTCATGGAGGCGGTCGGACTCGAGGACGGGGAACTCGTCCACGTTTGGGCGGTGGACCACGGGGCCCGCATCCAGACGTACGTCTTTGCCGGGCCCGAGGGGACGGTCGGGCTCAACGGTGGGGCAGCCCACCACTTCCAGGCAGGGGATCGGGTCGTGATCGCTGCCTTCGACCTCGCCGACGAGCCCATCGTGCCCAAGCTCAAACTCCTGGACGAACAGAACCGCATCGTCCGCGACCTCTCGCCCTTCAGCGTCGTTGGATAGCCTCGAAAGGCTGCTGGAGGAGAGTGGGGCGTTGCTACGAGGCCACTTCGTCCTGAGTTCGGGCAGGCACTCCGATGTCTACCTCGAGAAGTTCCGCGTTCTCGAGCGGCCCGACGTTCTTAGCTTGCTTTGCTCGCGGATTACCGATTGGGCGAGGCCGTTCTCACCGGAGCTGGTCGCAGGGCCCACGACGGGCGGGGTGATCATCGCCTTCGAGGTGGCACGCCAATTGGGCGTCCCCGCGGTCTATGTCGAAAGCGAGAACGGGAGAAAGTGCCTTCGGCGCGGGGCTCGGATCGCAACGGGAGCCAGGGTCTTGGTCGTGGACGATGTGCTCACGACCGGACTGAGCGTGCAAGAAACCTGCGCCGTGATTGAGGAGAGCGGCGGCATCAAGGTCGGCGTGGCCGTGCTCATTGACCGGGCCGAATCCAGCATGAACTTGGGGGTGCCTCTGTTTGCGGCCCACCGTATCGAGGCACACAGCTTTGCCCCTGACGATTTGCCGGAGTCGCTTGCCGCAATTCCGGCCACGAAGCCGGGCACTCGGACTAGCGCATGACCGAGGCGGCGGCCCCCATCGTGGTCGCGCCCGCTCCCAGTACCCAGAGAACGATCGTCCCGATGACGATGGGCCACTTTTTCTCGTGCTGGAACTCGGCAAATGCGTAATAGAGCCAGTACAAGCCACAAATCAGGGAAAGGATCCCTTTCCATACTTCCGCCTTGAAAGCATGGATGATGACAACGAGAGAGCCAGCGAACGCGGCTAGATAGAACAGCATACCGAGGATTTGCATTGGTTTCCCTCGAAAAGAGGACGTAGCTGACGCGAAAATCGGTGCGCGCTAGCGAACCAAGTTCAACGCTCCAGGAAGGCACTCCGCCGTAAAGGGAGTAGACGCGACCGGTTCGCCCTCCATGTGGCATGGCACGGAATGGTCGCACTCAATCTCGAAACAGCGGCACCGGGCAGCGTGAACTTTCGGGTGCTGGAGGTGAGCGCCCGAAGGCATCGAGCCCATGAGGGCGACGATCTCTCCGAGGCGGAGGCCCTCCCCCCACACCACGTCGAAGAGCCCGTCCGCAGGGTCGGCATCGGGGCAGACCGCAAGGCCGCCCCCGTAGTACCGGCACACCCCCACCGCAGCAAGGAGCAACCTTCCGCTTGTCACCGTCTCGCCGTCCAACGAGAGCTGGGCGGAAGGATACGGGTATCTCCCGAAGGCCTGGATGACCGCGCAGTAGTAACGAGTACGCACCCCCAGTCTCCGTAGCCAGAGGGGGCTACGGTTGAAGCGGTCCGCGACAAACGCGTCGAAGCCGATGCCTGCGACGTTGAAGAACCACGTCCCGTCTGCCCTGCGGCCCGCATCCACGGGTTGGGCTGTACCGTGGAGCGCGAGCCGTGTTGCCGCCTCGAGGTCGAGCGGGATTCCAAAGGTCCGGACATAGTCGTTGCCCGATCCCATGGGGACGACAGCAAATTCTGTACTTGTGCCCGCGATCGCGGAAGCCACCTCGTTCACAGTACCGTCGCCCCCGACAGCGACGATCCGTATGGATCCATGTCCCGCCGCCCTCGCCGCGAGCTCGCAGGCGTGGCCCTTGTGCGCGGTCACGAGGACCTCGCAGCCAGGGAAGAGGCGTGAGAGGCTCTCGATACGTGCCTGTGTCCTTCCGCTGCTCGCGGCCGGGTTGACCACCACGCAAGTCTCTGTCACGATCGCTCCAGCATGCCACAGGTATCCTCGGGATCGTGAGAACCCCAGTGGTGGCGGATCGATACTATGTGACGTGGGCCGAGCTCGGCAAGCCGACGGTCAGGGGCGACTACGAGGCCCCAGGGATCGGGGTCGTGGTACTGGACGACGCCGACATCCATCATATTGCGAAGTATGAGAACGCGGGCTTCTTCGTCCGCCAGTCCAAAGCGCTGGGGGGAAGGTTCGTCGTCGTGTCCCGAGAGCAGTCGGCTTAGCGGACCACGATGGAGCGCAGGTCGTCCTCGAATCCAGGGTAGCTCGAAGCCACGGTCTCGGCGCCAGTGACCTTCGTCTCGCCCGAGGCGACGAGCCCGGCGATCGTAGTGGCCATCGCGGTCCTGTGGTCGAGGCCCGCGTCCACCGTGCCGCCGGTGAGCTTTGTCGGTCCGTATACTCGGAACCCGTCCTCCAAGCTCTCCGCGAGGCCCCCCATCGCCAGGATGAGCGACACCGTGCTCTCGATCCGGTCCGACTCCTTCACGCGCAACTCTCCCACGTCCCGAAAATTGGTTACACCCTCGCACTGGGTTGCCAAGACGGCGAAGATGGGGATCTCGTCCAGTAGGGTCGGAACTTCGGCCCCCCCAACCTCGAACGCCTGGAGTGGAGCCCCCCCCTCTATGAAGATGTCACCGACCGGTTCTCCCCCGTCTTCCTCACGCTCCTCGATCCGTAGCTTTGCCCCGGCGCGCTCCAGGGCGTGGATGACGCCGCTGCGGGTGGGATTCAACCCGACGTCCTTCAAGACAAGGTCAGACTCGGGAAGGATCGCGGCCCCGACCATCCAGAAGGCCGCGCTGGAGATATCGCCCGGAACGTCGAAGTGGAACCCGGACCATCGTTGACCGCCAAGGACACCGACGCAGAGGTCGCCTTCGCGCAGGAGTTGGAGCCCGAGCAGCCCCTCGATCATGCGCTCGGTGTGGTCTCGACTGAGCGACGGCTCGGAGACGAAGGTCGTGCCGTCCGCTTGGAGCCCGGCCAGCAAGATCGCGGACTTGACCTGGGCGCTCGCGATGGGCGACTCGTACCGGATCGAGTTCAAATGCCGACCTCGCAGCCGGAGAGGGGCCGTCTCGCCCTCGATGGAGGCCCCCATCTGACGCAGAGGATCCACGACGCGGCGCATGGGCCGCCGGGTCAAGGAGGGGTCGCCCGTGAGCACCGCTTCGAGGCCATCGTGCCCGGCGAGCCACCCTGCAAGAAGGCGCATCGCCGTGCCGCTGTTTCCACAGTCGAGCGGCAGGTCGGGCGAGACTGGTCGGCCATAGGACTGGACGATCGCCATAGCAGGTTGCTCGCCCGTGGCAGCGAAGAACTCGATCTCGGCACCGAGCGCCCCTAGGATTTCTGCGGTGGCGAGGCAGTCTTCACCCTGGAGCGGATGGAAGATCACCGAGGTCTCGGTGCCGCGGCGGGCACCTAGGCCCGCACCCGCCGCGAGGATCAGGGCGCGGTGAGTGAGCGACTTGTCGCTAGGAGGCCGAAGCACCCCGCGCAAGCCTCGTGCCCGCGTCACATGCACTTCGCTTCCCATCCCTGTGCGGATTATGGTCGGTTGCGGGCATACTGTCTTGCCGTGAGCCTGATCGCAACCGTGTTGTTGAACGCCGTCCTCCAGCAAGACCAGTGGAAGCCGCCCATGTCCAAGGCCGAGGAGAAGCGCAAGTTCCACTCGGAGCGCTTGATTGCGACCCCTGCCTCCGATCTCGAGGCGAGTTACGCCCACAAGCTCGAGATGGAGGCGGGTTCCGTCTTCCAGGGGCTGCGATGGCGACCCGTCGGGCCCGAGTCCCAAAGCGGGAGGGTCATCGCGGTGGACGGGCCCATGGGCAAGACCGCCGAGACCCTCGTGGCCTTCGCCACCGGTGGACTGTGGCGCACCATGGACTATGGCCTGAGCTGGGAGCCCATTTTCGACCACCAGAGCGCGGCCACGATCGGTGACATCGCCGTGAGTCGCGATGGCCAGACGATCTGGGTGGGAACGGGCGAGAACAACAGCCAGCGGACCTCGTACCACGGTACCGGTGTCTTCAAGACCACCGACGCTGGAAAGACCTGGAAGAACATGGGGCTGAAGGAGTCGCACCACGTTGGCAAGGTCTTGATTGACCCCAAGAACGAGGACACGGTGTGGGTCGCCTCCATGGGCCCGCTCTATTCCGACGGTGGCGAACGCGGGGTGTTCAAGACCACGGACGGTGGCCGGACCTGGAGCCACGTGCTTCCCACGGGCGAGGACACCGGAGTCATTGACCTCGCGATGGATCCGAGGAACGGCAACGTCGTCTATGCGGCCGCTTGGGAGCGCGAGCGACGAGCTTGGAACTTCCGCGAGGGCGGAGAGGGCACGGCGATCTACAAGACCACCGACGGCGGCAAGCGATGGACGAAGCTCACTGGCTTTCCCGCAGGAAAGGACGGAGGGCGCATCGGGCTCGCCCTCGCCCCGTCGCGCCCCGAAACCCTCTACGTGTTCTTTGACAACCAGAACCCTGAGTCCAACCTGGATCGAATGGACGAGAGGCTAGGCGACTCCAAACTGAGCCTGCGTCGCTACCTCAAGGCCTCGCTGGAGGAGATCTTGAAGCTGGAACGTCGCGAACTGGTTTCCTTCCTCGGCCGATATCTGCCTCGGGATGAAAAGGCGGAGGACGTGGCTAAGGAACTCGCCGAAGGCAAGCTCGACAAGGCGGGCCTGACCCAGAAGTTCCTCAAGCGCAACCCGGACGTCTTCGAACTGCCCTTGGTGAACGAGGAGGTGTGGCGCTCGGACGACGGCGGCAAAACCTGGGTGAACGCCAGCGGCCGTATGGGCGGGTTCGGCGGTTACTATTGGGAGAAGGTCTCCGTCCACCCAACCGACCCGAACCGCGTCTATGTGAACGCCCTTCTCCTCTTGGAGTCGAAGGACGGAGGAAAAACCTGGGAGCAGATCAATGAGCGGTCCCACGTGGACCACCACGTGCTCTGGGTGGATCCGCGCGACCCTTCCAAAGTCTGGAACGGGAACGACGGTGGCCCCTATGTGAGCTTGGACGGCGGCAAGAACTGGCGCGAGCTGAACAACCTTCCGGTGGGCCAGACGACGACGGTGGCCGTGGACAACAAGGTGCCCTACAACATCTATACGGGACTCCAGGACAACGGGACGATGAAGGGCCCCTCGACCTACGTGCCGGGCCGCACCCCGCTCGAGCGTTGGGTCACCTTGGGCGGAGGGGACGGGAGCGCAGTCGCAGTGGACCCTCGGAACGACGGCGATATCGTGTTCACCGCGAGTCAGTTCGGCGCGCACTCCGGGCAGAACCAAGCCACCCGCGAACGGTGGAACGCGGCGGCCTCCGCTGCCCAGGGCCAACCTGCCCTTCGGTACAACTGGATCTCTCCGATCATCATCTCGTCTCATCACCCAGATATCGTGTATCTAGGTAGTCAAAAGGTACACAGATCGTTCGATGACGGACGAACCTACGAGGAGATCAGCCCCGACCTCACGCGGAACATCGAGCAAGGGGACGTGCCCCACTCGACCCTCACGACGCTGAGCGAAAGCCCACTGAAGTTCGGCGTGATCTATGCTGGCGCGGACGATGGCTCGATCCATGTCACCAAGGATGGGGGCGTCGAGTGGCAAGCGATCCAAACCCCGCTCAAGACCAAATGGGTGAGCCGCATCGTGGCGAGCCGGTACAAGCCGGGCAGGGTCTTTTGCACGCAGACCGGGTACCGAGAGGACGATTTCAAGCCCTATGTCTGGGTCTCGGAGGACTACGGTGCCACCTGGAAGTCCATCTCCTCGAACTTGCCTCTGGAAGGAGTCAACGTGATCCGAGAGGACCCCAAGGAGGAGGGTTGGCTCTATCTGGGGACGGAGCTCGGTGCCTATCTGAGCCGCGACTCCGGCCAAACTTGGACCCCGATCGGCGGCGGGCTGCCTCACTGCGCGGTACACGACTTGGCGATTCAGGAGAAGGCGGACGATCTCGTGGCCGCAACCCACGGGCGAAGCATCTGGGTCATGGACCTTGAGTGGCTCCGCAAGCTCGACAAAGAGACGGAGGCCAAGCCGCTCTTTGCTTGGACCGTCGCCGACGTCCGGCTTACGGACGGGGATCTGTTCCCGCGCATCTCCGAGTGGGCTTCGAAGTATTCGGAACCGAAGTCGGTGAGCCTGGACCTATGGGCTGCCAAGGGCGGAAGGGCCAAGGTCACGCTCGCGAAGAAGGGGGGTGAGACCGTGAAGACTGCGGAGTGGGACCTGACCCCTGGGCTCAACTTCCCGAGCTTGAGCCTTGTGCTCGATCCGGGTGACCCACGTGCGCCCTCGGTCCAAGTCCCGCCGCTCAACGACCCCTTCCCGGCGCGTCGGCCCAAGTATCCCGAAGCGGGCGACTATGTCCTCGTGATCGAGGTGGGCGGCGAGAAGCTCGAGGCAGGGTTTAAGATCAGCCGATAGAGGGCACGCCAGGGAGCACGTCGTGGAGGAAAGCGGCCACCGTCGCCTCCGCGTGCTCCCGCCCATGGCCCCGCGAGAACCCTGGTTGCTCGTCGTGGAACCTGGCCGCGTCGCGACCCAGGAGCCGAAGCGTAGCCGCTGCCCACATCCGATGGACGTTGGCGAGCTCGTACCCTCCACCGCCGAGCACGACCAGGGGCAACCCTGTCGAGCCTACGGCCTCGACCGCTCCCAGCCAATCTTGCACCGAGCATTCGAGGTGGCCGAGAGGGTCGTCCCGGTGGGCGTCGCAGCCCGCCTGCAACACGATGGCCCCCGGACAGTACCGTTCGAGCACGGGTACGAAGCATTCCAAGAAGGCGTGGAGCCAAACGTCGCCACTGGTGCCCGCTGCTAGCGGAACGTTGACGCTCGTGCCTGCGGGCCCAACCTCGTCCACGAACCCTGAGCCAGGGAAGAGCGTCGCGCCACTCTCGTGAATCGAAAAGGTGAGGACGCGGGGATCATCCCAGAAGAGCGCCTGGACACCGTCCCCGTGGTGCAGGTCAATGTCCACGTACATCACGCGATTGTGAGCCTCGCGGAGGAGGGAACACGCTACCGCTGCATCGTTGAAGATACAAAAACCCGCCGCCCTGGATCTCATGGCGTGGTGGAGTCCGCCGGTCCAGTTGAATGCCAACCCTTGGCCCTCGCGCACGCTTTGGGCCGCTGCCCATGAGCCTGCGAGATAGGCAAGGGCCGCCTCGTACATCCCGCGGAAGACCGGGTTGTCCGCGCTTGCGAACCCGAAGCGGGCTCGGTCCGCCTCGAACCCCGAGGAGAGTCGGGCCACCGCCTCGACATATTCACGAGAGTGCACGGTATGAGCCTCGCCTGGGCCGACTGGCTCCGGCTCGAGGAGGTCGAGGTCGGGGGCCACCTCGCCGAGGGTCGAACGGAGCATGGCCAAGCGCTCGGGCCGGAGCGGGTGAGTCGAACCAAACGAGTAGTCCGAGGCACCCGACGGGAAGTAGAAGAGTGGTTCCACCCAGGCCCATTGTGGTGCATGAAGGATAGAATCGCAAAGTGGCGGAGGCGACTGGGCTCAGGAGCTTGCTGGTCTTCCTGGATACGGTGAAGATCGAGCACAGTGTCTTTGCCCTCCCCTTCGCGATGGTTGGGATGGTGCTGGCCTCGCTTTCGTCAGGGAACGGGCCCTGGCCCGGGTGGCAGACCGCCGGATGGATCCTTGTCGCGATGGTCGCGGCGCGAACCGCCGCGATGGCGTTCAATCGGATCGTGGATCGGGAGACCGATGCCGCCAACCCCCGTACTAGGATGCGAGCGATTCCAGCCGGAATACTCAGTCTACGAAAGGCTAACTTATACTTAGCGTTCTCGCTCGTCCTGTTCGCCCTCAGTGCATGGCAACTGAATCCTCTGGCTCTCGCGCTGTCGCCGCTCGCGTTACTCGTGATCCTGGGCTACTCGTTCGCGAAGCGCTTCACATGGCTGTGCCACTGGGTCTTGGGTTTGGGGTTGGGAATCGCTCCCGCGGCGGCTTGGATCGGAGTCACCGGTAGTCTCGATCCGCGCATTCTTTGGGCGACACTTGCCGTAACGTTCTGGACGGCTGGGTTTGACCTGATCTACAGTCTTCAGGACGAAGGCTTCGACCGGGCCCACGGTCTCTTTTCCGTGCCAAGTCGGTTCGGGCCGAGCGCGGCCCTGGCCGCTTCACGCGCCTGTCACGCTGGCGCCGTCGCGTGCTTGGGCGGGATGGTGCTGTCGTTCGACTTGGGAACGGTGGCGTGGGTGGGCGTCACGCTCGCTGCGATCCTGCTCGCCTATGAACAATCCTTGGTTCGACCGGACGATTTGAGCCGGGTCAATGCCGCGTTCTTCACTGTGAACGGTTTCGTCTCCATCGGTTTCTTCCTCTCTCTGCTGGCCGATGTGCTGGTCGGGCCAGCGCTGTGATCTCGCTGGTTCGCCTCGGACGGACAGGTTTGGACGTGCCCCGTGACTGGGAGGGCCATCGCGGACCGACGGACGCTTGGACGCCAGGGCGTCCGCTCTGGGTGGAAGGCTCTCCGGTCCCGTGGCAGGGCAAGCTCCGGGATAGCTGGATCGCAGCCAGGATCGGGCCTTGGCTCGAGCTCTGTGGGGACGAGGCTTCTGCCCATCGCACCGTGACGGCAGACCTCGTCGCACTCTTGAGCGGGTTTGGCAAAGGCAAGATTGACCTGGCCGTCCTCTCACCGGGCCGCGCCCTGGAATCGTTTCAGCTCGACGGTGCGGTTCGCGCCTTGGAGGACGCACGCTCGGAGGGCCTTCTGGGAGCCACGGGCCTTGCCTCGCGCGGGGGTGCCATGGCTGTGCTCGCGAACTGGCGGTTCACGGACGCCTTCGATGCGGTCGCCTTCGAAGGAGAAGTGCCAAGGGAAGCGAGGGTGATGGCGGCCGAGCGCAGGATTTCGATCGTCGCCCTAGCGCCGTCTTCCGAGCCCGCCGATTTCGTGGTCCGGTTCCAGGGAGGTTCGGATTGACCGTCGCCGTGGTCGGGGCTGGCCTCTCCGGGCTGGCTGCAGCGAGGATTCTGGCTCGTGCCGGCGCGAAGGTCACCGTGTTCGAGGCACGAGATCGGATCGGGGGACGGGTGCGCACCCAAGCCCTGGCAGGCCATCGGTTCGAGGCGGGGGCCGAATGGGTGGACTCGGACCACCACCGCGTGATCCGATTGGCCGAGGAAGCGGGCGCGGGCCTCGTACCCCAGCTCGGGCGTGTGGACTGGTTCGTCACGCGGGACGGGCGGAGCGAAGGCACGCCGCCGGGGACCGACGAGGCAAAGTTGAGGGAGTACTGTCGCGCCCACTCGGGAGGGACACTGCTGGACGCGATCCGGGCCGTTGCCCCTAGCCCACTGTCCGCGTTCGCCATGGCGGCGCGGGTGCGGTCGGACGAGGGTCTGGATGCTGAGGACATTTCCACCGAGGGGTTCCTCGCGGGCCAAGGCGTTTATGATGGCCGCGAGGCCGGGGAGATGAGCGCGTTCCGTCTCGGGGCGGGCTCGTCTTCGCTCTGCGACCACTTGGCCGAGGGCTTGTCCGATGTTCGACTCCAGACGCACGTAAGCTCTCTTACGTATAATCTTAGAAAAATAAACCTAACGATATCGAGTGGACTGGAGACGTTTGATCATTGCATCGTCGCGGTCCCGCCCGAGCATGCCGTCCGCCTGGCCGCGTCCGTCGGGATGGCTTTGTCAAGGCCGCGAGTGGCTCCCGTGGTCAAAGCCGCCCTTCGTTTCCGCGATCCGTTCTGGGAAGGGCACGGTTGGAACGGTTCCATGCTCTCCGACGGACCGGCCCAGCAAACCTGGTTCACCCAGGACGGGGGGTTGCTCATGGCGTATGTCTGCGGGAGGGAGGCGGTGCGGTTGTCGGGCACGAGTTCGGCGATCGAGGAGATTGTGCGCGGGCTCGACGCACTGTGGCCTGGTGCGGCCGCCGCCTTTGCGGAAGGGACGTTTGTGAACTGGGCGAGCGACCCTTGGTCCATGTGCGGGTTTTCCGCCCGGAGGTCCGATCCATCGCAAGATCCCGAAGGGAGACTCGCTTTCGCTGGCGAGCAGTTCTCGGAGTGGTACGGTTTCCTAGAGGGTGCGCTGGAGAGCGCCGAGCGCGCCACGGATGAGGTCATCCATGCCGCGAACTGAGATCAAGGGAAGGGACTTGAAGGGGGATCCTCTCCACCTTTTGGTGGAGGACGGACTCATCCTTGCCGTGGAGCGCTCCGGCGACCCAGGCCCGTGCGTACTGCTCCCGGCGATGGTGGATGCGCACTGCCACATCCTCCCGACTGGGCTCGACATGGCCAAGCCTTGCCTCGCCGAGTGCCGCTCCCATGCGGACGTGCTCGAAACCGTAAGCGCCGCGGCGAAGTTGGGAGAGGGGTGGCTCCACGTGACCCAGTACGATCAGAACCGCTACGCGGGCCAAGGCCACCTCGACCGCTGGCAGTTGGACTCTGTCAGCGAAGGAAGGCCAGTGCTCCTGAGGCACGCGAACGGCCATGCAGGGGTCGCAAACTCCGCCGCCCTCGAGGCTGCGGGCATCACCGAGCACTCCCTCGATCCTGCCGGCGGAGAGTACGTGCGAGGGCCGGACGGCAAGCTCACCGGGGTGCTTCTGGAGCGGGCCAACGAGGCTGTCACGTCCTCCATGCCCCGGCCTAGTCTCGACCAAATGGTGGAGGCAGTGGCCCGAGCCCAGGAGAGCATGGCGAGCCTCGGGATCGCGAGTGCGACCGACATGATGACCGGAAGGTGGGACCTCGAGCAGGAGGTCGCTGCGTACAGCAAGGCCGCCTCGCGCCCCGGTTCG
The DNA here is from genome assembly GCA_020847855.1 of Fimbriimonadaceae bacterium. GTDB lineage: Bacteria > Armatimonadota > Fimbriimonadia > Fimbriimonadales > Fimbriimonadaceae > JADLBH01. The sequence continues at coordinate 80,934 of JADLBH010000038.1, forward strand.
ACCCGTATCCGGCTCTATGCTCAGTGGTCCCAGGTCTTCGGCCCGCGAGGCATTGGGGCAGCCCGTTTCGCCGAGCTCGCCCAAAGCTTGGACGAGGACCGCTGCAAGATCTGCGGGATCAAGATCTTCGCCGATGGCGCGATCGCCTCCGCGACCGCCGCGATCCACGGCGAGTACCTCACGCGGCCATCGTCCGGCACCTTGATGTACCCCCGGGATCGGCTACAAAGCATGGTGGTCACTGCGCACGATGCGGGATGGCCGGTCGCGATCCACGCCATCGGCGATCGCGCTGTGGACATCGTGCTTGATGCCTTCGAGGCCACCGGCGAACCGGGCCGGCACCGCCTCGAACATGCGATGATCCTGAGCGATGCCCAGATAGCCCGAATCCAGGCGGACGGGTGCCATGTGACCATGCAGCCGGAGTTCTTGCTTCGTTTCGGGGAGGCGTACGCGGCACAGCTCGGCCCTGAGCGCTCCCGGCGCCTCAAGCGCGTCCGCTCCGTCCTGCGGGCGGGAATCCCTTTGAGCCTGAGCAGTGACCGACCCATTGTGCCGGGCGACCCGTGGGACGGGATCGAAGCTGCGACAAACCGTCCTGTCGGCTTTGACCCTGAGGAGAACATCAGCCTTGAGGAAGCCCTAGGGCTCTACTCGGCAGGCGGAGCCCAGGCCAACGGCGACCGGGGAGGGAAGTTCGAGCCAGGTACTTGGGCCGACGTCCTGGCGAATCCCGACGGACCTGGCAAGGGTGCGCCGTCCCAGCTCTGGATCGGGGGCGTCAGCGTGGCAGGTGGCTCAGGGGCTCCGAGAGTCTGACCCTCGTACGGAAAGCGGGTCTGGCGTTCCAAGTGTCGGGCTCGCTGTCCAACACCCATCCCATGAGGGGCTTGCCCGTCTGGGGGAATCCAAGGACCACCAAATCGCCGGGTGCGGGCCGGGTTCGGCACAAGAGGCAAACGCCCATCACAGCCGTGTCTAGGATCAGCGCCTCCTCGCCGTCCATCGAGCCAATCTCTCCCGTGGCCGCTTGGAACCGGCGCGATTCTCGCCGCTCTATCACCCGTAGCTTGGTCGGGGCACGGAGCACGAGGGAGGCCGGGCCCGAGTGCCGCTCACAGACGGTGCTGGCAAAGCTGAGCACGCCCGAGACCGTGGGTGCCTGGACGACGACATGGGTACCGGGCCGCAAGGGAACGTGGGCGTTCCCTGAGAGCGGGGCCGAGACCGAGAGCCCGGCCGCAGTGCCTCCCAGGACACGGCAGTGGTAGGTGCCGTTCGGGGTGAGCAATCGGATTCTCTGGCCCTCGGGCAGGGTGAGCGGCTTACCGCGAGGTCGCTGGGTCGCGCTCGCCCAGTAGCCCAGTCCTGCGACCGCCCCCGCCGCCGCCATTGCCGTGATCCAGTCCATTCGATGCACCTGAGCCGCCCACCCTTCGCTCGGCCACGTACATAGCCCGAGCGGCTTCGAGGTTCCGCACGGCCTCCGATAGGCTCACGCCCGCGTTCAGCCGGTCGTCCTCGTCGCCCCCGATCGCAAAGGCGAGGGTCTCTCTCGCTGATTGAAAGAGCAAGGATTGGGCCAATCGACGGCCATCATGGGATCGCCTGTGCGCCTCGGGCGGCTCGAGCTTCATGACCAGCGCGAGGAGGGACTCACAGTGCTGGGAAACGCGGCGGGCCTCCGCTTCGAGCGAGCCAGGATCGGCGGAGCGAATCCGTGGCACCAGGAGGCGGAGCTGCTCCGGCAAGGTCGAGAGGCTACGATCCAGGACGAGCACGAAGATGTTGTAGTCCCGTGGGCTGATCTCGGTCTCGTTGGGAGCGAGCAGGCCCAGGTTGGCGTCCACGTCCTCGAGCGCTCCCTGGCTTGCGCCCGCGACCGCGCGCCAGATCGCGGCCCGAGGCGTAGAGAGGCCCTTGAGGAGGTCCATCGAGGCGGCGGGGCCAGACTTCAGCAGAGCCAGGATCCCCAACGCTTCACCGCCGCTCGCCTCATTGCCGAGCATCTGGTTCATCAACTGAGCCGCTCCCTCAAGGTTGCCCAGTGCCATACGGGCCTCGACGCCGATCTGCCAGAAAGGTACGGGATCGTTCGCCAATGGTGCCGCCTCGGCGGCACATGCGTCCGCCTCGGCGAGCAGACCCGTGGCGAGCAGAACGGTGGCGAGGCGAAGTCGCAACGAGGAGTCGAACGGGCCGGCGTCCACGGCCCGCCGCAGTGCCGCCAGCTCTTGCAGGGTGTTGCCCTGGGCGGCGGCATCGTCGGCGGCACGGACCAGCTCGGCCACTGCCTGCGGCTGGCCGAGCCTGGCACCGCCCGCTAAATGGGCCGGCGGGGGCTCGGGAGCTGCGGGAAATCGCTGGAGGACGGTCTGGCCCAACTGGTTCGCCCAGGTTCTTGCGACCGAAGTCGAGGTGAGCTCCCAGTCCGGGTTGCCGTCTACGACCACGAGGAGCATGCCAGAGGTCGCCAGCAGCGCCTCGGCCTCCCTCTGCCACTTGTCGCGGTCCTCCTTGGTTGCCTTGATGCCCGTGGGGAGGCGGGGCCGCTCGTTCTTGGGCTCGAAGGACCACACCTTGCGCCCGCGTTCATAGAGCACCGCCGAGGGTCGGATTCCCTCCGGGTGCTTTGTCGCGCGCACCCAGAGGACAAAGTCGGCCCCGTTCGCCTTGGCAAGGTCGAGGGCCGTCCGAATCTCGGGCTTGGTGGGGTCAACCTTGACGGTGTCGGGTTTGAGCCATTCCGCGAACCGAGGGTCGGCGACCGACCAGAGGACCGTGCTCACGCGACGCAGGTTGTCGAGCTCTTCTGCCACAAAGGGCGAGAGGAGCACGTTGACGTCGCCCTCCTCACTCAGCGGGACGCGCTCTTGGACGACGAGGACCACGGGTTGTGCAAAAGCACACGCCGCGAGCCCGACGAGGCACAGGAACGCTATCCGCCGAGCAGTTTTGCAGCTTGTTTGCAACTCTCCGCCTGAGCCTCTAGGAGCTTCCGGTCGCCCTTCCCTTCCTGGAGCTTGCGCTCGAATGCTTCCCCGGCCTTGCGATAGGCCGCGGCAGCCTCGCCCTTCCGACCTTGCTTTTCGTAGACCTGGGCCAGCCGTTGGTTCGTCGTTGCCGGGTCGGCGCCTGCCTTGAGCGCCTTCTCGTAGGCGCTCGATGCTTGGCCGTTGTCACCACCCATTTGATGCTGCCTTCCCACTCGCAGGAGGGTCTCGGCCTCGTTCGCACGGTCGCGATCCATCGTCGTGGATCCACCGACGTTGGTTCCGCCCGAACCACTGGGCCGGACGTCAACGACCGCCCTTCTCGCGCTGCTCGAGTTCGAAGCCTTGGTACCGGAGTTCACCGGCTTGGGTTCGTTGGGGTCCGTGGGGGCTTCCGGTGTCGGGTTGGTTCGGGAGAGACTCTCTGGCGTCACGGTGAACGGGTCCACAGGCCGAAAGCTCCCGGCGATGGAGCCTCGGGCGAGCGAAGACGGATTCTGGATCACGGGCCCGCCGATGGCCCGCGAGTCCCTGCGGACGATCGTGCCCGAGTTCGCGCTCTCCACGTTCCCTGAACTGGAGCCTGCGAGAGCCGTCACTGGACCATCGTTGTTGGCGTTCTCCGTCTGGGGCGGAGAGAGTTGGCCGTTGCCCTGGGGAATCGGGCTCGGGCCGGTAAAGGGAAGCCGTTGGCCGCTGCTCGAGTTCGTCGCACCAGCGGTCGTGGCCGCAGCTTTGGGACGGGTGGCAAGTACGATCGCGGTCCCGGCGGAAACGAGCAGCACGGCGGCGGCGACCCCGGAGATTACGCTCAGCGTGCGAGCCTTGTCCCCGGCAGTCCCGTGCTTCTCGGGCCGATCCAGCTTCTTGCGGATCTGTGAAAGGCGGATTCGGTCGAGCGCGGAGTCGGGGCTCAAGCCAACGACCGTCTCGTAGTGGCGGAGTGCTTCGCTCAATTGCCCTTCCCGCTCCATGCAGTCGCCGAGCAGGGCGTGCGCGGCCACGTCGTTCGGGTCGGAGTCTACGACCTGCTTGGCCAGGGCTCTCGCTTCCGCAATCTGGCCGCTCCCAAAGCACCGTTGGCCCAGGGTCACGGTCTCGGCGTTCTCGGCGCGTGCGGCCGAGCGTGCCTCTTGGGAAAGCTCGGTGCCACACCCTCGACAAAACTTGCCGTCGAGCGAGTTCTTCTCCTTGCAAGCGTCACAAATCACCATGGGCGGCTCTCTGGGAACGTTGAAGTTCCAACCAACAGACGTTGGGAAAGCCTAACGAGTTCGGGTCCCGGTCTCGACATTGTTGGCAGGGAGTCCTCTCTGAACCTCGTCCTTGTACACTTGGTCGAGTCCGCGGTAAGGATACTCCATCCAGGCCTTCACGAGCTTCTTGGCGGCCTGGAAGAAGACGTTTTGCGCTCCCTGCTTGCTCGCGCCCTTGAGGGCCCCGATCTGCTCGAAAGTGTGGCCTTCGAGTCGGAGGCGGACCACCTCGAGTTGACGTTCGGTGAGGTTTGCGGACTCGGTGACCTCGGCCCATTGGTGCCGGAGCAGTTCCCTGGCCTCGAGACCGACCTCGGCCATGGGGAGCCGGATCTCCCTGTCGTGGGCGGTCCGAAGCTTCTTGCGGAACCGGTCTTCACGGTAGTGCGGCGCGTCGGAATCACGCTCGATACAGGACAATAGTGCGTCTGCGAGGATCGCTATGGGGGGCTTATCCATAGTTGCCGGCATGATTCTTAGGAATAGTAGTCTAATGTATACGTTTCTCGTTTGGCAAGCAAGTCAACCGGGCCCGGAGAAATCCCGGTGTTGTTACTGGGCGTATACTGGCGTGCAGTGACCACGGCGCCCCGCACCCCGCTTTACGACGAACACGTGGCCCTCGGGGGCCGGATGGTCGAGTTTGCCGGCCACGACCTGCCAGTCCAATACAAGGGCGTCATCGCCGAATCCACGGCGGTGAGGCAGGGTGCAGGGATGTTCGACGTTTCCCACATGGCCCGGATCCGCGTTATGGGCGAGGGAACGCTCGACTTTCTCCAGTGGGTGACGACCAACGACCTCGGCAAGCTGTCCGACGGTCAAGGTCAATACTCGATCCTTCCCAATGCAAACGGAGGTGCGGTGGACGACATCATCCTCTACCGGCTCGGCGAGAGAGAGTTCAAGGTCGTGCTGAACGCGGCGAACCACGCCAAGGACCTTAGCCACCTGCGAGAGCACGACCGGTGGCAGGTGAAGATCGAGGACTACACCGACTCGACGGCGATGATCGCGGTCCAGGGACCGGCGGCGGTGGATCGTCTTGCTGACCTGTGCCCTGAACCGGCCCTCGTGCGTGAAGCGCCGTTCTTCTCCACGTTCGACTCCGAGTTTGCGGGAGTTGGGTGCTTTGCCGCTCGGAGCGGCTACACCGGTGAAGATGGATATGAGCTTCAGTGTGCGGCAGGGGACGCCTCGCGTCTTTGGCGGGCGCTCCTCGATGCCGGTGTGGAGGCGTGCGGGCTGGGAGCGCGGGACACCCTCCGCGTCGAGGCCGGACTCCCGCTCTACGGCCATGAGCTGACGGACGAGATGTCTCCCCTGTGCGCCGGGCTCGGCTGGGTCGTCAGCAAGGACAAGGAGTTCCTCGGCTGTAGCGCGTTTGCTAGGGTTAGGCAAGAGGGCGTGACACAAAAGTTGCAGGGCTTGCGTTTGGAGGGCAAGAGGTTGCCGATGCCGGGGATGCAAGTCCACGTGGACGGCAGGCAGGTCGGCACCGTCTCCAGTGGTGTGTTCTCCCCGCTCCTGGGTTGCGGGATCGCCTTTGCCTTCCTCGATCCATCGGTCGCCCATGAAACCCCATGCGCGCTAGAGTTTCGCGGCGCAATGGTCGCGGGAACCGTAGTGAACAAGAGGTTCTACAAGCGGTAGCGGTTCAAGTTTACGGTGAGTTTGCGCACCCCCGACTAGGCTCGGGGTGCCATGAGGACACTTCTCACACTCACCTCGATCCTTGCCGCCGCGACCTACGCTGCCGCCTTTCCCCGATACGTGGTCACCGACCTGGGTGACTTGCCCGGCGGGGCCGATCTCAGCAGGGCGATGGACTCGAACGAGGCCGGATACGTCGTTGTGACCGGTACCTCAGCCGTCGGCGAGTCGGCGTTCGTCTGGAGCCGGGCCGGAGGGCGGGTACCTCTACCTGGGCTTCCTGGCCGACCTCAAACCATCGTGTTCTCGATCAACGAGCACGGGGTCATCTCCGGAGCGGCCCATGATGGCACGTGGCCCACGGGCTATCGGCCCGTGCTCTGGACGACCTCTGGCCAAGTGACCGAGCTCACGCTGCCGTCGGGCGTGGACTGGGCGTTCCAGGGCCATCTCTCCGACCAGGGCATGCTTGTCACGTGGGGTGGCACCCCGAGCGGCCGCCGGGGCCTCATCTGGCGTGCAGGGAGCGGCTGGGAGGTCGTGGCTCCACCTGCCGGCTATTCCGAGTGCGGCCTCTCTTCAGTCAACAACAAGGGCGAGGTGTGCGGCTGGGCCGACAACGACCCGTTTCTTTACATCAACGGTGCCTGGATCCCGCTTGACGTGCCGGCGGGAGGATTGGACGCCTACCCGAACTTCATCACCGACGAGGGGAGGTCCGGCGGATATGTTCGGGTTGGGTCCAGCCTTTGGATCGCCGGGCAGTGGAACCGGGACGGGGACTTCATCCAGTCGCCGCAGTATCCGGGAAGCAACTCGATGGACTGCTTCACGGCGAGTGCGGAGGGCGGCTTGGTTTCCGGTTCGACCTTCGACGGAGGGTTCGGTACAGCGACGCTATGGAGCCCAGTGGACGGCGTTGTTTCCGTGAACTCGCTCCTCGATCCCTCGACGCTTGGATGGCACTTGAACGCTATGTTCATCGAGCCTGACCGTACGATGATCGGCTGGGGGCAAACCAACGGGGTCGAGCATGCGTGCGCCGCCGTCCCGGTCGGGAATCCCATCTCGATGAACGTCCTCTTCGGAAGGCACTCGGCGGGGAACCTCGAGAACATGGCAGAGGCGGACGGATACTCCTTGGACGTCTGCAAGTTCATCGTCCCGAACCAGACCGTCGCACCCGTGACGGTCGAGTTCGACGGGAGTTGCGCCCTGACCAAGCCGTTCGCCTACCTCCTCCGCGCGACCTCGAGCACTTCGGTCGCGGGATCCTTCGAGCAGACGACGGACCTCTTCGACTGGCAGTCTGGCGACTATGGTTCCGGCGACAGCCGAACCGACGCGCTGGGAACCGCGTGGAAGACTGTCGAGCTCGCCGGTTCCGGAAACTTGGCTCGCTATGTCGGCCCCGGCCAGTCCATGCGAGCCCGATTCCGGATCAAGCCGAACGGACCCGTGAGCGGGAGCGCATGGTGCGTCCGTTTCGACCGGGTCGAGTTCGTGGCCCAGCTCTAGGGGAGAGCGAGGGGAGGCGGCTCCACCGCCTTCCCTCCAGTATCGGTCCTCACTGGCCAATGATCGGCCTTGGCGATGCACGAATCCATGATCCAGCCGATCCTCGAATTGGATCGCTCGATACCGGACAGATTGTACGTCCTTGCCGAACCGGAAACCGGACGGTACGGATGCTTTTGCTTCGAGGGCATCCACGGCCTTGCGGTGTTCTCGGACGAGTTTCCCGCATGGGAGTTCTCCGAGCTCCTGCCCGTGGACGTTGTGGTCTGCCGGACCGTCACCTTCGACGAGGCACGGGAGATCGCGAAGACGCGGCCCATGCCGGTCGTCAGTCTGATGCTGCTCGACGACGTGGACGACCCCGTGATCCACTACGTCCGCTAGCTGAGGAACCGCTCCAAGATTCGCTTGGCGCCCCTCTCGGGGCCGATCCCCGCGAAGTTTTGCGCGACTTGGGAGATCTGTCGGGCCGCCTTGCACGAGGGGGTCACTTGCAGCAAGGCCGTCCTTGATCGGGTCGCCGCAGGCACCGCTCGGTCGAAGGGCACAAAGCCGAGATACTTGGGCTGGCAGTCCAGGTGCAGTTGGGCAAAGGTCTGGAACTTCGTGGCGACGTCGCTCGCCTGCGCCGCATCGCGAGGGTTGTTCACGATGAACCCGACCCTTGCGTTCGGCTTCCGCTCGACCAAGACCCTCAGGGTGACATAGGCGTCCTGGACACTGGAAGGATCGGGGGTCACGACGAGGATGCACTCGTCCGCGTGGGTCAGCATGGAGACGACCGATCGCTGGATTCCGGCTCCGGTATCGAGCAGGGTGATGTCGAACGACCGCCGGATCGTGTCAAAGGTGATCCCGCCCTTGTGCAACTGCCAGTAGCTCAGTTCCGCAAGTTCGGTGGAGCCCGTCGCGCCAGCGAGGACGCGGAGCCCGTCTGGGCCGTCGGTGAAGGCGTCAATCAGGCTGACCCGGCCCTGAAGCACGTCCGGCATCTTGTGCGCGGGACGGAGACCGAGGATCACGTGAAGGTTGGACAGGCCAAAGTCGCAGTCAATCACCCCGACGTTGATCCCAAGGCGCGAGAGCGCGATGCCCAAGTTGGCTGTGAGCGTGGTCTTGCCGACCCCGCCTTTGCCGCTCGTGACCGCGACCACGCGCGACGCAGCGTTCCACGGCCTGAAGTTCTGTTTCGTAGTCTTGCGGGCCATCATCGAGGGGCCGCTCACGGCTGAGACGAGGTCCTCGGCCTCGGGGCACGGATCACCGCCGTAGGCTTCGCGCATCGCGTCGGCGAACCCTTCCCGGGCGGGCACCAACCGAACCTCTCGCTGAAGCTGAAAACGGAGTCTGGACTGGAGAAACGGGTCGTCGGGGTCGCTCGCCATGAGGACGAGCGCCGTACCGCTGAACCCGACCGGCAGGACGTTGTTGCTGATCGCGACCTTCGCAGGCACGAGGTCCAGCAATTGGGGGTCGAACAATGACCCGCTCTCGAAGTCGTATCCGAGTCCGGTGGACGAATGGTTCATAGGGACACCTCAAAAGGAAGGGTGCTCAGACACCCCATGTCCCTTTATACGACAAAGCCCGTGCCAAATGGCACGGGCTCCGCACTTTTGCAGGAAATTCCGCTTGTGTTAGGCGGCTCGGATCTTGTCCAAGAGCCGTTCGAGCAGGCCCGCTCCGAGCCCCGGCGCGGCAGACGCCCCGCAAAGGGTCTTCGCGATCGCTTGCACGTCCTGGCTCGCCCGGCCGCGCTGACTGTGGAGGACGAACGGCGTCCTCGACTTGGAGGCGGCCTCGACGCTCCGATCCTGCGTGACGTGCCCCAGATAGTTCGCCCTGGAGGTCAGATAGAGCCCGAGGAACGTCTGGAACTTAGCCGCGACGTTGCGGGCGGCCTTGGCGTCCTTGGCTTGGTTCACGATGACGCTCACCTTTGCGCCCGGCTTGTTCTCAAAAAGCAGACGCACGGTCGCATAGGCGTCCTGCACGCTGGAGGGCTCCGGCGTCATCACGAGGAGCGTCTGGTCTGCCGCCTCGAGCAGGGAGAGCATGCCTCGCTGGATTCCGGCTGCCGTGTCGAGCAGGATATAGTCATAGGAGGAGCGAAGCTCGTCCAAGTTGACTCCGTTGGTCACCAGGTGCCAATAGGTGAGCTCGGAGATCTCGGTGGAGCCCGCGACCCCGGCCAAGACTTTAATCCCATCGGGGCCCGTGCAGAGGGCGTCGTTGAACGAGATCTGTCCCGAAAGGACGTGGGGAAGCCTGTAGGACGGCTTGAGACCCATCAGAACATGGACGTTCGAGAGGCCAAAGTCACAGTCAATGACAAGCACCCGGAAGCCGAGTCTGGTGAGGGCGATCCCCAAGTTCACCGCGACGCTGCTCTTGCCGACCCCGCCCTTGCCGCTCGTGACGGCGACGACCTTGCCCTGCGTCGCACTTCGGATCGGCTGCTCGTTAGGCCGTTGTTCCTCGACCATCGGCTTGACCGTCTTCTGCGCTGGCCCGGCGATGGACTCTACAACGTCCATGGCCTCCGGGGTCGGATCCTCGGGATAGGCCTTCATGAGGAGCGGCTTCAGCTCCTTCATATAGACCATCTGCACCCGCACGGGTCGCCCGAGTTCCATGGTCAGCCGGGTTCCCAAGTCTGGGTCGGCCGATTTCGGCACCGCACAGACCAGAACCTCGCCTTCGAGCCCGATGGGGAGCGCACGGTTGGCGTGCGCCACCTTGGCCGGCACATACCCGAGCAACGATGCGTTGATCTCGAGAGGGTGTCCGCCCTCAAACACGTCCTTTGGATTCGAATTACTCATTGACCAGCACCCGACGGTAGATTTGCCCTTTCTCCCAGTCCCCTGTTCCACATTCTTGACAGGAAGTTGATGAAGACCACGAAACTTCCTCGCGGCGGGGTCCCGGAACCTCCCAGGCCGATGCCCAGGAATCCGACAGAATTGGCAGTAGGCGGCGGTGAGTGCCAAGAGCCTCCCGCCCTGAAAGGAAATCACATGGCAGACATCAAACCTATCGGCGACAAGGTGGTCGTGAAGACCCTCGAGGCGGAGTCCAAGACCGCTTCCGGCATCCTCCTGCCTGATTCGGCCCAGAAGAAGCCGACCGAGGGCAAGGTTCTCGCGGTCGGCGAAGGACGTTGGCTCGAGAACGGCAAGCGGAACTCGCTCACCGTGAAGGCGGGCGACCGAGTGCTCTTCAGCAAGTACGGTGGGAGCGAGGTCACGGTCGGAGCCGAGGAGTTCACCATCCTAGATGAGGACCAGATCTACGCGATCCTGAAGAAGTAACCCTCGCTCGGGTAGATTCGCGCCATGCAGGCGCTTGTACCCTTCGTTTGGATGGACGGCACGGTCGAAGAGGCTCTGGAGCACTACTCCAGGGCCTTCTCGCGGTTCGAGGTGCTCCAAACGATGCGACACCTGGACGAGACAGTCGGAAACCCGGGCGACGTCCTCTTGGTCACGGCCCGCGTGGCGGGCCAAGAGGTGATGTTCCTGAACGGGGGTCCCGACTACGCTATGCCGGGCAATGTCTCGCTCTATTACAAGTGTGCCGACCAGGCCGAGATTGACCGCTGCTGGGACGTTCTGGGCGAGGGGGGCGAGCACCTGCCCTGCGGTTGGCTCAAAGACCGCTTCGGGGTGCTCTGGCAGATCCAGCCCGCCGAGCTGGACGGTATGTTGTCCGACCCCGACCAGGCCCGCGTCTTGCGCGTTCTCCACGCGGTGTGGGGCATGAGCAAGATGGACGTTGCAACGCTCCGCGCCGCCTACTCTGGGTGAGGCTCGACCGGGGAAAGTCGGACCACGGCGACGCCATGAGGGCGAGGATCGCCCTCGCCGTGCCCGCGAGGTTGGTTTCGGCTCCTTGGGCGGACGGACGCTCTGAGCGTAGCGCGGGTTCCCTCCGCTATCGGCCTACCCGAATTCACGGACAGGTCGAGGTTTGCGGCGAGTCATGGATCCGCTTGCAATACAAGGGGCCTGCTGCGATGCACTCATCGCGGTTGCACGGGAACTACCCGATAGGTGCTCTTCCGTTTTCGCTCCGCTCCTGGCGTTCGCGGAGAGTGGATCTGGACTAGCGGATTGAGTTCCGTTTGCAGGGTTAATTATCGGTCGTCGTGTGGCCCATGAGATGGCGGACGGAATACGCCTGACCACAGTGGTAGGCGACGTGGAACGGGCGATAGGCGAGGTTCTCCATCCAGGTGCCGTCGCCCCAGGGCGACTTCGCACCCCAGTCGGTGACGACTGCGAAACCGGACTTGGCGGCCTCGTGTACCTTCTTGAGTTCTGCCAGCGTCTGTTGCACCGTAAGATCGAGGCGTACCGGGTTGTCAGCGTGACCGTCATAGTAGCGAAAGCGTTGGTCTACGAGTGGGCTCTCCACGGTGCCGCCCGGTGCAGAGACAGATTCCCAGAGCGCGACGTGGCCAGCGATCTCCCCTACACTCAGGAGCTTGGGGTGGGGGCGGGTCCAGAGGTCCTCGTCGGCGAGCCCCTCGAAAGCGAGGCTGAACTCCCAGTGCGCGGTGTCCCAGGCTTCGATCAGAACGGCGACTTTGTCCATCCATGCACTCTAGCACGGCGTCGTGACAACTTGCGGGGGAGGGAGCGACTCTTCCCCTTCGCCTGGCAGAACGGCAACGCCGAGCAGGCTGCGCTCTACGGTTCCGTGTTCTCCGGCTGAGGATTGGGGGCGGACGGCGTTCCTGCTGAACGGCGGCCCGCAGTACGCGCAGTCGGGCAAGTTCTCGGTCTAATGCCAGATCGCCGACCATGAGAGGATTGATCGGTGCTGGAAGGCAAGTGCCCTGCTTCTCGCTCCAACACCGCTTCGGTGTGCTTTGGCAGATCCATCCGGGCGAGCTCGACGGCATGCGGACCGATTCGGACGAGGGGTGGTCCCTCCGTGTGCTCCATGCCATATGTTGGATGGAGAAGGCGGACGCCTTGGCCGTGCGCGATGACTTCGTTGGCGGCTAGGGCAGCTCCGAGAGCGAGACCTTATAGTCCCCCCCCGTATTAATACCAGAAACTACGACGAGAAGTGAGAGTTTTTCGGGCGAGTAGAGAAGGGCATATTGCCTCTCCGGCGACTTTCGCCGCATCACCACGTTGCGTGCAAAGCCTTGTAGATCCGCGAACGTGAAGTACAGCCCCGAAATGGGCCCATCGAACTGAGCGAGATACGGCACGCCGGCTTCCAGCTCCATGCGGACCACGCGCGTCTCGCCCGACTCGGCCCTGCCTTCAGCGGGCTTGACCAGCGAGCAGTCTTGCGACGGTGCAACGGCGCAAGAAAGCTGGTAGCCGCCCTTGCCCCCGTCCCCGAGGCACGAGACGCGAACGATCTGGCGGCCGGGAGCCGTGACCAAGAACTGCCTCGAGACACTCTCACTGTCGAGCAACGGGGAAACCTTGTTCGACTCCTGTCCGTTCTCAGAAATCTGGGTCATCTGTGCGGCAAACTCTTGGCTGGAGAGCTCGAGCCGTATGTATTGACCCGGCTCGGCGACGAAAGACCAGTAATGAGACTCGCCGATCTTGAGCGCGCCGGACGATCGGAGTTCCCTATTCATAGGTCGGAGCGGCGCGGAGAGCTGGGCCCGGAACTGGGCCTGCGGGACCCGGAAGTTGGAGATGCTCACAAGATACTTGCCGCCTTCGTGGAAAAGGGCAGTGGACTTGGACGAGTCACCCACTCGCGTAATCAGGGGTGTGAATTCAGGGGTTTGCTCGTCCTGGGTTTCCTGCTTGCGCGGATCCATCCAGTTTTGGTCACCGGGCACTGGAAGCTCCGGCATCCTGACTATTTCGCTCAAGTAGGCGCCCGGCTGCCCGATGCTGGCGACCTCCAGTATCTCGCCCTTCTCCGCTTCAAACTCGTAGAGTTGGACGCCGGAATCCTGCACGAGAGCCGTGGGCTTGTCCCTGCTCATATGCTGGGGAACGACCGTACGGATCGAGAGTTCGGAACCACCGTCTTGGCCAAAATTGGCGACGAGATCGTAGTCGCCGTCCACCGGTGCGAACAGAAGCCTACGTGCGGACAAGTCCGCGAAGAGCGACATCCGATCCCGGTTCGGCAGGCCTCCGGGAGTGAGGAGGTATCTAAAGTTCACCTGCGCCGGAGAAACTGCGAACTTCTCCTCGTTCGATACCGGCTGGACGAACATGCCTCGCTTGAGCGGGAGTCGCAGCAGGACGGAGCCGTGCTTCCGCTCCACGGTGCGTCGCCCACCAGGTTCGATGAGGAGGCTCGGCAAGACGCGGAAGTGGATCTCGTACTGGCCACCCGCGCGGTCGCGGAAGCTGCGGCCACGGAGTGTGAACGTCCCTGCTTCGGGCGCGCGCCAAAGCAGGAGGGGCCGTTGGTCGCCGAGGTAGCGGTCGTCGTTTGCGGCGAGAGACGTGCCCGCCGCGTCCACGACCTCGAGCCCGGCGTCGAAGGCGGTGCTGCGCGCTTCGGCGATCAGCACCTCGTCCGCCTTCATCTCCACGGTCCACTCGGTGAACTCGCCGGGCGTGAGGATATGGGTCTGGAACTCGTCGCCGAGCAGGTCGTAGAGAGCTGCTTCGACATGTTGGACGGCTTCGGCTGTACGACGGTCGCCGGCCGTGCCGCTACCGCCTCGAGTCCGTCCACCGGCCCCGCCCGCCTGGCCTCCCGCTGCACCACCACTACCAAAGCCTCCTTCGCCAACCCCGAACGAGCCACCGCGCTCTTGTGTTGCTGAGCTCATGGCGCAAAGAAGCACAAAGATCGGGAGAGCGAGGGTCGGCATGTTGCTACGACGCTTGGGCGTGGGCCGGAGTTACGCTCGAACGACCGAATCACGCGACCCTGGGAACGCGACGACGTTATCCACCGCCGCGCGGGGGATCAGTGCGAGAAGAGCGACCGGGTCGGTTTCTGAGATCTCTGTGCTCCGAGTGCCGCGAGCCCGGTTTCGCACTATTGCCCAGCGTGCCCAGACCGCAGGAGTCGGTTGCACTCGCATACAGGGGAGTAGTGTTGTATGATCTCGTTAGGAGCAATATGGTACGGCTCACGGCTCACGGCTCTGCGTTGGCGCTATCTGCCTAGTAATCTTTGCCAGGGCTAGCGCAGGACACTACGTGACGGGCTTCCCGACCTCCGGCGGGGGCTACCCCGGAAATGTCCACGTGAAGGACTACGACTACGGACCGCTTGGAGCGATGCTCTCAGGTTCGGGCGAGACTGGCGTCTGCGGCAACCCTCCCGGCGCCGGAGGGCCGGGCGAGGTCGCCTGCTCGGGGCAATTGACGGCGACCCTCACGTGGGTTCCCGACTCCACTGGCGAGCCTACACCTTCGTACGTCGTGATCCGTGAAGGTTCCTACGCCCACTGGGACGGGGACTCCGGGAAGTGCGCGAACGGTCTGGGCAGCCCCGCGCTACCGCCGTTCAACTCGGGCGGACAGTACGGGCAGACTAGCGAAGGCGAGATGGGAGCTCCGCGGGCCGCGCGGTCTGCGGCAAGGGACCAAGGGCCTTGGCAGAAAGGCCCGAAGACTGCCAATTTCTCCCCACGCGGACGGTATATTGATTGGCAGTCGGACGGCGTGAATGCCATATGGGGCGACGCCCCGCGCCGCCGGGACACCAGAAGGAGAAAGCAAAGGACTATGCCAGCCAAGAACCTGATCTACGAAGAGAATGCGCGACGGGCCCTCGAGCGAGGCGTCAACAAGGTCGCCGAAGCGGTCAAGGTCACCCTCGGCCCCAAGGGCCGCAACGTCGTCCTCGACAAGAAGTGGGGCAGCCCGACCATCACCAAGGACGGCGTCACCGTCGCCAAGGAGATCGAGCTCGAAGACCCGTACGAGAACATGGGCGCACAGCTCTGCAAGGAGGTCGCCAGCAAGACCAACGACGTCGCCGGTGACGGCACCACCACCGCTACCGTCCTCGCCCAGGCCATCGTGACCGAGGGCCTGCGCTACGTGGCCGCGGGTGGCAACCCGATCGCCGTGAAGCGAGGGATTGACCAGGCCGTGGAGACGGTCGTGGGAGAGATCAAGAAGGCGGCCAAGCCGATCAAGGACAAGGAGCAGGTCGAGTTCGTCGCCACGATCGCGGGCAACGACGACGAGATCGGCAAGCAGGTCGCCGAGGCGATGGACAAGGTCGGCAAGGACGGCGTGATCACGGTCGAGGAGAGCAAGGGCCGCGAGACCAGCCTCGAGATCGTGGAGGGCATGCAGTTCGACCGCGGCTACATCTCGCCCTACTTCGTCACCGACCCCGAGCGCATGGAGGCGGTACTGGAGAACCCGCTGATCCTCATCCACGAGAAGAAGATCAGCAGCGCGCACGACCTCTTGCCCTTCCTCGAAAAGGCGGCGAACGCGCGCAAGCCGGTGCTGATCATCGCGGAGGACATCGAGGGCGAGGCCCTGGCCACCGTCGTTCTGAACAAGATCCGCGGCGTGCTGCAGATCGCGGCCGTCAAGGCCCCCGGATTCGGCGACCGCCGCAAGGCCATGCTCGAGGACATTGCCGTGCTGACCAAGGGCACCTTCATCAGCGAGGATCTCGGCACGAAGCTCGAGAATGTCGCTCTCGACATGCTGGGTAGCGCCAAGAAGGTCGTGATCACCAAGGAGGAGACCACGATCATCGAAGGGGCGGGCAGCAAGCAGAGCGTGATGGGGCGCATCACCCAGATCAAGCAGCAGATCGAGACTACGGACTCGAACTATGACCGCGAGAAGCTCCAGGAGCGCCTGGCCAAGCTCTCGGGCGGTGTGGCCGTCATTAAGGTCGGTGCCAGCACCGAGACCGAACTCAAAGAGAAGAAGCACCGCTACGAGGACGCCCTCTCGGCGACCCGCGCGGCGGTCGAGGAAGGCATCGTGGCCGGTGGCGGCGTGACGCTGCTCCAGGCACAGGTCGCCCTCGAAAAGCTGAAGCTGGAGGGCGACGAGCTGACCGGTGTGAACATCGTGAAGCGCGCCTTGGAAGCTCCACTCCGCACCATCGCCGAGAACGGCGGCTGGGAGGGGAGCGTGATCGTCGAGAACGTCCGCAACTCCAAGGAGGGTTATGGCCTGAACGCGGCTACCGGCAAGATCGTAGACCTCGTGAAGGCGGGGATCGTTGACCCGGCAAAGGTGACGCGCAGCACCATCCAGAACGCGGCCTCCATCGCTGGGCTGGTGCTCACCACCGAGGCGCTGGTCGTCGAGAAACCCGAGCCCAAGAAGGCGGCCCCCATGCCCGGCGGCGGCATGGGCGACATGGACTTCTAAAGTCCGCTGCCCCCCTCTCTCTTCCGTGGGAGAGGGGGGCTCCGTACAATCAAGAGAGCCAACCGGGCCCGCTGGATACCAATCCACCCAGGCGATGTCAGAGACTACTAGGCAGTGCGCGTACTGCGGGAACTCCGCGTCCCAAAGAGACCACGTCGTCCCCAAGGCCCTACTGCCTAACGGGACTCGCGGAATTCTCGTGCCGTCTTGCGAACCGTGCAACAGCGCGAAGTCAAAGTCCGACGAGTTTCTACGCAATTTCTTCGCGGTTGACTACAGGACCTGTAAGCTAGAGGTAACTCACCACCTCCGCAAAAAGGCGGAGAAGCAGGCGGAGCACCGTGTCGCTCGTAACCCGACTCGAACTCATCGCGAGCCGGAGTACGTGCCGGTGATCCTCCCGACCGGAGATCTCGTCAAGTACCCAACACTTACGATTGACGGATCGGTGTTGAAGGTGGCCCTAGAATGGATTGCCAGGGGGCTCAACTACCACCATCGCAAGTTCGTCGTGCCTGAGGACGCTGAAATCGAGGTCTGGACCTACGACGAGAGCGGTCGCACGTCCTTCCAAGACGTGAGCCGAATGAGCGGCTTCAACGGCCCATTCCAGATAGGCCACTGCTTCAAGTATGCGGTTCTCATCGTAGACGACAGGCCGACGTTTTCGAACTGGCTGTTCCTCTTTTACGACCTCGTGCACTTTGCGGTCGCAATCGAGGATCGGGCGCTTCACGATGTGCACAAATGATCTACCTAGCAGACACCTTCCGGAGCTACGAGGTTTGCTCCGAAGCAGTGACGCCTAGACTCGCGTCCTCATTCCGGGGGCCCGTTAGCCCGTTTCCAAGTATGTTGCACCCAATAAGCGGCGGTATGGACGACACGAATATCTAGTATCCGTGTGTCCCTCTCCTCCCTTTGTAGCCAAGCGGGGGGAGACGTTCAAAGGCTGAGTTCAAGCTCCGTTAGCTTTTTCGCAGCGAGCATTCTCGGCTCGTCAGGGCTACGGATCCCCATGTAGACCGTCTCGATCTCCAAAAGGTGGGCGTAGATTTTGTGCGCGTCTGCGCCGTCCAGGATCAGGCGGATGATCTGCGACGCATACGGCGCGTACTCCCCCGTTGCTCCTGGATCGTCGTTGACCCCGATCGGGTCCCAATCCATCCACAGGATGCGGTCTACCTTTTGCACCGCGTCCTTGTATCTTCTGCCTGCGCTAGCGCTTCTCGGCACTGGCGACAGTATACTTCCGGGCGTGAGGTGGCGAGACTGGCTCGTTTCTCAACCCTGGAAGAAGCTCATCGCTACGCTCGCCGAAGTCGCGGCAGCGTCCACCATGCTTTGCGCTATCGCCGGAGGCACCTCGCACGCAATCTCCCTCAATTTCGCGATGGACGGGTACGACATGGTGTTCGGCTGCGGGACGATGCCCGACCCGCCGCTGGGCAACCACACGGTCTGCGCCTTTCTGGTCGGTATGATCCGAACGTGGTGGATTGGCCTCGCTTGGGCGCCCCTAGTCTTCGCAATTGCAGGATACGCGGATGCGGACATGCGGCCCTCGAGGCTCGCGCGAGCGATGGGCCTCGGTATAGGCGCGATGTGCCTCGCCGTAATCGCGAGTCTCGCGACCCAGCTCGACAATTCGTATGGCTTGGGCTGGGTGTTCTTCGAGACGATACTGAACTTCGGGTACCCCATTCTCAACCTTGGTCTAACCATTATGGGCCTTGCGCTACGACCGAAGACAGCGCTCTCGGCCACTACAGCTTAACGCGCTTGCGATCCTGCTCGAAAGCTTACAACCAAGCATACTGGGGCGAAGATGAGTGAGCCCTTTCCTTTGCTCCACCACCCACCGCGGCCGGAAATGAGCGGCAAGGGGCACGACCGCACCCCCGGGGGTAACCGACGTTATACACTCTGCAGGCCAGTACGCGCACGAGGACACGCTTACTCAGCGAGCCGTGGCTCGGGGCCGTGTGCGGGAACCCGCTAGGGAGTTGTAAGGGGTCGAGATCCTGATTGCCGCGTAGGTAGCCCGATAAGACCTATCTGACCGATATGGCCTATAGGGTCCATGCTAGAGTCGGTGCCATGGACGAGCTCCTGATCCCTCCGCACGGCGGGTATCAGCGGCTCCGTGCTTATCAGATGGCCGTCGTTGTGCACGACGCTACTGTCGCCTTTTGCGACCTCTACATCGAAAGGAAGAGCCGGACGAACGACCAGATGGTCCAAGCGACAAGGAGCAGGAAGCAGAACATCGTCGAAGGGAGCATGGCGAGCGGAGCGTCGAAGAAGATGGAGCTTAAGCTCGCCGGAACGGACAGGGCGAGCCTCGAGGAGCTGCTCACCGACTGCACGGACTTCTTGCGCCAGAGCGGGTACGCACTCTGATCCCGCGGCCACGTGA
The DNA here is from genome assembly GCA_020847855.1 of Fimbriimonadaceae bacterium. Taxonomy (GTDB): domain Bacteria; phylum Armatimonadota; class Fimbriimonadia; order Fimbriimonadales; family Fimbriimonadaceae; genus JADLBH01. The sequence goes on from JADLBH010000038.1 coordinate 100,084, forward strand.
AGGCGTTGTTCATCAGGAGGCTTTGCTTTAGGACGGATAGGACTTTTAAGACCTGTAATTCATATATTGAAGACAGGGGCCCAGAGAACGCCGCCAACACCATGATCTGCCTGGTCAACCAGACCAACTAACTTCTGGACCGGCTCCTCCGCCGATTGGAGAACGACTTCCTCGAAGAAGGCGGGTTCACCGAGCGCCTGTACCGAACCCGCTCGCACGCACGGGATCGGCGATAGCCGCCGGAGTCGGCCCGGAGCGACAGTGACTTGAGCCTCGCGAAGCACCCGCAGCTCCCATCAACGCCCCACTGCGTGTACACTCCCATTATGGATCGTCACCTCTCGCGTCGCTCCCTGTTGGCAGCCTCGGCTGGTGCGCTCATCGCGCCAGTTGCCCTCGCCCAAGAAAAGAAGCCCGAAGAAGCCGCGTTCGAGCGCGACTATCCTGCGCCTGCTTTCAAGCCGTCTTGGAAGTCCGCGCAGACCAACCGGACGCTCGTCCAAGACTTCGTCATCTACGCCCATTCCGATCTCGAAATGACGCGCAAGTTCCTCGATCGGGACGCAACGCTCGTCAACGCATTCATGGATTGGGGCGCCGGCGATTGGGAGTCGGCGCTGGGTGGGGCGTCGCACATGGGTCGCCACGATATTGTCCGGCTCCTGCTGGAGCGCGGGGCACGGATGGATATCTTTTGTGCGACCATGATGGGGCAGTTGGACGTGGTCAAGGCGATGCTGACGCTCGAGCCGAGGCTCGTTGACTCCCGCGGCCCCCACGGGTTCTCGCTGCACTTCCATGGTCAGCTGGCAGGCGAGCAGGCGGGCCCGATGGTCGAATACTTGCAAAGCGTTAAGAAGGTCGAGCTGAAACCGAACCCGTTCGTGAAGAAGGACGGTTAGCGCGGGGCTTCGCTACCTATTCGAGTGGAGTTCCTAGCTGCAACGTCTCCGTTGACTCGACGCAGTTCCCGCAGCAAGTAATCCACATTCGAGAAGGGGTCTCCTCCCGTGCGTTTCCAACGGACCCGACCCTGCGCGTCAATCAAGATCGTCGAATGTAGCTCCATACCCTCGAAGTCGTCATAAGAGGAGTACCGACGAGCGTTCTCATGGTCACGGTCCGAGAGACGCTGGATGCCAAAAGTCCCCAGTTTCAAAGACTCCTTATTGGCCTCAGGCGTTGCGCTGCTGACGGCAAGCACCACCGTGTCCGCCTTCTCAAAGTCGGCAATCTGTCCGTTGATCTTGGACAATTGTTCCACGCAGTGGATGCACTCTTCGTTCAAGAAGAAGACCAAGAGCACGTTCTTGCCCTTGAACTGGTCCAGCGTGACCATGCTCCCATCCTTATCACGGCATTCTAGTTTAGGGGCGGCAAACGGCTCCCAGTTGCTGGGGCCGTAGGAAGCGAGTTCGGCCTGGCTGTAGGGCCTCTCCTTTGCCGGAACGTCGGCGACCGGTTTTGCACCCAGTTTCAATCCTTGTACTTCCGCTACCCATCGGAGCCCGGGGTCGGCGCCAGACCAGACATACAAGAACTTTCCGGCATATTCCGTGGCCCGTGCAGTCTCACCCAAGGCGGTATGAGCACGGGCCAATCCAGCGAGCGAAAAGCCATCGTTCTTCTCCGCCTCGAGCGCCTTGCCATAGGCTTCGATCGCTAAACGATAGTCACCACGCTTCATGAAAAGATCGCCTACGAGCCGAATGGCCGGCCAAGGGCTGAAGGGGGGGTCACCGCCATAGAGATGCTTCGTCGAAGCTTCGAGCAGTCCTTGGAGGCCTTCGAGCGGCTTGCCTTCGGCGGCCAACACAAGACCTTCTACGGTTTTGAACTGCGGCGTGATGTAAGGCTCGAACTCCTTGTTCTTGGCGAGGACTCTAGCCGTCGCCTCTTTCAGCTCGTCCAATCTCGCGCGAGCCTCTGCGACCTGGTCCTTGCCGACATGGGCAATGACCTCGGCCGCTAAGCGCTCGAACTGGGAATCCTCGCCAGAACCCCAGGGGACGGACCCCGGCCTCAGGATGTCGTCCCACCGCTCGAACTTGATGTAGGCGCGAACCAAGGCTGCTCGCCCCTCTGCATAGCCGCCCTGCTCCAGGTTGTCCGCTGCAGGGTCGGTCGGCGAAGCTAGCAAGTCCTTCGCACCTTGGATGCTGGCTTCGGCCATCCCCAGTTGCTCTTGAATGTAACAGAGATAGTTTCGGTTGTGCGGAAAGTTCCAGGTTTCGTAGGGCAGCGCCAAGCGCTGGTTCATGTACCGCAGTTCGGTCCGCGTTGCCGAGTCCATGCTCCTGGCCGCTTCGTGCCACATCCCCATCTTGCTATAGGCGTGACCGGGCATATGGAGCGCGTGGCCGACGGCCGGGGCCGACTTGCCATACATTTCACAACTGTGGAGCGCTTGAGTCGGGTTCGAGTAGTCCCAGTTGTGGATGCTCGCGTGGTGTGCTCCAGGGTGCAAAGGGTTTTTGGCAAGCACCTCGTCAATCAAGCCCTGCGTTGCATAGGAAGTCCCCGGGCCCTCGATACTGTGGAAGGCGAGCAGCGCCTTGGCCTCGACATCGTCCGGGAACTTCAGTACGATGCGTTCGAGAGCAGGCCTCAGCACGTCGTTCGGCTTTGGGGTTCCAGGGGCGAAAGCCGCAGCCCAGGCCTCGATGTAAAGACGCTCGCGTTCCGTCACCTTGCCCTTTCGCTTGATGGCTTCGGCCAGGAAGAGTCGGTAGCGGTCCTTGGGATCGTCGCCTACTTTGCCTCCTGATGCGAACCAGTTGTAGCCACAACGGGCGAGTCCCCAGTACGCCATCGCGCACTCAGGGTCGAGCTTGAGGCACCAGCGGAAAGAACGCTCGGCCTCTTCGAACCAAAAGCTATGCAGCAACGCGTTTCCTTGGTCGAACCACTCCTGCACCTGTGCCGAGGAACTTGTGATGGGAAACGGCGTGTCGCCGATCCCTTCCATCTTCCATGGCTTGGTTCGCATTCCAGAGTCGAAAGCGGTCCCCTTCTTCGAGTGGCCGGCCTCGTCTGCTCGAGCAAGGGTCGGGGCTGCACACAGAAGTATCGCGAGAGTAAGAGCAGTTCGCATCCGTTGGGCTCCAATCGGGCGCGTCAACCATACCCGCATGAAGCTGGGAACAGGTCCGCTTTTCGATGATGCTCTCCTAACAGACCCTTGGCAGGGCCCTCAACTGCCGTCCGGATGCGACGCTGTGCCGAAGCGTCGTCCTTCTACGTGAACCCGATTTCCCGCGCCGTCCTATGGCTCTTCGGCCACGTAGGTATTCGAGCATGCACGGAACCTAGCCGCTTCACGTCCACAGCGACAACTACCTCCCCGTGAACGTGAACTCGATGATCGAGGATGCGGATGGCTGAGCGAGATTGGCCCTAGCCACAATTTGCATACCCAGCACCGTAAACGTACGAGAGGACGTACGCATTGTCCGAATCGCAAATGAAGGTGAAGAGGCAAAACTGAGGGGCGCGACGGCGGCATCACCCTGCCGTGCCCCCCCGAATCGTCACACGATTGGTGGTGCCGACATCGTTCGTGCGTGGGTCCGAGGGACGGAGGGACGAAGAGCGCTCAGGCGCAACCACGAGAGTCATCCCATGGAACCTCGAGGCAATGCGAAGAAGACGCTGCGGAGCAGGAGTCCGCCACTGTAGCGCAAAGCCAGGGCCCGGAGCTGCCTGGGGTCTGGTTCGGGGCACGGCATTAGCACGGCTACAAGCGTGGAATAGAACCTGAATGGCCGGCGAACCGCGCCTTGCCCTACCGTCCCATCTGGCTGAAGATGTTGGTCAGTGCGATCACGCTAATGCCGAGGAAGACCACCATAAATCCGATCAAGATTACAAGCGTGGTCACGCTCTCAGCCGTTGTGACCTTCATTGCGTCCTTCTTCCGCTGAACACGGAACGCCTCGCGCAACTGCTTTAGCTTTGCTTTGTCGCTCTCGGCCTCTACGGGGTACTTCTGCCGGAAATGCCGGTCAAGCGGATCCGCCTGCGAATGGCCGGGCCGCTCTACTCGATAAAGCGGCTCCTCGAGTTCCTTGACTGCGCGGGAGAGTCTCGTCACGGAATCCGATTCCCGAAGCCGGTCCAGCGCGGCCTGGACATATGCCACGGGTAGCCCGGTGGCATCGGCAACGGCAGCGACCGTCACCTCGTCGTCGGCGCCTTCGGGTTCGAGCTGACTGATCCACGAGCCCTGCTCATGCAGCTCGTGGAGCAATGGCCGGAGCTCTTGTGCGCTGACCTCGTCGTGCTTGAACTCGTGATCCATGTAGGTCGCTGGAAGGCAGAACATACCGTTCCACGGCGCCCGATTCATGAGGCCCTGGCGGTATGCATCGCAGTAGTTGGACGGTAAAGATACCCAAACGTCCGCCGGTTGTGGCAGCCGTCCGCGGGCTTGTCCGCCAGGGCAAAGTCGCGGCGCGCTTGGGCCCTCTTCGCAAGGTCTGGGTGGTAGCATCAGGCCTGCCCGGCATTCGGGCCCATGAGAGGTAGAGAAACATGAGAACACCGATTCGACTTAGTCTGGTTGCCCTTGCCTTCGCTTCCGTGAGCGCGCACGCTCAATTCTACAAGACCGATGCCTTTCTTTTTAGCGTTAACAATGGCGGTATGGCAGCCGGTTCCGGTGGTAATGGCCATGTGGTATGGACCGCCGCAGGAGGTGCCGTGGACATCGGCGGCTCGACCGACGCGGGAACTGCGACGATCTCGGCCGACGGTCGCTACGTCGGTGCCACGGCAGTGAACAGCGCGACCGGGCTGAGCGAGGCGGCCCGCTACGATTCGGTCAGCGGGACGTGGACCACGCTCGGCGGGTTCGGGTCGTCGTCCGGTAGCAACTCGAGCTCCGGTTGGGGGATGAGCGCGGACGGAAGCACGATCGTCGGCCTCGGCTGGGTGGACGCGGGCCATGCCCACGCGATGTCCATCACAGGGACCACCGTTACCGACTTGGGCACGAACGTGCCGGGGAACAACAGCCGGGCCCAGGCGGTCAGCGCGGACGGTTCGGTCGTTGGCGGTTGGGACGACAGTGACGGCGGCTTTTGGCAAGGTTCGATCTGGAAGAACGGGGTGCAAACCCTTCTGACCGACTCGTCCGGGGTCGCGGTCGGTGAGGTCGGCGTGATCTCAGGCGACGGCAACTGGGCATTCGGCGGCTCGACCATAGACGATAAGGCGTACCGCTGGAGCGAAGCTACCGGGGTGGAGACCTTCGACAACCCGTTCGGCACACCGATGATCGCATTGGGTTCGAGCTACGACGGTAGCGTCGTGGTCGGTGCTGCGGGCAGCTTCTTCTCCGGATACGAGACTTGGATCTGGACCTCGGCGACGGGTGTCCGCAACCTCGAAGACATCGCAGCCGTGCTGCCGGGCTACGATGGGACCCAGCTGCGGTCTGCCCTCGGCGTTTCGCCGGACGGGCGCTATGTGGTCGGGATCTACTCGAACTTCATCGGGTTCCCAGGCGGTGGGTTCGCAATGGATCTCCAGGCGGTGCCGGAGCCCTGCACAATGCTCGCCCTTGGTGGACTGGCAGTTCTGGCCCTGCGACGCAAGCGGGCCGTGAAGTAGCCGGAGCCCATACCGCGCTCACTGAGCCTCAACCCGAGCCGGGGTTGAGGCTCGTTCCTTATGGCGTGGCCATCTCCCAAGTCCTGCATCGAGGAGAGGGCTCAGAGTGGAGCGAGATCGCGAGCAATATTGATCACTGTGGCCATGAATTGCAAGGGTGGAGATAGGTCACGTTGGCGTTTGTGGCGACCTTGGACAAAGCGCTCCCTCGTTGTGCCAGGGGGAATTCGAAACGACTTCGTTCGCCTCCTGCGATGCGCGAAGGACCCCTCCCGAGGCATGCGGCGCAATGCCTACCAAGGTACCGCAGGCTCTGCGGGCAAGCACCTCGAGCCCCAAAGCCTGGCCCTCGCCTAGACCGCTCCCACAGACTGACCCACGAAGAGCAGGCAGTCGGTGTGCGGGATGTCTACGTGGAACTCGCGCATTCCGTAGGGCTGGACAAAGGGCTCCCGGAAACGTGTGCCGTCCAAGCGAGGCCGGGCCTGCTCCCATGCGGCATCTAGGTCGTCCACCTCCAAGTACACGGCACAACCCGTTGCCCCCTCCCCGGCACGTTGCAAGTGGAGAGTGAGTCCGTCCTTCTCGCAGATCCTGTACGTCGCACTGGAAAAGACCAAGCGGAAGCCCAGAGCCGCTTCGAGAAAGGCTACAGAAGCCTCGAGGTCCTGGCTCGCCACCATAGGGCTGAGGAACATCGCCCGCGCCATCGAGTCGAGTGTATCCGGCTCGTTGCCCGCCGATGCGACCACGTCACTGGGGCTCACGTTCAGGTATCCCAAGGGTGGAGTGCCACCGAACAATCTAGCCCAGGCGCGAGCGCTCGTCCTACGTTACGGGTGGAACGCCACCGCCTTCCAGATCGTGAACCCTGGAATCGAGCACTGGGGCTCGGGAGCAGGAGACGCGCTGATCGGGTTTGTGCGTCACGGCCGCCATCGCGTGGTGGCCGGGGCACCGATTTGCGACGAGGGCCGCCTTGCGGACGTCGTGGAAGAGTGGGAGCAAGAGGGCGAAAGCCTCGGCGAGAGGACCTGCTACTTCGGGGCAGCTGGACGCCTCGTGGACCTGTTGCGATCTCGGCACGGCTATAGCATCGCGGTCCTCGGGTCACAGCCTGTATGGAACCCCTCGCTCTGGCCGGACATCTTGGCCGCGAACGCCTCGTTGCGCGCACAGTTGAACCGGTCAAGGAACAAGGGGGTCTGGGTCGAGGAGTGGAACCACGAGAGGGCCACTGACCACCCCGACTTGCGCCGGGTCCTCGGTGAGTGGTTGCAGACACGGGGTCTCCCCCCCCTTCATTTCTTGGTGGAACCGCAGACGCTTGGTCTGCTCGAAGGTCGGCGCATCTTCGTTGCCCAACGTGGCACTGAGACGGTCGGCTTCCTGGTGGCCTCCCCGGTGCCGCTGCGCAACGGGTGGTTGACCGAACAGTTCGTGCGAGGCAGGCGGGCCGTGAACGGCACCGTGGAGCTCATGGTGGACCATGCCATGACGACCTTCGGTGCCGAGCGAGCGGAGTACGTGACCATGGGGCTGGTGCCACTCTCCTTGATCGGTGTCGCCGATACGGACGAGAACCCGCTTTGGCTGCGTCTCCTCACCCGCTGGGTGCGGGCCCACGGTCGCCGCTTCTACAATTTCGTCGGACTAGAGACCTTCAAGGCGAAGCTCAAGCCGCACGACTGGGAGCCGATCTTCGTGATCTCTAAGGAGCCCAAGTTCTCCGTGGGGACGCTGTATGCGATCACGGGAGCCTTCACCAAGTCGCCGCCGATTGTCGCGGTGTTTCGGGGCCTCGCCAAGGCGCTTCGACAAGAGTGGCGCTGGATTCTGCGCAAGGGCCAGTAGCCACTCCACTATGGCCGAGACTGCTACCGAACCAGCCTCGGGAGCGGCTTGGCAGCCTTGGGTTGTGCGGCACAATAATCAAAGCCAAGAAGGGCGGCGATGCTGGACGCGACCTGGCCATTGCTCACGCCCGCCTCGCCGCGCACGGTCCCGAGAGGAGGCGAGTCCGGCCCCAGGATCATGATCCAGGTGTGCTCCGCGTTCGTGATCTTCTCCCCGTGAGACGTCCATTCGCTTCCATCACCTCTGCCGTGGTCCGTGGTGATCACTAGCGTTGTCTTGTCCTTATACTTGGGGAGGGACTGAAGCATGCCCCAATACCCCTTCAGCCAACGATCGAAACGGTGGGCCGCGTTGAGATACTTCGCATAGTTGCCACTATGGGCATAGGAGTCAGTCTCACCGAACAAAACGCCCATGAGTCGCGGCTGCTTGGTTCTCAGATAGAGCATGGAGGCCTCGTAGGTAAAGGCGTCTGCCGGGTCGGGCGGAAACGGGTGGTCGGTCTGAGCTTGCAGCCGATTCAGCATCCGAGCCTCTGCCGAGCCCGTGAACGTGATAGGCTCCATGCCGCTCTGTACATAAAAACCGCACCTTTCCTTATTGAATATACTAGACACGACGTACCAGTTTCCAAATGCAGCCACCTTGCCTTCCATCCCTTTCTGCTTGTTCAACCATTCGAAGACCGTAACGTTCGGGTTCGGAACCGCATCGTTGCTACGAATCTCCGGATCCACGAAGCCTTGCAGGGTCTCCGAGTAGCCTGGGTAGCTAAACTTGAGACCGTTGAGCACCTGGCACGGTGTGCCGGACCTCCTGTCGCCATAGAGCTGGCCCTTGGCGGCGATGGTGGACCACGTGAAGGGCATCAGGGCCTGCCGCCGTGCCTCGACAGTCTCTCTCCAATACGCTTTATAGTGAGCGTCCTCTGGTTTGGCGGCTTTCATCAGGTCCGGCTCCGCTCCCTCGAACAGTTCCTGCCACCGCAAGCCGTCGGTGAAGAGGAAGAGAACGTTTTTCGTCTTTGTTGCGGGTTGGAAAAGAATCACTGTGGCAAGGGCGGTGGCGAACACGACTCCAGTCTAGCCTAAGACCGAAGCGGCTAGCACGCCACCTATACACGCCTGCGTGAAGGTCCCCAGCGGAGAAGAGGCCGTTGGTATGCTCCTTCCGTGACCTCCATTTTGCTCGCCCTGACAGGGATCCTTCTGGCCCCGCCAGTCCAACCACAACCCGCGACGCAGGACGTTCCGAGGTTAGTCGTCATGATCTCGATCGATCAGTTCAGGGGAGATTACGTAGACCGTTTCGCCCGGTACTACCTCCCGCCCACATCGGGATCAAGCCTGGGTGGGTTCCGGTACCTCACCGCGACCGGAGCGTTTTTCGCAAACGCGATGCACAATCATATTCCGACCGAGACAGGGGTGGGCCACGCGACCTTGCTCACCGGCAGCGCCCCTGCCTATCACGGAATCATTGCGAACAATTGGTACGATCGCGAGACGGGCAAGTCGGTCTATTGCGTGGAAGACCCAAAGGTCGAGACGGTGGGTGGGCCGAGCAAACCGATGAGCCCAAGGAACCTCCTCACGACGACCGTGGGAGATGAGCTCAAATTGGCCACGAACGGCAATGCCAAGGTGGTCGGGATCGCCCTCAAAGACCGCGCCTCGATCCTCATGGCGGGCCATGCAGCGGACGATGTCGTATGGTTCGACAACGAGAGCGGCGGGTTTGTTACGAGCACCTGGTATGCCCCGAACAAGGAGCTGCCTGCATGGGTTCGCGCAATCAACGCGGAGCGCAGCTTTGATGCCCATGCCGGCGACACGTGGGAGCCGCTCCTGTCGAAGGAATCGTATCGAAATGCCCGGTCGGCACCCGGCTCGCCCATCGGGGCGTACGGCGTACCGTTCTCGCACACCATGCCCAAAGACCTGGGCAAGAAGCTCAACGAAGCGGTTTGGAGGAGCCCGTGGGGCAACGAGGTCACTCTCCACGCCGCGGAGAAGATGATCGAGGCCCATCAGCTCGGCAAGGACGAAACTCCAGACCTGATCGCTATAGGATTCTCGGGTAACGATTACGTAGGGCACGCCTATGGCCCGAACAGTCCAGAAGTCATGGACATGGCCGTTCGGACGGATCGCCTGCTGAGCGCGCTTTTCAACTTTCTTGAAGCCTACGTGCCTGGGGGGATCGCCAACGTGGCGATCGTGGTCTCTGCCGACCACGGCGTCACCCCCATCGCTCTGCAGTCGTTGCAGGATTTCAAGATCCCGGTCACTTCCGGCGTCGAGAGCCGATATCGCAAGGCGATCAATACTGAACTCGCTAAAAAGTATGGGGAAGGGGAGTATGTAGCTGGGGATGGGGGGCAGAACGTCTATCTGGACCACGCCTTGCTGAGCTCTAAAGGGGTTCCGTTCCAGGAGGCCGCTGAAGCCGCGGCGGAGGTTGCTCGCTCGATCGAAGGCGTCTTCGATGCCTTCACGCGCGACCAACTTATGAAGGGTGCGGTTCCGAACTACCCGTTCGGTGAAGCGATCGCGAATGGCTACAACGCGAAGATGGGCGGCGACCTCATCGTCCTCGAGGCTCCAGGACACTACGGTGGGGGATTCATCGGCACCGGCCACGGATCAATTTGGGATTACGATGCACACGTCCCCATCCTGGTCCACGCACGGGGGATCAAGCCTGGGAAGTACCTGCGCCGTGTCTACACGACGGGCATCGCCCCGACGCTCTCGAAGCTGCTTGGCATCGAATCGCCTTCCGGGAACGTGGGCGTCCCGCTGGTGGACGAATTGGAGAAGGGACCTACCACTCCGTAAGGAAATCACGGCACCGAGCGGTTACTCCACGAGCGACCAGTTCTCGCGGCGTGAGCGATCCCAATCCGTCACGAACGACCACCAGTTCCTTAGCTTGCGGCCTCGATAGCTGAGGCCGTTGTCCAGACCGGGGATCGCCTGCATCCAGTACACCCGCCAGCGGATGGGGTCTCGGCCCCAGCGGTCTGCGTTCATTCTGGTCGTTTGACCGGTGCCGTCCGGCCGCCAGTCCTCGATGTCCGTCTCCACGAAACGCGGGTTTCCCCAGTCGTAGTCGCTCTCGCTGTTCGGGGCATAGTGCGTCCAGCCGCACCGGGCCGGGTTCGTCACCATCTTGTGCGAGGCGTCGCTGCCGACGAACTTCCCCCAGAAGAGCAGTTCGTTCCACTTCTCGGGTGGAGTCCGGTCGCGACCGTCGGCCCAATTCAGCAATTGTTCGAGCTGGTGCATATGGTTCTCCATCATTTCTCCCACGCCGCGACCGTAGTTGAAGTGGTACACCGTGTATGTGCGAGCAAAGACCGGTAAGTCCTTGGGGTCTCGATCCGAGTTGCTCACATCGCCGGTCGGGCTCGACATGTTCGACTCCCAGAGTCCGATCTTTCCGTGATAGCCCCAAAGCCATATCTGGTGTACTCCGCCTTCCTCCACAAGCGATTTGGCACCGATACGTTTCATGATCGCGTTATAGTCGGGAAGCGGGACGCTTTCCCCCACCTTGGGCCGCAGAGGAATTGCTTCTTTGATCTCTAAGCTTCCCACGACCTCATAGCGGAGGGCGGGCTTTGCGTCAGGCGTTTTATAGCCCCGAAATCGAGAACCTTCCTCCAGCTTGGCGCAACACTCTTGGGTGAGGGACTCCGTTCGCTGCTTGACATCGTCATAGGTACCCAGATCGTCCCCCGTGATCTCGACGTTGATCCTTCCATCCTTCACAGGGAAATAGGAAACGACATAGACCTTGACAGTCTGGGTCTGCAAGGTGGCGGCGAGGAGGTAGGTGGTCAGCATTCTCGAACCATTGTGCAACAAAGTCTGAGAGTAACTACTTGTCGAGCGCGGGAATCGGGAAGACTGGGCTCGGGACATGGGCTGCCTTCATCGCCCGTTCGAGCCTTCGGACGACATCCGGATGGGCCTTGGCAAGATCCGCTGTTTCGTCCGGGTCGGCCACAAGGTCATACAGCTCGGTCTTGACCCCTTGGCTCAGGTCGCGCCGAAGCGCCTTCCAGCGCCCGTCAATCATGGCCTGCTGTTGGCCCCCCTCGGGAAACTCGAAGTACAACGGTTGGGAGCGCGGTAGTGCCGAGCTCGTCAGCAGGTCGGTGGCGAAGGACTCGCCGTCCAGCCCTTTGCGCGCCGGTCCCGAAGCGAGCTCGAGCAAGGTGGGGAAGAGATCGTAGAGCGCAGCTAGGCGATGAGATTGCCGACCGGGTGCTATCCTACCGGTCCAACGTGCGATCGTTGGCACTCGGATCCCTCCCTGAAAGAGGGTCGCCTTCCATCCTCGAAGGCCCGCGAAGGAGTCGAAGAAGGCAGTGTCCGCCCCCCCTGCTGGCGATGCTCCATTGTCGCTCGTCACAAGGATGAACGTTTTCTTCCCAAGTCCAAGGCGGTCCACCGCATTTACGATGGCCCCGACGCTATGGTCGAAGTAGGAGATCATCGCCGCGTAGGTCGCGCGCGGCCGTTCGCAGGGTAGATAGGAGTCCGTTCCGAGGTAGGGCTCCTTGTCCCACTCTCGTGGGTAGCGATCCACCCATTCCTGCGGCGCCTGAAGGGCGACGTGGGGAAGCGTCGAAGGGAAATAGAGGAAGAAGGGATCCCTTTGGTGCTTCTCTAAGAACGCAAGGGACTCGCTCAAGATGAGGGTTGGCGAATAGGTGCCCCCCCGGAACGCATCGTAGCTCTTAGGCGGTGCGGTGAGCTTCTGGTGCGCGGGAAAGTAGGGGTTGTCCGTGAGGAGGTGGAGTTGGTGCCCGCGCCACAGGTGGGTCGGGTAATAGTTGTGCGCCTGGCGCTGACAGAGGTACCCAAAGAACTCGTCGAAGCCCTGCCGCAGCGGATGGCCCTCTGACCCTGGCCCCCCGTTCGCCCATTTGCCGAAAACGCCCGAGACGTAGCCGAAGGGCTTGAGCGCCTCCGCGACCGTAACGTCGGAGTCGGGCATCGGCCACTGGCCCTCGCCCTCGTTCAGCCCCCAGCCTCCGACTTCCTTGTTGCCTCGGATCGAGGCGTGACCCTGGTGCAACCCCGTCAAAAGGGAGCACCGAGTGGGGGCGCACACCGGGCTCGGTGAGTAGAAGTCGGTCAAGACGAGGCCCTCCTTCGCCAGCTTGTCAAGGTTGGGCGTCTTGATCTTCTCTTGACCAAAGGCACCGATCTCACCATAGCCAAGGTCGTCGGCCATGATGACAATGAAGTTGGGCAGTCCGGCTTGGGTGAGGAACAACCCGCAGAGCAGCGAGCTCGTCATCCACACCAGAATACTCGGACACCAGTGTGTATGGCGCGGCCCACTTGTTCCGCGTCCTCCATGGGCGTGTGTATGTGTCGGACAGGGCTGCCGCCCGTGGCACCTAGGCAGGGGAAGCCTGTTCCGGCGACGTTTGGAGCGCCACGATGAACAAGGTCACAACCTTCACCGCTTCCAAGGCAATATAGACGACGTGCCACGGCGGTCCGCTCCGCACCCCGCCCTGGACCACGGTGTCGGTCTGTGCATTGAGCAAGGGCATGACGACAATCCATTGAACGATCAGCAGACCAATCGCGAGCCAGAACCAAGAGCGTCTTGGACCCAACCTCAGCAGCAACGCGCAACCGACCACCGCGAGAGCGACCTCGGCAACGGCCAGCGATCGAAACGTGACCCTCCCCACCTCGAGAGCAGTAGGCAGACTGAGCGAGGGTGCCCGAAACTTGGCAGGGGTCGCGATGAAGGAACAACCGAGCAAGACCCCAGCCCAGAGGAGCGCGACCCTTGACACCCAGCCGTCTCGGCTCACGAAAACATCGCCTGGGAGAGCCGCTCGCCCATGACGTTCGCAAAGCCCATGAAGTATTCGACCACCTCGAGGTTGGGCGCGGTCTCACGGAGCGTCTCCTCGAAGAGCGAAAGCCAGATCCCGAAGTGCTCAGGCTTTGCGTTCTGCAAGGCCTTGTGTAATGGCATAGGGTTTCCGTGATAGTTGGCCGTCCGCAGTGCTATGGACTCCCAGAACCGTTTCATCGTCTCGAGATGGGCCGGCCAATTGTCCAGGATCACTTCGTCGAACACGGGACCGAGCCCCGGATGGGCCCTCACCTTGGTGTAGAAGTCCTCCACGAGGGAGGAGATATACGCCTCGGAAACGCCTATCTCCCTCGCCTCCTCTTGAAGCCGCCGCCGAGTCTCCATCGCCATCTGGCTCGCCACCTCGATTCTCATTCGGCCACCGTGAGTCGGACAAGTTGCGAGTTGCCCGCCACCAGATCCTGCAAGTTACAGCTGTCCAGTGTCTCGAAGAACGCTCGCGAGGCTTCTCGAAGGAGCGAGGGCAGGCGACAGCCCTGCACCAGCGGGCATCCGGGCTCGCTGCTCCGCATGCATTCCACGAGCGCAATACCAGGTTCGAGCGTACGGATCGCGTCCCCGATCCGAATGTCCTGAGGTTGCTTGGCGAGCCGAAAGCCGCCCAGCGGACCTCGAACAGATTCGAGCAACCCGGCCCTGGCAAGGCACTGTGCGACTTTCATCAAATGGTTTCGAGAGACGTTGAGCCGCGATGCGACGCCAGGGATCGAGATTGGACTAGGGCCGGCGGTAGCGCCGAGCATCAGGAGCCTGAGCCCGTAGTCGGTGTGGTTGGTCAGCCTCATCGTACTGGTATTCAATGTACCTTTATGCGCGGCTCGGTGCTGGTACTGATGTCTTGCGCTCTTCGCTCCGTGCTAGCTCTGGCAGGCGACCGGAGGAGGCATGGAATCACGGTCGTGACCCGCGAGTGACCATGCCAGAGGAAATGAGGCTATCCGAAGCGCGTGCAGGGGTGTCTCTTCACTCTGTGGGGGGCTAGGAGTCCAATCACAACCTCGTGCCTGCCCCTGGTGGCTCAAGGCCAAGCTCTTCGAGCGGACAAGGATGAAGTCGAGATCGATCGAGGTACTGAAGTAGGCATTGCTCGACACCGGTAAGACCGATGCCTTGTCCGCAAAGGGATCCTACCAGCAACCGGGCCCCCATCGCCAACGAACTTTCGAAGTTCCTATCACCATCTTCAGCGCCGGGTCTGCCAATGGATCTGATCCATCCGAACCGACCAAGCGGACTGCGCAGTCGGGCCGGTCGGCTTGAAGCTGACGAGCAGTTCCACTCGGCCGTCATTGGCAACGAACCGTTCCGGGTTGGAAACTTCCAGTCGGGTGTGCCCATCGGTGGTGCGAAGAATCCGCTGATCCACGATCTCGAGCTGGCCGTTCTGATGGTTACGGGCGGAGATGGTTTGCCGAATCCCTGGGCCAGAAGCAGACGCCTCTACCGACACCCGCATCGCGCTCGGTTGTAGCACATAGGACGTGCCTGCAAGAGCGACCTGGATCGGCTCCTCTTGGGCATTGACGACAAAGAACTTCTGAACCGTGAGGCGCTCCTCGTCCGAGTGGACCGTCTCGGCAAGGCCGCCGCCCGTAACGAGTCCGCGAAGGACTTGGAACTGATGCGGCTGGATGCCAGTATAGGTTCGATTGACTTGGCCCCGCGTCGCGCAGATCGGGAACTCGTTCGTAGCGATGTTCAAGTAAACCTGACCGTTCAGGAATGCTGCCGTGTGCTGCTGGGGAACCTGGAAGTTCGCAACTCGCTTCAGACCGATACCGGGTAACTCCGTCCAATCCGCGGGGCCGCCCAGGTCAATAATGGCGGGCCCCGTCTCTTGCGGCCCGCCGAGATTGAGCGATGCGCGAAGGAGGTCGGAGCCTGCGAGGCCATTAATCGAAAGCATGCAACGGGTCATGCCGGTACCAGGGTCGGTGTACCCGACCAGGCTGCCGACACTATCCTCGTCCGTAATGCCAAGAACGTTCTCGCGCAAGGATTCAGAATCTATGGTGACACTGCTGTTCGGATTGTCCGTGTGCACACCGAACTGCATGAGGTTCCAGGCCGAGATATCGGCTTTTCCTAGGAAATAAGCGAGTCGGACAAAACCCAGCGTAGAATGGATGTCGGAGTGCGACTCGTGCGAAACCACGACGTTCTCGTTTAC
This sequence comes from Fimbriimonadaceae bacterium, assembly GCA_020847855.1. Classification (GTDB taxonomy): domain Bacteria; phylum Armatimonadota; class Fimbriimonadia; order Fimbriimonadales; family Fimbriimonadaceae; genus JADLBH01. The sequence continues at coordinate 115,640 of JADLBH010000038.1, forward strand.
CATGCGTATCAGGCGGGGATCCTCAGGATACTCGTCTGGGATGATGATGTTGACGAAGGTCAGGATTCCCGTTGGCCCCTCGGTATGTGGGGCCACTAAGTGTTGGCGAGAGATCGTATTCGCGAGCTTATCGTCTACGAGCATCTCGCCAATGCAAAAGTGTCCACCCCAGATCTTCCACTCTTCCTCGTGATCAACCAAGTGACTGTCCACAAAGGTGAGGCTGTCGTGCATCCAAAAGGCGGTGTAGTCGCCAGCCGAGTCGAAAATCTCCTCGTGGAGGTTGTTCTGACCAGCGGCCAGCGGGGAGAGTAAGGCCGCAAGCACGAAGGCGGCTCCGTGACGTTGGAGTCCGTGTAGTGTAGCCATCTTATGAATGTAACACAGATTCCATGATGTTGAGCGATTGTTCTTCCCGCCGGAACCAAGTCTCGAACGGAGTACGAGGTCTAGAAGTAGATCTCTTGGTCGCCCCAGCAGGTCTGGAGATAGTCAATCTGACCGGTGTGCAACACAAGGTGGACCGAGGGGATCGTCATGAAGAACACGAATGGCGTCACGCCGATGGGTGTCTCGATCGAGCTCTCGATCAGTTCCGGTCGAACCATGTCCAAGGCGGCGAGCGTCTCGGCGATTCCCTGCCGGAGCATGGCCTCCGCTTGTTCCACCGTCTCGATCCCTTCCATCGCCTCGACGATGGGGGCGAGGAACTCCTCGGCGGTCGGGGGAAATGCACCGGCACGAAGGATCGAGGCAAAAGCGCCGCTAAATGCGGCAACGTGGGCCGCGATCTGGAGTGCGCACTTGGCAGTCGGCGAAGGGCTCCACCGAAGCTTCCCCTCGGGCACGTGGCCGAGGTTGCGGAGGAACATCTCCATCGCGTTGCTCGCGCGATCCTTGCACTGGGTGACGAAGTCGTTCATAGGGCTCAAGGTCTAGCTTAGCCGCGAATGGCTCACAGCGGGGGAAGCTCGGAACCCACCACGAGGCGCAGGATGATCGGCGCGTTCGCGATTGCGATCATGAGCCAGGTGCGGCGCTTGCCAATATCGTCCGCAAGGTAAAACATTCTCGGAGGGAAGTAGAGGAGCAACGCAAGAAACAGAAGAACAAGGACACGGAAGAGCAAGTCGACAGGGCCGGTGGGTCGGGGCATGCCGATCGCGCCGAGCAGGTTCCAGACCAACTGGAACAGGAGCATGTTCGCGAAGAGGCACAGGTCGCCGATCATCGCTGAGGCCCTGGTCCGTAAGAACGACCATCGAGGGGGGCATTCTGGCCGGGAGAAGTACCGGTAGACGAGCCAAGTGTGCATGAGCATGAGAGCGATTCCGCCGAAGACGGATAGAACGAACACGTCGCCGTTGGGCTCTCGCTTCCCGTATATGGTCTGGAGGAGGAACGCATCCACCGTGGCAAAGATCAAGGCGGTAAGGCAGAAGTAGAACACGGGGCTGAACAGGCAGCCATCCAGCTCATCCCCCCCTGCGCCTCGTTCTTGCCAAAAGTGCCATCGCTTCAGTGTCGCACCGAGCGGCGCAAGCACCATGAGAAGCGCGGCGCAACTGAACAATGCCCACTGAGCGCCCTGATCCTCGGCAGCCGCCTCTTGCACAAGCCGGAGGAACACCCCTGAGAGCACGGCCATCGCACCCAGGTTGAGCACCAAGACCACGATGTCCAGCAACAGCCCGCGGTTCGCCGCCGCGCTGAGTGACCCCAGGAACTGGCGAACGATGGGTACGAACTGCTTAGTGGCTCGGGACACGAGGGACAAAGTGATACCAGATGTTCTTGGCCTCGTCCGCGACGTACTGTGCGAGCTCGATGTAACCCCCGCCATGCGCGGATACGTCCTACCCCCCGAGGCAACGATGCACCTGCTCACTCCGATCCTTCTCGTCGCAGCGGCTGCCGGGAGCCCGCTCGTTCAAATTGGGGGCGGGAGCGCCGCTTACCAGAGTCGGCCCTCGGGCTATCAGCAAGCCCGCGAGGCCGAGCTCGCAAAGCGGCTCCTTTGGAAGCAGGAGAACGGCCGCTATCTGGAAGCGAGCATCCTCATGAATGTGCCGGCAGACGAGTATGTCGCGGTTTTTGGGATCAGTGTCGAGGGGAAGACGCTTCATGAGGCGCGGACGGCAATGGAGGCCACGGTGAAGGCTTTCCTGCAAGGGATGGGTGCCCTCAAACTATCAGGCAAGGACACTTACGTTGACTTTGTCGCACAAAACAGGGTCTACGGCTATGAGGATGCGGGAAACTCTGTCGTACGCGAGGTTGTCGCGGGTTTCGAGGTGAAGAAGAACATCGCGGTCCGATATGCAAAGAAGGAGAGCCTGGACACGATCATCGAGGCGGCGGCAAAGGCGGGGGTTTTCGACTTGGTGAAGGTGGATTACGTCGTAACCGACCAAGCTAAGATCCAGGCAAAGCTGATGGAGGAGGCGAGCCGTGTGATTCAGCGTCGTTCCTCCGAGATCGAGCAACTCTTCCAACTGGGCACGATTCGGTACACTCAAGTGATGTCCCCCCAGTTTAGTGTCTACTATCCTTCAGAGATGTACGACACCTATGTCGCGCAAGAGTCCGAAACGGTATACGGTTATCGGCAAAACCAGGTCGTCCAAGCGGCGCGCAAGCCACGCACTTTCTACTACCACGGCTTGGACGGTAAGGACTTCGACACAGTCATCGGGCCCGCCCTCGTGGAGCCGATGGTGCAGTTCACCGTCTATGTCCGCGTGCAATACTAGGCAGAACCAGGATACCTAGTCCGGCTCTCGCCACAGATCCCAGACGTTCGCGCATTCCCACTCCTCGGTCGGCTCGGCACCGGCTCGGCGCATGGCTAAGACAATAAGGCCAGCGTGCCAGCCTTCGTGCCACACCATGTGCTGAAGATAAAGTACGGGGTGGTCATAGTTGCCAGTCTTTTGGGAGCCGTCGGCGATCCGGCCCGAGACCCATGCTCGCACGAGTTCCGCGCTTTCGGCCAAGCGCTCCCGGATGAGGGCCACGTCGCTGGAAGGGATCCATTCTTCGTCGCTTACTACGGTGAAAAGGCTCGGCCCGACCGGCTCCTCCAAGCCCGAAGCCATCATGTGCCAAAAGCGCCGGGTCGAGTGAAGGTGGCACAAATGGTATGCGACCGTCCACCCGTCCGGGTCAGGCTTGGACTCCAAGAGCTCGGGGGTAAGCGCCCCAGCCAAATTGTCCAGGATTCGGCATTGCCGAACCCACGATTCCAGGAGGGCTTCCGTAACGTTCATCCCGGCGAACTTACCTGATCGAGTGCGAAGTGTCCGCTCTGTGCCATCCTTTGGCGATGGTAGTTTGCACGCTCGCGGTACTCGCCGTATCCCTCGCAGGCCCGCCCAAGGTTAGCTTTCGGCAAGAGTCGCTCAACCGGAAAGGATGGTACGAGGTCTCAGCCACGATCCCGCGCTTCTTGGGGAACGACCTGGCCAAACTCGCCAGCGACACGGCGGAAAGAGTCGCCCGCTCGCGCACCGGCATGTTCCGGAAGGAGTATGATGCCAATCCCAAGCCCGAGCGGATGGGCTACCTAGACTGGAGCACGGTGGTCAGTTTGGCTACGGACCACCTGATTTCGCTCTACGGCCAGTGCGACTACTATGCGGGGGGCGCACACGGCAACTATGATTTTGCCGGGCTCAATTTTGGCGACGTGAAGGGCAAGCCGAAGCGCCTTGTGCTCGCAGACTTGGTGGTTCCAGGATTGGACCCGGTTCAAGTCGCGAGCGAACTGGTCATCCCCAAACTCCGAACCATGGGGGCCAGCTCGGTTACTGAGGGGGAGGTTGAGCGACTCTCGAAGGAGCAAGCGGACAACTTCGTCGTCACCCAAGCCGGAATCACATGGCTTTTCGCTCCCTATGAAGTAGCGTCCTACGCAGAGGGCAGTTTCATGGTCAAGGTGAAGTGGGAGGAGATGCAAGGAAAGGTGACCCGCGTCCCGTGAGCGGGTCGAAATCAGGCAAACTCCACCGATGGACGCCCTGAGAGCGGCCCTGGCGGGCCAGTACCGAGCGGGCCTTGCGATGCTACGTCAGTGCGTCGAGACGTGCCCCGAGGACCTTTGGTCGGCAGGAGAACACCCGCGCACGTTCTGGCGCATCGCCTACCACGCCCTCTTCTTTACGCACTACTATCTCTCGCCGAGCAAGGAGGAGTTCGAGGCCTGGGAGCACCATCAGGATCAGGCCACGGTGCTGTGGGACGACGACGAGGCCGGGCTCCCTCCCCGCGAGGTGACCTTGTCCCCGGTCCAGCTCCTTTCCTACTTGGACGAGATCTATTCGAGCGTGGACTCCCTGCTCGATGCCCTCGACCTGGCCTCGCAAGAGTCCGGGTTCCCTTGGTACAAGATCTCCAAGCTCGACCACCAATTGTTGAACGTCCGCCACCTGGGGGTCCATGTCGGGCAGCTGCAAGAGCGATGTTTTGCCCGCGGGATCGAACTGGACTGGGTCTCCAAGAAGGAGGGCCAAGGCTTCATGTTAGAATGGGGACGCCATGAGCGCAACCATTCAAGGAATTGACGCACGCGGATACCTGGCCGGATGGCTGGGAGGCCTCGTGGACATGTATTCGAAGGACATCAAGGCCCTTCCCGCGGACAAGTGGGACGCCACGCACGGTGGGAGCACCCGATCTGCCGCGGAACTGACCGCCGATGCGATCGCCTTGCTCGACTGGACGACCGACGCCCTGAAGGGCAACGTTCGCGAGTACGGGATGGACGATATCGCCTCCATGAAGGAGAAGATCAACAGCCCTCAAGCGGCCATTTCTCAGCTCAGCACTTCCGCTGACGCTTTCAATGCCGCCCTCGCGGGAGCCAGCGACGACGCATTGAACTCGATCGTGACCCCGCCTTGGAAGATGGACGCCCCGCTCTACATCCTCGCGCAGGTCGCGGTGAGTCACATCTGGTACCACGACGGTCAACTGAACTACATCCAGGCCCTCCTCGGCGACGGGGAAGTGCACTGGATGGACGCCTAGGCAGGACTCCCTAGCCGCACGCCCCGCCCGATCTATATCCGGGCGGGGCGTGCCACGTTTCTTACTTCCGCAGTTTTAGCTCGTGACCTTCGCGTTTGAGGGAAAGATCTGGTACTGGAAAGGCCCTGCGCCTTTTTACTTCGTAACCGTCCCGGATACGATTGCGAAGGAGATCAAAGAGATGGAGGCGCACCTCACCTATGGTTGGGGGATGATACCGGTTACTGTAACGATTGGGAATACGGACTGGGTGACTTCATTATGGCCCAAGGACGGGCTCTACATCGCCCCGATCAAAGCTGCCGTGAGGAGGGCAGAGGGCCTCGAAGAAGGCGACCTGGTCACCTTGAGAATCGCCCTTGGGGTCGACGCATAGGAGACCGTGTTGGTCAAGGTGTTCCGAGGGATCGTCCGGGTAGCCTGAGCCCGTGACCCTCTCTTTTGCGGCATTGTACTTGAGCCAGGCTGGACCAGCGATGTGGGCCACCGAAGTTCTTGAGGCGATCCGGCGGGACTACTTTTTGCCTGAAAGCCGCCTCTACAGCGAAGCGGCAGGTGCGGACCAGCCATCTTTCAATTGGGGTGCGGGCGTGATGCTCTCCGCCCTGAACGCCGCCGCGAGCTTCGACGACAGGCACAAGGTCCGGCTCCGTGAGTATGCCGACGCAACCCGCGCCTATTGGAACGGGCATGGCTACGACGTGCTGCCCGGCCCCAAACCAAGCGATCTCTACTACGATGACAACGCTTGGATGGCCCTCGCACTCGTGGAGACCTTCGAGGTGCTGGGCGAACAGAAATACCTGGATTGGGCAAAGGAGGCGCTCGCGTTCTCGCTCAAGGGAGAGGCCACTTCGGGGGGGATCTTCTGGCGCGAGAGCGACAAGGCGAGCCGGAACGCTTGTAGCTGTGGTCCGACGGCCGCGGCTTGTCTGGCGGTCTCGCGCCACACAGGCTCCGACATGCTTCCGGCCAAAGCCCGAGAGATCGTTGAATGGACACGGCGCCACTTAGAGGACCCGGCGGACGGCCTATATTGGGACTCTGTCACGAACGAGGGAAATCTCGATGCCACGAAGTGGAGCTACAACAGCGGCCTAATGATCCGGGCGAGGAGGGGGCTTGGCGACGAGGGATGGAGGCGAACCTTCGACTCCTCCAAAACTCGGTGGATGAGAGAAGGAAGGATCCAAGATCTCGGCCGCTTCGCCCACCTTCTCCTAGAGAGCTGGATCGAGGCAGAAGGCCCCCGACCCGAGTTCGTCGAGGCGCTTGCCAACGTCTGGGCGGCACGCTCGTCTCAGGGTTTTGTACCGCCCCACTGGGGCAAGGACGAGGTTCCCATGAATCCCGAGCTACTCGACCAAGCCGGGTTCGTCCGTGCGTGCTTTGTCTTGGCAATCCAGCAGCGAAAGCACTGACCGCTTCGAGAGCCACGCTTGGAGAAGCTAACGGGACTCGAAGGGGTCCTGAGCGTTCAAGACCACCCAAGGCCCTAGCTCGATGTTCCGAGGCGTCGCAAGCATCCCCGCCGCCAGTTCGCCGATTTGGTGCGGCGTCATCATTCTCGACCGTTCGTCGGTGCTCGCAAGCTCGCCCCAGATGTCGGTGTCTATGGCTCCGGGGCAGAGTGCGAGGGCTCGGATCCCAGCCTCTGCCCCTTCGAGCCGGAGCACTTCGGTCAGTCCGTTCACGCCGTGTTTCGATGCGCAATAGGCACTGGCCCCGTGGAAGCCGCGGGTGCCGGCGACGCTGCTCACGTTGAGCACCTGGCCCTTCGCCGTTGCAAGGTGGGACCAAGCCGCCCGTGTCACAAGGAACGTGCCTGTCAGATTGGTCGCGATCACCTCGTGCCAGGATGAGGCATCGGTCTCCGTGAGAGGCGTGGAAAGCAGGCCGATCCCAGCGTTGTTCACGAGCAGGTCGAGGGAGCCACCCCAGGAAACTACGGCAGCCACCGCCTCGCGAACCGCACCTTCGTCCCGAACATCGAGTTCGACGGCGAGCCCTTCGAGCAAGCTTGCGACCGGTTGCAGGGTCTCCAGGTTCCGTCCGGCGACCGCAACGCGAACCCCGCGACGCGCGAGGCTCTCCGCAATCGCTCGCCCGATCCCCTTGCCCCCACCCGTAACGAGGGCAACCTTTCCTTTCAGTGCTTCCTCCATCCCAGGCAGAGTCTACTGGTTGCCCTGAGCACCCAGACGGGCACCTGCACCAGGGTCGAGATTTGGAAGATTTCTAGGAATGATGTAGAGTGTGTCTAGCGCAATCGCGCAAAGAGGACAATTATGAGCATCACCACCCGTGTGGCAGCGGTCGTTGCCACCCTTTGTGCAGGCATCGGAGCGATCGCCTTTGCCTTGCCGTCCAAGGTCTATGTCTTTAACGACAACCGAGACCGCACCAACCAGTTTTCCAAGAACTACATCTGGCAAGAGCTAGGCCTAAGCAACGCCAACGGCGAAATGGGCAAGGTCCAAGCCAATGGAGACATCACGCTCGGCGGCAACAAGGTCGGCGAGGTTATCAAGGACGGCGGCGGCAACGTCATTGGCTACAAGAACGCCGATGGCACGAAGGAGGCCTACGATGTGGACAAGACCACGACGAACACGGCTTGGATGAGGGTCGAAGACAATGGCGAGCTCGTCATCATGAAGCACGGTGGCGGCACGAACGGAACCACAGGGGGCGGAATCCACCTCGATGGGAGCCAGAGCTTCGACGGTTTCAAGCAACAAGGCAGCAACAGCCAAGGAACCGGCGCAGGCTTTCGCAACAACCGGACCAAGCAACCGAGCGGGGCCTACCCCCTGACCCCGAGACCAGGCGCGAACATCAAGATCACGCTCTATGTGTGCAACGGTGGTACCGATCCCGATGGAGGCGGGCCCAAGAAATCTGTCGGGGCGACAGCGGGAGACGTGCCCGGCGTCGGGAGCGTCGCCGCGTTCCCCAAGAAGCTCGCGGGGAAGATCGTGCTTTCATTCCCTTCGGGCACGCCCGCTCAGCAACAAGCGGCCCTGCGCAAGCTGAAGAAGGCGGCCAAGGATGCAGGCTTCGGCAATGCCAAGACCGATGTTGACGACCCAGGAATCCTCTCGTGGATCATGTCGCTACCTGCCGACACCCGGTACGAGACGGTGAACAACGCCATAGCAGGGACTGGGGCAACGGCGGGACTGCGTTACTCAACCGACCCACCGGTGGATCTAGACGACATAGACGCCTTCGAACCCGTGCAGATGCTCTTGCCCGGCTTCAGTGGGGTCTATACCATGAGCCCGCCGATCCCGCAGCTCTCCATGTCGCTCGTGGTCTCGCCCGGCGACCTCGGCGCACCCGAGCTCTTCCAGATTGACAAGCTGAGCGCGGACGTCCCGTCGCCCATCGGACAATGGGCAACGGCGGCGTGGGACCTCAGGGAGATGGGCTACGAGGCACCGACCGCTGGTCCCCTCGAATACCGCATCGAGTACGTAGGGAACCCGGCCTTGGCTCGACCGATGCAGTACGACTTTGGTACTGGGGTCTGGGTGCCGGTCGGCCCGCACACCGTGGTCGGCAACGAGGTCGTGCTCGACCTGCCCGGAGCCCACATGGTCGCGGTGGCCGAGGACGCGCGTCAGGCGCGGGTGCTCTCCGTGTCGGCAGCCCAGGGGTTCTTGGTCGAAGCGTTCGTCTGGGATGCGACGACGAGCTACGTTGACGCGATCGTCAAGTCGGGGGGGATCGTTCTCTTCTCGAACCAGAAGGTGAGCAAGCTACAAGTGGACTACGACTGTGCGGCGCCAGGCACGATGTTCGATGTTCGACTCGCTGCCTTCGTGGGTGCCTCCACTGGGACGCTAACGATCGAGGCCCTGAACCGAGGGACGGGGCTCTACGAGCCGCTCGGCACGTTTGCGATGGGGTCTTCGCTCGACGGCTATCGGGTCGAGAACGTCCCCGTTGCCGCGTACTTGAATGCTTCGCGAGAGCTCTCGCTCCGGTACAAGTCGGTCGTGACCGTCCCGACGGTGACGTCAACCGTGAACACCTCGTACGCCATCACTGAGGTGATCCTGCACGACTGACCTGGCATCGCCGCGACCCCGCAATGCGGGGCCGCGGCGACCCTACTTCGGCGTACCGTCCAACTCGAAGGAGAGCCTGATCTTGGTGCCTGTGATCGAGAAACGGTAGCCGTCCTTGTCGTACTCGATCGTGGCGACAGCATCCGACGGGGCACCGGACGCGATGGCCAGTTCCCAAAGTCTCTTCGTGCTCATCTGGGGCGGAGCCAGTCCTTCCGGGAGAGAACCGGGGCGCTTCGAGCCCGTGTCCACGACCATTCCCTCGTTCCGAAACGTGTACTCCGTGCGTGATGTCGCCGTGGTACGCTGAACCCTGGAAACCCGACCGGGCCGATACCCCCGGACGGTCACGTCCTGGACCCAAGCAGCACCGTGCGCACCGCCCGCTCCCACGGGCGGGAGAGGCGCGCCCTCGCTCTCTGCTGGCGCCACAAAACGGTACTCGACCTCCGGCGAGGGCGTGTAGTCGGCGTGGAGGTCCATCGTTCCGTCGGAACGCACGAAACGGGCCTCGATCGCAGCCAGGCGCGCCCCCTTGCCCGCATGAAGACGGGCCGCTTCGAGTGCAGTGAACGGGTCGAGATTGTGCGTATCGCTCGGGAATGCGAACGTCCGCTCGCCCATCGCCTTGGGGATCGCGTTCGTGAACAGGGTCACATAGAGAAACCCTCCGAGGGCGAGCACGCACCCGAGGCAGCCGACCCCGGCGCACGCCACCGGTCTCGTACACGAACGACGCCGCACAGGAGCGGCACTTCCGTCTTCAAGAGCCCACCGCACCCGAACGATCCTACCAGGGCAGCCAGATCCAATGGCGTGTATCATGAGGGGGGCCCCCGGGCCGCAGAGGATCGAATGAGTACAGACGCACAAGAAATGGAAATGGGGAGCAAGCCCGTGCAAGAGCACGAGTGGCTCCAGAACCTCGTCGGGGAGTGGAAGACGGAGTGTACGATGAGCATGGGGCCGGACGCCCCGCCCGTCACCTGTCAGGGGACCGAGACCGTCCGCAGCCTGGAAGGTATGTGGGCCCTCACCCAGGGAATGGGCCAGATGCCCAATGGAGAGCCCATGGAGTATTTCGCGACCCTAGGCTACGACCTTACGTTTCACGAGTATCGCGGGTGCTGGTTCTCAGGCGTCTCCTCGCACTTGTGGAAGTACGTGGGCGAGCTGAGCGCAGACGGCAAGACCATGACCCTAACGTGCGAGGGCCCGCACATGGAAAAGGACGGTGAGACGGCGATGTATCGAGACGTGATCGAGATCGTGGACCGTGACCACCGCACCTTGACCAGCCATGGCCAAGACGAGCACGGGGCGTGGCAAGAGTTCATGAAGGTGAGCCTGACGCGCGCGTAGCAGCGATGTGCGAGTGAGGGGGGCAATGTGCCCCCCCCCCTTGATTCACTTAGAGCAGCTCCCAGAGCGCCTTGCTCGGGCACAGGGCGCGGGCGTCCCGTTCGAGCTTGGCCGCCCGGTCCTTTTCCCCTGCTGCCCGATAGACCTCGGCGCAACGCCGCAAGACCCACGGTTCTTGCACTCCGGTCCGCAAAGCGAGCTTCGCCGCATTCACCGCTTCACGGTGCCTTCCGTTGGCAGAATATGCCCAGGCGAGGCACGCATAGGTCGGGACGCTGGTGTGCTTCTTCGACTCTGCCTCCATGAGGGCGAGCGCCTCGCGCTTCTTCACTCCGGAGCCGAGCCAAACTCGGGCAAGGGCAGGTTCGTCTCCCCCTATTCCTATCTCCATGTGCTCCTTCTGCACCGTCTCGGCTCGAGCCAGGGTCGCTTCGGCCTCGGCACCCTCTCCGCGCAGGCTCTGGATCGCCGCAAGCTCGTCCAACATTTGCACGCTGGGACCGGTACGAGTCGCCCGTAGCATGAGGGTTTCCGCCTCCTCGACACGGTTCTGGGTGAGGCGGACCCGCGCCATCCCCGCCAAGGCGTGCCGGTATTCGGGCATCGAGTCCAAGACCTTCCGATAGCTTGCCTCGGCAGCGGCGTAGGCGCCGGTCTTCAGAGCCATGTCACCGGACTGGACACGTGCCCAACTCATCGCCTCGGTGCCCCCCCCGGCCTGGATCGCAAGGCTGGTCAAGTATTGCGCACCCTTCGCGTCGCCGAGGATCCAGCGCAGCTGTGCGCCCCGGCTATAGCTCGCCAGGTTCGGGCGCAAGTCAATCATCGTCTGGGCGGCCTTCACCGCCTCTTCATAGTTGCCCAGTTCCAAGTGGCAGTCGGAGACCACGCCCCAGGCGTCCGCGTCCTTTGGGTCGGAGTTGGTTAGCTTGGTGGCGAGGCCCAGGGCCGTCTCGAAGTCGTGGAAGATCGTCGAGGCCCAGGCGAGCGTAACCGCGGTGTCGCGATCGTCTGGGTGGTCTGCCCTGGTCTTCGAGAGCAGGTCTCGCCCCATGGTGTAGTTTCCGAGTTCCCCGGTCTCACGTCCGCGTTGGATGTATGCGGTCGCGAGTTCACATGCCGCCCTCGCCGAACCAGGCATCTTTGCGTACTTGGCTTCGAGGCGGGCGATCACGGTTTCGGTCTCGCTCAGGCCGCGAACCGTGGGCCTGGGCGCAGGCTTGGTCGCGGAGAGGGTCGAGACCCCACACCCGGCAAGGGCGATGGGGAGAGAGAGATAGAGGAGGTTTCGGAGTGCGTGCATGGCTGTCGTGTTGGAATGTGGGGGGGGCCGACTGTTCGGCCCCGGTCGTTGCTTGGCGTCTTAGTGGAGCGTTGTCGTTGGCCCACCGAACGGCGTGCCGGCATAGGGGAACGTCAGGTTGTACGTGGCGTCGTTGTCGTTTACGTTGTCGCCTACGGGTGTGATCGTGCCATAGCTGGGCCCGCTCGCCACCGCGGTGAGAGCGATGTCCACGACGTCGTCGCCGAGCCTCCTGCCGTTCGGCCAGCCGGAGGCGATCGCCGTGCCCTGGAACGGGCTCATCACGGTATCGCCGCCAAAGACGCTCAGCCGGTTGAATCCTGCCTGGCCCGCGAGAGGCACGGCGTCCGTGGAAGTGTCCACTTTGAGAAGGTCGGGGATGAAGAAGCCGACGAGGTCCTGCCGGTCGTTGACTTGGAAGTTCGTGCCCAGCACCGCGTTCGCCAGGAACGCAAGCTCACAATTCTCGGCGTACTGCTTAAACACACCCCGATCCACGTTCGGCCCAGTCTCGTTGTAGAGGTTCTTATGTCGCAAGGAGACGAGCGTCTCGTTGAAGAGCGGATTCCCCATGCGGCCCACTTGGACCCATCGCTCGGGATCGCGCCCGCCTTCTGCGCCACGGATCGCGACGGCCCTGCGGCTCGTCGTCGCGTACACGCCGACGATGGGGTTGTCACCCTCCTCCAGGATCTCGCTGAGCGGGATCTGGAGGTTGATGGACTGCACGTTCGTTCCGCTGAAACCGTCCTTCGCGGGGTTCCTGATCCCGAGGAAGTCGAAGATCGCAGGAACGTCCGCGAAGAACCCGTCCTCGCGCTGACCGCACCAGACCTTGTGCCCGCGACCAATGTTGAACACCGTCCCACGGGTATAGGTGTCCAGTCCTGCGAAGGAGCTGACGCCTCGGATCACGTCCCCATTGGAGTCATAGTATCCGGGCGTGGTGCGAGCGCCCACGTTCGGGGGCGGGACGAGCCGTTGCGTAGCGAGGACGGTCTGCCTGCCGTCCTTCACCATGGTTACGCTGTAGCGCTGGAGCAGGTTCTGCCGCCGATCTCCAGGGCTGAGGATCGGTCCAGCCTCGGTGCCCAGACCGTAGCTCAGGATCGTCCCGAGGTTGCGGTAGCTGTTCAGGAACCGGAAGTTGTAGCTAATGCCGGCGTTGCCAGAAAAGCCGTTGTTGGGGCGGTCGCTCTTGGCGATGTGGATGCTGTAGAGGACATCGCTGGCGAACTGGTAGTAGTTCACGCCGTTGCCCGGATCCTCGAGCGGGTTCGCTTGGAGGATGACGTTGAGGACTTTCCCAGAACCCGAGTTGCCCACAAACGCGTAGACGTCCGTGATGTTGGCCGCTGGGTCTTGGTTGATGAGGGGCGCATCGTTGTGCGAGGCGGCACTGGACACGACTGCGAGCAGCGCCAGCCCCGTAAGGGTAGAGAGTTTCTTCATGATTCTGTACTCGTGGCGGCCCAATCTCGGACTGCCACCCTCTGCAAACGAGGCGAACATGACACCCACATGACATGAAGATGAAGGTTCGATGAAGAGTCCGGCCCCTTTCGGAAGCGGGCCCCGTGTGGCTCATGCCGCAGACGCGGTACAGTCGCCCGGTGACAAGCAAAGCGGAGATCGTGGAGGAGTATCTGGCGGAGATCCCGGGCGATCGCCGAGCGACAATAGAGGCCGTGCGGCAAGTCATTCTGGAGCACCTCCCGCAAGGCATCCAAGAGACGATGCAGTACGGCATGATCGGATACTCGGTGCCGCACTCGATCTACCCCCACGGCTATCACTGCGACCCCAAGCAACCGTTGCCCTTCGCAGGCCTTGCGTCCCAGAAGAACCATCTGTCCCTCTATCTGTTCTGCATCTATGTTGACAAGGCGATGTACCAACGGTTCGTCGCGGGCGCGGAGGCGGCCAAGAAGAAGCTGGACATGGGGAAGGGTTGCATCCGATTTCAGCGAGTCGAGGATCTCCCGCTCGATGTCCTCGCCGAGACCCTAAGGGCGGTCACGGCGAAAGAGTTCATCGCCCAGTACGAGTCCACATTGCCAGAAAAGGTAAGGGCGAAACGGAGCCAAAGCCCGCAACCGTGAAGTTTCTCGATACCAAAACGCTTCCGATGAGATAGAATAGTGCTACTTGTGCGGCATGCCACGATGGGGGGCGAAGGTTTCGTCAACGCTTGGGAGGTTGGGTAGAAGGTGTGCGGGATCGCAGGCTACCGCGCCCTGAGCGCAGGTTCGCCGGAGCTGAAAGACCGTCTGGATCGTGCCAGCGCGCAGATGGCTCGCCGCGGCCCGGACGGGCATGGCTCGTGGGTCTCAGAGGAAGGCTGCGTTGGCCTCGCACATCGGCGGCTCGCAATCATTGACCTGAGCCCCAGTGGAGCGCAGCCCATGCACTTCGAGGAGGCCCAGCTCCACATCACGTTCAACGGGGAGATCTACAACTATCGCGAACTCCGGGAAGACCTCGCTGCAAAGGGTCATACGTTTCGAACCGGGAGCGACACCGAGGTCGTGCTCCACATGTACGCCGAGTATGGCGAGGCGATGTGCAATCGGCTGGTCGGCATGTTCGGGTTTGCCATCTATGACGAGCGAGACCGGTCGCTCTTCCTCGCCAGGGGGCCCGTCGGCATCAAGCCTCTCTATTTCGCTTGGGACGGAGATGTTTTCTGGTTCGCTTCGCAAGTCAAGGCCCTCCTTGCGGCAGGCATCAGCACCGAGATCTCCCCAGCGGGCCTCACAGGCTTCCTACTTTGGGGGCATGTCCCGAGCGGGATGACCATGTACCAAGCGATCCGCGAGGTGGCCCCAGGGACCACGATGCGGGTTGCCGCAGACGGCTCCGCCACCGTGAACCGGCACTTCGACTTTGTCGAGGAACTACAACGCAAATCCGAGGCGATCGAGCGCCTCTCGCCGGAGGATGCGCTCGCCAGTTTCCACGAGGAGGTCAGGGCGACCGTGCGGAGGCACTTCGTCGCGGACGTGCCCGTGAGCGTCTTTCTCTCGGCGGGGAAGGACTCCAGCACGCTCTTGGCCCTGGCCGCAGAGGTCTTGCCCGAACCGCCCAGCGCGGTGACCCTCGCCTTCAAGGAGTACGCGGGCACGGATTGGGACGAGGTCCCCATCGCCAGGCAGGTCGCCGAGGCGTGCGGGTCGCCGCACCATGTCGTCGAAGTGGGGGAAGAGGACTTCCGGCGGGAGAAGGACAATATCTTGGAGGCGATGGACCAGCCCAGCGTGGACGGGGTCAACTCCTATTTCGTCTCGCGCGCGGCACGGCAGGTGGGGTTCAAGGTCGCCCTCTCGGGACTGGGCGCAGACGAGATCCTGGGCGGATACTCCTCCTTCGAGAGCATCCCGAAGCTCGTCCGCGCTGCCAAGATCGGTTCCGCCGTGCCCGGATTCGGGCTCGCGCTCCGACAGATCGCGCGAAGAGTGATCCGCGATCGAGCCTCCCCAAAGTACGCCAGTCTGCTGGAGTATGGCGGAACGGTAGGCGGGGCTTACCTGCTACGGCGGGCCCTCTTCATGCCATGGGAGATTCGCGAGATGCTTCCTCGGCACATCGCGAAGCGGGGGCTCGAGGAACTGGGCGAGCCGACCATCTCGAACGGCCTCGTCGAGCCCTTGAGCGGCCGCTTCACGGAGATCGTCGCGCTCGAGACCATGAAGTACATGGTCCCCCGGCTCTTGCGCGACTGCGATTGGGCCTCGATGTACCACTCTCTCGAAGTTCGGGTTCCCTTCGTGGACGCACCGTTCCTCCGCCTCGTCATGCGCCGGCTCGACGAGGAGGCGAACTACTCCAAATCGGACCTTCTCGGTGTGCCGAAGGCTCGGCTCCCGAGAAGCGTGACCCACCGCCCCAAGACAGGCTTCATGGTTCCGGTGACCTCGTGGCTCCTCGGCGAAGAGCGAGGCAAGGGCGACAACTCGCTCCGTCACTGGGCCACCCATGTGCTCAGCGCCCAAACCGGGATCGAGATCGAGCAGAAGTCTCCCGCCTAGTCGGCTTCCACGAGTCTCACGACCTTGTCGGGCTCGTTCAGCACGACGTAGACCGCCCCGCCGGGCCCGCTCACCACGTCCCGGACCCGACCGAGCCCGCTAAAGATCCGCTCGACCTCGACAAACCGACCGTCCTTCACGCGGATGCGGTCCACGCACTGGCCCGAGAGCCCGCCGGCGAGAATGTCGCCCTTCCAGTCCTCGAACATCGGGCCGCGGGCCACGTCCAGTCCGCACACGCCGGTCGAGGGCAGCCAACGGTACTCGGGCATCTGGAAGCCGTTCTGATTCCACGGCTGCCGATAGGGGGAGTCGTTATAGTTGATGCCGTAACTGATCACGGGCCAGCCATAGTTTTTCCCAGGGAGGATCTCATTCAGTTCGTCGCCGCCCCGCGGGCCGTGCTCCGTGTCCCAGAGCTTGCCCCCGAGGTCAAAGACCAGGCCCTGCGGATTTCGGTGGCCGAACGACCAGACCGCGCCTAGCGCACCGGTGGTTTTCAAGAACGGATTGTCCGACGGCACGGTGCCGTCCTCGTTCAGGCGATAGATCTTGCCGTTGGGAAGCTTGAGGTCTTGAGCTCGATCCCCGCTGCCTCGCTCCCCAACCCCAAAGAAGATGTGCCCCTTGCCATCGAAGACGATCCGACAGCCAAAGTGGATCCCCGAGCCGGAGTAGTTCGATGCGTCCGTGCTCCAGATGTCTTGTTGACCGGTCCACGTGGCGGTGCTGGCATTCGTTTCGAGCTTCCCACGCACCAACCGCGTGAAGACCGCGCCTCCTCCCTTGCTTTCCGTGAACGCCAAATAGATCCATCCGTTGGACGCGGCCTGAGGGTGTACGGCCACGTCCATGAGGCCGCCCTGGCCCTTCTCCGTGACCGCGGGCAATCCCTTCACCTCGGCCAAGACCTTGTCCCCTCGTGTCACGAACATTGTTCCTGGCCGGTTCGTCACCAGCATGTCGCCGTTGGGCAGCCAGTCCACCGACCAAGGGGTCTTGAGCCCTTGGCCCTCGAGCACCGTCTCGACCCGGAAGCGGGCCCGGTTCGTCACGTTCACGCCTTCCTCGCTCGTGCGGCGCGGTCGGAGGGCCGCCGCTTGGAGCTCACGGGTGTGAACGACCAGTGACCAGATCTGCTCGTCCGACATCGTATCCCCAAACGCGGTCATGGCGGTATCCGGAACTCCCTGCTTGATCGCATCGAAGAAGCGCCGGTCGAGCTTGTGATCGTAGAGGGATTGTGTCAAGAGCGTGCGGGTACCGGCGCCGCCGCCTTGGCCCCGGTCACCGTGGCACGACCTGCAGTTCTGCTCCCAGAGCGCGGTCGCGGAGCGTTGCTGGAACTCCAGGGCAGGCATGGGGGAGCCCGACGGCGCACTCTTGGCCGCGTTCGGCGCTAAGCACGCACAACCGAATGCGGCGACAGCCGCGCCACCGAGAAAAACGGTTCTCATCGGGTCAAGATACCGGGAACGGCCCATGACTGCGGAACGCAGGGCCCGTTCGACGTATTCACTATACGGAGCGATGAGTTTTATGAGTTCCATGATTCCGGTCTTGGCCGCGCTCTTCGTCGCAGCCTCGTGCGCACCTCCGCAGGTGGCAGAGGCCACGGCCCCCCAAAAGGAGAAAATGCAAATACCAAAGAACGCGCGAGAGGTCTATTTTGGCGGCGGGTGCTTTTGGTGCATCGAGGCTCAGCTCGAGATGTACCGCGGGGTACTCGACGTAGAGTCCGGATATGCCGGGGGCGGCCCGGGCCCGGTCACCTATCGAGAGGTGGGCACGGGCAAGACCGGCCATGCCGAGACCGCTCGCGTCGTCTTCAACCCCGATGAGGTGACCGAGGAAGACCTGCTCCGCATCTTCTTCGTCATCCACGATCCGACCCAGCTGAACATGCAAGGGGGAGACATCGGGATCCAGTACCGATCTGTGCTCTTTTACCGCGACGACACCGAGAAGGCCCTGATGGAACGGATCAAGAAAGAGGTCTCCGACGAGAAGATCTGGCCCCGAGACATCGTGACCACGGTCGAGCCCCTCGGTGAGTACACGAAGGCCGAGGAGTACCACCAGAGCTACTACGAGCGGTATGCCAACGCGAGCCCCGCCGAAAGGATGACGATGAACGCAGGATATTGTGCCAACGTCATCGAGCCCAAGGTGCGCAAGTTCCGGGAGAAGTTTGCGGACAAACTCAAGAAGAAGTAGATCGGCGGCAGTGTGGTTGGCTCGAACCCGGACCGGCGTCCCCAGGGCGGTAGCCTCAAAAGGTGACGACGTACGACGTCAGCCCGCTCGAAGGATTTGACCCCCAGCTAGGATTGCTCCTCGCAAGCCTCGAGGACAGCAGGCGCGAATGGCTGGAGAACCTGGATGAGCCGACGCCAGAGGCGATCGTCTGGCAACAGCACAAAGGCGGCCCCAGCATCGGGGCCTTGGTGCTCCACATGGCAGATTGCGAGCGCTACTGGTTCGCGCAGGTGGTCGCTGGCAGACCCAACGATCCTGAACTCGACGCGGCGCTCATGAGCGAGGCGACCGACCAAGACCATGGTCTCTGGCCACACCCACCCGCAAAGCCATGGCCCTGGTACCTTGAACTGCTGGGCCGCGTCTCGGCCCAGGCCAGGGAGCACTTGCGCGGGGAATCCGCCGAACGGGTCATCCAAGGAAGCCGCGACCGGTTCACCTTGCGCTGGGTGGTCGCTCACGTCTTGGAGCACGATGCCTACCACGGAGGTCAGGTGGTCATGCTCCACGAGGACTGGAAACGCCGCGCCGCGCGATGAGACCGACCCCTAACCCCGGATCAGCCAGAACTCTACAGAGAAGCTACCTGGCCCTGTGGCGAACACATGCGCTGGCGAGGCTTCGTGCAAGAATGGGCCGGACGTGCTCATCGCCGCGATCTTGACCATGCTCGCCTCTCCTGAAGACCCTGGCCTCCGCGTCATGGTGGAGCAGTTCTCCGCCGACCGATCCCTCCTCCTGCGCAAGTATCCGCTGGAAGGGACGACAGAACGGAGCGACCGTCTGAAACGATTCTACGAGGACACCCATGCAAGGCTCCGTGATCTGGACTTCGAGGCCCTCAGTAGGGAGGGGAAGGTGGACTATGTACTCTTGGACAACAAGGTTCGCTCAGAACTAGCCGAGATCAAGACCGACCAGGCCGTGTGGGAGAAGGTCCTCACCCTGGTGCCCTTCGCCCCCAGGGTACTCGAGTTCGAGGAGGCTCGACGACGGATGACCCCGCTCGACCCGAGGCTCACTGCGGAACGCTTGAACGCCCTCGCCGAAGAAGTGGCTAATACGCACAGGGATCTGGCAGCCAAGCCCAAGTCCGAGCCGACCGCGCAAGAGCGGAGCGAGGCGAACCGGGCCGTGCAGGCGCTGGGTCGGATCCGCAACCACTTTGCGGACTGGCTCAAATTCTACAGCGGCTACGACCCCATGTTCACCTGGTGGTGCGACGCACCGGCGAAGGACTTGACCACGAAGCTCGAGGCCTACCAGAACCTTCTGCGCGAGAAGCTCGTAGGTGTGGGCCAGGACGACAAGACGACGATCATCGGATATCCGATCGGTCGCGAGGCATTGGAGGCCGACCTCCGCGCGGAATTGAGGCCCTACTCGACCGACGAGCTCCTCGCCGTGGCCGACCGCGAGTTTGCCTGGTGTCAGGCGGAACTGGCCAAGGCGGCTGCGGAACTGGGCTACAAGGAACCCATGGACGCGATCGAGGCAGTGAAGCGCGAGTTTGTGCCCCCTGGAGAACAGCCCGCATTGATCCAATCCCTCGCCCAGGAGGCCGTCGAGTTTCTCGAAGCCCACGACCTGGTGACGATTCCGCCCATCTGCAAAGAGGGTTGGAGGATGGAGATGCTCACCCCCGAGCAACAGCTCCAGAGCCCGTTCTTCCTAGGCGGGGAGACCATCATGGTGAGCTATCCCACGGACGGAATGTCTCACGAAGCGAAGATGATGAGCCTACGAGGGAACAACCCGTTCTTCAGCCGTGCGACCGTGCAGCACGAGCTCATCCCTGGGCACCACTTGCAGGGGTACATGCTCGCCCGTCACCGGCCCTATCGGTCGGCGTTCGGCACCCCCTTCTGGATCGAAGGCTGGGCGTTGTATTGGGAGATGCTCCTGTGGGACCTTGGGTTCCCGGCAACCGCGAAGCAGAAGGTCGGCATGCTCTTCTGGAGGATGCACAGGTGCGCCCGCATCCAGTTCTCGTTGAGGTTCCACTTGGGCGAGATGACGCCGCAACAGTGCGTGGACCTCTTGGTAGAAAAAGTAGGTCACGAGCGAGAAAACGCGCTGGCAGAGGTTCGACGCTCGTTCGCCGGTGCCTACCCTCCTCTCTACCAGGCCGCCTACATGCTGGGCGGCTTGCAGATCATGGCTTTGAAGCGAGATCTCGTGGACTCCGGGCGAATGTCGTACCGTGAGTTCCACGACGCAATCCTAGAAGGGAACCAGATGCCGATCGCTGCCGTCTCTGCCCGCTTGACTGGAGCAGGCTTGAAGAGGGAGTTCGCTCCGGCAAAGCTCACGCTCGATCGTCCCTGAGCAAGGGGGAGATGGGCCTGTAGAATTACCAGGAATTGCATTGCCGTAACATTGTTTGAGAAATGAATGAGATATACTTGTCATAGTGCACGGTACTAATTTAGGATCAACATCATGAAGAGGACTCTCGCTATTCTCGCCATTGCGGCCGTCGCGGTAGGCGCGCAAGCTCAGCAGATCGGCAGCAGGGCTGCCCTGAACGCGCTGCTCGTGGGCTCGACGACCGACGACTTCGAGACTTTCAGCATCGGAGTCGGCAACGCGACCAATCTAGACGTGTCGTCGCTCGACTCCACGACCATTGCCAATGGCCAAGGGCCCGGGCTTGTGAACCCCGGTGCCAAGTACTCCGACCCCACGGCCTTCCAGCTCCAGTGGAACGGGGACACGTATTTCGGGATCAACACCCAGACGTTGCTCGCCAACTCTTCGGGCGGACAGATCAGGATTGACTATGCCAACCTGACCCAGGCCATGGGCGTTGACCTCAAGGTCTTCTCCGGCTTCGGCTATGCGGCGACCATGGAGGTTTACAACGGTGCGACCTTGGTGGACACCGTGAACTTTAACCTGGTCGGGAACGCGGGTGAGTCCGTCTTTGCGGGGTATCAAAACAACGCAGGGATCTCCCATGTGATCTTCACAGACACGAACCATTCGTGGAGCGCGATCATTGACGATCACACCTATGGCACTGTCCCCGAGCCTGCGACCATGATCGCTCTGGGCCTGGGTCTCGCCGCTCTCGCCCGACGACGCCGGAAGTAACGTCAGGCCGGAACCAAGCCTGAAGGAGCCTGTGCGCATCAAGCGCGCAGGCTCCCTTCGTTTTCGGCCCCGCTAGCCCTCGCCCACCCGAGGATCGCCAATGTTCCGCTTCCCACGTTCCTAGCGGAATTACCAGTCCTCACGGCGTAGATCCGGTGGCATACTGCTTGCGGTCAGTCCCAGATCAGAGGCACGATACATGAGTTCAGCGATCGCTCTCGTCACCGCGGCCCTTGCCGCCGCCACCCTCCATGGAGGCAACGCACTTCAGCCCGAGCAGGAAGGGGATCGCACCACCGCCGTCCTCGCTATGCGCATGCGGTCCCAAGCACGTTTGAGCGCGGACGGCACCTTGCCTCCCAACGCACTCGTGCGGGCGAAACAGCAGCGCGACGCCCTCTTGGCGAGCCAGAGTGAGCCTCAGTTCGACGCGACCAGTTGGACGGCGCTCGGCCCAGGAAACATTGGCGGACGAATTCGAGCCATCGTGATCCACCCGACGCAGCTGAGCACGATGTGGATCGCTTCGGTGGGCGGAGGAGTCTGGAAGACCACGAACGGTGGCGCGAGCTGGGCGCCCCTGGACGACTTCATGGCGTCGCTGTGCGCATCTTGCATGGTGCTCGACCCTACGAACCCGGACGTGCTCTACGTCGGCACCGGGGAAGGCTTCTTCGAGACTCTTGAGGGCAGCATGAACACTGCCGCCATCAAAGGCGCCGGAATCTTCCGGACGACGGACGGCGGCACCACATGGCAGCAACTGGCCAGCACCGCGACCCCCGACTTTGAGCTTGTCAACCGGCTCGCGATCAGTCCCACAAACTCGAACATCCTCCTTGCAGGTACCTCCACCGGTCTCTGGCGCTCCACCGACGCGGGAGCGACCTGGGCGCGAACGTACACAGGCTGGGTGTACGACGTTCGCTTCCACAAGACGGACGGGAACCGCGTCGTTCTCGGACTCCACGCCGGGGCGGGCGCAGCATACTCGAGCAACGGGGGACAAACCTGGACGGATTCCACCGGCTTGTCCGGCGGACACCGGGTCGAGCTCGACTGGTCCGACAGCGTGGACACAAACATCTACGCCTGCCGCTCCAGCGGCGACTTCAATCGGGTCTACAAGTCCACGAACAATGGTGCCAGCTTCACCCTGAAGACCTCAGGCAGCGGGATTGACATGTACGAGGCGTACAACAATGCCCTGTGGGTGGATCCGACCAACGACAACAACGTGATTATCGGTGGGGTCTATCTCTTCCGAAGCACGAACCAAGGCGCGACGTTCAGCGATGCGTTCTCGAACGTCCATCCGGATCACCACGTCATCGTCGAGGTTCCCAACTTTGACGGAACGAGCAACCGCCGAGTCTACTTCGGCCACGACGGCGGGATCTCGACCGCCGCGAACGTCTACTCCGACACGACTTCCGACCTCAACAACGGCTTGCAGATCACGCAGTTCTATGGGGCGGGGATGAACAATGCGACCGGGGTTATGGTCGCAGGCGCGCAGGACAACTACACCCTTCGCTTCAGCGGAGACCCGGACGTCTGGTCAATCGAGGTAGGGGGGGACGGAGGGTTTTCAACTGCCGATCCCACAAACTCCAACTACTTCTACGGGGGGTCTCAGTGGATCGGGCTCCGGCGCTCCTCCAATGGTGGCCTGAGCTGGACGAGCATCAGCGCGGGGATCTCGGATGCAGGCAGCGGCGGGGCCTGCAACTTTATCTCGTACTATCGGCTCGACCCAAACAATCCGAACACGTTCCTCGTTTGCGCGAGGAGGCTTTGGCGTTCCACGAACATTCGAGGCACCACGGGCTGGACCAGCATCAAGGCCGCCATACCCGGCCCCGACGAGCCCGGCGCGGGCAACGCCCACATGAACCCCTCCGACCCGAGGAACATCTCCACCTGCGAGATCGCGACCGGCAACTCGAACGTGATCTGGGTCGGACACAACAACGGACAAGTCTTCAAAACGACGAACGGCACCGCCGCAACGCCAACCTGGACTCGGATGGACGTGGGAAGCCCGCTCCCGGACCGATGGGTCTCGCGCATCGTCATAGACCGTAGCAACCACAACCGGGTCTATGTGTCGTTCATGGGCTGGGAAGGCGACAACATCTGGAAGACCGAGGACGGCGGTACGACCTGGGTCCCCGTGAACGGTGTCGGCGCCCGAAAGATCCCCATGGCCCCGGTCTCGGCCTTGGCCCTCGACCCACTGCGCCCCGGCAGACTCTTTGCCGGTACAGACATCGGGATTTTCACCACCTGGGACGATGGCGCGACCTGGAGCGTCGTGACGCAAGGGCCCGGCACCGTGCCCATAGACGAGCTCGTCTGGCGAAACGACACTCAGCTCCTTGCCGTCACCTACGGTCGCGGAGTGATGCAGGCCACGGTCACCGCCACCAACGTGCTCAGCACACCGCTCGGCTTCACGGTCTTCCGTGGTCAGACCCTCTCGGGAGGGCTTGCCGAGCTCACAGCCAGCGACGACCAAAGGCTCGTGGTGCGCAAGGGCGTGGTCGCAAACTCGAACGAGTCGCCCGTGACCGTGGACTTCACCGCCGTCGCGCCCCAAACCATTGCAAGCTCCATCCAGATCGAGCTGGAGGCAGGTGCCTCGACGACGGGATTGAGTCAGAAGATTCAGGCCTTCGACTATGACGCGGGCGCGTGGGTGGACCTCGACGAAAGGGCAGCGACCACGGCGGATCAGATCACCAATGTGACGATCTCGACCAACGTCTCCCGCTTCATCCGGCCGAGCGACCGCGAGATCAAGTTGCGTGCCCTCTATCGGCAGGTGGGGCCCGTGCTCATGTCGCAGTGGACGGTCGGCTTCGACCTCGTTCGCTGGACGACGAGCCAATAGCCACATCGCGCGGGGGACTGGCATGACTGCGTGACCTCAAGTTCCTCCTCCGTTCTCTCGACCGAGCGGGGGAGGTCCGGTGGTCGCCCACCCTGCCCGCTCCTTCGGTTGGTGCATACTCGAACCCATCCATGCGCTGGAAGGGACGAAGACAGAGCGACAACGTGGAAGACCGCCGAGGCATGAGCCCTGGTGGAATGGTCGCCGGAGGTGGCATCGGGGTCCTCGTGATCGCGGTGATCGTAATGCTGTTGGGGGGCGACCCGAGCCAGCTTTTGAACCAGGTCCCCGCCGACCCAGGCCAGACCCAACAAATTGACCCCGCCCAAGACGATCTCAAGGAGTTCACAAGCGTGACTCTTGCAGACACTGAAGAGGTATGGACGCGGCTCTTCGCCGACTCGGGCGAGAAGTATTCTGCCCCCAAGCTCGTGCTCTTCAGCGGGCAAGTCCAAAGCGCGTGCGGGATGGCGGGGGCGGCGGTTGGCCCGTTCTACTGCGGCGAGGATCGCCAGGTCTACATTGACCTTTCGTTCTACGAGACGATGAAGCGCGAGTTTGGCGCGAAGGGAGACTTCGCCCAGGCTTACGTCATTGCGCACGAGGTTGGCCACCACGTCCAGAACTTGCTCGGTACGCTCGGCAAGGTGAACTCGGCCCGACAAAGGATGTCCCAGGTCGAAGGCAATCGGCTCTCGGTCCGGCTCGAGCTCCAAGCGGACTACTACGCAGGGGTGTGGGCGCACCACGCGAGGCAGATGGCGGGGATAGACAAGCAGGACGTCGAAGAGGCGATCGAGGCGGCGAACGCGATCGGGGACGATGCCCTCATGCGCCAAAGCCAGGGACAGGTCGTGCCGGACGCATTCACCCACGGTACGAGCGAACAACGGGTGCACTGGTTC
This sequence comes from Fimbriimonadaceae bacterium, assembly GCA_020847855.1. Lineage (GTDB taxonomy): Bacteria > Armatimonadota > Fimbriimonadia > Fimbriimonadales > Fimbriimonadaceae > JADLBH01. Next base: position 140,593 of record JADLBH010000038.1, read on the forward strand.
CTCCAGGGCTTCGAGTCGGGCGATCCTTCCGGCGGCGACACCTTCAACGCCCGCAACCTATAAGGTGTGGGGCAGCGTTGAAGCGAGCGTCTGTGCCGCATTGATCATCGGTGGGCTTCTAGGGCTCACGGGTGCGGGGGGGGCGATCCTGCTTGTCCCGCTCTTCGTCTACGGGCTCGCGATCCCCGCCGAGCGCGCGGCGGGACAGTCCTCTGTGGTCCTTGCCGCGGTCGCCTCCCTCGGTGCCTTGACCTCCTACCGCCGCAAGCACTGGGACGGGCGGGCGTTCCTTCGGTATCTGCCGGGCGTGATCGTGGGTGCGTGGCTGGGGCGGGCGTGGATCGTGGACGCCCTGCCGCGAGGGTTCATGCTCGGGGAATCGTGGGTGGCTCGCTCGTCGTATCTCATGATCCTGCTTGCCGCGGTCATGGTGATGTCCGCCACGGCCCTGTGGCGGGGCCCGCGAGCAGGCTCGAAGTGCCAGCGCCGCTTCCCAGAACCGGCGATCGGGTTGGTTGTCGGGCTCATGACGGGAGTCTTGGGCGCGGGAGGAGGGTTCCTTTTTGTGCCTGCCCTCATTCTGCTGAGCGGCCTTGGGCCCGAGGTCGCTGCGGGCACGTCGCTTGGGCTTGTCGCGGCCGGCACCCTGGTCGCAGGTACGACTGAACTCGCACGGCACGCCGGGGAGGTTCGAGGGCCCGTCTTCGCCGCGGTAACCGGGGCGACGGCTGCGGGCCTGCTCCTCGGCATCACGATGCGTTCCAAGGTCTCGGGCCGCACGCTTGCCCGGGCCATGGCGGTCGTCATCTTGATGGTCGCAGTGTGGATCGTCCTCCGTGAGGGCGTGACGATCTTCGCCGCATGACGCATTCCTGGGTCCCTGCCACGTACAATGAATCGGTATGGACACACTCTCAGCCCCGAAGCGGCCCGCGGAGCTTCGCGAGACTCAGGATCAAGTCGTGGACGTCCGTAGCGCGTCCGAGTTCGCCGCCGGACATATTCCGGGCTCGGTGAACATCCCTCTGGAGGAGGTGCAATCGCGGCTTGCCGATCTCAACGACCGGCCGCTGGTTCTCGTCTGCAAGTCGGGCGTTCGTGCCGCCATCGCGCGCGAGCACCTGAGCGAGCATGCGCCCGATGCGAGCCTCCTGGAAGGCGGGTTTGACGAGTGGCGGGCCCAGGGTCTTCCCGTCGTGCAAACGACCTCCTCATGCTGGTCTCTCGACCGCCAAGTCCGGCTGGGCGCGGGCATCCTTGTGCTCTTAGGGTCCGGGCTAGGCTTTTCGGTCCATCCAGGCTGGTTCGGCCTCACCGGTCTGGTGGGCCTGGGATTGACCTTTGCAGGCGCAACGGACATCTGCGGGATGGCAGTGCTGCTCGCGAAGATGCCCTGGAACCGACCCCGAGTGCAGGGGGCCCCGTGACGATCAAGCGGCTCTACGACGACGCTCTCGCCCAGGCCACCTATATCGTGGGCTGCGGGGCCACGGGTGAGGCGATCGTAATTGACCCCAGCCTCGATCTAGCACCCGTGATCGAGACCGCGAAGGAGGAGGGATTCAAGATCGTCGCCGTCACAGAGACCCACATCCATGCCGACTACGTCAGTGGCTCGAAGCCGCTCGCCGAGGCGACGGGTGCGACGCTCTACCTCAGCGGGGAAGGAGCCCCGGACTGGCAATACGACTTTGCCGACCAGCCGTACGTCCAGGAAGTCCACGATGGTGACGTGATCTCCGTCGGCAACCTCTCCCTCCAGGTCCTGCACACGCCCGGACACACCCCCGAGCACATCGCGTTCTTGCTCACCGACCTTCCCGCGAGCGACGGCCCGGTCGCCCTGTTCTCGGGCGATCTGCTCTTCGTCGGCGATGTCGGGCGGCCCGACCTCCTCGAGAAGGCGGCCGGCATCGAAGGGACGATGCGGGCGGGGGCCGAGACGCTCCATGCCAGCCTCGGCGCATTGGCCGAGCTCCCACCGGAACTTCTTGTCTGGCCCGCGCACGGAAGCGGATCGGCGTGCGGCAAGGCCCTGGGCGGGAGCCCGGTCACGACCATCGGCTACGAGCAGCGGACGAACTGGGCCTTCCTCGCCCCGGACCGGGCTGCGTTCGTGGACGAGGTCTTGAGCGGCCAGCCCGAGCCGCCCCTCTATTTCGCCGAGATGAAGCGGGTCAACAAGGCAGGGCCCGCCGCGATGCCCGCCATGCCGGAGCGCCTTGCCGGTTCGAGCCTTGCCGGTGCGCTGGACTCCGGGTTCGTCGTGGACACCCGGCCCCGGTCCGAGGCGGAGGCGACGGTCGTCGCCGGGGCGGTCACGGTGCCGTTCGGTCGGCAGTTCCCAACCTGGGTCGGCTCCTTGTTCGGGCCCGGCGACCGGATCGTCCTCCTCGCCCGCGACGACGAGGCCGCCGACCAGGCCGCGAAGTGGTGCGCCTCGGTGGGGAACTTGGCGGTCGGCTGGATCCCCACCGAAGAGGCACTGGCCGCCGCCGCGGAGGGCGGGCTCCTGCTCCCGACCCCGAAGACCGCGACCGGCGAGCTGCCCGCCGCACTGGCCGCGGAGGGCGGGGAACTGCTCGATGTGCGGAAGGCTTCCGAGGTCGCAGAGGGCTTTGTGGCGGGGACGAGGCATCTTCCGCTCGCTCGGCTGAGCGCCCTGGCGGAGGGGCTCCCGGCGGCGAGCCGTCTGCACGTCCATTGCGCGTCCGGGATGAGGGCACTGGTCGCAGCGAGCTATCTCCGGGCCAAAGGATTCGACGCACGGGCGGTCACGGCGCCTTTCGAGGCGGTTCGGGCCGAGTTTCCGGCGGCTTAGCCCGTCGGTTCCGTCGGTTCTGCCGTCGCAGCGGCTGGCGAGACGGTTTTTTCCGCGGAAGACGCGACAAAACCCGCGGAAAAAATCGCTTCACCCGCGGAAAAAATCGCCTCACGGGCGGAAGACGCGACAAAACCCGCGGAAAAAATCGCCTCACCCGCGGAAAAAATCGCTTCACCCGCGGAAAAAATCGCTTCACCCGCGGAAAAAATCGCCTCACCCGCGGAAAAAATCGCTTCACCCGCGGAAAAAATCGCCTCACGGGCGGAAGACGCGACAAAACCCGCGGGAAAAACGGCTTCAAGGGCGGGTCTTGTGGCGTCCATTGCGGAAGAAGCGGCGCAATCCGCCGGTGACACGGTGGTTTCCACCGCTGGGACGACCGATTGGACCGGTGCGACCGCTGCACGGGAAGGGTTGGGAGTCGCCTTCAACGAGGTCGGGGCCTCCGCGGCACGGTTCGCAAGCGTGCTCCTCGAAGGGTACAAGTCGTAGGTCGAGCCGCCTCTCGGTTTGCCGACCTTGCTGGGTGCCTCGATGGGTGGGGAACGTGCGACGCCATGCCCGTCCGGCCCTCACGGACACGCGCCGCTCGACGCCGCCAGCTTCCTTGGGGCCCAGGGGTTCGACGCCCGTGCCGTTACCGACCCGCCCACGATGCTGCACGGTGCTGGGCTCCCAGCGCCGGGAGGGCCGTCCGCTCAGGCTCTACGCTGCACCGGGATCGGTGGAGAGACCGGTAGGGCGAAGAGGGCCAGGCGCAAGCCTAGCGCATAGTCCTTTTTTTCGATCGTGATGAAGATCACACAGGGGCAAGGGCAACTTGGGCATGGTGATCTCGGGTCGCTTCCCCAAGGATCGCCGAGGCGGTCACGGTTCGCGGTTGCGAACACGGACAACCCCGGCGTGGGAGCATCGAGGGGACCAGCCGCCCTAGAGGAACCAATGAGACTACAACACGATCCAGCGGGAGCGAGGCCCATCGGGACTCTCCTCCTCGTCGCTCTTCTCGGGCTTGCATGGCAATGCGCCCACGCTCAGGCTCGTTCCGAGCGTCAGACCATCTCTGTGGACCTTCCCAAGGTCTACAACTATGCGACGTTGCGTGCCCGGTTGCTCGGTTACGGGGCACAGCTCGACGCTCTTTCCCTCGCCATGCAAGGCACGGACGGAGGGATCCTTCAGGGCCTCTATGCCACGCAAGGCATGGAGGCGACTCGCAGTGCGTCGGCCGTCTCGGCGTTCTCGGCCCCCTTGCCGGGCTTGGAGCGCACGATCGAGATCGCCGACGGGAACGCGACCACCTCCGAGACCTCCACGACCGGCGAGAGGTCGGCGAGCGCCCCTGCGGCAACCCCGCCCAACGCCTTTCAGACGAGCGGGGCGCTCACCGCGTCTGCGGCAAGCCGACTCGCCGAGTACACAAACCTGCGCTACGAGATCATGAATCTTCGCGCTCTCCTGGAACGCGCGCCGAGCGACGTCTATAGCCTGAGTTCGGGCGCGGGCCAAAAGCGCATGCCCATCGTGCTGGGCTTCAACGTGAGCCTGGAGCCGCCGGCGATCCGGCAAGGCTGCGTCGCCGAGGTCGTGGTGACGATCGAGGACGAGGGCAATCCCGGCGATGCGCCGCAGGTCAGCATGCTCATGCCGCAGGAAAAGACCTACAACGTGAGCATGGTCACGGCCGACTCCAGATCGGCGAGCCTCGGGCTGGTCACGACCTTGCTCAGCATCGGTGGAAGCACCGCTCGGTCGAACGAGAAGCTGTACCTGGTGCAAGACACCGATACGATGGCCTTCATCGAGGGAAAGGTGGACGGCAAGAGCGCTGTTCGGTTCGGCTGGCGCTTCCGTCCCGTGCTGGGACGGCCTCACGTGACCCCAGGGATCCGCAACCTCGTGGTCGCGCTCTCGGCGAGCAGGGCTGAGGCGAAGTCCCTCAAGGTGGAGGTCGAGACGTTCTGGCGGCCGTACGACGCGAAGCGCCGAACGGTGGGCGAGACCGTGATCCGTGAGGGCGCTTCGTGGGAGACAGAGGTCGAAGTGAACGCGAGCGCGATCCAACCCAAGCTGGACGAACTCAGCTTCCGACCTGCAGGGAAGGAACTGATCGAGGTCTACGGCCCTGGGGAAGGTTTCTTCGCGGGCATGCCCATGACGGTGAACGGCCGGGTCGCCCCAGCCAGCGAGCAACGGGTGGTAGACGAACAAACCTTCTACCTGCTGGTGTCGCCGGAAGAGCTGCTCTCCGGCTCGCTCCGGACACAGGACATCTTCGGCGGGGAGCAGGAGATCACGCGCAAGACCAGCAGTGTTTCGCAGCAAAGCCTCCAAGGAATCACGGCAACCGCGATCGAGCATCCCGACGACGCTTACATCATCATGATGACCGTGCCTGAAGCGTTGGCCAAGGCGGTCAATGACGAAGGTCACCTTGCCCTGGTACGAGTCGCGGACTCCTATTTCGGCCTTGATCCGACCGCGAGGATCCGGTTCGAACCGACCAACATGGACAACGGTGGCTCGAACTACCAACAAGCGTTCGTCGTCCCACGCGAGGCGTGGATCGCATCGCCGACGGTGACGCTCAGCCTGCCCTTCACTTCCGCCGACGGGAAGGCGCTGCTCCAGACGATCACGGCCACCGCCGAAAACCAAGGGTTCTCCCTGGAGTCCATCACGCTTGCCGGGACCAACTCGGAGAACCACTACTTCACCATGGTGGGAAGGGGGCTCCAGGGGGTCGAGGCGGCGGGGCCCAGCATTCTGGCGGTGAGCGAGGAGATGGCGAAGGCCTTCGCGGAGGTCGCGGGGAAGGGGATCTCCCGGTTCGAGCCCTCGGGTATCCAGAGTCTGAAATCGGACCTCTTCACGGATGGCTTCCTCGCCGAGCTGAGATCGGGTGAGGTCGCTCTTCGGCAAGATGTCACGATCTCGGACATCGCTCCATCTACGTCTGGCAGCCTGCCCGCCGACTTCTCCGATCGGGCAAGGCGCTTGACCGTTCCGAAGAGCTACACGGAAGGCGCGGACATGATCGTCCTCTATAAGGCGGCGTCGCCGGAGTACCAAGCCATCACGGGCCAGAGCCACTTCATCAAGGTGATCAAGCTCCCGCTGAAGAAGGTGAAGCCCAAGACGAGCGTCCAGGCCGCGGTCCTCGAAGTAGAACTCGGCCACGCCGGGGCCGTCCTCTTCGGGGGCGAGGCCCTGGACAGGATCACCGGCGTTCAGTGCGGGAGCATCTCTCTGGACTTCACGCTGACGGCGCAAGGCGAAAAGACGCTGCTCGCGGTGGACTTGCCGCTCGAGCTCACCAAGAGCACGGGCACCCGAACGCTGATCCTGACCCTGGACGACGGGAGCGCCCTCCTCGCCAAGTTCAAGGTGAAGGCCCCGTAACCGGTCCCGCCCCCGCCTGTCCTCAGGCGGGGGCGAGCCTTCCCGGTTCCAAGACTTCCTCTCAGGCGGCGAGCACGATTCCCCGATCCTTCAAGGCGCAAGCAGCGTGCGACGCCATGCCGATCCGGCCTTCACGAACACGTGCCGCTCGTGCAGCCTGCCAGGGCGACCGATCCAGAACTCCCACCGCTCGGGGGCGAGCAGGTAGCCGCCCCACCCGGCGGGCCGCGGAGGTCCCTGGGGGAACTCGCGCTGGAGCCTCGCTACCTCCTCCAGCAAGACGTGGCGGCTCTCGATCTCCCGGCTCTGCCTGCTTGCCGCCGCGGACCATCGGCTCCCCATCGGGCGGCTGAGGAAGTAGGAATCGGAGGTCTCCGCGCTGAGCCGGGACGCGCGCCCTGCGACGCGAACCTGTCTTTGGGTTTCCGGCCACCAGAAGCATGCTTCGCACCGGGCCTCGCTCTCCAGGTCCCGCCCCTTGCGACTCTCATAGTTCGTATAGAACCGAAGTCCGGCCGCGTCCAGGCCCCGAAGGAGGAGGAACCGGGCACTGGGCCCCTCGGGACCGGACGTTGCCAGGCACATCGCCTCCGGCTCCTCGGAGCCAGCATCGTGTGCGGCAGAAATCCAGTCTTCGAGCAAGCGCCAGGGTGTACGATTCTCGGGGACGGATCCGCTTCCCGCATAGTCCGACCGCATTGCCCTAGTGTCGCACACGCGGCCGCCATCGTAGCAGAACCGGTAACGACGACATTGCGATTCCCGCCTCTCCGGTGATACGATAGGATCATGCGCCGTGCGATTCCGCTCGCCTTGCTCGCCTTCGCTCCTTGCGCGTTCGCGCAAACCGCGTGGCTTCGCGTCGGGGTCGAGTGCCCGAACCCGTCACGGGTCGCTGCCTTGCTCGACCTGCCCTTGACGACGTACCAGTGCGATGCCGCTCCCGGAATGGTGGAGATGGCGGTCGCCCCTGGGCAGCTTCCGATCTTGGACTTCGCGGGCTTTCGGTATAAGGTCATGGGCAAGCTCCACGACCCCTATGACCGCCGGAGCGACCTCGTTCGACCCGCAGCGACCGACTACCGGAACGAGTATTTCAACCTCGCCGAGATCCAAGGCTTCTTTGACAACCTCGCGCTCCAAAGGCCCAAGTTCGTCCGACGCCTCCAGATCGGCGTCACCACGCAAGGCCGACCGATCTATGCCTACCGTTTCTCGGGGTTCCAAACCTCCCCCGCCGTGAACCCTGGCAAAGCGTACATGTTCGTGGGCCTTACTCACGCGAGGGAGTGGGTGTCTGGCAGCGTCGTGATGCACTTGGGCAAGTCCATCGCGGACAGCCTTGCCAACGCGGCGACAAGGACACTCGTCGGGCGCCGTGTGATTTGGATCGTCCCGGTCGTGAATCCGGACGGTTATGACCACACCTGGACCTCCTACAGGTTATGGCGCAAGAACCGCCGTTTGAACTCGAACGGGACCCGAGGGGTGGACCTCAACCGGAACTACGCCAAGGGCTGGGGCGGGGAAGGGAGCAGCGGCAACCCCGGCTCGGACATCTATCGGGGAACGGCCCCCTTCAGCGAGCCCGAGCTCCAGGCGGTGCGCGACCTCGCGATCTCGATCCCCAACTTCTCCGGCTTCATTGACTTCCACAGCTATTCCCAAGAGATCCTCTGGCCCTGGAGCTATACGACCGCTAGTCCGCCCGACGCGGCCAGTCTCCAGAGCATCGCGATTTCGATCCAGTCTGCAATGGGAGGCTTCGGCGCAAGCTACGGCCAAGGTCAAGGCAGTCGAGCCCTTTACGTGGCGTCGGGCACGTCCAAGGACTGGTTCTACGATCAGTGGCGGGCCGCTTCCTATACGATCGAGCTGAGGGACACCGGCCAATGGGGCTTCGAGCTGCCCTCCAACCAGATCACCCCGACCCAGAACGAGGCGTGGGCAGGGGTTCAGGCGTTCTTCTCGCGCGTGGGAAGCTAGTCGGAAGGCTCGGACGACCGTGAGCCCAAACCTGGATGGTTCTCGCTAAAAGAGACGAGATCCACGGTGAGTTCTAAGGGTACTCCCGCCGGTTTCTCGAGTCGGCCCCGAAATCACGCTGGTGTAGACGTGGAACCGGGCCCGGTGGAGATCGCGGTGCAGCACCGCGAGCCCCGCGGGTGGGAGCACGGCTCGGCAGTAGACTCGAAAGGGCGCTCTCATCGGCCGGTATGATACGCGCAGAGCACCTAGCGTGCTTTGCGTCTAACCGCTATCCATGCACCTACCCCGGCCAGGGCGCACAGGGCGGCGACTAGAACACCGGCAGGTGGCAGGGTCGGCCCCTGAGCCCGCTCAGTGCCGGGCGGTCCGCCGGCGCGTCCGGCGACTGGCGAGTATCCTATGGTCTGGCCGCCGCCGAGCACATGGCCGGTCTCGGCGTCGAGAAGCACGAACCAGTCCGCGTGGCTGTAGCTCCGGGCGAGACGGAGGGTCTTCTTTCCGAGGTGTGCCCGCATTTCGTCCGAGATCCAGTCATTGATGACCACTCGCACGTACCACAGCTTGGACCGTGCCTTCGCCTGCGCGTCCCCAGGCCATTCCAGCGCGGTGCCGCCACGGGATTGGATCTCGGCAGACTTCCTCTCGACCGCAGCCTTCGCGAGAAGAACCGCGTCCTCGGGGGCGACCATCGAGTCAGGCGGAGGTGTGACCGTCCAGCCGTAGGAGTGGATGACGGACATGACGCTTCCGTGGTACATCTCGAACACTGCGTCCACATAGTTTCCATCGCCGTCGTACCCATACATAGGCTCGTAGAGTCGAGACCGTTGAAGCAACGGATGCCCGGTGTACGATCTCGAAAGGTCCTTGAACTGCCATTCGCGCACATTGAGCCCAAGCTCATCGCAGATGGCCCGCAGCTTCGTCTCCCGCTCTCTTGGCGTCGCGTACACGCGGCCAGTCGCTCCATTGGGGATGGTCTCGCGCACGGTTTCCCAGCTGCGTTCGCCTCTTTCGCCGCCTGCGCGGAAGGTTTCAAACTGGCCGTCTGGCTCCGAAACCGTGACCATGCAATGATCGAATCGAATGGTCCAGCTCCGGGGTAGCTTTGTCCGTTCGGGTACCACGAGTTCAGCGCTCCGGGTATCGAAAGTGCCGCTTCCTCCAACCACTCTGGCAACTTCAACGGCCCGGTCCAGCACGGCCTTGGGCGGCTCGTCCCCGTAGGAAGAGCTCGCGAGAGCTCCAAGGCCGAGGATCGCGAGAAGCAATCGGCAATGGCGACGAATCATCGCCACCAATCCTCCGAATGCGTGTGGCCGTAGGTATTCGGCCGATAGACGGAGCGGACACGAGCGAACTGGTCTCCTGCAAGGGGCAACATCGCTTCATCGTCGATCAGTGTCTGCCTGTCGTTTTCTGCGTCGTCCACGGTCAGGTACACATGGACCTTCGGCTCTTCTCCGTACGTGCCTTGGTTTGTGTTGCGTTCGACGAACTCATCTCTGGCGGCAATGACGGTCCGGCCCTTCATCAGCAACGGCAAAAACCGTTGAACAAAGAGCTCTGCCTCAACGACGAGTGCTTTGTCACGAAACCCGATGGAAGCTTGGTTTGCGTACGGAATGGGCCACCAAGCGTCTTGGAATGGGCGGAGGACGGGCCGAAAGACGTCCGTTTCGCCCGTGTCGCAGCCGTGGAAGATCGCGAGGTGCACGGGTGGCTTCTCTGTGGAGTTGAAAGGGGGGTAGCCTGAGCCGTTCGCCGCGCCGCGCCAGTCCAGATAGTTCGGGTCCTCCTCGTGGGGCCAGTCGTACACGTCCTCGAGAATGTTGTATGTCGTGTGCGAGCTTGCGGTGGAATGGGCATTGACATACCAAATGCCCGCATCGTCAATCTGAGCGGCAAGCGTGGATGCGGGCCAGTACGTATAGTTCACGGTGCGGCCGTAGTGGTTGTGGCTAACGAGCGAGTAGGCGGCGAGCGCACCGTTGCCTCCGTGCTGAGCCGCAGTCTGGGGGTAACTGTAGAAGCGGGCTGTGTTCTTCACCACCGCCGTTCCGGTCGCTGGGCCATTGGCCGGGTAGAAGTTCCCGAGGCGGTCCTTGGCTCGGAACTGAACCTCGACTTGGGTGCCGGGCGGGAAGTGGGTGGAGTCGAAGACCAATTCCAGGCCTCTCGTGGTGCTGCCAGGTTCGCCTTCGGGCTGCTGCCAATGTTTGAGGTTCTGTCCGTTCAGCCCAAGCCAGGCCTCGGCGATCCAGTTCGGCTCGCCGTTGACGAGGCCAGGGCAAACCGCTACGCCGCTGGCGCGGCGACCAGTGCCGGAGAAGTAGAAGGGCATCGGGTCGCTTTGGCCGGTCGTCCCGTTCTGGCTAGGTACCCAGGCGCCGGGGCCGGAGACCTGGGCGCATGCCGTCATCGCGAGCGCGAGCACGAGGCCGCAGGCCGCAGGCCGCAGATGGTTGTGACCATTGCCTCAGTCTACACGAGTTCCGGCCTGAGGCGCAACGTTCCGAGCCATAATCGTGCCGTACACCGCCGAGGAGCGCTGCGAGGCTCGGCCCCAGGCTCGGCGGACGGCGCACCGCGCCGACCCGAACCGCGCTCGCGACCCGAGGCGGGTTCGCGGGCAAACCTGCGACCGGCCCAGGAGCCGAACAATCATGTCGCAAGCAACGCAGCACAAAGACTTCGCCATCGCCGATCCAGCACTCGCCGAGTGGGGCCGCAAGGAGGTCGCCATCGCCGAGACCGAGATGCCCGGCCTCATGGCCATCCGCCACGAGTTTTCCGCTGCTCAGCCCTTGGAGGGGTGCCGCATCGCTGGATCGCTCCACATGACGGTGCAGACAGCAGTGCTCATAGACACCCTCCGTGCCTTGGGCGCCGAAGTCCGCTGGGCCAGTTGCAACATCTATAGCACGCAAGACCACGCCGCCGCGTATGTCGCGAGCCGCGGCGTGCCGGTCTTCGCCTATAAGGGCGAAAGCCTGGACGACTATTGGGAGTACACGCACCGCATCCTTGAATGGAAGAGCGGGGGGCCGGACCTCATCCTGGACGACGGCGGCGACGCCACGCTCTTGGTCCTGCTCGGAGCCCGCGCGGCGGAGGATCCTTCGCTCGTCGCCAAGCCGGGCAACGAGGAGGAGGCCGCGCTCTTCGCTTCGATCAGAAAGCGGCTCGACGCCGGGGAGGGCGCTTTCTACGGAAGGATCCTGGAAGGGCTCCTCGGCGTGAGCGAGGAGACGACGACCGGGGTGAAGCGGCTCTATCAACTCCAGAAAGAGGGGAAGCTGCCGTTTCCGGCGTTCAACGTGAACGACTCCGTGACGAAGAGCAAGTTCGACAACCTCTACGGTTGCCGCGAGAGCCTCGTGGACGGGATCAAGCGGGCCACGGACGTCATGGTCGCAGGCAAGATCGCATTGGTTTGCGGCTACGGGGACGTTGGAAAGGGCTGCGCCCAGGCGCTTCGTGCCCTCAGTGCCCAAGTGTGGGTGACCGAGATTGACCCGATCTGCGCCCTTCAGGCTGCGATGGAAGGCTTCCGTGTGGTCACGATGGACGAGGCCGCCGACAAGGCGGACATCTTCGTCACCGCCACCGGGAACTACCACGTGATCGGGCACGACCACATGGCCCGGATGAAGGACCAGGCGATCGTCTGCAACATCGGCCATTTTGACAACGAGATCGACGTCGCCTCGCTGAAGGGATATCGTTGGGAGAACGTGAAGCCTCAAGTAGACCAGGTCGTCTTTCCGGACGGGCATCGGGTCACCTTGCTGGCCGAAGGGCGCCTTGTGAACTTGGGATGCGGGACGGGGCACCCCAGCTATGTCATGAGCTCCTCCTTCGCGAACCAAGTCCTCGCCCAGATGGAGCTTTGGCAGAACGGCAAAGACTATGCTCCAGGGGTTTACGTCCTGCCCAAGAGCCTCGATGAAAAGGTCGCCCGGCTTCAACTCTCCAAGCTCGATGCGGAACTCACAATCCTAAGCCCGGAGCAGGCGAAGTACATCGGGGTCGAAGTCACGGGCCCGTACAAGCCTGACACCTATCGGTACTGAACTTGGCTATAGTGAACCTGTGAGACTTTGGTGCTTGGTGTTCGCCTCCCTCGTCGTTACATGCGTCGCTCGCCCCCAGAGCCTCGATCAGATCGTAGAGAAGTACAACTCGGAAGGGAAGTTCCAGGGGGTGGTTCTTGTGGCCAAGGGCGACAAGGTGCTTCTTCACAAGGCGTACGGCCCGGCCGAGTTCGTTTGGGAGACCCCGCTCACCGCGGACGCGAAGTTTCCGATCTGCAATCTGACCGAACAATTCACAGCGGTGCTCGTGCTTCGTGAGGTCGAGAAGGGCGCGATGCGGCTTGACCAGACAGTCGCCGACTTCTGGCCGAGCCTCAAAGGTTCGCCGACCGGCGAGGTCACCGTCGAGCAAATGCTCCTGAGAAAGTCGGGCCTTGCCCACGTGGAGCAATTGGGCCCCGACATCGCGCCCGCCGTGGAGGTCGTCCCGAACGACGTTTCCTGGTTCTGGAGGATGCGCGACCCACGCTTCGGGGACATTCAGAAGACGGCGGAGTTCATGCTGGCCCGCAAACCGGTCTCGTCCCCTGGGTTCGGTAGGGTGAACCCGACCGACTACATCGTCCTCGGTGCGATCTTGGAGAAGGTGACCTCGAAGAGCTACCCCGCCCTCTTAGACTCCGAGATACTCGCTCCGCTCGGGCTCAAAGAAACCTTCCTCTTGAACTCCACGACGCTTGTGCCCAAGCTCGCGGGCTCGGCCCTGATGGGGGTAGGAGGCCTTCACCCTGGCCCTTGCGTGCGGTGGGAGAACTCCCCGAGCGGGATGGGAATCGTCTCTACCGCCACCGACCTCCAGAAGTGGGCGATGGCGATCATGGACGGCAAGCTCCTGAATCCCGCTTCGACCAGTCTTCTCTTGCGCCACGACGATCAGTATTTGAGCGCGATCGGTGTCTCGATGCCCGTTCCTTTCGGCGATCGCCAGCACGAGACTGCCGAACTGCTCGGTGCGCTCGGTGCCTACCGGGTTCAAATGAGCCTATTGCCGGGGGACAAGGTCATCGTGATTCTCCTCTCGGGCTCGAACACCTTCAATCCCAAGCCGATCAGCCGTCAAGCGAACCTGCCGTACGAGCTTGCCTCGGGGGCCCTGGTCCCATAGGTCCTCCTCGTGGGCAGGTGCGCAATCTTGGAGACGCGCGCCGATATTCCAGCTTCCGGATGCGCAAGCCTGGCAAACTAACTAGCAATGGCGTTTCTGATCATCACACCCGACGGCTCGCAGACGACCGTGGACTCGGCGGCCAGCCTGCGCGCCTTGCAGTTGGACGGAAGAATCCCCGCAGGTTCTCAAGTCATGGATCTAGCGTCGAGGAGGCAGCTATCGGAGGCAGAGCTGGATTCCGTGCTCGCCGGGTCTTCTCCCAATCTCGGAACCCCTGTGCGAAGACAGGCCCAAGAGTCCCTTTGGCCCATTGCGAGCATCGTCCTTTGGTCCGTCGGAGGGGTCGTGTGGTTCTTTGTGTTCAAAGGGTGGGGCTTCATCATCGCGGCCTTCACGTTGTGGGACGCTGTTCGGCTCAAAGCGTCGGGTAGCAAATGGGGCAATCTCGGCCTCGCGGTGGCTGGCATCGCTGCGCTGGCGATCGCATGGGGATGGTACGACCGGGCCACTTCGACCCAGCCCGCGCCGCCAAACGTTCAGGCACCTAGCAGTTAGGCGACTCCATGGGCGCGGGCTCGGCAGGGGCGCTCACTCGGAAGGCAGAGTGACCGGCGGCGACTCGTGCCGCGCAGCGCAACCTCGAACCCAACCCCCGATCGTCCCGATCAAGCTGATCGCTACGATCACCGTGAGCCACGGACTGAAGCTCAAGAGGCGCCCGAGCCTGACCTTCGCCTCATAGGCGATCCCTGCGGGCCGTAGAGAAACTCCGCTCCGGGCGCACTCCTTGCAGCGAGGCCCTGCTGGTCCAAGCCGAACACACTTTGTGCAGACGAACTTGCCGCACCGGCCGCAGCTCAGATCCGTCGCAGTCCTCGGGTGCCAATGACAGAAGTGGGAAGGGCCTTCTTCCGGTGCGGTAACGGCGGGGGCGTTGTCGAACGGGGAGCCACAACGGGCGCAGGTCTCCCTACCCTCCTCGTTCTCCTTGCCGCAACGACTGCAGACGATCACGCACGGTATTGTCCCACAGGTGGGTTTGCGCACATTGCCTTGGGAACGCTCGCGCGTCTCCTCGTACCGCGAACGACAGGCCCGGTTTCCCGCAGCGTGCCCACGGACGCGGGCTGACCTCGTCCCGAACGCAGCGGTGCGTTTCCGCCGCCACCGCGAAGCCGTCGCCCAAGGAGGCTTAGGGCAGTGACCGGGCGCCTCGTACTCACGGCCCGTGACGTCCCCAACCCCTTGTTCGGCCGCAGGGTCGAGTACGTATTAACCCATGAGGGGGCATCCCCGCACGTGGTTTTTCGGAAGCGGGTGTCGGTGCCACGGGTGAGCCCGATCAACGCCTATGCTGGGAAGTTCGTCCGGTTGGGACTGGCCGAGGCGCAGCGGCTCGGGGTCCCTTTCGAGGACCGCACTTGGACGGACTTGGCAACCGGTAGCATCGAGGTGTGCGAGCACAGATCGCCTTCGTAGTCTTGGCCGTGGGCCTGGGTGGGTGCGCCTCGCCCGAGTCCAAGCTCGCCGGGACGTTCGAACCCTACTTCACGGCACCGGACGGAGCCTCGACCGCAGTGACCGGAACGACCCTCGTGCTCAGTGCGGACGGTAGCTTCCACCAGCAAGGATTCCCCTTGATCGAAGGCAAATGGAAGGTTTCGAAAGGGGGCATCGTGCTCCTCCCGCTCAAGAAGGCCGGGATGGACCCCAGGGCCGCTGGGCTCAGCAAGCCGTCGTACGATCCCATTTTCCTGGAGCTCGCCAAAGATGAGAACAGTCTGCTCGAGGAACCTGATCCGCAGGGAAACAGAACGGTCTGGAAGCGGAAGTGATCGAAATTGTTAGCCCGCGAACATTCTGGGCGTGACATTTCGTCCTCACTTTGAGTCAAAATACGCCGCGGTGGGCAAAGACGATCCTCGTCTATGCCTGCCCGGTAGCCTGTCGGCGGTCTCGCCGCAGGTCGGAGCGGGTCATGAATCGAAGAACTGATATGTTGCTACGTACATCGCTAGGTGCGATCCTTGCGCTCACTGCGCTACCCGGCTGGGCCCAGTCCAAACCGGGAATGAACGCGGGCCTCACGGAGTCCTTTGCGAACTTCCAAGAGAACCGAGGGCAATGGCACCCCGATGCCAAGTTCCTCTCCCGGACGCCCGGTCTGGACTACTGGGTCACGAACGACGGCGTAGTCCTCGACTTCTATAGGAACGAGGGTGTCGAGGAGAGCGAGGTTGACAATTCGCTTCCGATAGGGATCAAGGAGTCCAAACGTGTCGGCCAGGTCGTCCGCATGTCCTTCGTCGGCAGCAACGGCGGTCAGTTCTCTGGATCGCGCCCTGCCTCCGGCGTGACCGACTATCTGGTCGGCGCTCCCGGTCGCCACGCACGAGGCGTCCGCAGCTTTGGCGAGGCGTGGGTGCGGAACATCGTTCCCGGCATTGACCTGCGCAACTACCTCCAAGACAAGAAGCTTCGCTACGATATCGTGGTGGCGCCCGGAGCCGACCCGCACCGGGCCCGCCTTCAGTTCGAAGGCGCCTCCTCGTTGAAGATCGCCGGCGACGGCACCCTCGTCATCGGCACCGAGCTCGGGGACATCCGCCATCGAGACCTCTTTGCCTATCAAGTCGTGGACGGGAAGCGCGCCCAGGTGCAGGCCAAGTTCGTGAGCACTGGCGCAAGCACGGTCGGCTTTGAGATCGGCGAGTACGACGAGACCAAGCCGCTGGTCATTGACCCGCTGGTTTTCGGAAGCTACGTTGGTAGCCCTGGAACCCCGCTCCAGAACGCCGACGAGATCACCTATGCCGTGACCGGTGAGGCAAACGGCGACATCTATCTCGCAGGCGTAACCAGCCTGTCCACATTCCCGGTGAACGCAGGGGCATACGGCAAGTTCAACGTTCAAGGCAAGGACGCCTTCCTCGTGAACATGGACGGCGACGGATACAGCGTCTCCTATAGTGCGATCCTTGGCGGCACTGCCGCAGACTTCGGGCTCGGAATCGGCATTGACGAGGATACGGGCACGGTGTGGATCGGAGGAACGACGAGTTCCGCCGACTTTGCAGGCGTGATCGGAGACCCGAAGGGCTCGGGGAGCCGGGTGTGGGTCTCCAAGTTCATCTTCGGTGCTGCGTCCGTCAGCCCCCAGTTCGTGCGCTATGTGAACAACCCTGGGACGATCGCCGCGAACGTGTTCGGCAACATGCGCGTCTCGGACGCAGGCAACGTCTACCTTTGCGGCACGAGCACCGTCACGGACCTGACCGCCGACGGCTTTACGAACTACCTGCCCAACACCGTCGCGGGTCGAGCCGGCTACGTCATGAAGCTGGACACGAATGGAATCCCCGCCTATAAGACCATGATCGCAGGCGGCACAAACGTAGACCTG
Organism: Fimbriimonadaceae bacterium; assembly: GCA_020847855.1. GTDB lineage: Bacteria > Armatimonadota > Fimbriimonadia > Fimbriimonadales > Fimbriimonadaceae > JADLBH01. The sequence continues at coordinate 157,416 of JADLBH010000038.1, forward strand.
TTCGGGATCGCGGTGAACGCGAACGACGAGGTGGTCGCCGTGGGTAAGAACGAGTTTGCCGGCGTCCAAGACACCGCGACCGCCGGGACGCCGACCTTTGTCACGACCACGGGCGTGTTCGCAGGCGTCCCCGGCGTCTTCGAGGGCGGCCGCTGGATCCAAAATGACGGTGCCTTCGTCGTGAAACTGACGGCGAACGGGGCTGGCGTTCAAAGCTGTCTTCTCGGCGGCGTTAGCACCGAGCGCGGCCTCGCCGTCGCGTTCGACGCGACGAACCACGTTTACGTGACCGGCATCACGACCTCGTTCAACTTCCAGCGAACGCCCGGTGCGTTCCAACAGGACTTCAGCTCGACACGGGTCTTCGTGACCAAGCTGTCACCGACCTTTGACGCGCTTCGATATTCGACAGGCCTGGGAACCCAAGGCGCGATCACACCTCGTGCGATCGTCGTGGACCCAAGGGGTCGAGCATTCGTAGCGGGCACGGCTGGCTTCCAGAACAACTCGCCGTTCCCTGGAATCTACGTCGAGTCTACGCCGGGTTCGATCACTACGATTGACTGCCCTCCCCCGCAGACGCCTCGGAATGCCCTGGACTGCGCATACGAAGGAGGCGACAACACGATTGACGCTGCGAACGTCGGCGAGAACGCTGCCGACTTTCCGTCCACGACCGATGGCTTCATCAATGCCCTCGATCCTGCGGGCTCACAACTCGAATACGGATCCTACGTGGGCGAGCTCACGGACGACCACATCCTCGGCCTGTTCGCCGACCCGTTCGGTGGCGTCTGGTCCGTTGGGTACAGCCAGATCGTTTGGAGCCGGGGCGACCCACTCGCAGGCGTCCCACGAACACCAGGGGTCCCGTTCGGTATCCCCATGGCGATCACTGGCAACGCCTTCAAACTCACCATGCCGGTCGGCGGGGATCCTGGCGTCCCGCCAGGGGTGGCCGCTTTCGGGGCCTCCAACGGTTGGATCTTCAAGCTCAGGGCGGGCCTTCCTGTCCTGCAGTCGGTCGCGCTCACCAACACTTCGATCGCGGGCGGCCTTGGAGCCTCGACTGACGTAGTCGTCGGCCTGCGCGACCCGGCACCTGCGGGTGGCGTCGTCGTGCAACTGAACCTGAGCAACCCGACGGTGGCCTCGTTTGCCCCGGTCGGCACTCAGGCGAACACAACCGTGTTCATTGATGCTGGCCTCACGACTGCTACGACCACGATCTACACAAGGCCGGTCACCACCACGATCGGTTGCGACGTCAAGGGCACGTTGGACAACGACTTCAAGGTAGACCGCCTTTCAGTCCACCCGTGGCTCAGCGACATCGCCTTGAGCCCCGGAAGCGTCCGCGGTGGCAATTCGGTCACCGCCCAAGCGGTCCTCTTCCAGCCAGCCCCGGTCGGCGGGGTGACGGTCTCGCTCGGAACGACCCGTGCTGACGTGATCACCTTGCCGAACCCGGCCCAGATCGTGGTTCCCGAGGGACAACTCACGGCGACTGTCCAGGTTCAGACCAAGGGCGTAGACACGACGACAACCGCCGACGTTCTCGGAACCCTCTTGGGGGTTCAAGAGTCGGCCACCGTCATCGTTGAACCGGCAAGGATGGCCAGTTTCACGCTGAACCCGATCCGGGTGACGCGAGGAGACCCCACCCAGGCCACGATCACCTTTGATGGTAAGACCGGAAGCTCCCGCACGATCACGGTCTCCGAGATCGCGGGCGACACCGGTGCCTCTATCAATGGGGTGACCCTGCCTGCTACCGTGAACGTTCCTCCCCAGGCGGGACAAGTCACGTTCACCATCACGTCGCCGCTCACCGTGAGCCAAGGCTTCGCGACCTACCGTGGGGATGACACGATCTCCAACCTGGACGCGACCCTCACGATTGACAACATTGACATTGACCGGGTCGAGGTGCAGCCCGGCAACGACGTCCCTGCCGGAAGCAGGGTGTCGTGCCAGGTCGTCCTGAACACCCCGGCAGGGCCCACGGGCCTCGTCGTGAACGTGAGGAACACCAACGCCAACGCAGGAACCTTGTCCGCCTCCGCGGTGACGGTCCCAGCGGGCGAGGTGCGCAGCAACGTGTTCTATCTGGACACGAAGTTCGTGCCGGTGGACACTACGACCAACGTCCTGGCCAGCCGAACGGGCTTCACGACACGCTTTGCGACGGTGACCGTCCGAAGGCTCACGATGACCCTCACCCTGACGCCTCAATACGTCAAGGGCGGGCAAATCTCGCAAGGCCGGGTCACGGTGAACCGGCCAGTCGCGCCGGAGGGTCTCCGAGTAGACATGATCTACTCCGACCGCACCCGGTTCGTCTCCTCGCCGAGCTACATCGTCATCCCTGGCGGTGCTTCGACGAAGACCTTCAACCTTGTGACGCGGCGCGTGCCCGACCAAGCCCGAGTGGACGTGACCGCCAGCTTAGGCGGGGTCGTGAATGCACTGCGCACGCTGGTGATCCAGCCCGCGTTCATCACGAAGGTCGAGTTCGACCCGTCCAGCGTCCAAGGCGGCCAATACACGCGAGGAACGATCTTCTTCGACTCGCCGGTCGCTCCAGGAATGGTGGTCACGCTCGCCAACTCGCACCCGAACGCGCTGACGGTGCCGAGCCAGGTGAACGTCACGCCGGGCCGAACAGACATGAGCTTCTCGGCCTACTCCAAGGCCGTGAGCTCCACCACACAGGTACGAGTGACCGCAAGGAACTCAGTGTCTGGCAAGGTGGGTGTCCTGGTCGTGAGCGGCGTCGGACTCAAGTCCCTGACCTTCACCCCGCCGAGGGTGCGTGGAGGCTTCCAGGCGACCGGTACCGTCGTGCTCGAGGATCCGGCACCGGCCGGAGGGATCCAAGTGGATCTCAGTGTGGCCGACCCGACACTGCTGAGCATCGTCGGTTCCAACGTGCTCACGATCCCGGCAGGATCGAGGGTCGGCACCTTCAAGGTGCTGGCGGCGGCGGTGTCCAGGACGTTCGCCGTCGGGGTCACGGCCTCCTTGCCGGGAGGTGACCAACTCACGGGCACGATCTACATAGACCCGTAAGGGTCGCTGGAGGTCGTGCATACGGCCCCGTGGCAGGCAACGCTTCTGTCACGGGGCCGTTGCTCGTTGGGGGGACGAGCCTAGGTACAATGAGCCGGTGGGCAGATCGGTCTTTTACTTCGTTCTCGGGGTGCTCTCCGGCGCCGCCCTCGCGGAAGCCCTTCGCTGGGGCAAGTCCGAGGCGGAAGTGCGAGACTTCGAAAGTTTGACCGAGCGCCTGAGCGACAAATTCGACGACCTCGAGAGCAGCCTCCCCGTCGCCTCTGCGCAGTAGGTTGTTGCGCGGATCGTCGGATACACTAAGGGTGTGATCCTCTCCGCACTTTCCCTCGTCGCCATGCTCCGCTCACAGTCCGACCTGCCCGAAGTGGTCGTGGACGTGCTCCACCGAGGGAAGTTCGTGATCCGGGTCGAGAAGCACCAGGCCCCCAAGCTCAGCCTTCACTTCCTCAGCCTCGTAGACAAAGGGTTCTACGATGGGATCCTCTGGCATCGCAAGGTGGACGGCTTTGTGATCCAGACCGGCGACCCAGCGTCGAAAACGGTAGCTCAGGCGTGGGCCCTGGCCCACCCCGGTGAGAGGGGCGGCACAAAGGGCCTCGGTGAGGGGGGCAGTGGCATGAGCGTTCCCTTCGAGATCAACGACCTCGTCCACGACAAGTACACCGTCGGCATGGCACTGGAGTCGCCCATGGACGATAGCGGGGACAGCCAGTTCTTTATCAATATCGGCGTGAACCACCGCCTCAATGGAATGTACGAGGTGTTCGGCGAGGTGACCGAGGGCAAGAGCGTGGTGGACTCGGTGAAGCGCGCCGACAAGATCCTCAGCATCCGGCGCAAGCGGCCCTGAGAGCCGCTATTCGAGAGTTCGGATCGAGCTCACCGCGCCGTCCAGTTCGAGTTCGTACACGCGAGGGACGCCGGTCGCGATCTCTAGGGCGACGATCTCCTCGGGGGAGAGGTCTTCCAGCGCCATCACGATGCTGCGGTTCGAGTTGCCATGGGCGGCCACCAGCACGTTCTTGCCCTGCTGAATGTCCCCCAAGATCGCCCTTTCGAAGAATGGCACCGTGCGCGCCCGCGTGTCTGCCAGCGATTCACCGCCTGGTGGCGCGACCGCGTAACTGCGCCGCCAAACGTGGACCTGTTCCTCGCCGTATTTTGCCCGGGTCTGGTCTTTGTTCAAGCCGCTCAAGTCGCCGTAGTCCCGCTCATTGAGCGCTTCGTTGCTGATGACCGGGACGTTGGGCGTGCCGAGTTCGTGCAAGATGATATCGAGGGTCTTCGCCGCCCGTTTCAGGGCACTGGTGTAGGCGACGTCGAAGGCGATCCCGGAGAGTTTCTTGGCCGCGCTTCGGGCTTCTGCTTCGCCTAGAGGAGTGAGCGGTACATCCACCCAGCCGGTGAACCGGTTCTCTAGGTTCCAAAGCGACTGGCCGTGGCGGACAAGGGCGAGAGTCGGCATTCCTTTCCTCTGGCGACCCGCTAATGAGGCTTGGACCCCGAGGTCCCTTTGGGCCCGACCGCGGGCCCGTGCTCAGCAAAGAACTCGTCGGCCTCGGCCTTGACTTGGGTGAGCCATGCCACCATGTTTGCCTCTGTGACCCCCCCCTCTACAGTGTGGTTGGACTCCAGCACCGGGTCGCTGTCGGCGTCGAGATAGACCTTGATGTCAAGGTTGGCTTCGTTCCATGAGTTGACGGCCTCCGGCTTCATCCCATCCTTGTAGTCGATCGCGGACGTCCAAGAAAGGCGCGCGATATCGGTCTTGCTCTCGCCCACCATGTAGGTGACCACACGGGCGTTGAAGCCGTCGTATTTCAGGTCGAACATGAGATCCCCGCTCGTATCCTCCGAGGCTTGATACGTGACGCCCGCCTTGGTTAGGGCCGCTTTCACGTTGTCGGGGGTCACCGTGTCGGCTTGGAGCGCGGGAAGACCCGCGAGAGGCAGGAGAAGGAGCAGACTAGGTCGCCAATTCACCGCCCAAGGGTACCGCCCAAGAGCCGTTCACCGTGCGATGTCAGGACTAGAGCAGCGTGACCGGGTTTTCCAGCTTCGATCTGACCAGGTTCACGAAGTTGGCTCCCGTCACGCCGTCCACAACCCGGTGGTCGAAGGAGCCCGTGATCGTCATCAAGGATCGAGCGGTGATCGCACCAGAGACGGGATCCACGATGGGCTTCTTCTCCGCGGTCCCGATCGCCAGGATTCCGGACGCAGGCGGTGTGATGATCGCCGTGAAGCTCTCGACATTGAGCATCCCCATATTGCTGACCGCGAACGTCTGACCTGAGAGTTCGTTTGGCATCAACTTCCCGGCTTTGGCCTTTTCCACCAGCGTCTTGCTGGCGGCGGCGGTCTGTTGAAGCGTCAGCAAGTCGGAGTCCCGGAGCACGGCCAAGAGCAATCCGTCGTCCACCGCCACTGCCATGCCGACGTTCACCGCGCCCACCTGGAGGATGTGGTCGCCCTGGAAGGTCGCGTTCACCTCGGGCATCTCGGTGAGGGAGCGCGCGACCGCAAGCATGACAAAGTCGTTCACGCTCGGTGCCGGGCCAACCTCCTTCATCTTCGTGCGCAGCTCCAAGAGGAAGTCGACGTCCACAGCGACCGAGACATAGAAGTGCGGGACCGTCTGCTTCGCCTCCGTGGTGAACTGCGCAGTGAGGCGGCGAATGTTGTTGAGCGGGATCTTCGTGTCCTTACGGGTCTTGGCAGGGCCAGTGAATCCAAGGCTGACCCCTTGCGCGATCAGGGCCCGAACGTCCTTCTCGACGACCCTGCCCCCTGGGCCGGTCGGCGTGACCATGGAGAGGTCAATCCCGGCGTCGGCCGCGATCCTTCGGGCGAGCGGGCTCGCTTTGATTCTGTCTCCGGCATCGTGTACGGCGGGAGCGGCCTGGGCCTCTGGGGCAGCCGGGGCGCTGGGTTCGACGGACACCGCCTTCTTGCCCGCGGAGCCGTTTTTTCCCCACCCTTCAGGGAGCTTCTCGCCCTCGGCGAGGAGCACCGCGATCGGTTGGCCGACCGGCACGGTCTCGCCTTGGGAGATCAAGACGCCCGCGAGGCTGCCCGAACCGGGCGATTCCAGTTCCAGGGTCGCTTTGTCGGTCTGGATCGTACCGATGACCTCTCCCGACTTGACCTCGTCGCCCTCCTTCTTGAGCCACTCGACGAGCGTGCCCTCCTCCATCCCGTCTCCCATCTTGGGCATGATCACTTCCGTCATCGGTTCCGGGAGAATACCTTTCGTTTCGCCCGGTTCCTAGCCCGCGATGACCAGCGCAGCCGCCCCAAGGATCCCCGCATCGTCCATCTGCACGGCGGGCCCGATCGTGCAATCGGCGAAGAGTGAGGGAATCGCGACGTTCCGCGCCTCATGGATCGCGGGCTCCAGGAGCCACTTGCCCGCCTTGGCGATCTGGCCCCCGATGGCGAAGACCTCCGGAGAGAAGACATTGATCAGGCTCCCGATCCCCGCCCCCAAGTAGCCTCCGACCTCCGCCCAGACCTCGATCGCGGTCAGGTCGCCCAGGTCGGCGGCCCTGGCTACAAGGTCAGGCGTGACGTGGGCGAGGTCGCCTTGCGTCATCTCGCGCATCATCGAGTCCCGACCCCGCCGTAGCTTGTGCCTGGCCCGAGCCACGATCGCGTCCCGCTGGCAGTAGGCTTCCAGCGATCCATAGCTACCCGCGTTGCACTCGACCCCGCCACGAAGGATGCACAGGTGGCCCATCTCGGCCCCGCCCTGGTTCCCGCCGACGAGGACGGACGGCTTCTCGGAGCCGCCCCACAGGGAGCCGGGCCCGAAGACCACGCCACCTCCGATACCCGTCCCAACCGTGAGCATGACGAGGCACGTCGCCTTCGACCGACCGGATCCGAACCTGTACTCGCCCAAGGCGGCGCAGTTCGCATCGTTCCCGAGCACGACCCTCGCGCCCGTCCCTGCCGCGACCCTGGGCCCGAGATCCACGTTCTCCCAGTATTCGAACCCTCCCAGCGTCTCCTTGCCAAAGTTCGGCGCCCACACGACCGTGCCCGTGTCCGAGCGGATGTGGCCCGGCACGGCCATCCCCACCGCCTCGGGGGCGGGATCGCACTCGAGGACAGCGGCAACGATGGCCTCCACCGTGGATTCGATTCCTTCCTGGGCACGGCTCGGCACCATGACCCGATCGCTCGCGGGAGTCCCGTCGTGCCCGAACGCCTGGGCCCGAACGTTCGTCCCCCCTAAGTCAACTCCAATTACCCTTCCTGCCATCCAGCCTGCATTATTGCCCAGGGTAACTTCGGGCCCGTGAGAGTTGTGGTGCAACGGGTCGCGTGGGCACGGGTCGAGGTGGAGGGCGAGACCGTGGGCGAGTGTGGCCCTGGGTTCCTCGTTCTCGTCGGCGCGGGCAGAGGCGACTCCGAGGCGTCTGCCGACCGTGCCGCCGATCGAGTGGCAGGCTTGAGGGTGATGCCGGACGACGCGGGCAAGATGAACCTAAGCCTCGCCTCGACCCCCCCTCACGAGGGAAACCAAGTGCTCGCAATCTCGAACTTCACGCTCTATGGCGACACCAGCCAGCGCCGGCCCAACTTCGTCCAAGCAGCAGGCGCCGAAGAAGGGAAACGGCTCTATGGCCGCTTCGTCGAGACGTTGCGGAGCACGGGCCTCAAAGTCGCAACAGGGGTCTTCGGCGCGGACATGCAGGTCACTGCGCAGGGCGATGGCCCGGTCACGATCCTGATCGAGGTGGAGTGAGCCCAGAGTAGACTCAGGCAATGAGAACCTCCGCTGCGACCGCGCCCGTGGATCAAGTCGGGATCGAGGAGCGGGCGTCGCGATTCACCAAGCGCTCCATCAAGCGCGAGACCAAGGTGCAGGGCCTGCGCCTCGCAATCTCGATGTGCGACCTCACGACCCTGGAAGGCAAGGACACCCCAGGGAAGGTTCGCCAGATGTGCGCCAAGGCGGCTCGGCCGCTTGCAGGTCATCCCATCCAGGATCAGCGCCTGAGCGTCGCAGCGGTCTGCGTCTATCCGAATCTTGTGCCCGTGGCACGCGCCGCAGTCTCGGGAAGCGACGTCAGAGTCGCCTCGGTGGCGACCGGATTTCCCAGCGGCCAGTATCCGCTCGACCTCCGGATTCGGGACGTTGTGGATGCGGTCTCGGCCGGGGCGGACGAGATTGACATGGTGATCAATCGAGCGGCGTTCTTGGCCGGTTCCTACCAAGAGGTCGAGGACGAGATCTCGCGGATCAAGGCGGCCTGCGGGCATGCCCACCTGAAGGTCATCCTCGAGACAGGCGAGCTGGGCAGCTACGATGCCGTCCGCCGCGCGAGCTGGATCGCCATGGAAGCGGGCGCAGACTTCATCAAGACCTCGACCGGCAAAGTGCAGCCAGCGGCCACGATCCCCGTCACCCTGGTGATGCTCGAGGCGATCCGAGACTGGCACTGGGAGACGGGCAGGCGCGTGGGGATGAAGCCGGCAGGAGGCATCCGCTCCGCAAAAGAGGCCCTGCACTACCTGGTGATGGTGAAGGAGACCCTAGGCGAAGCGTGGCTCAGCCCAGAGCTCTTCCGGTTTGGGGCGTCGGCGCTGCTGAACGACCTTCTGATGCAACTGGTCAAGGAAGAGACCGGTGCCTATCAAGGCACCGACTACTTCTCCCTGGACTAGCGAGCCTGTCCGGGCCCTCCGCCCGGCCCCCCCCGTTGCCGCTGGGGCATGGTGAAGGGCTTGCCCTTCATCGCCTCCAGCTTCTGTACCTGGGACGCAGAGAGGATGGCGAGCAGCTTCTTATTGGACTCTTCCCGCATTGCACGGAACTTGGAGAAGTCGGGCCGCTCGCCTTCCTTGGTCGAGCTTCGGATCTTTTCCATCTCGGCCATGGACTCCTTGTCAATCTTCTCGACCTCTGCGACCTGCTTCGCGCTCATGCCGAGTTGCTTTTGGACGTCTGCGTCCCGCAAGGCTCCGGCCCCCTGCATTTGAAGGCTGATCTCTTCCATACGCTTTCGTTGGTCGGCGGAGAGGATCTTCTCGACCTTGGCCTGGAGCTCTTGAACCTGGGTCTGCATCTTCTGAGGGTCAGGGCGCTCGCCCCCCGCAGGGTTGCGGAACTGTGACATGGCCTTGTCCATGAGCGCCTTGAGCTCTTTCTCTTGGCTTGCCGTGATCTTGAGCTCCTTCTTCATCTCATCGGAGCCGAGCATCATCGCCGCGCCCATGCCCCCCATCCCTCGCATCCCCATGCCGCCCCGCGGGCCCTGGCCCGCCGCGCCGTTCCGGTTGGACGGTGTGCCCGGTTGTGCGGTCCCGGATGGCGACGGGTCGCTTGGCTTCTCTCCAGCGGTGGGAGGAACGGTGCCCGGTCGTCCCAAGTTCGGGTTTCCGGTGGAGCCTTGCCCCGCACCGGTTCCAGGCGCTTGGCTCGCGGTCGGATCCACGCTGGACTCGCCTTCGCCCAAAGTGAGCCGACCTGACTGGTCTCCCACCGGTTCCGCGGAGCGGGCGGTGTTCTGGCCGCCGGGCGGGTTACAGCCGATGACAGCGAGGAGGGCTACCGTGGCAGCGAGGCTGAAGAGTGACTTTTGCATCGTGGGTTCGCCTTTGCTGGCATGTCCAGCAACCTTCCCGTACTACGCAGAGAACCCGCCGTAAGATTCCCAGCCGCGCTCCCGCAGGGTAGATTGGGCTCGAATTGGCGACAAGCACCGAACCGAAGGCACCTGGCATCGGCGTTCCAACCTGGGACTATGTGGCGGCCCCGGAAGCTCGGACGATCGTCCAACTCGCCGACCGGTATGACCATTACATCGGTGGCGAGTGGGTCCCGCCCTCCTCGGGGAAGTACTTCGCGACGATAGATCCTTCCAGCGAGGGGGTGCTGAGCGAAGTGGCCCTGGGCGAAGAAGCCGACGTCGGAGCGGCGGTTCACGCCGCTCGCGTGGCCCTTCCTGGTTGGAGCGCACTGCCGGGGGCCGAGCGAGGGAAGGCCCTTTTCCGGATCGCCCGTATCCTCCAAGAGCGGAGTCGGGAGTTCGCCGTCCTCGAAAGCATGGACGGGGGCAAGCCCATCCGGGAGAGCCGGGACGTAGACATCCCCCTCGCCGCCGCCCATTTCTTCTATTACGCAGGCTGGGCCGACAAGCTCGAGTATGCGTTCCCTGGTCGGAGCGTCCGCCCCTTGGGAGTGGCCGCCCAGGTCATCCCTTGGAACTTCCCCCTCTTGATGGCCGCTTGGAAGCTGGCTCCCGCGCTCGCATGTGGGAACACCTGCGTGCTCAAACCTGCCGAGACCACCCCGCTCACTGCCTTGCTGCTCGCCGACGTGCTTCGGCAGGCTGGGTTGCAGCCTGGGGTCGTGAACATCGTCACCGGGGACGGGGGGACGGGTGCCGGGCTCGTGAGGCACCCAGGCGTGGACAAGGTCGCCTTCACCGGCTCGACCGCAGTGGGCAAGGAGATCTATCGCAGAGCAGCGGGGAAGCGGGTCACGCTCGAGCTCGGCGGGAAGGCGGCGAACATCGTCTTCGAGGACGCGGCCTTGGACCAGGCGGTCGAAGGGATCGTGAACGGGATCTATTTCAACCAGGGCCACGTCTGTTGCGCAGGCTCGCGCCTCCTCGTCCAGGAGAGCGTGGCCGAGTCCTTGTTGCGCAAACTTCGACACCGAATGGACCATCTGATCCTCGGTGACCCGTTGGACAAGAACACGGACGTCGGCGCGATCAACTCGCGAGAGCAGTTGAGCCGGATTCAAGAGTATCAGGCCGTAGGAGTCGCCGAAGGCGCCGAGATCTACCAGGCTTCGTGTGCGCTGCCTGAAAAGGGCTACTGGTACCCTCCCACCTTCTTTACGGGAGTCTCGCAGAGCCACCGTCTCGCCCAAGAAGAGATCTTCGGCCCCGTGCTCGCCGTGATCACGTTCCGCACGCCCGAGGAAGCGGTCGAGAAGGCGAACAACACGCCCTATGGCCTTAGTGCCGGAATCTGGACCGACAAGGGGAGCAAGATCTTCAAGATGCTAGGCAAGATGAGGGCAGGCGTGGTGTGGGCGAACACCTTCAACAAGTTCGATCCGACGTCGCCCTTCGGGGGGTATAAGGAGAGCGGCTTCGGAAGAGAGGGGGGGCGGCACGGGCTCGCCGCTTACTTGGACGTCCGATGAGCACACCACGGATCGGGGTGAGGAAGACGTACAAGCTCCTCATCGGAGGAGCCTTGGTCAGGACAGAGTCCGGGCGAAGCCTCGAGGGCCCCACCGGAGACAATGTGCCATGGGCCAGCCGAAAGGACGTGCGGGACGCCGTCCGCGCCGCCCACAGCGCCGGATCCAATTGGAGCGGAATCACCGCTTACAACCGGGGCCAGATCCTGTACCGTCTCGCGGAGATGGTGGAGGCCAGGGCGGCAGAGTTCGAGCGCCTGGCAATGGCGGAAGGATCGAGCGAGCCTGCACGAGAGGTGGCGACCGCTTGTGACCGGTTGGTCTACTATGCGGGCTGGTGCGACAAGTTCGCCCAGGTCGCCGGTTGCGTGAATCCGGTCACGGGGCCCTATTTTGATTTCTCGGTTCCTGAGCCGATGGGCGTGGTGACCGTGGCGGTCGGGCCGGGCGCGCCCCTTCTCGCCCTCCTTACCCAGATCGCACCGATCCTCGTGGGAGGAAACACCGCGGTCGTCCTTGCGGACGACGCCGCCCCCGCCACCGCTTGCGAACTGGGAGAGACGGTGACCACCGCCGACTTTCCATCAGGCGTGGTGAACATCCTTTGCGGGAAGCAGGCCGAGACGCTCCAAGCAGCCGCCTCGCACAAGGAGGTGGACGCGATAGACGTGGTCGGAGCGACCTTGGACGACCGTTTCTGGTCCGGTGCCGCAGGGAACATGAAGCGCGTCGGGAGCCACGGTCCTTACGATTGGCTCGACCCTGGATGCCAAGGAATCGGCTGGATCGAGCGCTATGTGGAGACCAAGACGGTGTGGCACCCGGTCGGAATCTAGCTCGCCAGGGGTAGAATCGCCCCGCTTTGGCCGAAGTCAAGTTCAAGAACGTCACCAAGGTCTTTGGTAAGGACGTCAAGGCGGTGAACAACCTGAACCTGGACATCCAGGACGGCGAGTTCATGGTTCTCGTCGGTCCGAGCGGGTGCGGGAAGACCACCGCGCTCCGCATGATCGCAGGCTTGGAGGAGTCTACGGAGGGCGACCTCTTCATCGGGGAGAACCGCGTCAACGACACGCCTCCCAAGGACCGCGACATCGCGATGGTCTTCCAGAACTACGCGCTCTACCCGCACATGACCGTCTACGACAACATCTCGTTCGGCCTGCGGCTGCGCGAGCTACGAGGGTTCTTCTGGCAGCTCGGCCACATGGGCGAGGCAAAAAGGATCAAGGAGGACATTGACCGCCGGGTTCGCGAGACCGCCAAGATGCTCGACATAGACCACTTGCTTCACCGCAGGCCCAAGGAGCTTTCCGGGGGCCAGCGACAGCGCGTCGCGCTGGGGAGGGCCATCGTCCGCAAGCCCAAGGTCTTCCTCATGGACGAGCCGCTCTCGAACCTTGACGCGAAACTCCGCATTCAGACACGGGCCGAGCTCATCCGCCTCCACCGCGACCTCGCCACCACCACGATTTATGTCACGCACGACCAAGTGGAAGCGATGACGATGGGGCAAAGGATCGCCGTGATGTCGGACGGCCTTCTCCAACAGTGCGACGAGCCGGAGAGTGTTTACAACCGCCCGGCAAACAAGTTCGTCGCAGGGTTCATCGGGGCTCCACCGATGAACTTCATCGCGGGATCGGTCCAGGCAGGCACGGTGCCGGTGGGAGCGTTCAAGCTCGAACTCCCACCGAGCCACCCGGCCCGCGCTGAGGAGGGCATGAAGGTCACGATCGGGATCAGGCCCGAGGACATCTATGACGCCCAGAACAATTGCCCGATTCCGCTGACCGAAGGGAACACCTTCGAGGCCAAAGTGGACGTGCTGGAGAAGCTCGGTGCCGAGGACACCGCCTATCTCGTCGCGGGCGAGGTGCCCGTGACCGCGACCCTGGACCCCTCCACAAGAATCCACCCCGGCACAACTTCGAAGTTCGCCGTGGATCTGGACAAGATCCACGTCTTCGACGATGCCACCGGGGCGGCCATCCGCTAGGCGGCTACTTGTCGAGCACGACCGAGACCTTCTCGCGCAGGACGGCCTGGGCGGCGGAGAGCCTCGCGATCGGCACTCGGAACGGCGAGCAGCTCACGTAGTCCAAGCCCAGCTCGTGGCAGAATTGGATCGAGTCCGGGTCGCCCCCGTGCTCGCCGCAAATTCCGCACTTGAGGTTCGGGCGCGCGGTGCGTCCATCCTGCACCGCCGTCTGCATCAAGGCACCGACCCCGTTCCGGTCAATCGTCTCGAACGGGTTCACCGGCAGGATCTTCATCTCAACGTAGTCGCGGAGGAACTTGCCCTCGGCATCGTCGCGACTGAATCCGAAGGTCATCTGGGTGAGGTCGTTCGTACCGAAGCTGAAGAACTGCGCGTACTCGGCGATCTCGCCTGCAGTGAGCGCAGCGCGAGGTATCTCGATCATGGTGCCGAAGAGGTACGGCACGGTGACGCCCGCTTCCTCCATCACCGCGTGAGCGACCGATTCGAGCCGGTCCTGGACCACGCGAAGCTCATTCACGTGGCCGACGAGCGGGATCATGATCTCGGGGTGAACCTTTCGGCCCCCCTTAGCCAGCTTGCAAGCGGCGCCAAGGATTGCACGCGTCTGCATCTCGACGATGCCAGGGAAGATCACACTGAGGCGCACACCTCGCAGGCCCATCATTGGGTTGGCCTCCCGCATGGATTCCACGGCGCGTAGGAGTTCCTCCTTTTCTTGGAGGATCGCCTTGAGCGCCTTGCCTTCCGTCATCTGGGATGCCAGGCGCAACTCGGTCACCTGCGCAAGAAGGTCGTCGAAGTTCGGCAAGAACTCGTGCAGGGGCGGGTCAATGAGCCGGATCGTGACCGGTAGGCCCTCCATGGTCTCGAAGATCTGCTCGAAGTCGCGCATCTGCACCCCTTCGAGCTTGGCGAGCGCGGCCTCGCGCAGTCCTTCGTTCTTCGCGAGGATCATGTCCCGCACGATGGGAAGCCGGTCGGGCTCGAAGAACATGTGCTCCGTTCGGCACAGCCCGATGCCCTCGGCGCCGAACTCGATCGCCTGTTGGGCGTCCCGCGGGTTGTCCGCGTTGGCCCGCACATGAAGCTTCCGATACCCGTCGCACCACGACATCAACGTTCCGAAGGTGCCGCTCACGTCGGGCGGGATCAAGGACACTTCGATGTTGTAGACCGCGCCCGTGGTCCCGTCCACGGTGATCCAATCGCCCTCGCGGACCGTGACGGGGCCCGCGTGGAAGCACTTGTCGTGGACGTCCACTTGAAGCTCCTCGCAACCCGCCACACAGGGAATCCCGAACCCACGGGCGACCACGGCGGCGTGGCTCGTCTTGCCGCCTCGGGCAGTAAGGATTCCCTGGGCCGCAAGCATCCCGTGAACGTCGTCTGGGTTCGTCTCCTCTCGAACCAGGATCACCTTTCGCCCGGTGCTTCCGAGCTTCTCGGCAGTGTCGGCATCAAAGACCGCCTTGCCCACGGCGGCACCGGGCGAGGCGGCGAGCCCGGTCGCCACGGGCTGGATGTGCCGGTCCTCGATGTAGACATCGTCAATTCTGGGGTGCAGGAGCTGGTCGAGGTGGCTCGCCGTCACCCGCTGGATCGCGGTCTCGCGCTCGATGAGCCCTTCCTCCACCATCTCGACCGCCATCCGCACCGCGGCCGGTCCCGTGCGCTTGCCCACCCGGCACTGGAGCATGAACAAGCGCCCCTTCTCGATGGTGAACTCGAGGTCCATCATGTCGAGGTAGTGGCCCTCCAGCCTCCGCCCGATCTCGACAAACTCGTTGTACACGGCGGGAGAGGCCTTCTCCAGTTCGCTGATGGGCACGGGCGTGCGGGTGCCGGCGACCACGTCCTCACCTTGGGCGTTCATGAGGTACTCGCCATAGAGCACGTTTTCCCCCGTGCTCGGGTCACGGGTGAAAGCGACGCCGGTGCCGCAGTCGTCGCCCAGGTTGCCGAACACCATCGCCTGAACGTTGACGGCCGTGCCGATCTCGTCCGGGATTTTCTCGGTGCGCCGATAAACGATGGCGCGTTCGTTCTGCCACGAACGGAAGACGGCCTCGACGGCCAACCGGAGCTGCTCCCAGGGGTCCTCGGGGAAGACTCGGCCCGTCTCGCTGCTCACGAGGGCCAAGAACTGGCCGCAGAGTGCCTTAAGGTCCGCCGCGGTCAGGTCGGTATCGAGCTGTGCCCCCTTCTCCTTCTTCATCGCGGTGAGCAGCCGTTCGAACTTCTCCTTGGAGACATCGAGCACTACGTCCCCGAACATGGAGATGAAGCGGCGGAACGCGTCGTAAGCGAAGCGCTCGTTCCCGCTCCCCGCGATCAGTCCTTGGAGCGCGGTTCCGTTCAGGCCCAGGTTGAGGATTGTGTCCATCATTCCGGGCATGGAGAACTTCGCCCCGGAGCGGACCGAGACCAGGAGGGGGTCGTTGGGGTCGCCGAACTTCTTCCCGAGATTCGCTTCGAGAGTGCCGATCGCGGCCTTCATCTCTTCCTCCAACCCGGTCGGCAGCTTTCCGCCGTCGGCATAGTAGCTGTTGCAAACCTCGGTGGTGATCGTGAACCCTGGGGGCACAGGGAGTCCGATGTTGCACATCTCGGCCAGGTTCGCCCCTTTGCCGCCGAGGAGGTCCCGCATCTGGGCGTTGCCCTCGGGGAACAGGAAAACTCGCTTGTTGCTCATATGGAAATGTCCGGAGCCCTGAGAGACCCGGCATCGCCGTTGTTGCGCGAGCGTCTGGGTTGCCCCGATATGTTACTGCTTGGTCGGAACCGACCCTGGGGCCCGGCCGCACGTCGTGTTGGCGTAGACTCCCTCCGTGCTGCGAGAACAATTGGACGGCGCTGTCCTTCGTCTCACGCTGGATCGGCCCGAAGTGCGAAACGCCTTCAACGATGAGTTGATTGCGAGGTTGACGGAAGCGGTCGCGTCCGCTCCTACCGAGGTTCGGGCGATCGTGGTCTCGGGGGAAGGGAAGGCGTTCTGCGCCGGAGGGGACCTGGAGTGGATGCGAAGGGCGGCCGACTACTCCGAGGAGCAGAACTACGAGGACGCGATGCGCCTGGGAAGGCTCTTCGAGACCGTCGCGGGGAGCCGAGCCTGTGTGATCGCGCAGGTCCACGGGGCCGCGTTCGGTGGGGGGGCTGGACTCGTTGCAAGTTGCGACGTCGCGGTGGCCCAGGAAGGGACGCTCTTCGCCTTCAGCGAGGCCCGTCTCGGCCTGATCCCTGCTACGATCTCGCCCTTTGTGATCCCCAAGATCGGTCAAGGAAACGCACGTTGGCTTTTCTCCACGGCAGAGGCGTTCGATGCCTCGGTAGCCCAGCGCATCGGCCTCGTACACGACGTGGCCTCCGAAGGCTCGCTGCACGAGGCCGTCGAAAAGCGGGTAGCCGCCGTCCTCGGGAACGGTCCTGCCGCGGTCGAGGCCAGCAAACGGCTCGCCCTGGCCGGGCCCGTGCCCATGTCGGATGCGGCTCGGCTCCTGGCCCAGGCACGGTCCTCCGACGAAGGCAAGGAAGGGGTGGCGGCGTTCCTCGAAAAGCGCCCGGCCAAGTTCAAGGCTGAGACCGGGCGGTAAAGTGCCGGAGTGATCCGCAAGTTGCTCGTGGCGAATCGTGGCGAGATCGCGGTTCGAGTCATCCGCGCCGCCCGCGAGATGGGAGTCGCCACCGTGGCCATCGCCAGCGAGGCGGATCGGCACGCCTACCACGCGCAACTCGCGGACGAGTGCGTCGTCATCGGCCCGCCCGAGGCCCCCAAGAGCTACCTCGACCCAGCCAAGGTCCTTTCCGCAGCGGCGTCCACGGGCGCCGACTCCCTTCACCCCGGTTACGGCTTCCTGAGTGAGCGGTCCTCCTTTGCGCGGGCGTGTCGGGAGGCCGGACTCGCCTTTGTGGGTCCGAGCCCCGAGGCGATGGACAAACTGGGGGCCAAGATAGACGCGAAGCTCCTCGCACAGGAGAGCCAGGTCCCGCTGGTTCCGGGCTACTTCGTCCGCGGGGCGAGCGACGACGACCTCCGCCGGGCCGCGGAGTCCGTCGGCTTTCCCCTGTTGCTCAAGAGCAGCGCGGGAGGGGGCGGTCGCGGGATGAGGGTCGTGAGAGAGCCGCAACACTTCGACGCTGAGCTCGCCACAGCACGGGAGGAGGCGCGAAAGGGCTTCGGAGACGACGAGATGATGCTGGAGCGCCTGGTCGAGCGGCCACGGCACATCGAAGTACAGTTCATCGCCGATTCCCAGGGCCAGGTCGCGTGCGTGTTTGAGCGTGAGTGCTCGCTTCAGCGCCGCCACCAGAAGCTGATCGAGGAGAGCGCCTCGCCCGCGATGACCCCCGAGCTTTGGGAGCGGCTCCGCACTGCGACCGAACGGCTGGTCAAGGCGGCGGGATATGTCAACGCAGGTACGGCGGAGTTCATGTTCGATTCGGCGACCGGCGAGATCTTCTTTTTGGAAGTGAACGCGCGGCTCCAAGTCGAGCACCCCGTGACCGAGGCGGTCACCGGGCTCGACTTGGTTCAGTGGCAACTCCGGATCGCTTCAGGCCAAGAGTTGAACCTCAAGCCCACCCTCCTCGCCGGGGATCGTGCCGCGCTCCAAGGTCACGCGATCGAGGCTCGGATCGTGGCCGAAGACCCTGCCCGTGGCTTCCTACCCAGCACCGGGCGCGTCATAGGCTGGGCCGAACCGACGGGGCCGGGAATTCGGTTCGACACCGGTCTGCGAGTCGGAGACGAGGTCACCCGCCACTATGACTCCCTCATCGCCAAGCTGATCGTACATGCCGAGGATCGCCCCGCCGCGATCCGTAGGCTCCGCGCTGCCCTATTGGACACGCACGTCCTGGGCGTCCAGACGAACATCGCCTTCCTCCTCGATGTCCTCGGCTCCGAGGCGTTCGTTCGTGGGGAAGTGGACACTGGATACGTGGACCGGGAAATGGGAGGCTGGTCGCGATCCGACGACGTCCCGGTCGAGCTTGGTGCCTTGGTTGCCGCTGCTTCGCAGGCTGCCTCCGGAGCTTCCGGCCCCGCGAAGGCTGCGAGGCCCACATGGGATGCGTCCGACGGCTTTCGTAACGCCCCCGTCGTAGGTCAGGTAGGGTAACCGCGTGGGCGAGAGGCCACGGATCCTGAGCGAGGCCGAAGTGAGCGAGGTTCTCCGTGCCGCTGCCGAGCTGCAGGAGGCCTCGGGCAAGGAGTACTCCGCCGGAGTGACCCTGGACGAGCTCAAGAGGATCGCAGCCGAGGCCGGGATCGCACCCGAGTTCCTCGAACAAGCGATCCGGTCGCCCAAGCCCAAGACGGTCGCAACCTCGCCCCTCAGGCTCTCCGAGGAGACCGAGGTCGTCGTGGACGGGGAGGTCGCCCCAGAAAACTTGGACCTCCTCCTCACGAAGATGCGCGAGAAGGGCAAGGTGGACAAGTTCCAACAGGTGGGTCGGAGCCTCACCGCCGAGGTGACCAAATCACCCATGTGGGCTCGCGTCGAGCTTTTCTCGCGGGGTGGGAGGACCAGGGTGAAGGTGAAGTCGAGCCCGTTCTTCCCTTACTTCCTCGGGCTGCATGCGCCCTTGATCGGGGCTTGCATCGCGGGTCCCCTCGTGGGTAGCCACGTGAACCCGATCACCGGGATCCTGGTCGCCGCGGCCACCGTGGCCACCGGGCTCGGGCTGTTCCAGTTCTTCAACCGCACCTCGATCCGGCGCTCACGCGAGCTCGCGGGCTGGCTGGGCGAGCAGGTCAACGAGATCGCAGCCGAGCCGACGACGGAGCAACAGACCGAGAGCCTGGAAGAGCGGTTGGAACAACAAACCTAGAACCCGCTGGCCGCGAGCACGCGCTCGAGCTGGATATTGGACCGCTGTAAACGGTCCACGAGGGTGGCCCCGATGTTCCGCAGAACCCGGACGCCCAAGCTCGGTTCCCGGTCAATGAGAGCGTTGAACGCCTCGCCGGGGAAGTGTGCCACCACGGTCTCCCCTTCGCTCATGACCGTAGCGGTTCGCTCCCCCCCGGTGAGAAGAGCCACCTCGCCGACCATGGCACCCGCAGCGAGGCGACCGATGGGCTCGCCGTCCGCTCCGCGTACGAGAACCTTGCCTTCGAGCACCAGGAAAAAGTCGGTCGCCAGTTCACCAGCCCGGACGATGGTCTCTCCGCCAGGATAGCGACGCTCGCTTGCGATCGCAACAATGCTGGCAACCTCGGTGTCCAGAAGGCCTTGGGCCAGGTAGCTGGACTCGACCTGCTTGACTAGTTCCATACCCCCTATGCTACCGGGTAGAGGGAAGTCGGCACTCAGCCCTTGAACAGGCTCTTGGCGATAAAGAGCAGGTTCGCGGGTCGCTCGGCCAGCCTGCGGGTGAAGTAGGGGTACCACTCTTGGCCGAACGGCACATAGACTCGGACTGGGTAACCGGCGTGATGGAGCTCTGCCTGGAGATCTCTGCGGATTCCGTAGAGCATTTGCCATTCAAACCTACCTTTTTCAAGGCTCTTTGTTTCGGCGAATCCCCGTACCGTGGTAATGATCGCCGCGTCGTGGGTCGCGATCGCGGGATAGTTCGCCTCGCACACAAGTCTCTTGGATTGGTCTATGTACTGACTGTCTACCTTGGACTTGTCTTGGTAAGCGACCGACTCTGGCTCCAGATACGCGCCTTTGACGAGACGGACCCTGCAACCGAGCTCCAAGAGTCGGTCCAGGTCTTGGTCGGTTCGGAGCAGATAGCTCTGGAGCACGGTGCCGGTGTTCGGATGGTCGGGAAAGACCCGCTCCACCATCGCGATCGTGCGCTCGGTATATTCGCTCGCCTCCATATCGGCTCGAACGAACAGGTCGTGCCTCGCCGCCGCCGTGAGCAGCTTGCGGTAGTTCGCCTCGGCAACCTCGTCCCCTTGGTCGAGTCCGAGTGCCGTGAGCTTGATACTGATGTTGATGCTTGCGACATGGGGGCTCGCGCCGATCGCCTCCACGAGCGCTAGGTAGTGCTCGAGCCCGCGGTTCGCCTCCTCCAGGGTCGCAACGTTCTCCCCCAAGAGGTCGAGCGAGACGCCGAACCCCTGGGCCGCCAATCCCTCTGCCACCGAGACCGCCTCCGCCACCGTCTCGCCTGCGATGAACCGGGACACCATGGGCCGGAACAATCGGCTCCGGGTGACGGCGCGTCGCACCCATCGAAGACCGGAGGTGCGGAGGATCAGGGCGCGAAAGAGCATCGTTGGCTGGGCGGATTCTACTGCCGATCGGCCTCAGAGGTAGATTCCTCCCTATGGATCGGGGCGAGTGGCCGCAGTGTGCGATCCTCGTCACCCACCCTCACCTCGGCGACGCGGTGAACACGACCCCCGCCGGACCATGGCTCCGCCAGGCTTGGCCGTGGGCACAACTGGTGGCACTCACGTCGCCGGTGGGCGGCGAGCTGCTCGGGGCGACGGGCGACTTTGACGCGGTCTTGACCCGGCCCGAGTCTTGGACCGAGCGGCTCCGAACAACCCTTGAGCTCCGGAGGCTTCGTCCCGATCTCGCGATTTTCACCTACTCGCAACGCACCCTCGTGCGCCTCGCGGCACAAGCCGGGATCCGCGAGCGCTGGGTGGTGCAGGGCGACCGGCCCAGCCCGTTGGCCACGCTTGAGGTCAAGGCGTCCCCCGATGAGCCCGAGGTGCCCAGTGCCCTGGCAAGGCTGATGAACCTGGCCGGCGTCGCCACGCCGAGCCTTGCTCCCGTGGTCCGACCGACCGCCGAACAGGTTGCCGAGGCACGCGGGTTCGCCTCTCGGCTCGATCCCGCGGGCATCGGCATCATTGCGATGCACGCAGGGGCCTCCCACCCATCAAAGCGCTGGCCCCGTCGCCACTGGGCCGAGCTTGCGCGGCTTGTGGAGGCTTCGTCCCACCCAGTGGTCTGGATCGGGTCATCGGCGGAGTCCGAACCATGCGAGGGGCTGAGCGGCACCAATGCGTGCGGCCGATGGCCCGTGCTCGGCACAGCCGCCTTTCTCGCACAGTGCGAGTGTCTCGTAACGGGCGACTCGGGCCCCATGCACCTGGCGGCCGGGGTCGGGTGCCGTGTCGTCGGGCTCTTCGGCCCCACCGATTCAGGACGGTTCCAGCCCTACGGCGAGGGCCACACCCTCTTCCAAGGCGGTTGCCCCGAGGGGTGCGTGGGCTTGGATCGGTGCCGCGGCCTCTGCTTGGAGGGTGTCCAGCCTCTCACCGTGC
>JADLBH010000039.1 GCA_020847855.1 Fimbriimonadaceae bacterium
ACGATGAACTTGCAGTGGCGGAGGTAGTTGTCGTCGTCGGCCGAGAGGCTGGCGACGTCGCCCGCGTCCAGACGGCCAAGGACCGTCGTGAAGGAGCTCGGGACCACGACCTCGGGCGCACTGCCCGTGATCGTGAGCGCGTTCGCAAGCTGCGACGTCTGCTGATCCGGGTTCGTCATCGTCAGGGTGCGGCCACCGGTCGCCGCGCTTCCGCCGACCGAGACGTTCAGGGTGGCCTGGGTGGGCGAGTCCCACGTCACGCTGTTCACGGTGACGTCGGATCCGCTGAATGCGGCGAGAAGCCGGTTCGGGAACGCCGGATCCGTGTCGTAGAACTCTGTTCCGCTAGAGCTCGTCCCAGTCACGACCACGTTGACGCCGCTCGCTCCTTGGCCCAGCGTGTTCGGGCTTAGGGATGCGATCGCTGCGGGTGCGGGGGCGCGGAGGCGCAGAACTCGGACCGCCCAAACGTTGTTCGAGCTCACGAACTCGTGGAAGCACCACATCGTCTGGTCGTCAGTCGGATCCACCACGACCATGGAGTAGTCCCCCCAGCGGAAGGGGTTCCCGCCGATCGCGTAGTTGAACCCGCTCGTGATTCCCACGGTGGCTGCCTGGGTCGTGCCCAGGGCGTCGGTCCTCAATCGTCCGGCCGTCGCGATCTGTACCCGCGTGGAGGTGTTCGCGCGGTTTACGCCAATCGCGAAGTGCCCCTGTCCCGACTTGTTGATGCTGGGCATCCACGTGTAGAGGAACCCGGTCGCAGCGTTGTCGAACGCCGTGCCCGACTGAACCAAGCTCGGAGTGCCCGTGAGGTTTCCGATCTCGTACCAGCGCGAACCCGTTCGATCGCCGCCGCTGCTGCCGACGCCTGACGAGTTGATTCGGATGTTGTGCGAAGTGACCAGGGTGCGGTTGCCGGTGATCCGGTCGCGCCGGATCGCCGCGTTGTACAGGCGGTCGTCCAGGGCGTCCAGCCGCGTGGCAGAGCCAGGGTGCTGGGCATCCAAGGGGAACGCCGTGGAAGGGACTCCGATCGGGAGGTTCCCGGAGATCGTCGGGCTTCCGCCAGGGTTCGAGACGCGCCGCATCTGAAGGAGACCGAACGCGGCATTGTCCACACCGATGAAGTACCCTTGCGTGGCGGCCGGATCGTCATTGTCCACCCCTTGGGGAGTGAAGAGCCCCGCGCCGGAGGCCCCGGACGTGTTGAACCGAGTGCCCACGATGGGCCCGCCGCTCAAGACGCTCGTCTTTCGGATGACCCAGACGTTCGTTCCGAGGAAGGCACTGAGCGACGTGTTGAACGTGTTCTCCCCAACATAAAGTGCGTTGGCGTCCACCCCTAAGGACGGGTAGTCGGCGAATGCGCTCGGCGTGGTCAAGAAGTAGAAAGTGAAGCTCGAAGTGTTCGTGATCGTTGCTCCGTTGCTCACCGCGACGACGAGCCGGTTCGGGGAACTGACGTTGATCGCGATCACGATCCACCGGTTGGAGAGCCGATCCCAGCGCACACGGGGGTCGGAGATGCCCGAGCCGTTCCGCACAGAGTTGAAGAACGACTCGGGGGTGACGTTCAGCGAGCCTGCAACACCGTTCCGGTCGTAGCTCCGGATCCGTCCGTTCACGGCAATCAGGATCTGGGTGGGGCTCACGTCTCCTTGCACGTCAGGTGGAACGAATCCAGATTCGTTCAACGTCGGCCCGTTGAACTGGAAATCAATCGTTTGCGGGGAGTAAATCCCCCCGCGACCGCCCTGGGAACCATCGCCGCCCACACCTTGTGGGCTCGTCGCAGGGAAGGAAGGCACCTCTTGCGAGCCGGGATTCAAAGGGAGGTTGCGCCGGTCGGGCCCCTCCTTCTCGGTCTTCTTGGGAATGCGGATCCATTTGAGAAGGTCGCTCTCCTTGGCGGATCGAGCGTTCATGGCCGCGACAGTATCCACGACGCCTTTCTTGCCCACGTACGTGACGCCCTTATATTGAGCGAGGGCCGATCCAGCGGCAAGGCCGAGGATCACAAGGGCGAGGCTTCTTCGAGCAGTTCGCGAAAGGGAAGTTGATGGCATGTTCATCTCCGACTCATGCAAGGTGCCAAAGGGCAAGCTTGCGAGATTCGAGTGTACACCGAAGGTTCGTTGTGGACAGCTTCCACCTCAAAACCTGGCATGTTTGCGGGTACAAGGTTTCGTCCTGAGAATGGGCTAAACTTCTGCCCGTCCCATGGCAGCCGAGGCTGAAAAGAAGGAAGTACAGGTCACGATCAACGGAACCAAGATCAGCGTTCCGGCCGGGGAGCTCTTGGTGGAGTCTGTCAAGCGCCTTGGCCTAGAGATCCCCATCTTCTGCTACCACCCGAGGATGCAGCCGGTCGGCATGTGCCGGATGTGCCTCGTCGAGGTCGGCTTCGAGCAACAGGACGGCTCCGTGCGCATGATGCCCAAGCCCCAGGCGGGCTGCACTCTCGGAGCGAGCGAGGGCATGGTGGTGGTGACAGACTCCGAGGCCATCCACGCGGACCGCCGGGGCGTGCTCGAGTTCTTGCTCATCAACCATCCCCTGGACTGCCCAATCTGTGACCGCGGGGGCGAGTGTCCGTTGCAGAACAACACGATGGCCTACGGCCCCTCGACCAGTCGCTACGTGGAGCTGAAGCGCCACCTTCCCAAAGCGTTCCCGCTCAGCAAGTATGTGACCTTGGATCTGGAGCGCTGCATCCAGTGTGGCCGTTGCGTCCGGTTCACCGAGGAGGTCTCCGGCGACGCCGATCTTGCGTTCCGGTTCCGAGGTGCGGAAATGCAGCCCTCGACGTTCCAACTCACGGATTTCGAGTCGCGCTTCAGCGGGAACGTGATCGAGATCTGTCCTGTCGGCGCCTTGACGTCCACGACCTATCGCTTCCGCGCCCGCCCATGGGACATCGAGGCGGGGGAAGGGATCTGCAGCCAGTGCTCGAACGGGTGTAGCGTCTGGATAGACCGCCGGTCGGGAAAGTTTGTCCGGATCAGCGGCCGAACCAACGAGGACGTCAACGAAGAGTGGACTTGCGACAAGGGCAAGTTCGGCCACGAGTACCTCAATTCCACCGAGCGGGCGACGAGCCCCATGATTCGCAAGGGCGATTCGCTCGTACCTTGCACCTGGCACGAGGCGTATGAGGCCATCGTAGCCGAGCTCGGCCGGGGAGCCGCGGCGAGCCTGGTGGGCACGCGGGTAGCGAACGAGGGGATGTGGCTTCACCATCGGCTGTTCCACCAAACGGTGGGTAGCCGAGACGTGGACTTCCGTTGGACACGGTTCTTGCCTCCTGCCAGCGAACGAATAGGTTCGAAGCTTGGCTCCCCAGCAGTCCAGGGCACGATCGCTGGGCTCGAGGAGGCCAAGCGGATCGTGGTGCTGGGGTGCCATCTCGCGGAAGACTTGCCCATCGTCCATTTGCGCGTGCGCAAGGCCTGGGCAAAGCACGGCACGGATGTCGCGGTCGCCTATCACTCGCCGACCGAGGCCGAGCGATTTGCCTCGCTTCCGATCCGTTACCGCAAGGGGAGCGAGGCGGACTTGCTACGGTCTCTGCTCTTCGTGGCCGTCGAGAGAGGTGCCACTGTCCCCGAGGCAGTGCGAACTGGGCTCGACGCATTCTCGCCCGAAGCGGTCGCAGAGCGCACCGGCCTTGCGCCGAGCGCGATCCGCGCCCTCGCCGACCGGTGCGGGGAGGGTTGCGCCGTCGTTGCCTCGGACGCCTTGCTCGACGTGGAGGGCGCAAGCGGCGCGTATCAGGATCTCGCATACCTTTGCTCCGCCACGGGCTCAACGCTCCACTTCTTTCCCAGGGGAGCGAACTCGATGGGAGCCGAGGCGCTCGGGCTCCTTCCGGAGACAGGGGCCAAGGACACGTGGCAGATCGTCGAGTCGGCAACCTCGGGTGCCTTCCACAGCCTTTGGCTGGTCGAGACGGACCTCGCTGAGCTCCCCGAAGGATCCGGAGCGCTCGAGAACACTCCGTTTGTCATCGTGCAGACCACAGCGCTGAACGAGACCGCACGGTTCGCCAGCGTCCTCCTCCCCATGGCCGCCCCGCCCGAGCAGGACGGCACCTGGACGAGTTGCGAAGGCAGGGTCCAGCGCATGAAAGCCTCGCTCCATCCTCCTGGGGAGGCAAAGCCCGCTTGGCGAATCGCGTGCGACCTTTCCATCCTACTCGGCGGGGGAACGCCGTACTTCGGTGCAGCCGAGGTGATGGAGGCCATCGCGAACGACTCGCCTTCCTTCGCGGGATGCGTCTATTCAAGCCTTCCAGAAGAGGGGGCGATCCTTGACCTGACCCCAATGCCTACGGCACCGTTGGCGCAAGAGTAGCGGGGCGGGTAAGGTCGGAACCTGGCATGGACGTCGGACACTGGCTCGAAGGACTCGGGCAGTCAAACCCGGTAGCGCTCGCGGCAATCCGCGTGGTCCTACTGGTGTTGCCGATCCTCGTGCTGGTGCCCGGCCTGATCTGGCTCGAGCGAAGGCTCCTAAGCTGGATGCAGGATAGGATCGGGCCCAACCGTACAGGCACCGTGACCTTCCCGAGCAACTTCCCGCTCAAGTTCCTCGCCGGAAAGAAGGTGCGCACCTTCGGCCTGCTCCAGCCGATCGCAGACGGAGTCAAGCTCTTCCTCAAGGAGGACGTCACTCCCAGTGCGATAGACAAGCTGGTCTACTTCCTGGCCCCGTTCCTGGCCTTGTTCCCGGCGTTCGCCCTCGGTGCGACGCTGCCGTGGGCCTCCACGGGCTTCATGCCGTTCACCTCGATCCCAGGGCCCTACTCGTTGCTCACTCCCGTGGCCAACGTCGAGATCGGGATCCTCTACGTCCTGGCGATCTCCAGCCTGGGGGCCTATGGACTGGTACTCGCGGGCTATGCGAGCAACAACAAGTACTCCCTGATGGGCGGC
This sequence comes from Fimbriimonadaceae bacterium, assembly GCA_020847855.1. Taxonomy (GTDB): domain Bacteria; phylum Armatimonadota; class Fimbriimonadia; order Fimbriimonadales; family Fimbriimonadaceae; genus JADLBH01. The sequence continues at coordinate 4,938 of JADLBH010000039.1, forward strand.
ATCCGGGCGAGCGCACAGCTCATTTCGTACGAGCTGGGTATGGGCGTATCGCTCGCCTGCGTCGCGCTGGCCACCGGCTCCCTCAAGATGCCGGACATGGTCATGCAGCAGGAGGCGGCGTTGTGGGGGGTCGCGGAGCACATCCAGAACTGGTTCGTCTTCACGCCCTGGGGCCTTGTGAGCGCGATTGTGTTCCTGATCTGCCTCGTCGCCGAGACGAACCGTGCGCCCTTCGACCTGCCGGAGGCTGAGAACGAGCTCATCGCGGGCTATCACACCGAGTACTCCTCGATGAAGTTCGCGGTCTTCTTCATGGGGGAATATGCAGCGATGTTCCTGCTCAGCGGGGTATTCGCCGCCGTGTTCCTAGGTGGGTACAACCTGGTTCCCGTTCGCTGGGAGCACCTCGCAGACACTTATCCCGCGATGGCGGGGTTCTATGGCGCGATGGCAAAGCTGAACTACTGGCTTGGCCCTCTCTGGTTCCTAGGCAAGTGCGCTGGAGGCGTTGCCTTCTTCATTTGGCTGAGAGCGACGTTGCCACGCCTGCGCTACGATCAACTGATGTCGCTCGGCTGGAAGACGCTCTTGCCCTTGGCCGTGGCGAACTTCATCGTGGTCGCCCTCTATATCGTCTTCACCTCGCTCTATGGCCCAGCGGGTGGGTGGGGCGCGTGGGGCGGAGCCACGCTCGTGCTGGTCCTGCTCTATCTGAACATCGCGGCGGCGACGAGGAAGGGCCCGTTGGCGTCCCCCCCGCGACGGATCGCGCTGGTGGATGGCACAGAGGCGCCTGCCTCACTTCGTGAGCGGGAGCAGGTGAAGACATGACCGCGAACCAAGTCGCGTTTCTCCTCGTGGGCGGCTTGGCGGCCCTGGGCGCCACCGGCGTCGTCGCGTGCGGTGAGAAACCGGTTCGCAGCGCCCTCTGCCTGGTTTTGAACTTCTTCCTGCTCGGCGTCTTGTACTTCATGCTGGGAGCCGAACTCCTGGGGATCATTCAGGTCATGGTCTATGCAGGGGCGATCATGGTGCTGTTCCTCTTTGTCGTCATGGTTCTCGCCTTGCAAAGCCAAGAGGCCCCCCGGCACAAGGAGAGGCGCTGGCCCTTGGCGATCGTGGGAGCCATCGCCCTGGCTGCAACGGTCGCGAGCGTGATCGTCACCTTCGACCCAAGCCCGTTCTCCCAACCCGTAGGCGACGGCTATGGCAAGCCGCAAGCGATCGGAGCCTATCTGTTCACAGAATACGCCCTGCCCTTCGAGGTCGCGAGCGTCCTGCTCCTCGTCGGGATCGTAGGGAGCGTGCTGCTGGCAAGGAGGAACGCCTAGGTGGGACTCGTCAATGACGTTCCTCTGCAATGGTTCCTGGCCCTGAGCCTCTATATGTTCGTCCTCGGCGCGATCGGGGTCATGGTCCGGCGGAACCCAGTCGTGATGTTCATGTGCATCGAGCTCATGCTCAATGCCGTGAACCTGACGTTCCTTGCCTTCGCCCGTTATCAACCGAGCGGTGCGCTCGCCAGCGGGGACGTTCCCACCGCGATGGCGGGCCAAATGATGGTGATCTTCGTGATGGCGGTGGCCGCGGCGGAGGTCGCGGTCGGCCTGGGAATCATCACCGCGATCTTCCGGCTCAAGAACCGGGCCGACGCCGATGACCTGGGGAGCTTGAGAGGATGACCGTGCCGAACGAATTCTCAACCGTATGGTGGATCGTCTTCCTCCCCTTGCTGGGATTCTTGTTCCAGGCGCTCTTGGGCAAGAGGCTGGTCGAGACCTTGGGGGCGAAGTTCGGCAGGCCTGCAGCGGGGGCGATCGCAGTGGCACCCATCGGTCTTGCGTTCCTCCTCGGCGCCGATCTTACTTCCAAGCTTGCACAGTTGCCCGAGCATGCCAGGGCGGCGGTCTCGACCCTCGGCCCCTGGATGAGCGTCCAAGGTTTGCAGGTGCCGTTCGAGCTCCGGGTGGATCCCCTTTCGATGACGATGGTGCTCATCATCACCGGGATCGGTGCCCTGATCCACCTGTACGCGATCGGGTACATGGCCCAGGAGCGCGACTTCCCCCGGTTCTTCACCTACCTCAACCTCTTCGTCGCCGCGATGCTCGTGCTCGTGCTCGGCAACAACCTCGTGCTGACCTTTGTCGGCTGGGAGGGGGTAGGAGTGTGCAGCTACCTTCTCATCGGCTTTTGGTACAGGGATCTCGCGAACTCCAAGGCGGCGAACAAGGCCTTCATCGTGAACCGGGTCGGGGATGTCGGCTTCGCACTGGGGATGTTTTGGATCGTCCACCTGCTCTCGCAGAACCGTGAGACGCTTGCGGTCACGGGCGAGCGGTGGCTCAGCTATGACACGATCCTCGCTGTCTCGCCTCGGCTCCTCGAAATGTTCCCGACAGCCCTCTTCTGGATCTCGATCCTCCTCTTCATCGGGGCGATGGGCAAGTCCGCGCAGTTCCCACTCTATGTCTGGCTACCGGACGCAATGGCGGGCCCGACCCCGGTCTCGGCCCTGATCCATGCCGCGACGATGGTGACCTCCGGCGTCTATCTGCTGAACCGAATGTCACCGTGGATCGCGCTTTCCCCAGCGGCCATGGGAATCATCGCCATCGTGGGTGCGGTCACGGCTCTGGTCGGCGCGGCGATCGCTTTCGGGCAGACCGATATCAAGACGGTTCTCGCCTATTCCACGGTCTCGCAGCTGGGATACATGTTCATCGCCTGCGGTGTGGGCGCGTTTTGGGCCGGGATGTTCCACGTCATCACCCATGCCTTCTTCAAAGCGCTGCTGTTCCTCGGTTCCGGTGCGGTGATCTACGCGATGGCGCACCAGCAGGACATGAGGCACTACGGAAACCTGCGCCGGTATCTCCCGATTACATTCGCGACCATGGCCGTCGGGTGGGCCGCGATCGTCGGAGTGCCCTTCCTGTTCAGCGGTTTTTGGAGCAAGGAGGCGGTCTTGGGAGCCGCAGTGAACCAGACTCATGGTGCAACGGGTGCGTTCGGCCTCACTGCGGGCCAACTCGCAGGATGGGTCGGCTTCGCCGTTGCCGCGATGACGGCCTTCTATATGACGCGGATGATGTTGCTGACCTTCGGCACGTCCGAAGAGCGTTGGCGCGACGCAGTCCCGGACCACCATGCCGAGCCCGTCCATTCGCACGAGGCCGATGCCGACCACCATGACGTGGAGGACGTGGAGGGCTTCTTCTTTTCCGATGCCGAGATGGAAAGGGCCTCCATGCTCGAGGTACACGAGGAGCACCACGACCTTGATTCGCACCACACACCGCGTGAAGTGCCTTGGGTGATGTGGGTGCCCTTGGTGCTCTTGGCGGTCGGTTCGCTTGGTTTTGTGGGGAGTTGGCTCGGCGGGGCGAACCACCGGCTGGAGGCCTGGCTGACCGGCCACGCCCCTCACGAAGCACATGGGCCGGTCGCTCACAACCTGCTCATCGGGATCTCCGCGTTGGCGTTCGTGAGCGGGGTCGGCCTTGCCTTCTGGCTCTATGGGAAAAAGACCCCAGTCTGGGAGGGCATGGACGACAAAAAGTGGAATCCGCTCCAGTTGTTCGCACGCAGGCAGTTTGGGATTGATGCGATTCTGAGCGACGGCACGGTGCGCCTTGGGGGGATCGTCGGCGCGGTGTGCTTCGCCCTTGACCGCTACGTCGTGGACGGGGTCGTGAACGGGGTCGGTGTCCTTGCTCGCAGCTTGGGGGGTGCGGTGAGACAGCCGCAAACCGGATATGTCCGAACCTACGCGACGCTGATGCAATACGGTGCCGTCGCCTTGGTCGCTTACGTCGTCTATCGCCTCATGACGGGGGCTCCACAGTGAGCGGCTTCGGGATCCTCACCGCACAGATCGCGATCCCACTTGCGGGTGCGTTTGCGCTCATGCTGGTACCCAACCAGTACACCAAAGCCATTCAATGGATCGCGATGTTGTTCTCGATCGCTTCCTTCGCGGCGAGCTTGGCGATCCTAACACGGTTCTCGGGTGGCACCTATCAGATGCAAATGACCGAGGCGGTGAGCTGGATCGAGCCGCTCGGCATCCATTACCGGTTAGGGATTGACGGGATCAGCCTCTGGCTCGTCGTCTTGACGACGTTCCTTAATATCATCGCAGTCTGGTTCAGCTTTTACGTCAAGTCGCGAGTCAAGACCTTCTTCGTGATGGTCATGGTCTTGCTCGCCGCCATGCTCGGCGTGTTCTTAAGCCTGGACCTGATCCTCTTCTATGCGTTCTTCGAGGCATCGCTCATCCCCATGGCGGTGATGATCTGGGTCTGGGGCGGGTCGAAGCGCAACTATGCCGCGCTCAAGTTCTTCGTTTACACCTTCGGTGCCTCCATCTTCATGCTGTTGGGGATCCTCACCGTGGCAGCCCTCCATCGAAACCTGACCGGAAACCTGACCTTCGACTTGGTCAGCATCCAGAAGTCAGTGGCGAGCGGAGCGCTTTGGGCGCAGGCTCCGCACTTGCAAGCCCTCCTCTTCTGGTCCTTCGCGGTGGCGTTTATGGTGAAGTGCCCGGTCTTCCCCTTCCACACCTGGCTGCCCGACGCGCACACCGAGGCACCGACCGCGGGCTCTGTCATCCTCGCCGGCGTCCTCTTGAAGATGGGCACCTATGGCTTCCTCAGGATCTGCTTGCCCCTCTTCCCGGAGGCGACCGTGCAGGCGGCCCTGCCCATGACGGTCCTGGCCGTGATCGGGATCCTCTATGGAGCGGCGGTTGCGGCCATGCAGCCGGACCTCAAGCGCCTCGTCGCCTACTCCTCGGTTGCCCACATGGGCTTTGTCGTCCTAGGGATTTTCAGCCTCAACCACATCGGGATCGTTGGGGGTGCCTATCAGCAGTTGAGCCACGGAGTTTCCACGGGTGCGCTCTTCCTCCTCATCGGGTTGCTCTATGAGCGGATTCACACCCGGCTGTTCGCTGACATGGGCGGGCTCAAGGCAAAGATGCCCGTGTTCGCCGCGCTCTACCTCGTCCTGATGCTCTCCAGCGTTGGCTTGCCTGGACTCAATGGGTTTATCGGGGAGTTCATGGCGACCTTGGGAGCGTTCCAGTCGGGCATCGAGGGAGCCTATGGCTTGAACCTATTGCTTCCGATCCTCGCGGCGTGCGGCGTCGTCCTTGCCGCGGTGTACTTGCTCTGGATGTTCCTGAAGGTCTTCTACGGCCCGGTGACAAACCCCCTCTTGCACCGGCTCAAAGACCTCAAGACGCACGAGGTGGTCATGGTGGGCCTTCTCCTCATCGCCGCTGTCTGGGGAGGGCTCTACCCACAGACGTTCCTTGCACCCATGGATCGCTCCCTCGCGGCCGCCCGGCTGATGGCGACCAGTGCGCCAGGGGAGCGACCCTCTTGGGCCGATTCCGGGGTCCAGATCGCTGAGGACGGAACGCTCTTTGGCCCTTCCGAAGGCCCACTTCCTGAGTTCGTGATCGAGTCGTCGAGTCCTTCCACGGTCGGGGTGGGCAGATGAACCCGACCACCTCGATCACCCAAGGACGGGTTCGTCTCGGCCACGAACCGACGTTGGAGCTCCGTGGGCGCACGTACCGCATGACCCGGATCGCGGGCGTCGCGGACCGTTGCCTGGCTCATCCCAGCCTCGACGAAGAAGCGGCGTTGAACCAAGCTCGTGGTGAAGCGTTGGGGGCGGAAGCGATCCTTTACCACCTGACCTCCGCGACGGGTTCGAAACACTCGCCGATGGAGTACGGAGGAAGGTTCCTGGAAGCAGACCGAGCATTGCTCGAGGCATGTACGGTGCCGACCGTGCTGCACGTCACGGGCGCAGGCGCATATCTGGACATCTTGGCGGCATTGCCTTGCACCGTGATCGCTTGGAGCCAAGCCGACGTTCAAGCCGAGCCCACCTCGCTGGGTGCCCACGGCCTCACGTGTACCGACGCGGTGGGAGCCGATCTCGCCCTGGAGCAAGGGTCATGAACGTGAACGCTCTGATACCCACCGTGGACTGGAGAGCCCTGGCTCCGTTCACGATCGTGGTGTGTACCGGCATCGTCGCCCTCATCATCGAGATGCTGCGACCGCGCCGAAACAACAACCTGGTCGTCGGTGTGAGCTTGTTCGGCCTGCTCGTTGCGGGCTGGTCGCTCTTCGGCATGCTCGGTGGGCCGAGCGACGAGTCCTTCGCAGGGATGATCCTCAACGATCGTTTTGGACAGATCCTCCAGCTTGTCATGGTCGGCTCGTGCGCCGTATGCTTCCTCTTTAGCGAGCCCTACCTCCGCGAAAAGCGCATCCCGTTCGCGGAGTTCTATCCTCTCGCACTCTGGAGCACGGCCGGAGGCATGCTCATGGTCTCGAGCAAGCACTTGCTCATGGTGTTCCTCGGACTCGAGCTCCTGAGCATCTCGCTCTATTGCCTGGCCGGGATGAGCAGGTACGAATCGAAGTCGGAGGAGAGCGCGCTCAAGTACTTCCTCCTCGGTTCCTTCGCCAGTGCCTTCCTGCTCATGGGCATCGCGTTCATCTACGGCGAGACCGCCTCGCTCCACCTGGGCCGCATCTCGGAAGTTCTGGGAGCGGCGTCGGCCTCGCCGCTCTCGACCATTGGCGCCGCGATGGTCCTGGTCGGGCTCGGGTTCAAGCTCGCCCTCGTGCCGTTCCATCAGTGGACACCGGACGTCTACCAAGGGGCGCCCACCAATGTCACCGCCTTCATGGCCGCAGTCTCCAAGGTGGCAGCCTTGGGGGCGCTCGTGCGGTTCCTTTGGGCGATCGGTACGCTCGATACGGTCTGGTTCCCCTTGATGTGGTGGGTCGCGGTCGCGACCATGACGGTAGGGAACCTGGCCGCCCTGGTCCAGAACGATGTGAAGCGGACGTTGGGCTACTCCAGCATCGCTCACGCGGGATACCTCCTCGTGGGGGTGCTGGCGGCCTTCAGCGCGCCGGGCCGGGTGAGCCTGGACGCGACCGCCTTCTATCTCATCAGCTATGCCGCGATGACGATCGGGGCCTTCGCCGTCATCAGTCTCACGGCGAGCGGCCAGCACGAAGGGACCAGGTTCTACGATGTCCGCGGCCTGTGGAAACGTGCCCCGTGGGCGGCGGGCTGCTTGGTCGTGTTCCTTTGCTCCTTGATCGGGATCCCGATCACTTCGGGGTTCTTCGGCAAGCTCTTGATCTTCCAGGCGGCTTTCGATGCTGGGCTACCCGCGCTGGCCGTCCTGCTCGCCGTGAACTCCGCGATCTCGACGTACTACTATCTCGGGATCATCCAGGCCGCCTTTGTCACCGAGGAAGGTGCGGTCGCGCCGCGGTTTGGCAAGCCCTCCGCGAGTCTGAACCTTGCGTGCGCGGTGTGCTTGGCAGGCGTCCTGGGTGCGGGCCTCTTCGCGGGCCCGTTGATTCGGGGCATGGGGACGGCCGAGGTCGGGCCGCCGGTCGGCGTGCCTGTCCAAGACCCGCTCACGATCCACACCAAGAACACGTCTGACTAGGGGCACCGTCCCGTGAGTTGTACGAGGGTGGATCGCCTTACGATATGGAACCCTCTTTGTGGCAGGGGCCGTCTCGGTTCCTGCCTTAGGGAGAGGGTTGGCGAATGGATTCGGCAAGGTTCGAGTGGTCGGGAGAATTGGGCAGGGCACTGTTTGAGAACGTGCCAGAACAAATCTTGATCCTAGACGGGTTCGAAGGCCCACTCTTGGCGGCGAACAGCGTGGCACTCAAAGCGCACGGTGTCGCGCAACTCGATCAGATTGACGTCAACAAGGTCCTTGCGCCAATTTGGTATACCGTGGATCCCCTTACGCAACGGACGGTGATTGACGTCGTCGCAGAGACCGGGATCTGGCAGGGTGACGCACCGTCCATGGGACCGGAAGGAGCTGCACAGCTCGACCGGATCACCGTAGTCTCCGTGAACGATCCCACCCGAACGTTGAACGTCATCTACATCCGTACCACCCATTCCGAGGCATTGTTCGAGGGCTTGAGCGAAGCGGTGGACCAGGGCTTGGAGTCGAGCTTGGTCTCCAGGGCGCTCGAACTCCAGCAAAGATGCCTGGAGGAGACCGCGAAAGCGACCCAAGACGCCCTCACCGGCCTCAAGAACCGCCGGGCCTTCGAAGTCGAGCTCGAGGAACGGCTGGCGAGTGGTGCCGTCGCCCTGCTCCTCTTCGACCTGGATCACTTCAAATCGGTCAACGACACCTACGGCCACCCGGTCGGCGATGCCGTCCTGAGGACGATGGCCGGGGTTCTTCAGAAGGGGCTCCGCAGTGTGGACTCGGCATACAGGCTCGGCGGCGAAGAGTTTGGTGTCTTGCTCCCGCTTGCGAGGCCGCGAATCGCCGCGGACGTTGCCGAACGGCTGCGGCGCATGATCTCCGAGGCCGAGACGGACGGTCTCAAGGTTACGGCGAGCGTCGGCGTCGCACTCGCCTCGGACTCGTCCGCCACCGTTGACTCCCTATACCACGAGGCCGACCGGGCCCTCTACCGAGCCAAGAAGAACGGTCGCAACCAGGTTGTTCTCGGCGTCTCGGCCGAACGAGACTCAGCCTAGAGTGCCCGGAGTGGGACTTGAACCCACACGGCCCTAGGGCCAACGGAGTTTAAGTCCGCTGCGTCTACCGTTCCGCCACCCGGGCTGGGTACCGCGAGTATACGGCAGTCGGGAAGGGTCCTTCCAAGCTCCGGGCCGCATCTGTCATGATATGGGCTCGAACCGAGGGGGGTGGAGGCGCCATGGCGAAGAAGAAAGGCGAAAAGCGAGAGATTATCCGATTGGTCTGCACGGAGGACGAGAAGCACTATGTCTCGACCACGAAGAACAAGCAGAACACCCCGGACAAGCTGGAGCTGATGAAGTACAACCCGAACCTGCGGAAGGTAACGCTCCACCGGGAGAAGAAGTAATGCCGAATCCAAAGCGAAAGTTCTCGCACCAACGCACGGCCAAGCGCCGGACCCACTACACCGCGATCCTGCCCGAGGTCACGGAGACGAAGAACGTCCGGGGCGAGCCGCTTGCCCGGAACCACTGCGCGTCGCCCGATGGGTACTACAAGGGCCGCAGGCTCCCCGGTTACAAGGACAAAGACTAGTCGAGCAGACTTTGGCCGATCGGCCAATCCACGCCAAGGTGGCGCCCGACCGTCGCCCCGATCGCAGTAAAGCCCAAGCGGTCGCCGAGCTCGCCTGGTACGACCCCGGAACCAACCAACGCGACCGGCACGAACTCCCTAGTGTGGTCGGAAGAGGCATCGGTCGGGTCGTTCCCATGGTCCGCGGTGAGGATCAGGAGGTCACCCCCTTCGAGTCGGGCGAGCAGGGCACCAAGAATGGCGTCGAAGTCCTCCAGGCACTTCGCGAATCCGTCCGGATCGTTCCGGTGCCCAAACTTCATGTCAAAGTCCTCAAAGTTCGCGAACACGAACCTGGCACGGGTCTCCAGGGCCCTGCCGAGGGCGAGGGCGTGCTCCGCATTGCTCTGGCTCCGTTCCCGGCGCACAAACCCTCTTCCTGAAAAGAGCTCGGGCACGACGCCCACACCTTCCACCTCGCCCACAGCGTCTACGAGGTTCGCCGGGGGTGCAAGTGGGAAGTCCTTTCTGCGCTCCGTCCTGACGTAGGCTCCTCGGGCTCCCAGGAACGGCCGCGCGATGACCCGCTGGACATCGTCGGGCACTACGAGGAGGCCCCTTGCGACCTCGCACCAATCATAAAGCGTAGGGAGCGGCACCGTGTCCTCGTGCGCGGCAATCTGGAACACGCTGTCCGCGCTCGTATACACGATCGGGAAGCCGGTGTCCTGGTGCAGCGAGCCCAGCTCCGCGATGATGGTCGTACCGCTTGCTACCCGGTTCCCTAAGGTCTGCGTGCCGATTTCAGCCTCAAACCTCTTGATCAAGGGGATAGGGAAGCCGAGCGGGTATGTGGGGAAGGGCCTTTCGGTGACGGCCCCCATCATCTCCCAATGGCCGGTCACCGAGTCCTTGCCCTGGCTCAGTTCCTGGAGCCTGCCGTACCTCGCGCCAGGCGCGCTCCCGATCCCTGCCGCGGCTAGGAAGCCAATACGAGCAAGGTTGGGGGCGGAAAAGCCCCCGACGTGCTGCCATACGTGCAACAGGGTCGAGGGCCCATCAACGTCCCCAAAGTCAGCGGCGTCGGGTGCGGCGCCCGCTCCACAGCCATCGAGCACAACGACGATGGCTCGCGGGGGTCGTTCCGGCATAGAGCTGGAAAGTACCCGCTGGGAGCCCTCGCTCGACCTACTCTAGGCCGCCTCCGCCGGGTTCGCCGGGGGTCTGGCGCCGGTCGGTCGCGGGGATCGGGGCAGGGAGCTCTCCCGTGGCCGCGACCTTGAGGTCCTTCTTGTAAACCTTGAAGATCGAGTTGCCTCGCAGTACGTAGACGAAGTCGTCGTCCACCGCGATCGCGCCGCCGCCCATCATTCCCATCCTAGGCCCCATCACGCCCGGCTGAGGCGGGCCGCCGAACTGCCCGCCCTGCTGCGGCGGGCCTCCCAACTGTCCACCCTCGCGCGGCGGGCCGCTGAACTGTCCACCAGGGCCGGCTTGGGGCGGGCCGCCGGGTGCTCTTTGACCAGCCCTCGGCCCCGCCTGCGGGTCGGCAGAGGTGCCGTTGGTCTGCGCTCGTGCCAGGGCGAGCGGGAGGGACACTGCGAGCATCGCTACGCCCGCGATCGAAAGAATCGTGCTTCGGTTGTTTCTCAATTTGGTCTTGCCTCGTTTCCGGTCACACCCCGGTATGGGCGTTGACGCACGGGCAGGGGCCGATGTTCAGTTTTGGCCGTCGGTTTGGATCTCAAACTCTTCGCAGTACCGGGCGAAGAGGTTTCGGGCGCTCGGATAGCACGAGTGTGGGCTCATGAAGTGAGCAAACTCGAACGTCATGAGCCGTGCCGCATATCGAGAGGCCACTTCCATCTTCGTCCGGAGGTATCGCCAGTCCGCTGGGGGAAACTTGATGGGCATGTCACGGTCGAAGCTCTCGATGTTCGCCCACACTTCCACCCCGGTGCCAGCGGCGATATCGTGCACCATTTGGTGAAACTCTTCCAGCTCCGAGTATTGGACCTGGCCGTCCTGGAACGCGCAGATGTCGAACGCGCCCTGGGCTTCCGCAAAGACCCTCTCCCAGTGCTCGCGCGTCTCGGTGAGCGTGAAGGCATGCTCGGCCGCAAACTGCTTCGTGCCCATCGGATAGGGCGAGATCAGCACTGGGACGTCCTTGAGCGACCGGCAGTGCCCCCCGATCCCGTTGAACAGTTCCACGATGTGGTTCTCGTGCCTCGCGGCCTCGTGGGCAAGGTACCACCCGCCAAACGCCGGACTCGACCCATACCGTTCCGCCACCTCGTCCAAGAATCTCTGGTTTAGTTCCACCTCCCGCCACCACGACTGGCGCATCCAGTGGACGCCAGAGTCGTACGTGCCCCAATACAAGACAAGGCCGTTCTCCTCGGCGAGATCGAGGAACATGCGTCCAAGATCCTCGCGAACCGGCAAGAGGTCAGGGACGCTCTTCGCGGCGAACACGCACCTCTCGCGATAGCCAGAACGGATCAGGACCACGGTGTCAATCCCGATGCGTCGGTAGAGGCCGAACTCCCGCGCCCAGTCCTCACGCCCCCAGTTCTGGCTGGGGATGTCGTGGGTGATCTCGTCGAGAAACGTAGCCGTGATTCGCTTCAAGAGGCCGCGAGTCTATCCGAGGATTGCGAACGGGAGTGCACGCTGTTCGGAAGCCAGACGTGTCGGGCAAGCTCGGCCCTCGTCGTCATGCCCGCGTGTGCCTTGGTCAGGCCGTCCTCGGCCATAGTGAGCATGCCGGCTCGGAGCGCCAACGCTCGAAGCTCGTCAATCGAGCCGCCCTCGGCGACGCGCTTTGCCACGGCCTCATCCGTGCTCATGATCTCATGGACCCCGAACCTACCGTTGAAGCCGGTGCCAGCGCACGCTGGACAGCCGACCGCTTCCCAGTCCAGGTTCACGTGGCCGTCTTTCGTACTGGAGTGCGTGGGGGATGGTCTGCGACACGAGGTGCAGAGGCCCCGCACCAACCTCTGCGCCATCGTGCCGATCAAGCAGTTCGCGAGGAGGCTGCGCTCAAGACCCAGCTCCACGAGGCGTGGAACCACGGCAAGCGCATCGTTCGCGTGGACTGTGGTGAAGACGAGGTGGCCCGTCATGGCAGCCCGAAGCGCGGTGTTTGCGGTCTCCTCGTCGCGTATCTCCCCGACCATGATCACGTCTGGGTCTTGGCGAAGGAACGAACGTAGCAAGGACGAAAACGTGACTCCGAGCTTATCGTTCACTTGGGCCTGGCTCACACCTGGGAGGCTGTACTCGACTGGGTTCTCGGCCGTGAGGATGTTCCTCGTCCCATCCACCAGATGATTGAGCGCGGCATAGAGCGTTGTCGTCTTTCCGCTGCCAGTGGGACCGCTGACTACGAAGATTCCAAAGGGCCGTGAGATCGCTTCCAGAAGGAGGGCTAGGTTCGCGGCACTCAGTTGGAGGCGCCCGAGGTCCATGATCCCTCGCTGATGGTCCAAGAGTCGAAGTACGATCCGGGGCCCCTTGTGCCCTGGCAGGACGGAGACCCGCATATCCACGTCACGATCGCCGAGACTGACGTTCACTTGTCCGTCTTGGGGAGTTCGGAACTCCACGATGTCGAGCCCGGACATGATCTTGATCCTTGCAGTGATCATCGGGTGAAGCTCGGTTGGAATCTCCGCCATCGTTACGAGGATCCCGTCGATCCTAAACCTCAGCTGGATGGCGGTCTCGCAAGGATCCAAGTGGACGTCGGTCGCCCCCCTGCGGATCGCATCGGCCAAGAACCCATTTACCAAGCTTTCGACCGGCTTCGTATCCTCTTCGGTCAATTGGGTTCGAACTGCCTTCTTCCCACTCAAGCTCATTGTCGCGGCAAGGGCCTTTGCCTCGGCGGAGAACTCCCTCTTTTGCACCGGCACCGCATCAGACTTGGATTCGAGGACGGTCAGCTGCTCTTGAAGTTCCTCTCTGTCTGCAAGCACGGGCTGGATCCTGCATCCGGTTAGGTTTCTGGCTAGGTCAATCGCTTCGATGTTCTCGCTGTCGGCCATTGCGAGAACAAGCAGATCGCCCCTTTTCGAGACCGGCAGGACGCTGTGTTGGCGACAAACCGCGATTGTGAGTTCATCGGTGAGCGAAGGGTCAGGCTGGTCGTCCTCCCTGCTCCAGCACCCGATCCCTCTCTGCGCTGCGAGCACTTGCGTGAGATGGCGGCGTGTGATCACCCCGTGCGAGATGAGAATCTGACCAAGCGGCCTCTTGTTTCGAGCTTGTTCTTGGAGCGCGTCTGCGACTTGTGCCTTCGATACGAGGCCGTGTGCGATAAGGATCTCCCCCAATTGTCGTCGGATCGCGCTCATGTCTCCCCTTGCCGCGTGTGTCTTGGACACGAGCGGGCCCGAGAGCAAGTCTCGGGCCCTGAGGGGGCGAGCGTTCACCCCAGTATTACCGGGTTCCCCCTATTTCTTGATAGTGGGGAAGATGGGCTTCTCGACAGGCTTGCGCGGGGTGGGCCCGATCGCCGCTGTCATCTCCTGGATCGCCCGTTCGAGCACAGGGTCCTTGCCCTGGGCGATGAGGTCGGGCCTCGCGTCCACCTCGATATCGGGGTCAACCCCGGTGTTCTCTGCGATCCACTTGCGCGTGTCGCGGTCATAGATTCCGAACGAGGGTGCGGTCACGCCCCCACCATCCACGAGGTTGACGGCCCCCTGGATCCCGACCAAGCCGCCCCATGTCCGGGTGCCGATCAGCTTGCCTAGCTTGTTCCGCTTGAAGAGCCAGGGGAACATGTCCCCGCCCGAGCCCGCAAACTCGTTGATGAGCATGCACTTCGGACCCTCGAGCGAACGGTCGGGCAGGGGGACGTCGGCACCGTACCTCGGCGAGAACGCGGTCTGCATCTGCCGCTGGAGGGCCTCGATGAAGAACGTTGGGATAAACCCGCCGCCGTTGTACCGCTCGTCAATGATCCAGGCTTCGGCGCCGCTGTTGGAGTAGAACCCCTTCATGAACTCGATGATCCCTTGGAAGTTCGTGTTCGGGACGTGCATATAGCCGATTCGGCCCTGGGAGGCCTCGGCGACCTTCTTGCGGTTGCCCTCGACCCACGAGATATATCGCAGGTTCCCTTCATTCGCGATGGTTTGCACCGTGACCGACCGTGCCCCCGTCTTGCTCGGCTTATCGTTCACGGTCAAGGTGACCGTTCGATTCGCCTTGCCCATCAAGGCTCCGCCGACCCCGCTAGCGGGGGTGATGTCCTTCCCGTCCACGGCGAGAAGGTAGTCCCCTTCCGAAACTTGGACGCCAGGGGCGCCAAGCGGCCCGCGGCGCTCCGGCTCGAAGTTCAATCCGCGATAGATCTTTGCGAACTTCACGTAGTTGCCTTCGGTGGCGTAGTCGCATCCGAGCATGCCCACGGTACCGCCGCTTGGCGAGTAACCCGTGTCCCCTGCACCCTGGATATAGGCGTGCCCCGTGCCCAGTTCGCCGATCATCAGGCCGAGCAGATAGTTCAGGTCGTTACGGTGAGATACGTGGGGAAGGAGGGCGGCGTACTTGTCGCCGATCGCCTTCCAATCCAGGCCCAGCATTCCTTCGTCGTAGAAGTTGTCGCGCTCGTGGCGCCAGGCCTCCCAGTACATTTGGGCCCACTCCTCTCGCGGGTTCCAAAGGTACGCGAGCTCGCCCGTCGGTACTCGTCCTTGGCCAATCTGGACGTCCGGGCGAACGTCTACGATCCCCAGTGTGCCGCCGGCATAGTAGGCCATCTTGGTGCGCTTGGCGTTGAAGGCGAGTTGGGCTCCGGGGGTCGAGAGAATCGTGGACGCGCTGCGCGAGCCCATGTCGTACTTGACCAGTTGGTCGTTGTAGAACGCGACCACGCCGTTGGTCAGCCCAATCAGGCCGCCAAAGTGACCGTTCGCCCACGGCAGGGGCAGCATCCGGTCGCTGATGCCTTCGAGATCCACCTTCGTCTCGGTGCCCGGTTTCGCCTCTGCGTCAGGCTTGTCCCCTTCGGGCTTCGTAAGGGGTTCCTCGTCCGGCTCGGCGCGAAGCGGGTCGCCTTGATCCTTGCTGAGCAAGACGACGTAGGCTCGCTGGACATTGTCCTGGTGGAGCCCGATCTCGAAGGCCCCGATGTTCACTCCGTATGTCCTGGAAGAGACAAGGTAGAGGTACTTGCCGTTCATGTCGAACGCGACGGCACCGTCATCGTAGTACCCTTCGGTGATCTTGGTCGCCTTCCCCGTCCCGACCTCATAGAGGTACACAGCGGAGAACAGGTTCGGTTGAAGCTGCGAATAGACGACCCACTTCCCATCTTGGGAGATATCGAACGCGTTGCCCGACCCAGGGTTCGAGAAGACCAACTTGCTCGTCGAACTTGCCAGGTCGAAGAGGTAGAGGTCGGAGCCCGGCGTCGTGTACCAGAGCGACTTGCCACCGGGCACCTCGCCGAAGTCTGCGATCTTGTGCTGAGCGGGGGTGGGCACCAGTTTCGCCTCGCCTCCCATCTGGGGCACCGAGTAGATCTTCCAGTCCCCGCTTCGGTCGCTGAGGAAGCGGACGGTTTGGCCGTCCGCCGACCACGCCACGCTCTTTTCCCGGCTTGCCGTGGCGGAGTTCAACGTGCGTGTCTCGCCGCTCGAGGCCGGAAGGCTGAAGACCTCACCTCGGGCCACGACTGCAATCCTCTTGCCCGAGGGCGAAAGGTCGAAGTCCTCGATGTCCCCGGCGAACGAGCGGAACTTGCTCCGTGTCGCAAGGAGGTCGGACCCGATCATGGTTCCGAGCGGAGCCGTCGCCCCCTTCGCGATGTCGTACTCGTAAAGCCCGCCGTCCCGCTCGAAGACGATGGTCTCACCGTCGGTGCTCGGGTTCTTGATGTCTCCGTCCGTGAACTGGGTGAGCTGCCGGGAAGCCTTGGTCGCCGGGTTGTAAGCCCATAGGTTGATCGTGCCCGCGGTCTTGTCGCTCACGTAATAGACGGTATCGCCTGCCCACATGGGCCAGTAGCTGTTCTCGCGGCCCGATGGTGCCTCCCAATACTTGTTCTGCGAAAGGTCGTAGAACGAGATCCTGCCCTGCGTGCCGCCTCGGTAGCGCCGCCAGTTGAAGTTGTAGGAATTGTTGCGGTTGTAAGCGACGGTCTTCCCGTCCGGGCTCAGTGTGCCGTTTGCATATTCGGCGATCGGGCTGGCCGTTGGCATGCCTCCTTCCGTCGAGACCGTCCACATCTTCGCCGTGAAAGGGCTGCCTGCGTTGCTCGCGTAGGTGACCTTGCCGTCCGGTGTCCAGCCAGTCACGTTGCAGTTCGCACCTTCGCTCGTGAGCCGGGTCGGTGATCCACCGTCCACAGAGACCACGTAGACCTGGTTGGAAGGCATGTCGTATTGACCGGTGAAGGCGATCCACTTCCCATCCGGGGAGAACCGAGGGAATGCCTCGTTCCCAGGGTGGGTCGTCAACCGCCGGGCGAAGCCGTGGTCTTTGTCCGCGATCCAGATGTCAGCGCCGTATACAAATGCGATCTTGTCTCCGTAGACCGCGGGGAAGCGCAAGAGCTTCGCTTCGACGGCAGTGGGTGCGACTGCGGCGATGGCAATGGCGGAAAGAAGCATGGTGTAAGTACCTGGCCCCGAAGCGACGGGTTGTCGCCACGGGACCATCGTCGAACTTACCCCTTGGCCTTGCTTGGAGTCCGGGAAACGATACGGACCCGTTTCTCGACGACCTTGCCCCCGATCCATGCGCGGACGATGGCCTCGCCCGTCTGGATGGGCCGGAGCCGCCCGCCCTGATCCACCCATGCCGCACCTTCCGCTGACCAAACCACGCTCGCGCCGGGGATCTCTACTTCGCGATCCAAGACCCGGTAGTCTGCGC
This sequence comes from Fimbriimonadaceae bacterium, assembly GCA_020847855.1. GTDB lineage: Bacteria > Armatimonadota > Fimbriimonadia > Fimbriimonadales > Fimbriimonadaceae > JADLBH01. The sequence goes on from JADLBH010000039.1 coordinate 21,925, forward strand.
CGGTTCCGAGCGCGACCTCCTCTCGGCCCGCGATCACATAGGCGCCGTCCAGGCTGGCGAACGGCGCAGTGACGACGAGCGCGTTCGCGATGGGTCTCTCCGCTCCGTCGCTGGGCCGGTTCACCACGGACTGGCCGATCGTGAGCTCGGAGCTCCCCCCACCGTCCAAGTTGAGCGCCTCGACGCACCCTAGTCCGGCAGCGATCTTGCTCAGTTCGAAGAGGGTTGCGCCACGGCTCTGAGCCTGCCTTCCGTCCACGACGACGATCCACATATCACCCTGTGCGGTCACCCCTACGGCCGTTCGCGGGTGGCGGTCCGAAGCGAACGAGGAACTGAGCCCTTCCGACTCCCACGCGATCAGCGGATCGCCCCCCGTCACGATGGCGGGCCCGCCTCCGATCGCGAACTTCTGGCGATCCCAATCTATGCCCTTGGTCTGCATCGCGATGGTCACCTTGTCCCCGCGCTTCAATTGGGCGAAGGACTCGGCTGCCTTGCCCGATGCACCCAGTGCGAGTTGTCCTTGGCGTACGGGCAGTTCGCTCGTGCCGCTAAGGACGGTCGTGACCGAGGCCTCCACCTTTTGGGTCGGAGCCAAAGAACCCTCGTACGAGAGTACGACGACGGTCGAAGGCACCTTGGCCACCAGCTTCCCACCCGCCGGCGTGACCAGGACGGCTCCTTCGGCACCCAACTGCTCGTTCAGACCGGAGAGCGCGACCTCGCCTCGGGGAAGAGCCGCCGAGCAGGACCACACCGCCCGCGCGATCTGGGCTGCCGGGCCGCCCCACGCCAGGACGGATCGGCCGGGATAGGGTCGGCTGAAGATCTCTCCGTCCGAGACCATGAGCCCAAGCGGGTCGCCGGTCCAAGGGAAGAAGTCACCGTTCACGGCCGCGATCGCCGAGGTTTGCCGTGCAATCTCGGTGAGCTTGGCTCGACCGTCCTCGGTCACCGCGTCGAAAACCTTGTCGTTGGCAAGGACGGGGCGGAGCTTGACCCCTTCCGCACCTGCACGAACCCGAACGGCATGGATCACGAGGGGCGGGTCGAAGCGCACCTCGTTGCGGTAGACCACGCCGGGAGCGAGGACCTTCTCCCATGTTTGGGCTGGCGAGCATCCAGGAAGCAGGAGGGCAAGGAAGGCTAGGGGGCGCATGGTGTCTCGATCAGGGAAAGGCTACCCGCGTCCGCATCGAGTCTGGCCTTCACCCCCAGGGGTACCGAGAGCTGGTTCGCCGCATGGCCGAAGGGGAAGTCTAGCACTAAGGGAACGCCGAGCCCGCCCAGGCGCTCGGTGACGATTTCACGCCAGGGAATGGCACCGATCGAGGGATCCGACCTCTCGTCGGTTCGGGTCATCTCTCCCACGACAATTCCCGCGGCCCCCTGCACGATCCCTGCGTTGAGCAGGTGGGTGAGCATCGCGTCCACACGGTGGGGGGCTTCGTCCACGTCCTCGATCAAGAGGATCTTGCCATCGGCGTCCAGTGCGTGCTCTGTGCCGATGCTATCGCAGAGCAGGCAGAGGCAGCCGCCTGTGATCTCGCCTTCCGCGATCCCTCCTACGACCGGGCTCGCTCTCTGGCTCTCCACTCGAAGCGGATCGCCCCCGGCGAGTAGCGCGAGAAAGGACTCCACGACCCAAGGCTCGCGGTCCACCGAGAGGGTGAGCAACATCGGAGTGTGACCTGTTACGAGTCCGAGCCGGTTGAGGGCCAGGTGCAGCGTCGTCAGATCGCTGAAGCCGCAGAACAGTTTCCCGCTTTGGGCCCACTGGTGGAGGTGCAGGTACGGGAAAAGCCTTGCGCAGCCATATCCTCCGCGCGAGCACACGATCGCCGCGACCTCTGGGTCGGCGAAGGCTTCATTGAGGTCACTAGCGCGTCCCTCGTCCGAGCCGGCAAGATAGCCTTCCGCCGACAGGGCGTGGGCACCGAGGGTGACCCGATAACCCGCACCTTCCAAGATCCGAATCCCTCGATCGAGTTTCTCTTGCGAGACCGGGGATGCGGGCGAGACGACGCGAATCTGGTCGCCTCGCACGAGCGGGCGCGGCTTGGTCACTGCGCGGGCGCGATCACGACCCTTCGATCCGGCTCCTCGCCCTCACTATAGGTCGAGACGCCTTCGATCTCGCTCAGGGCCTGGTGTACGATCCTGCGCTCGAACGCGGGGAGGGCGTCTAAGACGGCCTCCTCGCCACGCTTGAGCACCTCGCTGGCGATGTCCTCGGCGAGCTTGGTCAGGACGTCGGCCCGCCGTTTGCGGTAGTCGTCCGCTTCGAGCGAGACGCGCACCCCTCCTGCAAAGGTGTGGACACCAATTACGTTCATCAAGTACTGCAGCGCATTGAGGACCTCGCCCTTGCGTCCCACGAGGTAGCTCGCGTCCTGCCCGTCAATGTCCAAGTTGACATATCGTCCATGAACCTCGGAAATGGTCACGGTGGCGTCGAGGTCGGCCAATTCGAGGATCTTCTCGAGCTCGGCAACGTACTGCTGGGCGATCTCTTGGGTCGCTTCAGGGCCGTCGCTGTCCTCGTTCGGTTCGGGCTCTGCTTTCGGCTCTCTTGCTTTCGCAGGCTCTTTGGCCTTTCTCCCAGCGGGCTTCTTTGCGGGCTCTTCCTCGACAGGTGCCTCCTTCTTGGCCCGGCCGCGCTTGGGCTTGGGACTGACGCTGGCCGCGATCGTGACCTCCTCGCGCCCAAAGAGGCCTGCGCTCTTCTCGACGATCTTTACTTCAAGGTCCGAGGGGTCTACGCCGAGTTTCTTGGCTGCTGCGGCGGTCGCGTCCTCGACGCTTGCTCCGCGGATTTCGACCGTTGTGTCGGTGGAGGTGTCAGTTGTCATGGCTGTACTCATTGGTTGTCAGGGTTCTTGCGCTCGAGAGCGCGGGATTTGGGGGCTTTGCCCGGTTTCTTGGCTCCGTTCTTCGTCGCCGACTTGTTCGCCCCGGTCTTGGAGATGAAGCTCGGATCCACCGTGGACTCGGTGCTGGGCATGAGCCCACCCAGGCTGGTTTGGACCTCTTGCAAGGGTGGCATGTGTACACGGTAGGCGTAGAGCGCATGAACCGTGGAGAGCACGTTCGCAAACAGCCAGTACAGGATGAAGGCGGACGGCACCGGATAGAAGAACATCATGCCGCTCACGACCACGGCGACGAAAAGCCCCATGATCCTCTGCTGGCGCATGTTCGACGGGTCGCTCACGGGCATGAGCAACTGGCTCACCACCATGGAAATCCCATAGAGGAAGATCAAGGGGAAGTCAATCTGGCCCAGGTTCGGAGCGATCTTCAGCCAGCCCATGCTCTGTGCTCCCGGAGCGATCCAAAGGAACGTACCCTTGGTGAACTCGAACCGGTACAGAAGCATGCACTGGTAGACAAAGAGGAACAAGGGAAGCTGGATCACAGCGGGCAGGCACCCAGAGAACGGATTCACGCCGTACTTCTTGTAGAGCGCCATCGTGTCGGCCTGCAGCGCCTGCTGAACGTCGGCGGGCGGGAGGCTGCCCGGCTTGACGCCATGCTTGGCTTGGAGCTCCTTGATCATGGGCTGGAGTTGCTGCATCTTGCGGCCCCACATGAACTGCTTCATCGCCAAGGGGAACACGATGATCCGCACCACGAGGGCGAGCAGGAACGCGGTCAGCCAGTAGCTCAGGCCCGGCACCCGGCCCGTCATCGCGACGATGGAGTCAATGATTTGGTAGCCCGCAATGCCCCATACGGACTGGGTTCGGTTGCGCTCGCTCAGGTCGGAGACCAATCGCGTGTGGAGGCTCCCGGCACTGGCCCTGTTTCCAGGGAGTACGTCGTCCCCTTCCACATTGAAAGCCTTGTCCCAAAGGGGATTGCCGTGCTCGGCCGCGTAAAGGTGGTCGAGTCCTTGCCAACCCGCCATGATCTTGGGCTGCGAGAACTGCTTGAGCGCGGGGTTGGCGGCATAGTGCAGCCCCGTCTTGAACTTCGTGTGGGCGAGCAGGATGTGGGCCTCGATCCGTCTCTCATTGACCTGCTCGTCCGTCCAGCCCTTGCCCGCCTTCTCCTCGCGAAGCTTGTTCTCATAGATCGGCACGAGCTTTGCAAGCGAAACGTCCTTGCCTTCGCTGTTCAGGGTGCGCATGGAGCGGAGAATTTCGTCCGAACTTCGCGCGTCCGGTGCCTTGTTCGGGAAGAGGAGCTGAAAGCCCAAGAAGACGACTGCCACGATGAGCAGCATTTGGATCAGGTTCGACCTCTGCGGAGGGTTTGCGCTCATGAGATTAGGTACCTAAGGGACCGGGTCCTCGCCACCAGGATGGAACGGGTTGCAGCGACAGATCCTCTTCGCCCCGAGCCAGCTGCCCTTGAGCAGGCCGTGTTTCTCGATCGCCTGGAGCGTGAACTCAGAACACGAGGGAGTGAAGCGGCAAGTGGGAGGCATCCACTTCGTCGTCCTCTGATAGCACCGGATCAAAGCGACTCCGATTTGCCTTGCTCGCACGATTCGATTCTCGCCCGAAGGGCTTGGATGTCGCGGACGATGTCGGGGAGCGTGGCTCCGAGGGACGAGGGGAGCCCGATGAGGACTGCGTCGCGTTGCGCCCACGGCCCCGCCTCGCGCCATGCCTCCCGCATCCTACGGCGGGCGCGGTTCCTCCTCGCATGGGATCCGATGGAACGTGCTGTCGTCAATCCTATGTCGCCTGCCCCGGCATGGGCGCACAACCTGGCGAACCTGCCGTTGGCACGGCTCCCTTGCCGGAACACCTCCTCAAATCTCTTTCGGTTCAGAGCCTTAGGCGCCGAGACGCTTGCGCCCTTTCGCGCGCCGTCGGCGGAGCACGTTCTGCCCGTCGGTCGTCCGCATCCGGACGCGAAAGCCGTGCGTCTTGCATCGTTTGCGGTTGTTGGGCTGGAACGTCCTTTTCATTTCGGCGGTACCTTCGGCTCTGGGTGCGCCCAGGATACCAGCCCCGGTTCGGGCCTTGGGCCGAGTACCTAGAGCAGTGCCCTGGGGTCGGTAAGACGTCCCGAGATCGCGGTGGCGGCGGCGGTGAGGGGCGACACCAGGTGCGTGCGCGAGCCGGGTCCCTGCCGCCCCTCGTAGGGACGGTTGGAGGTGGACGCGGCCCGGGCATGGGGCCGAACGATGTCCCCGTTCATGCCGAGGCACATGGAGCATCCTGCCCGGTGCCACTCAAACCCCGCCTCCCGAAACACTCGGTCCAGCCCTTCTGCTTCGGCCGCGCTTCGAACCGCGGCGCTCCCCGGGACCACCAACGCCCGAACCCCGGAAGCGACCCGACGGCCCCGAACGACCGACGCCGCTTCCCGCAGGTCCTCCAAGCGGGCGTTCGTACACGAACCGATGAAGACCGTGTCCACCGCGAGTTCGGTGAGAGGCGTGCCGGGCTTCAAGCCCATGTATGTCTGCGCGCGTTCCTCGATCCCATCCTCAGGCTCGGGAACCTGCCCCGTAATGTCCACGGTCATCGCCGGATTCGTGCCCCAGCTCACCTGCGGTGCGAGGGACGATCCCTCAAGAACCTCCTCACGGTCGAATCGGGCGTCCGAATCGGTCACCAGACCGCGGCAGTGCTCCGCTAGCCGGTCGAGGGCCGCACCCTTGGGCGCAAAGGGCCTGTCGCCACTCCCCACATAGTCGAGGGTCGTAGCGTCCGGAGCGATCATCCCGGCCCTGGCCCCCATCTCGATGCTCATGTTGCAGACCGTCATCCGGCCCGCCATACCCATGGCCCGTATCGCTTCGCCGTGGTACTCGGCTACGTGTCCAGCGGCCCCGCCTGCCCCCAGCTGGCGGATGATCGCAAGGATCACGTCCTTGGGCCCGACCCCTGCGGCGAGTCGCCCCTTCACCTCGATCCCGAGCGACTTGGGTTGGGAGGCCTGGCGCAGCGTCTGGGTCGCGAGGACGTGCTCGACCTCCGTCGTCCCGATCCCAAACGCGAGGGCTCCGAACGCTCCATGGGTCGAAGTGTGGCTGTCTCCACAGACGATCGTGAGCCCTGGCAGGGTCAAACCCAGTTGAGGGCCGATCACGTGTACGATCCCTTGCCGCGGATCATCGTATCCAAAGAGGGGTACGCCGAACTCCGCACAGTTGCGAGAGAGCGCCGCGAGCTGCTGGCCGCTGAGCGAAGCCTCGTCAATGGGCCGGCCGTCCGTGGGCACGTTGTGATCCACGGTCGCGAACGTCAGGTCGGGCCGTCGCACCCGGCGACCCGCTTCTCGGAGGCCGTCGAACGCCTGGGGGGAGGTCACTTCGTGTACGAGGTGACGGTCAATATAGAGCAGGGCGCCTCCGCCCTCGATGGACGCGACCTTGTGCCCTTCCCAAACCTTCTCGAACAGTGTCTGGCCCATCTAGCCCCATTCTAGCTTGAGAACCCATGGCGCGAGGGGTATCCTTGCTGGCCGCGTGGGGAGTTGCCCGAGAGGCCAATGGGAACAGACTGTAAATCTGTCGGCGAACGCCTTCGCAGGTTCGAATCCTGCACTCCCCACCAGTTCGGCACATGTTCTGCCGAAAAAGACAAGGATGCCTTTGTAGCTCAGGGGTAGAGCATCCCCTTGGTAAGGGGAAGGTCACGAGTTCGAATCTCGTCAAAGGCTCCAGTACCGCAGCTTGGGATAGACTTCCGGCATGGTTGCCGCGCTCCTCGCGACCGTCCTTGCGCCACCGATCGAGGTCCTCGTCTTCAGCCGAACGGCCGCTTTCCGGCACGACGCGATCCCTGCCGCCGTGGAGGCGGTTCGAAGCCTAGACCCTGCGACCATCCGGGTCGTGGCGACGGAAGACCCGTCAAGTTTCACCGGGGCGCGCCTCTCCCATTGCGACGTCGTCGTCTTCCTCCTCACGACCGGTGATGTGCTCGACGACCGCCAGCAAGCCGCAATGGAAGGCTTCATCGAGGCAGGCGGCGGGTTCGTCGGGGTTCACAGCGCGAGCGACACCGAGTATGAGTGGGCTTGGTACGGCAATCTCGTCGGCGCTTACTTCCTGAGCCATCCTGCCGTGCAGGAGGCCGGAGTCGTCATCGAAGACGCGAGCCATCCCACGGTCTCGCACCTACCCACGGCGTGGACGCGCACGGACGAGTGGTATGACTTCCGATCCCAGCCTCGGCGCGGTGTCCACGTCCTCGCATCCGTGGACGAGGCGACCTATCAAGGGGGCAAAATGGCGGGCGACCATCCCGTCGTGTGGTGGAAGGAGGTCGGCAAAGGTCGCTCGTGGTACACCGCGATGGGGCACACCAAGGAGTCCTACTCCGAGCCGCTCTTCATGGAGATGCTGCGCAAGGCCGTGCTCTGGGCCGCCCGAAAGGGCTAGCGCTTCCGGCGACGAAGCAGGAGCGCGAGCCCGACGAGCCCGAGCCATGTCCCTGGCTCGGGGACGAGGTCGAGGCGGAAGGTTCCATGCTGGACGGTGCTGTACTCTGGCCCGCCCGACCGCGAATCGAGCGCATAGTGCCGTCCGGAGTCGCCCACAAGGTTCAACTGCCAGGCGTGGCTCGATTCAACGTCGCCCTCCGCAACGAGCCAGTAGCGCCCTCCTTCCCGCACGAACCAATCCGAGCCACTCATGCCGATCTTGGTGCGCGCGGCAGGCAGGCCCAGCGAACTCGGCTCAGTGTGGCAGAACACGGGCTCGCCGATCTGGCCTCCGAGCGTGCCTGCCTCATCGCCATAGAGCCGAAAGAGGACGGCGTTCGAGCCGTCGGTGTGCCCCATCGCCACAGTCAGCCTGCCCACCAGGCCGGTCGCGGCGGAGACGAACTGCTCTCCCTGGCTGATCGAGAGTGGATGGGTGGGAGAAGCACCGATTACGCTCCAGCCGATCCGGAAGAAGGTGTCTTCCCCCGTGAAGTTGTCATAGGCGACCTGGGCAAGGCTCGGTTGCGCTCCCAGGAGTAACCCGAATGCGAGTGCGCTCCGCATCTTCGTTGTTACCGTGCATTCTCGGCAGTCCGAGAGAAAAGGAAAGCGCCCGGCTGGGAGTTCCCCAATGCCGGGCGCCGTTCGGTCGTAGACGCTCGCTTACTTGCGGCGGCGTCGCGCAGCGAGGGCGGCAAGGCCCGCGCCGAGAGCGATCATCGTGGCCGGCTCAGGAACCGCGTTGATGCGGAACGCACCATGGGTCTGACCCGTGCTGTAACCGCCGCCGTTCCACCAGTGGTTGCCAGCGTCGCTTTGGTCGTTCCAGTTCCAAGCGTGCCAGGCATCGGAGGCCGACACTGCAACGAGCCAGTACTGGGAGCCGCTCGTGGTGCTCCAGCCCGCGCCCGCCAAGCTCGCGCTCACGTACTCGGTGCCAGCACCGAAGGAACCGGGGTTCGTCGCGACGACAACCGAGCTGCCGATTTGCGTACCGATCGTTCCACCGCTGTCAGCGTAGAGCGACATGGTCACGCTCGGCGTGCCGGTCACGTTGCCCATGGCGATGTCGAGCGAGGCGCCCAACGCCGTCATGCCGGCGGTGAACTGCTCGCCCTGCTGGTTGTCACCCACGCCCGAGCCCGGGCCGGAGATCGTCCAGCCGATGCCGCCTTGGTAGGAGTTGCCGGCGCCGAAATTGTCGTAGATCTGGGCAGAGGCGAGGGCGCCAAAGCCGACTGAGAACGCTGCGAGGGCAGCGATGCGAGTAAGTTTCATGGTTGTCATGTCTCCGTTCAGTAACGCTAGGCTTGGAGCAGAACAGCTTCGTCCAGCTCGAAGTCAGCACAAGTATAGAGCACAACCC
>JADLBH010000040.1 GCA_020847855.1 Fimbriimonadaceae bacterium
ATAACGACCAAGCCAGATTCGTTGTACTTGGCGTGGAGCTCCTGCATGATGGGGGCGGCCTTCTTGCAAGGGCCGCACCAAGTCGCCCAGAAGTCAACGATATAGGCCTTGCCTTTGAGGGTCTCGTTGGTGACCTTCGTTCCGTCCAAGGCCGTCATGGAGAAGCTAGGCATCGGCTTGCCGACAAAGTCTGTGGGGGCCGGGGCGGTCTGCGCCAGAGCGAGGCCGGCCATGGCGAACCCGGCAAGGGCAAGAGTGAGTTTCAGTTGCATCTGTGTCGTCCTGGTGCGCGAATGCGCAAGCGCACACTTCACTATATCGGATTTGAAGCCTGGATAGTTCCTTGTCCCGGTGCCGAACCGTCACGTCAACCCAAGTAGACTCGCCCGATGGCTAGGCTCGCCTTGGGACTGGACTTCGGGACCTCCAGCGTCCGAGCGCTCTTAGTGGACGTCGAGACCGGTGCCGAGGCGGGCGTCGCGGTCGCAACCTACGCACATGGCGAGTCCGGCACGATCTTGAGCCCGTCCGACCCCTACCTCGCGCGGCAGGTTCCCGCTGACTACCGGGAGTCCTGCCTCGAAGTGATCCGTGCCGTACTGGGCTCGGATGGGTCGCACGAGGTGGTCGGCATCGGGGTGGACACCACCGCCTCTACCCCGATCCCAGTGGACGCACGCCTTCAGCCGCTTGCCGACGATCCGAGACACGCCGACGATCCGTCCGCCCATGCCTGGCTCTGGAAGGACCACACCGCGCACGCAGAGGCCGCCGAAATCACGGCTCTGGCGAAATTGCAAGGCCGCCCCTATCTCTCCCGGTGTGGTGGCACCTATTCCTCCGAGTGGTTCTGGGCCAAGCTGCTCCGGGCCGCTCGAACGGCTCCGGACATGTTCGGCGCGGCGCACTCGTGGATCGAGCTCCAGGACTACGTCCCCGCATGGCTTTGTGGCTTGGATGCACCGGTCCGCGGGGTGTGCGCCGCCGGACACAAGGGGCTTTGGTCCGAGGACTGGGGCGGCTATCCCTCTGCCGAGTTCCTCAGCGCGCTGCACCCCGAGCTTGCGAGAATCGGCGAGTCGCTCGACCCGCGCTGCGTCCCTTGTGGAACCTCGGTCGGGGGGCTCGACCCGAGCCTTGCCGCGAGAACCGGCCTTCCGCCGGGAATCCCGGTCTCGGTCGGAGGGATTGATGCCCACCTCGGCGCGGTGGGGGTGGGGATCGCCCCAGGCACGATGGTGAAGATCATGGGAACCAGTACGTGCGACATCCTGGTCGGCCCGAACGATCGGCTCACAATCGAAGGGGTTTCGGGGATCGTGCCGGGATCGGTGCTACCGGGAAAATGCGGGATCGAGGCCGGTCAAGCGGCGGTCGGCGACCTTCTGGACTGGTGCGCACGCTTGACGGGCCGGTCGCACGAAGACCTCACATCGCTCGCTCGTGAGGTACCCGCGTGCTCGTCGGGCCTCGTGGCGCTGGACTGGCACAATGGAAACCGCAACGTCCTCGCCGATCCGACCCTGACCGGCGTTCTCGCGGGCGCGACGTTGGCAACCGGCCCTGGCGAGCTCTACCGCAGCTTGATCGAGGCCACGGCGATGGGCGGGCGCAAGATCCTTGACCGGATTGCCAGCGCTGGGGTGAGCGTGGAAAGGATCGTGGTCTGCGGAGGGGCGCTCGCGAGGAGTCCGCTCGTCATGCAGATCTACGCAGACGTTTTTGCCCGACCCATGGCCGTGGCCGCGAGCGACCACGCCTGTGCTCTGGGGGCTGCGATCTGTGGGGCGGTCGCGGGTGCTGCGCACCCAGATTTCGCCTCAGCCTCGGCGGCCATGGCCAGCCCGGTCGCGAGAGAGTTTGTTCCGGACGAGGTGGCCGTGGGGACTTACGACCAGCTTTACTCGATCTATTCCACGCTACACGACGAGTTTGGCGTAGGGCAGTTGCGCAGCACGCTCTCCGCGCTCCAAGGGCTCGCCTAGGGCCGTTTCCAGCAGAGGGTGAGCCCATCACCCACGGGTACGAGGGCGCTCAGGACAGCCTTGCTGTCTCCCACGATCGCATTGAGATCACGGATGGCGAGGGTCGCTTCGTCGCCAAACTCCCCTTCGATCACCTTCCCCCCCCATAGGGTGTTGTCGAAGCAAGCGACGCCGCCGGGTCGCAACAGTTGGACGCACCTCCCGAAGTACGCTGGATAGTTCACCTTGTCGGCGTCCACGAAGGCAAAGTCGTAGGTTCCCGCTCGACCCTGGGCAAGGAACCGATCCAACGTCTCCACTCCAGGGCCGAGATAGAGGGTCGTCTTGTTCGCGACCCCTGCCTCGCTCCAGAACTCCAGCGCGACCTTGGTGAACTCCTCGCTTACGTCGCAACAATCCAGGTGCCCGTCCTCAGGAAGCTCCATGGCGACCGCGAGCGCCGAGTAACCCGTAAAAGTACCGACCTCGAGCGCACGTCGAACCCCGAGGGCACGGATAAGGAACCGAAAGAACTGACCTTGCTCCGGCGAGATCTGCATCCCAAAGTCGGATCGGGCCGCCGTCTCCCGACGCAACCGGAATTGAACATCGGTCTCCCGAACCGAGGTGGCAACGATATACTCGTGCAGCTCAGGCGAGAGGCCGATTGACCGCGTGGACACGCCCAGAGTTTGGCACGTCTGCGGCGAAGCTCTGTGCCCATCAGCCTGAAGTGCGGCGGATGGGCACGTACTCAGGCCCTTTCGCTGACCACGCTCGCAGCGGCCGCCACTTCCACCAAAGCGGTCGAGGGGGCGAGCATATAGATGTTCTCACCGAGCTCCTCCCACGAGCCTTCCGCGGTGTAGTTCACTCCGGCCATGAAGTTCTTGATCCGCTCCCTGGTCTCCGGGGGGGCCATGGTGAGGTTGAGGATCTGTTGCTCCCCCCTCTTCAGGCCGTCGGCCGCGGCCACCGCGTCCTGGAACGAGCGAACCTGGCGCCGGACCGTCACCGAGTAACGGTGGGCCGTGTGGAGCTTGAGCGGGACGTGGGCCACGGGAGCGTCGTAGTCCTCCCCCTCTTCCAGAGGTTGAGTGAACCAGTTCGAGACGCGGCCGAAGAGGCCTTGGCGGGTAGCTACTGTATCTTCCATGATGTACCTTGCCCCTTCCTTGGGGCGTTATCGCTCGCCGAAGAGCGCCGAACCGACCCTTAGGTGAGTCGCCCCTTCCTGGAGCGCCACCCGCCAGTCGCCGCTCATCCCCATGCTGAGCCATGGGAGCCCGTTGTCGGCGGCCATCCTGGCCGCCTCGCGGAAAACCCACCGCACCTGCTCGGGATCGGGGGAGTACGGCGCGATCACCGTAAGCCCCCGACAACGAACTGATGGGCATTGTTGCACCATTCCTAGCACTTTGTCAAGCATTGTCGCAGGAATTCCATCTTTGCTCGATTCTCCTGCGATGTTCACTTGTACGAGCCCGTCAATACAACGCCCGGCCTTCCCGATCTCTTCCAGCTGTCTCTCGTTCGTCAAAGAGTGGACGATGTCGAACGTCTCCGCGACTGCCCGCGCCTTGTTGCTTTGGAGCCTACCGACGAAGTGCCAGACCGTCCCTTTTGGCATCTCGGTCAGCTTCGGTAACGCGTCTTGGAGCCGGCTCTCGCCATAGTGTCGCTGACCCAGGGCGAAGGCTTCGAGCATCGCCGTAAGGGGAACGGTCTTCGAGACCGCGACCAACGTCAACTCGCTCCTTTCCCGCCCTGCCCTCGCGCACTCTGCACGGAGGGACTCCTCAAACCGCCGAAAGGCGGTACCCACGGAACCCACGCCCCATTCTGGACCCGACTGCCCATAATGACTCGCCATGCGGACGTTGAGGCAAGAGCTTCGTGGGGACATCGAGACACCCCTAAGCATCTATTGGAAGCTCGCCCACGATGCCCCAGCCAGCTTCCTCCTCGAAAGCGTGACTGGAGGGGAGCAACTCGCGAGATACAGCCTGATCGGTGCCCGGCCACGCTCGATCCTCCGGGGCAACGGCCTGACTTGGTGGCTGGACGACGGGATCCGGCGGCAGGGAGATCCACTTGCGGCGCTCCGGGAGCTTCTTCCCCAGGTCGAAAAGGGCCAGGACGTCGGGCTTCCCCGGTTCTGTGGAGGGGCCGTGGGCTACATCGGCTACGATTACGCGCGGACGATCGAGAGGTTGCCCGATGTGCCCCCCGACCCGGTGGGCACGGACGAGGTCTGCATGCTGATTGCCGAGGACGTCGTCGTCTTCGACCATGCGCGGAGCACGGTCTCCGTGATCGCCCTCTCGGACGGCACCGAAGAAGGTGACCGCGCCGCCGAGGCAAGGATCGCGACTGCAGTGGGCCGCATCCAGGGGCCGTTGCCTTCCCTACCCCCTTTCTCGGGGGAGATCGGGCCCTTGGAAACGAGCCGCACGGCCGAGGACTACATGGAAGCGGTCCGGAAAGGGGTGGAGTACATCCACTCGGGCGACTTCATCCAGATCGTGCCGTCCGTCCGGTTCAGCCGGAGCGTCACGGCCCACCCTGTGACCGTCTACCGATCCCTCCGAGCCTTGAACCCGTCTCCCTACATGTTCCTGCTCCGGACCCCTGGCACCGACGTGGTCGGTGCCTCACCCGAGCTGCTCGTGGGCCTCGAGGGCCGTACCGCGACCGTGAGGCCCATCGCAGGTACCCGCCCGCGTTCCGAGGACGAGGCGGAGGACCGTCTCGCCGCCGAGTCGCTGCTTGCGGACGAGAAGGAGCGCGCCGAGCACGTCATGTTGGTGGACCTTGGGCGAAACGACCTCGGGCGGGTGTGCAAGACAGGGAGCGTCCTCGTGGACGAGATGATGCAGATCGAACGGTACTCCCACGTCATGCACATCGTGAGCTCGGTGCGAGGCCAGCTTCAAGACGGCCTCGACGCGATGGACCTCGTACGGGCGACCTTCCCGGCGGGCACCTTGAGCGGTGCCCCAAAGGTTCGCGCGATGCAGGTGCTGGACGAGCTCGAGCCGGTCAAGCGAGGAATCTACGGCGGTGCGCTGGGCTACTTCTCGGCGAACGGCGACCTCGACCTCGCGATCGCGATCCGTACTGCGGTCCTACACGGTGGCCGTGCCCATGTCCAGGCGGGCGCGGGCGTCGTAGCGGACTCTCGGCCTGAGGGCGAGTGGAAGGAGTGCAACGACAAGGCCCGTGCCGTGCTGCGAGCCCTCGAGCTCGCCCACGGCGCGGGTGATTAGTCCTCGTCGAGCTCGTGGCTTGCCTTGTCCACCGCGCTGGTCTTGCGCTTGATCTGCCCGTACTGCGAACCAGGATCGAACGCTTGGCCCGCCGCGACAGGCGACTGGAGACGAATGGCCGCGGTAGCCTTGGCCTGATCCTGTGCCTGTGCTAGAAGGCCCGAACCCTCGCCCTTCTTCGCACGGATGCGCTTGTCCCAGAGATAGAGGAGCGGCACTGCGTTGAAGATGGAGCTATAGGCACCGATCGTGATACCGACCGCCATGGTCAGCATCATGAACTTGAGTTCGGGGGTCGGTGTTCCTACGAAGAGCAAGACGACGAGCGGCACGATCGCGGAGAGCGAGGTGTTGATCGAGCGCGAGACCGACTGAGTGACCGAGACGTCGCAAAGCTGCTCGAACGACATCGTGTTCCCCAGTTTGCGAAGGTTCTCCCGAACCCGGTCGAAGATAATGATCGTATCGTGGACGGAGAAGCCGATGACCGTGAGCATCGCGGTGACGAAAAGCCCGCCAACCTCCCAGCCCAAGAAGTGCCCGACGATCGCGGCCGTGCCGAGCACGAAGAGAACGTCGTGCACGAGCGCGGCGACCGCAGAAAGCCCGAACCTGAGCCCGTTCGCCACGCCGCCCACGGCCACCCCGAAGCGAATGGCCAAGAAGAGCATGATCAGGGCGCTCGCGAGAACCACACTGATAACCGCGTGGGAAACGGTCTCCTTGCTGATCGCGGGCCCTACCGCGTTGAAGCCGCTGCCCTCCATCAGAAGCCCAGAGTCCGTGGCGAGTTTCTCATGGCTCAGTCCCTCCATCGGCGGAACCGTGATGTAGACCTGCGTCCCGCTACCCACTGAGGCGGTCTTGATGTTGAAGCCTCGATAGCCCTTCTCCTCCAACCGAGACCTCACTTGGGCGACCGTGGTGCCTTGCGGCAGCGTGAACGAACCTTCGGAGCCTCCGAGGAACTCGACGTTGTACTTCAGGCCGTTCGTGGCCAGGAAGGGGATCCCGATCACGATCAAGAAGGCCGAGATCAAGAACCAAGTCTTGGACTTGCGAACGATCGGCCAGGCCTTGCTCACCGCCTCCTCCTCCTTGCCGCCACCGAACCAGTTCGTGTGAACGGCGAACGAAGACTCGCTCTTGCCGAAGCCAAGTTTGAGCGCGATCTCCAGGAGGGTTCTCGTGACCATGAACGCCGTAAAGAACGAGACCGCGACGCCCAGGATCAAAGTCGTGGCGAAGCCCTTCACGCTGCCATCGCCATAGGCGACGAGCACGAAGCACGTGATCAAGGTACAGGCGTTCGAGTCCACGATGGCAGCGAGGGCCCGCTTGAAGGAGAGTTGAACCGCGACCGGGATGGACTTCCCTGCGCGTATCTCCTCCTTCAACCGCTCGAAGACGAGGATGTTCGCATCCACCGCCATGCCGACCGAGAGGATGAACGCCGCGACCGAGGCGAGGGAGAGCGTCGCCTTGATCGTGAGCAGCGCCGCGAACGTGAGCAATGCATAGAGAAGCATCGCGATCGTGGCAAGCACGCCCGGCAACCGGTAGTAGACGATCAAGAAGAG
>JADLBH010000041.1 GCA_020847855.1 Fimbriimonadaceae bacterium
AGGGCCGGAGTCTCAGCCTTATTTGGCGATCGTCAAGGGCCAGCCCAGTGCGGACATTCCGGTGCTCGTGCGCGTCCACTCAAGCTGCCTGACCGGGGACATCCTGGGCTCGCTTCGTTGTGACTGCGGCGATCAACTCTCGGCCGCACTCGAAGCGATCGAGGAGGCGGGGACGGGCGTTGTGCTTTATATCGCGCAGGAAGGGCGCGGCATCGGCATCGTGAACAAGCTCCGGGCCTACGAACTGCAGGATGACGGAATGGACACCGTCGAGGCCAACGAGGCGCTCGGTTTCAAGGCGGACCTTCGGGACTACGGGATCGGTGCCCAGGTTCTCGTGGATCTCGGTGTGAGAAAGATGAGGCTCATGACCAACAACCCGTCGAAGGTGGCGGGGCTCAGCGGTCACGGGCTCGAGATCGTGGAGCACGTTCCGATCGTCACCTCACCTAGTGAGCACAGTCAAAGGTACCTGGAGACGAAGAAGAACAAGCTAGGGCATCTCCTGCCCTAGGATGCGTCTTTTGGGCAGGTAACCTGCCTGCGCCGAGATAAGGCGGAACGGCGCAAGTCGGCGGATCCTCGGTGCCCATACGAAAGGGTTCGAGGAGGCCGCAAACATGACTCAAGTGATCGTAGGCGCCCAATGGGGCGACGAGGCCAAAGGCAAGATCGTGGACTTCGTCTCGGATCGAGCCGAGTTCGTCGTTCGTTACAGTGGCGGGAACAACGCCGGGCACACCGTCGTGGCGAACGGGAAGGAGTTCAAGTTCCACCTCTTGCCCGCCGGCGTGCTCCACCCTGGGACGACCTCGATCCTCGCTGCTGGGATGGTGGTTTGTCCACGCAGCCTCGTGCGCGAATTGGATGAAACCAGGGCCAAGCAGCCCGAGTTGGGCAAGGTCGTGATCAGTCGGGCCGCCCACGTCGTCCTGCCCTACCACATGTCCTTGGACGCTCTCGAAGAGGACGCGCGTGGAAAGGACAAGATCGGGACGACGTCGCGCGGGATCGGACCTGCCTACACGGACAAGGTTCAGCGCAGTGGGATCCGCATGGCAGAGTTTGTGGACGAGGGCCTCTTCCGAGCCCGGCTTCAAGCCGTGCTGGACGCCAAGGAGAGGCTGTTCTCGCTCTTCGGCCAGACCCCCCCCAAGTTCGACGACGTCTTCGACGAATATCGAGGATACGCCGACCAGATTCGGCCGTACGTCGGCGACGCCGAGCAGAAGCTCCAGGACGCCGTCGCCGCTGGGAAGCGGGTGCTGATGGAGGGTGCCCAAGGCACTTTCCTCGACCTTGATCTTGGCACCTACCCTTTCGTTACGAGTTCCCACCCAGTCGCGGGCGGAGCGTGCATCGGCACTGGCATCGGCCCCAGGGACATCCAAGGTGTGCTCGGAGTGTGCAAGGCCTATTCGACAAGGGTCGGCACCGGGCCTTTCCCGACGGAGCTTCTCGACGACACGGGGGAGCAGATTCGGCAGCAAGGAAACGAGTTTGGGACAACGACAGGTCGGCCCCGCCGGTGCGGATGGCTCGACGTGGCCGCCCTCCGCTTCTCGGCGAGAGCGAACTCGTTCTCCGGGCTTGTGATCACCCGGCTCGACGTGCTGTCTGGGCTCGGGGCGCTGCAAGTCGCCACCCGGTACCGCCTCGATGGGAAGGAACTGGCTGGGGTACCCATGTGCTCGCACGAGTGGGGACGGGTCGAGCCGGTCTACGAGACGCTGGTGGGTTGGGAAGGCGAGATGGGTGCGGCGAGAGCCCTTTCCGACCTCCCTCGCGAGACACAGGACTATGTCCGGTTCATCGAGGAAGCGGTGGGCGTTCCCGCCGCGATCTTGAGCATCGGCCCTGGACGCGAGCAGACGATCGTGCTGCGACCGGACCTCGTCTGGGGCTAGAGTCCGGTCGGAGAACCGTCCTCGTTCGTGGCCGGTGGGGGTCCGTTCGTGGGCCAGACGTTGCCGAGCGCGACCTCGGCCTGCTTCTCCAGCGTGTCTCCGCCCGCGATCGCGCTCGCGACCGTGGAGAGCGTGTCCCTCACCACGGTTGCGGCATAGACGACGCTTCCATTGTCCACGACTCGAACCTGGATCGTTGCGAACTGCGGATCGGCTTGGTTCACGGCCAAGGCGGACCGAAGGGCGGTTGCGGGGTTGGGCTCCCCATCGATCGCCGCGACCGTCACCAGGCAGCTAGGGCCCCGCGGATCGTAGACCGCAGAAAGGAACGTCACGCCCGATCCGCTCGCGGACCCTATCCGAGACATGAGCGCCTGATCCAGCGCGACCGCGGCCGTGGGGGGGCGCGGCTCATTGGGGCTCTCCTTCGGTTCCTGAACCTGCGGTTCTGGGCTCACTTCTGCCTTGGGGGAGTTGAGCGTGACTGGCGGCGTAACGATCGTGTCCTTCTCCTTGCCTAAGTTTCTACCGATGGCGAAGGCACCGAAAATGAGGCCGAGCACCGCCAGCGATGTGAGCGAGAGGGCGAGCCACGGAAACCGCGATTTCGAGGGCATTCCGAGGCGCTCGACCGCTTCGTTCTGATCCTTCGTAGCGCTCCTCGACCGGATCTCGTCCACCTTTGCCCGCACGGTCGCAAGGCTTGGATCGAGGTCCAGGGCCATGTCGAACCAGTTCAGGGCTTGGTCCTCTTCTCCCAAGTCCAGGTGGATCTCACCCATAAGCTCGTAAAGGGCCGGGTCGTTGGGGTGCTTCTTGAGCACGGCCGAGCCGAACTGTCTCGCCTGTTCGAGCTCGCCGCGCATGCGGAGCAGGTTGAGGGCGGCATGGTCACGGTTGGCGGCCACCTCGTCTCGCGTCGCAGTGTCGTCGTTCACCTAGTACCTGTGCTCCCAAAGCCTGCCGTGCCGCGCGCGGACTCGGCGAGGGTCTCGACCTCTGCCCAATCCACACGCGAGACCGGCGCGACTACGATTTGGGCGATTCGCTCGCCCGCATCAAGTTTGACGACATCCGTCCCCAAGTTGATCAGCAGGACCTTGATCTCGCCTCGGTAGTCACTGTCAATCGTGCCCGGTGAGTTCAAAAGGGTCAAGCCGTTACGAGTCGCAAGCCCGGAGCGGGGGCGAACTTGGGCCTCATATCCAGGGGGAAGGGCGATGCGGAGCCCGGTCGGCACGAGCGCTCGCTGCAAGGGTGCGAGCTCGATCGCCTCCGCCGCCCGCAGGTCCATACCGGCGGCCTCGTCGCTCTCGTATTGCGGGAGCCGGGCTCCCGGATCGCGTACGATCTCAACCAACACTGGACGCTCCATTGCGCACAATGATAGCCGCAATGGCTGGTGGATGGAAGCGCATCGGCGAGACGGAGTGGCTCTTGGAACACGACGGTGCTGCGCCCTCGCTTGGGGCACTTCGTGCCGTACCGGGCGTCCTGGAGGTATGGAGGACGGCGGCAGGAACCGCGATCGCGACCGATCCAGCCAGCTTCGCCGAGGCCTCTCTTTCGGCAGAGTTCCCTTCCGAGCCTCGGGGGGCAACGGGGCGTCTGCTCACGATCCCAGTGGACTACTCGCGGGGCCCTGACCTCGCAGACGTGGCTCAAGCCCTGGGGGTCTCGACCGACCAAGTGGTGGAGCATCACACGGGTTCCGAGTACGTGTGTACCAGCGTCGGCTTTGCCCCCGGTTTCGCCTACCTCGGCCCATTGGTAGGGGAGCTCGCCGCGATCGGGCGCAAGCCGAGCCCCCGACCCAGGGTAGACGCAGGCATGGTGGCGATTGCGGCCGGGAGCACGGCGGTCTATCCGGGCGGGACGCCTGGCGGGTGGTGGCTCATCGGCCAGACGCCGTTGGTGGTCTGCGACTGGAGAGAAGGCTATTTCGGGATCGGTGTCGGGGACACCGTCCGATTTCAAAGCATCGGAGAGGATGAGTTTAACCTAATGGTGGGGGAGCGACTGTGCGTCGAATAGACCTCAATGTGGACGTGGGCGAAGGGTTTCCGCACGATCGGGATCTCTTGAACATGGCCACGAGCGCGAACGTGTGCTGCGGCATCCACGCAGGTTCGCCGGAGGCGACCCGTGCGACCGTACTCCAGGCTCGGGAACACGGGGTCGTGGTCGGTGCCCACCCTGGCTTCCCGGACCGACGGGTCATGGGGCGGGAACCTTGGGCAGTAGCCAGGATGACGGAGGCGGAGGACTCCCTCCTTGCCCAGCTTGCCTTGGTGTCCGAGGATGCCCGGTATCTCAAGCCCCACGGTGCGTTTTACAACCAGTCTGCGTCCCAGGAGGCCTGGGCTGGTGCCCTCGCGCGCCTTTTGCGGACGGCAGGGCTCCCGCTCTACGGCCTGCCTGGGACTCTACACGTGCAGGCGGCCCGCGAAGCGGGCGTGCGATTCGTCGCGGAAGGGTTTGCCGAGCGGGCGTATCGTCCCGATGGGCACCTCGTGCCGAGAGGCGAGCCGGGGGCGGAGATCGCGACCCCGGAGGCCGCAGCAGTGCAAGCCTTGGCCCTTGCCGAGCGGGTCGAGACGATCTGCATCCATGGCGACCGACTTGGTGCGGTCGAGATCCTCCATGGGGTGCGCACGGCTCTCGTGCTCGACGGGTTCGAGGTTCGGGCGTGCGTCTAAGGGTTGACTCGACCTACGGTGAGGTGAGCCTTCAAGACGGTGGGCGGACGGGCTACCGGCAACACGGGGTTTCGCCCGCGGGCCCGTTCGACAGGCTCGCCGCCGCTAAGGCCGCCGCACTAGTGGGGGACGTTGGCCCCGTCCTCGAGGTCGGAGGCTCCCTGGTCGCGGTCTGCGAAGAGCGAGGAACCTTGGCGTGGGCAGGGAGCGGCACGATGACCGTCCGTGGGCAAGAACTCCGGCCCGGTCGTTCGCGGGTGTCGGTGGGCGACCGCATTGAGGCCCATGGGGCCGCTCGCATCTACGTTGCGACCCCAGGAGGCTGGATCGGGGACGTCGCCCTTGGGAGCGTCTCGGGCCCGGTGGGAGGGGTCTTGGAGAGCGAGGGTTGCTCCTGGATGGAGGAGGCGGCACTGGCGGAGGATCCACCGAGTGCGAAGCAGGAGGCTCGGATCGTCGAGCTGACGCCCTGTCCCAAGGTTATCGAAGGCAGGGTCGGTCGTCAGACGAGCAGGGCCGGAGTTCGGGTGGAAGCCCCGATCCCGGCCAGCCTTGGGGAGCATTCGAGCCTGCCGATCGCCCCAGGGTGCATCCAACTCGCGCCCAGTGGAGAGATTTTGGTGATCGGCCCGGATGGGCCGGTCACGGGCGGCTATCCCTTGGTGGCGTGGCTCTGCCCCTGCGATCTGGATCGCGTGGCGCAATGGAGGCCCGGTGACGAGGTTCGTTTCCGCGTCGTTTCCGAGACCGATGCACTCGTCGCTACGGCCGAGGCGCGCCGCTCCCAAGCAGCGAACCTTGCCGCCTTGCGCCTTGCAGCGGGGCCATAGGCGGGCCCTTTTTCCCAAGGGTCCCGTGGCGTGAGCGCGGTTTCGGAGCATCGTTGCTCATGCTCGCAAAGTGTCTGCTGGGAGCGGCGGCGTTCGCAGCCCTTGGGTTTGCCACCTGGAACTGGGCGACCCAACCCGAGATCGGACGACAAAAGCGATCCCCCAGCCGGCCCAATCCGAGTATGTCGGAGCACAAGGGCCTCGGCGACTTCCTGAAGAGGCTGACGTCCCAAGACCGCCGCCCAGAGTACTGCGCGGTGCGGGTTCAACTTCCGAGCGAGGACGGCTCGCCCGTGCCAGTGTGGGTGGACGTGGTCCGAGCCGAGGGAGACGTCCTCATCGGTGCCGTCTCCACTTGCGATAAGCCGTTGATCGGTCGTCGCCTCGGCGACCCAATTCGGGTCAAGGCTCCTCAAGTGGACGATTGGATGGTGATCGAACGAGGCAGCGTCCATGGTGCCCTGAGCCTGGCGGACAACTAGACCCCCGTCGTTGCTTCGTCCGGATTGGGCATGGCCCGGAGGACCTCGATGGCGTCCAGCGGCTTCTCGACGATCTCGTCGCTCTCCACCTTGCCATCACGGAAGCGGATCTTCCGCCTGCAATGCTGCGCGATGTCCTCTTCGTGGGTCACGAGGATGACGGTCTTGCCCGAACGGTTCAATTCTTGGAACAGGGCCATGATCTCCTCGGCGGTACGAGAGTCGAGGTTCCCGGTGGGCTCGTCCCCCAGCAGGACGATGGGATCGTTCACGATGGCCCGAGCGATCGCCACCCGTTGCTGTTGGCCACCGGAGAGCTCGTTCGGCTTATGATGGACCCTCTGCCCCAGGCCTACCTTTTCCAGGGCCTCGGTCGCCCGGCCCAGGCGATCCTTGATCCCCGCGTACATCAAGGGAAGCTCGACGTTCTTCAGGGCCGAGGTGCGCGGTAGCAGGTTGAAGGTCTGGAAGACGAAGCCTATATAGCGGTTTCGGATTTCGGCAAGGTCGTTGTCCCCGAGCAGCGAGGTCTCCCGACCATTGAGCCACAGGTTTCCTGCCGTCGGGCGGTCGAGGCACCCGACCATGTTCATGAACGTCGACTTTCCCGACCCGCTCGGCCCCATGATCGCGACGAACTCGCCGGGCATGATCTCGAGGTCCACCTGGCGAAGGGCACGCACCACGGTGGGGCCCATGACGTAGTCCTTGGAGAGTCCCGAGACTCGGATGACTGCTTCGCTCACGGGCCTGCTTCCTCGGTCTCCTCGCCCGGCACGGGTGCACCGCTCACCAACCTGAACCTCACATCGCTGATCCAATAATCGTACACGGCTTGCACAAGGTTCGACTCTGCGGTGACGAGGCTCAACCTTGCGGTAAGTTCCTCGATCAACTCTCCTGCGCCCAGTTTCCGAGCCTCGGTCGCGGCCTCGTAGTTTTGCAGGGCAGCGTCCCTCGCGATCTTGGCCGCACGAATCCGCTCCCCGTTCTGGGTCTGCTCCTTCCAGGCGGACTCCACCTCCGCGGTCGCGACCCGGACCGACTGTTCGTACGCCTTTTGGCGCGATTGGAAGTCAAGTTCCGCACTCTTCACGCGCTCGCGGCTTCGACTCCCGTCGTAGAGCGGGAAACTGGCCTCGAGGACGAGGCCCGACCGGTCGAAGACGCTTTCCGAGAAGGAGCGGTTGTACTGTGCGCTGAGGGAATAGATGAACCCGTTGGCAAGCTTGGCCGAGTCTACGGCGGTTTGGCTGGAGGCAATGCCGATCCGGGAAGCTTGGAGGTCGGCCCTTTGTTCCAGTGCCTGCCGAGTCGCGTCCTCCAGGGGGGGCAGCGCGGCTTGGGGGTCGAGGTCTGCGGGACCGACGAGCTTCGGCATTTCGGGCTCGCTGTAGCCGATGACGGCCCAAAGGCTCGACCGGGACGTGGTGACTTGGTTTTGCGCTGCGAGCTCGCTCACCTGGGCATTGAGATAGTCGGCACGAGCCTGCAGGATGTCCTTCCTGGCTCCGGCCCCGAGCTCCTCGCTCAGGATCGCCCGATCCAGGATCTCCTTGGCACGCTGGACACCACTGGACTGGACCGCCAAGAGCTCTTGCGCCCTCAATGCGTTGTAGAAGCTCGTGTGGACGTTGAAGAGCACGTTGCGGAGCGTGTCCAGGGCGGTGAACTCGGCCTGTTCCCGTACGAGGCGCGAAGTCCGGTGGTTCGTGATCCGACTCCCGTTGTCCAGGATGAGCCACGTCGCAGTGACGCCCGCGTCGGTCGTGTCAATGTTCGAACCACCGCGACCCAGGCCCGTCAGGTTGTTCAGGCGGCCGTTTTCCTGTCGGAGGGTGGGGGTGACGGTGGGAAGGAAGGCCGCGTAGCTCGCCCTTTCGTCGGCCATCGCGGACCGGTAGCTCAGATACGCCGCTTGCACCGTGCCGTTGTTCTCCCTCGCGATCCGTAGCGCGTCGCGGAGGGTCATGTCCGCCCAAGCTGGGTTGGAGACCAAGATTGCAATGAGAGCGAGCGGGACTTTTGTCATGTGGTGTGTGCGGGCACAGGCTCCTGCCCGTTGGCTTGTCTTACCGAAATCGGCGAAGGTCAGTTGCGGCATCGGGCCCCTCGCCCGGTCGGATACACTTTGGCTATGGCATTGACGGCATCCGGCGTCGTGGGTCAGATCGAAGAGCTCTTGGGTGGGGACGACCTGCTTCGACACGAGTGTCATACTATCGCTCGATCGCGCCTCCACCTGCCTGGGCCTGACTTCGTGGACCGGGTGTATGCGGCCTCGGACCGCTCGCCGAAGGTCTTGCGGAGCCTTCAGCAGATGTTCGATCATGGCCGGCTCGGTGGCACGGGCTATCTCTCCATTTTGCCAGTGGATCAAGGAATCGAACACAGCGCAGGTGCGAGCTTTGCCAAGAACCCTGACTACTTCGACCCGGAGAAGATCGTCGAGTTGGCGATCGAGGGAGGGTGCAACGCGGTTGCGTCCACGTTCGGCGTCCTCGGGGCCGTGGCTCGAAAGTACGCCCATAAGATACCGTTCTTGGTGAAGGTCAACCACAACGAGCTCCTCACGTACCCGAACAAGGCTGACCAGATCATGTTCGGCTCCGTGGATCAAGCGTGGGACATGGGCGCGGTGGCCGTGGGTGCGACGATCTACTTTGGTAGCGAGGAGTCGTCGCGCCAGATCGTCGAGGTGAGCGAGGCTTTCCATCACGCGCACGAATTGGGTATGGCGACCGTGCTCTGGTGCTATTTGCGCAACCCGGCGTTCAAGAAGGACGGCACCGACTATCACACCGCGGCCGACCTCACGGGCCAAGCCAACCATCTGGGGGTGAGCATACAGGCCGACATCATCAAGCAGAAACTGCCCGAGTGCAACGGGGGCTTTCGCGCGTTGAACACGGGCGGATCGTCCTATGGCAAGCTCGATGAGCGGATCTATACCGAGCTCACCTCCG
This sequence comes from Fimbriimonadaceae bacterium, assembly GCA_020847855.1. Lineage (GTDB taxonomy): Bacteria > Armatimonadota > Fimbriimonadia > Fimbriimonadales > Fimbriimonadaceae > JADLBH01. The sequence continues at coordinate 8,885 of JADLBH010000041.1, forward strand.
ACCACCCGATTGACCTGACGCGCTATCAGGTCGCGAACTGCTTCATGGGCCGATCCGGCCTCATCAACTCGGGCGGAGCCAGCGGCGACAACGATATGGCGGAGGCCGTCAGGACCGCCGTCGTGAACAAGCGGGCGGGGGGTACCGGCCTGATCAGCGGTCGCAAGGCGTTCCAGCGGCCGCAAAAGGAGGGCGTTGCCCTCCTTCAAGCGATCCAGGACGTATACCTATGCGACGCGGTGACGGTCGCCTAGAGACTAGCCCTTCTGGCGCGTCAAGGTCATCGTCGAGCCTGACCCGCTCACGGTGACCTTGTCTGCGCCCTCCCACTTGATCTTGCCGTCCGGGTTCTTGTTGATCTCGTCGAGCATTTGCTTCTTGCCCGTCTCGGCGTCCTGCTCCGCGAGGGTTTTCAGTTGCGCGGGGAGCCCTTCGAACTTGAGGTCCGCCGAGGAAGCCTTGATCGTGAGAACGTCGCCCTTGAGCGTGTAGGTGCCGTTGATCGTGGCCGTCATCGTTGCCTTCGCTGAGGGGATCGGTACGTCCGAGTGCATAACCATTGTGAGCTTGTCTGGAGCGGCGAAGCTCATCGTTGACGTAGCACCGGCGGGCATGTTCGGGATGCCGGTGACGTCCCAAGTCCCGACCAGGCTGGGTCCGGTGTTGCAGCCTGCCAAAACGAGGACGGCGGAGAGGGCGAGTAGGTGTCGCATCGGGCACGGATGATACCAGGGCAGTCGGTGGTTCGTAGCTTGGGCCCTTCGTAGGTTCTCGGTACACTCGTCGCGTGCCAAAGGAGCCTGCGATGCCGCAGCCAGGGAGCGGGGCGAGCGCCCTCTCCGCGTCTGTGGCGCCCGCACCTTCCGCAGCCGATTCTTTGATCCGAAGCATTGATTCCGGCCCTGGCACGCTCCCTCTAGGCAAACCCATGTCCCAAGAAAAGTTCGACCTCGATTTGATCGTCATCGGAGCCGGGCCGGGCGGCTATGTGGCCGCGATCCGTGCCGCCCAACTCGGAGCCAAGGTAGCGGTGGTGGAGAAGGAGTACCTTGGCGGAACTTGTCTCAACTGGGGATGCATCCCGAGCAAGGCGATGATCGCAACGGTGGAGCGATACCAAGACGTGCTCCACGCCAATGACCTTGGGATCAAGGTGAGCGGCAAGGTCGAGGTGGACTTCGAGCAGTTCGGGGCGCGACGGGACAAGATCGTCACCACGCTCCGTGGCGGCGTGGGAATGCTTTTCAAGAAGAACAAGATCGAGCACATCGAGGGCTTCGCCCGGTTTGTGGATGCGAACACGATCGAGATCGAGAAGGACGGGAAGAAGGCTAAGAAGACGGCGAAGAACTTCATTCTAGCGATGGGCTCGGCCGTGATCTACCTTCAGGTCCCTGGCCTGGAAGGCGGGCGCGAGGACGGGGTTTGGACGAGCGACGATGCCGTGACCGCCCCGTTTGTCCCGGAGCGCATGTTGATCTTGGGCGCCGGGGCGGTCGGGGTCGAGTTCGGCTATGTCTTCAATGGGCTGGGCACCAAGGTGACCCTGGTGGAGATGATGCCGAGGGTGATCCCCATGTTCGACGAGGACCTGGGGAACGAGTTGGGCAAGCTGCTCACCCGGCAGGGCATGGACGTGCTCACCGGGGCCTCGCTCGAGAGCGCAAAGAAGACGAAGAAGGGTTGGCTCTGCACCGTGAAACAAGGGGGCGAGACAAAGGAGGTCGAAGTGGACGTCGTCCTGCTTGGCGTCGGTCGCAAGGCGAT